>NZ_JBWKNS010000010.1:0-2237 GCF_059415685.1 Sphingopyxis sp. GW821-FHT10B01 | reverse complement strand
TTACCGCCCTTCTTTGTCGGCTTGGGGGTGGTCGGCGACAGGTCGCCGAGCGCGCGATTGGGGTCGTAGACGCGGAAGCTGTCGGCATTGTTGTGGATGCCGACAACGCCCGACGGAACGATCAGGCTTTGTCCCGCGATCAGCGCGCCGCCGCCCGACAGGCCGTTCGCCTCGGCCAACTTGTACCAGAGCGACGGGTCGCCCCACAGCGACGCCGCGATCGATTCCAGGCTGTCGCCCGAGCGAACGGTGTAGCCGCCGCCGTCGCGCGTATTTTCGGGGTTGATGAAATCATAGCCCGCCGAGGTGCCGAAGGTCCCGCGCGTCACCCCGCCGGTGGTGTTCCAGCGGAACGGCGCCGCCTGGCTGTTCGCGGTCCAGTTGCGCTGGTAGTTGAGCAACTGGGCATAGTCGGTCTGGCTTTCCTCACCATTGCCGTTGTTGGTGAGCTCGCCCACCTGGCGTCCGGCGAGGAACAGGCGCTGGTCCTCGGGATTTTTTGCCGCCGCACTGCGTTCCTTGCGTAGTAGCACCTGACCTTCGGGGGTCGATGCGAAGGACACGGTGCGCGGCCGTCCGTCCTGGATGTTGACATGGGCGAGGCGCCCGAAACCGTCATAGCCATAATAGCTATAAAAGACGGGGTTCGAGCCCGAGCCGGTGTCGCTGTCGAAGCTCGACGACGATACGACCGCATCGTTCCACCAAGCATAGACGAAGTCGGAGCGCGTGTCGGCCATCGCCGAATCCGACCCGTTCTTCCAATTATCGGCGGTTGTCCAGTTCTGGACGCCGCCAAGGCCGTAATTGGTGACGCTGTGCGTGACATAGGTGTTCCAGGCGCCGCTTTCGACCTTCAGCTGCGACAGCGATTCCGACGTGACCTGCGACCGGCCATTATAGACGATGTTGTAGCGATCGCGCGTGACACCGCCATTTGTTCCATATTCGAGATAGCGCGTCGTCCGGCCCATTGCGTCATATTGCGTCTGCGCGCGCAGGACCGATGCGGCGAAGGCCCCGGTGCTGGTCACCGTGCCGTCGTAATTGTCGGAATAGCCCGTCTCGGCGAAGTGGACCGTCGTCAGATTGCCGGCCGCGTCATAGGCATATTCCTCGCGCCGCTGGCCCGAATAGCCGACCGCGACATAGTCCCATGTGCCATTCTCGCCGCCGATCGGTTCGGGGTTTTGCCAGCCGCCGCCTGGATCCTGATAGGGAATCCATGTATAGGAGTAGCCGGTCAGCCACGCGTTTCGCGTCTGCACGCGCCGCTGGCTGGCGGCATCGTAAGAGACTTCGGAACCCCACCCGCCCGCGACGACCTGACCGTTGAGGAGCTGGCCGTCGGCGATCACGATCCGGTTCATGCTGTCATAGCGAAACCATTTGTCGGTCGTGTCATTGGCATATTGCGGATAGGCGAGGTTCGGATAGGTCGACTTGGTCCGGCGGATATTGCCCACCGCGTCATATTCGTTGGCAATGGTGACGCGCGCGTTGCCTGCGGCGTCGCGGTCGGTGACGTTCGTGACCCGGCCCAGCGCGTCATAGGCGATCGTCGCATTCTGCAAGGTCTGCGACGCGGCGGTGGTGCCATAGGGGAAGTAGAAGCTGTAGACCGTCCCCGCATAGCCTTCGTAGGTGCGGTTGCCCGCCGCGTCATAGCCGAAGGTCGCAGTGATCGTATTGAGGCCAGACCCCACCGCATCGACGATCTGCGCCACCTGACCGTTGTTGAAATAGCTGATCGTCTGCGTTGCGCCGCCCACGCTGTTCGAAATCTGACGTCCGGCGGCATCGAAAACAAAATAGGTGATGTGCCCGCCCAGATCGCTCTTCCACACGGTGCGACCGAACAGGTCGGTCTGTTCGGTGGCGCTGTAACCGCTGGCCATCGTCGTGACCTGCGTCCACCCGCCCGCCGCCGTGCCGGTGCCGTTTCCGACGAGCGTGCCGCTCCAATGATAAGCCGTCGTGGTGATATCGCCGCCAAAGGCGCGGGTCTTGATGACGCGGCCCTGGGTGTCGTAATCGGTGGTCTCGGCGTCGCCGCTGCCGAGGGCATTGTTCCAGTGTTTGATGCGCTGGCCGAGACCGTCATAGGCGTAGCTGTCGACCAGCCCGCCCGCGCGGGTCACTTGCGTCACGCGGCCCATGCCGTCGAACAGCTGTGTCGTCGTGCGGCCGATCTCGTCGATCAGTGTCCGCGCGTCGCCGTGGATGTCGTATTTCGT
>NZ_JBWKNS010000009.1:0-2625 GCF_059415685.1 Sphingopyxis sp. GW821-FHT10B01 | reverse complement strand
CGCATGACGACATTTTCCATATTATTGTCAGCTTTGATGGCGCGTGTTGCGGGTCCTGGCGTGCTCGGTGGTCTTGAGCGCTTGTCTGGTGGTGCGAACATGGAGAGCTTTGCGTTCGCGTGGGCGGGTCGGGACTATGTTCTGCGCCGCGCGCCGTCGGCGGCGTATATGGCGGATCGTCCGTTCGGTCATGTCGACGAGGCGGCGCTGGTGATGGCGGCCTTTGATGCGGGGGTGAAGGCGCCGGAGGTGGTCGGCGTGCTCGAGGACGGCGACGGCATGGGCACGGGCTATGTGATGCGCCGCGTGATGGCGGAGGTGTCGC
This sequence comes from Sphingopyxis sp. GW821-FHT10B01, assembly GCF_059415685.1. Lineage (NCBI taxonomy): Bacteria > Pseudomonadati > Pseudomonadota > Alphaproteobacteria > Sphingomonadales > Sphingopyxidaceae > Sphingopyxis > Sphingopyxis sp. GW821-FHT10B01. Next base: position 2,300 of record NZ_JBWKNS010000009.1, on the reverse strand, counting down.
CGGCGAAGATATTGGCCGATCCGCCGCGCTCGCTGATCGCGGACCTCGGCCGCGAGCTGGCGCGCATCCATGCGCTGCCGCGCGCGGTCATTCCGGCGGCGATCCCGTTGATGGACACGGGGGCGTCGCTGGCGGAGCTCAAGGCGCGCTTTCTGTCGTATGGCGGCGACCGGCCGGTGATCGCGCTGGCGATCCGGTGGTGCGAGGATCATCTGCCCGCGGCGGCCGAACCGGTGCTGGTGCATGGCGATTACCGCATGGGCAATGTGATGGTGGACGGTGACGGTCTGGCGGCGGTGCTCGACTGGGAGCTGGCGCACCGCGGCGACGCGCATGAGGATCTGGCGTTCGGCTGCATGACGGTGTGGCGGTTCGGCCGGCTGGACAGGCCGGCGTTCGGGGTGGGCAGCCTCGAGGACTATTTTGCGGCCTATGAGGCGGCGGGGGGCGTGCGGGTCGACCATGATCGCTTCCACTTCTGGCTTGTCTACCGGACGCTCTGGTGGGCGCTCGGTTGTTTGCAGATGGGGCATATGTGGCGGAGCGGTGCGGACCGGACGGTCGAGCGCGTGGTGATCGGCCGGCGGACCGCCGAGCAGGAGCTCGACCTCTTGCTGCTGCTCGAAGCGGAAGCGCCCGAGGCCGAACGGGAAAGGGCGCTACCGCCATCGCCGGACGCCGCGCCCGCGCCGACCGGCGAGCCGACCAATGCCGAGATGGTGCAAGCGGTACGCGACTGGATCGAAGGGTCGATCAAGCCGGGTGCCGAGGGCCACGCCAGGTTCGAGGCGGTGGTGGCGATGAACGCGCTCGGCATCGTGCTGCGCGATCTGGAGGCTGGCGTGCGCGCCGAAGATGCGGCGCTTGCCGCGGCCTTGCTGTCGGGAACCACGACGCTCGCCGAGCCGGGCCTGCTCGCGGCGCTGCGCCGCGCCGTGCTCGATAAATGCGCCATCGACAGCCCCAAATATACCGCGCTTGGCCAAGCGCGCGCCGAGTGGCGCGGATAGAGATAACCGGGAGAGAGACATGGATTTTGCGATGCCCGCCGACCTGCAGGCGTATCTGGACGAGCTCGACGCCTTTATCGAAGCCGAGATCAAGCCGCTCGAGCTTGCGGACGACAATATCCGCTTCTTCGACCACCGCCGCGAGCATGCGCGCACCGACTGGGACAATCAGGGGCTGCCGCGCCATGAGTGGGAACAGCTTCTGAAGCAGGCGACGAGGCTGGCCGATGCGGCGGGGCACTGGCGCTTCTCGGCGCCGAAGACGTACGGCGGCAAGGACGGATCGAACCTCGCGATGGCGGTGATCCGCGAGCACTTCGCGGCGAAGGGCCTCGGGCTGCACAATGACCTGCAGAACGAGCACAGCATCGTCGGCAACTTCCCGTTCGTCGAGATGTTCGAGCAGTTTGCGACGAGCGACGAGCAGAAGCAGGAGTTCATCCTCGGCGGGTTCGAGGGCAGGCGGCGCACCGCGTTCGGGCTGACCGAGCCCGATCACGGCTCCGACGCGACGCATATGGAGACGCGCGCGGTCAGGGAGACGCGGGACGGCGTCGATGGCTGGCGGATCGACGGGCGCAAGATGTGGATCACCGGCATGCATGTCGCGACGCATTGCGCGACCTTCTGCCGCACCGACGGCGAGGACGGCGATGCGAAGGGCATCACCTGCCTGCTCGTGCCGACGGGGACGCCGGGCATGACGGTCGATGAATATATGTGGACGTTCAACATGCCGACCGACCATCCGCGCATGACGTTCGCCGATGTGTGGGTGCCCGACGCGGCGCGGCTCGGCCCCGAGGGCGGCGCTCTCGCGATCGCGCAGAGCTTCGTCCACCAGAACCGCATCCGGCAGGCGGCCAGCTCGCTGGGCGCGGCGGTCTATTGCATCGAGGAGAGCGTGAAGTACGCCCGCCAGCGCAAGCCGTTCGGCGAGGCGCTGGCGAAGAACCAGGCGATCCAGTTCCCGCTCGTCGAGCTCGCGACGCAGGCCGAGATGCTGCGGCTGCTGATCCGCAAGACCGCGTGGGACATGGACAACACCCCGCACAGAGAGATCGAACATATCCTCTCCGATAAGGTCAGCATGTGCAACTATTGGGCGAACCGTCTCGTCTGCGAAGCCGCCGACCGCGCGATGCAGGTCCATGGCGGCATCGGCTACTCACGCCACAAGCCGTTCGAACATATCTACCGCCACCACCGAAGATACCGCATCACAGAAGGCGCCGAGGAAATACAAATGCGAAAAGTCGCCGCCTACCTCTTCGGGTATATGGGGCCGCG
>NZ_JBWKNS010000008.1:0-265146 GCF_059415685.1 Sphingopyxis sp. GW821-FHT10B01 | reverse complement strand
CCGTCGAACAGCTGTGTCGTCGTGCGGCCGATCTCGTCGATCAGTGTCCGCGCGTCGCCGTGGATGTCGTATTTCGTCTGCTTGATCCCGCCGTCGGCGGCAATCTGCTGGGACACCAGCGCTTCGCTGCCGTTGTAGCCGGTACCCGCGAGCAGGGTGAGGAGCGTCAGGTTGCCGCTGTTCGCCACCTTGGTGCCGCTGCCATCATAGCTGCCGTTCGCGTCGCGCGTTGCGACCAGGCGGCCCGATTGGTCGTAGTAGAAGTCCTGTGCAGCGCGGACCGTCTGGACGGCGCCATTCTCCAAAGTGATGCTGGCTGCCGGGCCTTCGCTACGGATCATCCGGCCGATATTGTTGTAGCCATATGTGGTCGTCGCACCCGCGGCATTGGTCTCGCTCACCACCTCGCCGAACGCGTTGGTGCTGCGCGTCGAGGTGAGAGTCTGGACGGTGCCCGCACTCAGCCGCCGCTGTTCCTCGGTGACGCCGACCGCCTGTCCGCGCGCGTCGTACATCGTATAGGTCGCGTTGACATTTTCGTTGCCGGCCAGCGCCAGCGCCTGGTCGAAGCTCAGCCCCGCAAGACTCGCCCCCGCCGAGGTGATCGCGATCGTCTGGTTGCCGTTCTTGTCATAACCGAAATGCTTCCACACCCCGTCGCCCGATGTCGTCGCGACCAGCCGGCCCGCGCCATCGTAGCGGTTCTCGCCGCTCGTCGCGCCGTTCACCGTCGTCGTCACGACCTCGCCATAGGCGTTATAGACGTTGCGATAGGGAACGCCCCAGTCCCAACCGGCGCCGGCGGTATAGTCGTAATAATAGCTGAGCGTCTCCGTCACCCGGCCCAGATGGTCCTGCAGGCTGTATGCCCGCGACGCGATCACCGTGCCATCGGACCGTTGATGGTTGACCAGCGTGCCCGGATTGCGCCCGGCGATGTCCTGATAATGATAGACGGTCTGCCCGCTGGCATCCTGAACCCATTCGAGCACACCGCCCGTTCCATATTGGTACCGGGTCACGCGCGCGGCGGTGTCGCCTGCGCCCGCCGCGACGGTGCGGGTCAGGTCGCCGAGGCCGTTGTAGAAATAGTCGATGGTCGGGGTGACGCTGGTGCCTTGGTGGCTGGTGAAGGCGCTGCGGATCTCGCGCCCTACGCGGCCCGCGCTATCGTAGAGATACTGGATATCCTCGCCCGTCGCTTCATATTTGCGCACGACCTGGCCAAGACCGTTGTACTGGAAATAGAGGGTCGCGTGGATGTTGCTCGTCCCGCCCGAGCCGTTGTGGACAAGGACGTCGAGGCGCTGTTCGATCAGGCGGTTTCCGTTGCGGTCGTAGCTATATTGGGTGACGCGATCGGCGGCGCTCGTCGATACGCCCGGCGGTGAGGCCGTCGTCGGCGATCCGGTGAAGCGCGTCGCATGGCGCCGCTCGGCGAGGACATTCCCTTCGCCATCGTAGCTCCAGGTCGTGAGATAGCCGCCGGCGTCGAGCTGCGCGGTCTTGTTCCCCAGCCGATCGTAATAATAATAGGCCGCGTTGCCGTTGGCATCGAAGCTGCGCACCACATCGCCAATCGCCGAATATTCGTAGGTCGTGACGATCGGATCGGTCGACCGCACCCAAGTCGAGCCGTTGAAGACATAGCTGGCGATCCCCGCGACGCTGCTGGTCAGCAGGCGGTTCAGATTGTCATATGCAAAATGGGTGACGCGTGCGTCCCCGCCCGGCGCCGCGGGTTTTTCTTCCTTGGCGCCGCCGTCGGCGGGTATCGCCACCGCGGTTCCATAAACCGTCGTCGCGGTGATATTGCCGTTCTCGTCATAGATATTGGCCGAATAGGTCCCAACCGCATTGATCGTGACGACAACCCGGTCGAGATCGTCGTAATAATAGACCGTCCGCGCCCCTGCCCCGTCGGTCGTGCTCGTCACATTGCCGCGCGCGTCATAGCTGATCCGGTCGATGCGCGTGTCGACGATGTTGAGGCCGCTCGAGGGAACGACACGGATGACATCCATCCGCGTCTCGGTCCGCCGGTTCGCCTTGTCATAGACATAGCTGGTCGTGCGTGCCTCGGGCAGGCCCGCAGCCTCGATCTTCTGGATACGGTTGCCGCGCGCGTCATAGGCGTAGCTGTTGGTGACATAATAGGCGAGGACATTGGCGTCCTTGTCCGCCGACGGCGCGGGCAAGGTTTCGGCGACGAGAAGACCGCGGCGGTCGTAGGCATAATAGGTCGTGCCCCCCGCGATCTTCGAGGCGCCCGCCGACTTGCCGATCGTCCGTTCGCGGTTCCCGAAGGCGTCGTAGACATGGCTTTCGAACCAGCCCTCGGCATCGGTCGTCTTGATGACGAGCCCGCGTTTGTCATATTCGAACGATGTCGTCGCGTCCTGCGCATGCGCGGTCACGCTGGGCGGGGTCGTGGTGCTGGCTGCGCTCACGGTCTTGTTGTAGCGCCGGGTGATCGTCGCAATTTCGCCGAAGCGGGTGTAACTCGTCTCGGTGACATAATCCTCGGCATCGCGCACCTTCGCAACGCGGCCGAGCTCGTCATAATAGCTATGAGTGACCCCGCCCTTCGGATCGGTCGTCTTCACCACCTCGCCGAACGCGTTATATTCGTAAGCCGTCACCCCGCCCGCAGGGTCGGTCGCGGTGAGAACTCGGCCCACTTCGTCATGGGTGTAATAGGTAACCTTACCGCGTGCGTCGGTCCTGCTGGCCCGGTTGCCGAGCCCGTCATAGCCATATTGGACGACGCTTTGTTCGGCTTCGCCCCACGCCGAATATTCCGCAACGACACGGCCAGCGCCATCGGTGGCAAAATGCATCATGCTCTGATCGGCGGTGCCATAGGCGTAATAGATTGTCGCGGGCACGCCGTCGGCGCGGTATGTATAAACGGTGGCGACGCCTTCGCCGTCATAGGAAATATAGAGGCGCCCGGCGGCATCATAGACCTTTCCAAGCGAAAGGGCCGGGCTCGAAGCGGCGGTTATGGAATCGATGTCGCCAATCGTCGTCGCGTCGGTTACCGTGACCTTGCCGGACCAGAAAACCTCGGCCGTGACGCGTCCTTCGGCATCATAATCGAACCGCCGGACATAGTTTTCGCCATCGACCGTGAAGCGCAGGTCTCCGCCCGCGGTATACCAGTTGCGTCTGATGCGGTTGGCGGCGTTCCCGATATTGGCGTCGCGCCAGTCGTTCATCGTCCCTTCGACCGGAAGCGAGCTCGTCGGGCGCGTCGCCGCGAACGCGACGGTTTTGACGACATTGCCCATGACATCGTAGGTGAAGGCGGTGACCGCGCCGTCGGTGTCGATCGCATAGGAAACGCGGCCCGCCGCGTCGTAGACCGACCAGCTCGTCCGGTTCGCGGCATGCGAGGCGTTCGCCGCGACGAGCGCCTTCACATTGTCGTAGGTGAAGTCGCTCGTCGAAATCGCCACCGCATGGCGGATCGTCGATCGAACATGCCCGATCGCACCCCATTCGACATTGCTCTTATAGACATATTCGGTGACCTGGCCCGCATTGTCGACGGCAAAGCGCAAGAAGCCCTGGCCGTCGTAGACGAAGCGGCCCCGTCGGTTGGCGCTCGATGCCGGCGCCGCGCTCGCGCGGAGCTGGTCGAGGCTGCCCGCATCCCAATAGGAAGCCGGGGTCTTCGCCGCATAGGCGATCTCCTCGACCTTCTGCCCAGCCTTGTCGTAGACGACTTCGGCCAGATAGCCTTCGCCGTCGAGCGATCCGATCAGCAGTCCGTCGCGGTCGTAGAAGTTGCGGCTGACGGTGTCGCGCCCATCCGCCACGGGAACCGTCAAGGCCGTCGGCGGCGTTATCCGGAACGCCGCCAATTGTGCGGCCGAGAGCCAGCTGTAATGACGAACGGTCTTTACCAGCCGGTCCGACTGGTCATAGCTGAACACGGCAACGCCGCCGGTTCCGTCGATGCTCTGGATCAACCGTCCGGCATCATCGTATATGGCCCAGCTCCAGATGTCATAATGGTGCGCCGCGGGCCGCAACGCTTCCATCTCCACCGTGGTGTTCGGATCGCTGATTAGCGCGAGCTGCGCCGCGGTCAGATAGATGGCATAGGTCGCCGTCGCCGCGATCCGCCCGGCGGCATCATAGCGATATTCGGTGACCTGTCCGTAGTGGTCGATGTCGGCGACCTTGCGGCCCGCCTTGTCGTAGACCGTGTAGCGCTTGTTCCCGGTCGCATCGGTCGCGATCCGCAAGCGGCCGCTCTGGTCGTATCGATAGCTCGCCGACCCGCTCACGTCGTAGCTGCCACCATGCGCCGTCCCGACCAGATCGCCCGCTTTGTTATAGCTGCTGATTGTGACGCCGCCCGACGCCGTCGTCACCGTCGTCGTCAGCGCGGCGTCGTTGAAGACGATCGTCGTCGTGCCCCCCGCCATGTCGGTCGAACCGACGAGGCGGCCGAGCCCGTCGTAGACGAAGGTCTCGGCAGCCAGCGTCGCGGTTTGGCGGTTCAGGAGTTTGCCGGACTGATCATAGGTGGAATAGCTGTGCGTGTAGCCTTCGGACGTCCAGCCCGTCCCACCCGAGGTCATATAGCCATAGTCGACCTTTTGCGTCATGTTGCCGCGCGCGTCGTAGACCATATAGCTGTGCTGAAGGCTCTGCTTGTCCGCGATACTATCGCGCCATGCGTTCATCGCCGCTTCGGACAGGGCACCCGATCCCACCGGATAGCCATGCTCCGGATATTCGGTAACCGTATAGGTCTCGCCGCTGCCATGATATGTATATTCGGTGACGCGTCCCTCGGGCGTCACCACATAGCGCAGATGGTTCTCGCCGTCGTAGACATAGCGTGTGGTCAGGTCGGTACTGCCGCCGCGCAACAGGCTGGCTTTCGGCGCGGCCGCCAGCAACTGGGCCCCATCGCGGTATCCGCCGGGATGGTCGACATAGAAATAGGGCATCGCCGGTTCATTCTGGGCGAAGGTACGAGTGATCCGGATGCGCGTGGCCTGCGTGGTCGAAAGGCCGCTAATCTGCCAGAGCGCGCCCACTACGCCGTTCGCTGTCCCGGGGCCCGATAGGATTTGCACCGTCGAGTCCGCGGCCAGCCCCCAACCGCTCAGGGTGCCATATATTCCGAGCGATTGCTCGGTAATCGTTCCCACGGCCTGCAGGGTAAGCTCGAACGTCATTTGATCGCCTGCCGCAACGGCGGTGTAAGCATTCCCCGACGCAGCCGACCAGTTCGCACCAGGTGCGGACGTATAGAGCATCGCAGGGTGGCCATCGATCACGCCTCCCGGAACGGCGGCTACCCCGCCAATCGACCATTGCGTGAGGTCTGCGGGCACGATGTTGTCGACGTAAGCCGCCCCCGCATGCGTCCCTTTGCGCGTTTCGGTGAGCAGTTCGTTCTTCGCGCCATAGGTGCGGGTGACGGCATTGCCGTTCGCGTCGGTGCTGGTCAGCAGATTGCCGTTGGCGTCATAAGTGAAGCGGCTGATCCGTCCGCTTTCGTCATAGGTGACGCCGAACGGGTTGGCATTGTCAGCGGCGAGGTCGCCATTTTCCAGCTCGACGACCTCGGGCGCGAGCCAATCAGCCGACCAGCCGTGCTGCGTTTCGTCATAAAAGTTGAAATAGCGCGCAACCACCGAGGTGCTCGGCATGGTTTCGTTCCAGCGGAAATTATTCACATCCCAGATGCGCGCGCCCGTGACCGCATCATATATGCCGCCGAGGCTGCTATATCCCACATTGGCCGATCCCTGCGGCAGCACATATCCGACAACCTTGTACCAGCGATCCTCCTGCAGAAGACCCCGCTGAGAATCGTCGGTCCAACTCAGGAAATAAGGGTTGACGTTCTCGGCGCCGTCCCAAGCGTTTTTCACCGTGGCGGGACTGGAAGCGATAACGCCGAAATAGAGAAAATGGCGCGACAGGTCCGATTTCCGGACATATTGGGTGAAGCGATAGGTCTTAGTCGGGTCGACCGTGAAGCTGTTGGTATAGTTTCCGCCGCCATCCGCCGTGCCATCGAACTGGCCGGTTTCGAGCCCGACCTGCCACGACCCATCGGGACCCAGCATCTCGCTCCACCGCGCTTCATTGTCGCCATCAACCGTTGTGCCATCGTTCCAGCCCGCGGGAAGCGGCCGTTCGATCAGGTTGCGGTCCTTGACGATGTCGAGCTTTTCGCCGGTCCGCAGGATCGCGAAGTCCGACACCTCGCGGACCTCGGGCTTATAGAAATGGGTGCTCTTGCCGATGGCCGTTTCGTAATAGTTGAAGAAACGGGTGAACGCGATATTCGAGCCGCGATCCTCGCTCCAGCGAAAGGCGTTGACCACCGTGATCCGCTCGCCGGTCGTCGTGTCGTAGATTCCGCCATGATCGTAGCTGCCCACATTTGCCGACCCTTCGGGCAGAACATAACCAACGACCTTGTACCATTTTCCAACCGTCAGATTGGCATTCTGCCAAGCGGCGCTCGCCGAGAAGAAGTAGGGATTGGTCTCGGCTGTACCGTTCTGAGCAAACTCGACAACCGCGGGGTTGCCTGTCGCTGTTCCAAAATAGATGCTGTGTCGTGCGGGCGCATCCAGTTTGAAATAATAAGTGAACTCATAGGCTTTCGAGGCATCGATATCGAACGCAAGGCTTTGTGCGCCACCGCCTTCCGTTCCGGCAGCATCATTCTGCCCCGCCTTCATCGACACGACGGTCGTACCATAGGGACCGGTCGTCACCGTCCACTCGGTTTCATGGGTATAATAGCCGGTCCACCCCGACCCGATCGTGCCGTTAGCCGGCAGCGTCCCATCGACATCCTGCGGCCAGCCGCTGTCGTCGACGAGATTCTCGCCGCGCCCGGCGACTTCGCCGTCGCCCCAGCCGGCGGCGTTGATCAGATTAGCCGGGATCGAGGCATTGACGCTGTCGGTCTCGATGGTGCGGATCAAATTGCCGCTGGTGTCATATTCATATTGCAGCACTTGCGAGACGCCGCCCTTGGTCGCGGGCGGGCTCATCAGCTGCACAAGCTGCTTCTTGTTGTCGTACCAAAGCCGCGTGACCTGGTCGTTGGGGCCGGTGACGCTGGTGACGTTTACGCCATAGCCGATGCGCGTCACGCGCAGGTCGCCCGCGGCGACGGTCTGGGTCAGCTTGGTGACGCGGCCTGCCGCGTCATAGGCAATGGCGAGGCTCGACCCATCGGTCTGCGTGATCGTCGCGACGCGGCGGCTCGACCCGTCGTAGCTGTAGTTGGTGACATAGGTCTTGCCGTCGGCGATGCTGTTGTCGGTCGGGCTGAGGTCGACCGTCACCTGCGTCAGCCGGTTCAGCCCGTCATAGGCATAGCGCGTGCGCGTCAGCGTCTTTGCCGTGCCGGTCGCAAGGTCGGTGTAGCCGGTGACAATCTGGCTGAGATTCTCGCCCGACCACTGATATTCCTGATACTCGCCGTTGCTGGTGGTCGCGCGCGACAGACGCCAGCCGGAGGTGTGGGCGTGATAGGTGAAGGCGACGCTGTTGCCGTCGGTATCGGTGATGCCGAGCAGCGTACCGCCACTGTCGTAGCCCTCTTGCGTCTGGGTGTCGCCGTCGGTCCAGATCCAATGGCCGACATTGAAGATCTTGTCGTGCGCGCCCGCGCCGTCGGTGGCACGGTAATAGCCGAGCCCCGCGTCATAGGTGTAGGTGATGACCGACCCGTCCTCGCCCACCCGGTCGACAGTGGCGCCTGCGGTGTTCGCGGTCCCGGTCCAGTTCTGCAGCCGCCGCTGCGACCCGAAGCGCCAATGATCGCCATTATCGTCGCTGACCTGCGCCAGGCTGTTGTAGGTTCGCGATACCGCGCTGTCGGGACCGCGCCCGATCAGGAAGTCGTCCTGCTGCGATATCAGCAGGTTTCCTGTCGCCGCATTGACCGAAACGCTCTCGCCGCTTCGCCCCTGGACCGCCGATCCCAACAGGCCAGCGCCGCCCAGAATATTGCCCGAACCACGCTGGAAACCCGCTCCAGCTCCAGTGAATATCGATACCATCTAAAAACGTCCCGCAAATATGTTCCATGCAGACTCGTTGGCTGCAAAGGTCCGTTCCGGCGGAATCAGGTAAAGTTTAGGGGCTATGGGCTTATTTGAAGGCTGAATTCATCCAGAATGGATGAAACAGGCATTTTCCCCGTATCGTCTCACGACGCGGCAGAACTTCAACGCGACGCGACAACCATCAAACCGCGAAGCCGGTCACCAGCGGACAAGAAGCGAGTGTGCGAACGCCCGCCGTCCCGACCTGCCGCGAAGGCTTGCTGTCAAAGGGGGCGAGACCAGGTCAGCCGCCCAGTGCGGGTATCGTCAGATACAGATCGCGGGCAAAACCGGTCATGCGCGCGATCATCCAAGGGCCCAGCAAAATCAATATCATGCCGGCCGTCAAAATCTTGGGAACATAGCTGAGCGTGATTTCCTGAATCTGGGTCGCGACCTGGAACACCGATATGATCAGGCCCACGATCAGGGTGGCGACCATCACAGGCCCCGCCACGATCGCGGCGTTCCACAGCATGTCGTTGAGATAGTCGAGTGCCCGATCGGGAGACATGAATCAGCCCTGCCACAGTTAGCGCCAAGATATGCGCGGAAATGCGGGCACTGTATAGTTGCAAAAACCCTTCGTATATTAATGGATTATCCCGCTTGACCGTTGCGCAAAATAGATGAAACTAGGTGATCCCCGAGTCTGGGGATGGGGCGAGAAAATCATGGGGCTTATTGAGGCAGCGACGGCGGCCATTACGGGCGCGGAGCGTCGCATCGAAGTTGCGTCAAAGAATATCGCGAATGTCCAGACGCCCGGTTACAAACGGGAAATTCCCTATACCGAGATTGCCGGTGCGATCGACAATAGCGCGCTGGGGCGAAGCAGCCTTCCCTCTACTCAAACAGCCATTTTTACTGAGCCTGGGGTGCTGACCGAAACCGGCAATCGCCTGGATTTTGCGATCCGCGGCGAGGGATATGTGCTGCTACGCGACGGTGAACGCTTCTTTCTGGCGCGGGGCGGACAGTTCCGGCGCGACCCGGAAGGCGCCCTCGTCGATGCGCAGGGCCGGATTGTCCAGCAAGCGGGCGGCGGCGACTTGCTGCTCGATACCGAGACCCCGGAAATTCTGCCTGACGGAACCCTGCTGTCCGATGGCGTCCCCGTGGCGAATATCGGCCTTTATGCGATCGGAAACGATATCGACGCCGCGTCCATCCGGTCGGGCATGAGCCTCGATCAGGCGCTGATGCTCGGCGAGAGCGATCGGGGCGAAATCGCACAGGGCATGATCGAGCGATCGAACGTCGTCCTGTCGGATGAAATGATCGGATTGGTGCGAACCCAGCGAATGGCCGAAGCCGGTGCGCAAATGGTGCGCGCCTATGACCAGCTGGTGGGCCAGGCAATCTCGACATTCGGCAGGAGAGGATAATGAACCAGGCGTTGGAAATCGCTGCCGTGTCGCTGCGTGCGCAGCAGCGCGCGCTCGAAACCATGGCGAACAATATTGCCAATGTGAACACGCCAGCGTTCAAGCGCTCCGATGTGATCTTTGCCGAGGTGGTCGGAAGCGGCCCCGCTCCCGTGAACCGGGCGGAGGAAATCGCCCGTACGAATGCGCTGCAATCGGGCGGAGTTCATTTTGCCGCGCGCGACATGATCTCCTTGCAGGGCGAAATGCGGCCTACCGGGAACGCGCTGGATATCGCTGTCGACGGGCGCGGCTTCATCGAGCTGGCCGGCCCCGACGGCCAGACGTTGCTGTGGCGCGGCGGCCGGCTGATGGTCAATCGCGACGGATATCTGGCTGCGGCGGACGGCGGCATGCTGCAATCGTTGATCGCCGTCCCCGACGACGCGTCTCAACTGACGATCGGACGCGACGGCGTGGTGGCGGCAAAGACCGCCGATGGCGATACCGTCGAACTCGGCCAGATCATGCTGGTGCGGGTCGACAGCGATGCCAGCCTCGAGCGCGCCAAGCCGGGCCTGTTTCGCGCCCTCGACGACGCGCGCGTGACCGAGACCGTTGCCGGCGAAGACGGAACCGGCACGATCGAGCAGGGAATGACCGAAGAGTCGAACGTCGATTTTTCGGCCGCGATGGTCCAGTTGCTGATGATCCAGCGCGCCTATGCCGCCAACGCCCAGGTCATCCAGGCGGCCGACCAGATATCCTCGCTGTCGAACAATCTGAAGCGATAGAGCGTCAGGTGCCCGCATCGATCTTTCTTTTGGCTCTGCTCGCTGCCGCGGCGAAGCCCGATGCGGAAACCGGCATCCCGATCACCCTGCGCGACGATGCCCTGCGGATCGCAGACATCGCGATCGCACCTTCGGGTGGCGATCGGATCATCGCCCGATTGCCTAGCCGCGTGGCAGACATTGTTCTGACCGAGGAACAGCGCCACAGCCTGTTGCGGAGCCGCGTGCCCGGCGGCCAATTCCGATTGCGCCATGCCGGGCTCGTCCGGGTCGAGCGCGGTGCGACGCAGAGTCCCGCACACCGCCTGGGTGGCCCTTGCTATACCGCGCGGACCGACCTCCCCGCGGGCACCTATCTCGATCGCGATGCTGTGACCGAGGCCGCTTGCAAGGCAGAGGGCGGCGATCGCCGGCTGGGCTATGACGCCGGCGCGGGCGCCGCCATGGCCCGCGGCACCATTCCGGCCGGCACCTATCTGGGACGACTGCGGCCAGATGACCGCGCGCCGATCGCCTCTGGAAAAACGATGGTGCTGCGAACCCGCATTGGGCCGGTCACGGTCGAGCGCACGGTGACGAGCCTGCAACCGGGCCGCCACGGCAAGCGCCTTTTCGTGCGCACCGGCGACGGAAAGCTGCTCGCGTCGCGGCTCGCCGACGCCCCATCGCCGGAGGACAGATGATGCGCCCCGCCCTTCTTTCCGCAGCCTTTCTTTCCGCCGCCCTGCTATTCGGGTCGGCCGCGCAGGCCGAACAACTTTATCGCGGCGGTCAATGGGCGGGGGTCGCGACCGATAATCGTGCCCGTTCGGTCGGCGACGTCGTCATGATATTGATATCGGAAAGCGCGAGCGCGACCAACCGCGTCCGCAGCAATTCGAGCAAGAACACCAGCCTGTCGGGCGGCATCTCGGTCGGCTCGATCGACGAGAGCGCAGACCTCGGCTTGCGCGGCGGTTATTCGGGCAGTGGCGAGGTCGAACGGAGCGATCGCTTCATCGCGCGCATGGCTGCTAAGGTGGTCGAGGTTCTGCCCAACGGCGATTTCATCGTCGAGGGCAAGCAGAACCTGATGATCAACGGCGAACAGCGGAATATTGCCGTGCGCGGGCAGGTACGCCAGATCGATATCACGAGCGACAACTCGATCCTGTCGGCGCGGATTGCCAACGCCGAAATCAATTATGACGGCAAGGGATGGGTCAGCCGCAGCGCCAAGCCCGGCCTGATCAACCGCATCTTCAGCTTCCTGGGAATCGGCTGATGCGCAGGTTCCTCCTATCGTTTTTGGCTCTACTCGCGTGCGCCTCCCCCATTGCCGCGGTGGCACAGGATGCGCCGATCAAGGCTCTGGGGCGGTTCGACGGCTGGCGCGAAAACTCGCTGATCGGCTATGGCATCGTCATCGGGCTTGCCGGAACCGGCGATACCCGCCGCAGCGAGGTGACGCGGCAAGCGCTGCGCAACGTGTTGAGCCGCCTTGGCACCAGCGTCACCGAGGAACAGATCAACAGCCGCAACGCCGCGGTGGTCATCGTCACCGCGACCCTGCCCGCATCGGCCAATCCGGGAGACCGGATCGACGCCGTGGTGTCATCGATCGGCGATTCACGCTCGCTTGCAGGCGGCACCTTGCTGATGACGCCGCTGATGGGTCCCAATCAGCAGCCTTATGCGCTGGCGCAGGGACCGTTGACCGTTGGCGGCCATGACTTCGAAGATCGCTTGAACCGGCAACAGCGCAATTTTCCGACCACCGCGGTGCTGGCCGGCGGTGCCACGATCGAGGCGCCTGTCGATGCGCAGATCCTGAAGAGCAACGGCGAGATTTCCTTCCTCCTGACCCATCCGAGCTTTACCACCGCGTCGCGGATCGCCGGTGCGATCAATGGCCGGCTGGGGAGCGGCATGGCCTATGTCCGCAATGCCGACGAGGTCGTCGTCCGCTTTGCCGGCGGTCAGAACGCCCTCCCCATGTTCGTCGCCGATATCGAGAATCTGCGGGTTGATCCCGATAGCCTGGCACGGATCGTCATCAACGAGCGCACGGGCACGATCGTCGCAGGCACCGACGTGCGCATTTCAAGCGTCGTCGTATCGCAGGGCGACATCCGGGTGACTGTCACAAGCGAGAATTACGCAAGCCAACCGAGCTTCATCGGCGGCTTTGCCAACGACGTGCAAAGCCTGATCGTTACCAATACCAAGCTGGATGTCGATGAAGGGACGAAGGACGCGACCCTGACCTTTCCCAACACGACTGTCGGCGACCTCGTTCAAGGCCTGTCGCGTTCGCGTGTCGGCACGCGCCGCATCATCAGCATCCTCCAGGCGATCAAGGCGGCAGGCGCCCTGCACGCCGACATCGTGGTTCAATAGGGGAATATTCATGTCGTCTGTTTCGGAAATTTTGGCAATCAAGGCGATGGACGGCCTCTATCTGCGCGCGGCCGCGATCGCGGAGAATATCGCCAACAGCAACTCACAGTCGTTCCATCTCCAGACGGTCGATTTCGAGGGGGCGTTGCGACAGGCTGCGCTGCAAGGTCCCGATGCCTTGGCCGATTTCAAGCCCGGCCTGAAAAGAGCCCCCGAGGCGATGACTGGCGGCGATGTACGTCTCGATCTGGAGATGGCGAGCGCGTCGGCAACATCGCTCCGCTACTCGGCGCTGTCCGACATTCTCAATCGCCAGATGCAGCTCAATCGTCTGGCAGTCAGGGGTGGGCAATAAGATGGAAGCAATGCAAATCAGCCGTTCGGGCATGGACGTCGAGTGGCAACGGCTGCAGGTCATCGCCCAGAACGTCGCCAATATGAACACGACGCGAACCGCAGGCGGCGGCGTGTATCAAGCCCGCCGGCTGGTGTCGGGTCCGGTCGAAGGCTTTGCCCAGATCCTGTCGCGGTATCCGGGGCAGCCCCTACCGCCAAAGCGCGGTGTGACCGTCTATGACATCGCCGCAACGAACGCGGCGACGCAGCGGATTTTCGATCCGTCGCACCCCCATGCCGACGATGGCGGCTTTGTGACGATGCCGGCGATCAGCCAAGCGGAAGAGATGACATTGATGATCAAGACCAGCCGCGCCTATGAGGCCAATCTGGTTGCCCTGTCGGCAGCGCAGCAAATTTATTCGAGCGCGCTGCAGGTCGGTCGTCAGGCATGAGCGCGATCGAAGCCGTGGCGGCAATCGGCGCGACCCCGATGGAGACGGCGATCGCGCCCGCCCGTCAGGCCGCGGCGCCCCAGCTTGCGGCGCCCGTGGATTTTTCGACCCTGGTATCGGAAGGTCTGGCGTCGATGGACGCCAAGGTCGCGCACGCCGATCAGATGGTCAGCCGCTTTGCGCTCGACGACAGCGTTCCGCTCCATCAGGTGACCATCGCGCTCGAAGAAGCGCGGCTGTCGGTCGAGTTCGCCATGCAGGTCCGCCAGCGCTTCGTCGAAGGGTATCGCGAACTTATGAACATGCAGCTTTGATATTCGATCATGCCGAACCTTCCTCGCCAGCAAATCATCTTGATCGCCGTCCTGCTCGCCGCGACGGTCGGCCTGCTGTCGATCGCCTATTTCCTGTTCCTTCGCACGCCGATGATCCCGGCGTACCAGAATATCCGGCAAAGCGATGCGTCGGCGATCGTCGCCGAACTGGACAAGGCGGGAATTCCATTCCGCCTCGAAAATGAAGGCCATGACGTCCTTGTCCCCGAGGATCGCGCATCCGAAGCGCGTGTTGCGGTCGCAGGATCCAATGTGGCGATGGGGGGTACTGTCGGGTTCGAACTGTTCGACAATTCGGATATGGGGCTCACCGAATTCGCCCAGAAGATCAATTTCCAGCGCGCGATGCAGGGCGAACTGGCACGCACCATCATGACGATGCAGGGTGTCGAGTTTGCGCGGGTTCACCTCGCCCTGCCCGAACGATCGATCTTCCGCGCAAGCCAAGGCGATCCGACGGCGGCCGTCACGGTACAGATGATCGCGGAGCGGCCGCTGACGCCGCAGCGTATCGAGGGAATCCAGCGGCTGGTGGCGTCGGCAGTGCCGGGATTGGCGCAGACTGCCGTGTCGGTTCTGGATGAAAATGGCGATCTGGTCAGCCCGACTCCCGCGGGTGACAACGGCTATGGCGCACCGCTCGACGAACGATCGGCACTGGGCCAATATTATGCCGCCAAGGCATCCGACGCGATCCGCGATACCGCGCCGGGAACCCGTTTCGAGGTAACGGTCAACGTCCGGCGGCCGTTGCAGCCGGAGGGCGCCGACGGCACCGAAACCGGCCGCGGATTGCCCGACCGCGACACGATGATTCTCGATGTGTCGATTCGGACGGCGGCGGTCCTGGCGAGCGATGCCGAAGAGCGAATCCGCGCCGCAGTCTCCGACAACCTCAGGCTGGATCCTGCACATGGCGACACGTTGAAATTTACCGTTGGCCCGATCGGCATGGCCTTCCAGCAAGCCGACCTGCCGCAGCCCGTGGCTCCGCCCGCTCCCGACATTCGCCGCGATCCGGCCGGTTCCGCTTCGACCTGGCCGTTCGGGACCAGTTGGCGCCCTTGGGCCTTGCTGGTCGCTCTCCTTGCGATATTCGCGCTCGCCGTGCGCCCGCGGCGCCGGCTGGACGATGCACAGACTCAGTCCTTTGCCGAACATCTGAAGTCGACCGCAGCCGATCGCGAGGGCCGCGATGCAAGCTGAATCGATCGACCTCGACACGCTGCTGACGCAGTTCGGCAAGCTTGGCCGCCGGGACCGCAAGGCGGTGCTGGCGCGGTTGGCACCCGCCGAGCGCGATCGGGTCGAAGCCGTCATCGCGGCACAAGGTGAAGCCCGGCAGCAAGAAGCGGAACGGATCCGGCGCGCGGGACGCCAATTTGCGGGCTATTCGCCCTGGCTTGCCGAACTGCTGCAACAGGCCTGCGCGAACGATGGCGAAACAGAATTGCATCTGAGCGATGCGGCGCGGCGCGCGATCGTCGATGCCCACCGCGCGCTTCTCGACGACGATGAGGCCGAGCCGCACGGATTCGCCGCCCAGCTGCGCGCTTGGGGCGCTATGATCCTATCGCCGCAGACGGTAAGAAATCCATGACGCTCATCAAGGGCAATAGCGCCATTGCGAAGCGCGCCGCAGCCTTTCGATCCCCGTCGGTCGCGGCCGAGGTCGCGTCCGCTCGTCATCAGGTCGCGATCCAGAACGACATCACCGCAGAGGCCGAAGACAAGCAGGGCGCGCAAGTCCGGGCGTTGATCGACCAGGTCGAGGCGCTGGAAGCGGCGCTACGCACGGCGCAAGACCAAAATGAAATCGACCGTGCGGAGGCTTTCGAGCAAGGGCGCGAGGAAGGGCTCGCGGCGGCGGAGACGCGCGAGCATGAGCGCATCGCGGTTCTGCAAGGCGCGGTAACCGAGGCGCTGGCGACATTGGAACGAAAGGTCGATCAAGAGCGCGACCTTGCAATCGACATCGCGCGCGCGGCGCTGGACCGCGTCGTTGCCGACCCGGCGCTGTATCACGGACTGGTTGCGGAAACGGCAAGACGCCATGCGGCGGGTTTGCAACGCGGCAGCATTGTCGGATTGCGCGTCAGCCCCATAGACTTCCCCGACGCCGATGCCCTCGCGGCGCTGCCGCAACTCGGTACCCACGCAAAAGTCGAAGCCGATCCCGCACTGGAGGCGGGCGCCTGTATCTTCGACCTCTCGCTCGGGTCGTTCGACGTCTCCATCCCGCGGCAATTGGCAGCCATCGAAGGCGCGCTCGAACAAACCTATCGCAAGGCTGTGTCGGCATGACCCGCCATCACCCCGCGATCGACCTGATCCGGCGCACCGAACTCGGGGCGTTCACGGGGCAGGTTTCGTCGATCGCACAAAATGGCCTCGAAGCGCTCGGTCCGCTTTGTTCGGTGGGCGAATTTTGCTCCATCGCCACCGAGGACCGTGGAAATATGCTGGCGCAGGTTGTCTCGGTCGACGATCGCCGGATTCGTTTACTGCCGCTGGGCCCAACCGATGGGATCCAGATCGGCGCGGAAGTCGTTCGCGCGATCGAACGCAGCCGGCTGAGAGGGGGCGATGCCTTCGCCGGCCGCGCGGTCGATGCGTTCGGTGAGCCGATCGATGGCAAAGGCCCGCTCGCGCTCGCAGCGCACGAACCCGCCAGCGACACAAGGCCCGGCAAGCTTGATCGCACGATCGTTGCCGAACGCGTTTCGACGGGTATCCGCGCCGTCGACGGCTTGATCCCGATTGCCAAGGGCCAACGGATCGGGGTCTTTGCAGCAAGCGGCGTCGGCAAGACGACGCTGGTCGAACAGATGTCCGGCCGTGTCGATTGCGACCATTGCCTATTATGCCTGATCGGCGAACGTGGCCGCGAGGTCGAGCGACTGTGGCGCATGCATCTGGAAGGCGAAGGCGGTAATCGCTTTACCTTGGTCGCGGCGACGTCCGACGAAAGCGCCACCGCACGGGTGCGGGCGCTGGACCAGGCGCTGGCCATTGCGGAGGAGTGGCGCGCGGCGGGGCGCCACGTCGTATTGTTCGTCGATTCGGTCACCCGCCTCGCGATGGCACTACGCGAAATCGGCTTGGCAGCGGGCGAACCGCCGACGCTGCGTTCCTATACGCCCAATGTTTTTGCGGCGATGCCCCATTATGTCGAACGGTGCGGCGCTGACCGGCGCGCCGGTCAAATCACCGCCATTTTCACCGTCTTGGCCGAGTCGGACGATGTCGATGATCCGATCGTCGAGTTGATGAAGTCACTACTCGACGGCCATATCATATTGTCACGCCGCCTCGCCGAAAAAGGGCATTTCCCACCGATCGACATCGGCGCGAGTGTCAGTCGTGTTGCCGACCAGGTGATGCCCGCGGCCGCGCTCGATGCGGCGCGAAGCGTTCGCCAATATTTCGCCGAGCATGACGATGCGCGCCCGATGATCGAAAGCGGCATCTATCGCGCAGGAAGTAGCGCCGATATCGATCGCGCTATCCGATTGCAGCCGCATATTGCCGAGTTCCTCCGCCAGGAGGCAGACGTGGTCGCATCACTCCCGGACACCGATGACATGATGCGCCGGATTCGGGCCATGGTCCAATGATCCGCCACCGTTCCCCGGCGCACTTCGGCCGGCTGGCCATGCTCCAGGATCTCGCCGCGCTCGAACGACGGCGTGCGCTCGAAAACGCCTGTGCCTTGACCGATCGCCGAACGACCGAGGCAGGCGAACTGGCACAGGCCCTTTCGACCGCCGAAATTGCGCTGGAGCAGGTTTACGCCGAAGACCGGCTCTGCCTCGACAGGTTGAGGCTGGCGGCCTGGATTGTCGGAGACAATGAGCGGGCGTTGACTCGCGGCACGGCGGCGCTCGAAGAAGCGAAATCGGACGAGCATGAGGCCGGATCGGAATGGATGGCAGCGCGCCACCGTACCGAATGGTTCGCCGACCAGGCCCGCCTGTCGCACAAGAAAGAAGCCGATAGGCTCGACGAAGCGGCCGAGAGCGAAGCCCGGTCCCTGCGGCTCGCGATGCGGGAAAGCCTGGCGTGAAAGTTTCAGCAAATCTTCCATCGGGCACGAAGCCCGCGAGCCGGTCCCTCCCGGCCTCTCTCCAACAGCCAAAGGGCCGTAATGGCGGTTTTGCCGAATTGCTCCGCGGCGCGAACGGGCATCGCGCGGCGGATTTCCGAGTGCCCAATCTGGTGGTCGGAGCTGGCAATAGCCGGTTCGAAGTCGAGACAAAAATCGGCGACGACGCGATACGTTTCGACGCACGTCCGATCGTTGCGCCGACCGGCGGCACGAAATCGGCAGGCGGTACCGACGCAGGTATCGAGCCTTCGCCGATCGCAAAGATCACCGAAGCCAGCGTGCCGACCTATGCCGAACTGGCGAAGCTGGTCGCGCATCTGGCCCAGAACTTGCCAGCCATCGCGGAACATTTGACGGCGAGGTCCGGCCCGGCTGCGATCGCCGAAACCGCCTCTGCCCGGCCCAGCGGTGCGCCCCTCCCTACCGGAATGCCGGCAGCGGCCCCGCCCGCGCCGGGCGGCCGCGAGCCGCTCCCGCTGATCACCAAATTGACCGAAGCGATCGCCGCGAAGCCAACCGCTGCGCCGCCGCCTTTACAAACCAGCACGCTCGCGGCGCGCGTGACGGCACTGCCGCGTGAAATTGTCATTATGCTGCGCGGGGTGACTTTGTCGGCGGAGGAACGCGAAACACTGGCCGATACCGTGCAGCGTGAACTCGCTCCGCTTCGGCTGAACGAAAGGACGATCCGGATCATGGGCGCTGGGGGGACCGTCTAGATGCAAGCCGTCAACCCCGTCGGGCCCACCCCTTCGCCGTCGCCATCGGGCAATGGTGCCACCAATTCGAAGGCAACCGATGCTTTTGGCCTGAGCTTTGACGCGCTGCTGAAAATCGTCCTGACCCAGTTGACCTATCAGGACCCGTTGAAGCCGATGGACAATTTCCAGTTCGTCTCCCAGCTGGCCCAATTTTCGCAGATCCAGCAAGGGCAGCAGTTGATCGACGGGATGAACACGCTGGTTTCTGCGCAAACCACCGGACAGGCCGCGAGCCTGCTCGGAAAGCGCGTGGACTTTCAGTCGCGCGAGGGGACGCTGAGCGGCAAGGTGAAGGCGGTCGCCTTTGTGAACGGGGCCGCCACGCTAACGATCGAAACCACGCAGGGCGTCACGATCAGCGAATTGCCGCTGGCCAATGTCAGCCAAATCAGGGAGGCAAACTGATGTTCGGTTCAATCTATATCGGGTTGAGTGGGTTGAGTGCCTATTCCAAGGGCCTGCAGGCCGTCAGCAACAATGTGAGCAACATGAACACGCTCGGGTACAAGGCGAGCGACGTGACGTTTGCCGATGTGTTCGGCCGACAGAGCCAAGGCGGGTTGGACTATAGCAACGCGTTCGAGAACGGCGGGCACGGCGTGACCATCAGCGAGCGCTCGATCAACTTCAAACAGGGCGAGATTCGTCAGACCGACCGCGATCTCGACCTGGCAATCGACGGCAATGGTTTCCTGACCCTGATCGACGGCGACTCCAATTTCTATACCCGCACCGGCAGCTTCGAGATTGACGACGACGGCTATATCGTCCTGCAGGGCACCGAATACCGGCTGGCGGTTCTCGACAGCTCGGGCCGCCCGACGGCGGTTAATATCGACACGAGCCGGACCGATCCGCCGGTCGTGACGGATCGGATCACTTTTTCGGACAATCTTTCGCGTACCGCCACGACCCACACCATCCCCGATGTCAAAGTCTATGACGCGCGCGGGAACGAGTCCCGCTGGACGATCAATTTCTCACGTACCGAAACCGTGTTCGACAAGTGGACGGTGAAGGTGACAGACGCCACGGGCCGCGAAATTGGTAGCAAGGAGCTGAAATTCGTAGGCGAGAACGTCGCGGACGATACCAAGGAATTGCTGTTCGCAGACAGCACCACCGGGCTGTCGATCACCTTCGATTTTTCGAAGAATGTGAAATCCTTCTCGACCGGGACGGTGTCGTCCTTGAGCGCCGCCAAAGTCGCGGGTCACGCAACGGGGTCGATCGCCACCGTCAAGGTCAACGAAAAGGGCGAGATCGAAATTGCCTATACCAACAAGGAAAAGAAGCAACTCGGCGCGATCGCAGTTGCCGATTTCCGCGACCCGCAAGCGCTCGAGCAGCGCAGCCGCTCCCTGTTCGTCTATACCGGGCTGGGACAGCGCCAATATCTTCCCGCCGAAGATACGCGGGTCGGTACGATCAAGGGCGGTCGCCTGGAAGCGAGCAACGTCGATCTGGGCGCGCAGTTCGGCGACCTCATCCTTATCCAGCGCGGATTCCAGGCCTCGTCACAGATCATCAGCGTGACCAATGATATGATCCAGCAGCTGTTCGGTATCAGAGGCCAAGGATGAAGGCTGGCCGCCCCTGGATTCCCACGACGGCACTACGCGAAAGCCGTGTGGCCCAGCCGTTCGCTGCAGTTGTTGGAGCATGGGCGGAAACTTGGTTCGCCACGGCTGGCTGGCGTCCGGCCGACGCTTTCGATGCGGGCGTTTCGCTCGACTGGTCGGTAATATGTGACGAAGGATCGTTCCAGTTACAGGCCAAGCCGAAGGCCTTGCTGGAACTCGCCTTTGCCGCGCTGGGCGAAAAGCCTCGGCAAGGCCTGACCGATACCGATTTGCGGTTCCTGCGCCGGCTGGGCAGTCGCATTGTCGACGATCTGGCCCGGGGTGTCGGCGCGATAGCGCCTTCGGGATCCGCGGCGGCCGATGGACCCGCACAGCCCATATGGCGATTGACGATCGGACGCGGCCAACAAGCGTGGCTCGCGATAGCGCTAAGCCAGGTGACGCTCACCGCGGTAGCGCGCGCGAGTTTCCTCTCCGTAGCGGCGAAGTCACCACTGACATCCATACGCGAGGCACTCGACGATGTGCCGGTACCGCTTTCCGGGCGCATCGGATCGGCAAGGCTTGCTGTCGAGCAGATCGGCTCGTTGGAAGTCGGGGATTTGCTATTGCTCGATGAAAGCATCGGCGCGCCGCTTCACCTGGCTGTCGCCGGCCGGCTCAGCAATCTTTGTTTTAAAATCGACGAGGGCGGCGATCGCTTGGCCCTAACCATGCAGGAATGACGAATGCCGAGTAAGGACAAGAATGACATGCCTGATGCTGTGGCAGACAGCGGCAATCGCAAGCGGCTCGTCGATCATGTCGAGGTGATCTGCGAGGCGATCCTGGGCAGTGGCAGCATCACGATCGGGCAGCTCGACAAGCTGGCGCCCGGCGAGACGCTGGTGCTCGATAGCTCGCCCGCCGATCCGGCAGAGATTCGTGTCAATGGCAAGGTCATCGCACGCGGCGAGGTCGTAACCGTGGACGACCGGTTCGCGATCCGCCTGACCGAAATCGGCTGACGCGCCGAACCCATGTCGATTTCGTTTCTACTGACGACTGCCCGTGCTGCGCATGCCTTTGGCGAGAAGGCCGAGCCGGTCATTCCCTGGGCGCGGATTGTCATCGCCTTTCTGATTTGCATCGCCTTTGCCGTCGGCGCGATATTGTGGCTGCGGGCGCGGCAAGGATTGCCGAACAATGTTCGCAAGCTGTTCGACCAGTTCGGGCAAGGTGCGCAAGCCGGTTATTCGGAGCCGTTGGAGATCGAGCGCCGGTTGCGTGTTTCCGCCACCGGCCAACTCATCATCCTGCGCTGCGGCCAGCGACGTTACCTGGTCCATACCGGCCCGCAAGGCGCGCAGAATCTCGATCGTCTGGACGACGCTCCGATAGTTGGCGAACCCGCCCCATGAAAAGGGTGCTCCTCCTCCTTTCCGCAATGGGTTTGGCGTTGGTAGCGATGCCTGCGCTAGCGGCGACGACGCCGGGCGTCGAGACCGAAGTAACGCGCACCGCACTCCTGCTCACTTTGCTTGCCGTCATCCCGGCGCTCATCGTCAGCACGACCAGTTTCTTGCGTATCGTGATCGTCCTCGCCATGGTTCGGCACGCGTTCGGCATGCCGCAGACCCCGCCCAATGTCGTGCTGACCAGCCTGGCGCTCTTCATGAGCCTTTTTCTGATGGGTCCGACACTCGACCAGGTCAACAAGGACGGGCTTCAACCCTATCTTGAGGGCCGCGCAACCACCCAGCAGGCGATGGAAGGCGCCTCGGCGCCGCTCAGGGAATTCATGCTGGCGCATACGCGGGAAAGCGACATCGAGATGATCTATGTCGTCGCGCGAACACCGTTGCCCGAGCGCGCCGAAGACATTTCGATGCTGAAGCTGATCCCCGCCTTCATGCTCAACGAACTGCGCGTGGCTTTCACGATCGGGTTCGTCGTCTTGCTCCCCTTCCTGCTCATCGATCTGGTCGTATCGAGCATCCTGCTCGCGCTGGGCATGATGATGGTGCCGCCCGCGACCATATCGCTCCCGATCAAAGTGTTGATGTTCGTATTGATCGACGGCTGGAGCCTGATCATGCAGGGGCTTTTGGGAAGCTTTTCGTGACCAGGACGGCGGCGAGCAAAGGATTGGCCCTGCTCGTCGACGAAGAGCGCGCGGTTGCCGCATTGTGGCGCAATCATTTGGAAGCCGGATCGGCGAAGACCAGGCTCGCGCTGTTCCGGCATTATCAAAACTATGCCCGCCGCCTGGCCGCGGACCATGCTCGCCGCATGCCGAATCTGGGATTGGATCGGGGCGATTTCGACCAGCTTTCGGTGGAAGCCCTGCTTCATTCCATCGACCGGTTCACGCCTGAACTCGGTACGCGTTTCGAATCTTTTACCCGGTTGCGGATCAAAGGGCATATCCGCAACGCCCTGATCAAAGCCAGTGAAGCGAGCGCCCAATATAGCTATCGCCGCCGCGTCGAGCGCGACCGGTTGCGATCGCTACGCGACCAAGATGAAAGCGGGGCCGTCAAGTCGATCGACGGGCTGGCGGCAATGGCCGCCAAGATTGCCATAGGTCTGATTCTGGAAGATGAGGCGAAGGTCGAGCCCGACGATCTGCCCGCCAGCGAACCATCGGCCTATGACACGCTCGCATGGCGCCAGCTCTGCGGCGAGCTCGGTCGACGCCTCGACCATTTGCCCGACAAGGAAGCTTTCGTGATTGAGCAACATTATCGTCAAGGCCTGCAGTTTCAACAGATTGCAATCCTCATGGGGTTGAGCAAAGGTCGAATATCGCAATTGCACGCTGCAGGGCTGGAACGGCTCCGCAAGCAGATGTCACGGATTGGCTGAGAGGGAGCGGCAGAATGGCAGACGCGTTGGCAAGCGATGCAGAAATTGCGGACCTGATCCAGGCGATCGAGAGCATCGACCGCGGCGACGACGATCATGTCGGCGCGATGATCCGGCGTTATCCCGATGATCCGCGTTTGCATTTCATGCAGGGGTCGATCTTCGCCGGAAAAGGACGCGCGATCGAAGCACATAAGGCGATGAGCCGCGCGCTCGAACTCGCGCCGGCCTTTGCCCTTGCCCGTTACCAACTCGGCTTTTTCGAAATGACGTCGGGTGAACCCGACCGTGCCTTGTCGACCTGGGGGCCCTTGCTTGCTGCACCGCGTGACAATTATTTGCGCGTGTTCGTCGAAGGCATGACGCACTTGATCCGCGACGAATTTGTCGAGGCGATCTCGCGGTTCGAGGCGGGCATCGCGCTCAACAACGAAAACCCGCCGATGAACAACGACATCCATTTGTTGATCGCCGAATGCCGGAAGCTGCTCGAACGCAACGAGGGCAATGGCGATGACGAAATGTCGGCGACGAGCTTGCTGCTGAATCGCTTCGGCGGCAGCGGCACGCTGCAATAGGCGCCGCAGCCTTGGTGATGATCGGAAATGTCGACCAGGTCATGGCCCTGGTCCGGAACCAACTGGAACGGATGAACCGCGACAAGCGGGTCGGATCAACCAGCAAGTCGAGCCGCGGTGGGCAAACGCGCGCAACCGACAAGAGCCGGCTACAAGCCCTGTCGAATCTGTCCGACCTGCCCGATGGCGAGTTCGAACGCCTGCTGGTCGGAGCCCTGCTGTCACGTGAGTTCGGCGAAGAAGTCGCGCAGGATTCCCGTTTTCAATCGGTCGTCGACCGGACCTGGCAGATTATGCGCGACGATCCAGAGCTGCTTGCCGCGATACAGGAGGTACGACGCGGTTTGCAGAGTGCTCGCGAACGCTAAATCGGGAGCGTGGCGGCGGCTAGGGTCAGGACCCTAGAGCGCCATACCGACGAGCAGCTCAGCCAAGGTTTTGCCGTCGGGGGTCAAAGGCTGGCTGGCGGCGATATCGAAAATCCGTTGTGCCCTGTCGTTGTCGCCGTCTGCCGCCGCGATGATCATCGCAGCCAGCGCCGCCGAAAAGGACTCGCGATCGAGCCGCAGCGCAATTTCCAGCCGTCGCCTGGCCGTCTCAAAGTCGCCTGCAAAGGCGTCGAGCGCAGCCAGCGAGCCATGTGCTTCGCCGAAATTATCGTCCTTTTCCAAGGCCGTTTCAAAGCGTGACCGCGCCGTCTCGGCATCCCCGGCAAGCAGGTGGGCCCAGCCCGCGGCCAGCCAGCTGCCAAGATGGTCGCCAAATTGTTCGGCGCCGCGATCGAGGAAAGGCAGTGCAGCATGGCTATTGCCGCTCGCCAGCTCCACAAGGCCGAAACCGACACTAGCCCGTGGGTTTTCCGGTCTGGTTTCGAGCGAGCGCGCGAAGAGCGTGCGGGCTTCGTCGATGTGCTGCTCGCCGAGTTCCAGCGTGCCGAGCGTCGAGAGCGCATCGGGGTGCTCGCCCCCCTTTTCGGCGCAGCGCCGCGCGAGGTCGGCGCGGTCGATGTCCATCGCCAGGACAGATGCCGCTGCGGCCAGCGGTGCATAGTCAGGAAAGCGCGCGAGATAGTCGTCCAGCTTTTCTTCGGCCGCGTCGAATTCGCCGAGATGATGATGTATCTGCAGGTCGAGCATCGCCGCTTGCGGCAATCCACCCTCGCCCACGTCGCCGAGCGTATCGCGCGCCGCCGCATGGTCTCCCGCCAGTGCCTGGCTCCAGGAAAGATTGAAGCGGACCGCCTGATTGTCGGGATGATCGGATAACAGCCGCGCGAAGTGCCGCTGCGCCACGACCTGGTCGCCGGAACGCATCGACGCGATGCCGGCGATGTTGCGGCTGCCGTCGTCGAGGCTATCCGAAGCGGCGAACGGTTCGAGAATTTTGCGGGCCAGTTCGGCACGATCGGCCCCCAGTGCGGCCTCGGCGCAGTCGGCCGCCAGCCGAAGATTGCCGGGATCCTGTTCCAGGAAACCGAGCAATTGTTCGAGCCGCACCTCTGCTTCACTTTTTGTCATGGTCATGGGCCGATCCCTGTCGTCTGTTTCAGCTGGCCGAAGCAGGTTCGAGTTTAATGACGTCGAACGAGCTTAGCGAGACGCGAAGCGGAATTTCTTCCACCGATATCACCGAAAGTTGCGGCATTGTGCGCTGGGTGAGACGTGCCATCGTCCGGCGTAGCGGCCCCGCGCACAGGAGCACGGGTGCACGGCCCTGCCGGATCATCCGGTCGACGAGCGGCGCCAATCCTTTCAACAATTGCTCGGCGAGCCTCGGATCGATCCCGAGCAGATTATGGGTGCCGGCCGCCCCCACCTCGGCGATTATGCGGTTCTCGGCACGCGGATCGAGGCTGAGGACGGCGAGGTCCTCGTGATGCCCCCGCAACCCGTTACAAATCGCAACGCTGAGTTTCTGCCGCAACCGTTCGACCAGTTCGGCGGGGTCGCGCTCGCCGCGCCCCACGTCGACCAGCGTTTCCAGAATGAGGTCGATGTTGGCGATCGAGACGCGTTCCTGAAGGAGCATCTGCAGTACGCGCTGGACGTCCGAAACCGTCATCACATTGGGGATCAGTTCTTCGACCAGCCCCGGCTGCCGCTCGCGGACCTGATCGAGCAGTTCGACCGTTTGAGCGCGGGTCAACAGCGCCGGCATTTCCGCTTTGATGATCTCCGAAAAATGCGTGATAAACACCGTTTCGGCATCGACAACACTATAACCGGCATCGCGCGCGCCGGCGACCTGCCCTTCCTCGATCCATGTTCCCGCTATGCCAAAGGCGGGGTCACGGCCGTTGATCCCTGGCAAGCTTGGCGCATCGGGGTTCGATCGCAGCGCCAATTGGCGGTCGGGGAAAATCTGCCCGCTGCCGTGTGCGACGCCCTGGATCGCGATTTCATAATCGAGACCGCCGATTTCCGTCGACCCGCTGAACCGCACCGCCGGATGGGCTATCCCGAATACCCGCTCGTGCCCCGCCCGCCCGGCCGCGATCCGGTCGAGAAGAAGATCTTGACGCAACTCCCAGCGGTCCATCAACTCGGCGCCGAGGCGAATTTCAATCGCCGGAGGCAGGCGCCCTATCGCCGAGGCCGCACCATCGTCCTCGTCGCCCTTTTGGACCGCTGCCTTTTCCAGACGCCGGATCCGCATCCAGGCGTAAAAGCCGGCCATACCGACGATCGCGATCGGCCATTTCGGCATGCCCGGCAGAAGCATCAACGTCAGCAAGATGCCCGTCACGATTAACGGGATGCGCGGAACCGACGACAATTGGCTGAAGATTTCCGTACTGAGTTGACGGTCCGCCGAAGACCGCGTGACAATGATACCGGTCGCGATGGAAATGATGAGCGCGGGCAACTGGGTCGCGATACCGTCGCCGATTGTCAGCAAAGTGAAGCGCTGCAGCGATTCCTGCCAGCTCATCCCCATCGTCACGATACCGACGATGAAGCCGGCGATGATGTTAATGAGAAGGATGATGATCCCGGCGACCGCGTCACCCTTCACAAATTTGCTCGCGCCATCCATCGCACCATAGAAGGAGGCTTCGCGTTCCAGTTCCTCGCGCCGCGCCTGCGCTTGATGCTGGTCGATGAGACCCAGGTTGAGGTCGGCATCGATACTCATCTGCTGACCCGGCATGGAATCGAGCGTGAAGCGCGCCGCGACTTCGGATACCCGCTGCGCTCCCGAAGTGACGACGACAAACTGGACGACGACAAGGATCGTAAAGACGACGAGCCCAATGACGAAATTGCCCTGCACCGCATAAGAGCCGATCGAACCGATCACGTCGCCAGCATCGGCTCCCGTCAAGATCAGGCGGGTTGCCGCAACGTTCAGCGACAGGCGGAAAAGAGTGGTGACGAGCAACAACGAAGGGAAAGTGGAAAATTCGACCGGTTTGCCGACATAAAAAGTCAGCAACAATATTGTGAAAGCCAAGCCGAAATTCAGGATGATCGCAAAATCCAGCATCGCCGGCGGGATGGGCGAGAAGAGTATGAGGATGATGATCAAGGTGCCAAAAACGAGCACGAGGTCCTTGTTGCGTTGGAAGATACCCTTGAACATCTTTGTAACCTTAAGCTGTCGTCGGCGACGCGATGTCCGCCTGGGCAAAGGAGCGATAAATGGCGGCCACTGAATGGAAATGATGCGGCTGAATGGGCTGCCCGGAGGCGCAATCGGCGTAGAGTTGCCGTGCCAGTCCGACATTGGGAATGATCGGGATGCCCAGGAGGCGGGCTTTTCGTTTCATCAATTGTGCGAAATGGCCCTGCCCCTTTGCCCGCACTTCGGGTGCGCTCATCGTCTGCGGATCATAGCGCAGCGCGACGGCATAGTGATCGGGATTGACGATCAGCATGTCCGATCCCGCAACATTGCCTAGCCCTTCGGTTTGCGCGCGCATCTGTGCATGAATATCTCGCCGCTTCTGTTTGAAACGCGGTTCGCCTTCGCGGTCCTTGGTTTCACGGGTCAGCTCGCGGCGGCTCATCCGCATCTGCTTTTGATATTCACGGCGAACGAGCAGTTGGTCGATGATCATGAAAAAGAATGCGAGCGCGATGAAGACGAACAAGAGCCGCATGACGCTCGATTCCATCGCGACGGCCAGACGCCCGGCATCCGACATGGTCGGGCCGAACTTGTCCACGGCGGCCGAAATGACGAGCCATGCCGCCACCGAATAGACGACCATCTTGAGGATATTCTTCAGCGTTTCCTTCAGCATCCGGATCGAAAAAAGCCGTTTCAAACCCTTCGCGGGATTGAGGCGCTGGAAATCGGGTTTGAGCGGTTGGGCGGTAAAGAAGAAGCCGCGCAGCTGGATCAGATCGAGAGTGACGAGGATGATCAATATGGCGACGCCCAGGGCCAGGAGCGGCTGCAGCGCGAGCCAGAAGAGCGATTGTGCCAGATTCACAGCCTCCGCGGGCCCCTTTGCCGTCGCGACACCGCCGAGAAAGGACTGGCGTAACGTCGCCGCAAGCTGAGAAAAATAGGCATGTCCGCCAATCAGCGCCACCGCGGTCACGGCTAGAAGGCTGCCAACGAACCCGAGGTCCATTCCGCGCGCGACTTGCCCCTTTTCGCGCGCCTTGCGGAGCTTGAAGGGCGTCGCCTCTTCGGTCTTGTTCTGCTCTTGCCCTTCGCTCACCCGACGTTCCACCAACTGGTCGGCGCGGTGACGGCGAGCCGCAATATCCGGAGAAAAAGTGCGCCAGCCAACGCGATAGCCAACGGCAAAGTGACGAGAAGCAGCATCGCCTTGACCTGGAAGCCAAGCAACAAGACGTTCATCTGCGGCAAGGTGCGCGAAAGAAAGGCGATAACGATATCGGCAAGGAAAATGGCCAGCATCGCAGCACCGACGAGGCCGATGGCGAGGATGAACACCGTGCCGATATAGGATCCGAGCGCCGCCATGTCGGGGGTCAGGACACCATAGCCGACGGGCAATGTTTCCACCGAAGCAACCCATAGCGCGAGCAGGTCATATTGCGCACCGGTCGTGAAAAAGAGGGCTGCCGCGCCATAGACCAGAACGGTGCCCGCCAGCGGCATTTCTGCGCGTGTGGTCGGGTCGGCCAATGTCGCGAGACCATATCCGGCCTGGAAATCGAGAACGCCCCCCGCCCATAGGATCGCGCCAAAAGCGAGCTGCAATGCAAGGGCGATCGAGACGCCGATCGCCAGCTCCCCCGCCATCAGGCCGATGAAATTCTGTCCCGCCAGACGGTCCGCGGTCAGTGCCGGCCGCGCATCGACAAGCCAAAGCGAAAGGCCGACCGCGATCAACACGCGAACGGTGACAGGAATGCGCATGAGAGAAAAAGGCTGGGCAAAGGCGAGCGCGGGCGCGAGCCGCAACGACACCAATAGAGACGCCTCTAGCGAATCGACCCAAGCCCCCATAAAACAAGGGTATTGAACCTCGCAGCCGGGCGGTCAAGCGGTCACTTTCAGCTGCAATTATGCGGTGCTCAGCATGTCGAGCGCGGCATCGATCGCACCGGGCGCGGCAGGTATCCAACCATAATCGTCGTCGCGATCCTGAACGCGGCGGATCGTGGCACCAATCGACGGCGTCACGCGGCCACAAGCGCAGGGGCGATAGTCGACCAAGAGATGATCGGCGGTCACGAGGCCGCCCCAGGCGCTGGCAAAAGCGAGGTCGAGGAAAGCGCCGCGCCCTTCCTGAACCCCTTCGCGCGGCCGCGGTTTCCAGCCGCCTGCAGGATCGAGCACCCACATGACGACCCACGGCGGCACGTGGAAACGCCCGGCCGGGCATTTGAGATAACCGGTGTTCATCTCGCTTGCGCCATAGCCCTCGACCGCGAACGAGGGGCCCAGGAAGCGGTCGAGTATGGTTTCATATTCGGGCGGCGCGTTAAGGCCTTTCAGTCCGCCGACAGTGATATGCGCCGAACCGCGCGCGAAGTTACCGCCGACGCCGCGTTGCAGGCCCGCCGCCGCGATGGCGGCGAGTCCGTGCGGACTGCCCATCATCATCACCCTCCGTCCAGCGAGCCGATCCGCGACCGTGTCGAGCATGCGGTCCTGATAGGTGGCGAAGTGGAACTGACGATGCTCAGCCTCGGCCAGTTTTTCGGCGACATGCGGCGACGGCGGCGGCATGTCGAGCCGCCCTTGCGAGCGTGCGAGCCGCGCGCGGACGACGTAGAGTTCGTAATCGGCGCCCAGATCGTCGTCGAACAGCGCAGTGAAGTCGGCGCGCGACTTCGCACTCATGATCCGCGCGCCATCGGCCATCTTCTGCTGCGCCGAGCGTCCGCCTGCGGCGCCGGGCCAGAGGATGTGATACCACATCTCGTCCTCGACCATCCCGTTCGCCCGCATCAGGTCGACGAACCCGACGCGGTTGCGCGTGTGGCGCTGCACCGCATCGTCCATCGCGCGCCCGATCAGGGACAGCCGCCCCGTCGTGCCGGTGCTGTGCGCGACATCGAGCCCGCGCTCGCGCTCGAGCCAATCGAGCCAGGCGTCGATGGTCGCGAAAGACGGCGCATCGGCGAGGCCGAGGTCGACAGTGGTGAACGCCTGAAGCCAGCGGCTCATCTGCGGGAAATCGAGCGCGTTCAGCCAGGCGGGGTCGTAGCTTTTGTAGATCGAGTGCGGGAAGAAGAGCTTCGGCGCATCGTCGAGCGCGATGTCAGCGGAGAGGCCCTGCGCATCGGCGAGCGCGGCGAGCGGCGGAATGGCGGGGAGGAACTGGGTGAGCCGGTAGGCGAGCGCCTGCTGCTGGAGCGGCTCGGCCTCGGCGGGCGACAGCGCGTGCATCGCGGCGCCATCGTTGGAGAAATAGGCGATGGGGTCGTCGACGAAATGGGGCGTCATCATGCGGCAACCTCAGCTGTTGGGTGTGCGCCAGCGAATGACAGAAAACTGCGTAACTTCACGCTGGAAACGCGGGCATCGACGGCGCTGCCCATGGGGCGACTTTACAATCGCGGCGTATCGTAACGGCCCGAACGTCGTGAAGATCGTCCACCGCGCGGATCGGCCAATGCGAAGACGGCGGTTGCCGAAAAAGCCGCGGAAGGGGCGCCGAAATATGTCTTTGGGGGCTCCGGGCGCGGCGGAGGCGACGAACATCCGATGCAACCTGTCCTGAAGGTGAAGGGGCGGGTGAAGATGGGCATGATAGGAGAGACGGCGCGGCATGCGGAAAGGCTAACGCGGCGCGATTTTGTAGGACAGCGGTTTTTGAGAATGGGCGATCATCTAGGGGGGGCGCCTGTTACCATAACACCTAAGCACGCTCCTTACTAAAGACCACGACCTCCTCACCAACCCCAGTTCCACCAATTGCAACACATGGTTTTCTTTTGCATTTATCCGATATCGATGGGAAATTGTATATAGATTCATCTATATTCATCTCAAGATCATTAGATTTATCGAAAGGTATATATCTTTGTAAAAACAAATTTCCAATTTCGCTTTTACCCAATCCTATCAACTTAACGGATGATGCCCTTTCCTCATTATATGATTCATAATTTCCATCTACACAATTATCACGTTCGCAGAATTTAAATATCCCCTCACCTCTGATATCTATGGAGTAATTTAGATCTGAAGATACCCAACGCCCAACAAGACTTACATCCCGCATGTCGCTACATCCTGTCAAAGCGATTGATACCAAGATAACAACTCTCATCCCGCTCAATTTCCTCGCCTTAGATTTTGAGGAATCGGCGTCGCCCAATAGTAACGCATCGTAACGTTAGACATCGGACCACTGCTTGGATTTTCTACCCAATCGACCAAACCTGAACGCCCTAGAATGTTGCCTGCGCCATAGGATTGCATAGACATGACATTCACTGCTTCAAAATACACCCAATCATTCTCTACGTGAATATTTAAGCCACGCGTAAATGTCCCCGTCACATCCGAAAGCTGCGTGCCGTCGGTTATGCCCCATACACCATCCCCTGGGTCCCATGCCCCGTTGGGATGCCGCAGACCAGTCGCCGACATCCCATTGGACAAGTATCCGGTCTGATACTTTCCTAGCAAATAGTTCATCGCATATTCTTGGTGCTGTTCATAATAATATGCCCCCCTGAAATTGAACAATTCCTGGGCATCATCTTGACCAAAAGAAATAACCCGATCCCTGGACGGAGACAAGAACAGTTCCAGAGCCCGGCGGGCCGCTGGAGAAGTGCGAGAGTCACGCAAAACACTCTCGATGTTGGCTCGAGCATTAGCCTGAAGCGCCTCATTTGCCTCTCTGCGCTGCTGCCGCGACCATGAATCCCATCCACGCTCAAGAAGCTCACCCAATTTCTCAAGCGGGTGCCGAGTGTCTATGTCACCGGAATCCCGCCAATTACCGCTGAACGGATCATAGCGAGGCACGTCCTGATAAGAAGCGGGAACAACATGCCCTTCTTCGAACAGGGCGGCAAATCTCAGCGCTCCCTTTATGGACCCATACATGTCGGCATTGCGCAACCCGGCTTTCGCAATCGAACGGTAGGTTCGATTGTCAGGGTCCAAGCCTTCCCCTCTAATAATCCGGTCTGCCCTGATGTTTCTTTCGAGCGACAATATGGGATTGGTCACGGTTGCGCGAACCGCATCGCCAATCAACTCGCTAGGAAAATTCGATATTCTGCGCAATACGTCCAGTATCTGCGGGCTGCGCTTTTCTCCGCTGGGATTGGCTCCGGCTTCGGCCGCGGGGTCTTGGTCTCTCGGTCCGCCTGCCCTGCCGATACGCCCATCACCGTCGCCGTCAAGCCCTCGCGCAAGCGCTCGGCCCGCAACACCACCGATCAGATTTGGCAAGCCGGCGATCAATGCGTCGCCAAAACTATTGCCGTTCAAAGCTGACCGTGTGGCAGCATCGGCTATCGAGCCCGCCGTGGCGGATACCAGGCTATTGGAGAAGCTTTGCGATCCAAAACTTTCCCAGCGATGTGTTTGATCGTTCCATCGTTCCCCCGAAGTACCCACTCCGAGTTCATTACTCGCCCAACTGGATACCCCGCCCGCCAGGCCTGCCGCAGCCACGCCCGCCCAGCTAAACTTGTTTTGCAATCCAGTGGCGACCGCAACGCCTTGGGTAAGTGCACTTGCCGTGGCACCTTGCAGAGCCCCGCGAACGAATGCGCTTTGAATACCGCTAAACGCGCCATCCAAACCCGCCGTCACACCCGCCGAAACAACGCTGAGTCCCAAAGACTTCCAGCTGAAGCCCTTCTGAACACCTATCAGATTGTTGAATCCCTGACTGACGACATTGCCGAGGATAGGGCCAAGGAAATAGCTGGCAGCAACGGCGACAATGGTGGACAGAATCGCACCGAACACCCCGCATTTCTTCTTCGCGTCCTTCGGTTTCGGCGCCGTCGTCGGCGACACGTCGCCAATCGCCTCGCTCGGGTCGTACGGGTTCAGCGTCGAGGCACTATTGCCCGACCGCATCACCCCCGTGGGCAGCGTCAGCCGCTGCCCTTCGATCAGCCCGCTTGCGGCCGAGAGGCCGTTCGCCTCGGCGATCTTGTACCAGAGCGAGCTGTCGCCCCAGACATTCTGCGCGATCGACTGCAGCGTGTCGCCGCGCTGGACGGAATAGCTGCCGCCGCCCGAGCCCTGGCTGAAGCTGTTGATCGGGTCGTAATTCTGCGCGAAGTCGGCGTAGGATCCGCCATACATCTGTTTGTTGCGGAACGTGCCCTGGTTCGTCGGGGAGACGACTTGCCGGTCGGCGATCGAGGCCCCCATCGACATGTCGTTCGTGCCGTTGTTGCCGGTGTAGCCGAACTGGCGGCCGGCGAAGCGGTACCAGACTTCGTGTGGCGCGCCGGTCTGGCCCGTCACCGCGGTTTCATCGCGGCGGATGATCTGGCCGAGCTCGTCGTTGGTGAAGGTCACCGAATGCGGCTTGCCATCGCCGATATAGGCCGAGGTAAGCTGGCCCATGCCGTTATAGCCGAAGCTGGTGGTGTAGGTGGTCGACTGCGACGTGTTGGGCTTGTAGCTGATCGACGACTGCAGCGCGCCATCGTACCAGATATAGCTGTTGGTCGTGCTCGACCAGGTCGTCGACTGGCCGGTCATCCCGTTGCTGCTCGACTGCGACACGACCGCGCCGAGCATATAGCCGGTGCCATAGCCGTAATTATAGGTCGTGCTGGACGTATAGGTCTTGTTGTCGGTCTTGAGGTTCGACGTATAGTCGCTCGTCAACTGCCCCTTTTCATTAAAGGATGCGCTGCGGCTGAACACGACTGTCGTGCCATTGGCGGCATAATCCTGCTGGAGATATTGCCGCCCCATCAGATCATAGGCGTAGGAAGAGCGCCGGACCCCGGTGCCCGTCGCGGCGGGGATCGCCGGATTGACCCCGATATCGCCGACGACGGCGGTTCCCGTCGCCTCGCGCGTTTCGACCAGACGGCCGGCGTCGTCATAGGTATAGAGCTCGCGGACTTCGTTCGCGGTATAGCCGGTGTAGCCATTGATATAGCTATTGGTGATCGCGACCGAGGTGCGCTGCCCGGCGACGTTATAAGCAATATCCTGCCCACCGCCATACAGGCCATAGGCCGAATTCATTCCGCGGCTGATGACGCCGCCTTCCAGCACGCCCTGGTTCACCACGACGCGGTTCATGCTGTCGTAACGGAACCAATAGTCGCGGGTGGAATCGACGGTGGCCGCGACGCCATTGGCATCGAGCGCGCGGTAGGTCGACAGCGTCCGACGGACATTGCCCGCGGCATCAAATTCGTTCGAAATCGACGCTGCAGGGCTCTTGGCAGTGCCCGCTTCGGCCCAGGTCTTCAGCCGGCCGAGCGCGTCATAGGTGGCGGTCGCATTTTTGACGAGCTCAGATGTCTCATAATAGCTTTCGGGCATCCACTCGGGTTCGTACGGGTTGTAATAATACATGTAACCGGGCGTGTAATAGCCGGCCTCCTTCGCCAGTTGCTCGGTCAGTCGGTTGCCGATTTTATCGTAGCTGTAGGTCGCGGTGTCGCGCGTCCAGCTGGATGTCTGGCTGCCGGCATTGGCGCTGCCGGTCGCCATTTTCCCGAGGAAACCGCTATTGAGCCATGTGAAGCTGGTCGTCAGTCCGCCCAGGGAACTGGTGGCGAGCCGTCCGGCAACATCATAGCCATAATCGGTGATATGACCGCCAAGGTCGCGTTTGTAGGTCGCGCGTCCAAACAGGTCGGTCTTTTCGACCGAATAGAGGCTGTTCGCCATCGTCGTCGTTTGCGACCAGCCGCCGAAAGCACCGAGGCCCGTCGTCACCATGCCGGCTTCCCAAACATAGGATGTCAGCGTGATGTCACCGCCGAACGCGCGCTGCGCGATCACGCGGCCCTGGATGTCGTAATCGGTCGTCTCGACATCGGGCGTGTAACCGATGATCGGCGTTTCCCAATGGCCGTTGCCGCCCCCTTCGATGGGAATTTCTGGGTAATAATAGGGAGGGCCGCCATAATAGGGATCCTCGACCCAAACGGGCTCGCCATAAATCGGCGTCTGGATTGCATTGTTCCAATGCTTCAGCTGTTGGCCGACACCATCATAGACATAATAGTCGTAGAAATCGTCGGTGCTGTTCGCGGCGTTGCGGAGTTCCTGCCGAACGGTGATCCGCCCCTTGGCATCGAAGGTCTGCAGGGTGCGGTGACCGAGTTCACCGACCAGTTCGCGCGCATCGCCATGGATGTCATATTTGACCTGCTTCACCCCGCCGTCGGCATGCGTTTCTGCGGTGACCAGAGCCTGGCTGCCGCCATAGCCGCTGCCCGCCAGCAGCGTCAGGCGCGTCAGATTGTTGTTCGCATCGCGTGTCGCAACCAGACGGCCGCTGGCGTCATAATAATATTGCTCGGTCGGACGGACGTTCGCGGTCGTTCCGTTCTCCAGCGTGATGCTGACCGTCGGGCTCTCGCTTTTGACCAGGCGTCCCATATTGTTGTAGGTGTAATTGATCGTCGCG
This sequence comes from Sphingopyxis sp. GW821-FHT10B01, assembly GCF_059415685.1. Lineage (NCBI taxonomy): Bacteria > Pseudomonadati > Pseudomonadota > Alphaproteobacteria > Sphingomonadales > Sphingopyxidaceae > Sphingopyxis > Sphingopyxis sp. GW821-FHT10B01. The sequence continues at coordinate 229,482 of NZ_JBWKNS010000008.1, read as the reverse complement.
TTCAACGCGTTGGTCTCGCTCGCGACCTCGCCGAACGCGGTATAGGTCCGATTGGTCGACAGCGTCTGCGCGGCGCTACCGATCGCGAGTTGGCGGCCGGTTTCGGTGACGGTCACCGCCATGTTGCGCTTGTCGTACATCGTGAATGTGGGAGCCACGTCGCTCTGGCCGATCAGCGCCAGCGCCTGCGCGAAGGTCTTGCCCGACAGATTTGCACCCGCCGAGGTGATGGCGATCGTCTGGTTGCCGTTGCCGTCGTAACCAAAATGCTTCCACACGCCATCGCCGCTGTTCGTCGCGATCAGGCGGCCGCCGCCGTCATACTGATTCTGTTGCTGCGTCACGCCGCCGATCGCGATACTCGCGACCTCGCCGAACGCATTATAGGTGGTTACCGCGCGCGGGCCATTGTCGGTCCAGCCGTTGGTGCTGTCGTAGCTTGCCTGCCATTTCTGGGTGACACGTCCCGCGGCGTCGTAGGCGGTGAGCACGCCTTCATAGGAGGCTGCGAGACCGGCAGCCGTTTTGGTGTAGGCGCCCGTTGAATCGTAGCGCGAATAATAGGCATAGGTCTGGCGACCCGCGAGGTCGTAATGATAATAGGTCGTCAGGCCGTTCTTGACGTCGCCATCCTGCACTTCGGCATCGCTCATCCAATGCAATTTGCTGCCGCTATAGCCATATGTCGTCACGCGTTCGGCGGCGTTCGCCGACCCACGCTGGCGCGTCCGCGACAGATTGCCGACGCCGTCATAATAATAGTCGACCGTTGGCGTAACCGACGCGCCGCTCTGGTCGACGAACGCCTGCCGCACTTCGGTGGTCAGGCGCCCGCTCAGGTCATAGGTGTAATTCACCTGATCCCCGGTCGACTCGGTCTTGCGGGTGACCTGACCGACGCCATTGTAAAGATAGCTGATCGTCGCGGTAACGATGTTGTAGCCACCCGCGCCATTGTGAATCTCGACCCCGGTCCGCGCTTCGCTGAGCCGGTTGCCATTGAGGTCATAGGTGAAATTGGTGATGCGGTCGCGATTGGCATCGGCGGTGACGGCTGGCGGTGCGGCGGTGTTCGGCGCTGCCGCCTTGTTCCAATAGCGCCGCTCGCTCAGGACATTGCCGTCCGCGTTATAGGTCCAATCGGTGCGATACCCTTCGCCGTCGATCTGCGCCGTCTTGCGCCCGAGCAGGTCGTAATAGGCGTAGCTGGCGTTGCCGTTGGTATCGATCGTTTTGACGACATTGCCGCTCGCATCATATTCATAGACGGTGTGCAGCGTGGTCGCGAGCAACGCATAGGCGGTGCCGTTGGTGATATAGCTGTTCACCCCGGCGACACTGCTGGTCGTCAGGCGATTGACGTTGTCATATGTAAAATTCGTCTCGCGATAGCCACCGGCGGGAACGGCCGGGGCCTCTTCTTCCGATCCGCCGTCGGACGGGATCGACATCGCCGTCGCATAGACGCGCATTGTCGTGACGTTGCCGTTCTTGTCATAGCTTTTGGTGGTATAAGTGCCCACCGAGCTGATGCTCGCGACGACGCGGTTCAGATCGTCATAATAGTTGACCGTCCGCCCGCCGCCGTCATCGACCGTGCTGGTCACATTGCCCCGCGCATCATAGCCGATGTAGCTGTGCGGCGTCATGGTGTTGAAGAAAGTCGGCCCGACCGTCTCGATCAAACGGTTCGCCTTGTCGTATATATAGCTCGACGTGCGTGCCTCGGCGAGCCCCGCCGCCTCGACCATCTGGGTCCGATTTCCGCGCGCATCATAGGCGTAGGTCGTCGTCACCGACGAGGAAACCAACGTTCCCGCGTTGTTGTAAGACGCGACCGGCGCAATTTGGGACGTCAGCAGGCCACGCCGGTCATAGGCATAGCTCGTCGTGCCGCCGAGCTTGTTACGCGACGTGATCCGGTTGCCAAGCGCGTCATATGTGTAGGCTTCATAGCCACCCAGCGCGTCGGTCGCACGCGTGACCCGGCCCAGCTTGTCATATTGGAAGCTGGTCGTTGCACCCGCGCGTACCACGCTCGCCACTTCGCCGAACGCCGTGTAGCTGTAGTCGGTCGCGATCGAAGCGGCATCGGTCGTGCGTGTCAGCCGACCCAGATTGTCATAGATGTTGGCCGTGACGGCGCCGCGGGCATCGGTGGTCTGCGTGACCTCGCCAAAGGCGTTGTAGGCAAAGCTCGTAACCCCGCCCGCCGCGTCGGTTGCGGTCAAAACCTGGCCGACCTCGTCATAGGTGTAGCTGGTAACCTTGCCCCGCGCGTCGGTGACGCTGGTCCGGTTCCCTAGTCCGTCATAGGCATAGACAACCACCGCCTGCTCGGCCTCGCCATAGCCGAAATATTCGGACACGAGCCGCCCCGCACCATCATAACCGCGATAGGTCAGGCTGAGGTCGTTGGTGCCATAGGCATGATAGGTGCCGGCCAGCTGGCCCGTGCCATAATAGGTATAGTGGGTCCGGACGCCCATCGCATCGTAGGACGAACTGACGCGCCCCACCGCGTCATATTCGAAGCGCGCATCGGTCCAGGTGCCCACCGTCAGCGTCGTCACCTGTCCGATCGTTGTCGCGTCGGTGACGCTGATCGCAGCATCCCAAAGCACTTCGCGCGTCTTGCGCCCTTCGGCATCATAGTCGAAACGCCGCACGAAGCCTTCGGCGTCGACCGTGAAGCGCAGGTCGCCCGACGCCGTGTAATAGTTGCGGGTCGTGCGCGCCGCCCCACCGCTGCCCACGACTGTCTTTATGATCCGGCCGGAGTTGTCGTACGTGAAGCTGGTCGTCAACCCGCCCGCATCGACGGTCGAGGCGACACGGCCCTGAGAATTATAGTTGATCGTCGATACGCGGTCGTCGGCGGCATTCGCCACGACTAGCGACTTGACGTTCAAATAGGTGAAATCGCTCGTGCTGATCGCCGCGGTATAGACACGCGTCTGCGTCAGCTTGCCCGCGGCGTTATAGCTGTAACCCGTGACCCTGCCCGCGACATCGACGGCGTAGCGGACCAGCCCCTGCGCATCGACGACATAGCGCGTACGCCGGTTCGTCGTCGCGGTCGGCGCTGCGGTCGAGCGCAGCTGATCGAATGTCCCCGACACCCAATAGCTGGAATTGGTCTTGGTGGCATAAGCCACTTCTTCGACCTTTTGTCCCGCCTTGTCGTAAATGATCTCGCTCAGATAGCCTTCGCCATCGAGGGCGCCGATCAGGCGGCCGTCGCGATCGTAGAAGCTACGGCTGACCGTGTCCTTCGCGTGCGCGGTCACCGCCACGGCGACTAGCGGCGGCGTCGTCTTCAGTGCCGCGATGGCGACCTTATTGAAATAGGCGGTGGTTTTGACGAGGCGGTTCGACGCGTCATATTCGAATGCCGTGACCCCGCCATCGCCATCGATCGACTGGACCACCCGTCCCGCAGCATCATAAACGGTCCAACTCCAGATATCGCTGTACGCCGCGGGTCTGATCGACGCCATTTCCAGGCCGTTGTCCGGATTTTCGAGCGCCGCAAGGTTCGCCGCGCTCAGAATATTGAAATAGGCGGTTGTCGCGATGAGCCGGTTCGCCGCGTCGTAGCGATATTCGGTCACATGCCCATAAGCGTTGATGTCGGCGACCTTGCGGCCCGCCTTGTCGTACAGGAAAAAGCTCTTGTACCCGGTTGCGTCGGTCGCGACGCGCACGCGACCGTTCTTGTCGTAGAGATAGCTGGTCGACCCCCCGATATCGAAATTGCCGCTGCTCGCCTCACCGACAAGGTCGCCGCCCCGGTTGTAGCTCTTGACCGTCGTAAAGCCCGCGGCGGTGGTGACCGTCGTCGTCATCGCGCCGTCGTTGAAGACGAAGGTTGTCGTCCCGCCCATCGTGTCGGTCGACGCGGTCAGCCGCCCCAGTCCGTCATAGACAAAGGTTTCGGCGGTCTCTCCCGACCTGTTTCGCGACAGCAATCGACCAGCCTGATCGTAGGTAAAACCGTCGACCTGATAGCCCTCATTGGGGTTCACATGCGCCCAGTCGTCGGCGATCGCATATTGGCGAAGACCAACGACATTCCCGCGCGCATCGAACGTCGAATATCGGATCGCGACGCTTTTGCGGTTCGCAGCGCTTGGCCCGGCAACGCTTTCGGTCCAGGCGATCATCTGCGCCTCGGTCGGCGTTTGCGCCGCCGTAAGGCCGGTCAGATCGTAGCGCGACTGTGGAAATTCGACCTGCCAATAGAGCTGCCCATAGCCGTCATAGTCGTTCCGGACGACGTTGCCTTCGGCGCTGATGGCGAAACGCAGGTGATTTTCGACGTCATAGACATAGCGGGTGGTGTGACTGACCGCCGCGCCGGCGGCGTTGGAACCGGTGCGCGTTTCGGTCAGCAGCTCATTCTTCGCACCATAGGTGCGCGTGACCACATTGCCATTGGGGTCGGTGCTGGTCAGCAGATTGCCGTCGGCGTCATAGGTAAAGCTCGAAACCTTGCCCGCCGCGTCGGTCGCGCTTGAGAGGTTGCCGTCGGCATCCCAGGCATATTGGACGATCTGCGCCGCGGCGCCGGTGTGGGCCAGCGGGGCGGTGATCTTGGTGAGGCGCTGCGCCGCATCATAATCAAGGCGCGTCACCTGTCCGTCGGGGCCTGTGACGCTGGTGAAGCCCGCGCCATAGGTCAGGCTGGTCAGGCGCGCATCTGTCCCCGTGACGAGCTGCGAAAGCGAAACGATCCTTCCTGAGCCATCATAGGTCAGGTCAACCCGCGACCCATCCGATTGCGTGATCGTCTGGATCAGCTTCGACGCGCCGTGATAGGTGTAGTAGGTCGCGTAATATTTGCTGTCCGCAATGCTGTTGTCGCCGGGCGACAGGTCGACGAGAACCATGTTCAGCCGATTGGACGCGTCATACCCGTAACGTGTGTGCGTCAGCGTCTTCGCGGTCGACGTCGCAAGGTCGGTATAGCCGGTAACGATCTGGGTGATCTGCGTTCCCGACCAGCTATATTGCACCCATTCGCCGTTCGCCGTCGTTACCTTGTCGAGCAGGTCGGAGGTGCCGACATAGCTGAAGGTCAGGCTGAAATTGTCGGTGTCGGTCTGCGCGGTGATCCGCCACGCGCCCGACCCGGCAGGATATTCCGAATAGGTTTCGGTGACCTGGCTCGCGCCGTCGGTCCAAATCCACGTCGTCCCCGATTTGACCAGCCTGTCGTGTGCGCCGTCGCCTTCGGTCGTCCAATAGGCCGCGACCCCGTCGCGCGTGCCATAGCTGTAGGTGATCAGCGCGCCATCGCTGCCGAGCCGCTGGATCGTGCTGCCAGCGGTGTTGAGCGTTCCTGTCAGGTTCGCGAGGCGGCGAACCGTGCCCATCTGCCACTGGTCGTTGTTGTCGCCGTCGGTGGTCTGCGCAAGGCTGTTGTACGTGCGCGAGATGCCGATATCGAGCCCGCGTCCCGCGAGGAACTCGTCCTGTTGCGTGACGAGCAGATTGCCGTTGGCGGCGTTGATCGAAACGCCTTCGCCCCCGCGCCCGAGAACCGCGGACCCCAGCACACCCGCGCCACCAAGCAGATTACCCGACCCGCGCGCAAAGCCCGCCCCCGAACCAACGAAAATCCCAACCATCGCGCCCCTCCGACCGGACAATGCGGGTGGGCCATTTCGAACGACTCTTGAAGAAAGCCGACATTCGACAGGCCCTGCTTGGAAAGACCATCCGGCGAAAGGCGTGGAAGTTTAGGGAAAATTGGGATGGGGACCAGAAGGCCGCAGAAAACTGCGCAACTTCACTCTGGAATCAAGGTGTCGGGCATATGGAGAACGCCGTGCGGGATCGAATTTGCGGGTTGAGGGCAATAGGGGGACGACATGCCCGTCAAGAGCCGGTCAAACCGCCTTCTGGAACCGCTCAAATCTATTGAGTGCAGTCTCTATCCTGCTCCGCAAGCCCTTTGTTTCCGGTACAATCCAGCTCCACTTCTGGATGGTCAAGGAGCCTGTCCTGCGATCCATCTTGGTGTCGAGTGCGGCGACAATCCGGTCGTCCGCCAGCACGGGGAGCGCGAAATATCCGAGGACGCGCTTGGCTGCGGGGACATACGCCTCGAACCTGTGCTCATAGTCGAAAAAAGCGGCCAGACGCTTTCTCTGGATCACCAGCGGATCGAACGGTGACAGAATATGGACCCGCCGGGCCCGCTCCAATGACTGCAGGCTATCCAATGCCGCGGGCGCAGACCAATGGTTTACGCGCCCTAGCCCCTCGATCTCGACGGGAACCAGCGCGCCATGTGCGACCCGGTCAGCCACCAAACGCGCCACATCGGCCTTGGCCGGAGCATCGCCATAGGTCGCACTCTCGAGACTGACGATGCCTTGTGAACGTAAGCCCCTGTCGAGCAAATAGGCGGCAAATTCATCCGGCGTCGCCGTTCCCGGCCTCTCGTTCCAGCCGAAGTGCCGTTCGGTCAGTTCGTAGGTTTTGAGCATGCCTGTCCGCGCGCTGATTGTCAGGTCGCCGACCCAAAACCCGTGAGACAGCAGCCGCTTCGAAGGCTTGCGGCTGGCCCAAGGATGCTGCTTTTCCTCCAGTATCTGGTCATCGATGTCGCGGAGCGAGAGCGGACCATCATCGCGAATCCGCGCAAGCAGCGCTGCATAAGCATCAGGGTCGACTTTTGCGAAGGAGGGATGCGGCCTGATGCGCCAGGCATTCATCGCCGGGATAAAGAAGCGGTAGTCGCTCGCCGGAATGTACGCGAGCGCATGCGCCCAATATTCGAACGCGGTCTTCTCGGCGGATTGCGCCGCCTCCAGCGCACTCTGGCGATATTTGGGAATACGCGACCACAGGATGTGGTGATGACACCGTTCGATAACGTTGATCGTATCGATCTGGACATAGCCGAGATGCTGTATTGCCGACGCCACCGCAGCGGATCCGGTGCCAAAGGGCGCATCTTCATCGAGCCGCTGGGCCCGCAGCCACAGACGGCGGGCATCTGCCTGACTGATCCTTGCTATTCTTACTGCCATACCGTTGATTCCGATAGAAACAAACAAGGAACAAATCAACCATTAGCAACGCGGCGGCTGCAATCCGCGGGCTATGACTGCCAGACGGGTCAGCGGGCGCATCACGATTGGCGTTGGCCCCTTTGCGCCGCGACATTGACCGGATGCGTAGAGACGATCTGGTCGCAGGGCTGTGTGTCGCCGGATTGATGTTAGCCGAAGCGGCCGCTTATGCAGGGACTGCCGGGCTGGTGCGCGCGGGAAGATCGAGCGCACCGTCGGAGGATGCCGGCGTGTCCCTAATGCCGCGAATATGGCGATTCGCCGCCTAGACTGGCATTGGTGTGATCGATCAGGACGCGGCACAGGCACGCCGCATCGGTGCAGGCATCGCGCTTGGCGATGAAACCTGCGTCGCGCGGGGGATTGCCCCGATCGACCTCCTGCTTGGTGGCATTTTCATAGGCGTAGACCCAGGCGAGATCGTCGAGGCGCGCCATGCGCGACAGCGGTCCCGGGGCCTTCGCGGAGGAATCGCACATCAGCCGGCGGGCCGCGTTTACGGGCGTGCCGCACCCGACATCCGACCGGACGTCGCCATAGGATGGTTCGAGGCGTCCGATGCTTTTCTCGACGGCCGCCATGTCGACGTTGCAGTTTTGCGCAAAGGAAACCTGCGGGATCAGGGCGAGTGCGATCGCGAAGGAAGCACACAGGAAGGCCCTTGGAGAATTACGAGATACTGCCATGACTGGAACATCCTTTCTTCAGTTGGGCTGCGCAATGGTCAGACCCCGCAGATCAACTCGCTCTGACCCCGCGATCGAGCGCTGGGGTCGGTCGCGCGAAGCGACGTGACGACGGGAACATCGTCAGGCACGGTAAAGTCGCCGTTCTTGTCGATCTTGAACCCCATTTGCCGGAAGGCCGTCTGAACCTTGCTCGCCGAGTCGCCGAAACCGACCCCGGTCCACTCATAGCCGACGATCACCGATGTGACGCGAAGACCGCGAAACCGCTTGTCCACCGGAAAGCTGTATTCCTCGCCATCCTCTTCATTTCCTTGTGCCAATCGGCGCTCGCGGGCCTTGTCGAAATAAGGCTGGAGTTCGGGACCAAGTTCACAGGTACGAACATCGAACTGGATCAGCGAGTTGGCGACGGCGCCCTTGGCAGACGATGGGTCGGTCGCGCAGGCATCCGACGGACCGACATAACCGACACCGCCTCCGGGCAGCGCGAACTCGGTAAAGCCATCCGCAGTTGCGCCTATCAGCCGGACCGCCGCACCGGGTTTCAATGTGACCTTCACGGCCGCCTCTGCTGCCGCAGTTTCCAGGACCGGGCATGCCCCCGTTGTAATGCGGTCGCTGCCGTCCAGGCTCGCCAGCGCTGGCGGCTGGGATTTTGAAAGATTGGCGAGGCTGACGAAGCGCCCGGCGCCATCGATCTTCAGCCATTGCTTGCCCCGGTTGTCGAGGACAAGCGTGCCGGTCGCTTTCTCGCCCCGCTTCAGCGACCCGACCACCTTCGAACCATCGAGGGTCGGCGCGTCGCGAAGATTGGCTTCCGCGACGGCAAAGAAAGAAAGGCGCTCGGTCGAAGCTTCTTGCGGCCCCGACGCGGCTTCCTGACCAACGTCATCCGTGGTGCCCGTACTGGACAGCCCGAGCCAGGCCCCACCGCCGATCGCTACGGCCAGAAGCGCGGCACCGGCGAGGAGCATCGGAGCCTTGCTCGAAGCCGGCGCGGGGCCTCTGTCATCCTGAGCCTGGCCATCGTGGGCCGCCGGAACCACCGGCGCGCTATCCCCGGCCGTGACCACCACATCTTTCGCCTTGCCCTGGATCGGCGTTCCGCATGCGCCGCAGAAGCGTGCATCTTGCGAAAGCGTTGATCCGCATTCGGAGCAGAAATTGGCCATCTCTTCTATATCCCTCGATTGGTCGAAAACTTATGTCGTGCCGGCTGTTTAGCAACGGCCCGACGCATCCCATGTGATGAAAAGCACATTGCGTCAAAGATCAACGAAATTAGGATGATAGGGTGCGGGGGATCGACGACGAAAATAGATTCTCGCACCCCCGGCTTACGCCTTCGGTATGATTTTACCTGGCTTCCGAAGAAAGTTTCGTCCCGGCTTTTTGGGCGGCGACTTGTAAAACCTGCCCGCTCGCCAATCACGCAAAATGCAGTCGCCGGTACTTTCCACGGAAATACAGCAACGGATCGCGGTGCGGTTCGAACTGCGCGCGCACCACGCGGCCAACGAGGATGAAATGGTCGCCCGCCTCGTGCAGTGATTCGCGTTGGCACTCGAACGACACCAGCGAACTGCCTAGCAGCGGTACGCCCGTCTGGCCCGGCGCCCATGGCTGGTTGGCAAAACGATCCTCGACCTTTGCCGCGAACCGGTTCGACGTCGGCTGCTGCCCGATCTGCAGCACATTCACGCCGAAATGCGCTGCGTCGCGCAGCACCGGCGCGGTTCCCGCCGTGTTCGCAATGCATACCAGCAGAAGCGGTGGATCGAGCGAGACCGATGTGAAGCTGTTGGCGGTCAGGCCGACGGGCGTTCCGGCGCCATCGAGCGCGGTGACAATCGTGATGCCCGTCGCAAAACAGCCCATCGCATCGCGCAGCGTGCGCGGGTCCGATCCGGCCTTGAACTCCATGGCTTCGCGCGGCTGGCGGCGTTCGAGGAATTCGAGCAACTGGCCAAGCAGGGCCTCCATCCGGTCCGACGCGAGCGCGAGATCACATTCTTCGATGTCGGCACTTTCGCCGATCGGTAGCGCGGCATTGAATGCGTCGCTGACCGCGCTGCACTGCGCCGGCGAAAAGCCGCCGCGTACGACGAGCGTCGGAAGGGCCAATCGGGCAGCAATCCCGCTTGCGATGGCGTCGTCGTCGACGGGCATGTCGACAAGAACGAGACCTGCGGCCAGATGGGCGCCGTCGGGCGCCAGTGCGCGCGTTGCGATCCAGCCGCTGCCGCGTGCCGCAACGACGACGGGGCGCGACCCCATTTGCGCCAGTACGAGCCGCAAATCCTCGATATGCGAAGTCAGGTCGTTGTCCTCGCCTGCCTCGCGCAGATCGAGGTTCACGACCCGGCGCCCGGACAGCACGAGCGCGTCGGCGACGTCGCGCCAGGCGGTGCGGCCCTGCCCGATGTCGGGAATCAGGAGTATGGCGGGGTCATTTTCGTCGCCCAGCATGTCGGCCGACAGCGGCACGCCGCCGAAACCCTTATATTCGATGAGGCTCAAAAATCCCCCTTGCCGCGCCGGCAGGCGCGGGCGCCGGCGGCATTCGATGTGACCAGATTGCGATGAATCGGACCATATCGAAAGCCGGCGCGCCGCGCCAGCGTAGCGGGCGAATTAGGCGCGCATCGACGCGAGCCGCTGATCGACGATCGCGTCTGCATCGCCGATGATCCGGTCGATGAGCTCTTTGCAGGTCGGGATGTCGTGGATCAGCCCCTGCACCATGCCGGCCCAGAACACGCCCTTGGTCAGATCGCCGGTCTCCAGCAGTTCGCGGCCCGCCTTGCCATTCACCAGTTCTGCGACATCGGCAAAGGTGGCGTCGGGCACCGCGAGGCGGCGCACCACCTCTTCGCTCACTGCGCTCTTGCCGACGCGCGCCGTATTCTTGAGGCTGCGGAAAATCAGGAAGCTGCCGCGTTCGTCATTGTCGATATAGGCCTGCTTCACATTGGGGTGGATCGGCGCTTCGACCGTGGCGCAGAAGCGCGTGCCCATGTTGATGCCCTCCGCGCCAAGCGTCAGCGCAGCGACAAGCCCGCGGCCGTCGCCAAACCCGCCGCTCGCGAGCATCGGGATCTTCACCTTGTCGGCGGCGGCTGGAATCAGGATCAGGCCCGGAATATCGTCCTCGCCCGGATGGCCCGCACATTCGAAGCCGTCGATCGAGATGATATCGCAGCCCGCGCGCTCGGCCGACAGCGCGTGGCGCACCGCGGTGCATTTGTGGAGGATCGTGACGCCATGCGGCTTCAGCATCTCCCAGATCTCGCGCACCGCCTGCGTGCCCGCGGTCTCGACGATCTTCACGCCGCCGTCGATGATCGCCTGCGCATAGGCCTTATAATCGGGCGCGTTGATCGTCGGGAAGACGGTCATGTTCACGCCGAAGGGCTTGTCGGTCATCGCACGGCAGCGCTCGATCTCGGCGCTCAGCGCGGCGGGCGACGGCTGGGTGAGCGCCGTCAGGATCCCGAGGCCGCCTGCGTTCGATACCGCGGCCGCAAGCTCGGCATAGCCGACGCTCTGCATCCCGCCCTGTACGATCGGATGTTCGATTTCCAGCATTTCGGTGATGCGTGTCTTGAAAGCCATCCTCTATCCCTTCTCAGCGGTCCTGCCCTTACGGCATCTTCGCTCCCGTCCATGAAATAACTTGACGCTTACGTCAACGTCGGGTCCACTAGGAAAATAATTAGATAGCGAAGGGAATCGAATTGATGGCGAGCGAAGGCATATCGGATCGGGCGCTGGCGATCGCCGCAAAGGTCGAAACCTTCGTCCGCGAAATTGTCGTTCCTTTCGAAAAAGACCCGCGCCGCGACCATCATGGCGCACCGACCGACGAGCTTGTCATGGAAATGCGCGAACATGCGCGCGCCGCGGGGGTGCTGACGCCGCACATCTTGGGCGACGGCGATCATTTGAACCAGCGCGAGACCGCGGTTGTCCTGATCAAGAGCGGCCTGTCGCCGCTCGGCCCGCTCGCCTGCAACACGATGGCGCCCGACGAGGGCAATATGTATCTGCTTGGCAAGGAAGGCAGCCCCGAACTCAAGGAGCGCTTCCTGAAACCGATGGTCGAGGGGCGCGTCCGGTCGGCCTTCTTCATGACCGAACCCGCCGAAGATGGCGGCGCCGGGTCCGACCCGTCGATGATGAAGACGACGTGCCACCTCGACGGCAATCACTGGGTGGTGAACGGCCGCAAAACCTTCATCACCGGGGCGCTCGGCGCGCGTGTCGGCATCGTGATGGCCAAGTCCGAACAGGGCGCGTGCATGTTCCTCGTCGACCTGCCCGACCCCGCGATCCGCATCGACGATGTGCCGAACACGATCGACAGTTCGATGCCCGGCGGTCACGCGACACTGACGATCGACAATCTGCGGGTGCCCGCAGACCAGATGCTCGGCGAGGCCGGCGAGGGCTTTCGCTATGCGCAGGTCCGCCTCTCCCCTGCCCGTCTGTCGCACTGCATGCGCTGGCTGGGCGCGTGCATTCGCGCGCACGAGATCGCGACCGATTATGCCAATCGCCGCGAGGCGTTCGGTAAGCCGTTGATCGACCATGAGGGCGTCGGCTTCATGCTCGCCGAAAATATGATCGACCTGAAACAGGCCGAACTGATGATCGACTGGTGCGCGTCGGTGCTGGACACAGGTTCGCTCGGCACGGTCGAAAGCTCGATGGCCAAGGTGGCGGTGTCGGAAGCACTGATGCGCATTGCCGACCGCTGCGTCCAGGTGATGGGTGGCACGGGGGTCACCGACAAGACGATTGTCGAACAGGTGTTCCGCGAAGTTCGCGCCTTCCGCATCTACGACGGCCCGACCGAGGTTCACAAATGGAGCCTCGCGAAGAAGATCCGCCGCGACTGGAAAGCCGGGCTGGCCTGACACGGCCGCCAGTTGCGGCGGGAAAAGCGTAGCGTCAAAGTGCTTGACGTTTACGTCAACGTCCGGTTGACTGGCAGAACAAGATAATCGGGAGAAGGACGGGTGCACGCATGACCATCCTCTATGACGAAGGCCAACTGGCGATCGCGACCGAGTCGCGGCGCGTTCTCGAGGCGAGGAGCAGCAAGGAAGCGTTGTTGCCGTTGCTCGAAACCGTCGGCGAATATTACCGGCCGTTCTGGGACACCGCAAAAGAACAGGGCTGGACCGCCCTCGCCCTTCCCGAAGCCGACGGCGGCCTTGGTCTTGGCCTGATCGAACTGGGGTTGATCGCGCATCAGGCGGGGCGCAGCATCAGCGGCGCGCCGTTCCTCACCTCGAGTTTTGGTGCGGCGAAGGCGATCGAGCTTTTCGGCTCCGAGGCGCAAAAAGCGCGTTGGCTGCCGGGCCTTGCAAGCGGTGAAGCCATCGGCGCCATCGCTTTTACCGCGGGTCCCGACGCACTCCCTGCCCGTCCCGATGCGACCCTTACCGGCGACCGAATCGGCGGTACCGTGCGCGGCGTGTCCGGCGGGCTTGCCGCCGATGTGGCGATCGTCTTTGCGAACGGTGCGGGCATGCCGGTGCTCGCGCTCGTCGACCTCGCAGAGGTCGAGCGCTCCGCGGTTTCAAGCTTCGACAATAGCCGCCTCATTGCCGACCTGAACTTTTCGGGGGCGCCGGCCGAGACGCTCGCCGTGGGCAGCACGGCACGCGATGCGGCGCTTCGCATATTGGCGCTGCAAGCGGTCGTCACCGCACACGAGCAAACCGGCGGCGCCGAGGCGTTGATGGAGATTGCCCGCGATTATGCCCTGACGCGCAAGGCCTTTGGCCAGCCGATCGGCGCCTTCCAGTCGGTGAAGCATCGTATCGCCGAACTTTACGGGCTGGTCGAACTGGCGCGCGCAAACTGCATCCACGCAGCGGCGCGAGAGGGCGCTGCCGATTTCATCACTGCGGCAGCCGCTGCGCGCCTCTCGGCGACCGAGGCCTATGACACTGCGGCGCGCGACTGCATCCAGATCCATGGCGGCATTGGCGTCACATGGGAGATCGGACTGCACCTGCACATGCGCCGGGCGCGCAGCCTCGCGATCGAACAGGGGAGCAGCCTGTTTTGGGAAGATGTCCTCGTCGATCAACTTGCAGGAGAAGCGGCATGAGCGATCTGGAAGCCTATCGCGACAAGGCGGCGGCCTGGCTCGCATCGATGGCGCCGACCTTTGGCCGCGACGCGCGCAAGGGCCTGTCCGAAGCCGACGATCTGGCGCTCGGTCGCCGCTATCAGAAAGCCAAGTTCGATGCGGGTTACGCCGGGATCAACTGGCCGACCGAATATGGCGGGCAAGGGCTCGGCCATCTCGAAAAGGTCACCTTCGACGCGGAGGAAATGAAGCACGGATTCCCGAGCTTCTATTTCGGCATCTCGCTCGGCATGCCGGTACCAGTGCTGATGCAGTTCGGCAGCGACAAGGAATTCGTCAAGGAGCGCGTGCTGAAAGCGCTGCAGGGCGAAGAAATCTGGTGCCAGCTGTTTTCCGAACCGTCGGGCGGGTCGGACCTTGCGGGCCTTCGCACCAAGGCCGAACCCGACGGCAACGGGTGGAAGATCAACGGGCAAAAGGTGTGGACGAGCTGGGCGCATTACAGCGACTATGGCGTGATCGTCGTTCGCACCGACCCCAATGTCCCGAAGCACAAGGGCCTCACCTATTTCTGGGTCGACATGAAGGCGCCGGGCGTCACCGTGCGCCCGATCAAGCTCGCAGGCGGCGACAGCCACGTCAACGAAGTGTTCTTCGACGATGTGAAGATCACCGACGATCATCGCATGTCGCCGGTCGGCGGCGGCTTTGCGGTCGCGATCGCGACGTTGATGATCGAACGCTATGTTGCGACCGATAGCGCGGGTTTCGGCCCACACCTCGACCGGTTCGTCGAGCTGGTGAAAGATATCCAGCTCAATGGTCGTCCCGCAATCGAGGATGGGCGCATCCGGCAACAGATCGCGCGCAACTATGCGATGCGGTCGGGGCTCGATTCGATCAATGTGCGGGCGCGGTTGATGATGCAGGCGGGCATGATGCCGGGCCCCGAAGGATCGCTGAACAAGTTGGTCGCAGTCCGTTCGAGGCAGAAATTGTCGGAGCTTGCGATCGATCTGCAAGGAAGCGACGGTTTCCTGTTCGACGAACATGCCTCGCAAAAGGAGGATTGGGCGTCGAGCTGGATCAATGCCCCCACCGGCCGCATCGCCGGCGGGTCGGACGAGACGTTGCTCAACACCATCGCCGAAAAGGTCCTCGGCCTGCCGCAGGACCATCGCCCCGACAAGGGCATCCCCTTTAACCAGATCCCGGCCTGAGGAGGCGCGCCCTATGAAATTCGATTCCACCACCGCAGCGGTCGTGACCGGCGGGGCATCGGGCCTCGGCCGCGCCACCGCCGAGGCGCTTGCCGCCGTCGGCGTGAAGGTCGCGATTTTCGATATCAACGAAGCGCTGGGCGAAGAGGTCGCAGCATCGATCGGCGGTCTGTTCTGCAAGGTCGACATCACCGACGAGCAATCGGTTCTCGACGGCTATGCCAAGGCGCGCGCAGCGCACGGGCAGGAACGCATTTGCGTCCATTGCGCGATGACCTCGCGGCGCGGCAAGACGCTTGCCTATGACAAGGAAAGTGGAACCTTCCGCCGGACGTCGACCGAGGATTATGCCTATGGCGTCGCCGGCATTTTGACCGCGAGCTATCGCATCGGATCGATTGCTGCCGAAGGCATGGCGACGCTTCCCGAGATGGAAGACGGCGAGCGCGGCGCGATCATTTTCACTGCGTCGGTCGCGGCGCAGGACGCGCAGATCGGACAGGTCATCTATGGCTCGGCCAAGGCCGGCGTAAACGGTCTTGTGCTCCCGATGGCGCGCGACCTGATGGACCTTGGCATCCGCGTCAATTCGATCATGCCGGGCGTGTTCGGTACGCCGCTGCTTGGCAATATGAACCCCAAGGTGAAGGAAAGCCTGGAGGCTTCGGTCCCCTTCCCCAAGCGGCTCGGCAAGGCCGAGGAATATGCGAGCCTCGCGATGGAGATGGTCCGCAACACCTATTTCAATGGCCAGGCGGTCCGTCTCGACGGCGCCATTCGCATGGCCCCCCGTTAAGCTCCCCGCCAACTCGCTTTTCAATCAAACGACGATCCTCAAAGCTCTCCACGAAAGGATATCCACCATGGCAGAAGCCTATATCATCGACGCCGTCCGCACCCCGCGCGGAGTGGGCAAGCCCGGCAAGGGCGCGCTGTCGCATCTTCACCCCCAGCACCTGGCTGCAACGGTGCTCGCCGCTATCCGTGACCGCAACAATCTCGACACCGCGACGGTCGACGATATCGTCTGGTCGACGTCGAGCCAGAATGGCAAGCAGGGCGGCGACCTCGGCCGCATGGCGGCGCTTTCGGCAGGTTATGACACCAAGGCCAGCGGCACGACGCTCGACCGTTTCTGCGGCGGCGGGATCAGCTCGGTGAACTTCGCGGCCGCCAGCGTGATGAGCGGCATGGAAGATTGCGTCATCGCGGGCGGCACCGAGATGATGAGCTACACCACCGCTTTTGCCGCCGAACAGGCGAATGCGGGCTTGCCGCAGCGCCTGATGGGATCGGGTCACGAGGCGCTCGACGAACTTCATCCGCAATCGCATCAGGGGGTGTGCGGCGACGCGATCGCGACGATCGAAGGCATCAGCCGCGAAGCGCTCGACGCGCTCGCGCTCGTCAGCCAGCAGCGCGCCGACCGCGCGATCAAGGAAGGCCGCTTCGACAAGTCGGTGGTACCGGTTCTCAACACCGACGGCAGCGTTGCGCTCGACCATGAAGAGTTTCCGAGGCCCGAAACGACCGCCGAAGGTCTTGCGTCGCTGAAGCCCGCCTTCACCGGCCTTGCCGACTTCGACCTCGGCGGCGGCTTCACCTTCCGCAAGCAGGTCAACCGCCGCTATCCCGATGTTGAAATCCAGCATTTCCATCACGCCGGCAACTCGTCGGGTGTCGTCGATGGCGCCGCTGCGCTGCTGCTGACCTCGAAGGACTATGCCGACAAGCATGGCCTGAAACCGCGCGCGCGCGTCGTCGCTTACGCCAATATCGGCGACGATCCGACGCTGATGCTCAATGCGCCCGTCCCGGCGGCGAAGAAGGTGCTCGAAAAGGCAGGGCTGACGAAGGACGATATCGACGTCTGGGAAATCAACGAGGCCTTCTCGGTCGTTGCCGAAAAGTTCATTCGCGATCTCGATCTCGACCGCGAGAAGGTGAACATCAATGGCGGCGCGATGGCGCTCGGTCATCCGATCGGTGCGACCGGGTCGATCCTGATCGGTACCGCGCTCGACGAACTCGAGCGCTCGGGCGGCCGCTATGGGCTCGTCACCATGTGCGCCGCAGGCGGCATGGCGCCCGCGATCATCATCGAACGTATCTGACGAACAGGAGAGACACATGACCGGGCCGCTGAAGGGTATCAGGATCATCGAATTTGCGGGCATCGGTCCCGGTCCCTTCTGCGGCATGATGCTCGCCGACCATGGTGCCGAGGTGATCCGTATCGATCGCCCCGGCGGCTTCATGGATCCCCGCGATCCGCTGAGCCGCAACCGCACCTCGATCGTACTCGACATGAAGAAGCCGGAGGCGGTGCAGATCGCGCGCGACCTTTGCAAAAGCGCCGACGGGATCATCGAGGGTTATCGTCCGGGTGTGATGGAACGCCTGGGCCTTGGCCCCGATGTGTTGCTCGGCGACAATCCGAAGCTCGTCTATGGCCGGATGACCGGTTGGGGACAGTTTGGTCCCTATGCACAGGCGGCGGGGCACGACATCAATTATATCTCGCTGTCGGGCGTGCTCCACGGCATCGGGCGCGCGGGCGAAAAGCCCGTTCCGCCTGCCAATTATGTCGGCGACTTCGGTGGCGGCGGGATGATGCTGGCGTTCGGCATGTCGAGCGCGCTGGTCCACGCCGCGCGCACCGGCGAAGGACAGGTGATCGACTGTGCGATGACCGACGGTTCGGCGCTGCTCGCGGGGATGAGCTGGTGGTTCCACGCCGCGGGCCGGCTCAAGGACGAAGCCGGCGTCAACATGCTCGACGGCGGCGCGCACTTCTATGACAGCTATGCGTGCGCCGACGGCAAGTTCATCTCGATCGGGTCGATCGAGCCGCAATTTTATGCGCTGCTCCGCGAAAAGACCGGGCTCGACGGCGACCCCGATTTCGACGCGCAGATGGACCCCGCGCAATGGGGGCCATTGAAGGAAAAGCTGACCGCCTTGTTCGCGACCAAAACGCGCGACGAATGGTGTGCGATCATGGAAATGACCGACATCTGCTTCGCGCCGATCCTGTCGCTGAGCGAAGCGCCGCTGCATCCGCACAATGTCGAGCGGGAAACCTTCCTGACCGTCGGTGGCGCCGTGCAGCCTGCTCCCGCTCCGCGTTATTCGGCGACGGCCAACGACACGCCGCGCCCCGCGCCGACCGTCGGGGCCGACGGTGACGCCGTGCTTGCGGGCCTTGGTTATGATGCGGACAGGATCGCCGCCGTTCGCGAAGGCGGCGCGGTACGCTGACGGATCAGTCGGCGCGCGCGGTCATCGTTTCCCACAGGCCGCGCCCGCCGAACCCCGCAACCTGACGCCCGAGGATTTGCGCCCAGTGGGCGTCGTTTCCATGCTCGCCGCGCCAGCGCATCAGCGGGACAGTGACGCGGTGGAGGTCATATTCGCGCGTAAAGCCGATTGCGCCATGGACTTGATGTGCCACAGCGGTGACGATGCCGACGGCGCGGTTGGCGCGCAGCTTTGCGGCGGCAATCTCGAAACCCGCTGCTTCTGCATCGAACCCCGTCGCATCGAGCCGCGCCGCCATCGCCGCGGCGGCGGCATCGACCGCGGCGACCTCGCACGCCATGACGGCGAGCGATTGCTGCACCGCCTGAAATTTCCCGAGCGGGCGGCCGAATTGCTGACGCATGTTCACATGCTCGATCGAGAGCGCCAGTGCCTGCCCCATCGCGCCGGCCATGAGGCTGACCGTCGCGGCGGCGCGGAGCGATGTTGGCACCTCGCCAAGACCCGAGAGGATCAGCTCCGCAATCGGCAGATCGGCCGCTGCGACCCCTGCGATATGCAGGACGGCGTCAAGGTCGCCCCAGTCGCCGCCGAAGCCGTCCTTTTCTTCGGGCACGAGCAGCAAGGCAAAGCCCGCCTCGTCGACCGGCGCGATGTCGCTCGCGCCGGCGAAGACCGCGCGGGCGGTGTCGCACAGCATGTCGCGGGCCGCGCTCATCGCAGGCCCAGTCCGCGCGCAATGATCCCGCGGATCACCTCGCGCGTGCCGCCGCGCAGGGAGAAACTGGGCGATGCGATGAGGAGCGCGCGGAGCAACCGCGCCAGATCGCTTTCACCGTTCCAGTCGCAGGCGAGGATCGCCTGGACGCGGCGCGGCATATCCTGTTCGAAAGCATTACCGAGCTCCTTGACGACCGAGGCGTCGACCATCGGGTCTTCGCCCGCCGCCAGCTTGGCCGCGGTCGACATCGACAATTGTCGCAGTGTCCACATCTCGGCAGCGAGTTCGCCGATCAACGCGGCGACCGCCGGGTCGGGATCGGGGCCCGCGGCATCGATCAGCGCAGCGAACAGCGCATGGCTCGAAAGATAGCGTTCAGGGCCCGATCGTTCGAGGCCAAGCTCGGCGGTGACCTGTTTCCACCCCTGCCCGCGTGTCCCGACCAGCGCGCCGTGCGGCACGAGCACATCGTCGAAGAAGACTTCGTTGAAATCATGGTTGCCCGCCATGTCGATGATCGGGCGGATGGTGATGCCGGGCGTGTCGAGGTCGATCAGCAGCTGGCTCAGTCCCGCGTTGCGCTCGCTGCCCTCTTCGGTTCGCACCAGCGTCAGCATGATGTGCGAGAAATGCGCGCCGGTGGTCCAGATTTTCTGGCCGTTTACCCGCCAGCCCTCCGCCGTTTCGCGCGCTGTCGTCCGCACGGCGGCGAGGTCCGATCCGGCGCCGGGTTCGGACAGGCCGATGCAGGCGTAAAGCGCGCCTTTCGCGATGCCGGGAAGATAACGCTCGCGTTGCTCTTCACTGCCATAGCGAAGGATCAGCGGTCCCGTCTGCCGGTCGGCGATCCAGTGTGCGCCGACGGGGGCGCCCGCCGCCAGCAGTTCCTCGATCACGACATAGCGTTCGAGCGGGTGCCGGTCGCCGCCGCCATATCGCGCCGGAAGGGTCATGCCGATATAGCCCGCAGCGCCAAGCGCCCGGCTGAAATCCTGATCGAAGCTCGCCCAGCAATTGGCGCGCTTCACGATGTCGCCTGTCGGCTGATTGGCCGCCAGCCATGCCCGC
Organism: Sphingopyxis sp. GW821-FHT10B01; assembly: GCF_059415685.1. NCBI lineage: Bacteria > Pseudomonadati > Pseudomonadota > Alphaproteobacteria > Sphingomonadales > Sphingopyxidaceae > Sphingopyxis > Sphingopyxis sp. GW821-FHT10B01. The sequence continues at coordinate 209,332 of NZ_JBWKNS010000008.1, read as the reverse complement.
AAATCGGCGCGCAGTGCGGCAACGTCGCCGGGTGGATCAAAAGGATAGAGTGCAAAGCCTTGCATGTCGCCACCGCCATGCAATAGCTTTCGGCAACAGCAAAGGAATTTTGAACATGGGCGAGTTTTTGAGTGTCGAGCGGCGGGGAAAGATCGCGATCCTGACGATGATAAAGCCCGAGAGCATGAATGCGATCGGCACTCATGAAGACTGTCAGGACATCATCGACACGCTTCGCGCCCTTGGCGACGACCGCGGCGTCAGCGCGATCATCCTGACCGGCAGCGGCAAGGCGTTCAGCGCCGGCGGAAACCTGAAAGGCATGCAGGACCGCACCGGTATCGGCGTGCTCGACCAGCCCGATTCCACCCGCGCCAATTACCGCAAAGGCGTGCAGGCGGTGATCCGCGCGTTGATGGACTGCGAAGTGCCGATGATCGCCGCGGTCAATGGCCATGCGATCGGGCTCGGCTGCGACCTTGCCTGCACCTGCGATATCCGGATCGCTGCAGAGAGCGCGAAATTTGCATGCAGCTTCATCAAGGTCGGCATCGTGCCCGGTGACGGCGGGGCGTGGTTACTCCAGAAGGTGCTTGGCTATCCGCGCGCGGCCGAACTGTTCCTCACCGGCGACCGCTTTGACGCAGCCCAGGCAAAGGAATATGGTCTGGTGACCGACGTCGTGCCCGACGCCGAGCTGCTCGACCATGCGATCGCCATTGCCGAACGCATCGTCTGCAACCCGCCCCGTGCGCTCCGTCTGACCAAGCGTTTGCTGCGCGAGGCGCAGCACAGCCGGATGAGCGATATTTTGGAACTCAGTGCTGCCTATCAGGCAATCGTCCATGAAACCGCGGATAACCGCGAGGCGATCAACGCCTTTGTCGAAAAACGCCCACCCGTGTTTACAGGAGAATGAAGATGCTTGCCGAACGCGTCCTGCCATTGGCCGGCATCCACAATTTCCGCGACTATGGCGGCTATGCCGTCGAGGGCGGCGGACGATTGCGCGGTGGGATGCTGTGGCGTTCGGCGCATCATGAAGGCGCGAGCGACGCCGATCTTACGGCGGTCGATGCGCTCGGGATCGAAACCGTGATCGACTTGCGCGGCGACGACGAGCGCGAACTGCATCCGTGCCGCCGCTCGGACAATTTCTCGGCCCGCGTGCTGTTCGCGGGCGGCATCACCGCCGGCCTCGCGCCGCATTTGCAAGCGGCGGGCGGCGCAATCGATGCCGAGACGGCGCGAGAGCGGATGATCGACACCTATGCCGGCATGCCATACCGCCCGGCGCTCGTCGCGACGCTGCGGCTCTATCTTTCGGCCTTGGCCGAATATGAGGCACCGAGCCTTGTTCATTGCGTCGCGGGCAAGGATCGCACCGGTTTCGCCGTCGCCATCGTTCACCGGCTGCTCGGCGTCCATGAGGACGATCTGATGCAGGATTATCTGCTGACCAACAGCGCAGGCAAGATCGAGGAGCGCATCGCACAGGGCGCGGCGCATATCCGCTCGCGCTTTGGCGCCGAGATCAACGATGAGGCGATCCGCGCCCTGATGTCGGTCAATCCCGCCTATCTGGATGCCGCGCTGGCCACGGTGCGGCGCGACCATGGCGACATCCCGACCTATGCCGAGGCGGTGCTGAACTTCACCCCCGACATGCGGCAAGCTCTCGCGGACAAGCTGGTGGTGTACTGACGGAGCTCAATTGCCCCGAACCAGCACCCCGCCCTTCACCACCGCATCGACGCTCTCCAGCTGGCGCACATCGGCCAGCGGATTGCCGTCGACCGCCACGATATCGGCGTAACGGCCGACCGCGATCGCACCGAGGTCCTTCTCGCGGCCAAGCGCCTCGGCGGCGTTTTTCGTCGCGGCCTGGATCGCCTGCAGCGGCGTCATTCCATATTCGACCATGACGCGGAACTGGCCGCCGACCTGACCGTGCGGCATGACGCCCGCATCCGAACCGAACACCATCCGCACGCCAGCCTTCACCGCTTTGCGGAAATTGTCGCGCTGGATCTGCGCAATCTCGCGGTCCTTGCGCAGATTATCCTCGAGCACGCCATTCTTCGCGCCCTCGGCCTGCGTATATTCGGTGTTGTAGATGTCCATCGAGAACCACACCGGCTGCTTTCGCGCGACGGCCATCCGGATGCCCTCGTCGTCGACGAGGCTCGCATGTTCGATCGTGTCGATCCCCGCAGCGATCGCGGCACGGATGCCCGCGGCGCCATGCGCGTGCGCGGCGACGCGGAGGCCCCATTGATGCGCTTCATCGGCAATCGCGGCGAGTTCCTTTTCGGAAACCTGAAGCTGCCCGGGTTCGGTGTTGCGCGAAAAGACGCCGCCGGTCGCGCAGACCTTGATCACTTCGGCGCCATATTTGCGCTGGCGGCGTACCTGATAGCGTAGTTCGTCGGGCGTATCGCCGATCCCCTCTTCCTTGCCGTCCTTCTTTTCGAGACTCGGCGGCAGATAGGTGCTGTCGCAATGCCCACCCGTCGCGCCAAGCGCAAAGCCCGCGGGGACGATGCGCGGCCCGGTTGCATATCCTGCGTCGATCGCCTGCTTGAGCCCGATGTCGTTGCGGTTATCCGAACCGACGTTGCGTACCGTGGTGAAGCCCGCGCCGAGCATGTCGTTGGCATTCTTGACCGCAGTCATGCCCCAGAAGCTGTCGGTGAATTCGAGCCCGCGATAGCCGCCGATGTCGGCAGGGCCGTCGAGGTGGACGTGCATGTCGATCAGGCCGGGCAGCAATGTCTTGTCGCCAAGGTCGATATGCTTGACGTTCGATCCCCAGCGCACCGTCCGCGAATCAGCGATGTTCGTGATGCGGCCGTCGGCGCCGACGAAGATCGCGGGATAGTCGACCGTCTTCCCGCTCAGCACGTCGATGTAACGCGCGGCGGTGATGACGGTCTGCCCCGCCGCATCTTGCGCCTGTACGGGGAGCGCCGACGCCGCGAGAAGAGCGGGAACACCAAAAGCGATTCCCCGCAGAAAACTGCCGAACTTTACACTGGATTGCATGTCTGACCCGCCTGTTATTGTTGCCCGTCCGATTGATGGCAAAACAGGACTTATTAGGACAGCGGAATCTTGTGCCGCGCCAAATGATCATAGTCGGGGCGGCAAGCCTCGGCGACCGCCCGTTCGTCGCTGGTCAGTTCGAGCGGCGGCTTGTCGGGCGCGCCGAAGCCGGTGCTCGATACGACGACGTCATACCAGTGCGATCCCCAGACGCCGTCGGTGGGGTGCAACCCCGTTTCCCAGTGCAGCATCGCGGGGTCCCATGCGATGCCGAGCGCGCCGCACAATTTTTGCAGCATCGCGGGCGGGTCGCGCAAGATGTCGGCGCTGTCGATCACCGGCGGCGCATGGCCCAGCCGGTCGGCCTCACGGTCAAAGAATTCGACCTGCTTGTCGGTGCCGAGATGGTCGGGGCGCACCGATACGCGTTTCGCGGAATAGCTGGCGACGACGCGCGCGGGGTCGCGGATCAGGAAGGCGTGGCGCAGGCCTGGCAGGTCGTCGTGCGCGATCGGCCCCACCATGTGGTGCGCCATATGTTTCTGATACCAGATCGGCGCGCCCGACGAACACGCCCCGGTCATGCTTCGCGCGACGCCGTGCCAGTCGCAATCCATCGAAGCCATCACCTCGTCCATCATCGGCTGCGGATCGCCGGTTTGCTTGAGGTAGGCGCCGTAGAAGGGCTCGTCGCTGACCACGGTATCGGCACGGCTGCCAAAGCTGCGCATCATCGCGGTCGAAAGGTTTCGCGGTCCGGACCACATTCCGATGCGGATAGTCATGAAAGCTTCCCCTCTACCCGCTCGCGTCGAGTGAAGTCGAGACGCCCTTCATGCATGCACGGCGTCTCGACTTCGCTCGACACGAACGGGAGATGGGGCGGCATCACGGCCGCGACCGACCCGCGATATCGCGCTCGATCAGCGCCTTGTACAGACGCTGCAACTGCTCCACCATCGGCCCCCTGCCCTCGGTCAACTGGCGTCCGTCGATCGTGTGCGCGGGTACAACGCCGGCGAAGGTGCCAGTCACAAAGGCTTCGTCGGCGCCATAGACGTCGGTGAGCGAGAAGTTCTTTTCGTACACGGGGATATCATTCTCGCGGCACAGCTTGATGACGTTGCTGCGGGTGATGCCGGCGAGACAATAATCGCCGCTCGACGTCCACACCTCGCCCTTTCGGACGATGAAGAAATGGGTCGAGTTGCACGTAGCGACAAAGCCGTGCGGATCGAGCATCAGCGCCTCGTCAGCACCCGCCTGCGCCGCCTGGATGCACGCGGTGATACAGTTGAGCTTCGAATGCGAATTGAGCTTCGGGTCCTGTACCGCCGGGTCGCCGCGGCGGACGTGGACGGTGAACAGCGACAGGCCGTTTTCGACCGTGGCGGGTAGCGGATCCTTATGCTCGGCGATGATGACGATCGTCGCGGGCGAGATGACGACGCGCGGGTCCTGATAGGGTGTCGAACGGATGCCGCGCGTCACCATCAGGCGAATGTGGCACGTGTCCATAAGATTGGCATCGATCGTCGCGTAAAGACGCTGTTCCAGCGCATCGCGCGAAATCCCGACATCCATCGCGATCGCCTTTGCCCCTTCCCACAAACGGTCGAGATGCTGGTCGAGAAACGCCATGCGCCCCTTGTGGACGCGAATGCCCTCCCATACACCGTCGCCGAGCATGAAGCCGCTGTCGAAGACCGACACGCTCGCTTGCGCTCTGGGCAAGAGCTCGCCGTTGACGTTGATCAGGATCGCGTCGTTGCGCGGATCGGGGACGAAGTCGTGCGTGCCTTGAGCCATTCAGCGATGTTAGCCGCTCGCGCCTGCCTGTCGAGCGGAAAGCCTGGCCCACCAGACGCCAAGCAGCGCGAAGGCCGTGCCGAGCATCGTGCCGCTGACGATGTCGCTTGCCCAATGGACGCCGAGCATGATGCGCGAAACGCCGTTGAGGGCGATCATCGCCGCCGCGAGCGTCCAGGCGGTGGCGCGCCACCGCGGCGGGGTAAGCGAGGCGAGCAGAAGATAGACGACCGCCGCGCTCGTCGCATGGCCGCTGGGATAGGAAAAGCTTGTCTGATGATCGAGATGATCAATTACGTCGGGACGAGCTCGCGCGAATCCGAGCTTCATCAGGCTGGAGGCGAGATTGGCGAGCAGTGAGCTGCCGCCGAGTGCGACGGCGCAGCGCGGGCCGCACCAGTGCCAGACGAGCCCGCAAAGCAGGATGACGATAATCCAGCGCGGCGTCCCGCCGCCGATCCAGCTCGCCCATTGCATGAAGGCGATGAAGGCGTCGCTGCTCTGACCGACGCGCAGCGCCAGCGCGTGCGAAATCTGCACGTCGGCCGCCTGCGTCCAGCCTGCGCCCACGGCAAGGCCGAACAAGATAGTCGCGGCGATCAATGCCGCTGATGCCCCCAATAGCCGGTGCGTTCCCGTCATGCTTGGCCACCGTTCGGCGCACGCCGCGATTGGCGCCAGACGTCGAGGTGGGCCGCAAAGCGGCGTAGCTGTTCCGTCCCGCCGTCGACATCATTGTCGATCAGCCTCAGTTCGCGGGTCGCCCCGTCGGTGCGGTAGCCGAGATAGAGACCATGCCGCAGCCGGGCACCGAGCTTTGTCGATCCCGAAGCATCCCCCGGCAAGCGGTCGGCTCGATCGAATATGACCTCAGTGATCGCCTCGACGGGCGTTGGGCCCGCCTCCGCCCCGAAGCTCGAATGAAGATGGAGACGGCCTCCTTCGATCTTTGCTGCCACCTCGCGCGCCACCGCGCGCACCCCGTGCCGACCGGCGTAGAAAAGACACACGCCCCCCATAACGATCAACAAGGGCATCTTGAAGGACGTCAGCGGGTCCTTGCGCGGGGCAGGCGCCGGGAGTTCGACTCCGCCGGGAAGAGACATGGTTTCCGGAAGCGCCTCGCTCTCCGCGTGCATCAGGCTCACGACCGCAAAGGCAATCACGGCCATCCCCAGAAAAAACAGCATCTTGATGATGTTGCCCGTTCTGGAAAAATGAAGAATCGACGGATTCAAGCGGAGATACCCCGGCCCTCCTAGATATGGAGCGGCCGCCCGAATGCCGCGAGCACGCCTTCATGCATCGTTTCGCTGAGCGTCGGATGCGGGAAGACGGTGCCGATGAAATCATCCTCGACCAGCTCGGCGGTCTTGCCGATCGTATAGCCCTGGATCAGTTCGGTCACCTCGGCGCCGATCATGTGCGCGCCGAGCAGTTCGCCGGTTTTCGCGTCGAATATGGTCTTGGTGAAGCCCTCGGATTCGCCGAGCGCTATCGCCTTGCCGTTGCCGATGAAGGGGAAGGTGCCGGCCTTGACCTCATAGCCGAGCTCCTTGGCCTTCGCCTCGGTCAGGCCGACACTGGCGATCTGCGGGCGGCAATAGGTGCAGCCGGGGATGTTGCGCGGGTCCATCGCGTGCGGATGATTGCCCGCAATCGCCTCGACCGCGATCACCGATTCGTGCATCGCCTTGTGTGCGAGCCACGGCGGCGCGGTGACGTCGCCGATCGCCCACAGGCCGGGGACGTTGGTGCGGCACATTGCGTCGGTATCGATATGGCCTTTGGTCGTCTTCACGCCGAGCGCTTCGAGCCCGATATTCTCGGTGTTCGGGACGATACCGATCGCGACGATCGCGTGGGTGAATTCGGCAGATTCGACCTTGCCGTCCTTCGCCTTGATCTTCGCGGTGACGCCGTTGGCGGTGGCTTTGAGTTCCTCGACGCCGGCGCCGGTGAAGATCGTCATGCCCTGCTTCTTGAGCGCCTTTTCGAGGAAGGCCGACACATCGGCATCCTCGACGGGCACGACGCGATCGAGCATTTCGACGACGGTCACCTCGGCGCCCATGTCGCTGTAGAAGCTCGCGAACTCGATCCCGATCGCGCCCGATCCGATCACCAGCAGCTTCTTGGGCATTTCGGGGGGGACGAGCGCGTGGCGATAGGTCCAGATGCGCTTGCCGTCGGCGGGCGCGAACGGCAGGTCGCGCGCGCGCGCACCGGTCGCGACGATGATGTTTTTGGCGGAGAGAGTTTCAGTCCCCTTCTCGCCCTTCACTTCGAGCTTGCCCGGCGCCGTAAGCTTGCCCTCGCCCATATGGACGGTGATCTTGTGCTTCTTCATCAGGAAGGCGACGCCTTGGCTCAGCTGCTTCGCGACGCCGCGGCTGCGCTTCACCACCGCATCGATGTCGGCGCTGATCTGCGCCGCGATCAGGCCATAATCGCCCGCATGCTGCATATAATGATAGATTTCGGCCGAACGCAGCAACGCCTTGGTCGGGATGCAGCCCCAGTTGAGGCAGATACCGCCGAGATTCTCGCGCTCGACGATCGCGGTTTTCAGGCCCAATTGTGCCGCGCGTATCGCCGCGACATAGCCGCCGGGGCCCGAGCCGAGGACGATGAGGTCGTAATTCGTGTCGGCCAAGCGACTATTCCTTTCCGCCAAACATAATCATTGAAAATTTGCCCAGACACCCAGCCCGAGCGCCGGCGCAAGCCAGAGGCCGGCAGCGACGATCATCCTAAGGCTGGCTTCGGTCCTCCGAAGACGAAGGCCGAGGCCCACCGCGACAACGCTCCAAACGCCCACCGTCAAAATCCAGGGCTTCCAGCGCATTCCCTCGGGTTCACCAAGTATTTGCGGTGTGACGACCATCAGCGCCACCAGCGTGCCCGCGCCGAAAAAAGCCAGCAACAGCCCCAAGGCGGACTGACGCGATCCGAGATAGTCGGTCAGTTCGGCCTCGTCGCCTTGCATCAGGCTACCAGCCCCAGCGGGTTCTCCACCAGTTCCTTGAAGGTCTTCATCAACAGCGCACCATCGGCGCCGTCGATCGCGCGATGGTCGAAGCTGCCGGTCGCCGACATGACCGTTGCCATCGCGAGTGCGTCGTCGACGATGTACGGCCGTTTCTCGCCCGCACCGATCGCCATGATCATGCCCTGCGGTGGGTTGATCACCGCGGTGAACTGCTTGATCCCCATCATGCCCATGTTCGAGATCGAGGCGGTGCCGCCCTGATATTCGCTGGGCTGGAGCTTGCCTTCCTTGGCCTTCGCCGCGAGCTCGGACATTTCGGTCGAGATTTTTGACATCGACTTGCCGCCGGCATCGACGATGATCGGGGTGATCAGGCCGCCCGGGATGCTGACCGCGACCGAGATGTCGGCGCGGCTATACTGGCGCATCACATCGCCGCCGAAGCTGACGTTGCAAGCAGGCACGCGTTCGAGCGCCACCGCGAGTGCCTTGATCAGCATGTCGTTGACGCTGAGCTTGACGCCGCGGCTTTCGAGGCTGGCGTTGAGCTCGCCGCGCAGCTTGAGCAGCGCATCGAGGCGGATATCGACGGTCAGATAGATGTGCGGCGATTGCTGCATCGACTCGGTCAGGCGGCGCGCGATCGTCTTGCGCATGCCCGACAGCTTCGTGTCCTCGTGCGGAATGCCGAAATCCGGGATCGCGCCGGCGGTGGCCGGTGCGGGGGCTGCTGCCGGAGCAGCGGCGACGGGAGCCGCCGCGCTCGGCGCCGCAGCGGATGCTGCGGGCGCGCCGGCAGATGCGCCGTCGAGGTCGTCCTTGACGATGCGGCCGCCGGGGCCGGTGCCCGTGACGGTGGAGAGGTCGATTCCGCGCTCGGCGGCGAGGCGCTTGGCGAGCGGGCTGGCCTTGATGCGGTCGCCCGATGCGGCGGGAGCGGCTGCCGGAGCCGGTGCGGGAGTCGGCGTAGGCGCAGCGGCGGGCGCTGGCGCGGATGCTTCGGCCTTGGGTTCAGCGGCCGCAGCCGCAGCGGGAGCCGGCGCAGGAGCAGCCTTCGCGCTCCCGGCATCTTCGCCCTCGCCCGCAATTACCGCGATCACGGTGCCGACCTTCACATTGTCGGTACCTTCGGCGACCAGAATCTGGCTGATGACGCCTTCGTCGATCGCTTCGAATTCCATCGTCGCCTTGTCGGTCTCGATCTCGGCGAGCAAGTCTCCCGATTTGACCGTATCGCCTTCCTTGACCAGCCATTTGGCAAGGGTGCCTTCCTCCATCGTCGGCGAGAGGGCGGGCATCTTCAGTTCGATTGGCATGGTTAGGCGTGTCCCTCTTGAACCTGGGCGTCAGTCTCGCAGGCGTCGCCTGCCGCTACGGATTGTTCCTCGCCATAAGCCTTGCGTCGGTCAAGGTCTAGCGGGGCAAACTTGCGTTTCATACGAATGTGACGCAATCTTGCCCCAAGCAAAAACGCGAGGGGTCGGGGCGATGCGGACATATCTGGTAGTGATCGACGACAGTCCGGAGGCGTCGCTGGCGCTGCGCTTTGCGGCGCGCCGTGCGGCGCGGACGGGCGGCGGCGTCATCATACTCGCGATCATTCCGCCGCAGGATTTCGTCGCCTTTGGCGGTGTCCAGGCGACAATCGAAGCCGAAGCGCGCGAACATGCAGAGGAATTGGTGGCAGCAGCGGCCGACGCCGTGGTGCAGGAGGGCGTCACGCCGCAGACCATGATCAAGGCGGGCAAGCCCGCCGAAGTGGTCCGCGAAGTCATCGGTGCGAGCGACGAAGTTGCGGCGCTTGTGCTCGCTGCGGCGGCGAGCGGGGCGCCCGGGCCGCTGGTGACGCATTTCACCGGACAGGATGCGGGTACGCTTCCCTGTCCGGTGATGCTGGTGCCGGGCGGGATCGATATCGCCCGGCTCGATGCGCTGAGTTAGACGACCAGGGCCGGGGGCGCCCCGGCGTCTTTCCATTCCAGTGCGGCGAAGATGAGCACAGCTAGCGCCTGCACGGCGACGACCGCGATGCCGATGCCGGTCATCCGATCCGCAAAGGTGGCAATGACCCCAAAGCTTGCGGCGACCCAGCCGAGGTTACCAGCGGCGATCAGCTTGACCAGCGCGGCATTCGGCACGCTCTGCGCCGTGGCGACAATCATCAGCAGCGCAGCGGCAAGGCAAATCCAGCCGCCGATCTCGACGACATTTGCGGGCAGGCCCAGCAAGGCGCCGACCGGCGTCGCGGCAAACAGGCCAATGGCAAAAACGCCTCCGCAAGTGACGGCATCGGCGATCAGGATATTCTTCAGGTTGAGGATCGACATCGTGGTTCTCCTTTTGGGTCCCCTCAAATTGGACTCGAAAAGTTATGGCGTCGATTACGCCAGAGGTAATGGAAAACAGGAAGGCCGAGGTATAGCTCCCGGAACGAAGGAGAAGATCATGCAAGTCGCACCCCTTGGCGAACAGCTTCGCGAATGGCGTACACGTCGCCGGATGAGCCAGATGGACCTTGCGCTCGACACCGAGATTTCGACGCGCCACCTGAGCTTTATCGAGACGGGTCGGTCGAAGCCGAGCGCGCAAATGCTGCAGCGGATCGCCGATTGCCTCGAGGTGCCGCACCGTGCGCGCAACGCGCTATTGCTCGCGGCGGGCTATGCCCCCGATTATCAGGAGCGCGCGCTCGACAGCGCCGAAATGGCCGGAATGCGCGCCATCGTCGAGCATGTGCTGAAGGGCCATGAGCCCTACCCCGCCCTCGCGGTCGATCGCCACTGGAACATGGTCGCCGCGAACGAGGCGATTGCGATCCTGATCGAACAGGTCTCACCTGCCCTGCTCGCACCGCCGGTCAATGTGCTGCGTCTCGCGCTGCATCCCGGCGGGCTGGCGCCGCAGATTGCCAATTATAGCGAATGGCATGCGCATATCCTGCACCGGATCGACCTCCAGATCGAAGCGAGTGCGGACGCGGGACTGGTTGCACTGCGTGAGGAGCTTGCGGGTTACGCGGTCGAGGCGAACGACAACGGCAAGCACATAAGCAGCATCGCGGTACCGCTGATCCTCGATACGATCGCGGGACGGATTTCGTTCGTGTCGACGGTGACGATTTTCGGGACGCCCGTCGACATCACGCTGTCCGAATTGGCGATCGAAGCATTTTTCCCAGCGGATGCGGAGAGTGCGGCGTTGTTACAGAAGCTGGCGGCGCGATAACGCAGGGGCGCGTCAGCGTCGCTTGCCCTTATGCTTGATATTGGCAGGCCGTCCGCGTTTGCCGACAACATGCTTGCCGGCCTTGTCCTTCATCCCGTCACGCCGCGGCGGGCGATTGCGATAACCCCCGTCCGGCGTGTCGGGCAATTCAAAGCGCAGCGCGCCGCTGACCGGATTGGCATCCATCAACCGCAGATCGAGCCGCTGGCCGGTCGTGAAACTCACCCGGCCATGTTCGCTGACGAGGCTGCGGGCCGCTTCGTCATAGAAGAAGCGTTCGTTCCCCAGGGTCGACACCGGCACCAGCCCGTCGCCGCCCAGTCCGTCGACGGTCGCGAAGAAGCCGAACGGCTGGACTCCGGTGATACGCGCCGCAACGATCTCGCCCTTTTTGGCAGAAAGATAGGCCGCGACATAGCGATCGACGGTCTCGCGCTCGGCCTCCATCGCGCGGCGTTCGAGCGCGCTGATCGCCTCGCCGATGCGCGAAAGCCCCTTGGCATCGGCTTCGCCCAGCCCGGTGCGCTCGGGCAACCCCTTGGGCTTGCCGGGCACTTCGAGTTTGTAGCTGTCGACGAGCGCACGATGGACGATCAGATCGGCGTAGCGGCGGATCGGCGAGGTGAAATGCGCGTAGCTGCCAAGCGCGAGCCCGAAATGACCGGCGTTGGCAGGGCCGTAATAGGCCTGCGTCTGGCTACGCAGGATGGCCTGCATGATCTCGGGCAACCGGTCGTCTTCGGAAAAACCGTCGATCAGGCGGTTGAACACCGCCGGGGTGATGACCTGCCCCAGCGCGAAGCTCTGTTCGAAGGTTTCGAGATAATCCTTGAGACTGACGAGCTTTTCGCGGCTCGGCGGCTCGTGGATGCGGTACATCACAGGTGACTTCTTCGCCTCGAGCGCATTAGCCGCCGCGACGTTCGCCGCGATCATATAATCCTCGATCAGCCGCATCGAATCGAGCCGGTCGCGGACGCGGATTTCGGCGATACCGCCTGCCTCGTCGAGGATGACCTGCCGTTCGGGCAGGTCGAGATCGAGCGGCGCACGCGCGGCGCGGGCGGCGGCGAGGAGTGTCCAGCAGGCCCACAGCTGTTTGAGCGTCGGGAGCACATCGGCGTCCCAATCGCCCCGCGGCGCGTCGGCGTCATAGGCCGCCTGCGCATGTTCATAAGCGATGTTCGCGCGCAGCCGCACCAGCGCGCGGGTAAAGCGCCATGACGTCACCTTGCCATGTTTGTCGATGACGAGGTGGCACGCCATTGCGGCGCGGTCCTGTCCCGCTTTTAGCGAGCAGACCCCCGCCGACAGCGTTTCGGGGAGCATCGGGACGACCTGATCGGGAAAATAGACGCTGTTGCCGCGCCGCCGCGCTTCGCGGTCGATCTCGCCATCGGGACGGACATAATAGCTGACATCGGCGATCGCGACGATGGCGCGGTAGCCCCCCTTGTTGCCGGCATCCTCGTCGGGCGCGGCCCATACGGCATCGTCATGGTCGCGCGCATCGATCGGATCGATCGCGACGATCGGCAGGTCGCGCAGATCCTCGCGGCCGTCCGGAGTGAGTGGCAGCTTCGCCGCCACCTCCGCCTCGGCGAGCGTTTCGGCGCCAAAGACGTGGGGGATTTCGTGGCGGGCGATGGCGATCATGCTCAACGCCCGCGGAGCAAAGGGGTCGCCAAGGCGCTCGACGACCCTGGCCTTGATCGCGGGGCCGCGTCCGGTCAATTCGGCGCGGACGAGATCGCCGACATTGGCGTCGCCCTTGTCGGCGACGGCAAAGTCATAGCGCGCGCGCTTGTCGGCGGGGCGCAGCCACAGGATCGGCTTGCCGCCGGGCCCCATATCCTCGACGAGCACGCCGATGACGGCTTCTCCGCCGGCTTCCAGCCGTTTCATCGGGTGCGCGACATGGCCGCTGCCGCGTTCCTCGGTGCGTGCGAGGATGCGGTCGCCGACCCCGAGCGCGCCCTTGCGGCCCTGCTCCATCACGCGGAGGCGCGGTGCCGGTGTGGCAGCCTCCCAGCGCTCGGGCACCGCCCAGACATTGCTGCCCTCGATCGCCGCAACGCGCAGCACGGTGACCCGCGGCAAGCCGCCATGCTTGTGGAAGGCGCGGCCGCCGGCGAGGTCGACAAGACCCTCGTCGGTCATGTCCTTGAGCAGCGCCTTCAGCGCGATCTTGTCATTGCCGTGGAGCGCAAAATGCTTCGCGATCTCGCGCTTGCCGACGGCCTCCTTGCTCTCTTCGATAAAGCGAAGGATCTGCTCGGGCGTCGGCAGTCCGTGATATTGTTTGCGGGCCATTGTCCGCGGATAGGGGCTAACGGGCGGCCCGTCACCCCCAAGCGCGGATCAATAGGGCGAAATATCGATCACCTGCCCCGACGCCGTCGCGGTGCAAGTCGAACGATAATGGCCGGTCGCGATTGTGAAGACATAATTGCCGCGATCGTTGCGCTGGCTGACGGCGACGCTGCTTCCCCCCGGGGCATTCTGATATTGATCGCCGCGGCGCTCGCAAGCGGCCTTTGCCGCATCGGACCCGCCGCGAGCATAGGGGCGATTGGCCGCACGGCGATTGGAGGCTTCGGCCTCGCCCGCCATGAAGCCGTCGTGATAGCCTTCGCTATCGTTGCGATCATATTGGCCGCCATACAGGCCGTCATTATAGCCGCGCCCATATTCGCTGTCGTGATCGCCGCCTTGGTCATTGCCATGCTTTTTCTTGTGGCTCGCGAGCGCGGCGATCAGGCCGATCGCCGCGACGCCGGCTATCGCCGCGCCCGCGGCCGAGCCGCCACCGTCGCCGTGCCCGCAATCGCTGGCATCGGTCTTGTCGACGCTCGCATAGCGGCCGTTCGCAACGACAATGCGGGCGCAGGTCTTTGTCCCGCTATTCCACCAATATTGCGCGCCGCCCTTGCTCTTTTCCATCGCATAACCGCGGCTTTGCATCTGCGTTTCTCCGCCGGGCGCGCGTGCCCCCACGAGGTCGGAAACGTCGGACGGCGGCTTGGCAAGTGCGGGAGCCGTGCCGCCGAGAAGCAGTGCAAAAATAGCGGCCGAGCCAATAATCTGTCGTTTCATCATGATCATTCCCCTGCTGAATCAAAGGCGATATGCGACCAGCCGCGGTAACAGCCTGCGGGCGAGCTCCGACACAAACGGGCTTCTGCGCCGCCAGTCTATCAGAGATAGAGCTGGCGGCGAACGAGTTTCAGGGTTGATCGGGCGCTAACCGGACCGGAGGCGGTGACCTCAATAGGTCCGCCCGATGAGCACGCGTTCGACCGCAGGCTCGCCGGTGAAAAAGCAAGCGCCGTCGGCGGGCGCGGCATCGAGCGGGGTGTTGCGCATCGTGAGCTTCAGCGCCTTGAGCTGCTCGACGATGCCGTCGAGCGCCGCGCCGCTCGGGCGCGACCATTGCACTTCAACCCAGCCGACGAATTTCTCGTCCCCGGCGAAATGCGCTTTCAGGTCGGTGATGTCGCGGCGGATGTTGGCGTCGAGCCGCGCTTTCGCTTCGGCGTGCAGGCTCGACTGGATATCCTCGAGGGTCGCGCCGGCTTCGGCCACGAAGTCGCCCTTGGCAACGAACGCGGTATTGAGCTTCCCGTCATCCTTGTACAGCCGGTCGCGGCGGATCACGGCGACATTGCCGCTGGCGACGTCGCGCGGACCGATTTCGAGGATGATCGGCGCCCCCTTCTTCACCCAGCCCCAACGCTTGGTCTGCGCCTTGTTGGCGCCGGCATCGAGATGGACGCGAAGCGGTTCGCGGAAGACGTCCAGCGCTTTCAATTCGGCCTGGAGCGCCGCGCAATAGTCGAGGATCGCCTGATCCTCCTCATTGTCGCGCAGCATCGGGACGATAACGATCTGGTGCGGCGCAATGCGCGGCGGACAGCGCAGGCCATCGTCGTCGCCGTGGGTCATGATGACGCCGCCGATCATACGGGTCGACGTGCCCCAACTCGTCGTGTGGCAGAGACTGTGACCGCCGTCCTTGTCCTGATAGCGGATGCCCGCGGCCTCGGCGAAGCCGGTGCCGAGATAATGCGAGGTGCCGGCCTGCAGCGCCTTGCCGTCCTGCATCATCGCCTCGATCGAATAGGTCGCAACTGCGCCGGGGAAACGTTCGTTTTCGGGCTTTTCGCCCGCGACGACCGGCATTGCCAGCACGTCCTCGGCAAAGGCGCGGTACATTTCAAGCGCGCGCAGCGTCTCGACCATCGCGTCGGCCTTGTCGGCGTGCGCGGTATGCCCTTCCTGCCACAGGAATTCGCTGGTGCGCAGGAACATGCGCGTACGCATTTCCCAACGGACGACGTTGGCCCACTGGTTGACCTTGAGCGGCAGGTCGCGCCAACTCTGAACCCAACGGCTCATGGCGGCGCCGATGACGGTTTCCGACGTCGGGCGGACGATCAGCGGTTCCTCGAGCTTCGCTTCGGGATCGGGAACGAGCTTGCCCTTCCCGTCCGCGATCAGGCGGTGATGGGTGACGACCGCCATTTCCTTGGCGAAACCGTCGACGTGATCGGCTTCCTTCTCAAAGAAGCTCAAGGGAATGAACAGCGGGAAATAGCAGTTCTGGACACCGGCATCCTTGATCGCGGCGTCCATCACCGTCTGGATGCGTTCCCATATGCCATAGCCCCACGGCTTGATCACCATGCAGCCGCGTACACCCGATTCTTCGGCAAGATCGGCTTCGGCAATGACATCCTGATACCAGGCCGCAAAATCGGCCTGCCGGGTTACGCTGAGCGCATGTTTGACCATGATAGTTTGTTTTTCCGTCACTGGGGCGCGCGGCCCCGATTATTTCTTCTTGGCGAGCTCGGCTTTCAGATCCGCAATTTCGGCCTTCAGCGCGGCGATCTCGGCGTCCTTACCCTTCGTGCCGCTCGCACCTGGCATAAAGGCTCCGGCAGCCTGCTGGAACATTTCCATGTTGCGGCGCGCCAGTTCGGCGAGCGGATTGGTCCCCAACGCGCCTTCGAGCGCCGATCGGACATCCTGCTGATTCTTGCGGAAAGCCGTCATCGAGGCTTCGAGATATTGCGGCACCATCGACTGCATCTTGTCGCCGTACATGCCGATCAGATGGCGCAGGAAATTGACCGGCAACAGCGTTTCGCCGCGCGTTTCCTCGTCCATGATAATCTGGGTGAGGACATTATGGGTGATGTCGTCACCGCTCTTTGCATCGACGACGCGAAAATCGCGGCCGTCGCGAACCATCGTGCCGAGATCCTCCAGCGTGATGTAGCAACTGCGCTCGGTATCATAGAGCCGCCGGTTGGCGTATTTCTTGATCGTGACGACGTCATCTTCCGCCGCCCCTCTGGACTTCGCCATTTTGACCTGCGCTCCTTGCATTCCGGGACATGCAGCGACCGCGCCGCGCCGGATATTCGACGACGATGCATTAGCATCAAATTATGATGCATCGCAACATGCGCGGATTCGCGCCTTCCAGGGAAATGAAAGCGATTCGAGACTCTCGAACGAGAGCGAAAGATGTTCGCTGATCGACGCGAGCACGGCGCTGTCTCGTGTACCCGCCCCCCGCACGGGCAAACACGACAATGCGCAACTTCGTTTCAAGAGAAATCAAATTCATGGCATTTATTTTGCCGTAATGCGACACAGGAGGTCGTTCGTTTCGTGGCGTAGCACTTTGATTTCAAAGGAGCGCCGGCATTGGTCGGCGGGTGCTGTTGCGTAAATGCAACAGGCCTGCACGATAGTCTTACGAGTGTCAGAAAAACTTCATCAAAGGCTTGTGCCGCCGAAAATTTCCGTCTTTCTAGCGGGCAATCCGCTCACTCCAATTTTTTGAGCGGCAACCGGGGAATTACATTATGAAGAAAACCAACCTGTTGGTACGGGGCTCTGCCCTGACTCTTGCGCTGTTCAGCGCAATGCCAGCGTTTGCGCAGAGCGCACCCGCGGACGATGCCGCAACCGCCGCAGACGAAGGCACGATCGTCGTCACCGGCTCGCGCATCCGTCAGCCGAACCTGGAATCGGCCAATCCGATCGCGGTTGTTACCGGCGCCGAAATCTTCGAAACCGGCGGCATTTCAGTTGGCGATCTGCTCAACGAACTGCCGCAGCTTCGCAGCACCTTCAGCCAGCAGAACTCGACCCGCTTCCTCGGAACGCGCGGCCTTAACCTTCTCGATCTTCGCGGTCTCGGCACCCAGCGCACGCTGGTGTTGCAGAACGGCCGTCGCCATGTCGGTTCGGACGTGCTGTCGAACGGCGTGTCGGTCGACACCAACACCATTCCTTCGGACCTGGTCGAGCGCATCGATATCGTGACCGGCGGCGCTTCGGCCGTTTATGGTTCGGACGCGATCGCCGGCGTCGTCAATTTCATCCTCAAGGATGATTTTGAAGGCATCAAGCTGCGCGGCCAGGCTGGCGTTTCGCGTTATGGCGATGCGGGCAACCAGTTCGTCTCGCTGACCGCAGGTCAGAATTTCGCTGACGGCCGTGGCAACGTTGCGGTCAACCTCGAATATGCGCACAGCTCGGACTATTATGCTTCGGACCGTCCGAACGTCCGTCAGGCAAATGGATTCGTGATCGTTGACGCCGATCCGGCGGGTTCGCCGAACGGCGCCGCTGGCGGATTTGACCGCTATTTCTTCCGCGACATCCGCAATGCGGGGATCAGCCTTGGCGGCATGGTTCAGGCATATGACCCCGCCAGGGCGCCCTGCGGTCGCGGCGACGGCACGGCTTTTGCCTGCGCGTTCCAGTTCCAGCCCGACGGCAGCCTGGTCGCACAGACCGGCCAGCGCGTCGGGATCGGACCGGTTGGCTCGTTCATCGGTGGCAATGGGATGAGCGGCCGCGAAGGTAAGCTCATCGCGCTCACGCCCGACCTGAAGCGCTATTCGGCCAACCTCATTGCGCATTTCGAGGTTTCGCCGGCGTTCGTTCCGTTCCTCGAAGCAAAATATGTCCGCTCGGAAGCCGTCGGCTCGCAGAGCGGCCCCTTCTTCTCGCAGGGCACGACGCTCGGCGATCCGGGCGGCCGTGAACGTGTCCGCCTCGACAATCCCTATTTGTCGGCGCAGGCGCGCGCGCTCTTGACCGCTCAATTCCTGCCTTCGACCGTCAACGTGAACAATGGTGCCGATTTGACAGCGGCGCAGCTCGCGACGCAGCGGGCTGCGATCAATGCAGGCACGTTCCGTTTCGGTGTGCGCCGCAACTGGGTTGATTTCGGTAGCCGCGACGAGGAAATCACACGCGAAACCTATCGCGCGGTCATTGGTGCGCGTGGCGATTTCAACGACGACTGGAACTATGAAATCTTCGCCAACTATGGCGAGCATAAGGAAAAGAACCTCATCAAGGGCAACGTCAATGTTCAGCGTTATCTGCTGGGTCTTGACAGCGCGCGCGATGCAAGCGGTAATATCGTCTGCCGCTCGAAGCTTCCCGGCAACGACCCCATTTCCTATGTGACGGGCAATCCGCTCAGTGCTGGTGACGATCCGCGGCTTGCAGCCGACATCGCCGCTTGCGTTCCGATCAATCCGTTCGGTCAAGGTTCGGTCACGGACGCGGCGCGTAAATATGTGCTCGTCGACTCGATGGCGACCGGCAAGATTTCGCAGCTCAACATCGGCGGCTTCGTCGCCGGCGACACCAGCGAATTCTTCAACCTACCCGGCGGCCCCGTATCGTTCTCGCTCGGTGCCGAATATCGCCGCGAAACGCTCGACTATGATCTCGACGATCTGACTCAGGCCGGTTACGCTTTCTACAACGCCATCCCGACCTTTGACTCGCCTGCGTTCGAAGTGAAGGAAGTGTACGGCGAAGTTCAGCTTCCGCTGCTGAAGGACGCACCCTTCGTCCATGAGCTGACGCTGCGTGCCAACGGCCGTATCTCGGACTATAAGGGCGCGACCGGAACCACCTATACCTATGGTGGCGAAGTCATGTGGAAGCCGATCGAAGATCTTGGTTTCCGCGGCACCTATGCCCGTGCGGTTCGTGCACCGAACCTCTCCGACCTTTATTCGGCGCAGGGTCAGAATTTCGCTCCGTTGTTTGTCGACCCTTGCTCGGCGGCCAACATCGCGACAGGTTCGGCCAACCGCGTAAAGAATTGTCAGGCAGCGGGCGCGCCCGCCGGTTATGACTATCGTTACAGCGCGTCGCTGCAAATCCAGAGCGGCGGCAACCCAAATCTGAAGGCGGAAAAGTCGGATTCATACACCTTCGGTATGTTAGCGCAGCCCCGGTTCATCCCCGGACTGTCGTTGTCGGTCGATTATTACAGCGTCACGGTCAACGACGTGATCACCGCGCCGACCGCGCAGGATATCGCCAACGCCTGCTATGATCTGGCTGACCTCAGCAACCCGTTCTGCGCGCTCTTCAAGCGTGCGGGTGCCAGCGGTGGTCCGGCTGATGAGATCCCCTTCCAGATTCTCGAGGGCTCGCTGATCCAGATCAGCCAGAACTATGCGAAGCTGAAGGCTCGCGGTATCGATGCGCAGCTCGACTATCGCTACACCGACGGCGACTGGACGTTCACGTTCGGCGGTCAGTACACGCATGTGCTACAGCGTGACGATTTCCTCGACCCGTCGGACCCGTCGTTCAAGGATCGCATTCTGGGCGAACTCGGCGATCCGAAGAATCAGGTGAACCTGAACGTCAGTGGCAAGTACAAGAATGTCACGCTTGGTTACCAGTTCCGCTGGATCGACAAGATGTACCTCAACACTTACGAGGACTTTAACGGACTCAACGGCTTGCCGCCGCAGAACGCCGACTATGCGTCGGTCCAGAAATATCCGTCGGTTGCCTATATCGATCTTCGTGCAGCGGTTGATGTCAGCGAAGGCTTCAACTTCTACGCTGGCGTCGACAACCTTTTCAACCGCAAGCCCCCGTTCGGCGTCACCGGCGTCACCGGCTTTTCGGGGATCTATGACAACCGCGGCCAGTATTTCTACGCTGGTATCGTCGCGAAATTCTGATCTAGCATCAGGAAAACATATTGGGGGCCGGAGTGATCCGGCCCCCTTTTTTTTGCCGTAAACACCGTTACAGTCCGGCCATGTCCCATGGATCACCCGTTGAGCAGGCCAATCTGTTGTTCACCCGAAACCGCGTCGACGAAGGGATGGCGTTGCTGACACGCGCCGGCGAGGCGGGAAATGTCGACGCTTTGATGCAGTTGGCCGTACTCGATTTCGCCGGCACGCATGGCGGCCGCAACTTGCCTCGCGGCCGCAAATGGCTCCGTCGCGCAGTCGAAATCGGCCATGTCGACGGTGCCTTGATGGAAATTGCACTCGTCGCGAACGGTGCGGGTCAGGCAGGCCCGGATTGGAACGGAGCACGGGACCTCTTGCAGGTGGCGGCACAAGGTGACCCGGTCGCGGCCGAACATCTGGCGCTCATCAAACGCATGGCGCTCGACGATCAGGGCCGGCCCGACGTTCCCCCCCGCGCCGAGCTGCTTTCCCAAGCGCCCCATGTCGTACGTTACCCGGCGCTTCTCTCGGCCGACGAATGTGCGCATATCGCCACGGCAGCCGCACCGATGATGGCGCCATCAACGGTCATCGACTCGTCGACGGGCCAGACCCGGGAACATCCGGTCCGGACAGCGATGGCAGCGGTCATCGGCCCGGCAAAGGAAGACCTCGTCATTCGGGCGATCAACCATCGCCTTGCCGCGATTACCGGCACCTCGGTCGAGCAGGGCGAGCCGCTTTCAGTGATGCGTTACGATGTCGCCCAGCAGTATCGGATGCATGTCGACGCGCTTCCCGGCACCGGAAACCAGCGGATCAAAACGGCCATCGTCTATCTGAATCATGGCTATGACGGTGGCGAAACGCTGTTCGAACACGGACCGAAAATCGTCGGACGCCAAGGCGATGCCATCGTCTTCGACAATGTTAGAACCGACGGGTCGGTCGATCCGGTATCGCGCCATGCAGGGCTGCCCGTCATCCGCGGTGTCAAATGGATCGCAACGCGGTGGATCCGGAAGGCCGCGTATGATCCCTGGACCTATCGTCCGGGAACCTAGGCCCAAACCCGTTCGAACCGGGCTCCCAGCCCGGTCAGCAGCTCATATTGCGACAACCCGCTGCGCGTTGCGGCCGTCGGCAAGTCATAGTCGAGCGTGAGCCAATCACCCTCATCGATGGCGCCCGCCTCGCTCGCATCGAAGGCGATCAGGTCCATCGAAACACGGCCAATCAGCGGCAGCGCATGCATCTGCCAGCTTGCGCCGCCGCCCGACCCGGCGTGACAGCGCAGATAGCCGTCGGCATAGCCCATGTTCGCGACAGCGACCCGGGTGTCGCGCCGCGCGGTCCAGGTCGCGCCATAGCCGACCGTCTCGCCCTCGCGCACGCTACGGACCTGCAGCACGCGGGCTTCGGGAAAGACAACCTGGCGGATATGGCCCTGCGCCTCGTCTCGCGGTGTCCCGCCGTAAAGCGCGAGACCCGGGCGCGTCAGATCGAAGGCGTAGTCGGCGCCAAGGCAGATGCCCGCGCTGTTGGCCAGGCTGTATCGCCGCGCGGGGATGGCCTGCCGGAGCGTCTGGAATGCCGCCAGTTGATGCGCGTTCTGACCACTGTCCTCGTCGGCCGAGGCGAGGTGGCTGAGCAGCGTTTCGATAGCGAGCCCGTCGAGAGCGCCGCTCATCGCTTCTTCGATACGCAGGCCAAGGCGGTTCATCCCGGTATCGACCATCACATCGCACGGGCGCCCTTCCCCCGCTTCGCGCCAGCGCGCGACCTGCTCGACGCTGTTCAGCACAGGCCGCGCGGGGAGCGCGCGCGCGGCGACCATGTCGCTCGCACCGACCCCATGCAGCACCGACAGCGATACGCCCTCGGGAAGTGGCATCAGCGCCGCCGCTTCGGCCCAGGTCGCCGTGAAAAAGTCGCGACACCCCGCTGCGGCGAGGTGACGGACGACATCGCGCGCGCCGAGGCCATAGCCGTCGGCCTTGACCGCTGCGCCGCATGCGGCCGTGCCGCTCTGCGCAGCAAGCCAGCGCCAGTTGGCGACGAGCGCGTCAGGCAGGATACGGAGGCGGAGCGGCGACGGAACTTCGATCATGTCCCGCCCCTATACGGGTTCGCGGGCGGCGCCAATGGGGTGATCAGGCTGCGGCCGCCGGCTTGTCCCACTGCCCCTCGACCGGATCCTTCAGCATGAAAGCGGCAACGAGGAACGCCACGAGCACGACACCCCATGTGTACCACAGCCCCGCATAGGCATTGCCCGTCTTCGCGATGATAAAGCTCGCGATCAACGGCAGGAAACCGCCGAAATAGCCTGTTCCCAGATGATAGGGGATCGAGAGCGACGAGTATCGGACATGCGGCGGAAACATTTCGGCCAGCAGAGCGGCGACCGGACCATAGGTAAAGCCCGACAGCGCGCTGAGGCCGAGTAGCGCGAGGAAGATGACGACGATACTCCCGACGCTGGGTATCTGCTTGGCGAAATCATAGCCGGATGCTTCGAGTGCGGGTTGTAACAGCGCCGGATCCTCGCTTGCGACCTCGCGGTCGCCGATGCGGATCTTGACGCTGTCGAAGCCGCTGCTCGTGGCGACGACGGTATAAGGGACGCCGAGCTTCGTCAGCTCGCCGAGCGTGCGACCGCACGCCGTTTCCTGTTTTTGCGCGAACGGATCGAAGCTGCACTGCGATCCTGTGACGGTCACCGGCGCGCGCGCGGCCGCCGCCTGCAGCCCTGGATTGGCGACGCTGCCCATCCACCAGAACAGTGGGAACAGCAGCACCAGCGTCGCGGCATATCCCCAGACGATCGGCTTTTTGCGCCCGATGCGATCGGAGAGATGACCGGCCCACAGAAAGAAGCCCATGCCGACCGCGGCGGCGCACCCGACGATGATTTCGGCGGCGGTGTCCTCGACCTTCATCGGCCCTTTCAGGAAGGAAAGGCCCGAGAACATCGCAGTGTACCAGATCACCGTGAGGCCGGCGGCGATGCCGAACAAGGCGATGAAGATGCGGCGCGGGTTGCCCGGGTAGGTGAAGCTTTCCTTCAGCGGGTTCTTGGCGAGCTCGCCCTGCTGCTTCATCGCCTGAAATACCGGGCTTTCGGACAGTTTCAGGCGCATCCACAAGGAGATTGCGAGCAGGATCAACGAGAGCAGGAACGGCACGCGCCAGCCCCAGCTTTCCCAGAGCGCATCGGACATCAGCGCCTTGCAGCCGAGCACGACAATCAGGCTGAGCACAAAGCCGCCGACGACGCTTGCCTGGATGAAACTGGTATAAAAACCGCGCTTCCCGGGCGGCGAATGTTCGGCGACATAGACCGCCGCACCGCCATATTCGCCGCCGAGGGCCAATCCCTGCAGCACGCGGAGCAGGATGATGATGATCGGCGCCGCGATCCCGATCGTTGCGGCCGACGGGATCATGCCGACGCCTGCGGTGGCTATCCCCATCAAGGTGACGGTGACGAGGAAGGTATATTTGCGGCCAAGCCTGTCGCCGAGGAAGCCGAACAGCACCGCGCCAAGCGGGCGAAAGCCGAAACCAACCGCGAAACCCGCCCAAACGAGCAGGATTTCCAGCGTCGCATTGTCGCTGGGAAAAAAGGCCTTGCCGATGATCGCCGCGAGCGTGCCGTAGATGAAGAAATCATACCATTCGAACACTGTCCCCGCCGACGAGGCGGCGATGACCATGCGGATGTCTTTCTTGCTCGGCTGATAGACCGCGCCATGATCGGCGACGGCGGCACTCTCGGTCATATACTCTCCCCCGCCCCATTGTATGGAGCTTTGGCTCATCTCTACCGGGCAAGCGGCGCGGCGCAAGTCTTCTTGGCGTAGCGTCATTCCGGTGGCAGACTATGCCGATGCAGTTCATCGACCTTTCGATCCCGATCACCAACGACGTCGTTTCCGACCCGCCGGTGATGCGCCCGAACATCACCTATATGACCCACGAACATACGTGGGAGCAGATCGCAATGTTCTTTCCGGGGCTGACGAAGGACGATCTGCCAGGCGGCGAAGGCTGGGCGGTCGAGAGCCTGACTTTGTCGACGCACAACGGCACGCATATGGATGCGCCATGGCATTATCATTCGACCACCGACAGCGGTGCTTCCCCTGCCCCGTCGATCGACGAAGCGCCGCTGGACCTCTTCTTTCGACCCGGGGTGAAACTCGACTTCTCCGACCGCCCGCACGGACATGTCGTCAGCGGCGCCGAGGTCGAAGCCGAGCTCGCGCGGATCGGGCATGACCTGCAACCGCTCGACATCGTGCTGGTCCAGTCGGGGGCGGTTTACGGCACCGACAATTTCACCGATCAGGGTTGCGGCATGGGCGCCGAGGCGACGCTGTACCTGACGGAGCGCGGCGTGCAGGTCGTCGGCACCGATGCGTGGAGCTGGGACGCGCCGTTCAGCCACACCGCCAAGCGCTGGGCCGAAACCCGCGACCCGTCGATCATCTGGGAAGGTCACAAGGCGGGACGCATCAGGCCATATTATCAGATCGAGAAGCTGACCAACCTCGCCGCGATCCCCGCGACGGGCTTCACCTTCAGTTGCTTCCCGGTGAAGATCGAACGCGCGAGCGCGGGCTGGATCCGCGCGGTGGCGTTGATCGACTAGGCTTTTTCGTCATGCCGGGCTTGATCCGGCATCCATGGACCCCGGATCGGGGCCGGGTGACGAAGGGTTAGAGGTTTACCATCGCCAGCATCCACAACGTCCACCCACCAAGCACCAGCAATGTACCAAAGGTCGCGACGACGCCGATCTGGCGCGGCACCGGGGCCTTGCCGGGTTCGATCTTTGCGTAAAGGCCGGCGATATGCGCAACGCGGCCGATCAGGAAGATCGCGCCGATGACCATCAACGCCAGATGGTTGGCGCGCGCGCTTTCGAGCAGGCCGAGCAGGATGATCGTGATCGGCGCATATTCGGCGAGGTTGCCGTGGCTGCGGCTCGCACTGATCAGCTTGGCGTCGCCATGATCGCCGAACGCGGCCTGCACGCGCAGTCGCTGGCGCACCGTATCGATCGCGGTGATGAGCAACAACAGCGCGCAAACCGCTGCCACAAACGCGGTTACCGGTAAAGTCATGGTCCGTCTCTCCCCCTGTTCCCTGCGCGCAGCCTAACGGGCAAGCGCCGTGCGGGGAAGCTCAGAAGAGCCGCGACCCGTCGGGGACAGGTTTGTCGGGTGCGAAGAGGATCACCGCCCCCGCCTCGTCGGCGAAGCCCAGCGTCAGCACCTCGGACATGAATTTGCCGATCTGGCGCGGCGGAAAGTTGACGACGGCGGCCACCTGCCGTCCGGCCAGATCTTCCAGCGCATAGCGGTCGACGATTTGCGCGCTGCTTTTCTTGATGCCGATCGCGGGGCCGAAGTCGATCTTCAGCTTGAATGCGGGCTTGCGTGCCTCGGGGAAAGGCTCGGCCTCGACAATCGTTCCGACACGGATGTCGACGCGGAGGAAATCGTCGAAGCCGATCGCCTCCGCGGCTGCGGCATCCTGATCGTGATTGAGATGCATGGCGTCATTCCATCTCCAAAATCACCGCGTCGACCGCCAGGCTGTCGCCCTGCGCCGCGTTGACGCTTTTCACCGTTCCCGATTTTTCGGCGCGCAGGATGTTTTCCATCTTCATCGCCTCGACCGTTGCCAGCGGCTGGCCGGCCTCGACCTTGTCGCCGGCGCCGACATGCAGCGTGACGAGCAGGCCGGGCATCGGGCAGATGAGGAACTTCGACAGATCGGGCGGGATCTTCTCGATCATATGCCGGGTCAGCGGCGCGATGTGCCACGGCAGGACACGCACATCATGAATATGCCCGCGTGTCGTCATCTTCCAGCCGGTGCGGGTCTTCGCGACCTTCACCGCAAGCTCGGTCTCGTCGATTTCGGCGACCACCAGCCGGTCGCCGGGCGTATATTCGAGCGCGATGTCGATCCGGTCGCCCTCGACCTTGATATGTTTCTCGCCGATCTTGACCTTGTACGGCGTGCCATCGATCGACACCTGCCATTTGGCAGGCGGTTCAAGCCGGTCGCCGAGTTGGCCGTCGGTGCGGCGGGCACGATCGGCTTCGGCGCTCGCCATAAAGCCTGCGATCGCCGCGAGCACACGGGAAATCGTCGCGTCGGTCGGCGCGCCATGGAATCCCTCGGGATATTCCTCGGCGATGAAGCCGGTGGTCAATTCGCCCGAGCGAAAGCGCGGATGCTGCATGATCGCCGAGACGAAATCGATATTGTGGCCGAGGCCCTCGATCTCGAAACGGTCGAGCGCGGCGATCTGCAGATCGGCGGCCTCGTCGCGTGTCTCGCCCCATGTCACCAGCTTGGCGATCATCGGGTCGTAGAAGATCGACACCTCGCCGCCCTCCTCGACCCCCGCATCGACGCGCACGCCATCGACGCCGCGCTCGTCGCCGTCCCACGCCGGAACGGGGGTGCGGTAGCGCACGAGCCGTCCGGTGGACGGCAGGAAGCCGCGATACGGATCTTCGGCATAGACGCGGTTTTCGATCGCCCAGCCGTCGATCTTGATGTCGTCCTGCGTCATCTCGAGCTTTTCGCCCGCAGCGACGCGGATCATCTGCTCGACCAGGTCGATGCCGGTGATCGCTTCGGTCACCGGATGCTCGACCTGCAGGCGCGTGTTCATTTCGAGGAAGTAGAAGCTCTCGCCCGTCGGATCGGCGCCGCTGACGATCAGCTCGACCGTGCCCGCGCTGTAGTAGCCGACGGCCTTCGATAACGCGACGCACTGCTCACCCATCGCCTTGCGCATCTTCTCGGTCACGAAGGGCGACGGCGCTTCCTCGACCACCTTCTGGTGACGGCGCTGGATCGAGCATTCGCGCTCGTTGAGGTAGAGGACATTGCCGTGCTGGTCGCCGAGGATCTGGATCTCGATATGGCGCGGATTGAGGATGAACTTCTCGATAAAGACGCGGTCGTCGCCGAAGCTGTTGAGGCCCTCGCGCTTGGTCGCCTCGAAACCTTCGCGGACGTCTTTCTCGTCATAGGCAAGGCGCATGCCCTTGCCGCCGCCGCCCGCCGAGGCCTTCATCATCACCGGATAGCCGATCTCGTTCGAAATGCGCACGGCATGCTCGGTATCGTCGATCTCGCCGACGAAGCCGGGGACGACATTGACCCCCGCTTCCTTCGCAAGCTTCTTCGACTCGATCTTGTCGCCCATCGCGGCGATCGCGTTTACCGGCGGGCCGATGAAGGCGATATTTTCCTTGGCGAGCGCTTCGGCGAAGCTGGTGCGTTCGGACAGGAAGCCATAGCCCGGGTGCACGGCTTCGGCGCCCGTCTGCTTGCACGCGGCGATGATCTTGTCGGCGATCAGATAGGATTCGGACGCAGGCGAGGCGCCGATATGCACGGCCTCGTCGGCCATCTGGACGAAGGGCGCGCGCGCATCAGCGTCGGAATAGACGGCGACGGTGGCAATGCCCATGCGGCGTGCGGTCTTGATGACGCGGCAGGCGATTTCGCCGCGGTTGGCGATCAGGATTTTCTTGAACATCGTCTCAATATTCCTCGATGAGGTCTTTTAATTCTTTGGTGCGTTGTTCGGTGAGCTTCGTCATGCAGCCGCTGATCACCATCGGTTCCGCCGACCCGCCGCGCATCGTGTACCCCTCGCTGGCGCATTGTTTGTCGCGATAGGTCAGCCACGCGCGCTGCGCGGCCAGAAGCGTGTCGGAATAGCCGGGGCGGTTGTCCTGCGTGCGGTCGAAGTCGCGGTCCCGCGCCTTCATCGCCGCGGCCGTGAGCTTCCATTGGGCGTTGAGCGCCGCGTCGGCGCGCTCATATTCCTGATAGGCGCAGGCGTTCAGTTCAAACTGTGCCATGGCATTGTCACAATCGATCGCGGGCTCGGCGGCCATCGCGGACAAGAGCAGCATCGATGCGATGATCATATGATCGTCTCCTTTGGTGCCGGCTCGGCGGCAGGTGTGCGATACAGGCGGCTGATCTGGCGCGCCCAATAGAAGATCAGCGCGAGCGCCCCGATCCACAGCAGATTTTCGACCCACAGCGGACCGCCTGTGCCCGCTTCCCCGCCCAGTCGCACACGCTGCATATCGCCCGCCGCCACGCCAAGCGCGCAAGAAGCCGGCAGCAGGAAGGTCGACATCAGCAGGGCGAGGAGCGGCTTCCGCGTCACTCGGCCGCCTGCATTTCGGCAGCCATCCGCATAGGCTCTTCGCTCTCCATCGGCTTGAGACCGAGTTTCGCGAACAGCGCCGCATCCTTGCTGTCGCCCGCATTGGCGGTGGTGAGCAGCTTGTCGCCGGTGAAGATGCTGTTCGCGCCCGCCATGAAGCAGAGCGCCTGCGTCGCATCGGACATGCTCTCGCGGCCTGCCGACAGGCGGATCATGCTCATCGGCATGGTGATGCGCGCGACCGCGACGGTGCGGACGAATTCGATGTCGTCGATCGCGGCGAGCGGCGTGCCCGCCAGCATGTCACCGAGCACGGTGCCTTTCACCGGGACCAGCGCGTTGATCGGCACGCTGCCCGGATGTTCGGGAAGCGTCGCCAGCGCGTGGATGAAACCGACGCGGTCGGCGCGGTTTTCGCCCATGCCGAGGATGCCGCCGCTGCACACGTTGATGCCCGCGCTGCGCACCTCTTCCAGCGTGTCGAGGCGGTCCTGAAAGGTGCGCGTCGTGATGACGTTGCCGTAGTTTTCGGGGCTCGTGTCGATATTGTGATTATAATAGTCGAGGCCGGCGACCGCGAGCGTCTGCGCCTGTTCCTTGCTGAGCATCCCCAGCGTCATGCAGGTTTCCATGCCCATCTGGCGCACGCCCTCGATCATCTCGACGATCGCGGGCATGTCGCGCTCCTTGGGGTTGCGCCATGCGGCGCCCATGCAGAAGCGCTGCGAGCCCGAATCCTTCGCCTGTGCCGCCGCCTGCAGTACCGCGCGCACGTCCATCAGCTTGGTCGCCTTGAGTCCGCTGTCGGCGCTCTTCGACTGCGAGCAATAGCCGCAATCCTCGACGCAGCCGCCGGTCTTGATGCTGAGCAGCGTGCACAGCTGCACTTCGCCGCGCGCATGATGGCGGCGGTGGACGCCCTGCGCCTCCCACATCAGTTCGTCGAACGGCAGGTCGAACAGCGCGGCGATTTCTTCGCGCGTCCAGTCGGTGCGCGTTTCGCTTTCGGCGATGTCATGGTCAAGGGAGACGGGGTTCACGGTCGATGATCCTTTCACGAAGGCCTATTTGCAAAAGCGCTGGCGCGCGGCGCTATAGAATTCAAAGGGCGGCGTCTCGCCCGAGAGGGGCTCGAAACGATCGGCCTGCCACGCCTTGCGATCGGCAAAGCGGACACGGACCGTGCGGCGATCCGCTGCGCTGTCATATGCCCCGACGCCATAGAGGATGAGGCCGATATCGGCGTCGGGCCTGGCGCAGTTGAAGCTGATGATGCCCTTGTTGACATATTTGCCGCTGGCTTCGAAATAAATGTCGCGCCAGGGGCCGTCGGATTTTTCCAGCCGGCCAAGCCAGTCGGTGAAAAAATACTCGATCTTCTGATGATAGATGGGCTCGACTTTAATACCGGGGCGATATTCGCTTGGCTGCGCGCCGCCTTTCGCGGATGCGGGCGAAGCGCTCGCGGCGGCAACAGCGGTCAACACGAGGCAGGTCAGCCGCGCGCTCATGCGACGCGGTCCAGCGCTTGCGCGAGATCGGCGATAATATCGTCGATATTCTCGATCCCGACGGACACGCGCACGACATCGGGGCCTGCGCCCGCCTGTACCAGCTCGTCCTCGGACAATTGGCTGTGCGTGGTCGATGCCGGGTGGATGATCAGCGAGCGCGTATCGCCCAGGTTGGCGAGATGGCTGAACAGCTCGACCGACGACACGAGCTTGACCCCGGCGTCATATCCGCCCCTGAGGCCGAAGGTGAACACCGATCCGCCGCGTCCACCCAGATATTTATGGGCGAGCTCGTGATAGGGGCTGTCGCGCAGGCCCGCATAGGATACCCAGCCGATCTTCGGATGGTCCTTCAACCATTTGGCGAGCGCAATCGCATTGCTGCAATGCCGGTCCATTCGCAGCGCCAGCGTCTCCATCCCGGTGAGCGCGAGAAAGGCATTCATCGGAGCCAGCGCGGGCCCAAGGTCGCGCAAGCCCAGTGTGCGGGTGGCGAGAATGAAGGCGAGGTTGCCGAAGGCCTCGGTGAACTTCAGCCCATGATACGACGCATTGGGTTCGCTGAGCGTCGGATATTTGCCGCCCTTCGCCCAGTCGAAGCGGCCCGCGTCGATAATGACGCCGCCAATGGCATTGCCATGGCCGTTGAGGAATTTGGTGGTCGAATGCACGACGATATCGGCGCCATAGTCGATCGGGCGGCACAGCATCGGCGTCGCCATGGTGTTGTCGACGATCAGCGGCACCCCGGCATCATGCGCGACCTTGGCGATCGCTTCGATGTCCTGGACGACACCGCCCGGATTGGCGAGGCTTTCGATGAACACCGCGCGAGTGTTTTCATTGATCGCCGCAGCGACATTGGCCGGATCGTCGGCGTCGACGAAATGGGTGGTCCACGCCATCTTGCGAAAGCTGTGCCCGAGCTGGTTGAGCGAGCCCCCATAGAGCTTCTTCGCCGCGACAATCTCGCACCCCGGTTCCATCAGCGTGTGAAAGGCGAGGAATTGCGCGGCATGGCCCGACGCCACGGCCAACGCCGCTGCGCCGCCTTCGAGCGCCGCAATCTTGCCTTCGAGCGCACCGTTGGTCGGGTTCATGATCCGCGAATAGATATTCCCGAATTCCTGCAGGTTGAACAGGCGCGAGGCATGATCGACATCGTCGAAGACATAGGATGCGGTCTGATAGATCGGGGTGATCCGGGCCTTGGTCGTCGGATCGGGCGCGGTTCCAGCGTGAACCGCCAGCGTTTCGGGTTTCAAATCACTCATGCGGCGTCCTCCAGCGGGGGCATGTTGTGGCCGAGCAGGCGCAGCACATCGGCCGCACATTCGACGACGTTGGAACCCGGGCCATAGATGCCCTGCACGCCGGCGTCGCGCAGATATTGATAGTCCTGCGGCGGGATCACCCCGCCTGCGATCACCTTCACATCACCGCGACCTGCCTCTTTCAGCTTGGTGATCAGTTCGGGGATCAGCGTCTTGTGGCCCGCGGCAAGGCTCGACGCGCCGACAACATCGACTTGCGCCTCGAGCGCGAGCACGACGGTTTCGTCGGGCGTCTGGAACAGCGGCCCGGACACGACGTCGAAGCCCATGTCGCCGAACGCCGAGGCGATGACATTCGCGCCGCGGTCGTGGCCGTCCTGCCCCATCTTGGCGACGAGCAATTTGGGTTTGCGGCCCATGCGGCGCTCGACCGCCTTCACGCCGTCGAGCACCTGCTGCCAGCGGGCGTCGCCTTCATAGGGTGCGGCATAGACGCCCTTCACCGGGGTCGGCTGGGTGCCGTACCGCTCGAAGCTTTCTTCCATCGCCGACGAAATCTCGCCGAGCGTTGCACGCGCGCGCGCGGCGTCGACGGCAAGCGCGAGCAGGTTGTTCTCGATGCTCGACTCGCCCGCCGCGCCGTCGCGCAGCGCCTTCAGCGCCGCCTGACACGCCGCCTCGTCGCGGTTCGCCTTGGTCTTGTTGATCCGCGCGATCTGACCCTCGCGCACCTTGGCATTGTCGATGTCGAGCGTTTCGAGGAGATCTTCGTCCTTCAGGCGATATTTGTTCACCCCGACGATCACATCGTCGCCGCGGTCGACGCGCGCCTGACGCGAGGCCGCGGCGGTTTCGATCATCGCCTTGGGCCAGCCCGCGGCGACGGCTTTCGCCATGCCGCCTTCGGACTGGACGCGGTCGATGATCTCCTGCGCCGCATCGACGAGTTGCTGGGTCAGCGCCTCGACATAATAGCTGCCGCCGAGCGGATCGACGACCTTGGTCATCCCCGTCTCTTCCTGGATGACGATCTGCGTGTTGCGCGCGATGCGCGCCGAGAAATCGGTCGGCAGCGCAATCGCCTCGTCGAGCGCGTTCGTGTGGAGCGACTGGGTGCCGCCCAGCATCGCCGCCATCGCCTCGATCGTCGTGCGCATCACATTGTTGTACGGATCCTGCTCGGTCAGCGACACACCGCTAGTCTGGCAGTGCGTGCGCAGCATCTTCGAGCGTTCGTCCTGCGCCCCCAATGTAGTCATCGCGCGGTGCCACAGCACGCGCGCCGCGCGCAGCTTCGCAATTTCCATGAAGAAGTTCATGCCGATGGCGAAGAAGAAGCTCAGCCGTCCGGCGAATTTGTCGATGTCGAGGCCCGAGGCGACGCCATATTTCACATATTCCATGCCGTCGGCGATGGTGAAGGCCAGTTCCTGCACCTGCGTCGCGCCGGCTTCCTGCATATGATAGCCGCTGATCGAGATGCTGTTGAACTTCGGCATCTCGCGGCTGGTGTAGCCGAAGATGTCCGAGATGATCCGCATGCTCGGTTCAGGCGGATAGATATAGGTGTTGCGGACCATGAACTCCTTGAGGATGTCGTTCTGGATCGTCCCGTCGAGCAATTTGCGGTCGACCCCCTGCTCTTCGCCCGCGACGATGAAGAAAGCGAGGATCGGGATCACCGCGCCGTTCATCGTCATCGAAACCGACATCTGGTCGAGCGGGATGCCGTCGAAGAGGATCTTCATATCCTCGACGCTGTCGATCGCCACGCCGGCCTTGCCGACGTCGCCGGTGACGCGCGGATGGTCGCTGTCATAACCGCGGTGCGTCGCGAGATCGAAGGCGACGCTCAGCCCCTTCTGTCCTGCCGCAAGGTTGCGCCGATAGAAGGCATTCGATTCCTCGGCGGTCGAAAAGCCCGCATATTGCCGGATCGTCCACGGGCGGCCCGCATACATCGACGCGCGCACGCCGCGCGTGAAGGGCGCAAAGCCGGGGAGGCCCGGGTCGACCGTCACATCTTCGGCGGTGTAGAGCGGCTTGACGTCGATCCCCTCGGCGGTGTGCCAGGTGAGGTCCTTGCCCTTCACTTCTTTCGTCGCGGCGGCGGCCCATTGGTCGATGGTCGGCTTGTCGGTCATATGCAGTCTCGTTTCATTTTCGTCACCCCGGACTTGATCGGGCATCCATGGACCCCGGATCAAGTCCGGCATGACGAAGGAATAAAGGTCAATGCGCCGCTTTCGGCGTCTCCATAATCTCGGTCAGCACCCCGCCCATATCCTTGGGGTGGAGGAAGAAGATCAAAGTCCCGTGCGCACCGATGCGCGGCTCGCCGAGCACCCGCTTGCCCAGCGCTTCGAACTCGGCCTTTGCGGCATGGATGTCGGGGACTTCGTAGCACAGATGATGTTGTCCTCCTGCGGGGTTCTTCTGCAGGAAAGCCGCGATCGACGCGTTGCCGGGCAATGGTTCGATCAGCTCGATTTGTGTGCCGTTTAATCCGCTGTCGGTGGGCGTATCGACGAAGCACACTTTTACGCCCTGTTCGGGCAGGTCGAAGGGCTCATGAATCCGGGTCGCCCCCATCACATCGCGATAGAAGGTGATGCTGTCGGCGATCGACGGCGTCGCGATCCCGATATGATTGAGGCGGCCCAGTTTCATCGCATTCTCCTCAGCAGCCCGGAATCTGGTCCTTGCCGACCAGTTCGTACTTGCCGCTTTTCAACACATATTGCTGCTTGATCGCACGCGTCCCGGCATAGGTCACGGTGAAGCTCTTGTCGGGAACCGCCGCGGTGATCTGCCCGTCGAAGCCCTGTTCCTTCTGGTTCAGACCGGCCCCCGAACTCATGCTGTCGGTGAAGCTCGCGCGATCGACCGGCCCGTCGGGCGCCAGTTCGGTCAGCGTGGCGCTGCTGATCGCGCAGCCCTGCCACACCCCGCCACCTGCGGTGATCAGATAGGCGTTTTTGCCCAGCGCGTCGCTGAAGCCCCACGAGGTCGCCGCATTGCCGACGCTGCCGACCGAACCGAGGTTCAGCCACTCGCCCTTGCGTTGCCACCCCGACGGGCCGCCCTGCAGATAATGGATCGCGTTGATCCCGCCTTCGCTATGCCCGGCGTCATCAAGACTGCCGAGGCTCAGCAGCACGCCGACATTGTTCGACAGCAGGTGGATCGCGGCGGGACGGAACTGATATGTTTGCCCATCGATCTCGCGCGTGGCCGTCGCCTCCGCGCCTTTCGGAAGCGCGAAAGCCGCCCGGAACGCGAGGCTGATCGTGGTGTCCTCCTCGCTGTCCAGCGTCACAGGAAAAGCGGGCTTCGGTTCGCCGGCGGGCGTGTCGGGATCGAACGCAAACGCCGCCGGCGCAGCCAGCAGGGCGGGAACAATCAGGGCACCAAGAAGGAATTTACGCATCTTCAAACCTCTTTCGGAATCAAGGACATGGCGGCCATGTTCTAACCGCCTCCCGTCCTTGCCTCCAGTCCGGTGTTTCTTATGTGCCGGGCATCACACACACGGACAATATCCGGGCCTTGCGATCACAGCGGGATATTGTCGTGCTTCTTCCACGGATTCTCGAGGCTCTTGTTCCGCAGCTTGCGCAGCCCCAGCGCGATCCGCTTGCGCGTGTTGTGCGGGTGGATGACCTCGTCGATATAGCCACGCGATGCTGCGACGAACGGGTTGGCAAAGCGGTCCTCATATTCCTTCGTGCGCTGCGCGATCTTTTCGGGATCGCCGATATCGCTGCGAAAAATGATCTCGACCGCGCCCTTCGCGCCCATCACCGCGATCTCGGCGGTCGGCCATGCATAGTTGAGGTCGCCGCGAAGATGCTTCGACGCCATCACGTCATACGCGCC
The DNA here is from genome assembly GCF_059415685.1 of Sphingopyxis sp. GW821-FHT10B01. Taxonomy (NCBI): domain Bacteria; kingdom Pseudomonadati; phylum Pseudomonadota; class Alphaproteobacteria; order Sphingomonadales; family Sphingopyxidaceae; genus Sphingopyxis; species Sphingopyxis sp. GW821-FHT10B01. Next base: position 174,344 of record NZ_JBWKNS010000008.1, on the reverse strand, counting down.
GCCATAGGCCTTGCGCGTGATCACCGTGATCTTGGGCACCGTCGCCTCGGCATAGGCGAAGAGCAGCTTTGCACCATGCTTGATGATGCCGTTATATTCCTGCGCGGTTCCGGGCAGGAAGCCGGGGACGTCGACGAAGGTGATGATCGGGATTTCGAACGCATCGCAGAAGCGAACGAAACGCGCCGCCTTTTTCGACGAGTTGATGTCGAGCACCCCCGCGAGCACGAGCGGCTGGTTCGCGACGATACCGATCGTGCGCCCTTCGATACGCCCGAAACCGCAGATGATGTTCGCGGCATGCGTGGTCTGCACCTCGAAGAAATCGCCCTCGTCGACCGTCTTCCGGATCAACTCGTGCATGTCGTACGGCTGGTTCGCATTCGGCGGGATCAGCGTGTCGAGGCTCGGCTCGGCGCGGTCATAGGGATCGCTCGTCGGGCGAACGGGAACGCCGCTGCGGTTGTTCTCGGGCAGGTAATCGAAAAAATCGCGCGCCGCGAGCAGCGTTTCGATATCATTTTCGAACGCCAGATCGGCAACCGAGCTTTTGGTCGTGTGCGTGATCGCGCCGCCAAGTTCTTCCTGCGTCACCACTTCGTTGGTCACCGTCTTCACCACATCGGGGCCGGTGACGAACATATAGCTGCTATCCTTCACCATGAAGATGAAGTCGGTCATCGCGGGGCTGTACACCGCGCCGCCGGCGCAAGGGCCCATGATCAGGCTGATCTGCGGCACGACGCCCGATGCCAGCGCATTGCGCTGGAACACTTCGGCATAGCCGCCGAGCGATGCAACGCCTTCCTGGATGCGCGCACCGCCGCTGTCGTTGAGTCCGATGATCGGCGCGCCGACCTTCATCGCATTGTCCATCACCTTCATGATTTTCTCGGCGTGGCGTTCCGACAGCGAACCGCCGAAGACCGTGAAGTCCTGACTGAAGACATAGACGAGCCGGCCGTTGATCGTACCCGAACCGGTGACCACGCCGTCGCCTGGAACGACCTGGTCCTGCATTCCGAAATCGGTGCAATTATGTTCGACATAGGTGTCGAGCTCTTCGAACGAGCCTTCGTCGAGCAGCACGTCGAGCCGTTCGCGCGCGGTCAGCTTGCCCTTGGCATGTTGTGCATCGATGCGCTTCTGCCCGCCTCCGAGAGCGGCGGCGGCGCGGCGGCGTTCCATTTCGGCGATATTGGCGGACACAGGGCTCTCCATCGATGCAGAAGAGCGCCGTCTGCTCCGATTGCGCGATCCACGCAAATGTGAATTTGCAAAGTTGTAAATTGTTACTTTGCAAAAAGGCGTATATTGCCCGCTCAAACGTTTTAAGGGTGTCGAGGCGTCGCAATACCCCTCCCAAAAGCCCGCGGCGGCTCGACACCCATCGCAATGGGAACCCATCTTCGATGGCACGGCAGCGTATTTTTGCTGGAGCAAAGCTCAGGGAACTCCGTATCGCGCGGGGCGCCAAACAGGCCGATTTTGCCACCGGGCTCGGCATCTCGGTTTCTTACCTCAGCCAGATCGAGCATGATGATAGACCGCTCACGCCTGCTCTGCTCGACAGGCTGCAAAAGCTGTTTCCGCTGGAATGGGAAGAAGTCGCGGCGGACGCCGGCGACCGCCGCGCCGGGGCGCTTCGTGAAGCTGCAGCAGACCCGCTTTTCGCCGCGTCGCCTCTCGCCCCCGAGCAACTCGAACGCGCGGCGCTCCAACAGCCACAGTTCGCCGATCAGTTCGTCGCACTTCATGCCGCCTATCGCCGCGCGGGGCAGCGATTGCAGATCATCGACGAGGCGCTGACCGGCGGCACCGCCGAGGGTAGCCGCCTGCCGTGGGAAGAGGTGCGCGACTGGTTTCACGATGCCGGCAATTATGTCGACAGCATCGACCGCGCCGCCGAGGCGCTGGCGGGGCAATTGCGTGGCAAGGCCCCCTCTCCGACGGTCGAGACGATCGAACGGCGGCTGCGCGATGCGCTTGGCATTTCGATCGTCTACAATCAGACACAGGCCCTGCGCGACTTCGATGCGACGATGCGCCATCTGGTGATCGACCCGTCGCAGCCCGCCGAGAGCCGGCGCTTCCAGCTGGCGCACCAGCTTGCGGCACTCGCTTTGGCGGGTGAGATTGCCGCAGTCGTCGAGGCCTCGCCGCTCCGCACCGCGGCGGCACGCCAGCTGCTCCACGTCGGCCTCGCCAATTACGCCGCGGGCGCGGTGCTGATGCCATACACGCCCTTCCGCGCCAGCGCGCGCGCGGTGCGGCACGATATCGACCGGCTGCGGATGCAATATGGCGTGAGCTTCGAACAGGCGTGCCACCGCCTCTCGACGCTCCAGCGACCCGGCGCGCGCGGTATTCCGATGTTCTTCTGCCGTGTCGACATGGCGGGCAATATCACCAAGCGGCACTCGGCGACCCGGCTGCAGTTCGCGCGTTTCGGCGGCGCCTGCCCCTTGTGGATCGTGCATGAGGCGGCGGCGATCCCCGACCGCATCCTGTTCCAGCTCGCCGAGACACCCGATGGTCTGCGCTATGTCTCCATGGCCAAGGGGCTGGTGAAACCCTCGGGAAGCTATGCGCGAAGCCCGCGCCGCTACGCCGTCGCATTGGGGTGCGAGGCGCAATATGCCGGCGACTTCGTCTATGCCGATGGGGTCGATGTCGCCGCACCGCAAGCAGCGACGCGGATCGGCCTGTCGTGCCGCATCTGTCCGCGCGACGATTGCGACCAGCGCGCCTTCCCGCCGAGCGACCGCCCGATCCTCGTCGATCCCGACCGGCGCGACGTCGTGCCCTACCGGATCGGCTAGGCCGCGATCACCAGCTCTTCGTCGAGAAAATCGAGAAAAGCACGGATGCGCGCCGCCGCGCGGTCCTCGGGTGCGTAAAGCGCGTGGATATCCTCACCATCGCCGGGGTTATAGTCGGGCAGCACTTCGACGAGCCGCCCCGCCGCCAGATCCTGCGCGACATGAAAACGGCCGTGTCGCGCGATGCCGCCGCCCGCGACCGCCATCTGACGCACGACCTCGCCTGAATTGCCGAAGAAGCTGCCGTGGACGGGGCGTTGAACGATCTTGTCGTTGATGCGGAACGGCCAGCTATCGACCGACCGGCGGAAGCTGAAACGCAGGCAATCATGCGCTTCGAGATCGTCGGGAGTCCGCAGTGTACCGCGCCGCGCGAGATAATCGGGGCTGGCAATCAGCAGCATCCGGCTGTGACCGAGCTTCTTGGCGCGCAGCCGCGTGTCGCGCAGCGGCCCGATACGGATCGCAATGTCGGCGCGCTCCTCGACCAGATCGACGATCGTATCGGACAGCGCAAGGTCGACGGTGATGTCGGGATAGCGCGCGGTGAAGCGCGGCAAGATGGGCAGCAGCCCCATCGTGCCGATCGAGGGCGAGGCGTTGATGCGCAGCAACCCGCGCGGCCCCTGCCGCTCGCTTCCGAGGCCGGCCTCAACCGCCGTAATATCGGCGAGCAACACGCTCATCCGGTCGCGATAGGCGACGCCTTCGGCGGTCAGCGCCAGCGACCGAGTCGTCCGGCGCATCAGCGTGACGCCAAGGCGCTGCTCCAGCCGCGCGACGCTGCGGCTCACGGCCGATGGCGTCAGCCGTAGCGCCTTGGCGGCAGCGGCAAGACTGCCGCCGTTCGCCACCGCCAGAAACGTCTCGATATCGCCGAACCGGTTGTCCATTGCTATTCCTGATTTTGAATCACCACTGAAGTGATGAAGCGCATTCTAATCAACAATGCCGAACAACGCTATCTTCGGTTCATCAAATTGCACCAACGAAGGAGCTCCCAATGGACCTGAAACTCAAAGGCAAGACGGCCCTCGTCACCGGATCGACCGCCGGCATCGGCTTTGCGATTGCCAAGCGGCTTGCCGAAGAAGGCGTCGATGTCGTCATCACGGGCCGCAACCAGCAGAAACTCGATGAAGCGGCGGCCGAACTGGCGCAGGTCGGTACGATCCGCGCCGTGCTTGCCGATCCCGCGACCGCCGAAGGTGCCGAGGCGTTGATCGCGGCGGTTCCCGCGGTCGATATCCTCGTCAACAATCTCGGTATCTATGAAGCCAAGCCTTTCGCGGAGATCAGCGACGCCGACTGGCATCATATCTTCGAGGTCAATGTCGTGAGCGGCGCGCGGCTGTCGCGCCATTATTTCCCCGGGATGCTCGAAAGAAATTGGGGCCGCGTGATCTTCATCGCGAGCGAAAGCGGCCTGCTGCCGCCCGCCGAGATGATCCATTACGGCATGACCAAGACCGCGCAGCTGACGATCGCGCGTGGGCTTGCCGAACAGACCAGGGGCACCGGCGTCACCGTCAACAGCGTGCTCCCCGGCCCGACACGCTCGGAAGGCATCACCGACTTCATCCGCTCGGTCGTGTCGAACCCCGAGGCATCCGAAGTCGAACGCGAAAAGGCGTTCTTCGAAGAGCTTCGCCCGCTGTCGCTGATCCGCCGCCTGATCGAGGCCGACGAGATCGGCGCGATGGTGACGTACCTCGCGAGCCCGCTCGCCGCGGTGACCAACGGTGCGGCCATCCGCGCCGAAGGCGGGATCGTGCCGACGATTGCTTGAGAATCCTCCCCTCCCGCTTGCGGGAGGGGTCGGGGGTGGGCAGCCAAGTCGCATGGCCCACCCCGCAGCGACTAGCGAGCAAGCTCGCAAGTCTCGCTACCCATCCCCTTTACGGGAGGGGTTTTCACTCAGACCTTCACGATCCCGCGCTCGATCAGACTATGCGCCGTCGCGAGGATCGCTTCCTCCGGCGTGCGCATCGTCCAGCCGAGCGTCTTCATCGCATGGCTGCTGTCGCCGCCGCGAACATTCCCGAGTTCGGCGACAAGCTGCTTCAGTTCGGGCCGGACCAGCGCGAACAGCTTGAGCAGCCAGTCGGGCATCTTCCGCGACGGCACCTTTCGTGCCTTCTCGCCCAGATTGGCGCGGAGCAGATCCGCGACATCGATCATCTTCAGGAACGGGCCCGAACAGACATAGCGCTCGTCGCGAATGCCCGGCGTGGTCAAGGCGCGATAATGGAGATCGGCGACGTCGCGCACATCGATGATCCCGAAACCGATGTCGGGACACATCGGCACCTTGCCCTCCAGCAACTGCTTTACCAGTTCGATCGAGGTCGACAGATCGTCCGACAGCAACGGCCCGAACACCGCCGCGGGATTGACCGAGGCGAATTCCATGTCGTCGCCCTCGGCCGCCACCCAGTCGCGCGCCGCGCGCTCGGCGACGGTCTTCGAGCGCGGGTAAGGCATGACATGGGGGTCATCGAGATTGGTCCAGTCGGCCTCGCTATAGATGCCGCCGCCCTTGCCATGTCCATAAGCGACCGCTGCCATCGACGAGGTGAGGATGAAGCGCTTCACCCCGGCAGCCCTGGCGAAACGCAGCGCGCGCAGTGCGCCTTCGCGCGCCGGAACGATCAGCTCGTCGGGATGTTTGGGCACGTCCAGCGGAAAGGGCGATGCGACATGCGCGACATGGCTGCACCCCGCCATCGCCTCGGCCCAGCCGGCATCATTTTCCAGATCGGCGGCGAAGAAGCGCAGCCGGTCGTTGTCGACATCCAGCCACCCGCGCACTTCTGCCTCGCGTTTCAGGCTGCGTACCGTCGTATGCACCGTCCAGCCGTTTTCGATCAGCTGCCGGATCAGGAAGCCCGCGATATAGCCGCTGCCCCCGCTGACCAATGCCGTGCCCGCCATGCGACCCTCCCCTGCCAATAAGGCGGGGAGAATAGCGCATGCGGGTTGCAGGTCGAAACCTTATTTCAGCAGCACCAGCTCCTCGGCCATGCTCGGGTGCAGCGCCACCGTGTTGTCGAAATCGGCCTTGGTCAGGCCCGCCTTCACCGCGATCGCCGCTGCCTGCAGGATTTCCGGCGCGTCGGGGCCGATCATGTGCAGCCCGACGACCTGGTCGGTCGCGGCGTTGACGATCATCTTGTACAACGCGCGCTCGTTCCGGCCCGCGAGGACATTCTTCATCGCACGGAAGTCGCTGGTGTAGACGCGGATGCTGCCCAGCTTGTTGCGCGCCTCGGCCTCGGTCATGCCCACCGCGCCGATCGGCGGGTGGCTGAATACCGCGCTCGGGACATTGGCATAATCGACGAGCGTCGGCTTGTTGCCAAAGAAGGTGTCGGCAAAGGCCTGGCCTTCGCGGATTGCCACGGGGGTCAGCTGGATGCGATTGGTCACATCGCCGACCGCGAATATGCTCGGTACCGACGACTGGTTTCGCTCGTCGACCTTGACCGCGCCATCCTTGTCGAGCTCGACCCCGACATCCTCGAGGCCCAGCCCCTTGCTGTTCGGAACCCGCCCCGCCGCGACAAGCACCGCATCGGCCTGGATCGGGTCGCAATTTTCGAGGTGAACGGTCAACGAGCCATCGGCATTCTTCTCGATCGACTTGAACGGCGCGTTGAATTTGAATTCGATGCCCTTGGTCATCGAAATCTGCAGCAGCCGGTCGCGGATCTGTTCGTCATAGCCGCGCAGGATCGTGTCGCCGCGATTGACGATCGTCACCTTGCTGCCGAATTCGTTGAAGATGCCGGCGAATTCATTGGCAATATAGCCGCCGCCCGCGATCACGACGCGTTTCGGCAATGTGTCGAGATGGAAGACCTCGTTCGACGTGATCGCATGTTCGCTGCCCGGAAATTCGGGGACGTGCGGCCAGCCGCCGGTTGCGATCAAAATGCGCTCGGCGCTGAGTTCCTGCCCGTCGGCGAGCCGTATCTTTTGCGGGCCGATGATCGTCGCGCGGGTCTTGAACAGCGTCACCTTGTGATTGTCGAGCGTCTGGCCATACAGCCCCTCGAGCCGGGTGACTTCGTCGAGAACATTGTCGCGGAGGCGGTCCCAGTCGAATTTGCATTCGGGGACGTCCCAGCCGAACTTGCGCGCGTCCTTCAGATCTTCCGCAAAATGGGCGCCGTAAACGAGCAGCTTCTTGGGCACGCAGCCACGGATGACGCAAGTGCCGCCGACCCGATATTCCTCGGCCACGGCGACGCGCGCGCCGTGCGACGCGGCGATGCGCGAGGCGCGAACGCCGCCCGACCCGGCGCCGATGACAAACAGGTCGAAGTCGAAATTGCTCATGGTAACCCCTGATCTTGATGGTCGCGTGCTATCCGCGCTGGCGGCCTATGTGGTTGTGCCGCACCGAGATGCCAATCGAATTTTGCGGTCACAGTGATAGAGCGCGCTCTATTCGCCAAGCGCAGCCTGCATCAGCGCGCGGGTCGCCGGGTCGAATTCGACCGTCCCTTCGGCCAGCCCTTTTGCCATTTCCTTGCCGAGCTCGACCCCGAACTGGTCGAACGGGTTGATACCCAGCAAGACGGCATTGGCGAACACGCGATGCTCATAGAAGGCGATCAGCGCGCCGAGACTGCGCGGTGTGACTTCGTCGAGCAGGATCGTCGTCGACGGACGATTGCCCGGATAGTTGCGCGCACCGTCGGCGCTGGCGCGTCCGGTCATCAGCGCCGCGCCCTGCGCGATGCAATTGGCGACGAGCGTTTCGTGGTGCGCGTCGTCGAGCAGATGATCGGGCTCGCGCGCCACGACGAACTCGACCGGGGTCAGGTGCGTGCCCTGATGGAGCAGCTGGAACACCGCGTGCTGCGCATCGGTGCCGACCCCGCCCCACGTGATCGGCGCGCTGTCGCGGCCGACCGGCTCGCCATCCAGCGTCACCGACTTGCCGTTCGATTCCATCTCGAGCTGCTGAAGATAGTCGGGAAGCAGGCGCAGCCGCTCGTCATAAGCGAACACCGCGCGCGTCTGGCAGCCCATACGGTTCGCATAGATCTGGTCGGCGAAGGCGGCGAGCAGGCAGACATTCTCGGCCCCGTCGCTCAGCCGGAAATGGCGGTCCATCTCGGCCGCGCCTTCGAGCAGGTCGGCAAAGGCGTCCCAGCCGAGCGCCAGCGCCGCGGGAAAGCCGATCGACGACCAGAGCGAATAGCGTCCGCCGACACTCTCGTTGAACGGCAGGATGCGCGTCTCGTCGATGCCCCATTCGATCGCGCGCTCGGGTCTGGCGGTCAGCGCGATGAAGCGGCCGACGGGATCCTCCACGCCTGCCTCGTCGAGCCACTGCAGCACCGAATTGGCGTTGAGCAGGGTTTCGGTGGTGGTGAAGGTCTTCGACGCGACCGCCACCAGCGTATGCTCGGGGCTGAACCTGGCGAACACTTCGTCAAGCGCGGCGCCGTCGACGTTCGACACCACCGCGACGTCATAGCGGTTGCTGTGGCGGCCGAGCGCGTCGACGAGCAGGTCGGGACCAAGCGCCGATCCGCCAATGCCGATGTGCAGCAAGTGGCGGATCTCGCCGAACGCACCGGCCTCGATCGCATCGATCATCATCCGCATCCGCTGATGCAGCGCCTGCGCGGCGTGAACCGAATCCGGCGCCCCGTCGCCGCGCTCGGCGCTATGCTCGGCGGCGCGGTCTTCGGTCGGGTTGGCGATACCACCGGAAAACAACGTCTTGCGTCGGCCCGCGAAATCCTGCGCGGCGGCAAGGTCGGACAGGATCGCGACGGCGGCCGCGTCGAGATGCGTCTTGGCAAAGTCGAACCGGATGTCGGCGACGCTGCGCACCAGCGCCCGCAACCGCGCTTCGGGATCCGCAGCGACCAGCGCGGTCAGCGTCTGCGGCTGCCAGTCGGAAAGGGCCTGCCAGGCCTGCGGGGCTGTCGTCATGGTCTATCGTCCTCAAACGGGTGAATCTTTCCCATTCTCTAAGCCCGCGGCCCGCCGCGCGCCAGCGCCATCCACCGATATTTGCTTGACGTGGCAACCTATTCATCGCCAATGCCGCGCGATGACCAATGCCAGCATTCCCGCCGATGTGACGCCTCCGACCGGGCCTGCGCCATCCGCCCCCACGCCCGCGCCGGTGTCCGCCAAGGAAGAGGCCGTCGACACGGTTCGCTTCCTTGCGCTGCTCGCCATCGCGGTGTTGATTTTCCGCAGCTTTTTCCTGTCGCCTTTCAACATTCCATCGGAATCGATGCAGCCGCGGCTGCTGATCGGCGACTATCTGCTCGTCAACAAAATGGCCTATGGCTATTCGAAATACAGCCTGCCGTTCAGCGTGCCACTCATCCCCGGCCGCATTTTCGCGCGCACCCCCGAACGCGGCGACGTCGTCGTGTTCAAGGCGCCGCCGGTCGCCGACAATGATTATATCAAGCGCGTGATCGGCCTGCCTGGCGACAGCATTCAGGTGAAAGACGGCATCGTCTGGCTCAACGGCAAGCCGCTCAAGCGCGAAGCCATTGCAGATTTCGTGATCCCGGTGACCCCCAACATGGTCGACGCCTCGCGCGAGACGGGCACCCTGCCCTGCTATTCGCCCGAGTTCGAAGAGGTCGCCGCCGACGGCCAGCGCCAATGCCGGTACAAGCAGTTCCGCGAGACGCTGCCGGGCGGTAAAAGCTATAACATCCTCGACATCACGACGATCGCCGAGGACAACACACCGCTGGTCGTCGTGCCCGCAGGCCATCTGTTCCTGATGGGCGACAACCGCGACCGCAGCGCCGACAGCCGCTTTCCCGCGATGGAAAATCAGGGCATCGGGATGGTCCCCGAGGAAAATCTGGTCGGCCATGCGCTGGTCGGCATGTTCTCGACCGACGGATCGGCGAGCTGGATCAACCCGATCAGCTGGTTCACCGCCGCGCGCTGGAGCCGCATCGGGGATGGCTTTTGAGCGATAAGCTCGACACCGGGGCGCTCGCCGGGATTATCGGCTGCACCCCGGACGACCCGGCGCTCTACGATCTGGCGCTGACCCACGGCAGCACCGGGCGCGCCGATTACCAAAGGCTGGAGTTCCTCGGCGACCGTGTGCTCGGGCTGGTGATTGCGTCCGAACTCTACACGCGCTTCCCGACCGCCAGCGAAGGCGAAATGTCGTCGCGGCTGCATGTCCTCGCTTCGGGCGCGACCTGCGCGGCGATCGCGCAGCGGTTGAAGCTGACCGACCTCGTTCGTTTTGGCGCGCAAGCGCGCAACGATGGCGGCCGCTACAGCGATAATATCGCCGCCGACGCCATCGAGGCGCTGATCGGTGCGCTCTATCTGGATCAGGGCGCCGACGCCGCGCGCCGCTTTATCCTGAGCAACTGGGGCGATATGATCGACGGGCAACAGGCCGCGCCGAAGCATCCGAAGGCGGCGTTGCAGGAATGGGCACTGGCGCGCAAACGCCGTCCGCCCGAATATGAAATCGTCGCGCGCGAAGGCCCCGACCACGCCCCGCGTTTCCGCGTGGCCGTCAGCATCGGCAAGCTCGCCCGCGCCGAAGCCGAAGGCGCAAACAAACAGGCGGCCGAAAAGGCCGCAGCGGCGGCCTTGCTCGCCGAACTCGAAGGAATGAAAATATGACCCACCGCTGCGGATTTGTCGCCGTCGTCGGCGCGCCGAATGCGGGCAAATCGACGATCGTCAATGCGCTCGTCGGCCAGAAGGTCGCGATCGTCAGCCCCAAGGCGCAGACGACGCGCACGCGGCTGATGGGGGTTGCGATGGACGGCGAAACCCAGATCGTCCTGATCGACACCCCGGGCATCTTCGCTCCCACGCGCCGGCTCGACCGCGCGATGGTTGCCGCTGCGTGGAACAGCCTCGATCAGGCCGAAGCCATCCTCGTGATGATCGACGCCGCCGCCAAGCTCGGCGAACGCGCCGAACGCGTGCTGCAGGGGATCGAGGGACGACCCGAGAAGAAGTTCCTTGTCCTCAACAAGGTCGATCTGACCCGGAAGGACAAATTGCTGACGACCGCGACGACGCTCAACGAGCGCGTGAAGTTCGACGAGACCTTTTTCATCTCCGCCAGCACCGGCGACGGGGTTCCCGAACTGAAAGCCACGCTGGCGAGGCTGATGCCCGAGGGGCATTGGCATTTCCCCGAGGACGAAGTCAGCGACGCGCCCGAACGGATGCTCGCCGCCGAAATCACGCGCGAACAGCTCTACCGCCAGCTGCACGAGGAATTGCCGTACCAGTCGACCGTCGAGACCGAGAAATTTACGACGCGTCCCGACGGCAGCGCCGAAATTCATCAGCAGATCCTGGTCGCGCGCGACAATCAGCGCGCGATCATCCTCGGCCACAAGGGCGAGCGGATCAAGGAAATCGGCAGCAAATCACGCGCCGAACTCGCCGAGCTGCTGGGTCGCAAGGTTCACCTGTTCCTGCATGTAAAGGTCAAGGCGAACTGGGACGAGGACCGCGGCGTCTATCGCGACATGGGACTTGATTGGGTCGACTGATCCTGTCGAGCCCGGCTAACTCGTCGCCTCGCGGCGCAGCGAGATGCGCGACTGTCCGTCTTTCGTCCTGAGGTCGAGCCGGTCGCCTTCGAGTCGATAGCGCATTTCAAGATCGCCGCCGGGAATACGGATCATATTTTCGTCGATCTCATAACCCTGGAGCAGCTCGTTCTCACCCTTCCGCGGCCGCCCGAAATAGGTGATCAACTCTTCGTCTTCGGTGAATTCGAGGACGTCGTTGCGCGACAGTTCATCGACACCGTTCAGCGCCACGACGCGCCACTTGCCAACAACGCGCATGGCGTGCCGTTCGGTCTGCGAAGGCATCGGCGGTGCGGCCTCGCTGCCATAGCCGGCGTAGAGCGCGGCCTTGCCATGCATCGTGTCGACCAGCCCGCGCTCGTCGGTCAGATCGGCATAGTCGACCGCCGCGAGCCGCCCCTTCAGCCCGTCTAACAACGCAAAGGCGCGGCGCGGGTCGCCGTCGAGATGAAAGGCGCGCGTCGAAGCATCGAGCACCAGATATTCGTCGACGAGCATATGCGCGAGCCGGAGATTGGCGGGCGGCGCGGCCGTGGGCGCCTGGACGGCAAGCTTTTCAGCGCGCTTTTTCCCGTCGAGCGCGCTGACATAGGACAGGCTGACATCCATCAGCGGCGCGCCGTCGTCGACGGCCGCCGCGGGCAGGAAGCTGCGCCCCTCCGCCTTGCCGAGCGAAGCGTAGATGCCGCCGCCGTTCGACGAGAGGAACGCGCTCGGTACCGTGACCGTCACCGCGCCGTCGCGCCCGTCGCGCATCATGCCGTCGGGGACGCCGAACACGCCGGTGATACGATAGCCGTCGCGCGGCGCCAGCGTCATGACCAGGTCGTGCGCGACCTCGCTCACCATGTTGCGGAAATCCTTCTGCATCAGCTCGCGGCCCTTGTCGGGCCCGTCGATGAAGAAGAGATTGCCGCCGCGCACGCTCGAAATCTGGGTCGCGAGGCGCCCGTCATATTGCACCCCGACACCGATCGTCGTCAGCCCGATCCCACGCTTCGACGCGTCGCGCGCCATCGCCATGAATCCCTCGGCGGAGGTGTCGCCGACATTGGGCTGCTCGTCGGTGAACAGCATCATGCGGACATTGCCGTCGAAGCTTTTTGCCTCGGCAAAGGCCGCGTCATATCCGATGCGCAGCCCCTCCTCCATATAGGTCGAGCCCTCGATCTCGATCGCGTCGATCGCATCGTAAAGCCGCTGCTTGTTGCCCCCCGCGCCCGTCGGCTGAAGGTGGACGTTCGAATCGCTTCCGTAAATCGTAATGCCGAGCCGGTCGCCAGGCGCCATCTCTTCGACGATCTGGTGCAGCGCCGCCTTCACATTGGCGATCGGTTCGCCGTCCATCGACCCCGAGCGATCGACCACCGCCATCAAGCTTAACGGCTCGCGCTTGAGCGCTGCCGCGTCGACGTTGGTATCGAAGCCGAGGCCTACGAAGAGCAGGTCGTTGGCGCGCGTCGGCAGGTTCGCGGTCATTGCGTAAAGGTTGAGGCATAATATTTTGGCGCAGGCCGTTCCCGCGGGCAGCGACAGGTCGTGCTCGCCGAGCAGCCCTTCGACGGTCAGCGATTCGGGGCGCGGCAGCGTGTTCGCCTCTTCGGCCATCATGCGAAAATGCTGGATGTCCTGCGCACCGCCCTGTCGCAGCGCGCCGGTGACAACGATATAGCTGAAATCAGCCTCGTCCTCTTCCTGCACCTCCTGCGCGAACGAGGGGATCGGCGCCATCGCGATCAGCAAGGCAAGGGACATCAACGGTGTGCGAAGGATCTTCGGGCTCGGCATGACACTCTCCCCAAAAAGCGCATTATGGGGAGCCAAGCTATCACGGAAGTAATTGATGTCGTAGCAGATAATATACGTCCGCATGCGCCATGGTGAAACGCGCGCTAAATCCGCCGGCAGTCGTTCGGCGGCGGATTGCCGTCGAAGCGCGACGTGATCCAGCCGATCGTCTCTTGGGCGCTTTCGCGCGCGCTCGCGCCATGATCGCCGGTCATGTCGATCCAGCGAAGCTGCGTCCCGCGCCGGCAGACTGCCTTGGCGAATTTGCGCGTCACGGCGGGCGCGACGATCGTGTCGTTTCGGCTCTGCGCGATCAGCAGCGGTCCCGGAACGCGCGCGGCGTCGATGCTGTTGGCGCGCGCGAAGCTCCCGAACGGTTCGATCTCTGCAATATCCTTGCTCTTCGTTGCGCGAACGATGGTCAGGATGCCGAGAATGGTGCCAAGCTTCGGCTTCTTGTCGAAGCTTACGCAATTATTTTCGGCCAGCCGGTGAATGATGCCCTGGTTCGTGCGGTTGGCGACGGGATCGAGCGAAAAGCCGTAAAGCGTCGACCAACTGTGCAGGGTGAAGGACAGCAGCAGCGCGCGCGCATTCTTGTCGCTACCCTCACGCAAGTTGGCGGCAAGATCGGTTGGCGGCGCCGCCGCAGCCGTGCCGACCAGCGCCAGGTCGGGGGCATAGGAGCGCGCGGCGATCGCGGTCCATAGCGCCGCGTGACCGCCCTGTGATTCACCCCAGACGGCAAAGCTGCTGCCCGCCGCGGCGCCCGGAATGTCGCGCGCCGCACGCACGGCATCGAGGACCGAATTGGCGGTATCGGTGCCGACAAGAAACGGGTGCATCGTCGGGTTCGCAAGGCCGATATAATCGGGCGCAACGACGACATAGCCATTACGCACCGCGTCCATTCCCGCCGTCGCGGCGAAGAAATTCGGGCTGAGCGAGGGCGCGCATTTTTCGGCGACGCCCCATGCGCCGTGAGTCCAGGCGATCACACGGCGCGGGCGCGGTGGGATGGCTTCGCGCGGCGCCGCAACGATGCCTGTAACCTGAAACGGTTTACCATATTGGTTCGTCGTCCAATATTGGACGCGCCATGCTTGCACTCCCGCCGGCGTATTCTGAATCGGGTCCGCAGAGATCAGGCGCCCCGCCTGCTGCGCCGCCGCGGGCTGCGAAGAAAGTACGGACAGGATGGAAAGCAGGAAAGCGGCGAGCAGGTGGCGCATGGACAGTCTCCCGGATGCGCCACCCTATCATGCCTTTGCAGCGACGCAAACGTCGCGCGCCGAGCCCCTTATTCCGCCGCGGCCTTCTTTGCCGGAGCCTTCTTGGCCGGGGCCTTCTTCGCCGGGGCCTTCTTCGCTGCAGCCTTCTTCGGCGCGGCCTTCTTCTTGCCCTTTGCCGGTCCCTTGGCAGCGCGCGCATCGATCAGCGCGATCGCCTCTTCGAGCGTCAACGTCGCCGGATCGGCACTTTTCGGCAGCGTCGCGTTGGTCGTGCCGTCGGTGACATACGGACCGAAGCGCCCTTCCATCAGCTTCATCTCGCCGCCGCTCGTCGGATGCGGGCCGAAGGTGTTGAGCGGTTCGGCCTTGGTGCGCCCGCGCCCGCCGCCCGCTGCCGCCTCGGCGATGCGGACCACGGCAGCGTTCATCCCGATGTCGAAGATTTCGGCAGTGCCCGTCAACTTCGCATATTTGCCGTCGTGGAGCAGGTAGGGACCATAACGCCCCAGCCCTGCCATGATGACCTTGCCGCTTTCGGGATGTGTTCCGACTTCGCGCGGCAGGCTGAGCAGCCGCAGCGCATCGTCGAGGTCGAAATCTTCGCCCGGTATGTCCTTCGGGATCGACGAGCGCTTTGCCTCCTTGCCGTCGCCAAGCTGGATATAGGGGCCAAAGCGCCCGCTGCGCTTGGTCACTTCCAGCCCGGATTCGGGGTCATTGCCCATCGTCTCGGGGCCTGTGTCGGCGCCGTCGCTGCCGCCTGGCTGCGCGAACTTTCGCGTGAACTTACAGTCGGGATAGTTGCTGCACGCGATGAACGGCCCGAACTTGCCGCCCCGCAGCGCCAGCTTGCCGGTGCCGCAATTGGGGCAGATGCGCGGGTCGGTGCCGTCGCCCTTGTCGGGAAAGAGATAGGGGCCGAGGAATATGTCGAGCTCCGCGGTGATCTCCGACGGTTTCTGCTCCATCACCTCGCCGGTGCGCGGTTTGAAATCGCGCCAGAAACGGTCGAGCACCGCCTGCCACTGCGCACGGCCGCCCGACACATCGTCGAGCTCTTCTTCGAGCCCCGCGGTGAAATCATATTGGACATAACGTTCAAAGAAGCGTTCGAGGAACGCCGTCAACAGACGCCCGCTTTCCTCGGGAGAGAAGCGGTTCTTCTCGACCGTCACATATTCGCGGTCCTTCAGCACCTGAAGGATCGAGGCATAGGTCGACGGACGCCCGATGCCGAGCTCTTCCATCTTCTTGACGAGGCTCGCTTCCGAATAGCGCGGCGGCGGCTGGGTCTCGTGCTTCTCGACCTCGATTCCGGTCTTGGCCGGGGCATCGCCCTTCGCCATCGCGGGCAGCAGGCGCGCATCGTCGTCATCGGCCGCTTCATCGCGGCCTTCGTCATAAAGCGCGAGGAAGCCGGGGAATTTGATCACCTGTCCGGTGGCGCGCAGCATCGTCTTGCCGGTGCCGTCGGTCAGGTCGATGCTCGTACGCTCGAGCCGGGCCGACGCCATCTGGCTCGCCATCGCGCGCTTCCAGATCAGCTCGTAAAGCCGGCCATGGTCGGCGCTGCCCGCCTTGTCTTTCGAAAAGTCGGTCGGACGGATCGCTTCATGCGCTTCCTGCGCATTCTTGGCCTTGGTCTGATACTGGCGCGGCTGATCGGGGACATAGCCGCCGTCATAACGCGTCGCGATCGCCTTGCGCGCGGCGCTGATCGCGCTGCCGTCCATCTGGACGCCATCGGTACGCATGTAGGTGATGGCACCATCTTCGTAGAGGCCCTGCGCGATCCGCATCGTATGGCTCGCCGAAAAACCGAGCTTGCGCGCGGCTTCCTGCTGCAGCGTCGAGGTCGTGAACGGCGGCGGTGGGTTGCGCGTCAGCGGCTTCGTCTCGACGAGATCGACGGAAAAATGACCCGCCTTCACATCGGCCTCGGCCGCCCGGGCATCGGCTTCGCTGGTGATCGAGAGCCGTTCGATCTTGTCGCCGCGCCAGCGTGCGAGGCGTGCCTTGAACGGCGTGCCGGACATTTCGAACAGGCCGGTGACCGACCAATATTGCTGCGCAACAAAGGCTTCGATCTCGCGCTCGCGCTCGACAATCATGCGCAACGTCACCGACTGGACCCGGCCCGCCGATTTGGCGCCGGGCAGCTTACGCCACAGCACCGGAGACAGCGTAAAACCGACGAGATAGTCGAGCGCGCGGCGGGCGCGATAGGCGTCGATCAGATCATCGTCGAGCGCGCGCGGATGCGCCATCGCGGTGAGCACGGCATCCTTGGTGATCGCATTGAAGGTGACCCGGTCGACATCTGCCGGCAACGCCTTCTTGCTGCGCAGCAATTCCTGCACATGCCAGCTGATCGCCTCGCCCTCGCGATCAGGGTCAGTCGCGAGGATCAGACGGTCGGCAGATTTCGCGGCGTCCTGGATTTCCTTCATCCGCTTCGCCTTGTCGGGATAAAGCTGCCACTCCATCGCAAAGCCGTCGTCGGGATCGACCGAACCGTCCTTGGGCGGCAGGTCGCGGACATGGCCATAGGATGCGAGCACCTTGAAATCGCGCCCCAGATATTTCTCGATCGTCTTCGCCTTGGCGGGCGATTCCACAATTACCAACTGCATGAAAAACCTTAGTCCTAACTGTCCCTTACGTACGTACGCGTGAGGGTGGCGCCGTCGAGCGCTGCGTCAACCGAAAATTTCCTGTAACGTCGATGCCGGTTGCTCGATATTCAAGAGCAGGCTCACCGCGGCGAGATAAGCTCCGACAACACCGACCGCCGCGACCAGATTTGTCGCGACCAGCCACCCCAATCCATATTCGGCGGCGAGTGCAGGCGCCGACAGCTCGACTGCCAGCGGTGCCACCGACAGCAGGAACAGGATCAGTCCGACTCCGAGGGCGGCGGGCCAGTGCACGGCCAGCATGTCCCAACTGCGCTGCATCGCGGCTCTGCGGCCCGCCCCTTCGCGAACCAGCAAAGGCCCCGCCAGATACCAGCGGGCGAAGATATAGAGCCCCGGCAACACGAGAAAGACCAGCCCCAGCAACACGCCGAGTCCGACCAATATGCCCTGCAAATAGACGCTCAGCGCGTTGGCCACGGGCATGGCAGGCACGATCCCTGCCTGTTCGAGCGCTTCGCGCGTGATCCAGACCTGGATGAAGGTGATCGCGATGCCATAG
This sequence comes from Sphingopyxis sp. GW821-FHT10B01, assembly GCF_059415685.1. Taxonomy (NCBI): domain Bacteria; kingdom Pseudomonadati; phylum Pseudomonadota; class Alphaproteobacteria; order Sphingomonadales; family Sphingopyxidaceae; genus Sphingopyxis; species Sphingopyxis sp. GW821-FHT10B01. Next base: position 156,725 of record NZ_JBWKNS010000008.1, on the reverse strand, counting down.
CCGATCAGGATAGCGCTCCCGCTGCCGCCGACACGCTCGATGGCGACATCTGACACAACACCGGCCATCGCGGTCGCGAGCCATGCGACCACAGCAATACGCGGCATCGCTGCGGCCATGCTCCACGTCCGACGCAAAGTCGGAACCAGCAAGCTTGCGTCATATTGCATGACCGATATTCCCCTTCGCCCTGTTACGCGCGAGGGTGGCGGGCGCCCTGCCATCCCGTCAAGAGGGATATCCGGAACGCCCGCTCCCGGATCGGTCCACGCTGCCCGATCGGCATTGTGCTGGCGAGGCTCGCCGCCTTTGTTGTACCGATCAGATGCGAGGACGAGTCAACGCCTTATTGATTTTCCCATTTGAAGCCGGCGGGCAGGATGCATTTGCCCGCGTCATATTTGCCGACGCTGCGGATGATCTCATTGTCGTCGGGCTCGATCCGGCGGCCGCTGATCTGGGTATCGATCACGCGGCGGACCAGCGCGTCGAGGCGGGTGACCAGATAGCAGTCGATTGCCGGCGGTGCGTGCGGATTGCCCACGCCGCTGTCGTCGGTCAGGAACAAATAGCGCGACTGGGTCGCAGCGGCCATCGCACGCATCGCATATTCGGCCTTGTCGGCGACGCCCGAGGCGGCGACCGGAGTGATATGGATACGTTTGGCGCGTGCCGCTTCTGCCGCTTGCCATGTTCGCCCGAACCGCTCGTCGTGCGGCGGTGCATCGGCGACGAGCAGCAGCGATTTCACCGCGTCAGGGCGCCAGTCCTGTGCCACGGCGCGGATCATCGCCTGATCCATGGCCTCGGGATAATCGCCCCCGCCATTGGCTTCCTGCCGCGCGAGAGCGCCTTGTGCGCGCCCGACATCGCGGTCGAAAGCGATGGTGCGCGTGACATAATCGTCACCCAGATCGCGATAGAAGACAAAGCCGATGCGGATGTCGAGATCGCGGTGCTTCGCGGTGATCGCGCCGATGATCGATCGCAGCTCGGCCTGAAGATAATTGATCTCGTCACCCATGCTGCCCGTCGTGTCGACAACAAGCATCAGATCGAGCTTGGTCACCTTCGCGGCGGCCTGGTTCGCGGTCAGTCCGACGAGTTGCCCGCCCGCCGCATTGGCGACCAGAACGGGCCGCGCGTCGGCGATCGACCGCCCCGCCTGTCGCGCCGAAACGGTGATCCGCTCGCTCAGCCGGTCGAGGCCGGGGAAGAAGACCGCGCTGCCGTCGGCCTGCGTCGCCATGGTGATGCTGTTTCCGTCGCTGCACGTCACGATAACGTCGGCAAAGGGGATCGGCTGACCGCTGCGGTCGTTGACCTTCACCGTCACGACCCGCGTCGTGTCGACGCGCGGCAGATTGCGGACCTCCTGTCCCAGATCGCCGCTGCGATTGACATAGGCCGCGTAAAGTTCGGGGTTGAGCAGATCGTCATGCTCGCCCGCAGTCAGGATACCCGACTGCGGTTGCGGCTGCGGCCGCGGATAGGGCCGCGGTAGCGGCAGACGCGAGTCCGTCGATGAATCCGGGATGGGAGAACTCGCCAAACGCTCGCTGGCATATTCGTCCGCACGGCTTTCCGTCGCCGGCGCGGCAATGCTCGATCCTGTCACCACGACTTCCGATGTGTCGTCCGTCGCATAGGAGGGCGCAGGTGGCGCCATCGGAGGTGGCGGCGGCGGTGGCGGTGGCGGAGGAGGCGCGGGTTCGGCCGTCATCACGCTCTCACGGTCCCTCTTGCTGCCGCCCGTCGTCTTGATCCCGCCGAGGGGCTGTTGCGTCTGCGGCCGAATCTCGGGGTCCAGCTGCGGCAAAGGGGCGGCATTGCGGCAGAAGCCCTGGTCGGGAGCAGATCGGGCATGTGCCATCGCGATCGGGATTGGGGCGGGCGCCGAGGTCAGCACCGCGAACATCGTAACGCCTGTCAGGTAACGGCTTCGCATCATCAAACTCCCCACCATGTGATACAATATCATTAGATTGTGGGTCAGCCGCTGAACGGCGGCTGAACCCCGGTAAGCGTTAGATTGCTGTTGGTTACGCCGCTGTGCGAGCCGTCACACGAGAGAAATTTTCGCTCCCGCGTGGCGCTCGACGCGGCCCGCAAGCTCAAGCTCGAGCAGGACGAGCTGGACTGTCGCCATGGGCTGTCCCGACTGGCGCACCAGTTCATCGACCGCCACCGGCGTCGGCCCAAGCAGGTCGATCAAAGCCCGGCGATCGCCATCGCCCGCATCGGGCCACGCCGGGGTCGTGGAATAGGCGCGCGCGGGTTCGCGGACCATGCGGTTATCGATCGGCCCCACGGCTTCCAGAATATCGTCGACTGTCTGGATCAGGGTTGCGCCTTCGCGGATCAGCAGATTGCATCCCTGCGCGCGCGGATCGAGCGGCGATCCCGGAACCGCCATCACTTCGCGCCCATAATCGCCAGCCCGGCGCGCCGTGATCAGCGACCCCGATTTCGGCGCCGCCTCGATCACCACCGTGCCGTGTGCCAGTCCCGCGATGATCCGGTTGCGCGACGGGAAATGGCGCGCGAGCGGTTCGGTGCCCGGCGGCTGTTCGGCAATCAGCAACTGATCGCTTGCGATCCTTTCCTGCAAAGCAGCATTTTCGGGTGGAAAGGCGATGTCGATCCCGCTGGCGATTACCCCCACCGTCGATCCGCCGAGCGCACCGACGTGCGCCGCGGTGTCGACGCCGCGTGCGAGCCCGCTGACGACCGTGATATCTCGCGCCGCAAGATCGGCGGCAAGCTGGCGCGCGAAACGACACGCGATCGCCGACGCGTTGCGCGCGCCGACGATGGCGACACAGGGACGCCGCAACATCGCAGTATCGCCGCGCACGACGACCACCGGCGGGGCACCTTCGACCTCGCGCAGCAAGGGCGAATAACCGTCTTCGTCGCTGAAGATATGGCGTGCGCCCAGCGTGGCCGCACGATCGAGCTCGCGCTCGGCCATGTCGGCGGACGCGATCCTGGGCTTGCCGGCGCCGCCGCGCAGGACCAGATCGGGCAGCGCGTCGAGCGCGGCCTCGCCAGAACCGAAACGCGACATGAGCTGATACCAGCTCACCGGGCCGACCTGCGGCGTGCGGATCAGCCGCAGCCGCGCCAGCCGCTCGGCGTGCGTCACACCGGCTCCTTTTTTCCGCCGATCCGCGGCTCGGTCCCGGCGCGCAGCCGCACGATATTTTCGCGGTGCCGCCACAGCACGATCACCGCCAGTCCGGCGAGACCGATCGCGTAAACCGGATAACCGAGCGCCAGTGCTGCGACGGGCGCCGAAATCGCGCCCAGCATCCCGCCGAGCGACGAGATGCGCAACAGCAAGACGGTCCCGAGCCAGACGAGCGCAAAAACCAGCCCGATCGGCCAGGCGAGGGCGAGGGCGAGGCCGAGCAGCGTCGCGACCCCCTTGCCGCCCCGGAAATTCAGCCAGACGGGATAACAATGGCCGATCATCGCCGCGGCGCCTGCGATCATCGCGCCGTCCTGTCCAAGTTCGGGCGCAAAATGGCGCGCGAGCAGTACGGCGACCGCCCCCTTCGCGCCATCGAGGATCAGCGTTCCCGCCGCCAGCCCCTTGCGCCCGGTACGCAATACATTGGTCGCGCCGATATTGCCCGACCCGATCTGGCGCAAATCCCCCGCGCCGAACAGCCGCGTCAGGATCACGCCAAAGGGGATTGAGCCGAGAAGATATCCGACGGCGACCAGCAAAAATAACGTCATGAAAATCCCCGTTCCGTTCAAGGCCAGTGTGGCGATGTTGGTCGACGCAATCAATGGATAGGATGCCGTGATCGCCAAAATGGATTTGATAGCCGCCGCTCCGCCCTGCTAGGCGCTGCACATGCACCCTGCTCCCGACGCGCCCATCCTCTTCTTCGACAGCGGCCTTGGCGGGCTCACCGTGCTCGGCCCGACGCGCGCGTTGCTGCCGACCGCGCCGATCGTCTATGCCGCCGACTATGCCGGGCTGCCCTATGGCCAGAAAAGCGAGGCCGAACTCGCAGCACGGGTGCCGGCGCTGCTCGGGCGGCTCGTCGAACGTTACCAACCGCGTCTTGCGGTCATCGCGTGCAACACCGCCTCGACGATCGCACTTGCGCATGTTCGCGCCGCACTCGACCTGCCGATCGTCGGCACGGTTCCCGCAATCAAGCCCGCGGCCGAACTCACCCAAAGCGGCGTCATCGGCGTGCTCGGCACCGAGGCGACGGTGCGCCAGCCCTATGTCGACGATCTGAGCGCGAAGTTCGCCGCCGGCAAGACGGTGCTACGCCATGGCAGCCCCGGCCTCGTGACCGGCGCCGAGGCAAAGCTGCGCGGCGAAGCGATCGATCCCGCGGTGATCGATCGCGCCGTCGCGGGTCTTCGCGACCAGCCCGGCGGCGAAGCGCTCGACGTGATCGTCCTCGCCTGCACCCATTTCCCGCTGCTGCAGGATGAATTGCAGGCCGCCGTCGGGCCGGGTGTCCGGTTGATCGACGGCGCCGAAGGCATTGCGCGGCGTGTCGCGGCCTTGACCAAAGGCCAGTCCTGGCCCGCGACCGCGTCGCCGGGCATCGCAGTCTTCACGCGAAGCGACGACCGGCCGCCTCCGCCGCTCGCCGCGCTGGCGCCCTATGGCATCGGCGCGATCGAGACGATCTAGCCGAAATCATTCGGCCCCGGCGGCGCAGGATGTCAGCCAGGCACGCTCTTCGGGTTCCGGCCCCTGATCGCCCAATGTGCGGACGCGCGGCACTCCGGACTGACGGGTTCTCCCGGCGCAGGTTGCGGCATCGTCCCCCGACGCACCGAGTAGCCGCCCGTTGCACAGAAACAGCTTCTCGTCCGAGACACCCCATCCGACCTTTTCGGCGCCGTCCGGCGCCCGGCCCGCGCAATAGGTATCGGTTTCCGACCCCGGATCGCCGCAGATCTTTTCGATATGGGCGACATTGGCTTTCACGGTGCCGACAAATCTCTGTTCATAATAGGCGTTCGTCGCAAAATAGCGCTGGACGCCGCAGACCCGGGTGCCGCGCTGGGCGAGCAGCGTATAGTCGCAGATTTCGGAGCCCTGCCAGGTTTCGCAGCTCATCCAGGCTCCGTCGAACGGCGCGGGCGCCTGCGCGGGTGCCGGTTTCGCCGCCGAGACACCCGCGGCAATCGACAACAGGGCAATCATGACAAGACGCATATCGGAATCGTTCCTTTCGGTTTCGGGTCTGCCAGGCATCTGGCCGCAACGGGCTTATGCGGCAGTGAAATCGATCACAACGCCAGACAGGTTCAAGGTGAACCAATAGGACAATTTGTCCATGACTTGCGAATCGTTCGCACTGGATTTCAGCCAGATTCAGCGCTATTGGCCCGCGTGTTAATAGCCGCTGGAGGGAGCGGCGGTGCCACCTTACTGCGGGGCTGCAACGTGAACTATAACGATATTTTCGCACGCGCGATCGACCGGCTGCACGAGGAAGGACGCTACCGCGTCTTCATCGATATTCTGCGCAACCGGGGCTCTTTTCCGAACGCACGCTGCTTTGCCGGCCACAACGGGCCGAAGCCGATCACCGTCTGGTGCTCGAACGACTATCTCGCGATGGGTCAGCATCCCAAGGTCGTCACCGCGATGGAAGAGGCGCTGCACGACGTCGGCGCCGGATCGGGCGGCACCCGGAACATCGGCGGCAACACCCATTATCACATCGACCTCGAGCATGAACTCGCCGACTTGCACGGCAAGGACGGCGCGCTGCTCTTCACCTCGGGCTATATCTCGAACGAGGCGACGCTCGGCACGCTCGGCAAACTGCTGCCGAACTGCATCATCTATTCGGACGAACTCAACCATGCCTCGATGATCGCGGGCATCCGCAATTCGGGCTGCGAAAAGCGCGTGTGGCGTCACAACGATCTCGCGCATCTCGAGGAATTGATGGCGGCCGACGATCCCGAAGCCGCCAAGCTGATCGCGTTCGAAAGCGTCTATTCGATGGACGGCGACGTCGCCCCGATCCACGCGATCTGCGACCTCGCCGACAAATATAACGCCCTCACCTATTGCGACGAAGTCCATGCCGTCGGCATGTACGGCCCGCGCGGCGGCGGCATCACCGACCGCGACGAGGCCGCGGACCGTGTGACGATTATCGAAGGCACGCTCGGCAAGGCATTCGGCGTGATGGGCGGCTATATCGCCGCCGACAAGAATATCATCGACGTGATCCGCTCCTACGCGCCGGGCTTTATCTTCACGACCAGCCTGTCGCCGGTGCTCGTCGCCGGCGTGCTCGCCAGCGTTCGCCACCTCAAATCATCGAGCGTCGAACGCGAGGCGCAGCAGGAAGCCGCCGCCTATCTCAAGGCGAGCTTCCGCGACGCCGGCCTGCCGGTGATGGACTCGACGACGCACATCGTCCCGCTGATGGTCGGCGACCCGGTGCGCGCGAAGAAGATCAGCGACATCCTGCTTGCCGAATATGGCGTCTATGTGCAGCCGATCAATTTCCCGACCGTGCCGCGCGGCACCGAACGCCTGCGTTTCACGCCGGGTCCGGCGCATGACGAGGCGATGATGCGCGAACTGACGGTGGCGCTGACCGAAATCTGGGGCCGGCTGGAGCTGGAGCTGCGCAAGGCCGCGTGACAAGCGCACCCGGCTTTGACGAAATCGTCGTTGGTCGCCGCTCGATCCGCGGCTTCCTCGACAAGCCCGTACCCAAGGCGCTCATTGCCGAAGTGATCGAGGTCGCGATGCGTGCGCCCTCGTCCTTCAACAACCAGTGCTGGAACTTCTCGGTCGTAACCGGTGCCGCGCTCGAGGCGATCCGCACGGGCAACACCGAAGGCATCCTCGGCGGCAAGCCCGACAGCCGCGAGTTCCGCCGCTTCGACGGCATCGCCGACGACCATCGCGGCCGCCAGATCGAGATCGCCAAGCAATTGTTCGGCGCCATGGGCATTGCCCGCGAAGACAAGGACGCCCGGCAGGACTGGGTCTTGCGCGGCTTCCGCCAGTTCGACGCGCCGGTCAGCATCGTCGTGACCTATGACAGCGTCCTGCTCGGCAGCGACATCGCTCCCTTCGACTGCGGCGCGGTGACCAACGCGCTGGTCAACGCGGCCTGGTCGCGCGGGCTCGGCTGCGTCATCAACAGCCAGGGGATCATGCAAAGCCCCGTCGTGCGCGAACATGCGCATATTCCGGACGACCAGGTGATCATGATCTGCGTCGCGATGGGCTGGCCCGATGCCGATTTTCCCGCCAATGCGGTGGTGTCCAACCGCAAGAGCGTCGACGAGGCGGTGCGCTTCGTCGGCTTCGACGATTAGCGCAGCGCGCGATGCCGTTCGACCTGCTCGACGCGCTGGGAATTGTTGGTGAAGCAGCCAGCGGCCTTCCCGACCCCCGAAGTCGACGCGAACGCATCGGGTGCTGGCTGGGCCTCGCCGTCGTGGCGATGGTGGTCGTAATCCTCGTCCTCGTGTCGCAAATCTGACCGGGTTCGCGGCTCGTGTGGCAGCGGTCAACCTTCGACAAGATGGCATCGAGCCGATAGTGTAAATTGCGACTCCGGCCTCGCCGACCAAGAAGGATTGTCATGCAAGCACAGCGTTATAGCTACACCGCGATCACCCTGCACTGGCTCCTCGCGCTGCTGCTGGCATTCCAGATCGCGCTCGGCCAGACGCTGGAAGGCCACAACACGTCCGAATTGTTCACGCGTTATCAGCTGCATAAATCGGTGGGCATCCTGATTCTGGTGCTCAGTCTCGCCCGCCTTACGGCGCGCCTTGTCACTCCCCGCCCGCCAGCGTCCGAAGGTCCGGCGTGGACGCGCGCGCTCGCCACGATAGTCCATTGGCTCTTCTATCTGGTGCTGATCCTCGGCCCGATCACGGGGTGGCTGATCGTTTCGACCGCCAAAATCCAGGTCCCCACCTTGCTTTTTGGCGTCATCCCCCTGCCTCACCTCCCCGTCGGCCATGGCTGGCACGAACCGGCCGAAACCATCCACGGTGCCATGGCGCGGCTGGCAATCGCGCTGTTCGCGCTTCATATCGTCGGCGCGCTTCGCCACCAGTGGCTGCTCGGCAAGCCCGAGCTCCAGCGGATGATTCCTTTTGCGCGCGGCAAGCCCGTGTGGGCCGCGATCGGCGCGCTGGCGCTGGTCATCGGCGCGTTTGCCGTGGGCAAGCTGGTCTCGCCTGATCGGAGCCGGCCCGCCGCGGAAAAGGCGATCGCTTCGCCCGCTACGGCCACCGCTGTGCCAGCGGCGGCGCCTGCTGCAGCTGAAACCGACGAAACACTGCCAGCCAACGCGACCGAAACTGCACCTGAAGACGCGGCCCAGCCGCTCGCCGACTGGACCGTCGCTTCGGGCGGGCGGCTCGGCTTTACCGCACGCTGGAACGGCGAAGCGATCGACGGCCGTTTCAGCCGCTGGCGCTCGACGATCCGCTTCAGCCCCGACGAGCTCGCCAAGTCGACCATAAGCGTCACGGTCGACCTCGCCTCGGCGAACACCGGCGACGGGCAGCGCGACGATTCGCTGAAAAGTAGCGATTTCTTCGACACCGGCGCGCATCCGGCCGCGGTCTTCGCCGCACGCGACATCCGTCATCTCGGCGGGGATCGCTACGAAGCGCGCGGCACGCTCGACCTGCGCGGCGTCAGCAAGCCCGCGACCTTGCGCTTCACATTGCGTATCGACGGCGACAAGGCGCGCGTCACCGGAACCGCGCGCATCGACCGCACCGCCTTCGGCGTCGGTCAGGGCGAATGGGCGGCAACCGATGCGATCGCCGCCGGAGTGGATGTCGCCTTTTCCTTCACCGCGACGCGCCCGGCTTCCAAGCCGACGGTCCAGTAAGGGACGCACTCAGCGCGGCGGCCGCATCATTCCCCAGAAATGCGGCCCGCCGCCGGGCACGTCCCATTCGGCCTGCGTGACGAACCCCAGCCGCTCGTAAAGCGGTACATTCTCCGTTGTCGCCGTCTCCAGCCAGCACGGCAGGCCGTCGGCGTCGGCAACGGCAGTTTGCGCGCGGATGATCCGTCCGCCATGGCCCTTGCCCTGGTGCCCGGGGCGGACCCCGACATAATGGAGATACCAGAAACGCCCCTTCGGCCTGTGTGCGTCGATGCCGCCCTGCACCTTCAACCCGCGCGGCAAGGCGGCGCCGAACGTCGCGACCAGCGGAATTACGGTGCGCAGAAATTCGAAGCCGCCGCTATGCGCGCGCCCCGGCGCGCGCCAAAGTGCCGCCGCCTCATCGCCCTCCGACCGCAGCACGATGCCCGCGCGGGCATCGGCGGGAACAAGCGTCGCGAACAGGCTGCGCAATGCACGGGCACGGTGCGCGGGATCGGGCAATATCCATGATAGCGCGGGGTCGGTCTGGAACGCCTGCGCCAGCGTCTCGGCGACGCCGCCCCGTTCGCTGGGTCCCGCCGTAAAGATCATATCGGTCATCGCGCCTCCACTCGCAAAAAGAGCAGGCGCCGCGCCGCTTGGCAAGGATTAGCGCGGGCGCTTGTCGAGCCGCAGCGACCAGGCATAGCCGCGATAGAGCCGTGTCACCGCGAGGCGTCCGCCCGCGTCGTTTGCGACCTCGCGCGCCGCTTCGATCAGCAGCGCGCGCGGCGCAACATGAAAGCGCGCCAACCAGCCGAACAGTGCCGCGCGAAACCAGTCCGGCATGTCTTCCTGCTGCCCGAAATCGACGATGTGGAGCGAGCCATAGGCCGACAGGTGGCGCGCCGCTTCACGGATGGCGCCCTGCCAGTCAGGGATCATCGACAGCGTATAACTCTGGAAGATGCGGTCAAAACTGCGCAGCCGAAACAGGCCCTGCGGATCGAAGTCGGTCGCGTCGCCCTGCGCGACGGTCACCCTTCGCGCCATCCCGGCACGGGCAATCGCCGCACGCGCCGTCTTCAGCATCTCTTCCGAAATATCGATCCCGTGGAAATGCGCGCCTGGCCAACAGCGCGCAGCGGCGATCAGGTTGCGCCCTGTGCCGCAGCCGATTTCGAGCACGTGCCCGCCGACCGGCGGCGCCAATTCGTCGATCAGCCGGTCGCGCCCGAGTAGATAATATTTGCGCGTCAGGTCATAGATATGACGCTGGCCGCGATAGACGCCGTCCATCAGCGCGGCGTGCCCCTCCCCCGCCGCCATGGTCAGCCTTTCAGGACATAGAGATGGACCCCGCCATAAATCGCCGAGCGGTCGCGCCGCGTATAATCGAGCGATTCGGCGGCGCGATAATCCCAGCATTGCAGGATGTCGTCGGAAAGCCGCCCCGGCAGAAGGCTCGGCTCGGCGGCGGTGCGGAACAGGACGCGTGCGCCGGGCCGCGCCGTGCGCGTCACTTCGCTCCACAGCGCGGTCAGCTGCGCGTCGGTCATCCAGTCCTGCGCGTCGAGGAAGATATAGCGGTCGAAGCTGGCGGCGTCGGCGGCGGCGAGCATGTCGGTCATGTTCGCGTGCAGCATCGTCACGCGGTCGGCGCGCGTGCGGACAGCCTGATAATTGGCTGCCTGCAGATAGGGCGGCAGCGGCGCCGCGGCGCCCTTGCCATAACCGCGCCCGAACGCCTGCCACGCGAAATAATTTTCTTCGAGCGGGAAGTCGCAGGTCAGTTTTTCCAACCGGCTGCGCAGCACGTCGGCCATCGGCTTGCCGCCAGCCAGCGCATCATATTGCGCCGGGGGGATGCCGAGGCCGAAGAGCGACGAGCGCTGGTCGGTGATCCAGCGGATGAATTTGCGGTCAAAGAAAGGCGCGAACTTTTCCTCGAAGATCGCGCGTTGCTCCTCGATTGTTTTGGCGGCGAGGAACTGGCGCGGATCGATGCGGTGCATCCGCGCGACGAGGTGCGCAAGCCCTATGAAGCCGCCGAGCAGCCCGCGCTTGTAGAGACCGTGTGCAAAGCCGTTGATCCGGCGGCGTCCGGCAAGATCGCGGCCCTCCCAATAGCGCCGGCTCGTTTCGTCGAGATGCGGGCGGACGAAAGCGCGATAGTCTGCGATGTTCAAATCATTGTCGGCGTCGGCGAAAAAGCGGTGCAGGCTTCCATGATCGGGCAATCGCCGGATTGCGATGCGCTTCAGATTGTTCAGTGCGACATGTGCCGTGTTCAGGTCGACGGCGACGATCTCGGCGGGGTCGGCGACGAGGTAGGAAAAGACATTGCAGCCACCGCTCGCGATCGTCGCGATTCGGTTGCCTGGCTCGATTGCCAGCGCCTCCATGTCGACGACGGGGTCCTCCCAGATCTGGGCATAGACGAGCCCTTTGAAAGCGAAGGAAAAAGCGCGGTCGAGCAGGCGCTGTTTCCGCGCGCCATCTTCACGGACGACGGCGGCGGCGATCTTGCGATTGGGTAGGCTGGCCATGCGAATGGGTTCCCCGGACAATGTTGATCCGTGGCCGCGCATGGCAGGCTTTCATGGGATTTCCGTGCCGGTTCGATGACAATCCGGCGACAGTGCCGATTATACCCGGCACTTCCCAATCGTCATTCCCGCGGAGCCGCAGACGGCGCGTCGCGCCACCGCGGAAAGGACGAAGCCGCTTTCTAGTCCCGGCAATAACCCTCGCCGTCCTTGACGATCAGGCATTCCTTTTTGCCGGCCAGATATTTCAGCCCGGTTTCGTTGCCGGTGCCGCGGCGAAGGCTCAACTCTTCGCTACCGCGCTTGAACTTGATGCCATGCTCGCTGTCGGTGCCGTCATAGGTCGCCTTGGTGTCGAGGTCCGACTGCATTTCCAGCTTATACTTGCCGGGCTCGCCCGGAGTGATCGTGGCGTACATGCCCTCGACCCCGGTCCATTTACCCGCCCAGCTCGCAAAACGATGCGGCGCGGTCGCCGGATCGGTGGCTTCGGCACCTTCCGGCGGCATGGTTTCGACCGGAACCTCGGTCGTCGTCGTGGCAGTCGGCGCAGGCGCCTCGGCCTTTTCGCACCCGCTCAGCATGACCAGCGCCGCAGCGCCGGCCAGGATCAGACCTTGTTTCTTCATCCGAATTCTCCTTCCCCGCTTCAACGCGCCGAGGAGATCAAATATCCCGTCATTCGGCAAGAATTTCCGCATAATGTTTCGGATCGACATTCCCTCCCGACAGCGTGACGAGCGTCGCGTCGCCCAGTTCGACCTTGCCCGCGAGGACGGCAGCGAGCGCCGCCGCGCCGCCGGGCTCGACGACGAGATGCAGTTTCTCGAACACGACGCGCATCGCACGGCGCACTTCCTCACGCGTCACGACGACGCCGCGGACCCCGCGGGCCTGCAACACGGCGAAATTGATCGGCCAGGTCTGCGGTGTCTGCAGTGCATCGCATTCGGTCGGATAGGACAGGTCCTCGACCGACAGGATTTCGCCCGCGGCGAGGCTGCGCGTCAGATCGTCCCAGCCCTCGGGCTCGACCGCGATTATCTCGGCGTCGGGACAGGCGAGAGCGAGGCCTGCGGTAAGGCCGCCACCGCCGCAACAGGCGATGACCTGGTCGGGGCCCGCGATCCCGCGCGCCGCGAGCTGCGCATGGGCTTCGATTCCGGCGCTGCCCTGTCCTTCGATGATCCACGGATCGCCATAGGCGTGGACGAGTGTTCCGCCGCGCTCGGCGAGCAGCTTCGCCGCAACGGCATCGCGCGATTCGCTGACGCGATCGTACAGCACGACCTCCGCACCCAGCGCGCGCGTCGCCGCGAGCTTCATCTGCGGCGCGTTGCTCGGCATCACGATGGTCGCAGCGATGCCCAGCCGCTTCGCTGCCCATGCGACGCCTTGCGCATGATTGCCGCTCGACACCCCGACAACCCCGGCGGCCGCCTGTTCGGGCGTGAGGTCGGTCAGACGGTGCCACGCCCCGCGAATCTTGAAGGCGCCGACGGGCTGCAGGCATTCGGCTTTGCACCAGATCGTCTTGCCATCGATCTCCATGGGTAAAAGCGGTGTCAGCGGCAGCAGTTGGGCAACCTTGGCTGCGGCGCGTTCGACGCCTGCGAGGGTTGGTGCGCGCGACGGGTTGAGCAGGGGATCGGGGCTTTGCTGTGTCATGGCTTCGTCCTATAGGGCCGGTCATACAAGACAAGCGGCGATAGGGCCGCGACAGGAGATTTTCGATGAGCAAGGTTCTGGTGATCGGCGCAGGCGGCGTCGGTTCGGTCGCAGTGCACAAGATGGCGATGAACCCCGACATCTTTCCCGACATCACGCTGGCCAGCCGCCGCAAGTTCAAGTGCGACGCAATCGCCGAATCGGTCAAGGCCCGCACCGGCGTCACGATCAACACGGCCGAGGTCGACGCCGATCATATCGACGCCACCGCAGCGCTGATCCGCTCGATCGGCGCGACGCACGTCGTGAACCTCGCGCTCCCCTATCAGGACCTCACGATCATGGAGGCGTGCCTGTCGACCGGCGCGCATTATATGGACACCGCTAACTACGAACCGCGCGACGAGGCGAAGTTCGAATATCATTGGCAGTGGGCCTATCAGGACCGCTTCAAGGATGCCGGGCTGATGGCGCTGCTCGGCTCGGGCTTCGACCCCGGCGTGACCAGCGTCTTCACGACCTGGCTCCGCAAGCATCACTTCGACCGCATCGACACGCTCGACATTCTCGACTGCAACGGCGGCGATCACGGCCAGCATTTCGCGACCAACTTCAATCCCGAGATCAACATCCGCGAAGTGACCGCGGTCGCGCGCCACTGGGAAAATGGCGACTGGGTCGAAACCCCGCCGATGTCGGTGAAGCAGCAATTCGATTTCGAAGCCGTCGGCCCGAAGACGATGTACCTCATGTATCATGAGGAAATCGAAAGCCTGAAAACGCATCTGCCCGAAATCCAGCGCATCCGCTTCTGGATGACTTTCGGCGAGGCCTATATCACCCACCTCAATGTGCTGCAGAATGTCGGCATGACGCGGATCGATCCGGTGATTTACGAGGGGCGCGAGATCATTCCGCTGCAGTTCCTCAAAGCCGTGCTGCCCGAACCGTCGAGCCTCGGCGAGACGACGAAAGGCAAGACCAACATCGGCGTCATCGCAACCGGGCTTGGCAAGGACGGCAAGGAAAAGACGCTCTATCTCTACAATATCTGCGACCATGAGGACGCCTACGCCGAAACCGGCAATCAGGCGGTCAGCTACACGACCGGCGTCCCCGCGATGATCGGCGCCGCGATGATGGTAACTGGAACGTGGAATGGTACCGGCGTCTTCAACATGGAACAGCTGGATCCCGATCCCTTTATGGACATGCTGAACCGGCATGGCCTGCCCTGGCAGGTGAAGGAATTGGACGGTCCGTTGGATTTCTGACGGCGTTCCGACCCGAAGCCATCGCTTGCGATACAAAAACCCCGGTCGTGCTGAGCTTGTCGAAGCACCGTTCTTTCTTTCGATGTTGCAAAGATAGGACGGCCCTTCGACAAGCTCGGGGCGAACGGGGCATTTTTGTGCCCGTGTATTGAGAGGCATATCATGAGATTGGTCTTTGCGATCATCACGGCGATCGCACTATCCGCCCCCGTCGCCGCTCAAACCGACGACGCCTACGCCCCCGCCCGCGCGATCGTCGCCGACATCGGCAAGATCGTGACGCCCAACGGCGTACAGGAGACGTTCGAGGTCACGCTCGGCGGCGCGCGACAGATCGTGAACGTGCGCGGAGCGGACAGGGATAACCCGGTCCTGATCTTCGTCCACGGCGGTCCCGGCGCTGTGGAAATGCCCTTCGCCTGGGCCTTCCAGCGGCCATGGGAGGATGTGTTCACCGTCGTCCAGTACGACCAGCGTGGCGCGGGGCGCTCGTACCCGCTCAACGATCCCGCAAGGCTTGCCCCGACGATGACACCCGAACGCTATCGCGACGATGCCATTGAACTGATCGAGCTGATCAAAAAGCGCTACGGCAAGCGCAAGGTCGTGTTGATGGGGCATAGCTGGGGTTCAATCGTCGGCCTGTCGGTAGCCGTGAAGCGCCCCGACCTTTTGTACGCTTATGTCGGCGTCGGTCAGGGCATCGATTTTCGCGAAGGGGAAAAGGCCGGCATGGCATGGACGCGTGCCAAGGCGCTTTCGGCCGAAAATAACGACGCCGTCGCCGCCATCGACGCCCTCGCTCCCTATCCGCAGGGCGAATTCACGATCGCCAAGGCCGACGGCTGGCGCAAATATGCGATGCCGTACGGCTCGCTCATGTACAACAAGCCCGACCTCAACCTCTATTTCCAGACCCCGCGCCTGTCGCCCGAGTACAGCGAGGCCGACAGGCAAGCCTGGGGCAAGGGCAGCCTGTTTTCCGTGATGACGCTGTGGCCCCGGCTTGCCGACGTCAGCTTCACAACGGTGAAGAAGATGGACGTGCCGATCGTCTTTCTGCTCGGACGGCATGACTATACGGTCCCTTCGCCAGTCGCCGCCCAATGGTTCGGGCAGGTTAAAGCCCCCTCGAAGAAACTCGTCTGGCTCGAACATTCGGCGCATATGCCGATGGTCGAGGAACCCGGACATTTCTTTGCCGCGCTGCTCCGCGACGTGCTGCCGCTGACGAAGGAGGCCAAATGACAGCCTATCTCGCGCCGATCGGGCTGCTCATCATCTCCAATATTTTCATGACCTTCGCCTGGTACGGTCACCTGGGCGACATGTCGCGGCCGTTGTGGCTTGCGGTACTGATCGCGTGGGGCATCGCTTTTTTTGAATATTGCCTCGCGGTGCCGGCAAACCGCATGGGCTATGGGGTTTATAGCGCCGCCGAACTCAAGACCTTGCAGGAAGTCATTACACTGGTCATATTCGCTGGGTTCGCGGTCTTCTGGCTCGGTGAGAAGCTGACCCTGAATCATCTCGTCGGCTTCGGTCTGATTGCGGCGGGAGCGTTTTTCATCTTCAAGGGACCGATTGCGGTCTCATAGGAATCTAGCGACATGGAAACCCGTGCCGGCGACCCCGGAGCCTTTGCTGGGTTTGATCTGACCCGCGTCCCCTCACCTGCCTTCGTCGTCGACGCGGCAAAGGTACGGGCCAATCTGTCGGTCCTTCGCCATATCGGCGACGCGTCGGGCGCGCGCGTGCTCGCCGCGCTCAAGGCGTTCTCAATGTGGTCTCTGGGGCCAACCGTTGCCGGATATCTTGACGGCGTCTGTGCATCGGGCCTCCACGAAGCGAAGCTCGGCCGCGCCGAATATGGCGGCGAGGTTGCCACTTATTGTGCGGGATATAAGGAAAGCGATCTTCCCGAGATCGCAAAGCTGTCCGACCATCTAATCTTCAATTCGCCGGGCCAGATCGCGCGCTTCCGACCACTTCTCGACACGTTGCGTTCGCAAGGCGAAACATTCGACATCGGCCTGCGCATCAACCCGATGCACAGCGAGGGCGAAGTTGCGAAATATGACCCAGCCGCGCCGTGCAGCCGCCTTGGCTTTCCGGTGACCCAGCTGCTCCCCGAACATATGGAGGGCATCGACGGCATCCATATGCACAGCCTGTGCGAACAGGATTTCCCGCCGCTCGCGCGCACGTGGGAAGCCGTCCAGCCGATGCTGCGGCCTTTCTTCAACCAGCTCAAATGGATCAATTTCGGCGGTGGCCATCATGTGACCCGTGCCGATTATCAGGTCGACGATCTGATCGCCTTTTTGAAACAGGTTCGCGCCGCGACCGATTGCGACGTGATGATCGAACCCGGCGAAGCGATCGCGCTCGACGCCGGCATTCTCGTGGGCGAGGTGCTCGACCTGTTCGACAACGGCATGCCGATCGGGATCACCGATATTTCGGCGACTTGCCATATGCCGGATGTGATCGAGGCGCCCTATCGCCCGGCCATGCTCGATGAGGGCGCCGAAGGCATGGCGGTGCGGCTCGGCGGCCCGTCGTGCCTCGCGGGTGACGTCATCGGCGACTATCGCATGCCCGGCGGCGCGCGCATCGGCCAACGCTTCGCGTTCCTCGACCAGGCGCATTATTCGATGGTCAAGACCAACACCTTCAACGGCGTGCCGCTGCCATCGATCTGGTTGTGGGACAGCGAGAGCGACGATCTGAAACTGATCCGCGAATTCGGCTATGAGGATTTCAAGGCGCGGCTTGGCTGAGAGCGTGGCAAACCCTTTAGACATGACCGGTCTGTGGACCGGTCAATATTGGTATCCCGAACCTTGGGAGCCTCTGATCGGTTTCGTTGCCACGATCAGCGACAACGCCGGTTCGCTGTCCGGCACGACCACCGAAGCCTCCGAGGTTTTCATAGGGGCTGACGAACGCGCCGACATCCGGGGCACGCGGAGCGGCACGAGTGTAAGCTTTTACAAATATTACGACGGCACCGGCGCCTATGGGCATTCGGTGACTTATGACGGGACGCTAAGCGCCGACGGCCAACAAATTGAAGGTCAGTGGTCGCTGGACGGCTATTCCGGTTCCTTCATCATGTCGCGCAGTCTTCAGCAATTTCAGGCAGAAGACCGGGAGGAGACTGTCTGGCTCGATGTCACCGTCAGCTAACCGAAGCACCCTGCAATTCCGCCAGCGCCTGATGGATGTCGCTGACGACCACCGATCCCTCGCCGACCGATGAGGCGACGCGTTTCACCGACCCCTTGCGGACGTCTCCGATCGCGTAGATGCGCGGCCAACTGGTTTCGTAGCGGCTCGGCATACGGTCGAGCGACCAGCCCGCCCTGACCAGTTCGAGCGGTGCGATGTCGACGCCGGTTTTCACGAAACCGCGATCGTCGCATACCATTTCCTTGGGCAGCCATGTCGTGTTCGGGCTCGCCCCGAGAAACAGGAACAGGAAGCCGCAGTCACAATGGCCTTCGGCCCCGGTCTCGCGGCAGCGATAGGTCAGGCCATCGAGCCGTTCTTCGCCGTGCAGCCCGACGACATCGGTCGACGGAACAATCTCGATATTCGGATGCTCTTCCAGCCGCTTGACCAGATATTCGGACATGGTTTCGCGCAGGCTGGACCGGCGAAAAATAACGTAAACCTTCTTGGCGACGCTCGCGAGATAGATCGCACCCTGCCCCGCCGAATTGCCCGACCCGACAACGGTCACCTCGGCATTGCCGCACAGCTGCGCTTCCATCGGGGTCGCGCCATAATAGATGCCGCGGCCCTCATAGGCTTCGATGCCGTCGATCGGCAGGCGCTGATACTGCGCCCCACTCGCGACGACGACCGCGCGGCTGCGCAGCTTGCGCCCGTCGGCCAGATGCAGGCAATAGGCGTCGTCACCGTCGCGGCCGATCGATGCCGCACGCACCGGCGAAACCAGCCGTGCACCGAATTTTTGGGCCTGCACCGTCGCCCGACGCGCCAGTTCGTTGCCCGAGATGCCGGTGGGGAAACCCAGATAATTCTCGATCTTCGAAGACGTGCCGGCCTGCCCGCCCGGCGCCAGCGAATCGAGCGCGATGACCGTTAGCCCTTCAGACGCGGCATAGACCGCCGCCGCAAGTCCGCCGGGGCCGCTTCCCACGACGAGAACATCGGCGGTAGCGCCGTCGGGAAGCAGGTCGAGCCCGAGTCCGGCTGCGAGTTGCTCGGGTGTCGGCTGAATCAGCACGTCGGCGGCGCCCAGGATAACCGCAGGCAATTGCTCGTCGGTTAGTCCGCGTTCGGCCATCAGATGCGTCGGGACTGGTCCGTCGGCCGGATCGAACCAGCGATGCGCGACGCCATGCTTCATCAACAGGTCGCGCAGCGCATAGACACTGCGGTCCATCGCAGCGCCGATCACGATGGTCACCGCAAAACCGCGGGTGTTGCTGAACTCGCGCCGCGCCGAAAGAATACGGATGAAAATGTCCGAATAGTGCGAATTGCCCGCAATCAACCGCTGGAAATCGACGTGGGCAATGCGCAAAATGTCACCGTCGGCGCCCATCTCGACGCGCGACAGATGCCGCTGCCCTGTGAGCACCGACAGGTCGCCGGCAAATTGCCCGCGTTCCATCCAGCCGACACGGATTCGCCCCTCGTCGGTCGATGCAAAGATATCGGTTTGTCCCGACAGGGTGACAATGCAGTCGGGCGCCATCGCCCCTTCTTCGACGAGCAGATCGCCGGCCTTGTGCGATTCGACCGTACCGAACGCGATCAGCTCGTCGAGTTCCGCGTCGGTGAAGTTGTGATTGACGTCGGCGCGAGACACCATGGGAGGCGGGACCTTTCCGGGTTCGATGAACGTTCACCTCTAGCGGCGGCAACGGCCTTTGTCTCGCTTTTGCCCCGCTCGGCGCACATCGGCCCCGGTTCGACCTGAGTGTTACCGCCGTATTACAAAATTACGCCAAAGGGTCTTTACAGGGGGGACCCCCCTGCATATATCGCGCTCCGCTGCCCCAGGGGGACTTCCAATAACCGCAAGGCAGCCTTGTAAGTCTAACGTTATTTTTGGGGGTCCCTTGAGTTGCACCAGCATCATAGCGCCCACGGGCTGATTCAGGCACTTTCGCCGATCGAACCTGTTACGCTTGTCCGCCCGCACGCCGCGCGGCGCGCAGCGCGTTTCTTCATCGAGCGATTTCCCGGCACGACCATGTATGCGGTCAAGGCGAATCCGTCGCCCGACCTGCTGCGCGTGCTGTGGGATTCGGGTGTTACGCATTATGACGTCGCCTCGATTGCCGAGGTCCGGCTCGTTGCGCGCACGCTTCCCGAAGCGACGCTTTGCTTCATGCATCCGGTGAAGGCCGAGGAAGCGATTTCCGAAGCCTATTGGAAGCATGGCGTGCGCACCTTCTCGCTCGACACGATGGACGAGCTCGAGAAGATCGTTCGCGCGACCGAAGGCGCGCAGGATCTGAACCTGCTCGTTCGCCTTCGCGTGTCGTCCGATCATTCGAAGCTCAGCCTTGCCGCCAAGTTCGGTGCAGAGGCCGACGAGGTCGTCGAACTGCTGATGGCAACGCGTCAGGCGGCCGACGCGCTCGGCATCTGCTTCCATGTCGGCAGCCAGGCGATGACCCCGCATGCCTATGCACAGGCGATGGAACGCGTCCGCGCGGCGATCGTCGCGGCGTCGGTCACCGTCGACATCATCGATGTCGGTGGCGGCTTTCCCTCGTCCTATCCCGGCATGGAGCCTCCGCCGCTCGACGCCTATTTCGAGACGATCCATCGCAGCTTCGAAAGCCTGCCGATCAGCTATTCGGCCGAACTGTGGTGCGAACCGGGCCGCGCACTGTCAGCCGAATATAGCTCGCTGATCGTTCGCGTCGAAAAGCGCCGCGGCGAAGAACTGTACATCAACGACGGCGCGTACGGAGCGCTGTTCGATGCCGCGCACGTCGGCTGGCGCTTCCCGGTCTCGCTGCAACGCGACGTCGAAAGCGATGCCGAGATGGTTCCGTTCAGCTTCTACGGCCCGACGTGCGACGACCTTGACCATATGGCTGGCCCCTTCTTCCTGCCGGCGGACATCAAGGCGGGCGATTTCATCGAGATCGGTATGCTCGGTGCCTATGGCTGCGCCATGCGCACCAAGTTCAACGGCTTCGGCGCCGACGAGACCCATGTCGTCAGCGACGAACCGATGGCGAGCCTCTATACCGGCGAAGTCGAACAGGAACGCCGCAGCGCGACGGTGACCAAGCTGTTCTGATTATTTGAGGGGCCGGCCTTTGCCGGCCCCTCTTCCCGCCTCAGCCGCAGTCGATCTCGCCCCGCATCACCGGAACACACATACCGCGCAGCGTCGCGCGGATACCGTCGGGTGTCCGCCGCGCGGTGACGTCGAGCAGGCTCGGCCGCCCCATTTCGACGCCCTGATGGATTTCGAACCGCGCCTCATCGGTATCGGGTTCGAGTGACAGGAGCAGCCCGGCGAGCGGCGCATTCGCGCTGCCCGTCGCCGGGTCCTCCCATGTCCCCGCCAACGGCGCGAACATACGTGCACGTAGCATGCGGCCCTGCTTGCGATAGACATGGACCGACAGCCGCGTGCCGAACTGTGGACGCGCCGCCAGCGCTTCGCGGAACGCCGCCAGATCGGGATCGCAGCGCGCCAGCGCCGCCTCGCTCACTTCGGCGATGAGATAAGGATTGCCCACCGATGCGACGATCGGCGGATGCGTCGTCACGACGATATCCTCGGGCGCGAGGCGCAACATGGCGGCAACAACCTCGGGCGCCACCGTCTCGCCGATGCTGAGCGGTTGCGGCGCCGCAACGGTGGCACCGACGGGCGCACCGTCCGCGTTTCGCGCAATCTCTATCTCCACGATTCCTGCGGGGATCTCGAACGTCGCTGTCGCAAGATCGGGGGCAGCGACCGCCAGAACATAGGCAGTCCCCACCATCGGATGCCCCGCGAACGCCATTTCCTCGGTGCGGTTGAAGATGCGGACACGCGCCGTATGCGCGGGGTCGGCGGGAGGCAGGACGAACGTCGTCTCGCTCAGGTTGAACTCGGCCGCCACCGCCTGCATCACGGCATCGGACAGAGCTTCGCCGCCGACGACAACCGCCAGCGGATTTCCGCCGAACCGGCTTTGGGTGAACACGTCGACGGTGGAAAAGGGCAGCAAGGACATTGGGGCGACTCCGTTGGGTTGGTCCTTCGCGTTGACACATAGTTCGTTAATTGGCAAATTGCCAACATGACTGATGCCGACCTGTTCCGCGCGCTGGGAAATGAACGCCGCCTGCAAATCCTCGCCTGGCTCAAAGATCCGCGGGCACATTTCCGGCCCCAGGTCGATGGTGATCTGGTCGACGATGGTGTGTGCGGGCAGCTGATTGCGGAAAAGCTTGGCATCAACGCCTCGACGCTCAGCGAACATATGCGCGTGCTGCAGGCCAGCGACCTCGTCACCGCAAAACGCATCAGGCAATGGACCTTCTACCGCCGCAATGACGAGCGATTGCGCACGCTCGCCGCGGTGATCGGGGCGATCTAGCGCGCGACAATATTCGGAATGGCCAGATCAAAAGACGCTGCTAGGTTGCGGCGCCTATGTCCCCCTTCCATCAACTCCTTGCCAACAATCTGATCGCCAACATCACCAACTTCACGGTGTGGTTCGCGCTGACCTTCTGGATCTTTCTCGAAACCCGGTCGGTGTTCGCGACGGGGATGATCGCTGGCATCTATCTGGTGCTGACCTCGGTGCTGGGAATCTGGCTCGGCAGCCTCGTCGACCATCATCGCAAGCGCAGCATGATGCTCATCTCCAGCCTGGCTTCGCTGGCGGTCTATTCGCTGGCGCTCGGCGCCTATGCGCTCCATCCCGACATTCGTGCCGCCATCGTCCCAAGCCTGACCCTGTGGCTGTTTGTCCTGCTAACGATGCTCGGCGTGATCGCCGGCAACATCCGCATGATCGCGCTGCCGACGCTGGTCACGATCCTCGTCCCCGAGGACCGGCGCGACAAGGCAAACGGGCTGGTCGGGATGGTCAGCGGCATCAGTTTTCTGACCACCTCGGCGATCAGCGGATTCCTCGTCGCGTGGGGCGGCATGGTCGCGACGCTGGCCTTTGCGATCCTGTTCTCGCTTCTCACCGCGCTCCACCTCCTCTTCGTCCATGTCGACGAGCCGCGCGAGACCGGCGATCATGACGCCCCGCGCCGCGTCGATCTGGCGGGCACCTTTCGCGTTGTGCTTGGCATCCCTGGACTGTTCGCACTGATCCTCTTTTCGTCATTCAACAATCTTCTCGGCGGCGTCTTTATGGCGCTGATGGATGCTTATGGCCTGTCGCTGATGAAGGTCGAAGAATGGGGCCTGCTATGGGCAGTGACGTCCTGTGCCTTCATCCTCAGTGGCGCACTCATTTCGCGCACAGGCCTTGGCGCAAACCCGATCCGTACGCTGCTTTTCGTCTGCATGATCGAATGGGCGGTGGCCGCGGTCTTTACTATCCAGTCTTCGATCCCTCTGCTGGCAATCGGCTGCTTCATCTGGCTCTTCTTTGGCCCCTACGCCGAAGCGGCAGAACAGACGGCACTCCAGAAAGTCGTGCCCTTCGAACGCCAAGGCCGCGTCTTTGGCTTTGCGCAATCGATCGAGCAGGCCGCCTCGCCGCTCACCGCCTTTCTCATCGCGCCGCTGACCCAGTTCGTCTTTGTCCCCTTCATGACCGACGGGGCGGGCGCTGATGCGATCGGCGACTGGTACGGGCGCGGGTCCGAACGCGGCATCGCACTTGTGTTCACGGTCACCGGTCTGCTTGGAATGGTCGTGACCTTTGCGGCTTTCCGGTCGAAATCCTACCGCCGGATCAGCGCCGCCTACGCTGCCGGAAATGGCAGTAGCGAAGCGGCCGCTCCTGCCGCTTAAGGAAAGTTGCGGAAGCCTCTTCCGTTTTACTTTGCAATCATTCTATCCTGCGCGACGGAAGAGGAGGAGCTATGCCTATGCTGTCGGGGATCCGCATCATCGACCTGACCACGGTTATCTTCGGCCCCTATGCGACACAGATGCTCGCCGATCTGGGCGCCGAGGTGATCAAGGTCGAAGCCCCCGGTCTCGGGGATATTTCGCGCTATCTGGGCAATGGCGTCCCCGACCCGACGATGGGGTCGATCCACCTGACCGTGAACCGGGGCAAGCGCTCGATCGCGCTCGACCTCAAGAAGCCCGAGGACGCCGCGACATTGCGCGACCTCATCGCGACCGCCGACGTCTTCTTTCACAATGTTCGCGGCAAGGCGATCGCCCGGCTCGGCTTTGACTATGCGGGTTGCAAGGCGATCAAACCCGACATCATCTATGTCCACGGCACCGGTTTCGGACAGGACGGCCCCTATGCCGATCTGCAGGCCTATGACGACGTCATTCAGGCGGCGACAGGCACGACCAGCCTGCTCCCGCGCGTCGATGGCGACCCGCGTCCGCGCTACCTGCCCTCGCTGATCGCCGACAAGATCGCGGGCCAGTTCGGCGCGCAGGCGATCCTTGCCGCGCTCGTCCACAAGCTTCGCACGGGCGAGGGACAGGACGTCGAAGTGCCGATGTTCGAGTGTTTTGCATCTTTCATGCTCGTCGAGCATCTGCGCGACGCGACGCTCGATCCGCCGATCGGTCCGGCGGGTTATCCGCGCCAATTGGACCCGACGCGACAGCCCTTCCCGACCCGCGACGGTTATCTGGCAATCGTTCCCTATACCCCCGAATCGACCGCGCGGCTGATGGCGCTGCTCGGCAGCGCCGACCTGCTCGAAACCCCCGAATATGAGGCGGCGAAGGCGAAAGGGCAGCATATGCCGATCATCTACAGCGAGATTGCGCGCAAGACGCCCGCGAAGACCTCCGCCGAATGGCTGGACCTGTTCGCCCAGAACGACATCCCCGCGATGGCCGCACGCGATCTTCAGGACATCAAGGAAGACCCGCATTTGGTTGCAACGGGTTTCTTCCGGCATCGTATCCATCCCGACGTCGGCGCCTTTCACGAAATGCAGCCGCCGGTGAAATATGGCGCAATGGCCGATCGCGATCTCGGCTTTGCGCCGCGCGTCGGCGGTGACGGCGATGCCATCCGGAGCGAGTTGGACCGGTGAACTTCGCCGGTTGCAATGTCCGCATCGCACCCTAGCATCGCGGCCAGACAACAAGGGGGAATATATGCCTGAAAGCCTGCTTGCGCCCGGCGCGGTTCTCGCGCTGTGGACGCTCATCATGCTCATCTGGGCCGGGGTGACGCGATTTCAGGCCTTTTCCAAGGTCGGCATCGACCTCAAGGCTGCACCGCCGGGCGGCCGCGGGGCCGATCTGGAGGGTGTGCTCCCCCCGCTCACCAACTGGAAATCGCATAATTACACGCATCTGTGCGAACAGCCGACGCTCTTCTATGCGGTCCTCCTCTTCCTGCATTTGTCGGGCGGCGACACCGACCTGACGCGCGGACTGGCGTGGGCCTATGTCGTGCTGCGGATCGTCCACAGCTTCTGGCAATCGACGGTGAATCGCGTGCCGGTACGCTTCGTGATTTTCTCGCTCGCGACGCTATGCCTGTTGGCGCTGGCGGCGCTCGCGGTGATCGCCACTTTGGGTTGAGGGGGAAAGATTATGGAGACGAATGCAATATTGGGGCCCGTCGCGACGCTCGCGCTCTGGTCGATGATCATGTGGGTGTGGATGTATGCGACGCGGATTCCCGCGATGCAGCGCGCCAAGATCGATGCCAAGAATCTGGTCGGCACGACGGGCCGGGGACTCGACGAGGTGCTGCCGCCCGAAGTGCAGTGGAAGGCGCATAATTATAACCATCTGATGGAACAGCCGACGGTCTTTTACGCCGTCGCGCTGGCGCTCGCGATCGGTGGCATGGGCGGCGGGCTCAATGCGCAACTCGCCTGGGCCTATGTGGCCTTACGCATCCTGCACAGCCTGATTCAGGCGACGGTGAACCGGGTGATGTGGCGCTTCGGCATTTTCGCGCTGGCCAGCCTGGCGCTGCTGGCGCTTTGCATCCACGCCTTCATGGGGTTCGTGCTGCACTGAGTTCAGCGTGAAAACCGGCTCGCCAGTTCCACATGGGTCGACCAGCGGAACTGGCCAACGGGCTGCACCCAGTCGAGCGTGTAGCCGCCCTCGACCAGCATCTTGGCATCGCGGGCAAAACTTGCCGGGTTGCAACTGACATAGGCGATGACCGGCGCATCCGATGCTGCCAGCTGTTTCACCTGCTCCTCTGCGCCTGCACGCGGGGGATCGAGGATGACCGCGCCGAACCGGTTCAGTTCGGCGGGAATCAAGGGTCGGCGGAACAGGTCGCGATGTTCGGTCGCGACAAGCGCGCGGGCCCGGTTCGCTGCTCCGCTCAGCGCTGCGATCGCATCGCGCGCGCCTTCGGCAGCATAGACTTTGCGCCCGGCCTGCACCGACAGTGCGAAGGTGCCGACACCCGCGAACAGGTCGGCCACCGCCCCCGCATCGCCGATCGCCTTGGCTACCGCCTCGATCAAAGCCGCCTGCCCCGCTGTCGTCGGCTGCAGGAACGCAAAGGGAGGCACCTCGACCGTGACGTCGCCGAAGCGCATCGTCGGCGGTTCGGGCTGCCACAGAAGCTCGAGGCCGTCGCCCTGATCGATCGCGAAGCGCGCCAACCTGTGCACGCCGGCAAAATCCTGCAGCGCCATCGCGGCCTCCAGCCCCTCGGCCTTCACGCCTTCGAGGATCAACTCGACACCCTGGTCGAGCATCTGCAGCTTGACCTTCACCGGGCGCCGCTGCTGCGCGATCATCGTCAGCAATTCGCGTACCGGCGCGATCAAAGCAGCCAGTTCGGGAAGCAGCAACGGGCACATCCGCATATCGACGATCTGGTTGCTCTGCGCGGCGTTAAAGCCGAGCGCGACCTGCTTCCCGGTCCGGAGCGCGGTCAGAACGGCGCGGCGGCGGCTTTCGGGCGGCGAAAGCAGCGCGGGCAGGACTTCACCGCAGACCATCTCCTGCCCCGCGAGCCCGCCGATCACGCGGTCGCGCACAAAATCCGCCAGCGCGGGTTCGGCGACATGCTGTAGCTGGCAACCGCCGCATTTGCCAAAATGCCGGCACGCCGGCTCCGCCCGGTTCGGGCCCGGGATGATGATCCCGTCGTCGCGAACGCGGTCGCCCGGAACGCCGCCCGCCACGTGGCGGCCGTCGCCCGTCACGCCATCGCCGCGCGCGGCGATGCGCTCGATCAGCGCAGCTTCAGACATTTCATTCCCTAACCAGATCGTCGGCGACAAGGCCGGGGCCTATACGCGCGGCTTGCGCGATATGCCACCCCACTGCCGCGACGGCGGCGTCGAAGGCATCGCCGCCTCTGGCGAGCATCGCCCCACATGCGCCCGCGAGCACATCGCCTGTCCCCGCGGTCGCAAGCCAGGGGCTCCCCGGCCAGGCGGCTGCAATACGGCCATCGGGCGCCGCAATAATCGTGTCGGCCCCCTTGTAGATCACCACGGCCTGTGTCCGCGCCGCCGCGGCTTTCGCGCGGTCGATCTTGCTACCGTAAAGCTGCGGAAAGGCCCGCGCGAACTCGCCTTCATGCGGTGTCAATATGGCCTTGCACGGCGTTTCGGAGAGGCGCGGCAACGCTGCCCCGATGGCGGCCGCGTCCAGAACGAGCGGCTTGCCCGAATCGAGCGCCGCCTCGACGTCGAACAGCAGTGTGTCGCTTGCAGGAAATCCGGGGCCGATGACGACCGCGCCGACGCGCGGATCGTTCAACCGCTCACCAAACCGTGCCTCGCTCTCTGCGATGATCGCCGCAAAGGGCGGGGCCGCGCCGCCCTCGAGCACGACATAGCCCGCTCCTGCGCGAAGCGCCGCCGCAGCGCTCAGCCCGGCAGCACCCCGCATCGGCCCGGCAAACACCAGGACCATGCCGCGGTTGAACTTGTGCGCGTGCGCATCCGGTTCCAGCGCCCGGGGCTTCGGCAATGTGCGCATCGCCCTGTTCGCCCAAATCCCGATCGGTGCCAGCAGCACGCGGCCGCATGCCGCTGCCGTGGGCATCAGCACATGCGCCGGTTTCAAGGCGCCGAGCGCCAGCGTGACGTCGGCGGACAGCGGCGGGATCCACCCGGCGAGGCCGTCGCCGTCGGCGCCGCTCGGCACATCGATGGCAAGAATGCGGCGATCGGAAAATGTGCGCAGCAGCGCCGCAAGATCATCCGTCAGCGGCCGCGACAGCCCGACGCCGAACAGCGCATCGACGATCAATGGCGCGGGGTTCGTCCGGCCATTCAACGTCTCGACCGGCCCCTCCCAACGCGCTCGCGCGGCCTTCGCAAGCTTGGTCGCGGGGTCCGCCAGCGCCGCCACGCGCACGCTGGCGCCACGGTCGGCGAGCAGACGGGCGGCGACATAGCCGTCGCCCCCATTGTTACCGGGGCCGCACAGGACAAGGATCGGCGCGCCCGCCGCCATTCGCCACGCCGTATCGGCAATGGCGGCGCCCGCGAGATCCATCAACTCGGACAAGGGGGTACCTTGAATCGCGCAGGCCGCCTCTGCCTCGCGCATCGCTTTGCAAGTCAGGATCGGGGCGTCTGCAGGAACGGGCATCGCCTTTTCCCTAGCATATTGGCGCGAAAAGTCGCGCTACTTCGCGCCGCCGGTATTTGCGGGCAGGCGATAACGGTCATTGCCGATGGCCACTTCGATCACATTGTCGCCGACGATGCTCACCTTCGCCGGCTCGGCCCCGTCGGCCGACACGACGCCGCGCCCGTCGGTGGTGATCTGCAAGCGGCGATAACCGACATTGCTGCGCCCGACGATCAGGATCGCCCCGCCCTCACCGCTCATTTCTTCTACGGTGCAGGTGCGGTCGAACAGCTTGGCGCCCTCGAGCGCGCACTCGATGCGGCCGTTCTCGGCCGCGTCGCGCGAACCGCGCGCTTCGGCCTCGGCGAGTTCGCCATTGTCGGGTGCGCGGTTGCAGGCCGCCAGCAGCAACAGCGGCAAGATCGCGCCCCGTTTCGAAATCATCCCTTGCCCCCCTTAAGCTGCGACAGATCGCGCACTGCGCCACGCGCAGCACTGGTCGTCATCGCGGCATAGGCCTGAAGTGCTACCGAAACCTTGCGCGGGCGCGGTTTGGCGGGCTGCCATGCGGCATCGCCTTTCGCTTCCATCGCGGCCCGGCGTTCGGCAAGGACGCTGTCGGCGACCATCAGGTTGATCGTGCGCTTCGGAATGTCGATTTCGATCAGGTCGCCATTTTCGACCAGCCCGATCGTGCCGCCCTCCGCTGCCTCGGGCGACGCATGGCCGATCGACAGACCCGAGGTGCCACCCGAAAAGCGCCCGTCGGTGACCAGCGCGCACGCCGCGCCCAGCCCCTTCGACTTCAGATAGCTCGTCGGATAGAGCATTTCCTGCATCCCCGGTCCGCCCTTCGGCCCTTCGTAACGGATGACGATCACGTCGCCCGCGACGACCTGCCCGGTGAGAATGGCCGCAACCGACGCATCCTGACTTTCATAAACCTTCGCCGGCCCCGAAAATTTCAGGATCGATTCGTCGACGCCCGCGGTCTTCACGATGCAGCCGTCGAGCGCGATATTGCCCGACAGCACCGCGAGCCCGCCATCCTTGCTAAACGCATGCTCCGCCGAACGGATCACGCCGCTTTCGCGGTCGAGGTCGAGCGACTCCCAGCGCCGCTCCTGACTGAACGCGACCTGCGTCGGCACCCCGCCGGGCGCTGCCATGAAGAATTTTTGCACGTCGGGGTCGTTGGTCCGCGAAATGTCCCATTTGTTAAGCGCATCGCCCAGCGTTGCGGAGTGCACCGTCGGCAGATGCGCGTGGAGCAGCCCCGCACGTTCGAGCTGACCGAGGATCGCCATGATCCCGCCGGCGCGGTGGACGTCTTCCATATGAACGTCGCTCTTCGCCGGTGCGACCTTCGACAGGCACGGCACCCGCCGCGACAGCCGGTCGATGTCGGTCATGGTGAAATCGACCCCCGCCTCGAACGCGGCCGCAAGCAGATGGAGCACGGTGTTGGTCGACCCGCCCATCGCAATGTCGAGGCTCATCGCATTCTCGAACGCCTCGAAGGTCGCAATATTGCGCGGCAACACGCTGTCGTCGTCCTGTTCATAATGACGCTTGCACATCTCGACGACGATCCGCCCCGCGCGCAGGAACAGCTCCTTGCGGTCGGCGTGCGTCGCAAGCGTCGACCCATTGCCCGGCAGCGACAGCCCCAGCGCTTCGGTCAGACAGTTCATCGAGTTCGCGGTGAACATCCCCGAGCAGGACCCGCACGTCGGGCACGCCGCGCGCTCGATCTCGTCGACCTCGGCATCGCTATATTTCTCGTCCGCCGCGGCGACCATCGCATCGACCAGATCGAGCGCGACCTCCTTGCCCTTCAGCACGACTTTGCCTGCCTCCATCGGGCCGCCCGACACAAACACCACGGGGATGTTGATCCTGAGCGCCGCCATCAGCATCCCCGGCGTGATCTTGTCGCAGTTCGAGATGCACACCATCGCGTCGGCGCAATGCGCGTTGACCATATATTCGACCGAGTCCGCGATCAGGTCGCGCGACGGCAGCGAGTAGAGCATGCCGTCATGCCCCATTGCGATACCGTCATCGACCGCGATCGTGTTGAACTCCTTGGCGACCCCGCCCGATGCCTCGATCTCGCGCGCGACCATTTGCCCGAGGTCCTTGAGGTGGACGTGGCCGGGAACGAACTGGGTGAAGCTGTTGACCACCGCGATGATCGGCTTGCCGAAGTCGCTGTCCTTCATGCCCGTCGCGCGCCAGAGCCCGCGGGCACCGGCCATATTGCGGCCATGGGTGGTGGTGCGCGAACGATAAGAAGGCATTCGAAGAGCTCCGAGAAATATTATTTCAAAAAATGACGGCTGCGTGCGCGTCTACACGCCTATTCCGCGATGTTCAATGTTACTTTCTTGCACATCGTCGCCAGTCGTTCGGCGAACAGCGCCTGCCCCGCCGCATCCCCGGCCAGATCCTGCCGCATCTCGATCCCCACATAGGGGATCGCATTGCCCTCGGCGTGCCGGTTCATCGTCGCGTTGAGTTGCTTGCCCGAATAGGGCTGCTGGTCGCCGACATTCAGCCCTTCGGCCGCCAGCGCGGCAATCGCGGCGGCCGCAAGCCGGTCGTCCTCATTATAGAGCACCCCGACATGCCACGGCCGCGCCTGATCGGGATGGCTCGCCAGCGACGGCGTAAAGCTGTGCAACGACAGGATCATCGCCGGGCGCTGCGTCGCAATCGTCGCCGCGATATGATCGTGATAGGGCCGGTAGAAGCGCGCCAGCCGCGCCTCGCGCCCTGCATCGTCCAGCGCATTGCCCGGAACCGCATGGCCGTCGCTCGCGATCGGCAATACCCCCGGCGCATCCTCCTCGCGATTGCAATCGACGACCAGCCGCGACACCCCGCCTAGGATCGCGGCGTCGACCGCCCCCTTCTCGACCAGCAGCGCCGCAACCTCGGCGACGCCGATGTCGATTGCGATATGATTGGCGAGCAGGGCCGCATCGATCCCAAGATCGATGTCGTCGGGGACATGGGCCGATGCATGGTCCGCGATCAGCAATATGCCGCCCGCCCGTGCTTCGCCGATTTGCCGCCACGCTTCGCTCATCGCAATGCTCCCGTCATCAACCACCAGCCCGGATGTCGCTGCACCAAGGCGGCAGCTGCCGTATCGCGTTCGGCCTCCGCGTCGAACAGGGCAAAACAGGTCGCGCCCGACCCCGACATGCGTGCCAGCCAGGGTCGCAGCGCACCCAGTTCGGTGAGGACATCGACAATCGCCGGGCATTGCGCGGTGGCCGGACGCTGCAGGTCGTTGCGCCCGGCAAACAATTGTGCCCGCATATCCGCGCCGGTGAACAAGGGCCCGCGGTCGATCCCGTCCCACGCCGCAAAGACAGGCCCCGTCGCCACCGGTTGGCGCGGATTGACGAGCAGCACCGGCGTTCCCGCCAGACGCAGTTCGGGCGCCGCGCTCAATTCTTCGCCGACACCGACACCCAGGCACGTCGCGCTCGCGATGCATGCGGCAATATCGGCGCCAAGCGGGCCGACCAGCCGTGCCAGTGCCGCATCGTCGAGCTCGGGCAGGAAATGCCGCCGTACCAGCCGCGCCATCGCCGCCGCGTCGGCCGACCCACCGCCGATCCCTGCCGCGACGGGAAGCCTTTTGGTCAGCGTCACAGCCAAGGGCGGCACGCGGTCGGCGCCGTAACGGCCGCGCAGCAACGCCAGAACCTGCATCACCAGATTGTCGGCTCCGGCGCTCAACCCTTCGGCGAACGCGCCGTCGATCGTGAGCGCGTCGGCCCCGGCGACCTCGGCTGCAATCGCGTCGCCGTCATCGACGAAAGCGAACAGAGTCTCGATTTCGTGATAGCCGTCGCTACGCCGCGCCCGCACATGCAGCGCAAGGTTGATCTTGGCCCAGCCGGTCTCCTGAAACATGGTCATGGTGCGGTGGTCGCGGGGGTCAGCCCGTCGCGCAGCTTTGTTTCCAGCCGCGTCGCCATATCGGCTTCGGCGAGCAACGCGGCGGCGCGCCAATGATATCGCGCCTGAAACTTGCGCCCCGCCTGCCAATACGCATCGCCCAGATGCTCGACGATCACCGCATTGCCGGGTTCGCCGCGCTGCGCCTTTTCGAGCAGGTCGACGGCATCGTCGGTGCGCCCCGTCAGGAAATAGGCCCAGCCGAGCGAATCGGTGATGCTCGCATTTTGCGGCTCCTGGGCCCACGCCGCCTCGATCCGCGCCAGCGATTGTTTCACATCCTTGCGGCGCTCGAGCGCGGAATAGCCGGCAAAATTAAGGATAGAGGCATCATCGGGCCGCAGCGTTACCGCCTTTTCCATCAACGGCTCTGCAGCATCCCACTTTCCGGCCTGCAACAACAATTCGGCGCGCGCGATCAGAAGGGTGCCGCGCAGCGACCGGTCATTTTCATCGTCGCCCAGTGCGGCCTCGAGCCGTTCATAAGCACGCGCCGCCGCAGCGGGGTCGCTGGACCGCCGTGCGATGTCGGCCAGACGGACGAGCAGGCTACGCGCGCCATTCTCGTTCGCCGCCGTTTCGGCCAGCTTCGCCGCGCCCGCAAAGTCGCCCGCGTCGGCCATCAGTTCGGCGCGCCGCATCGCAAGCACGGGCGGCAAGGCGCCGCGCCCGGTGTCGAGCAGCGCCATTGCGCTCGCTTTCTGCCCATTACGGTCGAGTGCCTCGACCAGCGTCTGCCGGACCGCCCAATCCTGATCGTCGAGCCAATGCGCGGCGCGCGCGAAGAGCAGCGGCAGCTTGGGACTGCCGCCCGGCGTGCGCGCGAGTCCGTCGCCAAGCAGCCCGAGCCACTGCGCCACGCCCGCACGCGGACTCGAAACCGGCTGATCGGGCAGCAACAGCATCGGATCCTCGCGCTGTCCCGACGCCAGCACAATCCGCCCGCGCAGCCGTTCGGCCGCACCGGCTTCCCCGACCTTGTCCAGCGTCGCGGCGACGCGAACTCCGACAAGCTGGCTGGTGCGGTCGGTCAGCGTGACGCCGTCGGTCAGTGCGGCCACCTCTGCCAGACGCTGCGTCGCGATTTGTACCAGCGCGACCTGAAGCGTCAGTGACGGCTCGGGCCGCGCGCGATTATTGACTGCGATCAGATGACGTTCGGGCAGTTTTTCGCGTGCACCAACGTCGATCCACGCATTGATCGTGGGGACGATCAGCCGCGCAATCGCGTCGGCCCCCGCCTTGCTATTCCGGCCCGCAATATAGTCCCGCGCGGCTTTCCAGTCCGACCGGCGCATCGCGTCGACCATCAGGACGAGTTGGGCATCGAAACGGCGCTCACCGGCGGTCCACAGGCGCAAGGCCGCGGCGCGCGCGGCGTCGAGGTCGCCCGCCTCGATCGCCTGTTCGAGCATGCGTCCCCGCAGGCCGGGCAAGTCGGGTGCAAGGCTCGAAACCTGATTGAGCGCCGACAGCGCCGCCGCCGGCTCCCCGCCTTCTTCCGCCAGCCGCGCCCGCACCAGCGCGTTCAGCGCCGCGCCGCTATCGTCCGCGGCCTGCACCGGCATCGCCGCTACAAGCGCACCGACGATCAGCAACAGACGCGCGGGCTTACATGTTCGGGTAATTGGGGCCTCCGCCGCCTTCGGGCGTAACCCAGTTGATATTCTGGGTCGGGTCCTTGATGTCGCAGGTTTTGCAGTGGACGCAATTCTGCGCGTTGATCACGAATTTCGGATCGCCCTCGGCCTCGCCAACGATTTCATAGACCCCCGCCGGGCAATAGCGCTGCGCAGGCTCGTCATAGAGCGGCAGGTTGTACGCGACCGGTATCGACGGGTCCTTGAGTTGCAGATGGACCGGCTGGTCTTCCTCATGGTTCGTATTCGAAACAAACACCGACGAGAGGCGGTCGAACGTCAGCACGCCGTCGGGCTTGGGATAGTCGGGTTTCGGCATGATGTCGGCCCGGTACAGGCTCTCATTGTCCGGATGATGCTTCATCGTGAAGGGGACTTTGATCTTCAGCGTTTCGAGCCACATCGTGATGCCCGACAGGATTGTGCCCGCCAGATCGCCATATTTCTCGACCAGCGGCAGGACGTTACGAACGACGCTGAGTTCCTTCTTTACCCAGCTGTCGTCGAAGGCGGCCTGATAGGCATCGAGCGTGTCGCTCGACCGGCCCGTGGTCACGGCGGCGAACGCCGCTTCGGCCGCCATCATGCCCGATTTCATCGCTGTATGCGTGCCCTTGATACGCGGGACGTTCAGGAAGCCCGCCGTATCGCCGATCAAGACGCCGCCCGGGAAAGCCAGCTTGGGCACCGACTGCAAGCCGCCGTCGCTGATCGCGCGCGCGCCATAGGAAACGCGCTTGCCGCCCTTGAGGATCTTGGCGATCTCGGGGTGCGTCTTCCACTTCTGCATCTCCTGGAACGGAGAGATGTGGGGGTTGCGATAGTTGAGCCAGGTCACGAAACCGAGCGCAACCTGCCCGTTCGCCTGATGATAGAGAAAGCCGCCGCCATTGGCGTTTTCGTCGAGCGGCCAGCCCTGCGTATGGATCACGCGGCCCTCGGCATGGTTCTCGGACTTGACATCCCAGAGCTCCTTGACGCCGAGACCATAGACCTGCGGCTCGCAATCGGCGTCGAGAGCGAACTGCGGCTTGATCATCTTGGTGAGATGTCCACGCACGCCTTCGGCAAAGAAGGTGTATTTCGCATGGAGCTCGAGGCCGGGGGCGTAATCGCCCTTGTGGCTGCCGTCGCGCGCGACGCCCATGTCGCCCGTGGCGACGCCCTTGACCGAACCATCCTCGTTGTACAGGATTTCCGCCGCCGGGAATCCGGGGAAAATTTCGACCCCCAGCCCTTCGGCCTGCTCGGCGAGCCAGCGGCACAGATTGCCGAGGCTGCCGGTATAGGTGCCCTTGTTGTGCATGAAGCCCGGCGAGATAAATTCCGGTAGACCGAACTTCTTGGTTTTCGTCAGCACCCAATGCTGGTTGTCGTTCACCGGCACTTCGGCCAGCGGGCAGCCTTGCTCGCGCCATTCGGGAAGCAATTCGTCGAGCGACCTGGGATCGATCACCGCCCCCGAAAGGATGTGCGCACCGACTTCGGATCCCTTTTCAAGAATGCACACCGACAGCTCGCTGCCCGCTTCATTCGCCAATTGTTTAAGGCGGATAGCCGCCGAGAGCCCCGCCGGCCCCGCACCGACGATGACCACATCATAGGGCATCGATTCCCGTTCGCTCACCGCAAATACCTTTCTGCCGTCCCCGCGCGGGATCATTCATCGTGTCCCGCGCTCATTCTGTCACGAAATGCGATGCCCGCCAATTGACGGGTCCGTCAACCACCTGTTTGGTGTAAATCGATGGGTGGGTCATATTCAGCGTTGCTGGCGGAAAGCACTTGCGACTGGTGGTCGCTGGCGGGGGTCGACGCGCTCGTCGGCGAACAACCCGCGGGCTGGCTGGTCGCGCCACCCGCAAATGACGCTGCCGCGCCGAAACAGAAACGCGTGGTTCACGCCGAACCCGAACTGCCTCCGCTTCCCGCTGCGCTCCAGCGTCAGGAAGCGCCGGACGTCGTCGAAGCAAAGGGCCCCGTCGTCTTTCCCGACGATTGGAGCGAATTCCAGAAATGGCTCGCGGTAAGCCACGATGTACCCGGCAGCCAGTGGGACGCACGTCGCGTTCTCCCTGTCGGCGACGCAGGCGCGCCGTTGATGCTGCTCACGGCCTGGCCCGAAATCGACGATCAGCGCGACGGCACGCTTTTCTCCGGCCCGGCGGGCAAGTTGCTCGACGCGATGCTGCAGGCGATCGGCATGGCGCGCAGCGATTGCTATGTCGCCAGCCTCGCGGTGACGCGCCCTGCGGGCGGACGCTGCGACGGTCCGGACGCCGCCGAGCTCGACCGGCTGCTCTGGCATCACCTGCGACTGGCCAAACCAGCCCGGCTGCTGCTGATTGGCAGTGACATCGTTCGCATGGCTGCCAGCCTGGCCCTGCCCGATGCCCGCGGAAAGTTACTAAATATTAACCAAGATGGCGGCAAGGTGGAGGCCGTAGCGGTCGCCCATCCCGCGATGCTACTGGCCAGGCCCGCGCAGAAGGCGGCAGCCTGGGATAGCCTGAAACTGTTCAACCGGGGACGTTGACGGATGCAGAATATGACCAAAACCCTTATTTCATGCGCCGTTCTGGCGATCTCCTTGAGCTCCGCACCGGCCTTCGCTGCCGATGCAGGCAATCGCGACCTCGTGTCCGCGCCGCAAACGGTACCCGACATATTGTCGTCGAAGCAGAAGCAGCTTTACACGCAGGTCCTCACGGCGATCCGCAGCCAGCGTTGGGCCGATGCCAAGGGGTTGCTCGACGGCGCCGACAACGGCCCGCTCACCGACTTCCTGCGCGCCGAACTGCTCACGGCCGCAAACAGCCCGCGCGCCGAAATTTCCGACATCATGCCGATCCTCTCGCGCTCGCCTTTCCTGCCGCAGGCCGAACAACTCGGGCGGCTGGCGACGCGGCGCGGTGCGACCGATCTGCCGACGCTTCCCTTTCAGGCGCGCCTTGCATGGGCCGGCAGCGCCCCGCGCCGCCTGTCCGCCGATGCCGTGAGCAGCGATCCCGTCGCGGCGACCCTTGCCCGCACGATCCCCGAGCGCATCAAGAACGACGATCCCGCAGGCGCCGAGGCGTTGCTCAACGCCGTTGCGGACCGCTTGACGCCCGAGGCGCGCAACGAATGGCGGCAGAAAGTCGCCTGGTCCTATTATATCGAAAATGACGATGCCAATGCGCTGCGTCTGGCCAGTGACTGCACCACCGGCCAGGGCGCATGGTCGACGCAGGGCGCGTGGGTCAAGGGCCTCGCCGCTTGGCGCACCCGCGATTATCGCACCGCGCTGACCGCGTTCGACCGTGTTTCCAAGGAAGCCCCCGACAGCGAAATGCGCGCGGCCGCCTATTATTGGGCCGCACGCGCGGCGATCGCCGCGGGCGAACCCGCATCGGTCCAGCCACGCCTGCGCGCTGCCGCCGCCAACGAAGAAACCTTCTACGGCCTGCTCGCGGCCGAAACGCTGGGCGTCGAGACGAACAGCCAGCGCGAAAATGTCCGCGCCGACCGCAGCGCCTGGCGCGCGCTGGAGGACCTGCCGAACGTCCGTATCGCGATGGCCCTGTCCGAAATTGGCGAGGACAAATATGCCGATGCGACATTGCGCCATCAGGCGCTGATCGGCGACACGCGGCAGCATGAGCAATTGCTTGCCATTGCCGGAGCATTGAGCCTCCCCGAAACGCAGCTCTACCTTGCCCATAACACACCGCAAGGCCGGAAACCCGCCGCGCAAACACGCTATCCGCAGCCCAAGTGGGAACCCAATGGCGGGTGGAAGGTCGATCCGGCGCTGGTCTTCGCCCACACGCTGCAGGAATCGCGCTTCCAGCGCACCGTCGTCAGCCCTGCGGGGGCGTTCGGCCTGATGCAGGTACGCCCCGGCACCGCGCGCGATGTCGCGCGCTGGCGCGGCGACAGCGGCACGGGCGATCTGCGCATCCCCGCGGTGAACATGGATATGGGCCAGAGCTATCTGCAATATCTGAGCCGCGATCCGTCGACCGGCGGCCAGCTGCCCAAGGTGATCGCTGCCTACAACGCCGGCCCCGCACCCGTCGCGCGCTGGCAGTCCGAAATCCGCGATAATGGTGATCCGCTGCTCTATATGGAATCGATCCCCTATTGGGAAACGCGCGGCTATGTCGGCATCGTGCTGCGCAATTACTGGATGTACGAAGCGCAGCAGGGCAAGCCCTCGGTCAGCCGCGCCGCGCTGGCGCAAGGCAAATGGCCGCGCTTTCCCGACGGCAAGGATCGCACCCGCCTGAGCTATGCGGGCGGCATCGGCAACGCCGACTGACCGGAACGCGAATGCCGATTGACGAGAGCCTCGTTTTCAAACCCGTCCGCATCGCCATATTGACGATCTCGGACAGCCGCAGCGCCGCGGAGGACCGGTCGGGCGACAAACTCGAAAGCTTGCTGACCTCGGCGGGCCATATCCTTGCCGCGCGCGCGATCATTCGCGACGAGACCGACCTCATCGTCTCGCGCCTCCATAACTGGATCGACGATCCGGACGTCGACGTCGTCATCACCACCGGCGGCACCGGACTGACGGGCCGCGACGTGACGCCCGAGGCGCTGCACCGGCTCGACGGCAAGGACATTCCCGGCTTCGGCGAACTGTTCCGCTGGCTCAGCTATCAGACGATCGGCACCTCGACGATCCAGTCGCGCGCCTGCGCGGTCGTTGCGCGCGGCACCTATATCTTCGCGCTCCCCGGCTCGACCGGCGCGGTTACCGACGCGTGGGAAGGCATTTTGTCGACCCAGCTCGACAGCCGGCACAAGCCCTGCAACTTCGTCGAATTGATGCCGCGGCTCATCGAATAGCCCATTTGTTCTTTATTTGTTCCTATCGGTGCGATATCTTCCGTCGGTGGAATCAAGCAAACCCCTCCCCCCGATCGCGGGCCGCGGTGCCCCGACCAATTTGCGACCAACACGCACCGGATCGGCCGAGCGCGTCGCAGACGGCGACTGGCTCGACGCCGCGGAAGAGATCGATGGCGAAGCGCCGCGACTCCGCACCACCGTCACGGTCGAGCACCCCAAGACGATCATCTCGCGCAACACATCGCCCGACATCGGTTTCGACCGCTCGATCAATCCCTATCGCGGCTGCGAGCATGGCTGCATCTATTGCTTTGCGCGCCCGACCCACGCCTTTCACGACCTGTCGCCGGGGCTCGATTTCGAAAGCCGGTTGTTCGCCAAACCCGATGCGGCAAAGCTGCTCCGCATCGAACTCGCCAAACGCAACTATAGGGTCGCGCCGCTCGCGATCGGCACCAACACCGACGGTTACCAGCCGATCGAGCGCGAATGGGGCATCACCCGTTCGATCGTCGAGGTTCTCGCCGAAACGCGGCACCCGCTGATCATCACGACCAAGTCCGACCGGCTGCTGCGCGATATCGACCTGCTCGCCGATATGGCGCGCGACAATCTGGTCGGTGTCGCGGTTTCGGTGACGACGCTCGACCCGCACGTCGCGCGCACGCTCGAACCGCGCGCCCCGCACCCGCGCCGGCGGCTCGCCGCGATCCGCAAGCTGATCGATGCCGGCGTGCCGACGCAGGTCAATATCTCGCCGATCATCCCCGCGATCACCGATCACGAGATCGAGGCGATCATCGCCGCCGCCGCGGCATCCGGCGCGATTCGTGCGTCCTACATCCTGATGCGCCTGCCCCATGAAGTCGCGCCGCTGTTCCGCGCCTGGCTCGCCGCGCATTATCCCGACCGCGCCGACAAGGTGATGCACATGGTGCAGGACATCCGCGGCGGCCGCGACAACGACCCCAATTTTCACACGCGCATGAAGGGGCAAGGCGTCTGGCCACAGCTGATCCGTCAACGCGTGACGCGCGCCGCGCGCGAACATGGCATGGATAGACGCTTCCCGCCGCTCCGCAGCGACCTGTTCCGCCCGCCCGAACGCGACGGGCAGATGGAACTGTTCTAACAGCCATATCCGTCGCCCCCGCGAAGGCGGGGGCCGCTGGCAGCATGGAGCGACCTCGATGAGGCAAGCCTATGTCTACATCATGACCAACAAACCGGTGGGTATTCTCTACGTTGGCGTAACGGCCGATCTCCCTGCCCGAATATTCGCACACCGGTCCGGAACCGGCTCTGAATTTTGCAAGAAATGGGGCTTGGTGCTTTTGGTTTATGCCGAGCCATTTGACCGGATCAACGAAGCAATCATCCGCGAGAAGGCTTTGAAAAAATGGAATCGCGTTTGGAAGCTAAGGCTGGTTTCGGAAGCCAACCCCGAATGGATTGATCTGTTTGAAGGCCTCAACGCCTGATCTCCGCGGCTAGCGGCCCCCGCCTTCGCGGGGGCGACCTTCGTCTTACGCCCCCACCAGCGACTTCAGCTTGTAATTCTTGTAATCGTCGCGGATCTGGCGCTTCAAAATCTTGCCGGTGGCGGTATGCGGCAGCTCATCGACAAAGACGATCTCGTCGGGCAGCCACCATTTGGCGACCTTGTCCTTCAGATAATCGACGATCGCCGCCTCGCTTGCCTCGGCCCCCGGCTTTTTGACGATCAACAGGATCGGCCGCTCGTCCCATTTGGGGTGATAGACGCCGACCGCAGCGGCCTCCTGCACACCCGGCGCACCCACCGCGGCGTTTTCGA
The DNA here is from genome assembly GCF_059415685.1 of Sphingopyxis sp. GW821-FHT10B01. Taxonomy (NCBI): domain Bacteria; kingdom Pseudomonadati; phylum Pseudomonadota; class Alphaproteobacteria; order Sphingomonadales; family Sphingopyxidaceae; genus Sphingopyxis; species Sphingopyxis sp. GW821-FHT10B01. The sequence goes on along the minus strand of NZ_JBWKNS010000008.1, from coordinate 116,413 downwards.
GCTCGATCGAACTGATCCATTCGCCGCCCGACTTGATGACATCCTTCGCGCGGTCGGTGATCTGCATGACCCCGTCGGGGTGCAGCACCGCGACGTCGCCGGTGTCGAACCAGCCGTCGGCATCGGCCGCATCTTCATCGGCCTTGAAATAGCGCTGAATGATCCACGGCCCGCGGCATTGCAGCCGTCCGCTCGTCACCCCGTCGCGGGGCAGGACATGGTCCTCGTCATCGACAATCCGCAGTTCGACGCCGAATGGCGGGCAGCCCTGACGGCACACGATATCGACCTGTTCGTCGAAGCTCAGATCGTCCCAGTTCCATGGGCGCTTGCCCATCGTCCCGATCGGGCTCGTTTCGGTCATTCCCCATGCGTGGCCAACCGCGATCCCCGCCTTCATGAACCGCTCGATCATCGCACGCGGCGCCGCGGACCCGCCGATGATCACCCGTTCCAGCTTGCCATAACCGATGCCCGTCGCGTCCATATGCGCGAACATCGCAATCCATACCGTCGGCACCCCGGCGCTGTGGGTCACACCCTCGTCCTGCATCAGGTCGCACAGCACCTGGGCGTCGTTGGTTGCCGAAAACACCAGCTTTGCGCCGACCGTCGCCGCCGCGAAAGGCACGCCCCAGCTGTTGGCATGGAACATCGGCACGATCGGCAGGATCACGCTGCGGTTCGACAGGCCAAATACGTCGGGCTGAATCTCGGTGATCGCGTGGATGACGTTCGAACGATGCTCATACAGCACGCCCTTCGGATTGCCTGTCGTTCCGCTGGTATAGCAAAGCCCGACCGGATCGCGCTCGTCGAGGCGGACCCATTCGAAACTGCCGTCCTCGGCATCGATCAGGTCGCGATAGGAAAGATAGCCTTCGCGTGCCGGGGCGTCGAACAGGATGAAATGCTCGACCGTCGGAAGCTGGCTCCGCAACCGTTCGACGATCGGCAGGAACATCGCGTCGAACAACAGCACGCGGTCTTCGGCATGGTTGATGATATAAACGAGCTGCTCGTCGAACAGCCGCGGGTTCACCGTGTGAAGCACCCCGCCAAGGCCTGCGCTGCCGTACCAGCTGACGAGATGGCGGGCGTGGTTCATCGCCAGCGTCGCGATGCGATCGCCTTTGCGTATCCCCAGCTTCGTCATCGCCGCTGCAAAGCGGCGCGCGTCCTGTCCGACTTCACCCCAGGTGGTTCGGGTGACGCTACCGTCGGCCCAGCGCGAGACAATCTCGCGCGTCGCGTGCTCGCGTGCAGCATGGTCGATCAGGCTGGTCACCAGCAGTGGCTGACCCTGCATTCCCATCATGTAGCATCCTCTATTCTATCGTTGCGCTCTAGGAATAAGGTCGGAGACGAACCGCGCGCAAGGCAAAACCGAGCGTGCCGAGGCCGAACCGCCCGGATTTCAACCGGGAAGGCCGTCCATATGCGGGATATCGCCCAGATCGGTGTCCCAATCGGCCCGGCTTGCGCAGCAAATATGGGCGGTCGGGCGGATCTCGACCGGGCCATCAAGGCTCCCCGCCGGAACGACGAGCAATGCACCGCCCATCCGCACGCCGGGAAGCGCGGAACCGCAGGTCCTGCAGAAACTGCGCTCGTGCCGCGTGCCGGGCAATTGGTAGGAGGCGACATTCTCCTCGCCCGACAGCCAGGCGATCGTCGCGTTCGTGGCGAACAGATTGGCCCCATGCGCCGATCCGCTGTTCTTGCGGCATCGCGAGCAATGACACAGGAAAAACGCATCGAAATCGCCCGATATTTCGAACTGCGCGATGTTGCAAAGGCAACTGCCCGGGGTCTTGCGTGTCGTCATGATGTCCCGACTACCGCACCCGGAATTCGCGCGGAGCGACGAGCGACAAGGCGGATTCGGTCACCCCCGCCACCATTTCGAGGCGCGACACCGTATCGGGGCCGAGTGCGAAACGGCGACCCAGTTCGACATGAAGATCATCACCGGTCAGAGGATCGGCCGTTGCGATCACGACCCTTCCGCGCGCATCGTCGCGCTTTTCGAGCAAGCGGACGATCTCTTGAATCGCGTCCGGCACCTCGACCCGGCACGTCAGTTGAAGCGCAGCGGTCGCGGCAATATCGGCCAGCGGCTGGGCACCGCGAACCGTGACGCGCGGCGTCTCTTCGCCCTCCAGCAAGTCGAGTTCGACAGCCAGGATCGCACAGCCGCCATCGACTGCCAGCGCCTCGAGAATCTTGCCCGCCTGTTCGTCGAAACAACTCGACTGAAACTGCCCGCTGCGGTCGGAGAGCGTCAGGTTGAGGAAACGATTACCGCGCTGCGACACGCGCGGCCGTGCGCTTTCGACCATTCCCGCCATCGTCATCGGGATACGTGTGCCGGGTGTCATTTCGACATTGGCGCAAATCTCGCCATAGCTGCGCGCGCCGCGCGCCACGACGATCGCTTCATATTGCTCGACCGGATGCGCCGAGAAATAGAATCCGAACGCTTCCTTCTCGCGCGTCATCCGCTCGGCAAGCGTCCAGGGTTCGGCGGCCGCCAGTTGCAGCGCGGGCGCGATATCGACATCGCCGCCGAACAATCCGCCCTGCCCCGTCGATCGTTCGTGCGCCGAATTGTTCGCGCAGGCAAGCAGGCTTTCGGCGCCGGCATAAGCGCGCGGCCGGTCGGGTTCGATACAGTCGAACGCTCCCGCGGCCGCCAGCGCTTCGATCTGGCGCCGGTTGAGCAGCTTCGGGTCGATACGGTTGGCGAAATCGTCGAGCGAACCAAAATCGCCCTTGGCATGGCGTTCGACGGCGAGCGCTTCCATCGCCCTTTCGCCCACCCCCTTGAGCGCGCCGAGCGCATAACGAACCGCGAGCCCATCGTCGCTTCGTCCGACCGAAAAGTCGGCCTCGCTGTCGTTGACCGACGGGGGCGCGATCGCAATGTCGAGCCGGCGCATGTCGTCGATGAAGATCGAGAGCTTGTCGGTCTGATGGCTGTCGAACGACATCGATGCCGCAAAAAATTCGTGCGGATAATGCGCCTTCAACCAAGCCGTCTGGTACGACAGCAGCGCATAGGCGGCCGCGTGGCTCTTGTTGAAGCCATAGCCCGCAAATTTGTCGATCAAGTCGAACAGTTCGTTCGCGGCCTTCGGGTTGATATTGTTATGCTCGCCACAGCCCTTGACGAAGGTGTCGCGCTGCGCGTCCATCTCGGCCTGGACCTTCTTGCCCATCGCGCGGCGCAAAAGGTCGGCGCCGCCGAGGCTGTAGCCCGCCAGGATCTGCGCGGCCTGCATCACCTGTTCCTGATAGACGAAGATGCCATAGGTTTCGGCGAGGATGCCTTCGAGCAAGGGATGCGGATAGGCGATCGCCTCGCGGCCGTTCTTGCGCGCGCCGAACAGCGGAATATTGTCCATCGGCCCCGGGCGATACAGCGCAACGAGCGCGATGATGTCGCCGAAATTGGTCGGTTTCACCGCCGACAGCGTGCGCCGCATCCCTTCGGATTCCAGCTGGAACACCCCGACCGTCTCGCCGCGCTGGAGCAGTTCGTAAACGCCCGTATCGTCCCACGCGAGCGTGTCGAGATCGACGTCGATTCCGCGCAGCGCGAGCAGGCGGCGCGTTTCGCGAAGCACCGACAGCGTCTTGAGCCCGAGAAAGTCGAACTTCACCAGCCCCGCGCTCTCGACATATTTCATGTCGAACTGCGTCACCGGCATGTCCGAACGCGGATCGCGATAGAGCGGGACGAGCTGGTCGAGCGGGCGGTCGCCGATCACCACGCCCGCGGCGTGGGTCGAACTGTGCCGCGGCAGGCCTTCCAGCTGGCGCGCCATATCGAACAGGCGGCGCACCCCGTCGTCCTGCTTATACTCGGTCATCAGCTCGGCCACGCCGTTCAGCGCGCGTTCGAGCGTCCACGGGTCGGTCGGATGGTTCGGCACCAGCTTGGCCAGCCGGTCGACCTGCCCATAGCTCATCTGGAGCACGCGCCCGGTGTCCTTGAGCACCGCACGCGCCTTCAGCTTACCGAAAGTGATGATCTGCGCGACGGTATCGCGGCCGTATTTCTCCTGCACATAGCGGATCACCTCGCCGCGCCGCGTTTCGCAGAAATCGATGTCGAAGTCGGGCATCGACACGCGCTCGGGGTTGAGGAAGCGTTCGAACAGCAGGCCGAGCTTGAGCGGGTCGAGATCGGTGATCGTCAGCGCCCAGGCAACGACGCTACCCGCACCCGAACCACGCCCCGGACCCACCGGAATATCGTGATTCTTCGCCCATTTGATGAAGTCGGCAACGATCAGAAAGTAACCGGGGAAACCCATCTGGACGATGACCCCGACCTCGAAATCGAGGCGGTCGATATAGGTCTGGCGCTCCTCATCGGACAGATCGGGATAATGGGTCAGCCGGGCATCGAGCCCGTCGCGCGCGTCGCGCGCAAGCTGCGCGGCTTCGGCTTCGCGGTCGCCGGCCAGGCTCGGGAGGATCGGATTGCGCTTCGGCGCCATGAAGGCGCAACGCTGCGCGATGACGAGGCTGTTGCGCATCGCCTCGGGCAGATCCGAAAACGCATCCTCCATCGCTTCGGCGGGCTTCAGCCATGCTTCGGGGCTGGAAACGCGGCGGTCCTCGCTTTCGACATAGGCCGACTGTGCGATGCACAGCATCGCGTCGTGCGCGGGATGGAACTGCGGTTCGACGAAGCTCGCGGGGTTGGTCGCGACCAGCGGCAGCGCGCGCGTATAGGCCATCTCGATCAACGCCTTTTCGGCGGCCGCCTCGGTGTCATCGCTGCGGCGCGACAGCTCGATGTAGAGCCGTCCGGCGAACAAGGCTTCGAGCTGTTCGACATAATCGTTCGCAGCGGTGACCTGCTCGCCCGCAAGCAAACGCGCCAGCGCGCCTTCGCCACCGCCGGTCAGGCAGATCAGCCCGTCGGTCTTGCCCGCCAGCGACCCGAGCGTCACGTGCGGATCGAGCTCGACCGGACGGCCGAGATGCGCGTCCGACACGAGCGCGCAGAGATTGTTGTAGCCAGTCTCGTCCTGCGCATAGAGCGCCAGCCAGTCGATCAGCGGCGCGCCGTTCGCCAAGCGCTGTCCGGGCCGAGCGACGCTGAGCAGCGCCCCGACCACCGGCTGCACTCCCGCCGCCTTGCACGCATCGCCGAACGCCATCGCGCCATAAAGCCCGTTGCGATCGCAGATCGCGATCGCCGGAAATCCGCGGTCGCGCGCGGCTTTCGCAATCGCTTTCGGTTCGATCGCCCCTTCGAGCATCGTGTAGCTGGAAAAGACGCGAAGGGGGACAAAGGGGCTGAAGGCCATCGAATGACGCTATGCGGGTGCGATGATTCGGGGAAGCAAAGAGTGACGCAATTATAAAACCCGTCGCCGCCGCGAAGGCGGGGGCCGCTATCGGCGTAGTGCAAGGTTGCCAGCGGCCCCCGCCTTCGCGGGGGCGACGGGTCAGCCCAGCAGTTCCTCGATCTCTTTGCGCAATTGATCGGGCTTCGTCGTCGGCGCGTGGCGCGACACCGTCTTGCCGTTCCGGTCGACGAGGAATTTGGTGAAATTCCATTTGATCCCACTGCCGAGCAGACCGGTCTTTTCCTTCTTCAGATGCTTGAAGATCGGATCGGCATCGTCGCCGTTGACGTCGATCTTGGCCATCAGCGGGAAACTGACATCATAGGTCAGCGAACAGAAGTTCGCGATTTCGGCCGCATCGCCGGGTTCCTGCGCCCCGAACTGGTTGCACGGAAAGGCAAGGATCTCGAGCCCGCGATCCTTATAGTCGCGGTACAGCTCTTCCAGCCCTTCATATTGCGGGGTGAAGCCGCATTTCGACGCGGTGTTGACGATCAGCAGCACCTTGCCGCGGTAATCGGCCAAAGATTGCGCGCCGCCGCCGGGCAGTTTCGCCGAAAGATCGTACAAAGCCATAATCCGTCCCCTTCTGGTCGCGCGAGCCTACCCCTCGATCCGCCCGTCATGCAAGCGCAGCACGCGGTCCATCCGCGCGGCAAGCCGTTCGTTGTGCGTCGCGACCAGCGCCGCCGAGCCATGATCGCGGACAAGGCTGACGAACTGGTCGAACACCTTGTCGGCGGTCGCCTCGTCGAGATTGCCCGTCGGCTCGTCGGCGAGCACCAGCAAGGGCCGGTTCGCCAGCGCCCGCGCCACCGCGACGCGCTGCTGCTCGCCGCCCGACAGCTTGCTCGGCTTGTGATGCAGTCGTTCCCCCAGCCCCAGCCGGCCAAGCAGGTCGGCGGCGCGTTCTTCGGCCTCGGCCTGCCCCGCGCCGCGGATCAACTGCGGCAGCACGACATTCTCGATCGCGTTGAAATCGGGGAGCAGGTGATGGAACTGATAGACGAAGCCGACCTTTTCGCGCCGCGTCTTCGTCCGTTCGCCCTGATCATATTGGGTGACGTCATGGCCGTCGATCTGGATCGTGCCCTGAAACCCGCCTTCGAGCAGACCGACGGCTTGCAGCATCGTCGACTTGCCCGATCCCGACGGCCCGAGCAGCGCGACGATTTCGCCGCGCTTCAGATGCGCATCGACACCGCGCAGCACGTCGATCGTCACGTCGCCCTGCGTGAAGCTGCGCTTGAGCGCGCGAAGCTCGAGGATCATGTCACTCATAACGCAGCACCTGTACCGGATCGGTATTGGCCGCCTTGAGCGCCGGATAGAGCGTCGCGAGGAAGCTGAAGACGATGGCCATCACCGCAATCCCGGTGATTTCGAACGGATCGGGCTTCGACGGCAGTTCGGTGAGGAAGCGGATCGAGGGGTCCCACAAAGGCTGGCCGGTCAGAAACTCGACCCCGCGCAACACGCCGGCGCGAAAATAGAGCAGCCCGAAACCGAAGGCCATGCCCATCAGCGTCCCCGCAACCCCGATCGACAGGCCGATCGCCATGAAGATGCGCATCACCGCGTCGCGCGGCGCGCCCATGGTGCGGAGGATCGCCATGTCGCGCGTTTTGGCGCGCACCAGCATGATCAGCGACGACACGATGTTGAACGCCGCGACGAGCACGATCAGCGACAGGATCACGAACATCGCGACGCGCTCGATCGACAGCGCCTCGAACAGGCTGGCGTTCATTGACCGCCAGTCGGAGATCACCGCCTGCGCCGCCACCTTTTCGGCGAGCGGCCGCAATATCTCGCCGACCTTGTCGGGGTCGGTGACCTTGACCTCGATCATCCCGATCTGGTCGCCGGTGAGCAGGAGCAATTGCGCATCCTCCATCGGCATCACCACATACGCCTTGTCGAAATCATAGACGCCGATCTCGAAGACCGCCGAAACGCGATAGCTGATCTCGCGCGGCACGGTGCCGAACGGCGTCGAGCGGCCCGCCGGATTGATGATCGTGATATTCGATCCCACCGTCGCGCCCATATTGCGCGCTAGTTCGCTACCGATCGCGACATTGCCCGAATTGGGGGTCAGCGTATCGAGGCTGCCCTGCAACACCTTGCCGCCCAGCGTCTCGTTCTTGCGGATGTCGGGAACGGTCATTCCGCGCACCAATATGCCCTCGACGCGGCCGTTGAAGGTCGCAAGCAGGGGCTGTTCGATCAGCGGTGTCGCCGACACGACCCCCGGGGTCGCCTTCGCCTGCTTCAAAACGCCTTGCCAGTCGTCGAGGCGGCCGCCGAAGCCCTGCACCACCGCATGGCCGTTCAACCCGACGATCTTGTCGAACAGATCGGCGCGCACGCCGTTCATCACGCTCATCACGATCACCAGCGCCGCAACGCCCAGCGTGACCGCGATAAAGCTGAACGCTGCCGCGACGAAGATGAACCCTTCGCCGCGCTGCGGAAGCATATAGCGTTTGAAGATGGTGCGCTCATAGGGACGCAGGATCATGGGGCGGTGTGCCTTTGCGGCGCATGGGGAAGGACACGCATGCCCGCCGCTTTACGCAGCGCCGACACCGCTGGCAATGGGTGCAGCGCGGGCATCCAGCTGCGAGCGATTCGCAAAATATGTTGCCCATAGGCCACAGCGCCCGGCAAAAGCGGGGCCGAATGCCCGTGAGAGGGTGACAAAGCACCCCCTACGACCTACCCCACAGCTTCTGGTTCAACGCGGCCCAAAGGCCCGGCTCCAGGGAGTGCAAGCCTTTCGCCGGGCTTGCAACAAAGGGGGATGGCGAGTGTTCGTCACAGGCGCCCGGGTCTCGGAAACGAGGCCCGGGCGTTGTGATTCAAGGTTTGGGCGATCTGCGTTGCAAACAGGAACAGCTAGACATGTTGGCGAACCCAGCATCGGGTCAACATGATCGGCCGGAATCCCAGCTTGGCATACAGGTGCCGCGCCTGCTCGCCGACCAGCGCGCCAAGGAACACGCAGACGCAACCTTGCGCCTCCAGCAGGGCCGAGAAATGCGCAATCATGGCGGATGCCATTCCCCGCTGCCGATAGGCAGGCAGCGTGAACAGATCCTCGATCATCCCGGCGCCCGATGGGGCTTTCGCCATCGCACCATAGGCGACAGCTTCTCCCCCGATGCGCGCGAGATGAAAGCGGTAAGGCCCGTCCTTTGCGCGATATCCCGCCACGATAGCATCGGTGACATCGGCTGATAGGACAACGCCGCCGGTCCGCGCGCCCTCTTCATGATCGCGGCGCACCAGCGCGGCCAATGCCCCCCACTCCGCCTCCGTGGTGATCGGCGCAATATCGCTGCCCGGCGCGGCATGGAGTTGCCGGTCAAGGACCATCTGGATGACCGCCTGCTGTTCGACATATCCGTCGAGCGCAAGGCGGGCGGCAAAGGGTTCGGGGGTGAAAGGATCGGTGTGAACCACACGCCACGAGCTGTGCGCAAGATGACGGTCCATGCTGGCAAAGAGCGCTTCAATCTCATCCGGGCGCTCTGCCGTTATCGCATCGGCATGGTTCGCATCCCAAACATCCGGATGCGCTACGCTCGCAACGATCCTGCCATATGGTGTGTCGATGACCTCATGGCCGAGCCCTCTTTGCCAGCGATAAGCCTCGATGACCCTTATCGCTTCCATAAGCCGCCCGCTCAGCTCTCGCTTTCGCTGATATCCTCGAGCATGTCGGTATCGAGCACCCGCACCCGCCCTTGCTCAAGCGAAATGACCCCCGACTCCTCCCAGCTTCTCAGCTGGCGGTTGATATGTTCGCGGCTCATGCCGGCAAAATTGCCGAGTTCGGTCTGGCTCAGTTCGACGCGGTGCGTCGCCTCGACATCCTTGCGGATCAGCCGCTTGAGATAGCGCGCAAGACGCGGGCCGGAGGCGTAGGCGCGATCGCTTTCGATCGTCTGGTCGGCAGTGCGCAACCGCCGTGCGAGTTGCTGCATCAGCGACCATGCGAAGTCGGGATGGCTCGCGGCGAAATCGCGCAGCGCGTTGCGGCCGAGTTGCAGCGCACTCCCGGCGCTCGTCGCAGTCACCGAAGCGGTGCGCTCGCCGCCGTCGAGCAGCGCAATCTCGCCCAGCACCGCACCCGGTTCGGCATAGGCAAGCACGATCTCGCGCCCGCCCGAGGTCAGCATGGACACGCGCGCGGTGCCTTCGGTCAGGATCAGCATCATGTCGCCCGGGTCGCCCTGGACGAGCAATTCCTTGCCCTTGACGAAATTCACCTGCACCGCGCGGCTGGCGATCTGGGCCCAATCTTCGATCGAAAGCCCGGAAAAAATGCTGTCAGGGCCTTGCAGCTCGGCGAGTCTCGCGTGATCCATGCCCTAAATCCCTTTTCGTGCCGTGTCAGACCAACCGGCTCTGTTTCACCGCCGCTTCGATGAAACCCGCAAACAAGGGATGCGGATCGAAGGGCTTCGACTTGAGCTCGGGATGGAATTGCACGCCGATAAACCACGGATGGTCGGGACGCTCAACGATTTCCGGCAGCGTGCCGTCGGGCGACATGCCCGAAAAGACGAGTCCGCCCTTCTCCAGGCTCTCGCGATAGGCCCCGTTGACCTCGTACCGGTGACGATGGCGTTCGCTGATGTCGTTCGCGCCATAGATGCTCGCGACATGGCTGTTCGGCGACAATTTCGCTTCATAGGCGCCGAGCCGCATCGTGCCGCCCAGATCGGTGTCGGCACCGCGCTTTTGCAGGCCTTCGGCGCTCATCCATTCGGTGATCATGCCGACGACGGGCTCGTCGGTCTTGCCGAATTCGGTGCTCGACGCGCCTTCGATCCCGCTCGTGTTCCGCGCGGCTTCGACGCACGCCATCTGCATGCCCAGGCAGATGCCAAAGAAAGGCACGTTACGCTCACGCGCGAACCGCACGCTCGAAATCTTGCCTTCCGACCCGCGCTCGCCGAACCCGCCGGGCACCAAAATGCCGTGCATCGGTTCCAGATTGGCGGCCAGATCCTCGTCACGCTCGAACATTTCGGCGTCGAGCCAGCGAATATTGACCTTCACCCGGTGCGCCATGCCGCCATGAACCAGCGCCTCGTTCAGCGATTTATATGCATCGGGCAGCGATACATATTTGCCGACGACGCCGATCGTCACTTCGCCTTCGGGATGCTGCTTGCGATCCATGATGTCGTACCAGCGCGACAGGTCGGGCGCGGGCGCATCCTTGATACCGAACGCGTGCAGCACTTCGCTGTCCAGCCCCTCCCCATGATATTGGACCGGGACCGAATAGATGCTGTCGGCGTCGAGCGCAGGAATCACCGCTTCCTTGCGGACGTTGCAGAATTGCGCGATTTTCGCGCGCTCGCTCTCGGGCAGCGGTTTTTCGCAGCGGCAGAGAAGGATATCGGGCTGGACGCCGAGCGAGGCAAGTTCGCGCACGCTGTGCTGCGTCGGCTTGGTCTTCAGTTCGCCCGCCGCCGCGATGTACGGCACCAGCGTGACATGGACCGAAATCGCGTTTTCGCGGCCGACTTCATTCTTGAGCTGACGGATCGCCTCGATGAACGGCAGCGATTCGATATCGCCGACGGTTCCGCCGATCTCGCACAATACGAAATCGAGGTCGTCGGTCTGCGCGCGTGCGAACGCCTTGATCTCGTCGGTGACGTGCGGGATGACCTGGACCGTCGCGCCCAGATAGTCGCCGCGGCGTTCCTTGGTGATGATGTCGCGATAGATGCGGCCCGAGGTCACATTGTCGCTCTGCCGCGCGGCAACGCCGGTAAAGCGCTCGTAATGGCCCAGGTCGAGGTCGGTTTCGGCCCCGTCGTCGGTCACATAGACCTCGCCATGCTGATAGGGCGACATCGTGCCCGGATCGACATTCAGATAGGGATCGAATTTCCGGATACGGACACGATAGCCACGCGCTTGCAACAAAGCCGCGAGGCTAGCCGCCATCAAACCTTTGCCAAGCGAGGAGACCACGCCGCCGGTGATAAAAATGAACCGCGCCATGGGAGGAAAGACTTACTCAACAGGAGGGGGACGGCGCAAGCCGTCGAATCGCATCCGGCGGAATTTATTTCCGCCGGGCGGGATGAAGTTGGAGGCCGAAGCCGCCGGTTATTTTTTGGCGGGCGGAGCCTGCGCCGGCGCCGGTGCGGCGTTCTGGCTTGCCGCTGCGGCAGCGGCCGCCAACGGATCATCGCTCGCCGGAACCGGTGCCCCGTTTGCGGGAGCGCCCTGCGCCGGGCCCATGAGGGACGAGGCCGGCGCTGCGCCGCTCGTCTGCGCGGCTTTCGACAGCGAGGTATCGATCGTCGAACCGCTGCGGCCGACCGAGGCCATGGCTGCAAGGACGATCGACAGCGCGACAAAGGCCGTCGCGAGGATCGTCGTCGCCCGGGTCATGAAATCCGCCGCACCGCGCGCCGAAAGCAGGCCCGCAGGGCTGCCGCCGACGCCCAGACCGCCACCTTCCGACTTCTGCATCAAAATGACGCCGATCATCACCGCAGCGACGAGCGCTTGCAGGACGAGGATGAAGGTGAAGAGACTGGACATCATATTTTCCCGAACTTGCGCGGCCTCAAACGAACCGTGCCCGCGGCGCACATAGAGACGAAGGCGCTGCGCTTCAAGCCATAGCCTGCTTCACTAGGCTTCCAATCCCGTTCGTGTCGAGCGAAGTCGAGACACCGGTAAGGCATGCGCTGACGATGGGCATCTCGACTTCGCTCGATACGAACGAGGTATATATAGCCTCACCCTAACACCGCAGCAGCCGAAACAATCGGCACGAATTTGGCCGCCGTCAGGCTTGCACCGCCGACCAGCGCGCCGTCGACGTCGCCCGCATCGAGCAGTTCGGCTGCGTTGTCGCCGTTAACCGACCCGCCGTAAAGAATGCGCATATCGCCAGCCGCGTCGTCGAAGCGCGCGGCCAGTGCTCCGCGGATCGCGCCGTGCATCGCCGCCACATCGGCAACGGTGGGCACGAGACCGGTGCCGATCGCCCAGATCGGCTCGTAAGCGATAGCGAGTCGCTGCGGATCGAAACTGTCCGGCACCGATCCCGCGATCTGCGCGAGCACATAATCGATAGCATCGCCCGATTCGCGGACCTCGCGCGGCTCACCCACACACAGGATCACCGACAGTCCGGCGGCGAGCCCCGCCTCGGCCTTCGCCCGCACCTCCGCATCGCTCTCGCTAAAACCTTCGCGCCGCTCGCTATGGCCGACGATCACCACGCGCGCGCCGATATCGGCGAGCATCGGGGCCGCGACCGATCCGGTGAAGGCGCCCGACGTTGCGCTGTGGCAATCCTGTCCACCGACCGCCGCCCCCGGGGCCGCCGCGACCATGGCGCCGATCAGCGTGAAGGGCGGACAGAGCGCGACATCGACCGTCGGATGCCCCGCCGCTGCGGAAAAAATGGCCTGCGCCTCGCCTACGGCGTTCGACAGGCCGTTCATTTTCCAGTTGCCGACCACATATTTGCGCCGTGCCATTGCCCTGTCTCTCCCGCTGTTCGAATGATGCCCGTGCCCTAGCGGCGCGCGGGGGCGATAGGCAAGCCGCGTTGCATGGACATGAAAAGCCCCTTTCCAGCCTTGATGCGACACCGCCTCCCGCCTAAAGCAGCGCGCAACCGCGCTTAACCCGCGCCCTGCCGGAAAGAATGCCCGTTCCATGATTACCGCTATCCGCGCCATGTTTTCTTCGACGATCGGGAAGTTTCTCGCGCTCGGCTTCGTTGTCCTTGTCGGGCTTGCCTTTGCGCTTGGCGATGTGACCGGCAACTCGAGCTTTGGCGGGATCGGCGGCGCCAATGTCGCCAAGGTGGGCAGCGAAGATATCGGCATCGGCGAATTGCGCGAACGCGCCCGCCAGGCCTTTAATCAGGCGCGGCAGCAGCAGCCCGGCATGACGATGGCGTCCTTCGTCGAATCGGGCGGCCTCGATCAGGTGCTCGATCAGCTCGTCGAGGGCCTCGCCTTCGACCAGTTCGCAACCGAAATGGGTTTCAGCGTCAGCAAACGCCTGATCGACGGCCGCATCGCCGACCTGCCCGCCTTTGCCGGCGTGTCGGGAAAATTCGACCAGAAGGTCTTCGAGAATTTCCTGCGCCAGAACGGCATGACCGAAACCCAGCTTCGCCGCGACCTGCGCCAGCAGTTGCTGATCGAGCAGCTCGCCGCGCCGATCGCGATGATGCCGCGCATCGGACTCGGGATGGCCCGGCCCTATGCCGCCCTCTTGATGGAGCAGCGCCGCGGGCAGGCCACCTTCATTCCCGCCAGCCCCTTCGCACCGGCGGCCGACCCCGGCGACGCCGTGCTTCGCAAATATCTCGCGCAAAATACCGCGAAGTTCACCGTCCCCGAACGCCGCGTGATTCAATATGCGCAGTTCGATCGCAGCGCCGTTCCCGTCCCTGCGGTCACCGACGCCGAAATCGCCAAGGTCTACAAGGACAAGGCCGCCCAATTTGCCGCAAGCGAAACGCGCCGCTTCTCGCAGGTGATCGTCCCCGACCAGGCCGCGGCAAACAGCCTCGCCGCCAAGGTTCGCGCCGGGACCCCGCTGGCGACGGCCGCGCAGGCCGCCGGCCTGTCGGCTTCGACCACCAGCGACCTCACCCAGTCGGCCTATGCGGCGACGAGCAGCGCCGCAGCCGCCAAGACGGCATTTGCTGCCAAGCGCGGCGATCTGATCGGCCCGACACAGACCGGCCTTGGCTGGACCGTCGCACGCGTCGACGAAGTCACCGTTCGTCCGGCCCGCAGCCTCGCCGACGCCAGCGCCGAAATCCGCACCGAGCTTGGCAAGAACAAGGCGAACGAGGCGATCGTCGACTATTATAACGCGATCCAGGACGCTGTGAACGGCGGCGCGTCGATCGAAGAAGTCGCCGCCGACCGCAAGCTTCAGCTCGTCGAAACGCCCGCGCTGCTTCCCAGCGGCCGCGCCCCCGGCCAGCCCGCTTTCACACCCGCGCCTGAACTCGCCCCGCTGGTCGCACAGGCCTTCCAGGCCGCCGGCGAAGGCGAAGGCCATATCGCGACACTCGTCGAGAACGAGAAATTTGCCGTCTATGCGGTGAAGACGATCGTCGCCGCAGCGCCGCCGCCCTATGCCCAGATTCGCGGCAATCTGCTCAGCGAATGGCGCTTTGCCGAGGGGCAGAAGGTCGCGCGCGACAAGGCGCGTGCGATCGTGAAAGCGGTCGAGGGCGGCAAGAGCCTCGCCGATGCGGTCGCCGCCGCCGGCCCGAACATCGGCAGCGCGCAGACGATCGGCGGCCTCCGCGCCGAACTCGGTGCGGGGGGCAAGCCCGTCCCGCCCGAACTCGCCCTGCTCTTCTCGATGGCCAAGAACAGCGTGAAGACGCTCGAAATCCCCGGCAATCGCGGCTGGATGGTCATCGCGCTGACCGACGTCCAGCGCCCCGATCCGAAGGCGATCGAACCGCAACGCGTCGCCGCGATCGCCCAGCCGCTCGCGCCGGCTTTCGGCAACGAGCTGATCGAACAGCTCGCCGCCGAAGCGAAGCGCCGCGTCGGAGTAAAAATCAACAAAGACCTCGTCACCAAGCTGCGCGGCGAACTGTCCGGCACCACGCCGGTCGCCGAATAAGGTCGGTGAGCCTCGAGGGCAAAGCCGCAGCGCTCGAAGCGCTGGCGAAGGGGCGCGGCGCGGTCGTCTGGCAACGGCTGATCGCCGATATCGAAACCCCGGTGTCGGCAGCACTCAAGCTGATCGAACCCGGGCGCGGCGACTGGGTGCTCGAATCGGTCGAAAGCGGCGAAACGCGCGGACGGTACAGCCTGATCGGCCTCGACCCCGACCTGATGTTCGAGGTCACCGGCGACGCGGCGCGGATCAACCGCGACTGGCGCCACGATCGCGAAGCCTTCCAGCCGCTCGCGACCCCGGCGCTGCAGGCGCTGCGCGATCTCGTCGCCGAATGCCGCTTCGACGTCCCCGAAGGGCTGCCCAAGGCGCTCGCAACGCTCGTCGGCTTTTTTGCCTATGAAACCATCGGCCTTGTCGAGCGCATCCCGCGCGCGCCGGGTGCCGGCCTCGGCCTGCCCGACATGGTGTTCGTGCGCCCGACGACGATCCTCGTTTTCGACCGCCTCGCCGATGAATTATATCTGATCGCGCCGATCTGGCCCGACACGGACGCGCCGATCGACCGCATGATCGACGCGGCAAAGGACCGGCTGGAGACCATCGCCGCGCGCCTGTCGCGCGTCAGCGCCCATGCCGACCGCGCCCTCACCGACGCGCAGCCCGGCGATATCGGCCCGAACGCCGCGACGACGCCCGCCGAGTTCGCGTCGATGGTGGCCAAGGCAAAAGACTATATCGCCGCGGGCGATATCTTTCAGGTCGTGCTGTCGCAGCGTTTCTCGACCCCCTTCGACCTGCCGCCGTTCGATCTCTATCGCGCGCTCCGGCGGATCAACCCCTCGCCCTTTCTCTATTTCCTCGACCTGCCCGGCTTCGCGCTGATCGGTTCGTCGCCCGAGATCCTCGTCCGCGTCCGCGACGGCGAAATCACCATTCGCCCGATCGCCGGCACGCGTCCGCGCGGCCGCACCGGTGCCGAGGATGTCGAGAACCGCGAGAGCCTGCTCGCCGATCCCAAGGAACGCGCCGAGCATCTGATGCTGCTCGACCTCGGCCGCAACGACGTCGGCCGCGCAGCGGTCGGCGGCAGCGTCGTCGTCACCGACAGCTACACGGTCGAATTCTACAGCCATGTCATGCACATCGTGTCGAACGTCATCGGCCGCATCGCGCCCGACAAGGACGCGATCGACGCGCTGTTCGCGGGCTTTCCCGCAGGCACGGTCAGCGGCGCGCCCAAGGTTCGCGCGTGCCAGATCATCGCCGAGCTCGAGGCCGACGCGCGCGGGCCTTATGCCGGCGGCGTCGGCTATTTCGCCCCCGACGGCAATATGGACAGCTGCATCGTGCTGCGCACCGCGATCGTCAAGGACGGCGAAATGCATGTGCAGGCCGGCGCCGGCATCGTTGCCGACAGCGATCCCGCCTATGAACAGCGCGAATGCGAAGCCAAGGCCGGCGCGCTGTTCACCGCGGCGCGCGAAGCGGTGCGGCTCGCCGGAACGCCGGGGTACGGGCAATAGCTTGACCTGATCCCGGCGGGCGCTAGCGTCCCGCCATGCCCAAACGCCTCCTCGCCCCGCTCGCCCTTCTGCTCGCCAGCGTCAGCCCTGCCCACGCAGAACCCTATCGCTTCAGCGTCGACGGCGCCGCCGGGGTCGATGCCGTCTTGGCCGACTTCACCTTCGCAAGCGGCGAAAAACTGCCCGAACTCACCCTCCGCTACATCACGCTCGGCAGCCCGCAATATGATGCCAAGGGCGACGTCATAAACGCCGTGATGATTCTTCACGGCACCGGCGGCACCGGAAAGCAGTTTTTCCAGCCGCAGTTCGCCGACGAGCTGTTCGGTCCCGGTCAGCCGCTCGACACCGCCAGATATTACATCATCCTGCCCGACAATATCGGCCATGGCGGCTCGTCGAAGCCCAGCGACGGGCTGCGCATGAAATTCCCGCGCTACGACTATGCAGACATGGTCGATGCCCAGTACCGGCTGCTCACCGAGAAGCTCGGCGTGAAGAAGCTGAAGCTGATTCTCGGCACCTCGATGGGGTGCATGCACGCGTTTATCTGGGGCGAGAAGCATCCCGGATTCGCCGAAAAGCTCGCGCCCTTCGCGTGCCTGCCGGTGGAGATTGCGGGCGAAAACCGCATGTGGCGCACGCTGTCGATCGACGCGATCAAGGCCGATCCGCTCTGGAAGGGCGGCGATTATCAGGAACCGCCGGCGGCGGGACTGCGCACCGCAGCGTCGCTCAGCATGATTGCGGGCGCCAACCCCTACGCGCTGCAGGCGCAATATCCGACGCGCGAAGCGGCCGAGAAGTACAAGGACGAAGCCTTCGCCCGCACCTACGGCCGCAATGATGCCAATGACGTGATTTATCAGCTCGATAGCTCGCGAACCTACAATCCCTGGCCGAATCTCGAAAAGATCAGGGTGCCGGTGCTGTGGATCAATTCGGCCGACGATTTCATCAACCCGCCCGCTTACGGGATCACCGAAAAGGCGGCGGCGCGCATGCCGACCGCGAAATTCATCCTGATCCCGGCAAGCCCTGAAACCAAGGGCCATAGCACGCATACCTGGGCGAAATTCTGGAAGGCCGATCTGGCAAAGCTGATGGCGCAGTAAAGGCCTGCCTCTCGATATGGCGCCATCCCGGCGGAGGCCGGATGCGAAGTTGGGTTTGGTGCGCGAAAAGCTTCTATCCCTTCCCCCTCCACCGCAAAATCGTTAGAGCGCCCCCATGATCCTCGTCATCGACAATTACGACAGCTTCACCTTCAACCTCGTTCACTATCTGATCGAGTTGGGGGCGGATGTGCGCGTCGAGCGTAACGATGCGCTGACCGCCGCCGACGCGCTCGCCAGCGGCGCCGACGCGATCCTGATCTCGCCCGGCCCCTGCACGCCCAACGAAGCGGGAATCAGCCTCGACCTCGTCGCCGCCTGCGCAGAGGCGCAGCGGCCGCTGCTCGGCGTTTGCCTCGGCCATCAGGCGATCGGCCAGCATTTCGGCGGCACGGTCCAGCGCGGCCACCTGATGCACGGCAAGACCTCGCCCGTTTGCCACGATGGCAGCGGGCTCTACGCCGGTTTGCCCTCGCCGTTTCAGGCCACGCGCTATCACAGCCTCGAGGTCGTCGATATTCCGGCCAGCCTCGTCATCAACGCCACCAGCGACGATGGCGCGGTGATGGGATTCCGCCACGCCGAACTGCCGATCCACGGTGTACAATTCCATCCCGAAAGCATCGCGACCGAGCATGGCCACGCGATGCTCGCCAATTTCCTTAGCCTGGCGGGGTTGCCGGTCAGCGCGCGGAAAGCGGCGTGAACGGGCAGTTCGACCTTCAAGTCAGCGAAGCGGACCTACTGACCGCCTATCGCGCCCACTATCCGCTTTTCCCCAAGAGCAAGGTCGCCATTGGCGCGCTGTTTGTCCTGCTTTTGGGGGCGAGTCTCGCGCTTTGGGACAGCCCGGCGGACGCACGTCATGCCGCCGTACTGGCGGGCGGGCTGCTGCTCTGGATGGTATTTCTGCTTTTGGCGATCCAGCTCGTCATGCGCCGCTGGTGGATGCCGCGCTTTACCCGGCGCATCTACGCCCAGCAGGCGGACCTTCGTATACCCTATACGCTTCGCTGGGACGAAAACCGGCTCAACATTGCCAACGCCAACAGCACCGGCGATGTCGCATGGGGCGATCTTCATCAATGGCTGCGCACCGACGGCATGCTGCTGATCTATCGGTCCGAAGCGCTGTTCCACATCATTCCCTTGCACGATGCGGCGGCCGGGCGCGCGGCCGATGCCATAACCGCCCGGCTCGAACAGGCGGGTGTATCCCGAAAGAAGTCTTCATGAGCCGTTTCGGCCCCTTTCCCGACCCGTCGGAGCTGCTCGACGATGACGAGGCCGCCGCGGCCTTTGCGACGATGCTCGACGGCGGCGCGAGCGATGAACATATCGCCGAATTCCTGAGTGCGCTGTCCGATCGCGGCGAGACGATGGTCGAAATCGCCGCCGCAGCGCAGGCGATGCGCGACCGGCTGATTCCCATCGACGCCCCCGCGGGCGCGATCGACGTCTGCGGCACGGGGGGCGACGGCCATCACACGCTCAACGTCTCGACCGCGGTGGCCATCGTCGTCGCCGCCTGTGAAGTTCCGGTAGCAAAGCACGGAAATCGTGCAGCTTCTTCGAAATCGGGTGCCGCCGATACGCTCGAGGTGCTCGGGCTCGACATGGATCGTGCTTCGCGCCTGGCCGAGGCCCAGCTCGCCGACCTCGGTATCTGCTTCCTCTTCGCGGCGCACCACCATCCGGCGATGAAGCGCATCATGCCGATCCGCAAGGCGCTCGGGCGACGAACGATCTTTAACCTGATGGGCCCCCTTGCCAATCCGGCGCGCGTCACGCGCCAGCTCATTGGCATCGCCCGGCCCGCTTATGTCCCCGTCTATGCCGAAGCGCTCCACCGGCTCGGAACCGAGCATTCGCGCGTGATTTCGGGCGACGAGGGCATCGACGAGCTATCGCTCGCGGGCGGCAACGAGGTCGCCGTCATCACCCCCGAGGGCGTGCGGATGCAACGCAGTACCGCCGCCGATGCCGGGCTGCCGACGCGCCCCATCGCGGATATCCGCGGCGGCGACGCGGCATATAACGCCCGTGCCCTGCGCGCCCTGCTTCAGGGCGAAGCGGGTGCCTATCGCGACGCCGTGCTCTACAATGCCGCCGAGGCGCTCATCGTCGCCGGCTCTGTCGACAATCTGGTCGACGGCGTCGAAGAGGCCGCCGAGACCATCGACAAGGGCCTCGCCAACGCGCTGCTCAATTGCTGGATCGCCTATAAATGAACAAGCTCACCCAAATCCTCGCCACCAAGGCCGATGAAGTCGCCGAACGGCGCGCGCGGCGCTCGCTCGGCGAACTCGACGCCGTCGACGCGGGCCCGGTGCGCGGATTCGCTGCGGCCTTACAGGCGAAGATCGATGCCGGCGGCTTTGCGCTGATCGCCGAGGTAAAGAAAGCTTCGCCATCCAAGGGGTTGATAAGACCCGATTTCGATCCGGCGAACCATGCGCGGGCTTATGCGGCGGGCGGCGCGGCCTGCCTGTCGGTGCTTACCGACGCGCCCTATTTTCAGGGCCATGAAGATTATCTGATCGCCGCACGGGCGGCCTGTGCCCTGCCCGCACTCCGCAAGGATTTCATGGTCGATCCGTGGCAGGTCGCCGAAGCCCGCTCGATCGGTGCCGATGCGATCCTGATCATTGTCGCGGCCCTCGACGACGGCCCGATGCGCGAGATCGAGGCCGCCGCGATCGAACGCGGCATGGATGTCCTCGTCGAAGTCCATGACGAGGCCGAGCTCGACCGCGCGCTCGCCCGGCTTCAATCGCGCCTGATCGGCGTGAACAACCGCGATTTGCGCACGTTCGAGACCGATCTCGCCGTCACCGAACGCCTCGCAAAGCGCGTCCCGCCCGGAACGCTGCTCGTCGGCGAAAGCGGCATCGCGAGCCACGCCGACTGCGAAAGACTCGCGGAAAGCGGCGTCCGCACCTTCCTCGTCGGCGAAAGCCTGATGCGTCAGGACGACGTCACGGCGGCAACGCGCCGCCTGCTGACCGGCGCAGCGGCGTGACGCGGCCGACGCATCTCGACGAGACCGGGGCTGCGTCGATGGTCGATGTCGGCGCCAAGCCTGCCACGCAGCGGCGCGCGGTCGCGGGCGGACGTATCACCATGTCAGCGCAAGCCCTCGAAGCGGTCCGCAGCGGCAATGCGCCAAAGGGCGATGTCCTTTCGACCGCGCGAATCGCCGGGATCATGGCGGCGAAACGGACCGCCGAGCTGATCCCCCTGTGTCATCCGCTCGCCTTGACCAAGGTCGGGGTCGATTTCGCATGGGAAGAAAGCGGCATCGCCGTCACCGCAACCGCCGCGACCACGGGCCCGACCGGGGTCGAAATGGAAGCGCTGACCGCGGCATCGGTCGCACTCCTTACGCTCTATGACATGGCGAAGGCCCTCGACCGTGCGATGGTGCTTGGCGATATCCGCCTGCTCGAAAAGAGCGGCGGGCGCTCGGGCGACTGGCGCGCCGAATGACCGGCCTGCTCCCGGTTGAAGAAGCGCAGGCACGGCTTCTCCGGCTGCGCGAGCCCCTCGCGAGCGAAAATATCGGTCTTTCCGAGTCGCTTGGGCGCTATCTTTCAGTCGATGTCGTCGCGCAGCGCGACCAGCCTGCCGCGCCTCTGTCGGCGATGGACGGCTATGCGATCCGCTTTGCCGACCTGCCCGGCCCATGGACCGTCACGGGCGAAATCGCGGCCGGCGCCGCGCCCGACCGGACGGTGCAGCCGGGCGAAGCCATGCGTATCTTTACCGGCGCGATGCTGCCGGATGGGGCCGACACCGTCATTGTCCAGGAAGATGTGACGCTCGTGGACCGGCAATTGCGGTTAACCGGCGATGGCCCCGGGATCTCGGGCCGCCATATCCGGCTGCGCGCCGCCGATTTTGCCGCCGGTGCAACGCTCCTGCCCGCGGGGACACGCCTCACACCGGGCGCCATCGCCGCAGCGGCAATGAGCGGTGCGGGGCAGCTCGCCGTTGGCAGGCGGCCGCGCGTTGCGATCCTGACCACCGGCGACGAGCTCGTCCAGCCGGGCCGTCCGCTTGCGCCCGGACAGATTCCCGACAGCAATGGCGCGATGCTCGCCGCAATGCTTCAGGGCGACGTCGCCGAGGCGATCCTGCCCCACCATATTCGCGACGACAGGGATATACTTTCCAAGATTCTCAAGGATCTGGCGCGACGTCACGACGTCATCGTAACCGTCGGCGGGGCGTCGGTGGGCGATCACGACCATGTCCGCGGCGCGCTCGAAGATGCCGGCGGACGCATCGATTTCTGGCGAATCGCAATGCGCCCCGGCAAACCGCTGATCGCCGGAACGATCGGCGATGCCATATTGGTCGGCCTGCCCGGCAATCCTTCGTCGGCCTTTGTCACCGCCACGATGTTCCTTTTGCCGCTCGTCCGCCACCTCGCCGGTGCGCGCGATCCGCTGCCCGCGGTTCACCGCGCGCCGCTCGCCGAACCGCTGCCGGCGGGCGGAACCCGCCGCGATTATCTGCGTGCGCGCCTGGAAAACGGGCGTTTGATACCCTTTTTCGGGCAGGAGAGCGGGCGGACCCTGCCGCTCGCGTCGGCCAACGCCTTGCTGATCCGCGACATCGACGCACCGCCGCGCAGCGCGGGCGAGATGGCGGACTATATCGTCGTCGCTTGACAAGTTCCGCTTTGTTCCACTATCGTTCTCCCTATGTCCGGCAATGGCATCCATGGAGAATGATCGATGTTGACCGCAAAGCAGCATGAACTGCTCCACTTCATCCAGCAAAAGCTCGATGCGAGCGGCATTTCGCCGTCGTTCGAGGAGATGAAGGAGGCACTGGGTCTGAAATCGAAGTCGGGTATACACCGGCTGATAAGTGCCTTGGAAGAAAGAGGTTTTCTGCGCCGCCTGCCCAATCGGGCCCGCGCGCTGGAAGTTTTGAAGGTGCCCGACGCCGCGAAGCCCGCGGTGCGCAACGATCGCGACAATAACGATCGCGACAATATTGTCCCGCTGCGCAAACCGGCCCCGGCGCTCCGGCCCATCGCCGCCAACGACATCGTCGAGGTGCCGCTGCACGGCAAGATCGCTGCGGGCGTCCCGATCGAGGCGTTCGAAGAGCATAATAATCTCGCGGTTCCCGCGGCATTGCTCGGCTCGGGCGAGCATTATGCGCTCGAAGTGTCGGGCGACTCGATGGTCGAGGCGGGCATTTTCGACGGCGATTATGCGCTGATCCAAAAAGCGAGCACCGCGCGCGAGGGCGATATCGTCGTCGCGCTCGTCGACGGGCAGGACGCAACGCTCAAATATTTCCGCCGCGAAGGCCAGATGATCCGGCTCGACCCGGCGAACAGCGCCTATGAACCGCAGCGCTACCCCGCCGAGCGCGTCATCGTGCAAGGGCGCCTGTCGGGACTGCTTCGTCGTTACCACTGAGTTGCTGCGGCAAACGCCACGGATGGCCGTCGCCCGCGCGAAGCGTGGCGACGGCTTCGGGCTTTTTGCCGAAATAGAGCGCAAGCCCGCCGGTTTCGGCGAGGCTGTCGCGGTCGATGGTCATCCAGCGTCCGATGCATTCGCGCGGTAACCAGCGGTCGCTGATCACGACATCGGCGGCGGCACAGGCCGCCGCCATCTCCGCGCCTTCGATCCGGTCGCGCCCGCGCGACGCGAGGATGATACGCCGCGCGGCGCCTTCGCCCTGGCTCCAGCGGCAGAAATCGCGATTGCATTCGACATGATCGAGGTCGGTCAGCGCGGCGAGCGGGGTATCGATCCCCGCGGCCTCCCCCATCGTATCGCGGATATAGTCGCCTGCCTTGTCGCGAAGCAGCGCATAGCTGCCATCGGGAAGCGCGGCTGCGATATGGCGGCCGTCGCCGGTAACGAGCAGGTCGGGGCGCGGCTGAACCAGCAACGCCGCCATGCCCATGATCAGCGGAACAGCCCCGGCGCGGCGCCAACGGGTCGTCCACAACAGCAGCCAGAGACCGCCGGACACTGCCAACGCGAAGCCCCAGCGCGGAAACGTCGGCAACATGGCAACAGCGCCCGGCGCGTTCGCGACGCTATGCGCCAGTCCGATCAACGCACGCAGCGCCTGTTCGGCCACCCACCAGAAGGGCGCGCCAAGTCCGACGCTGTCGAACAGCAAGGCCAGCGCCTCCGCGGGCATGATGACGAAGGTCGTCAGCGGGATGGCCACGACATTGGCGAGCGCGCCATAAAGCCCCGCCTTGTGAAAATGGAACAGCGCAATCGGCGCCAACGCGACTTCCACTGCAAGGCCGGTGACCAGAAGCCCCGTGACGCCACGCCCCGCGCGGACCAGCCAGCCTTCCTCGCGCCGGGCAAGAAACCTTCGCATGGGGCGACTTTCATGCAGGGCGATGATGGCGGTCACCGCGGCAAAGCTTAGCTGAAAGCTCGGCCCCGCCAGCGATTCCGGGCGCCAGATCAATACGATCAGCGCGCCCGCCGCGACCAGCCGCAATGTCAGCGCTTCGCGCCCCATCAAAAAGGCGACGAGGACCAGCAAAGCGGCGATGAACGAACGCAGCGTCGGCACCTCGGCCCCCGCCAGCAACGTATATCCGCCGCCAGCGATCGCCCCGGCGGCGGCGGCGAGCGGCAGGACATAGCCCGCCAGCGCGAGCCGACGGCTCAGCGCGAACAGCCGCAGCGTCAGGACCATCGCAAAACCCACCACAGCGGTCACGTGAAGGCCGCTGATCGACAGGAGATGCGCGAGCCCGCTCCGGCGCATCGCCTCGTCGTCCTCCTCGCTGATCGCGCCCCGGTCGCCGGTCACGAGCGCCGCCGCGATGCTGCCCGCCGATCCATCGATCTGCCCATGGATATATGTGCTCAGCCGTGACCGAAGCGGTGGAGCCGTCCCCCCTCTGCCGGGCGCACGCGAGACGTCGCCAAGCACCGTGCCCACCGCGCCGATTCCGTCGAACCACGCGCGCTGCGCGAAGTCATAACCGCCGGGGAGGCTCGCGGTGGGGGGCGGCATCAACCTGGCGCGGACGCTGATTGCCTCGCCATCGGTCAAATCCCCCGCCTGTTCGCTGCGCAGGGTCAGTCGCACGCGCGGCGGCAGATCGGCACGATGCCGGGGCAGCGCAAGAATGCGGACCTGCCCTTTGGCCGGCAAGGACTCGACCCGCTCGACGATCGCGGAAAATTCGGTCGTCACCGGTGCAGCGAGCACCGGCGCCGCGACCCAGAGCGCGCGGCCCCAGATCAACACGACCCCCAAGGCCATCACCGCGCATCCGATGGCGACGGCACGCCCGAGCCGACTTTGCCAGCCAATCAAAAAGCCTACAAGCGAACCCGCCGCGAGCGACAAAAGCAACCCGATCCAGTGCGCTGCCGCAGGAAGTGCGAACCACGCGCCGATTCCCGCACCGAGCGCGACAGGCAGCCAC
This sequence comes from Sphingopyxis sp. GW821-FHT10B01, assembly GCF_059415685.1. Lineage (NCBI taxonomy): Bacteria > Pseudomonadati > Pseudomonadota > Alphaproteobacteria > Sphingomonadales > Sphingopyxidaceae > Sphingopyxis > Sphingopyxis sp. GW821-FHT10B01. Next base: position 91,305 of record NZ_JBWKNS010000008.1, on the reverse strand, counting down.
AGGCCGATCCGTTCGCGCTCGGCCTCAAGTCGCGCCTCGATCGCATCGGCAATCCGGTGCCGGAAACTTGCCCAGCGCGCGGCAATGGGCGTTTGAAGCTGCCTTGTCGCCATGCTAGGGGCTCCCCGATCCCCGTCCCGCCCACTCCCGCTGGGGACGGCAAATTGAGTGAAAGAGGCCTTGGTGGCAACCGAAAATCAGACCGATTCGACCGAAGCGACCGGCGCTGCCGTGGTGACGCGTTTTGCGCCCTCCCCGACTGGTTTCCTGCACATCGGCGGTGCCCGGACAGCGCTGTTCAACTGGCTGTTCGCGCGGCACCATGGCGGCCAGTTTCTGCTTCGCATCGAGGACACCGACCGCGCCCGTTCGACCGACGCCGCGATCGACGCGATAATCGACGGAATGCGCTGGCTCGACCTCGACTGGGACGGCGAGACGGTGTTCCAGTTCGCCCGCGCGCCGCGTCATGCGGACGTCGCCGCGGAGTTGCTCGCCAAGGGAGAAGCTTATCGCTGCTATCTGACGCAGGACGAACTCGCCGCGATGCGCGCCGAGGCGCAGGAAAAGCGCCTCCCCTTCCGCGTCCGCAGCCCGTGGCGCGATCGGAACGACGGCGATCCGTCGGTGCCCCACGTCATTCGCCTCCGCGCACCGCAGGACGGCGCCGTGACGATCACCGACAAGGTCCAGGGCGAGGTCACCGTCCAGAACGCCGAACTCGACGATTTCGTCCTGCTGCGCAGCGACGGCACGCCGACCTATATGCTCAGCGTGGTCGTCGACGACAATGACATGGGCGTAACGCACGTCATCCGCGGCGACGACCATCTCAACAACGCCTTCCGCCAGCTCGCGCTGATCAACTCGATGAACTGGCGCCGGCCCGTTTATGCCCATGTCCCGCTGATCCATGGTGCCGACGGCGCAAAGCTGTCGAAACGCCACGGCGCGCTCGGCGTCGACGCCTATCGCGACGAGATGGGTTACCTGCCCGAAGCGGTGAACAATTACCTCCTCCGCCTCGGTTGGGGGCATGGCGACGACGAGATCATCAGCCGCGCGCAGGCCACCGAATGGTTCGACCTCGCGCATGTGGGCCGCTCGCCGTCGCGCTTCGACTTCAAGAAGCTCGAGAATCTGAACGGCCACTATCTCCGCGAGGCCGACGATAGCCGCCTCGCCGGTCTTGTCGCCCCGCGCGTCGAAAAACTCGTCGGTCGTACGCTAAACGACGCCGACCGCGCGCTTTTGACGCGCGCGATGGAATCGCTCAAACCGCGCGCCAAAACGCTCGACGAGATCGCCGATGGGGCAACTTTCCTGTTCCAGCCCGACCCGTTGCCGGTGGACGAAAAGGCGGCCGAGGTGCTAAAGGCTTCGCCCGAAGGCCTGCTTGCCGCCGTGACTCAGCGGCTTCGCGGGCTGAACGACTGGACGATAGAAGAGCTGGACGCCGCCGTGCGCGCCGAAGCCGAAGCCGCCGAACTGGGGCTTGGCAAGCTGGCACAACCTTTGCGCGCGGCATTAACCGGCCGGACCATTTCCCCGGGGATTTTCGACGTGCTGCTGTTGCTCGGACGGGATGTCAGTCTGGCGCGACTTGACGCAGCGCAACATTTTCCGGCAGGGGCGTAGCCACTCACTCTCCCCGCCGTCAGAACAGGGAAAAATATATGACCGACACCGCGAAAATCACGCTGGGCGACAAGACCGTCGACAGCCCTGTCCTGTCGGGCACCGTCGGCCCCGACGTCGTCGATATCCGCAAATTCTACGCCCAGACGGGCGCCTTCACTTACGATCCCGGCTTCACCTCGACCGCGAGCTGCGAGTCGCAAATCACGTACATCGACGGTGACGAAGGCGTCCTGCTCCACCGCGGCTATGCGATCGGCGATCTTGCCGAACATTCGAGCTTCATGGAAACCTGCTACCTGCTGCTCAACGGCGAGTTGCCGAATGCGCAGGAACTGGCCGATTTCGACACGACGATCACGCGCCACACGATGCTGCACGAACAGCTCGCGACCTTCTATCGCGGTTTCCGCCGCGACGCGCATCCGATGGCCGTCATGTGCGGTGTCGTTGGCGCCCTCAGCGCCTTCTATCACGACTCGACCGAGATTCACGATCCGCACCAGCGGATGATCGCCAGCCACCGCCTGATTGCGAAAATGCCGACGATTGCCGCGATGGCGTACAAATATTCGGTCGGCCAGCCGTTCGTCTATCCCGACAATTCGCTGAGCTACACCGGCAATTTCCTGCGCATGACCTTTGGCGTACCCGCGGAGCCCTATGAGGTGAACCCGGTCGTCGAGCGTGCACTCGATCGCATCTTCATCCTCCATGCCGATCACGAGCAGAATGCGTCGACTTCGACCGTTCGCCTTGCCGGCTCGTCGGGCGCCAATCCGTTTGCGTGCATCGCGGCGGGCATCGCCTGCCTGTGGGGACCGGCGCATGGCGGCGCGAACGAAGCCGCGCTCAACATGCTGCGCGAAATCGGCCGTCCGGAACGCATCCCCGAATATATCGCGCGCGCCAAGGACAAGGACGATCCGTTCCGCCTGATGGGCTTCGGTCACCGCGTCTATAAAAACTACGATCCGCGCGCGACGGTGATGCAGAAGACCGTCCGCGAAGTCTTCGAAGCGCTCAAGGTCAACGACCCGGTGTTCGAGGTCGCGCTGCAGCTCGAGGAAATGGCGCTCAACGATCCCTATTTCGTCGAGAAGAAACTGTTCCCGAACGTCGATTTCTATTCGGGCGTTATCCTGTCGGCGATCGGTTTCCCGACGACGATGTTCACCGCGCTCTTCGCGCTCGCCCGCACCGTCGGCTGGGTTGCGCAGTGGAACGAAATGATCTCGGACCCCGCGCAGAAGATCGGCCGTCCGCGCCAGCTCTACACCGGCCCGACGCATCGTCCGTTCGTTCCGGTCGACAAGCGCTAAGCTCCGGATACCGTAGATTTTCGGACGGCGGCATGGGCAACCACGCCGCCGTTTCGATTCAAACCTCGCGTGCGGGCAGGCTCAGCGTAAACCGCGCCCCCTGCCCCGGCGCGCTATCGACGGTCAGGTCGCCGTCCATCGCACGCGCCAGGCGCCGCGCGATATAGAGGCCAAGGCCCGAACCGCCACTGTCGGTGCGGCCCAGCCGCTCGAACTTCTCGAACACCACGGCTTGTTGCTCCGCATCGATCCCCTGTCCCTGATCGGCCACCGTCACCATGGCGCGGTCGCCTTCGCGGTCGACGCGAATCCAGATTTGCGAATTGTCCGGGGAATAGCGGATCGCATTGCCCAGCAAGTTGAGCAGCACCTGCAAAACACGCCGGAATTCGCCGGTTGCCGGCGCCTTGTCATCGGTGCGCGGGGCGTCGATGCGAATGCCCTTTTCCTCCGCCTTCATACCCAGCAGTCCCACCGCGCGGCGCGCCAGGTCACCAAGGTCGATTTCGTCGCGCGCTGCCTTGAACCCGGGGCGCTCGATGTTCTGCAGGTCGGCGAGATCATCGACCAGACCGAGCAAATGTCGCCCGGCGTGCGCGATGTCGCCCGCATAGCGCGCATAATCCGCGCGGATCGGCCCGTCGAACTGCCCCGAGATCGTCTCTGCCGTCGCGATAATGCGGCTGAGCGGTCCGCGGAGCGCACCGTCGATCCGCCGTCCGAACTGCGGATCCGACAGCGGTAGCGATCCGAAAACTGGGTCGACCAACGCCCCGCCCGCCGCGGGTTCGGCCGAAGGGCGCGTTTCGGCAGGGGTTGCCAGCCCCCTGAATCCGGTGAAGCGCCCGGTGGCGTCGAACAGGGCTTCGCCGGACAAGGCCATCGCCGAACCCGCGGCTTGAACGCGCTGGCCATCGAAGCGCGACTGCCGCGCCAGCGCGCGCAGAACAGGAAAACGTCCGTCTTCGTCGGGCTGTAGTTCGAATAGTTCCGAAAGCGACCGACCTTCCCACCCCTCGGGTATCGCGGGCGCGTCGGCTGCGGCGCGGAGCGCGACCATGCGGAGTTGCTGGTCGCATTCCCACGTCCAGCTTTGCGGCACGGCCGCGCTGTCGGCGATCGCAGGGATCTGCGGCTGCGCAAGCGGGCGCGTCCGCCAGTCGCTGATCTCGAGACTCGCGCCGTCGGCGTCGGGCGTGATGCGGACCAGCGCATGGATGTCGCTATGATCGTCGGCGGCATAGAGCGGACGACTGATGTCGCGGTGCAAACGCTGCGCCAGCGCGACGAGCCGCGCGAGGTGCGGCAGCGCCAGCGGCTTGCCGAGCCCCGCACCGGCGCGTTGCTGCAGACGCAGCAGCGGCGCATCGGCGCTGACCAGCGCGCCCGACCGGTCGATGCGGCCCCGGACGATACGTTCGCTCATCGCGTCCGCTCCGCCGCTGCCGAAAATTCCGCGTAATCGCCGCCACTCGCATCGGTGACCGCGCGTGCCGGCAACATGACCAGCGACGCCTCGAGCGGTGCCAGCGCGGCATGGTCCAGCCGCAGCGGTGCCAGCAGCGAAGGCAGGGCAGCCGTTTCGGCGGTCAGCAAGGAGATCGCCATATCGTCATAGGTCCGGCGATGCGCCGCCGCCCCGAGCGCGATCAGCGTCGGCCAGTCGTGGCGCATAATCGCCGCCGCCGCCGCGTCGGGCAGTCCCGTGCCCAATATCCTGAAATACTCGCGTCCGGCGTGATCGATACCGGGCTCACCCGCCTGTCGGTCCGACGCCACTCGCACGGCCTCACCCAGTTCGGTGGCACGGTGCTGGTCCCTGCTCACCTCGGCCAGCCGCCACGCGGCGATGTCGAGCAGCAACGCCCGGAATATGTCGCTATCGAGGTCGGCGATCGCGAGGCCGGGGTTGCCGAGCATGTCGAAACGGCGACGGTCGGCAATCTGCAACGCCAGATAGGCGCGCCCGACATCTGACAGCGGTTCGCCGACGGTCGATGCTTCGGTGCCCGCCGCGTCGGCTTCAGCAAGGATGAGCGGAGAGTTGGTCCGCTGCGCGGACTGTTCGCGCCAGCGATGTTCTTCGGCGCGCGCGAAACAAATACCTGCAAGGCGCGCGGCGCGCGGCAATCCGCCCCGCAACCATTCGCTCCACAAGGCATCGGGATCCATCGCCGGATCAAGCCGCGCCGCGACGTCGACGACCAGCCGCCGCGCAATGCCCAACGACAGCGCGCGCTGCTCCTCGGTCAGCCGCCCCACCGCGGGCGCGGCCAAATAGTCCGCCAACTCGCGCAGACGCGCCGACAGCGTCGGCGACGGCGGATCGGCACCGGGGGAAGAAAGGGATTCAATCATGCGCATCCGCCAATAACAGCATGACGTTAATAGGCGCTAAACCTTCAAGACCTCCGTTTTAGCGTGCTTCCGGACGCCGGGCGAGCCGCAGCCAGAGCAATATCTGGAATAGGGCGAGCAGCGGCAGGATCGCAAACATCAACGGGGCAATTCCGAACAGCAGCGCGGGCGCAAGCATCATCCACGCCTGATCGGCATCGGGAAGCAACCAGTGGAATCGCCGTCGCTCGCCTGAATCCTCGTAGAGCGAACGCGCGAGCAGAATCGTCGCGGCGAGACAAGGCGCGAGCGCCGCCTCCGAAAACAGCGGCATCCTGTGCCCCGGTCCGGCAAGCGAAAGCAGCCACGGAAAAATCGCGAGCAGCACCCACGCAAAGATCCGGATGACATCGCGAGTCCGGTCCTGCGCGGCGCTTTCGGCGCGAAAGGCCGACAGAAAGCGCATCGCTGCAAGGCCCAGCCCGCCGAAAATCGCGACAAGTGCCCCCGCCGCTGCGAGGCCGCTAGCCGCAAGCAGCGCGACCATGATCCAGAGCAGCGCCGTGACATAGGGCAAATAGCGCGCCGTCGCGGGCGACTTGACCAATAGCGGCCCGGCGAGCCGGATCAACGGCATCATGATCGCAGAACGGCCGAGCCCCATGCCGCCATATTCGACTTGCTGGAGGCTAGATTGCTCGATCAGCGCAGCCATGGGGCGATCGGAAACGATCGCGATTTCGCCCTGCTCGAACAGCGCCGGCTCGCAATAGAGCCGGCGTGCGCCCGATTGTATCGCGAGCCGCAGCAGGGTGAGCATCATGTCCCATTCGCCCGGCATTGCGGCGAGTTCGGCAACCATCGTGTCGGAAATGCAGGCAAGGCCGCCCCACCGGCGGGTCGCGTCGATGCGCTCGAACGCCTGCGTCAGCGGCGTGTCCCCCGTGACGAGGATCGCAGGCGATCCGGGTCTGGCAATCGCGGCATAATGGGTGCCGCCGGCGCGCAGCCCGTCGGCAACGAGGATGATGCGGTCATCGCCCTGTACCAGCGCCATCAGGTCGGTAGCGGCGCGCACCGGGGTCACCTTCACCCCCCGGCGGCGGATACGATCGCAGGTTGCGAGGAGCTCTGCAGGCACCGCGCCGACCGCGACGGCGATGTGCGTCACGCCGACGTCGGACAGGCGCGCCGCCTGCCGCTCGATCAGCGTCTCGCCTGCCACGGTGACGAGTGCGCGAAGCGACCCTTCGGGCAGCGTTTCGCTGGCGCCAACCAGTGCGATCAGGGCCATCGGCGCCGGGGTTTTACAGCAGCGGTCATCGACGCGCAGCTTTAGGGCCGACGAAGCGATTGGCAAGCCCCGCCATGCGCTGGGATGACGTCACGCCTTCACCCCGATTTACCGCGCTTTCCATGCCTTTTTCGGGGTCAAAAAAATGCCGGAAAAGTGACCGAACCGCTGGCCTTTGCGGCATCCATCGGCTAGGTAAAATTTACCTCCCGAAAAGCAGAAAAAAGGCCGGGTCTTGACCGAAGAAAATACGCCTATGCCGCCGTCCGAAGACGGCGTTTCGCCGATCAACATCGTCGACGAAATGAAGACGTCGTACCTCGATTACGCGATGAGCGTCATCGTCAGCCGCGCGCTGCCCGACGTGCGCGATGGCTTGAAACCGGTGCACCGCCGCATTCTCTATTCGGCCTTCGAAAGCGGCTATGTCGCGGGCCGGCCGTATCGCAAGTCGGCGCGTATCGTCGGCGACGTGATGGGTAAATATCACCCGCACGGCGACAGCTCGATTTACGACGCGCTCGCCCGCATGACGCAGGACTGGTCGATGAGCGTCCCGCTCGTCGATGGCCAGGGCAATTTCGGGTCGATGGACCCCGATCCGCCGGCGGCCATGCGTTACACCGAATCGCGCCTCGCCAAGGTCGCGAACACGCTGCTCGGCGATCTCGACAAGGATACCGTCGATTTCCAGCCCAACTATGACGGCTCGGAATCCGAACCGACCGTCCTTCCGGCACGCTATCCCAATCTGCTCGTCAATGGTGCGGGCGGCATCGCGGTCGGCATGGCGACCAACATTCCGCCGCATAACCTCGGCGAAGTGATCAACGCGACGCTGGCGACGATCGACAATCCCGAAATCACCCTCGACGACCTGATGGCGATCATTCCGGGCCCCGATTTCCCGACCGGCGCGATGATGCTGGGCCAGGGTGGCGCGCGCCTCGCTTATGCCACGGGCCGTGGTTCGATCATGATGCGGTCGACCTATGTCATCGAGGAAGGCCGCAACGATCGCCAGTCGATCGTGCTCACCGCGATCCCGTTCCAGGTCGGCAAGTCGGGCTTGGTCGAAAAGATCGCCGAAGCTGCACGCGACAAGCGGATCGAAGGCGTCGCCGATATCCGCGACGAATCGAACCGCGAAGGCGTCCGCGTCGTGATCGAATTGAAGCGCGACGCGACCGCCGAAGTGGTGCTCAACCAGTTGTGGCGGCACACCCCCGCCCAGTCGAGCTTCCCCGCCAACATGCTCGCAATCCGCGGCGGGCGCCCCGAAATGATGGGGCTGAAGACGATCCTCGAGGCGTTCATCGCCTTCCGCGAAGAGGTCATTACCCGCCGCTGCAAATTCGAGCTCGGCAAGGCGCGCGACCGGGCGCATATCTTGCTCGGCCTCGTCGTCGCGGTCAGCAATCTCGATGAAGTCGTCCGCATCATTCGCGGCTCGTCCAGCCCCGCGGCGGCACGCGATGCTTTGCTGACCCGTGACTGGCCGATCGGCGACATCGCGCCCTATATCCGCCTTGTCGAAGCCATCGACGGCGAGATGGACGACAGTTCGAGCTATCGGCTCTCCGAAGTACAGGTCAAGGCGATCCTCGACCTCCGCCTGCACCGCCTCACGGCGCTAGGCCGCGACGATATCGCCAAAGAACTCAAAGAATTGGCGGACGAGATTGAGGAGCTTTTGAGCATCCTCGCCGATCGCGAAAAACTTTATACGGTCATGCGCGAAGAACTGGTTGCGGTACGCGACGAGTTTGCAAAGCCGCGCCGTACGCTTCTTGCCCCCGCCGCCGACGGGATCGACGACGAGGATCTGATCGAGCGCGAGGAGATGGTCGTCACCGTGACCCTCGACGGCTATATCAAGCGCACCCCGCTTGACACCTTCCGCGCACAGCGCCGCGGCGGCAAGGGTCGCGCCGGCATGGCGACGAAGGACGAGGATGTCGTCACCGAATTGTTCGTCACCTCGACGCACACGCCGGTTCTCTTCTTCTCGACCTTGGGCAAAGTGTACCGCATGAAGGTCTGGCGCCTGCCCGAGGGCGGACCGGCAACCCGCGGGCGGCCGATGATCAACCTGCTGCCGCTGGGCAAGGACGAGACGATCTCGACCGTGCTGCCGCTGCCCGAAGACGAGACCGAATGGGGCAAGCTGCACGTCATGTTTGCAACTGCCAAGGGCAGCGTGCGTCGTAACAGCATGGATGCGTTCACCAATGTGCCGTCGAACGGCAAGATCGCCATGAAGTTCGAGGGCGAGGATGAGGACGACCGGCTGATCGGCGTCGCCTTGCTCGACGAAAGCGACGATGTCCTGCTTGCAACGCGTCAGGGCAAGGCGATCCGCTTTGCCGGCGACGATGTCCGCGAATTCCAGAGCCGCAACTCGACCGGTGTGCGCGGCATGCGCCTTGCCGAAGGCGACGAGGTCATCTCGCTCTCGATCCTGCACAAGGTCGGGACGACCGGCGACGAGCGCGAAGCCTATCTGCGCGCTGCGCCGTGGAAAGATAATGAAAACGAACCGACGCTTCCTGCCGATCGCATGGAAGAGTTGGCCGCACGCGAAGAATTCATCCTGACGGTCTGCGCCAATGGCTATGGCAAGCTGTCGTCGGCCTATGAATATCGTCGTACGGGCCGCGGCGGCCAGGGGATCACCAACATCGACAATATCGCCCGCAACGGTCTTGTCGTCGCCAGCTTCCCCGCCACCAAGGTGCACCAGCTGATGCTGGTGACCGATCAGGCGAAGCTGATCCGGATGGGGCTCGATTCGATGCGCGTCATCGGCCGCGGTTCGGCGGGCGTACGCCTGTTCGATGTCGCCAAGGACGAGCATGTCGTGTCGGCTGCGCTGATCGAGGAAAGCGACGAGGAAGAGGCCGAAGCCGTCGAAACCGAGGGCATCGAGACGGATACGGGAACCGAAGCCGCAACCGACGGCGCTGCCGAATGACCGCCTCGACGGCCTTTAAAGTGCTGACGGCACAGCAATGGGCCGATTTTGAGCGTGAGCGCGTGTTTCGCGGGGCACCGGTGGATATCGCCGACGGCTATATCCACCTGTCGACCGGCGAACAGCTCGAAGCGACGATCGCGAAATATTTTGCGGGCCAGACCGGTCTGATGATCGCCGAGGTGGACCTGATCCTCCTCGGCGACGCGATCCGCTGGGAAGAAGCGCGCGGCGGTGAGCTGTTCCCGCATATCTATGCGGAGTTGCCGATCCATGCCGTGGTGAGCCTGCAAAAGCGCGGCTGAAGCTACTGGAAAGCAAAGCCTCGACGTCCCGGCGCGAGTGGTGGCCGCCAAAATAAAGGCAGACCACCTCTAGCGCCGGGCCGCAGCCGTCACCGCACTAGCAGCGGCGACCACCGCGATCGATCTCGCGTCCGATCAGCGCGCCCGCGGCGCCGCCGATAATCGTGCCCGGAACCCGGTCGCCATAACGGTCGACCTCGCGCCCGAGCAAGGCGCCAGCGGCGCCCCCAACGATCAGACCCGTGGTTCCGCTGCCACGCCGGCAATAATAACGGCGATCGCGATAGTTGCTGCGCCGATCATCGCGGCGGTAATCACGCCGGTAGTCGCGCCGATAGTCGCGATAACGATCATTATCGCGGTGGCTGTAATAGGAATGGCCGCGATGTCGGTCGCGTGCATCGGCTTCCGCCGGCAGCGCCGCGAGAGCGCTTGCACCGATCAGAGCGGTCAATGCCAGTCGTTTTAACAGGAACATCTGTCTTCTCCGTTTTGGTCCCCGCGGGTGAGATTAGGAAAACAAAGATGGCATTTGGCTGAACTGCCGAACTCCTCAGGCCTCGAAATCCTCGGTTCGGCCAGCTTTCGGGGCGGCCTGCCGCGCCCGATTGACCCCGCGCCCCAACAGGCGCACCTTCTCCGCATGACGCTCACTATCACCCTCAGCGGCCAGTCCTGCGGCGCAAGCATTACCGGCGTAGACCTGACCCGGCCGCTCCCCCCCGAAACCGTCGCCGAGATCCGCGCCGCATGGCTCGATCATCATGTTCTCGCCTTCCCCGACCAGCAGATGAGCGAGGATGATCTCGAGCGCTTCACCGGCTATTTCGGAGGTTTCGGCGACGATCCCTTCATCCGCCCTATCGCCGGCCACGACCATATCATTGCCGTCAAGCGCAAGGCCGACGAGACCGCACCGCTCTTCGCCGAAAACTGGCATAGCGACTGGAGCTTTCAGGAGCGTCCGCCTGCCGGCACCTGCCTCTTCGGCATCACCATCCCGCCCGTCGGCGGCAACACAGAATTTTCGAACCAGCACGCCGCGCTCGACGCGATGCCCGCCGACCTTCGCGCCCGTGTCGAAGGATTGCAGGCGGTCCACAGCGCCCGCGCCGGCTACGCGCCCTCGGGCATGTATGGCGCGACAGACAAGGATCGCAGCATGGACATTCGCTCGGGCGAGGAGGCGCTCGAGACGCAGCTTCATCCCTTTGTTCGCGCGCACCCCGAAACCGGGCGCAAAGGCCTGTTCGGTTGCGCGGGCTATATCATCGGGTTCGACGGGCTCGACGATGCCGAGGGCCTGCCCCTGCTCTACGAACTGATCCAGTGGCAGGGGCGCGAGGAATTCCGTTACAGCCACCGATGGGAACCCGACATGCTCGTCATGTGGGACAATCGGTCAGTCCTCCATCGCGCGACCGGCGGCTATGACGGCCATGACCGCCTGCTCCACCGCACGACGATCGCGGCGTGGGAGGGCTAGACGCTCGCTTCCTTGCTTAAGGTGCTGACGACGCCCCAGGCGATCAACGCCTGTCCTGCAAAATAGAGCGGCCAGACGAGCCACATTGTGACGTCCTTGGAGAGAACCGCGCCCTCCCCCGCGAAGATAAAGAAATCGCTCACCAGAAATATCATCGCGCCGATCCCGGTGCGATAGCGCGGAAAGCGGCTGGTCCACGCTGCCGCGGCCATCGCGGCGACGAACAGCGAATAGACGGCGGCATGCCACCAGCCCGCTGCCGGGCTCAGCATTGCCCAGACGATCACCAGCGTGGCGGGCATGGTCACCCAGCCCAGCAGGCGCTGCGACGGCGTCATCTGCGCCCGCCGGTTGGTCAGGTAGAGGATGACGGCGATTACATGCCCCACCGCGAACGCCGCCGCGCCCACGACAAGCCCTTTCGCATCGAGCAGATAATCGCCGAGGGCGCCGAAACCGAGTACGGCTGCGATCAGCCAGCCGCTCTTCTCGCGGGCGTTCGCCGCCGCCCAAACCGCCAGCAAGCCGACGCCGCTCGTCTTCCACGCCCAGATTGCCGGACCATCGAGCCGCAAATACACCGCCGCAAAAAAGCTGATCCCGCCGGCCAGCGCCAGCAGCCACAACCAGCGCGCCCGATCCCAGCCCTGTTCCTCGTTCATCATCGGCCCCTTTGCATCTTGTCTTCAACGGGCCTAGTGCGCGGCGAACGCAGCGCAAGCCCAAATCAACGCGCGCAGCGCATGCAGGGCAAGTCAACGGATACGGCAAATGACATACGATATTCACATCATCGGCGGTGGTCTCGCCGGATCCGAAGCCGCCTGGCAGCTTGCCGAGGCGGGATTTCGCGTCCGCCTCTCGGAAATGCGTGGCGGCGGCGATATGACGCCCGCGCACCAGGGCGACGCGCTCGCCGAGATGGTGTGCTCGAACAGCTTTCGCAGCGACGATGGCGACAGCAATGCCGTCGGCCTCCTCCATCGCGAAATGCGCAGCCTCGGTTCGATCATCATGCGCGAGGCCGATGTGCACAAGGTGCCCGCGGGTTCGGCGCTCGCGGTCGACCGCGATCTTTTCTCGGGCGGTGTCACCCGCGCGCTCGAAAACCATCCGAACATCGCTATCGTCCGTGAACGCATCGATACGCTGCCATCGGAGGGTTTGACGATCGTCGCGACCGGCCCGCTGACCGCGGCCGGTCTTGCATCGAGCATCGGCGCCGCGACCGGCAAGGACGCGCTTGCCTTTTTCGATGCGATCGCCCCGATCGTCTATCGCGACAGCGTCGATATGGACATCGCGTGGATGGCGAGCCGCTGGGACAAGGTCGGGCCGATCGGCGACGGCAAGGATTATATCAACTGCCCGATGGACAAGGATCAATATCACGCCTTCGTCCAGGGGCTCGTCGACGGCGACAAGACCGAATTCAAGGAATGGGAGACCAACACCCCCTATTTCGAAGGCTGTATGCCGATCGAGGTGATGGCCGAGCGCGGCCCCGAAACCTTGCGCTTCGGCCCGATGAAAGGCGTCGGCCTCGACAATCCGCGCACCGGGCGCTGGCCCTATGCGGTCGTCCAGCTCCGCCAGGACAATGCCCTCGGCACCTTGTGGAACATGGTCGGCTTCCAGACCAAGCTGAAGCACGCCGCGCAGGTCGAGCTTTTCCGGACGATCCCCGGCCTTGAAAAAGCCGAATTTGCGCGCCTCGGCGGCCTCCATCGCAACAGCTTCATTCGCTCGCCCGAACTGCTCGACGCACAGCTCCGCCTCAAATCGGCACCGCATATCCGTTTCGCCGGGCAGATCACCGGCTGCGAAGGCTATGTCGAAAGCGCCGCGATCGGCCTCATCGCCGCGCGCTTCGCCGCGGCCGAGCTCGGGGGCCGCGATCTGCCGCCCCCGCCGCCCGATACCGCACTCGGAGCGCTGCTCGGTCACATCACCGGCGGCGCCGATGCCGCGAGCTATCAGCCGATGAACGTCAATTTCGGCCTCTTCCCGCCGCTCGCCGAGGATGTCCGCAAAAAGGACCGCAAGCTGGGGTATACGCAGCGGGCGGGATCGTCGCTGGCTGCGTGGATCAAGCAGGCCGACGGGATCGCGGCGTAAGGATCCCCGGCGCAAGCCGGGGAACATATCAGCAGCTACATTTCGGCTTCACCGCCGGTTTCGGCGCCGTCGTCGCAAACTCCGCCCGCGTCAGGTCGCCCGACTTGTCGCCATCGGCCCCCGCAAAACGCTGTCCCGTCGCCGCGGCCCATTCCTCGAAGGTCAGCAGATTGTTGCCGTCCTTGTCGAGCTTGCGAAACGCCGCGGTGCGCGACGACATCAGCTCGACGCGGCTGATCCTGTCGTTGCGGTCACGGTCGAAACGGTTGAAGCGCCGCTCCTCGCGCGAGGCCTCCTTGGCGGCGGGCAGCGCCGGCGGCGCCGGGCCGCGCTTCGGGGCATTGGCGTTGGCGACGGGAATTGCGGGCATGGCGGGCGGCGGATCGGGGAGCACCTCTTCTTCGGTAATCTGGGTATAGCCTTTCCACATGAACACACCGCCGGTGAGCAGCAGCGCGCTTGCCATGCCGCCAATCAGAAATCGGGAAATCGCCATACGCCCCTCCGCGCCGGTTGATCGGATATAGCTATCACGGCGTGACGGATCGCGGCAACAAACGCCGCCACAAACGCCGCCATATCGGTTTCGAATTTTAATCGAATTATTGTCTCGAAATCGTCGCAATCATCGCTACATTCGATCAATGCACAATTACCTCCCTTCGCTCAAACAGATGCAATATCTCGTTGCGCTGCACGAACATGGTCATTTTGGCCGCGCGGCCGACGCCTGCAATGTCACGCAGTCCACCTTGTCGGCGGGGATTCGCGAGCTCGAAACCCTGCTCGGCCAGACCCTCGTCGAGCGTACGCGCCGCGTCGTGCGCTTCACCGGGCTGGGGAACTCGATCGTCGAAAAGGCGCACCGCGTGCTCCGCGAAGCCGAGGAGCTGGCGGATATGGCCGCCGCCGCTGCGGCACCGCTGGTCGGCGAACTGCGGATGAGTGTAATCCCGACGATCGCGCCCTTCCTCCTCCCCGGCCTGCTGCCGCGACTCCGCAAGGAGCGCCCGTCGCTCAAGCTCTTCCTGCGCGAAGAGCCGAGCGCGCAGGCCTGCGAGTCGTTGCACCATGGTACCGTCGATTGCGTGCTGCTCGCGCTCCCCTATGGCTGCGGCGACGTCGAGAGCGAGGCCCTGTTCGACGATGCGCTGTTCGTCGCCTTTCCGGGTGAGCAGTCCGAAAACCTGCCCGCGATGGTCAGCGCCGACCAGATCGACCCTTCGCAAATGCTGATGCTCGAGGATGGGCATTGCCTGAAGGACCATGTCCTCGCCGCGTGCAATCGCCCCGAACTACGCGCCGGCGCGCGGATGATGGGGACGTCGCTGCACACGCTGGTGCAGATGGTCGACAATGGGCTGGGCATCACGATGCTGCCGCAAATGGCGATCGAGGCCGGCATCCTCGACCATACCGACATCGACACGCGGCCGCTCGATTCGGACCATGACTGGCGCACGATCGCGCTCGTGTGGCGCAAAGGCAGCCCGCGGGCCGAGGAGTTCCGGATGCTCGCGGACATTTTCCGCAAGCATAAGGTGAATTAACCGTCCCACCTTTCGGCACGGTCGTGGTCGCCTTCGCGCTGTTCGACCCATTCGGCGCGCCCGTCGGCAAAGGTCTCGCGCTTCCACAGCATCACATCGGTCTTGAGCCGGTCGATCAGGAACTCGCACGCCGCCAGCGCCCCGGCGCGGTGCGGGCTGCTCGCGAGGACGAGAACGATCGTCTCGCCGGGGCCCATCGCGCCGACGCGGTGGATCAAGGTCAGTGCGGCAAGGTGCCAGCGGTCGGCCGCAGCATGGGCGAGATTTGCCAGCTCCGCCTCGGTCATCACGGGATGATGATCGAGAAACAGCTCGGTCAAATCCCCCTCGCCGCGCACCCGTCCGATGAAGCTGGCGCTCGCGCCGTGCCCGCCCGCGTCGTGAAGGTCGAATTCGCTGGCGACATCGATGGCCGCCGTCTGGACCAGCGCGCGAATCATCCTCCCGTCACCGGTGGAAACAGTGCAACTTCCCGGGCTCCCGACAGCGGAGCATCGGGGCCCATCATCACGCCGTCGATGGCGGCACGGATGCGGCCCGGTTCGGCAAAGGCGCGGGCTCCCTGCGGATCACGCGCTGCAAGCCACGCTACCAAAGCGCCGACGCTGGTAACGCTCGCCGGAATCTCGACCGTCTCCTCCGCAATTCCCATGCGTTCGCGTACCCAGGCGAAATAAGCGAGCGTCAGCGCCATCTTCGGCTCAATCCATATGCTTCAGGCCGACGCGCAGATAATCCCAGCCGGTAATCAGCGTCAGCACCGCGGCCCCCCACAGCGAGGCGAGTCCGACGGTCTTGATCCAGGCCATCGCGGGCAGCGCGCCCGCAAGGATCAGCGCGCCGAACGCGACGAGCTGGAACGTCGTCTTCCACTTGGCGAGCTGGGTCACCGGCATCGACACCTGCAGCGTCGCGAGGAATTCGCGCAGCCCCGACACAATGATCTCGCGCAGCAGGATCATCAACGCCGCAATGACATGATAGCCAGTGATATCGCGGGTAAAGACGAGCAGAAGGATGACCGCGGCGATCATGATCTTGTCGGCGATCGGGTCGAGGAACGCACCCAGCCGCGACACGATACCCCGCGACCGTGCCACATAACCGTCAAAATAATCGGTAATGCCCATCAGGCAGTACAGGCCAAAGGCAAAGGCATAATCCATCGGCTTCGGCTGGTGCGATCCTTCGACAACGCCCGGCCACAGCAGGAAAAGCAGGATGGGCACCGCAAAAATGCGCGACAATGTCAGGATGTTCGGAAGGCTCAGCATGGTCCCCGTCGGCGTATCCGTTCCAAAATGGGCTTTGACCCCGCAAGCCCTAACCGATAAGTCGCCCGGGCGACAACAATATTGCCTCATGGCTCCGGCCCTGCCCGGATGTCGGGTTAAAAAAGTGGATTTTCAATGACCGGTTCCTTTGCGCTGATGAAGCAACGCCGGTTCCTGCCCCTGTTCGCGACCCAGTTCCTCAACGCCTTCAACGACAATTTCTACAAGATGGCGATGGTGATCCTCGTCACCTTCACAATCTACAAGGATCCCGAGACCGAGGCGTGGTTCAACGCACTCGCGGGCGGCCTCTTCATCCTGCCCTTCTTCCTTTTCTCCGCGCTTGCCGGCCAACTCGCCGACAGCACCGACAAAACCCGCATGATCAGGCTCATCAAGACAGCGGAAATCGCCATCATGATCGTCGGCGCAGTGGGGATCTGGCTGCACAATGTCCCGCTGATGCTGCTCGCACTGTTCGCGATGGGGACGCATTCGACCTTCTTCGGCCCGATCAAATATGCCATCCTGCCCCAACATCTGGAGGAGGACGAGGTTCTCGCCGGCACCGGCTGGGTAGAGGCGGGAACCTATATCGCCATCCTCGGCGGCACGATCGTCGGCGGGCTGACACCGCCGCATATCGCAATTCCGGGTATCGTCATCGTTGCCGTGATCGGCCGGATCACCGCCAGCTTCGTGCCCGCCGCCCCGCCGGAGAAAGAAGCCGAGGGGCTGGTGATCGACCATAATGTGTTTCGCTCGTCCTGGCGGCTCGTCAATTCGACGATGCACATTCCCCGGCTGTTTCTCGCCATCGTCTCGATCAGCTTCTTTTGGGCGATCGCGGCCATCCTCGCCGCCCAGTTCCCGCCGTTGGTCAAAAACGCCCTCGGGGGCGACAAGACGGTCGCAACATTGTTCACCGCCATTTTCTCTGTCGGGGTCGCCATCGGCTCGATTGTCGTCAACCGCCTGCTCAAAGGCCATGTCTCGGCGCGTTACTCACCAGGTTCGGTGATCGTGATGGGGCTGTTCGTTCTCGATCTGTGGTGGTCGGTGACGGGGTGGGTCCATGCCGACGGCGTTTTGATGAATTGGCGTGAATTCCTCGCGCTGACTGCGGGCGACCGTATCATCGTCGACCTTCTCGGCATTTCGATCGCCGGGGGCATGTTCGTCGTACCGCTCTATGCCTTCCTGACGAGAACGGTCGCCAAGTCGCAGACCGCACGCACCATCGCGGCGAACAATATCGTCAATTCGGGTTTCATGGTCGCGGCGACGCTGTTGCTCAGCGTATTGATCGGCTTGGGCCTGACGATCGACAATACGTTGCTGATGGTCGCGGTGATGTGCCTCGTGTCAGCCTTTCTCGCGTGGCGCCTGCATAAAGCCTGCGATTAAAGCAGAAACATCATCGCTGCGGTGAAGAAGACTGCGAAGCTCTGAAGAAACAGCCGAAGGTCGCTGCCCGCGAAGATCGTCGCGGGTTCGCGATGCGCCGCGAGCGCGGTTCGGAGCTCGCCCTGCCAGTCTGCGGGGGCGTTCAGCCGCGCGATCACCAGTTGCCGTGCGCCGTGCGCGCGGATGCGACCGCGAATGTCGATATGATCGTCCGAGTCCATGAACTCGAAGCTAGGACGAGCTTAACGAGTCGATAAGGTTAAAAGAGTGTTAACGCGGCGGCGTCCCGCGGCGGGACATTTTGCGGCGCCGGGTTTAACGCGTCGGCAGCGGCTGGATTCGCACCGTACGCCCGTCCTTGGCTCCGGTCTGGAACGGCTTGCATCGCGCGGGCTTCATCCGCGTGCCGAGGCACAGCCGCACTTCGCCGAGCCACCCCTGCTTGTCGATCGACACCGCGATCATCGGTGACGTCACTCCGGGATTCACCGCGGCAAATGCGCGGCGGATGCTGCCCGCCGTCTGCGGCGCCTGCGACAGTGCCGTCATGTCGGGAAAACGCACGGCACGGAACAGGATTTCGGCCGAGCGGAAATAGGCGGCGGGGTTCGGGCTCATGCATGTGCCATGCTTCGCCCATTCATGCTGGAGCAGCTGCGCCGACGGTGTCATGCATAGATGCTGGCGCAACACCGGCTGCGGAACGATCTTTGCCGGGCGGCACCATTGGGGGTAACCGGGATTATCGGTTTCGGGCCACAGACCGTGGAGCACCCAGCCAAACCGGCCATTCTCGCCCGAACATTGGAAGCGGTCGCGTGCATCGCGCGGGTTACGGACATTGGCACAATGCTGCGGCGACCAGCTCATGCTCAGCAGGTAACCGGTCGTCGCAGGCTTGCGCACAGGTTCGTCGCGGCGCGGCTGTTCGAGGCGCGGGACCGGAATGCGATCGGGAATCCGGCATGCCGGCGCCTGTGCTTCGGCGGCCGCCGGCGCGAACAAAAGCATGGAAGCAACGCCGGCCAACCCAAAACGTCGCCCCCGCGAAGGCGGGGCGACGGCTTGTTCTTCAGGCCAGCGCAAAATCGAGCCCGATATCCGCCGCTGGAGCCGACTGGGTCAGCCGCCCGACCGACACATAGGTCACGCCCGTTTCCCCGATCGCGCGGATCGTGTCGAGCCGCACCCCCCCCGACGCTTCGGTCGGTACCTTGCCATCGACAATGGCAACCGACGCGCGCAGGTCGTCGAGGCCCATATTGTCGAGAAGCAGGTGCGTGGCCCCCGCACTCAGCGCGGGTTCGATTTGCGCAACACGGTCGACCTCGACGATGATGCTCGCGATTCCGGCGGCGACCGCGCGCCGCACCGCTTCCTCGACCGAGCCCGCGACGGCAACATGATTGTCCTTGATCATCGCCGCGTCCCACAGGCCCATGCGATGGTTGGTCGCGCCGCCCATCCGGGTTGCATATTTCTCTAGCACGCGCAGGCCGGGAATCGTCTTGCGGGTGTCGAGCAGTGTCGCGCCCGTTCCCGCCAGCGCATCGACATATTGGCGCGTCATCGTCGCAATTCCCGACAGATGCTGGACGGTATTGAGCGCCGACCGTTCGGCGGTCAGCATCGCACGCGCATTGCCCGACAGGCGCATCAGGTCGCTGCCGGGCGCGACCTGCGCGCCCTCTTCGACCAATATCTCGATCTCCATGGCAGGTTCGAGCGCGTGAAAGAAAACTTCGGCGATCGGCAAGCCCGCGACGGTGATCGCATCGCGGCTGTCCATTACCCCGCCGAAGCGGGCGTCGGCGGGAATCGTCGCCATCGAGGTGATATCGCCCCCCGCCCCCAGATCTTCGGCCAAAATGGCACGAACAAAGGCATCGAGGTCGAAATCGGGCAGGGAAAATTGGGTCATGTCCCTGCGATAATCAGCCCGCCCAGCAAATCAACTTGACGTTTACGTAAACTAGCGCTGACATGCACGCTACGTGGCAACATAGCCAACATCGGAGAGGTCTTTATGCAATCCCCCATCTGCGCCATGCTCGGCATCGAATTCCCGCTGCTCGCCTTCTCGCACTGCCGTGACGTCGTGGTCGCCGTGTCGAAGGCGGGGGGCATGGGCGTCTTCGGCGCCGCATCGCTGCCGCCCGAACGGCTCGAGGAAGAACTGGCGTGGATCGACGAACATATCGGCGGGCGTCCCTATGGCGTCGACCTGATCGTCCCCAACAGTTTCGTCGGCAAGGGCGAAGCGCCTTCGTCCGCCATCGCGCTGGTTTCCGAAACCCATCTGAACTTTGCCGCCGGATTGCTCGAAAAACATGGGGTCGATCCGGCGGGCCTGTCCGAGGCGATGGCGGGCCGGCAGAGCTTCGGCGACAATATGCATGCGCAGGGCGCGGCCAAGCTGCTTGAAGTCGCATTTCGCCACCCGATCGCGCTGATCGCCAATGCGCTGGGTGTCCCCCCGCCATTGATGCTGGAACTCGGCAAGCGCCACGGCGTGCCCGTCGCGGCGCTCGTCGGAACGCGCGATCATGCGCTGACGCAAGTGCGCGCCGGTGTCGATATTCTGGTGGTCGCCGGCGGCGAAGCAGGCGGACATTGCGGCGAAGTCGCGACAATGGTGCTGGTGCCCGAGGTTGCGGCGGCGGTCGAAGCCGTGGGCGCGAACACGCCGATATTGGCGGCAGGCGGCATCGTCACCGGACGGCAGATGGCGGCCGCCATGGCGATGGGAGCGCATGGTGCCTGGACCGGATCGGTCTGGCTGACGACCTCCGAGGCTGAAACCAATCCGGTGGTGAAGGAAAAGATGCTCGCCGCCTCGTCGCGCGACACGGTGCGGTCAAAGAGCCGTACCGGAAAACCGTCGCGCCAGCTCCGCTCGCCGTGGACCGACGCCTGGGAAGCCGAAGATGCGCCCAAACCGCTCCCGATGCCGTTGCAATCGCTGGTCAGCGAACCCGCGCTGCGCAAGGTC
This sequence comes from Sphingopyxis sp. GW821-FHT10B01, assembly GCF_059415685.1. Lineage (NCBI taxonomy): Bacteria > Pseudomonadati > Pseudomonadota > Alphaproteobacteria > Sphingomonadales > Sphingopyxidaceae > Sphingopyxis > Sphingopyxis sp. GW821-FHT10B01. Next base: position 70,608 of record NZ_JBWKNS010000008.1, on the reverse strand, counting down.
GATAAATTGTCCGAAGGCGGCCATGAGGGGGCGAAAGCGCTCGCGACCTATTGGGTCGGTCAGGGCGTCGGCCTGATGAACGAGGCGATGGGCGCCGGACAAGTCGTTCAGGAATTCAAACAGGACTGGATCGCCGCCTGCGAGCGGCTCAATGGCTTTATCGGCGACTAGACAAAAAAATCCCCGCCGAAGCGGGGATTTTCAAATCAGCTGACGGTCGCCTTGACGATCTTGCCGGGTTCGCGCGGCGGCTCACCCTTCGGCAGCGCATCGACATTGTCCATGCCTTCGATCACTTCGCCCCAGACGGTATACTGGTTGTCGAGGAAGCGTGCATCGTCGAAGCAGATGAAGAACTGGCTGTTCGCGCTATTGGGGTTCTGCGACCGCGCCATCGAGCAAACGCCGCGGACGTGCGGCTCGCTGCTGAATTCCTGCGGCAGGTCGGGCAGCGGGCTGCCGCCCATGCCGGTGCCCGTCGGATCGCCGCCCTGCGCCATGAAACCCGGGATCACGCGGTGGAAAACGACATCGTCGTAAAAGCCTTCGGCCGCTAGGCTGGTGATGCGCTCGACATGCTGGGGCGCCAGGTCGGGGCGCAGGCGGATGACGACATCGCCGGTCGACAACGAAAGAGTGAGCGTATCGGACATAAGAGGACTCCTGCCTATTAAAGTTGGCGGTCCCATAGCCGGGCCGACCGCCAAAGCCACGCATTAAATGCGTCAGTTGGCCTCCCCGCCGTTGCCATATGGCGGTGCCGGCACTAGGGGAAGGTCCGGCCCGCCGGCGACCCGCGCCGCACAATCACAGGGAGGACCGCGCGATGGATAAACGCGAAGATTCCCTGCCTCCCGAAGAAGTGGCGATCATTGACGATCGCGACCGTGACCAGCCCGCGCGCGAGGCCGAGACCGAGTTGGACGAAGACGACCGGTTGAAGCCGGAATTCGTTCGCGACGTCATCGAGCTCGCCGAGGCCGGTGAAAGCGAAGCAGCGCGCGAGCGGGTCGGCCGCCTCCACCCCGCCGACATCGCCGATCTGTTCGAACTTGCGCGCAGCGACGAGCGTCCGATGCTCGCCGCGGTGCTGGGCGATATGCTGTCCGCCGATGTTCTGGCGGAAATGAACGATTATGTTCGCGAAGAACTGATCGACCTTCTCGACCCCGAACAGGTTGCCGAACTCGCGGCAGAACTCGATACCGACGATGCCGTCGCGATCATCGAGGATATGGAGGCCGACGAGCAGCAGGCGGTGCTCGACGCGATGGAGCCCGAAGATCGCGCCGCGATCGAGGACGCCCTGTCCTTCCCCGAGGAATCCGCCGGTCGCCTGATGCAGCGCGACCTCGTCGCGGTTCCCGAACATGTGACAGTCGGCGACGTCATCGACCGGCTGCGCGAAGACGTCGACATGACGACCGATTTCTGGGAAATCTATGTCGTCGATCCGATGCACCGCCCCGTCGGCACCTGCCAGCTGAGCTGGATATTGCGCACCCCGCGCGACATCGCGATCAGCGACGTGATGAAGCGCGAACAGACGCTGATTCCCGTCGATATGGACCAGGAAGAAGTCGCGCTGCGCTTCCAGAAATATGCGCTAATTTCGGCCGCCGTTATCGACAGGTCCGGACGCCTCGTCGGGATGATCACCGTCGATGACGTCGTCCATATCATTCAGGAAGAAGCCGGCGAGGATATCCTCCGCCTGTCGGGCGCCGGCGATGGGGACATCAACGAACCGATCCGCGAGACATATAGCGCACGCGTGCGCTGGCTGATCGCCAACCTCGGCACGGCGCTGCTGGCGTCTTCGATCGTCGGATTTTTCGGTGGCGCGATCGAGCATATGGTTGCGCTCGCCGCGCTGATGCCGATCGTCGCAGGCGTTGGCGGCAACGCCGGTACGCAGACACTGGCAGTGACCGTGCGCGCCCTTGCCATGAACCAGCTGACCGATTCGAACAGCTGGCGCGCGATCTGGCGTGAAATGAAGATTGCGCTGCTCAACGGCGGGACGATTGCATTGATCGCGGGAACCGCGACTGCGCTTTGGTTCGGTAATCCGCAGCTTGGCGTGGTCATCGCCGCCGCGATGGTCGTGAACATCTTTGTGGCAGGCGTCGCCGGGGTTGCCATCCCGCTATTGCTCGACAGGCTCGATCAGGATCCGGCGGTTGCCAGTTCCATTTTCGTCACGATGACGACCGATTCCATGGGTTTTCTCGCCTTCCTCGGCCTCGCAGTGCTTAGCGGACTGACTGTACTCTGAGTATAAAAGCTTGAAATCCAAGCGATTCAAAAGGCTCCAAAAAAAAATTCATCACGGTGATTTTTTTTGGGAACTTATCGAACATTTCGGTCGTTTCCCATTCGAGCAGCGGTCATCGCCCCCCCCGCAGCGCTGCTCAGCAACATTGGCCCGGCCCGCATTCCCTCCCCCCCCTCGAAGCGTGCCGGGCCATTTTGCACCACATCCTGAGAGGTAGAAATATGACGAGTTACCGCGCAATCCTTCTCGCCCTGATGGCAAGCTTTCTGGTCGCTGGCTGCAACACGGTAAAGGGTGCCGGTCGCGACATCGAATCTGTCGGTCAAGCTGGCAGCGACGCCATCCACTGATCAGGGTTGAGTAACTTACCCCTAAGCCTCTTCGAGAGGCTCGACAGGCGCCTCTCCGGCGCCTGTTTTGCGTCGGCGCTGGGTAAACCAGATCGCGAGCAGCGACATTTCGTACAGGAACACCAGCGGTACCGCGAGCAGAAGCTGACTGAGGATGTCGGGCGGTGTAAAGACCGCGGCAATCGCAAAAGCCGCGACGATCATGTAGCGGCGCGCCGAAACAAGCTGCTCGCGCGTGACCAGGCCCGATCGTTCGATGAGCATCAGCAGGATCGGCAGCAGGAAGGCGATGCCGAACGCCATGATGAACTGCATCGTGAAGCTCAGATAATTGCCGACCGAAGGCAAGGCTTCCTGCGTGATCCCGCCGACATTGCCTTGGTATCCGAGCAGGAATTTAAGCGCGATCGGGATGGTGATAAAATAGGCGAAGCTGGCGCCGATCGCGAACAGGACCGGCGTTGCGAGCAGGAAGGGCAACAGCGCGCGCTTCTCCTGTTTGAACAGGCCCGGCGCGACGAATTTCCACAGCTGGTTCGCGATCACGGGAAAGGCGATCATCATCGCCGCGAACAGCGCGACCTTGATCTCGACGAAAAACGCCTCGAACAACTGCGTATAGATGAGCTTGCCCTGCCCTGCCTTCACGAGCGGCTGGACGAGGATACCGAAAATCGGTTTCGCATAATAAAGGCATACGCCAAAGGCAGCACCGATCGCGAGCAAGGATTTCAGCAAACGCGAACGCAGTTCGACCAAGTGATCGAGCAGCGGCATTTTGCCGCCGGCACCATCCTCTTCCGTCGTCGTCTCTTCGGTCACGGCAACGGGCCGTCCTTCGGCGGTATCGCGTGCGTTTCGGGTGAATTGGCCGCCGCAGCCTCGTCGATCTCAGCCTCGGTCACGGGTTCGGTCTTCGCCGGTTCGGCCGATGCTGTATTGGTCGAAGGCGTTGTCGGCGATGCGTTCACATCGTCGATGCGCGGAAATTCGCGCATGATCGCGTCATTCTGTTCGCGCCACTGCTTTTCGAGCTCTTCGAGCTCGGCCTCGCGCATCATCGTGTCGAGGCCGGACCGGAAATGACGCGCCATCCCGCGCGCCTTCGCCATCCATTTGCCGACAAAGCGCATCGCCTTGGGCAGGTCCTTGGGGCCGATAACCACCAAGGCCACCACCACGACGAGCAGCAACTCGGTGGGCGCGACGTCAAACATGCCTTAAAACTTCCCCCGCAAGCGGACGGCGATCAGAGCTTGTCGTGCTCGGCAGTCGGCGTCGAAATCGGAGCGGCGGCGTCGGGCGCGCGCTGGCCCTCGATATGCTTGGGCGCGGGCGTCGGCGCGTCGTCTTCCGACATGCCCTTTTTGAAGCTTTTGATGCCCTTGGCGACATCGCCCATCATGTCCGAAAAACGGCCCTTGCCGAACAGAAGCAGGACGAGAATCCCGACCACGAGCCAGTGCCAGATGCTGAAGCTACCCATCTTAAATTCTCCTTGAGGCCGTCATCTAAGCCTCTTCGCCGTCTTTTACTAGGTCCAGCTCGCCCATTGCCTCGTCAAAAGCGAGGTCGACCGGATCGAGCAGTCCTGCCGCGCGCAAATCCTCGATGCCCGGCAGGTCCTTGCGGCTCGTGAGGCCAAAATGTTGCAGGAAAGCGTCGGTCGTCTTGTAAATTAGCGGACGCCCCGGCACTTCGCGCCGCCCGGCGGGAGCGACCCATTCGGCTTCCATCAGCACGTCGAGCGTCCCTTTCGAAGTCTGTACACCGCGGATCGCCTCGATCTCGGCGCGACTCACCGGCTCATGGTACGCAACAATAGCCAGCACCTCGGCGGCCGCACGCGACAATTTGCGCGGATCGTCGCGTTCGCGGCGAAGCAGGTGGGCCAAGTCGGCGGGTGTCTGGAAATGCCAATGCCCCCCGCGCTCGACGAGTTCGATACCACTGCCTTCATGCCGCACCGCAATCGCCGCAATGACCGCACGCACGGCGCCCGGGGTCATTTCATCGCCCAGCCGTCCGGCGACCTGCCGCGCATCGAGTGGCTCATCGCTGGCGAAAAGCATCGCCTCTATGGCGCGTTCGAGATCGTCGATCATGCGGGTTGTTGTCCCATTTGAGCGGCCTTTAGATACAGGGGTTCGAACGCCCCCTCCTGCTTCAGATCAAGGCGGCCCTGCCGTGCGAGTTCAAGCGCCGCAACAAAACTTGACGCGATCGCCGAACGCCGCAGCGGTCCGTCATAATCGGGCGGCAGGAAATCCGCCAGTTCGGCCCAGTCCAGCTTGACGCCGATCATCCGCTGGAGATGGTGAAGCGCGGCGTCGAGTGTGACCACCGGGCGCCGTGACACCATATGCACAACCGGCTCGCTGCGCAGCTTGACCTGTCCATAGGCCGAAAGAAGGTCGTAGAGGCTGGCATCCCAGCGCCGCACCCGGACGTCCCGGAGCCCTTCGGGTTTTGCGCGCAGGAACACGTCGCGGCCGACGCGGTCTCGCGCCAGCAAGCGCGCGGCCGCTTCGCGCATCGCGGCCAGCCGCTGCAAGCGCAGTTGCAACCGGAGCGCGAGTTCGTCGGGCGACGGATCCTCGAGCGGATCCTTGGGAAGCAGCAACGCCGATTTGAGATAGGCGAGCCAGGCCGCCATGACGAGATAATCGGCCGCGACCTCCAGCTTCAATTCCCGCGCCTCGGCGATGAAGGTCAGATATTGCTCGACCAGCTCAAGAATCGAAATCTGTTTAAGGTCAACCTTCTGGTTACGCGCGAGCGTGAGCAACAGGTCGAGCGGCCCTTCCCAGCTTTCGAGGGAAAGCTGAAGCGCATCGTCACGTTCGGGCGGCGCCGCTACAATCTCGAAGTCGAGCGGCAGCTCTTCCATCGGCCGCTCAGGCGACCGCAAGCAGCGCGTCGCGCTGATTGACCAGCGTTGCGAAAGGGCGATCGTCGCCATTCCCCGATATCCGCTCCATCGCGCCTTCCAGACGGGCTAGCGAAACGGTGCTGATCGGATTGAGTGCATTGGCGATCCCGACCATGTCATCCATCTTGCCCCAGCAGTTGAGCGCAATGTCGCAACCCGCCGCGACCGCATCGGCAGCGCGCGACGGGACGTCTCCCGACAGCGCCTTCATGTCGAGGTCGTCCGTCATCAGCAGGCCATGAAAACCGATACGCTGGCGGATGACGCTGTCGATGATGATCGGCGACAGCGTCGCAGGCCGGTCTGGGTCCCACGCCTCGAATATGACATGGCAGGTCATCGCCATAGCGGCATCCCGCAGCGCCGCGAAGGGAGCAAGGTCGGTTTGCAAGTCGCGGTCGAGCGCCGTCACAACGGGCAAGGCTTCGTGGGTATCAAGCAAGGCCCGGCCGTGCCCCGGGATATGTTTGACAATACCGACGACACCGCCAGCCTGCAGCCCACCGAGAATGGCGCGACCAAGCGCTGCAACGCGCATTGGCTCACTGCCGAGGGCACGGTCGCCGATGACGTCGCTCGCACCGGGCTGACGAACATCGAGCAACGGCAGGCAATCGACCGTGATGCCCACTTCGGACAGCATCGCAGCGAGCGCCATCGCGTTGAGCCGCGCCGCCTCGATCGCGCTGGCGGGCGCCCGTTCGTACAGCGCATCGAACGTGGCGCCGCTCGGAAAAGCAGGCCATTCGGGCGATTTCATCCGCGCGACCCGCCCGCCTTCCTGATCGATCAGGATCGGCAGATTGGTCCGTCCATCGAGGCTGCGCAGTTCGTCGGTCAGGCGTCGCAACTGCTCGCGGTTTTCGATATTGCGCCCGAACAGGATGTAGCCCGCAGGATCGCTGTCGCGAAAAAATGCCCGCTCGTCGTCGGTGAGGGTCAGGCCCGACAGGCCGAAAATCGCAGGGATCATTGTGCGTCAAACTCCATCAGCCGCCGCCCCCTGATGCGGAAAGCAGGGTAGGCAACATGCCATAGTGACAGGATTGTACCAACGGAGTCTGCGGCCAAGCGGGCCGAATCAGCGAACGACGACGCAATTTTCACCGGCAACGCGCAATTTCCCGCACAAACTCGCAGCGTTGGCGGCCGTTCCTGCCGATACGCGCAGGCGATAAACGGTGCCGTTCCCGACCTTTGCAGGCGAAACCGATTTGTTGAGCTCCGCCAGATAGGCAAAACGCTTCGACATGTTCGTCCATGCCTTTGTCGCCGCCGCATCGCTGCTGAATGCACCAAGCTGGATCATGGCCGATCCCGAAGCCGATTGCGCGGGCTTGCTTCCGACGTTCACGGCCGTGACCGGCGGGATGGCAGGCTTGGCTTTTGCCTTGTCTGCCGGCGCAGCGGGTGCCGCTGCGGCTTTCGTCGCGCCCGCCTTTGCGGCCGCCGCCTTTGCGGTCGCAGCTTCGCGCTCCTGCGGCGTTACAGCAGGCTCCTCGGGCATACGGGTCGGATCGACCTTGCCCGCGGGCTCAGCCCCCTCGCTGGCTGAGAAGCTCGCGTCGCCTTCGCCTTCGAACGTCTTCGCCCCGTCATTCTTGGGCGCAACCTTGTAATTGCCTTCCTGGGCGGCGATCAGTTCGCCCTTGCTGCGCGATCCACCGTTCTGGATCCACCACAGGCCGCCGAGCGCGGCAGCGATCAACAGCAGTCCACCGAACACCATCATCAGCAGGCGCGCCGGCGAAACTTCGCCATCCTCCTCGAATCCGTCGGCGGCTTCGAGCCACGGCAGACGGTCCTCATCGCCGAGCCCGAGACCCGCATCCCCTTGTTCTATATCCTTGTCCCCCGCCATCACACCATCTCCTCGAGCGCCTCGACCCCCATCAGGTGCAGCCCGTTACGGATAACCTGCCCGATTCCATCCGCCAAATAAAGGCGCGTCGCGGTCAATTCGGGATCATTGTCGAGAACGATCCGCAGCCCCGGATCGTCGTTGCCCAGATTATACCAAGCGTGGAACGCCGCCGCGACGTCCGCAAGATAAAAGGCGATCCGGTGCGGTTCGCGTGCTGACGCCGCCGATTCGACGAGCCGCGGGAATTGCGCGAGCAATTTTACCAGCCCGAGTTCATGTGCATTCAAGCGTTCGGGGGCCGGTGTCGGCAGATCGATCCCGGCATCCGCGGCCTTTTTGCGCAACCGCGAAATTCGGGCGTTGGCATATTGGAGATACCAGACGGGGTTGTCGCGCGACGCTTCGACCACCTTCGCAAAGTCGAAATCCATCTGCGCGTCGGCTTTCCGCGTCAGCATGGTGAAGCGAACCGCATCCTTGCCGACCTCGTCAACAACATCTGCCAACGTCACGAAGTTGCCCGCACGCTTCGACATCTTGAACGGCTCGCCATTTTTGAGCAGCCGGACCATCTGCACCAGCTTGACGTCGAAACGCGTCTTGCCGCCGGTCAGCGCCGCAACCGCAGCCTTGATCCGCTTGACTGTCCCGGCATGGTCCGCGCCCCAGATGTCGATCAACTCGTCGGCATTCTGGCTCTTCTGGAAATGGTAAGCGAGGTCGGCGCCGAAATAGGTCCAGCTACCGTCCGACTTCTTGATCGGACGATCCTGATCGTCGCCGAACTGCGTCGAGCGGAACAGCGGCAATTCGACCGGCTCCCAATCCTCGGGCGTCTCGCCCTTCGGCGCTTCGAGGAGGCCATCGTAGACGAGGTCATGGTCGCGCAGCCATTTTTCGGCCGCAGCGGGTTTACCCTCGGCCTGCAATTCGGCTTCGGACGAAAACAGGTCGTGGTGAATGCCAAGTTTGGCGAGGTCGGCGCGGATCATGTCCATCATCGCGCTGACGGCTTCGGCACGGAACAACCCGAGCCATGCGCTTTCGGGCGCTCCGACGAAACGGTCGCCATATTCGACTGCGAGCTTGCTGGCGACGGGTATCAGATAATCGCCCGGATACAGGCCCTCGGGGATCGCGCCAACCTCCTCGCCGAGCGCCTCGCGATACCGCATATGCACCGACCGCGCGAGCACATCGACCTGCCCTCCCGCATCGTTGACATAATATTCGCGGGTTACTTCATGCCCTGCAAATTCGAGCAGCGCTGCGAGCGCATCGCCGACAACCGCGCCGCGGCAATGGCCGACGTGCATCGGGCCGGTCGGGTTTGCCGACACATATTCGACGTTGACGCGGCGCCCCTGTCCCATCGTCGAGCGCCCATAATTTCCGCTCTCGCTAAAGATCAGAGCGAGTTCGTCGCGCCAGCTGTCGTCGACGAGACGTAAGTTGATAAAGCCGGGACCCGCGACGCTTGCTTCGGTCACTTCGTCAATTGCACCAAGCTCGGCGACGAGCAGGTCGGCAAGCGCGCGCGGGTTCACACCCGCGGGCTTTGCGAGCACCATCGCGGCGTTGGTGGCGACATCGCCATGCGCGGGGTCGCGCGGTGGCTCGACGCTGATTGCGCTGCGATCGAGGCCGCCGGGTAATGCGTCGCGGGCGGCGAGCGCATCGAGCGCGGCGCCGATATGGTCGGAAAAGCGGCTAAACAGGGTCACGGGCTGGGCCTATCTTCGATCGAAAAAAGTCTTGCGGGCGCCCTATCCTGTCTGAACGGGCGCGAAAAGCCCCGCGTCACCGGTCGGCGCGCAGGGCTTGATGATGCGAACGGCACCGCAGCGCCGCCGCGGTCCTATCGTCGGACGTTATATTCGAGCTGATCCTGTGTCAGCTGGAAGCCGATGAGCAGCTCGAAGCTCGACCGCTGCACCGCGGCGCGCACTTCGGGAAGGCTGAGCGGGTCGACCGCCGCGTCCTGATCACCTGCCTTGCGCTTGCGCGTGATACGTTCCTGAATGTCGGCGGGCAGCGTTGCGGCGGTGCGATCGACATAGGCCGACGCCTGCCCACGGCCAGTGCCACGGACCTGTCCTTCGGCAAAGGTCACCGCGACATTGCCGAGCCGTTTTGCAACGACCGCGGTGCCGCCCTGCAGGACGGTTGCGTAATAAGGCAGCGTGACCGTGCGCGCCGGCCCCGCGTCGCGTCGCGTCGCAACGACGTCGAAGCTTGCGAGTTGATAGACCTTCTCGCTCGCGTCATTGCACTGCGGCGTCACATTGGTGATCGTAGCGACGACATCGACGGCGCGCGCATCGCGGCTGGTGGCGGGATCGAACAGCGTAACGTCACCGGTGTGAAGCGGCACGGCGACCGCCGGGCAGGTGCTACGCGTCGCGGTGATGCCCACGCCACCTGCAAGATCGATTTCGTTGTCCTTCGCGCAGCCCGCCACCGTCGCCATGGCTGCCGTGCCGCACAGCACGGTCAGAAACTTACGGGACGGAAACGAAGTGGACATCATGATAAACGGGCTTTCCAAACAGGCGCACAGACAATGCGTCGGGACAGTTGATCCCGCTTCATGCGCGCCGCTTCTTATCGGCGCGATGAACAAGGCGCAACGGTGCGAAGTGGCTTTACCGCATGGCGGGCCCTGCGCTAGAGCGCCCACGAGATGAATGTACCCCATCATAACAGCTCCGCAAGCGGCAGCGAAGCGGCAGAACTCAAGGTTTTGATCGCAGCACCGCGCGGTTTTTGCGCCGGTGTCGACCGCGCGATCCGGATCGTCGAACTGGCGCTGCAGAAATATGGCGCGCCGGTCTTTGTCCGGCATGAAATCGTCCACAATCGTTATGTCGTGGACTCGCTGAAGGCAATGGGCGCGATTTTCGTCGAATCGCTCGACCAGGTTCCCGACGGCGTCCCGGTGGTCTTCAGCGCCCACGGCGTCCCCAAAGCGGTCCCGGCAAAAGCCGAGATGCGCGGGCTCGACTACATCGACGCGACCTGTCCCTTGGTATCGAAAGTGCACCGCCAGGCCGAACGCGCGCATGAAGTGGGGCGCCACATCGTCTTTGTCGGCCATGCCGGACATCCCGAAGTGATCGGCACCTTGGGCCAGTTGCCAGAGGGCGCGATGACGCTGGTCGAATCGGTCGACGACGTCGCGGCCTTGTCGCCGCCCGATCCCGCCATGCTGTCGTTCCTGACGCAGACGACCTTGTCGGTGGACGACACGCGCGACATCATCGCGGCGCTGCAGCATCGTTTTCCGGCGATCACCGGCCCGCGCGGCGAGGACATTTGCTACGCAACGTCGAACCGCCAGGAAGCGGTGAAAGCGATTGCCGGCCAATGCGATCGCCTGATCGTGATCGGCGCCCCCAACAGCTCGAACAGCTTACGCCTCGTCGAGGTCGCCGAACGGTTGGGAACTCCTGCCCATCTGGTCCAGCGCGGGACGGACATCGATCCGGCGTGGCTGCAGGGGATCGACACGCTGGGCATCACGGCCGGCGCCAGCGCCCCGGAAACACTGGTCCGCGAGGTCATCGATGCGGTCGCAGCGGTTCGCACCATCATCGAAGATGTGGTCGTGACGGCCGAGGAAAACATGGTCTTCAAATTGCCGCGCGGGCTCGAACCGGCTGCGACCTGATGGCAGTCTATACGCACGTCGAACCCGACGACCTTGCCGCACTTGTGGCCCGTTACGACATTGGCACTGTCGTGTCGTGCAAGGGCATTGCCGAAGGCGTCGAGAACAGCAATTTCCTGCTCGAGACCACGGGCGGCCGCTTCATCCTGACACTTTACGAAAAGCGCGTGAGCGAAGGCGACCTGCCCTTTTTCGTCGACCTGCTGAACCATCTCGCGAGCCGGAACTGCCCCGTCCCGGCAATGATCCGTGACCGGACGGGTGCGGCGATCCAGCAGGTTTCGGGCCGCGCCGCCTGCGTTATCCAGTTTCTCCCCGGTATTTCGCTAACCCATCCAACACCGGAGCAATGCGAAGCGGCGGGCGCCGCGCTTGGCGCCATGCACAAGGCGCTGGAAGGATATGCGGGCGCACGCAAGAACAGCATGGGCCGCAGCCATTGGCGCGCCGTTGCCGAGGCGGCGGGTGATCTCGATGTGGTGCAGCCCGGATTGCAGGCGATCGTCGACGACGAACTCGACTATCTCGATGAAAATTGGCCGACCGGCCTGCCAGCCCATGTCATCCACGCCGACCTGTTCCCCGACAATGTGTTGATGCTCGGCGACCGGGTCACGGGGCTCATCGATTTCTATTTCGCCGCGAGCGACTTTCGCGCCTATGACCTCGTCATCACGCATGCGTCATGGGCTTTTTCCGCGGACGGCAAGCATTGCGATCCCGCACGGGCACAGGCGCTGATGCGCGGCTACGCCCGCGATATCACGCTTTCGGACGCAGAGGTTGCCGTCCTGCCTCTGCTTGCACGCGGTGCATCGTTGCGCTTTTTGCTGACGCGCGCACACGACTGGGTCCATACCCCAACCGATGCCCTTGTCACGCGCAAGGACCCCTCGCCCTTCCTCGCCCGCCTGCAACGTTATAGCGCCGCCGACGCAGCCAGCCTGTTCGCCGCATGACCGAAACCACCGCGAAGACCGTGATCGTTGCCACAGACGGGGCGTGCAAGGGCAACCCCGGCCCCGGCGGCTGGGGCGCCGTCTTGCGATGGGGCGATGTCGTGAAGAAGTTGTCCGGGGGCGAACCCGACACGACGAATAATCGCATGGAACTGATGGCAGCGATCGAAGCGCTCGCCGCGCTCAAACGCAGCTGCAATGTCGAACTGTCCACGGACAGCGTCTATGTGCGCGACGGCATCACCAAATGGATTTTCGGCTGGCAGAAAAATGGCTGGAAAACAGCAGCCAAGAAACCCGTCGCCAACGCCGATCTGTGGCAGCGCCTCGTCAAGGAAAACGCGCGGCACAAGGTCGAGTGGCTGTGGGTAAAAGGCCACGCAGGCCATGGTGACAACGAACTCGCCGACCAGCTCGCCAGCGACGCAGCACTGGAGATCGCGCGGGCGCGCTAAGCACCCGCGCGCACCGGATCATTCGGTTTCGCGGACTTCCGCGCCGGGACCATTTTTCAGAATCGATTCGATGGCATTCTTGGCGGAAGCCTTGCTCGAATAGCCTTCGGTCCAGAAGATCGGCTCGCTGTTATATTTGAAATAGGCGACGAATTCGCCAGCCTTGTTCTTCTTGATTTCGAAATAATGGGCCATGAAATCCTCCACTTGCCATGCCCGCGCCAAGCTGGCGCGACACCGTCATGTTAAGCAGGAAGGGGCCGCGCGCAAGCCGCCAGATCGCTCAGGCGAAACGGGATGGCGCATAGGGCGCGGGATCGACGCCGCCGATCGGGCCGTTTGGCGCGGGAGCGCCGAGTTGGGCTGCTAGCAGCGCGGCAATTGCAGGCGAAGTCTGGATACCGAAGCCGCCCTGCCCCGCACACCAGATGAATGCGGATTCCCGCGGATCGACCCCGAAAACGGGGGCGCGGTCGGGAGCAAAGCTGCGCAATCCCGCCCATTTCCGCTCGACCGCTTCGATGGGCCAGTCGACCACCGATTGCAGCCGGTCGATCGCGATCGCCACGTCGATCTCCTCGGGCACCGCGTCGTGCGGCGCGGTGGGCGTTTCGTCATGAGGGCTAAGCCATATCCGTCCCTCGCTTTCGCCCTTGAAGTAGAATTTTCCTCCGACGTGGACGACGAGCGGAAGCTCCGCCGGAACCGGTACGCCAAGTCGTAACTGCATGACCGTTCGGCGATAGGGTTGAATGCCCAGGGGAGCGACGCCGCACGCCCCGGCCACCTGATCGGCCCAAGCCCCGGCGGCATTGACGATCAGCGCCGCATGAACATTCTGGCCGTCGATCCGGACATCCCATCCATCGTCGACCCGGCGCGCGGACTGAAGCCTTGCGCGGGTTACGAGCAAAGCGCCACCGCGTTGGGCGGCGCGCAGATAGGCAGCGTGGAGGCGACCGACGTCGATGTCGCTGCACGCAGCCTCAAAGGCGGCTTCGCTCCATTCGGGGCTGATACCGGGTACTTTTTCGGCAATCTCCGCAGCGCCCACCCGCGACACCTTTACCCCTTTGGCGGAAAATTCCGTGATGAAAGCATCAATCGCCGCCGTGTCGGATCGCCGCCCCAGCGTCAGTGCGGTACGCGGCGACAAAAAACTGCGATCGGAAAATTCAGGCGCCGGACTGCCAAGGGCGGCGAATGAGGCGATGGATAGCGGCTGCACATGCGCGCCACCATAGGTTTCGTGCCAGAACGCGGCCGATCGGCCGGTCGCATGATAGCCCGGCATTTCTTCCGCTTCGACCAGCATTACGCGGCGCCAAGGGGCAAGCGCGGCCGCCAGGCTTGCGCCGGCGATTCCGGCACCGACAATCAGCACATCGGTGGCAGAAGGCGGCGCGTCGGTCATGCCGAGCCGCATATCCATTGGACCGGGGAATGCAAGCCGCGCGTTCTCCCCGGCATGGTTACCCTTTGGTAAGTCATGATGCGTAGGAGAAACCCGATGGAAAGCGGCATGATCTCCCTGGGCCTGATGGCACTGCTCGCCTTGTTGATGATTGGCGCTGCGATCAGCGACCTCCGGTCGCGGACCATTTCCAACGAACTCAACGCCGCAATGGCTCTGCTCGCGATCCCCTTCTGGATCGCGACCGGACTGGCGCTCTGGCCCGACATCCCAATCCAGTTTAGCACCGCCTTCGCGGTCTTTCTCGTCTTTGTCGGGCTGTTCGCTATCGGCGCGATGGGCGGTGGCGATGTCAAAATGATCGGCGCGGTGATGCTCTGGATTCCCGTCCCTCTGTTCATGCCCATGCTCACGATCATGGCGATCGGAGGTGGTGTCCTGTCGGCCGTGATGCTCATCCATATGAAATTGCGCCCTTCGGACGAGCCCGTGGAGGTACCCTATGGAGTCGCCATCGCTGCGGCGGGCCTGTGGGCGCTTCACCAACAATATCTTAACCAGTTTCAGGCTATCGGTTTGACCTGAGGGCAAGCACCGCCGTGTCTGGCTGGTGCAGGAGGCGAAAAATCGTCATGGATACGCGAAAGATTATGCTGATCGTCGGCGCGCTGGTGATCGCCATTTGCGCGGCATTGGGGGTAAATCAGATGATGCGCGGGACTGCGGCTCCGCCGGCACGTGCCGCTGCGGCACCGGAAATTACCGGCCCGACGATCCTTGTTGCGACGCGGCAATTGCCCGTCGGCACGATCATCGGCCCCGACAGCTTTCGGTTTCAGCCCTGGCCCAAGGAACTGGTCGAAAAGGCCTATTTCCTGAAGGACAAAACCGACGTGAACACGTTGGTCGGCACCGTCGTGCGGTATCCGATCACTGCAGGCCAGCCGTTGACGCAGGGCGCGCTCGTCCATCCCGACGATCGCGGCTTCCTCGCCGCGGCGCTCGGCCCGGGCATGCGTGCCGTGACGGTCAAGGTCTCGCAGGAACAGGGCGTCGCCGGCTTCGTATTCCCGGGCGACCGCGTCGATGTGGTGCTGGCGCAGACGATCGCGGTCGCGGAAGGCAGCTCCTATCCCGATAAACAGATCTTCACGGCCGAAACGATCGTTCGCAATGTTCGCGTTCTGGCAACCGACCAACGCTATGATGCCGAAGACGAAACGGGCAAGACTCCGGTTCGCACCTTTGGCTCGGTGACTCTGGAAGCCACACCGGAAATTGCTGAAAAGATTGCCGTTGCCCAGGACATGGGCAAGTTGTCACTGGCGCTGCGTCCGCTAGCCGAGAACGCTGGCGACCTCGACGCCGCCATTGCATCGGGCGACATCAATGTCCCTACCAAGGGGGGCACCGCTGCCGAAAAGAAGATGCTGGCCGAAGTCGCCGCACGTCCCACCGCCAGCCGCTCGTCGGTTACCACCGGCGGCGACGTCTCGCGCTTCTGGATCCCTGTGCGAGGCCGCGTGTCGTCGCCGCGCCCGCAGCTACCGGAAAACAACGGCGGTTCTGCACCGTCTTATGGGGATCGCTCCGCGTCCGTACCGCGCGGGCCGGTCGTTCGCGTGACCCGTGGCGACAAGATGACCGAAGTTCCGGTTGGGGGTAAGTAAGATGAACAGAAAAGCCAATTTCCAGGCGGTCGCACTGGTCCGCACCCTCGCCATCGGCCTCCTCGCGGCCACGCTGGCGGCGGCACCTTCGCAGCCCGCAATCGCACAAGCCGTCCAGAGCGCCAACGGCAGCATCGACCTGTCGGTGGGCCGCGGCCGTCTGGTCAGCCTTCCCGCTTCGATGTCCGACATCTTCGTCGCCGATGACGCTGTCGCCGACGTTCAGGTCCGGTCGAACCGTCAACTCTATATATTCGGGAAGAAGCCCGGCGAAACCAGCATCTATGCCACCGACGCCAGCGGTCGGGTCGTTTTTTCGACCGTCGCGCGCGTTGGCAACAATATTGAGACGATCGACCAGATGCTGTCGCTTGCGATGCCGGACGCCAGCATTTCGGCGAATACAATGAACGGCTTTGTGCTGCTTACCGGCACGGTCCAGTCGCCCGACGATGCCGCCGAAGCCGAACGGCTGGTGCAAGCGTTCGTCGGCGATACCACCAAGGTGCTGTCGCGCCTCCGTACGGCCACGCCGCTGCAGGTCAATCTGCAGGTCCGCATCGCCGAAGTGAACCGCTCGCTGGTAAAGGAAATCAGCGGCAACCTGTTGACCCGCGACAAGGATGGCGTGTTGGGCAACGGCTTTCTCGGTGGCGTGTTCGGCGGCCGCAGCCCGGGTACGATCACCGACATCCCCGCTCCGACCGCAGTGTTTCCGGGCAGCCCGGTTCCTCGACCCTATAATCCGGTCACCGGCCTGCCGATCAACGGAACGACGCTGGGGACCAACTATCAATTCAACGCGCCAGCCGACAAGCGGAGCCTCGCTGGTGCTGGCCGACTGTTCGGGCTCGACCTGATGGCCTCGCTTGATATCGGCGAACGGTCGGGGCTGGTTGCGACACTGGCGCAGCCCAACCTGACCGCCATATCGGGCGAAACCGCCGATTTCCTGGCGGGCGGCGAGTTCCCGGTTCCGATCCCCGGCAATTTCGCCAGCACAACGATCGAATATCGCAAATATGGTGTCAGCCTCTCCTACACGCCGACCGTGCTGTCGAACGGCCGGATCAGCCTGCGCGTCCGTCCCGAAGTATCCGAGCTGTCAACCGAAGGCGCGATCGAGATGCAAGGGTTTCAGGTCCCCGCACTGACCATCCGCCGTGCGGAAACGACCGTCGAGCTCGGTTCTGGCGAAAGCTTTATGATCGCGGGGCTGATCAACAACCGTTCGATCGGTGCGATCGACAAGCTACCCGGCCTCGGCGATGTTCCGTTACTTGGCATGTTGTTCAAATCGGACAGCTTCCGTCGCGGCGAAACCGAACTGGTCATCGTCGTGACCCCCTATCTCGTTCAGCCGGTGTCGGCGAACGACATCAAGCTGCCCACCGATGCCTTTCAGGACTCCAACGATCTACAGCGCATTCTGGGCAACCAGACGAGCGACGGCGTGACTGGCGGGGACCGACCGAAGCCGCGGCTCGACACCAACATTGGCGATGCCGATCGCCCGCGGCCCGGTGGCGACGCGTCGCCCGGCTTCAGCATCAAGTGACGCGTTCGGTTTCAGGAGCAAAGTGATGAAAAAAATCGCAACTTGGACGATCCTGGCTCTGGCCACGTCGCTCGCCGGCTGCACCGGTGCGGCCGTCAGCAACCGCAGCCTTGACTCGGTTCATCAACCCCTCGTTCGCAACAGCATCTATCAGTTCGATATTGCAGCTTCGAACGGCGAATTGCCCCCCAGCGAACAGGGTCGCCTGCAAGACTGGTTCGACGCGATGGGTGTCCGCTATGGTGATCGCATCGCGATCGAGGATCCGTCCGCGTATGGCGCCAACTCGGCACAGGCAACGGTCCGGTCCATGATCGGGCGCCGCGGGCTATTACTCAGCAACGATGTTCCGGTGACCACCGGCACGGTTCCCGAGGGACATCTGCGTATCGTTGTGACGCGTGCTTCGGCTTCGGTGCCGGGCTGCCCCAACTGGGAAAGCAAATCCTCCATCAATCCCACCAACTCAACGTCGTCGAACTACGGGTGCGCGGTCAACAGTAACCTCGCCGCAATGGTCGCCGATCCCAACGACCTGATCAAGGGAGCCCGCGACACCGGTCACGATCCCGCCGCGGCCACGCGGGCGATCAAGACTTATCGCACGAAACCCCAGACCGGCGCCGGCGAACTGCGCGGCGAATCAACCAGCGGAGGCAGCAAGTGAACGCTCCTTTCAAATCAGCAGGACTGCGCGATCCTTTCAGTGCTTTCGTCTGCGACGAAGATACGCTGGAACTGATCCGCACGGCGGCCAACGACATGGGCTGGCCGATCGAAAAATGTAACAAGGGCGGCCTGCGCAACGCCGTGCAATCGCTGTCCGTATCGGCCAGCCCGAACATTCTTTTCGTCGACATGTCCGAATCGGGTGATCCGATCAACGACATCAACGCACTGGCCGAAGTCTGCGAACCCGGCACGGTCGTGATCGCTGCCGGACAGGTGAACGACGTTCGCCTCTACCGCGACCTTCTGTCGAGCGGAATCCAGGATTATCTGCTGAAACCGCTGTCGCTTGACCAGGTGCGCGAATCGCTGACCATGGCGCAGGCGATGCTCTCGGCGCCGAAGCATTCCGACATGCACGACGACAAGCCGCATCATATGATGGCCGTCGTCGGCGTGCGCGGCGGCGTAGGTGCGTCGCTCGTGGCAACGTCGCTCGCTTGGGCGGTCAGCGAACAGGCAGGCCGCCAGACAGCTTTGCTCGATCTGGATGTCCATTTCGGCACGGGAGCGCTGACGCTCGACCTCGAACCCGGTCGCGGCCTGATCGACGCGATCGACAACCCCAGCCGCATCGACGGGCTATTCATCGAACGGGCGATGGTGCGTGCGTCGGACAAGCTCAGCCTGCTGTCAGCCGAAGCGCCCATCCATCAGCCGGTGATGACCGACGGTTCGGCCTTCTTCCAACTGGAAGAGGAGCTTCGCAACGCGTTCGAAATGACGATCGTCGACATTCCGCGACAGGTTCTGATCCCCTTCCCGCATCTTGTGTCGGAAGCGGGGACGATCTTGCTCGTCAGCGATGTGACTCTCGCCGCGGCCCGCGATACCATTCGCCTTCTGTCCTGGTTCAAACAGAATATTCCGGGTGCACGCGTGGTGCTGGTCGCCAACAAGTTCCAGAACGCAATAGGCGAACTGTCGCGCAAGGAATTCGAATCCTCGATCGAGCGCCAGATCGACGTCGTCATTCCGTTCGACCCGAAACTGGTCAGCCAGGCGGCAAAGCTCGGCAAATCTTATGCCGAAACCTGCAAGGGCACGAAGTCGGCGCAAATATGGAACAACCTGATGCGCCTCATCCTCGATGGCGCCGACGTCGAAGTCGAGGAGGCAAAGGTTGCCGTCGGAAAGAGCAAATCGGGTGGATCGCTGCTCGGCAAGCTCGGCCTGATGAAAAAGGGCGCGAAACAGGCGGCATGACGGCGCGCCTGACGCACCGTCACCACCTCCAGCGATAGAAGCGGACATCAGCTGACCATGAATCTGCCAGTCATCCTTATCATCGCCGGGGCCTTCCTGGCCTTCACGATGCTCGTAGTCCTGCTCGGCGGGCCGTCGGTCGGCAAGGCAAAGACGCGGCGACTGGCAATGCTCAAAGACCGCCATGCAGCCTCGACCGAAGCAGTGGTCGCCGCCCAGATGCGCAAGACCATCGCATCGGGCGCCAACGGTAATTCAACGCTGGCCAACTTGCTGCCGCGGCGCGAAGAACTGGAAAAACGGATACGCCGAACGGGCAAGAGCTGGACCCTCAACCAGTATTTGTTCGTGTCGATGGCGGTGTTCGTGGTTGCAACTGGCGGGATGCTGGTCATGCGGGCGCCATTTTTGATGGCCGTGCTCCTCGGCCTGATGATCAGCCTCGGCTTGCCGTATCTTGTCGTCGGCAGGGCCATTAAAAAGCGCGTCGCCAAATTCAATGCCCGCTTTCCGGACGCAATCGACCTCCTCGTGCGCGGCCTGAAGTCGGGCCTTCCGGTCACTGAGACGTTTCAAGTGGTTAGCCAGGAACTGCCGGGGCCCGTCGGCGAAGAATTCAAAAGTGTCGTCGAGCGCATCCGCATCGGCAACACGATGGAAGCGGCGCTGCAAGAATCGGCGGAAATGCTCGGCACGCCCGAATTCCAGTTCTTTTGCATCACGATCCAGATCCAGCGCGAAACCGGCGGCAATCTGGCAGAGACACTGGCCAATCTGTCCGAAGTATTGCGCAAGCGCGCGCAGATGAAACTGAAAATTCGCGCGATGTCATCGGAAGCGAAGGCATCGGCCTATATCGTCGGCGCGCTTCCTTTTTTCGTGTTCGGCATCGTCTGGATGATGAATCCTGATTATCTCGCAGGTTTTTTCTATGAACAGCGACTGATCATTACCGGTTTGGGTGGCCTTGTCTGGATGAGCATCGGGGTCGGTATCATGGCCAAAATGATCAGTTTCGAAATCTGAGGGGGCAAAAACAAGTGAACAGCAGCCTCCTTCTCTCCTCGGCCTTCACCGGTGCCCAACGCGGCCCGACGCTGCTCGGCGTCGACGTCATATGGGTAGGCACACTGCTGGCGGCGGTTGGCGTCTTCGCCGTATTGTTCGCCATCTACGGTGCGCTCACTGTTCGGAACCCGATGACCAAACGCGTCAAGGCGCTGAACGACCGCCGCGAGCAATTGAAAGCCGGCATCACCGCCTCGACCACGAAGCGCCGCGCCAAACTGGTTCGCAAGAACCAGCACGCCGATAAGATGCGCACCTTTCTGGGCAAGCTTCAGGTGCTTCAGGAAGAGCAGATCAAGGATGTTCAGCAGAAGCTGGCACAGGCTGGCATCCGGTCGAAAGACTTGGCCGTAGCAGTCATTTTCGGCCGCATGGTCCTGCCGATCATATTCGGCGGCCTCGCTATTTTCCTGATCTATGGGATGGATACCTGGCCCGACATGACGCCTTTCAAACGGTCAGGCTTTACTATGGCTGCTTTGATACTCGGCTACAAAGCACCCGATCTGTTCGTGCAGAACAAGCGCGCGAAGCGCACCGACGCGATCCGCAAAGGTCTTCCCGACGCGCTCGATCTGCTCGTCATCTGCGCCGAGGCCGGTCTGACGGTTGACACCGCCTTTGCAAGGGTGTCGAAAGAGCTGGGACGTGCCTATCCCGAACTCGGAGAAGAGTTCGCGCTGACGTCGATCGAGCTGAGCTTCCTAACCGAGCGTCGCCAAGCGTTCGAAAACCTCGCTTATCGCGTCGATCTGGAATCGGTGAAGGGTGTAGTCACGACTATGATCCAGACCGAGAAATACGGCACGCCGCTCGCCAGCGCGCTGCGTGTGCTGTCGGCCGAATTCCGCAACGAGCGCATGATGCGCGCCGAGGAAAAGGCCGCGCGTCTGCCCGCGATCATGACGGTGCCCCTTATCCTGTTTATCCTGCCGTGCCTTTTCATCGTCATTCTCGGCCCAGCGGCCTGCTCGCTGAGCGACGCCATGACCGGCGGCAGCTTCGGTGGCGGCGGCTGATCGCCGTACCGACAGCAAACACATCAATCAGGGGCGGAAGCGATTCCGCCCCTGATTCTATCATCCACCGACGGTCTGTTCGATCGCGCCGAAGATGCTGTGGTGCCGATCGTCGTCCATCCAGATGCGGACGATATCGCCCTTTTGCATGAATGACGTCTTCGCCTCACCGTACTGAATCGTCTCAACCGTCCGGACCTCGGCCAGACAGCTATACCCCAGCCCGCCGGCGGCGATCGGCTTGCCCGGCCCGCCGTTGCTGTCGCGATTCGATACAGTCCCCGACCCGATGATCGTTCCGGCGCCCAGATCGCGGGTTTTTGCCGCATGGGCAATGAGCTGCCCAAAGTCGAACGTCATGTCGACCCCGGCATCCGCACGGCCAAGCGGCTGACCGTTGAAGTCGACACAAAGCGCGCCGTGCAGCTTGCCATCCTTCCATCGTTCGCCAAGTGCATCGGGTGTCACAAAAACGGGCGACATCGCGCTCGACGGCTTGGACTGGAAAAAGCCGAAGCCCTTGGCAAGCTCGGCCGGGATCAGACCGCGCAGCGACACGTCGTTGGTAAGGCCGACAAGCAGGATCTTGTCACGCGCCGCGACCGCGTCGATCCCCGCGGGCACGTCACCTGTCACAACCACCACTTCGGCCTCCATGTCGCACCCCCATGCGGGATCACCGAGCGGGATCGGGTCGCGCGGGGGCAGAAAGGCATCGCTACCACCCTGATACATCAACGGATCGTGCCAGAAGCTGTCGGGCATTTCGGCACCGCGCGCCTGTCGCACCAGCGCGACATGGTTCACATAGGCGCTTCCGTCAGCCCATTGGTAGGCGCGTGACAGCGGCGAAGCCGCCTCGCGCTCGTGAAAGCGCTCTTTCGGGATAGCATCGTGATTAAGATCTTCTGCCAATGCGGCGAGGCGCGGTGCGGCATAGGCCCAATTGTCGAGCGCAGCTTGCATCGTCGGGACGATCTGCCCAGCGTCGGCATACCAGGCAAGATCGTCCGATACGACGACCAGGCGCCCGTCGCGGCCTTGTTTGAGCGAAGCTAGTTTCACGAAAACTCCTCTGGCTGACGATGCGGCTGAACCGACATCGCCGCAAGGGAGCGAAAATCAGCGCGACGTCGTGATCGATGCGAAACAGGTAAAGCCGCTCTGCCCTGCCTGCAAGCGCCGGATATATTGCAGATAGGCTTGTGACTGATTGTACGTTGTGCCGGGCAGCGTCTGGCCGCGGAAGGCGCGCTTGACTTCCTCACCCGTGAACGGGCGCGGAAATCCGGCAAAGGCGCCCTTCGTCCCCGGCGGGACCAGCTTGCCCGAAGTATCGATATATTTGCCCGCCCCCGTCGGCCCCGGGACTGGGATCTGGCAATTCATCACCGACACCGCGGTTTGTGCGAAGGCGGGACGGATCGTCAAAGCGGCCGACACACCGACAGCACCAAGCGCCAGCATCTTGCGTCGCGAGGGCGTGGCTTCGGCGGTTTCATCGGCGTTGCCGTCGGGAATGTCGCTATTTTCCATGGTCGGCGCATAACCCAACAGGCGCACAAGGAAAAGCAAAAGACCGCGCGCTGCTTCGACCTTCCCTCTTTGGGACATCCAGGCATCGAGCGTTAACGGCTGCAAACATCCTTGCACTCGCCACCTTGTCATGCGAGGCGCAGCGGCGATGTTCGATCGTCTGTCCAGCCTGGTCATCGCCCTGACGCTGGTCGCCATTGCGGCGATTTTTGCCACGCTGTCGGGGGGCGATCCGCTGTCGATCGCTATCATGGTGCTCGCCGGTTTCGTCGCGGCCGCCACCGTTTACAGCGCCCTACCTGCAGCGCTGCCCGACACCCAGGGCACAGGGTTGCCGCCTGCCGACGCTCCGGTCGTTTCCTTGCTCCGCCATCCCGATTTCGCGCATTGGGTCGATCAGGAAAAGGAGCCGCTGATCGGCACGGCCGACAATATCGTGACCATCGCCAACGACGCTGCGATCCGGCTGCTCGGCCGCCACATCGTCGGGGCGGACGTCCGCACCGCCGTCCGTCATCCCGCGGCAACCGACCGGCTATCGCGCATCGATGAAAACGCCCCGCTCGACACAGTCGACCTCATCGACTTTCCGCGTCCGGGCCAGCGCTGGACGATGCGGATCGCCGCTTTGTCGGGAAGCGAATATATCATCTTCCTGTCCGACCGCTCTGCGATCGACGCGGCCGACCGGATGCGGTCCGATTTCGTCGCCAATGCAAGCCACGAACTGCGCACTCCGCTTGCTGCGATCCTCGGCTATGTCGAAACGCTGCAGGAAATGAACGGCGAGGCCGACGCGCCGACCCGCGACCGTTTTCTTGCGATCATCGAGCGCGAAGCACGACGGATGCAGCAGCTGGTCATCGATCTTCTGTCGATCTCGCGGGTCGAGGCCGACCGCTTTCGCCGCCCGACGACTCCCGTCGACCTGACCGACATCGTCCGGACCACGATCGCGCAACTGCGCGATAGCGAGCATGCACGTGCCAAAGACATCGTCGCGGAACTGGGCGGCGATCCGTTGGTGATACTCGGCGACGAAGCGCAGTTGAAACAAGCCGCGCACAACATCATCTCGAACGCCATGAAATACGGACACGCCGACACGCCCGTGACGGTCGAACTGGCGCATGAGGGCAAACGCGTGCGGTTGTCCGTCCGCGATGAAGGCGACGGCATCGCCCCCGACCATTTGCCCCGCCTGACCGAGCGCTTCTATCGCGTCGACGAAGCGCGAAGCCGGTCTGTGGGCGGCACAGGCCTTGGCCTCGCCATCGTCAAGCACATCAGCGAACGCCATCAGGGCCAACTCGATATCGACAGCGAAGTCGGCAAGGGAACGCGGGTTTCGGTAACTTTTCCGCTCAGCGTCGCGGGCTGATAGCGACGGCCTCCAAGCGCGAATCCTAGCCTAACCTTGACTTTTCGCATGTGAACGCCCATCTTCGACAGGCTATCGTCGCTTTCGACGGATTTCTTTGCCTGAATGGCGGACACGTCCCTCCTCACGCTACCTGGCGCCACCAGCATAAGCCGGTGGCAATTCCCATTCCGTGAAAGGAACAATCCCATGCCCATCGGCACTGTAAAATTCTTCAACACCGACAAAGGCTATGGCTTCATCGCCAACGAAGACGGCTCGGGCGATAATTTCGTCCATATCACCGCCCTCGAACGCGCCGGGATGTCGACGCTGAACAAGGATCAGCGCGTTTCCTACGATGTTGAAACCGACCAGCGCGGCAAAGTTTCCGCCGTCAACATCCAATCGGCCTGATCTTTGGCCAAAGAGGAACTTCTAACCCTCGACGGCCAGATCGATGAAATTCTCCCGGACGGGCGCTTCGGCGTCGTTCTGGAAAATGATCATCGGATCATCGCTTATACCGCAGGCCGGATGCGACGCTTTCGCATCCGGTCGGTCGTAGGCGATGCCGTTCGCGTCGAGATGACGCCGTATGACCTGACCAAGGGTCGCATCATCTATCGTGATCGCGGCGCCGGTCCAGCCGGCGGCGGTCCCCGCAAGGGCAATCGACGCTGATTTCAAACAACCAAAAACAGAATAAACTACAGGATATTATGAACTTTACATTGAATGCATTTCCCTCCCTCCTTCGGCCCTATTCCGCAATTGATGCGCGGGCCGACAAACCAGCACGGCGATCGCCGACGCTGTCGCGACGTGAACTGCGCCGCTTGATCGCTCAAATGGTCGACTGACTTTAACTTTACAGTCCGGCCCTTCTACCACCTGCAACTCCAAGGATTTCCGCCATGTCGAACACCAGCGATTTCTACCTGATTCAGGCGGATAAGTGCGCGTCGGACGCGGCGGAAAGCAGCTTGTCGCAGGTCCGTGACCGCAATCTGCGCGCCGAACAGGCGTGGCGCACGATGGCCGAACGTCTGATCCAGACCGAAGCCACGCGCGCGCGGCAGGTTGCCGTCGCGGCCGCCAAGGCAGAAGCAAACGCCGAAGCGAACGCCATCGCCGACTGACGGGACTCCTGTCAGTCGATGCGATCGAGCAGATCGCCGATTTTACCGAACATCTCGTCGACCTGCTCCTTCTCGACGATCAGCGGCGGCGACAGCGCAATGATGTCGCCAGTCGCACGAACGAGCAATCCATTGTCAAAACAGGCGTGGAACAATTCCATCGCACGCGCGGTCGGGGCACCGGAGCGCGGTTCCAGTTCGATGCCCGCCACCAGCCCGATCGTGCGGATGTCGATGATATGGCGTCGTCCTTTCAGGCTATGCGCCGCATCTTCCCAGTATAAAGCCAGGTCATTCGCACGGGCAAACAGGCCGTCCCGCGCATAAAGATCCAGCGTCGCGAGGCCCGCGGCGCTCGCCAGCGGATGCCCCGAATAGGTGTAACCGTGGAACAGCTCGATCCCGCCCGGCACGCTGTCGATCACGGCATCGTGCAGTTCGCGCTTTACCGCGACAGCACCCATCGGCACCGCGGCGTTGGTCAGCCCCTTTGCCATCGTGATGATGTCGGGCGTCACGCCCCACTGTCCCGCCGCGGTTGCGCCGCCGACGCGGCCGAAGGCGGTGATCACTTCGTCAAAGATCAAGATGATGCCATGCTTGTCGCAAATCTCGCGCAGGCGCTGGAGATAACCAACGGGTGGCACGAGTACGCCCGTCGAACCCGCCATCGGTTCGACGATCACCGCCGCGATCGTATCGGCCCCATGCAGGTCGACGAGCCGCTGAAGGTCTTCGGCCAGTTCGGCGCCATGCTGCGGAAAACCCCGCGTGAAGGCGTTGCGTTCGATGTCGTGCGTGTGACGGAGATGATCGACGCCGGGCAGCCCGACGCCAAAAGCACGCCGATTGTTGACGAGCCCGCCGACGCTGATCCCGCCGAAGCCGGTACCATGATAACCGCGCTCGCGCCCGATTAGCCGAGTACGCGTCCCCTGCCCCCTCGCCCGTTGGATATTGAGTGCAATTTTCAGCGCCGTATCGACCGATTCGGAGCCGCTGTTGGTGAAGAATATCCGGTCGAGCCCTTCGGGCATCAACTCGGCAAGACGCTGCGCGAGCTCGAACGGAAGCGGATGCCCAAGCTGGAAGGTCGGCGCGAAATCCAGCGTCGCCGCGGCCTTTGCAATCGCTTCGGTAATCTCGGGGCGGCAATGCCCCGCGTTGCTGCACCACAGCCCCGCCGTGCCGTCGAGGATCGTGCGCCCGTCACCGCTTTGGTAATGCATGCCGCTTGCCGAGACGAGCTGGCGCGGGTTCGCTTTGTACGACCGGTTGGCGGTAAAGGGCATCCAGAAGGACGCCAGCTGGTCATTGTCACCCTTCATCGCGATCTCCTTTAAACCTGTCATTGCGAGGAGCGCAGCGACGAAGCAATCTCCAGCTCTCGACCTGAAGAATGGCCGATAGCTGGAGATTGCTTCGCTTCGCTCGCAATGACAACCGGCTTTCGCGCAAGCAAAGAATTCAGCATCGTTTCATGCCAAAACCGGCAGAATAGCGACCCCCTCTGGCGCTCTGCCCAACTTCACGATACGCTGCCCCCGCACAACAGGGCCGGTTCCTCGGCCCAATCGGGGGCTCATGTCAGTCAATCTGGAACAATGGATCAGCGACCATAATATCGACGAAGTCGAATGCATCGTCCCCGACATCAACGGGGTCCAGCGCGGCAAGGTGCTGCCGGCCAAGAAGTTTCTGTCATCGGTGAAGGACAAGTCGCTACGCATTCCGGGCAGCGTCTTCATCTGCACGATCGACGGCCATTATCCCGAAGACATCGACGACATCTGGGACAAGGATCCCGACAAGATCTTGATCGCCGACCCGAGCACGATCTGCGTCGCGCCGGGCTTCAAATCACCCACCGCGTTCGTCATCGCCGACGCCTTCAACGGCGACGGCAGCGAAGTCGACATCGCACCGCGCACCATTTTGAAGAAGGTGCTCGCGCTTTATGCCGAAAAGGGCTGGAAACCGATCATTGCGCCCGAGGTCGAATTCTATCTCGTATCGCAGAACACCGACCCCGATTTTCCATTGACCCCGCCCACAGGTCAGTCGGGGCGGAGCGAGACGGCGAGCCAGCCTTACGGGCTCGAGGCGATGAACGAATATGAAGACATCATCGATCATATCTATGACGATTGCGAGTTGATGGGACTCGATATCGACACGATGATCCACGAAATGGGCGCCGCGCAGCTCGAGGTCAATTTCGAGCATGGCGACCCGCTGCGCCTTGCCGACGAAGTGTTCCTGTTCAAGCGCGTCGTACGCAACGTCGCCAAGCAGCATGACGTTTACGCGACCTTCATGGCCAATCCGATGGCGGGTCAACCGGGCAGCGCGATGCATATTCACCAGTCGGTCGTCGATGCTACCACCGGCAAGAATCTGTTCTCGACCGCCAATGGCCGCGATAGCGCGATGTTCCGCAGTTATATCGCGGGACTGGTGCGCTACATGCCGCAAATCTCGCCGCTGTGGGCCCCCAATGTGAACAGCTTCCGTCGGATGCGCCCCGACAGCGCGGCGCCGATCAACGTCCAGTGGGGCGAGGATAATCGCTCGTGCGGATTCCGCGTGCCGATTTCGGACAAGGCTAACCGCCGCGTCGAAAACCGCCTGCCGGGCGCCGACAGCAATCCCTATCTCGCGATCGCGGCGTCGCTGATCTGCGGCTATATCGGCGTCGTCGACCGTATGGTGCCAGCGAAAGCGATCACCGGCAGCGCCTACAACCGCGCGCGCACCCTGCCCCGCACCCTTGAAGCTGCGCTCGACCGTTTCAGTTCGTGCAAGAAGGTCCGCAACCTGCTCGGCGACGATTTCTTCGAAATCTTCTTTGCGGTGAAAGATTATGAGCTGTTCAATTATCAGTCGGTCGTGTCGAGCTGGGAACGCGAACATCTGTTGATGCGGGTCTGAGCCGCCGCACGGCCATGACCGATCCGCTGACCTACAGCTATTATGGCGGGAGCGCGCATCGCTGGCCTCCGCAGCCGCGGCTGGATGGCGATCGCCACTGCGATGTCGTGGTCATTGGCGGTGGGTTCACCGGCCTGTCTGCCGCGCTCGCTTGCGCCGAACGCGGCTTTTCGGTGATCCTGCTCGAAAAGGAAGAGATCGCTTTCGGCGCATCGGGCCGCAACGGCGGCCAGCTCATCCCTGGCCTTCGTTGGACCGCGTCGGAATTGGAAGAGGATTTTGGTGCGGAGCGCGCCGACGCGCTCTTCGAGCTATGCTGGCGCCAGAACCGCGTGAAAGCCCGCATCGAGAAACATGATATTAGCTGCGACCTGAAGACCGGCCATCTCGAAGCGGCATGGACGCCTGCCAATTTCGACGCGATGCGACGCGAGGCCGAATATCTGTCGGCACGCTTCGGTTATCAAAGCGATGTCGTCGCCAAGGCGGACATGGGCGCACATATCGGCAGCAAGCTATATCACGGCGGGATTTACGACCAGCAAGGCGGTCATTTTCACCCGATCAACTATGCAATCGGCCTCGGCAAAGCAGCGCTCGCTGCCGGCGTGACGATATTGGAGGACTGCCGGGCATTCGGCGTCACGGACGGGGCCCGACCGGTCGTGTCCGCTTCGGGCGGGGATATTCGGGCAAGTCATGTCATTCTGGCGGCCGATAGCTGGATGAGCGATATCTGGACGCGCGATGGCGAGCCGCGTCTTGGCCGCTACACCGTGCCGATCATGAACTATAATATCGCGACCGCGCCGCTGGCAAACGCCGATGCGCTGCTGCCCAGCGATGCCGCGGTCGCCGACAGCCGTTTCGTGCTCAACTATTTCCGCCTCTCGGCCGACAAGCGCCTGATCTTCGGCGGCGGCGAACGCTATTCGCAGACCCCGCCGCGCGACATTGCGGCGTTCGTGCGCCCCTTCGTGGCGCAGGTCTTTCCGCAGATCGCCAACGCGAAAATCGACTATGGATGGGGCGGCGCGGTCGCGGTGACGATGAATCGGTTGCCGCATATCGGGCGGCGCGGGAATGTCTTTTATGCCCACGGCTTTTCGGGCCATGGCGCGCTGGTCACGACGATCGCCGGCGAGTTGATCGCAGAAGCCATGGCCGGGACCGCCGAAAGCTTCGACGTGCTCGCCAACCTGCCTTCGCGCCCCTTCCCCGGCGGTAAATGGCTGCGTCGGCCGCTCGCCACGCTGGGGTTGCTCTATTATGCCTTGAAGGACAAAATAGGGTGATCGCCGACAGCGCGATTGCGC
Organism: Sphingopyxis sp. GW821-FHT10B01; assembly: GCF_059415685.1. Classification (NCBI taxonomy): domain Bacteria; kingdom Pseudomonadati; phylum Pseudomonadota; class Alphaproteobacteria; order Sphingomonadales; family Sphingopyxidaceae; genus Sphingopyxis; species Sphingopyxis sp. GW821-FHT10B01. Next base: position 41,151 of record NZ_JBWKNS010000008.1, on the reverse strand, counting down.
GGATGGCAAACCGCGAGACCGAGCGTTTCCGAACCACCAACCCGCGCGCGTTTGCGCATCATTTCGCGGCAAAAGGCTGGTTCCAGTCGGTTCCTTTCCACTGGATGCGCGACTGGCCAAGTCCCGTTCCGATCGTCGCAGCCTCGGCGAAGGACGCCACGCTGACCAGCATTGACGGCCAGACCTATGACGACTTCTGCCTTGGCGACACGGCGAGCCTGTTCGGCCATTCACCCCCGGCCCTCGCCGCCGCGATCGTAAAACAGGCGCGCGAAGGGCTAAGCTATATGCTCCCCACCGAACGCGGCGCGGCGCTCTCCGGGCGGCTTGCAGCGATGTTCGGCCTGCCCTCGTGGCAGGTGACGACGACCGCGAGCGAGGCCAACCGCGCTGTGATCCGCTGGTGCCGCGGGATCAGCGGACGGACCAAAATCCTGACCTTCAACGGCGCCTATCATGGCGCGGTCGACGACGCCTTCGTCGACCTGAAGCGCAGCGCGCCGGTCATGCGCGCAAGTCTGGTCGGCCAGGTCCACGACCTCACCGACACGACGACCGTGATCGAATTCAACGACGAGGAAGCGCTGGCGGCCGCGCTCCGTCGCGGCGATATCGCCTGCGTGCTCGCCGAGCCGGTGATGACCAATGTCGGCATGGTCCGTGACGCGCCTGGCTTTCTGGCAACGCTGCGGCGGCTCTGCGACGAGACCGGCACATTGCTGGTTTTCGACGAAACCCATACCATCTCGTCGGGCTACGGCGGGCATGGCGTCACGCACGGCCCCGTGCCCGACCTGATGGTCGTCGGCAAATCGATCGGCGGCGGCGTTCCCTGCGCGGTCTACGGATTCAGCGAGGCGATCGCCGCACAAATGGCGACACTCAACCAAACGCGCCCACCCGGCCATAGCGGCATCGGCACAACGCTGTCCGCCAACGCGCTCGCGATTACCGCGATGGACGCCATGTTGTCCGACGTCATCACCCCCGCCGCTTACGCGCATATGCTGCGTGGCGCCGCAAGGTTGGTGTCAGGGCTGGAACAGGAAATCGCCGCCGCCGGCCTCGACTGGCATGTGACGCTGGTCGGCGCGCGGGTCGAGTTTCTGACCTGCGCTATCCCGCCACGCAATGGCAGCGAGGCAAAAGCGGCGATGCATCCTGAACTGGAAGCGGCGTTTCACCTCTTCCTTGCCAACCGCGGGATTTTGCTGGCGCCGTTTCACAATATGATGTTGGTGAGCCCGGTCACCGGCGATGATCAGATCGACCGGCTGGTCGGCGCCTTTGCCGACGGCGTACGTGCATTGAAGGAGTAGAGGGGCGATGTCGAAGTCATCGGGCGTGATCGCGCCGCGTGCGGAAGCCGAGGCCTTTTTCAAGGCGAACCCCGACGTCGATTCGATCGAAATGATCTACACCGACTTCGCCGGCGTCCCGCGCGGCAAGCGTCTGCGTCAGCATGAGGTGATGGCCGTCTATGAAAGCGGCCGCATGTTCCCCGGCTCGATCACCGTCGTCGACATCACCGGGCAGGATACCGTCGAAACCGGGCTCGTCTGGGAAGATGGCGACGCCGACCGCTCGATGAAACCGATCCCGGGGACGCTCGTCCGCACCCCGTGGGGCGGCAACCATGCCGCGCAGTTCCTCGTCGATTTCTACGAACTCGACGGGACGCCCCACGACCTCGACCCGCGCCACGTGCTCGGCGGTGTGATCGATCGTTTCACCGCCGACGGGTTGACCCCCGTGCTCGCGGTCGAACTCGAATTCTACCTCGTCGACCCGCGCCGCGCCCGCGATGGATCGATCCGCCCCGCGCGTCCCGGCTACAACCGCGACACGCCGCGCAATGTCGAGGTTTATGGTCTTCGCGAACTCGACGATTTCCGGCCCTTCTTCGATGCACTTTACGCGGCAACCGACGTGCAGGATCTGCCGCTCGAAAGCGCGATTTCCGAGTTCGCGCCCGGTCAGTTCGAACTCACGCTCCGCCACAAGCCTGACGCGCTGCGAGCCTGCGACGACGCGATCATGTATAAGCGCCTCGTCAAGGCGATCGCCCAGCAACAGGGCCTCGAGGCGACTTTCATGGCCAAGCCCTTCGCCGAACAGGCGGGCAGCGGCATGCACATCCATGTCTCGGTCGACGATGCCACGGGCCACAACATCTTCGCAAGCGATGACCCCGAAGGCACACCGGCTTTGCGCCACGCGATCGGCGGCATGATCGGCAGCGTCGGCGACGGCTTCGCGCTCTTCGCCCCGCACGCCAACAGCTATCGCCGCTTCAAGGCGAACAGCTACGCCCCCGTGGCACCGACCTGGGGCGTCAACAACCGCACCGTGTCGTTCCGCATCCCCGCCGGTCCGCCGCCGAGCCGCCATGTCGAGCATCGCGCGTGCGGCGCCGATGCCAATCCCTATCTGGCGGTCGCCGCGGTGCTGGCTGGCATGCATCACGGCATGGTAAACCAGACCGATCCCGGCGCAGCGGTGGTCGGCAACGGATACGACCGCGACAATTCGGCCGACGACAAGCCGCCGTCGAACTGGTTCGCGGCGGTCGATCGCTTCCACGCGTCCGGACTGATGCGCGACTATCTGGGCGAGCGCTTCGTCGACATGTTCACCATCGTGAAGCGTGTCGAGCAGGATCGATATTTTGGCGTCGTACCGACGCTCGATTATGATTGGTATCTGCGCAACGCCTGACCCCCTTTGGAACAAAATTTCAAAGATTCGTGTTGCAGCGCAAAATAGCCTCTTTCCAAGCCGCCTTTATTGAGTCAGCTTGGCGTCACAAACAGGGAGGCTGCACATGGACCTGAACGAACTGATCAAACAGACCCGCGGGCGTCGCTCGCTGCTTCAGGCCCTCGGGGTCGCGGCAGTCGGGATCAGTTTTGGCGGCCTCGCGGCGTGCAGCAAGGGCGAAGGCAAGAAGCTCGCAAACGGCGAAGAGGCCAAGCTCAACTTCTATAACTGGGACACCTACATCGGCGAGACGACGCTCGACGATTTCAAGGGCGCGACCGGCGTCGAGGTCACGATGGACCTGTTCGACAGCAACGATGTGCTGTTCGCGAAATTCAAGGCGGGCAATCCCGGCTATGATGTGATCGTGCCGTCGAACGACTTTGTCGAGCGCATGGTGCAGGCAGGCATGGTACAGGCGCTGGACCACGCGCAAATCCCGAATATCAAGAATATCGAGCCGACCTTTATCGACGTCCCCTATGACAAGGGCCGCAAATATTCGATGCCCTACACATGGCTGTCGCTCGGCATCGGTTATCGCAAGTCGAAGGTAAAAGCGAAGCCCGACAGCTGGAAAGTGCTCTTCGACAGCCCCGAATATGCCGGCCGCATCTCGTGGCTGTCCGAAGCGGGCGACATGTTCCGCCTGTACGGCAAATATCTGGGCAAGTCGGTCAATGACCTGACCGCGGCGGATATCGCGACGATCGAAGCGATGATGATCAAGCAAAAGCCCAATGTGAAGAATTTCCACGTCGACGACGGGCAAGACCTGTTGCTCAAGGGCGATGTCGACCTCGTGCTCGAGTATAATGGCGATATCGCGCAGATCATGACCGAGGATAAGGATATCGATTTTGTGGTGCCGAAGGAGGGCAGCCAGCTAAATTCGGACAATCTGTGCATCCCGAAGGGCGCCCCGCATCCCAAAAATGCCCACGCCTTCATCAATTATCTGCTCGATGCAGAAGTCGACAAGAAGATCACCGAGACGATCCTTTTCCCGACACCGAATGCGGCCGCAAAGGCGTTGATGCCGGACAGCTACAAAAAGAACCCGGTGATCTTCCCGCCCGCCGACGTGCTGGCGAAGTGCGAATATGCCAAGTTCAACCCGGAACTACAGCCGTTGTTCGAGGAAGCCTTCACCCGGGTGCGGGCGGCTTAGAGCGGCCTGAAGGAGGCATCGGGGGGTGGCCGAACAGGACTGGAAAACGAATAAAAAGACCTTTGCGGCGGTGTCGATACCGACGCTGTTCTGGGTCATCGTCTTTTTCCTCATCCCGATGGCGATCGTCTGGCTCTACAGCTTTGGCGAGAACAAGGGCCTGACCGAGATCGAGTTTTCGGGCACGCTCGAGAATTACAAGCGTGCCACCGAGTGGCTGTATCTCACGATCTTCGGAAAGAGTTTTGCTGTCGCGGCGCTCGTGACCTTGATCTGTCTGATCATCGGCTTCCCGGTCGCCATGGCGATCACCTTTGCCAGCGACAAATGGCGGCCCTGGCTGCTGCTCGGCATCATGCTGCCGTTCTGGACCAATCTGCTCATCCGCACCTATGCGTTGATGATGCTCCTCGGCACGCAAGGCTATGCCAACAAGGGGCTTGGCGCGTTGTGGGAGGGGACGAGCTGGATTAAGACCATCGTCGGGCTGCAACCGCTCCCGACATGGGAGCCGGTGCAACTGCTCTTCAACAATTTCGCCGTCGTGTTCGGGCTCGTCTATGTCCATCTGCCCTTCATGGTGCTGCCGCTTTACGCCGCACTCGACCGGCTCGACCGCAGCCTGATCGAGGCGAGCCTCGACCTGGGCGCCGGGCATTTCCGGACGATCATGCGCATCGTGGTGCCGCTTGCGGCGCCGGGGATCATCGCCGGGGTGATGATCACCTTGATCCCGGCGCTCGGCGCGTATCTCACGCCCGACCTGATGGGCGGGACCGACAGCCAGATGATCGCCAATGTCATCGAACGGCAGTTCAAGAAAGCGAATGACTGGCCGTTCGGCGCCGCCCTCTCCTTCCTCCTCATCTATGCGATGTTCGCGCTGATCGCGTTGCAATCGATGCGGAAAAAAGTGCCGGAGATCCGCTGATGGCGCTCTTCTCCCGCACCCCGATCGCGCCACTCGAATATAGCCGCACCCTGTGGATGCGTCTCTGGGTCGGAACGGTGATGCTGTTCCTCTACGCACCGCTGTTCGTCCTGATGATCTTCAGCTTCAATGACAGCAAGCGCAACGTCGTCTGGCGCGGCTTCACCACCAAATATTATGAAAAGGCGATGGGTAATGACCAGCTGGTCGAAGCACTGATCAATTCACTGACGATTGCGGCGCTCGCGACGATCGCAAGCCTCATCCTCGGTGCGGTCGCGGCGGTCATGCTATGGCGCTTCCGATTCCCGCTGAAGGGAGCCATCGACGGCACCATCTCGTTGCCGATCATCGTGCCCGAAATCTGTCTCGGCGTCGCCTTCCTGATGTTCTTCACAAAAGGGCTTCAATGGCCGACCGACCTGATCTGGCCGTTCAACCTCGGCGCGATCACCATCGCGCACATCACCTTCTGCTTCCCCTTCGTGACGATGGTCGTCCGTTCGCGCCTCGCGACCTTCAACCGCGAGCAGGAAGAGGCGGCAAAAGACCTCGGCGCGAGCGAATGGCAGGTGTTCCGCGATGTGCTGATCCCGCACATCAAACCCGCGCTCGTTGCCGGCGCGTTGCTGTCCTTCACCCTCAGCCTCGACGATTTCGTCATCACCTATTTCACCAGCGGCCCCGACACGATCACCTTCCCCGTGAAGGTCTATTCGATGGTCCGCTTCTCGGTGACGCCCGAGGTCAACGCCGCCTCGACCCTGCTCATCATCCTCACCGTCATCCTGACCGCCGTCGCGCTGAAGCTTCAGGGCGTGAAGGCCATTGCGGAAACCCATTGACCATGACCGACACCGCACGTCCGATCATCCAGATCCAGAATGTATCCAAACGCTTTGGCAAGGTGACCGCGGTCGACAATGTCAGCCTCGATATCAACTCTGGCGAATTCTTTGTCCTGCTCGGCCCGTCGGGCTGCGGCAAAACGACGCTGCTCCGGATGATCGCCGGGTTCGAGCTGCCGACCGAGGGCAAGATACTGATCGACGGTCAGGATATGGCAGGCATACCGCCAAACAAGCGCCCGGTGAACATGGTGTTCCAGAGCTATGCCGTCTTTCCGCACATGAGCGTCGCCGACAATGTCGCATACGGGCTGAAGATCGCCGGGGTTAAGGGCGGCGAGATCAGGGATCGCGTCGCCGAGTCCCTCGAACTCGTCAAACTCGGCGGATTCGAAACGCGCATGCCCGACCAGATGTCGGGCGGTCAGCGCCAGCGCGTCGCGCTCGCGCGCAGCCTCGTCATGCGCCCCAAGGTTCTGCTGCTCGACGAACCGCTGTCGGCGCTCGATGCAAAGCTGCGCGGACAAATGCAGTTCGAACTGTCGGAACTGCAGGAAAAGGTCGGCATCACCTTCGTCACCGTCACGCACGATCAGGACGAGGCGCTGTCGATGGCGTGCCGTATCGGCGTCATCAACAAGGGCGAGGTCGCGCAGCTCGCGACACCCTCGGACCTCTATGAATATCCCGCCAACCGCTTCGTCGCCGATTTCGTCGGCTCGGTGAATATTTTCGAAGGCAAGCTGACGCTCGACGATCCCGACAAGGCGGCGGTCGATTGCCCCGGCCTTGGCAAAGTCTATCTCAACCACGGCGTCACCGGCCCGCACGGCGCCGATGTGTGGATCGCGCTACGCCCCGAGAAAATCTATCTCCACGTCCCCGGCGAAGGCAAAGCGGTCAAGGCGGCGGCGCAGGATGCCCCCGAAGGCTATAATTTCGCGCGCGGCAAAATAAAGGGCATGAGCTACCTCGGCGATATCACCCTGTTCGAGATCGAACTGGAATCGGGTTCGATGCTCCGCGTATCGCGGCCGAACCTGTCGCGTCACGATCAGGAAGATTTCACCTGGGGCGACAAGGTGAGCATGCACTGGCGCGCGGACAGCCCGGTGGTTTTGCTGGGCTGAATCCGCCCTCAAATATCGTCACCCTGAACTTGTTTCGGGGTCCATGGCCGGACCTGTCTATAAACGCAGCGCTATACGAGAGCGCAGGCCATGGATGCTGAAACAAGTTCAGCATGACGAGATAGTGAATTCCGACCCTCGCCCCCGAGAAAGCGCTTTCCTACATTCTTTCGCTGTGAGAGCCTCCGGTCTCGGCTCTTTCTTCGCGTTGATACAGCGCGCTCGACCAACCCAAGTCAGCAAGGCTTAAAGCGACAAAGGAGACATTTTCGAAGCTCGCATCCGTATCCTTTGTCTCCTTAAGGCCACAAAAGACACAAATTGCATGCTCGCATGCGGGGCTTTTATGGCTTTAAGCCGCCTTTCGTCATCCCGGACTTGATCCGGGATCCATGACTTCAACGCCGCGGTGGATCCCGGATCGAGCCCGGGATGACGAATTCAGTGAGCCTTCTTACCCGGAATGAAGTGCAACACGCCGACGATCACACCGCCAAGTATCAGCCCGAAGATGCCGTCCCCGGTGGCCTTGATCAGCCAGGCCCACAGCCCTTCGAGCGGAAGCCCGCCCGCGATCGATTGCGCCAGCGATTCCAGCGCCTCGGCGATGCCCCCGATATGATATTCATGCAGGCCATGGAGGACGATCTGGCCGCCGACCCACAGCATCGCCGCCGTGCCGATAACGGCGAGCGCGGCAAGCAATTTTGGCATGAAGGAAACAAGCCCGCGCCCGATCGCCTTGCGCGCGCTATTGCCTTCTTTCGCCATATGCAGCCCGATATCGTCCATCTTAACGATCAGCCCGACAACGCCATAGACCGCGACGGTGATAAAGATCGCCACCACCGCGAGCGTCGCGGCGCGCATCGCGAAATGCTCGTCGAGCACTTCGTTGAGCGCAATGACCATGATCTCGGCCGAAAGGATGAAGTCGGTGCGCACGGCACCCTTCACCATCAATTCTTCATGATCCTTGTCCGCAACGATTTCGGCATCTTCAGCGAGGCTCGTTTTATCCTTCTGCAGCGAGTGCAGCACCTTTTCGGCGCCCTCGAAGCAAAGATAGGCGCCGCCGATCATCAACAGCGGCGTGATCGCCCACGGCACGAAGGTCGACAGCAGCAACAGCGCCGGCAGGATCAGCACCAGCTTGTTGAAGATCGATCCTTTGGTGATCCGCCAGATGATCGGCAGCTCGCGGTCGGGCGTGAAGCCGGTAACGTAGCGCGGGGTCACCGCGGTGTCGTCGACCACCACCCCCGCGGCCTTCACCCCCGCTTTCGACGCAGCGGCACCGATATCATCGATGCTTGCCGCCGCGACCTTGGCGATGGTCGCGATGTCGTCGAGCAGGGCAAAAAGGCCGGAGGGCATAGGGTCTGGGTCTTTCCTTAGAGCGCGCGAAGGCGCGGCAGCGCCTCATCGAGTGATTTGCGAATGATGGCAACCATATCGTCGATCTGCCCGGTCGAAATGACAAGCGGCGGACACATGACCAGACTGTCGCGAATACCGCGAACCATCAGGCCATTGGCGATGCAGGCATCGCGCGCCATGGGCCCGGCCGTGCCCTCCGCCCCGCCAAACCGCGCCCGCGTCGCCTTGTCGGCAACGATCTCGACCGCACCGAGCAGCCCGATCGAGCGCGTCTCGCCGACGAGCGGATGGTCGTCGAGCGTCGCGAGCGCCTTCGCAAGATGCGGCCCCGTCACGCTGCCGGTCCGCTCGACCAGCCCTTCGCGTTCGATAATCTCGATATTCTTGAGCGCGACCGCCGCACAGACCGGGTGACCCGAGTAAGTGAAACCATGGACGAAATCGCCGCCGGTCTTGAGCACCTCGACGACATGCGCCGCGACCGCGGTGGCCGAGATCGGCAGATAGCCCGACGACAAGCCCTTCGCCATCGGCATCAGATCGGGCGTAAAGCCCATCGCCTCGTGCCCCCACATCTTACCGGTGCGCCCGAAGCCGCAAATCACTTCGTCGGCGACGAGCAGCAGGCCATATTTGCGCACGACCGCCTCGACCTTCGGCCAATAGTCCTTGGGCGGGATGATCACCCCGCCCGCGCCCTGCACCGGCTCGCCGATGAAGGCCGCGCAATTCTCGGGGCCGACCTCGATGATCTTGTCCTCGATCGCCTGTACGCAGGCGTCGCAAAACTCCTCTTCGGTCATTCCCTGTGCCTCATTGAAGGCATAGGGCTGGCGGACATGTTCGACCCCGGCGATCGGCAGGTCCCCCTGCGCGTGCATCGCCTTCATACCGCCGAGAGAGACGCCCGCGACGGTCGAACCATGATAAGCGTTCCAGCGGCTGATGAAGACGGTGCGCTTGGGTTCGCCTTTCAACTTCCAGTAGTGACGCACCATACGGAACACGGTGTCGTTGGCTTCGCTGCCCGAAGCGTTGAAGAAGATATGCGGCAGGCGATTGCCGGTAAGCGAAGCGATTTTCGCCGCGAGCGTCACCGTCGGCGGCGTCGCGGTCTTGAAGAAGGTGTTATAGAAGGGCAGTTCGCGCATCTGCGTCGCCGCCGCTTCGACCAGTTCCTCGCGGCCATAGCCGACGTTGACGCACCACAGGCCCGCCATGCCGTCGAGGATACGGTGCCCGTCGCCGTCGTGGATATAGCAGCCCTCGGCGTGGGTGATGATACGGCTGCCGCCGAGCTTCTCGATTTCGGCCCAGTCGGCCTGCGCGGGCAGATGATGTGCTACGTCGAGACGGCGCAGTTCGGCGATGTCATGATTGCGGGGCATAATATATTCCTGATCGTGAAAAGCGGCCGAAGCCGCGGGATGATGGACGGGCAACGACGCCCGATCCATCGATCAGGGCGAGAAGCAAAGCCGCGCGAGATAGCGGTCGTATCGGGTGACGCGGCGGTTCATAGCGCCCCCCGCAGCGCCTGTCCGAGCAGGCGAAAATAGGTCTGGCTTTCCTGATTGCCGTCGGTCGCCCATTCGGGGTGCCATTGCACCGCAAGCAAAGGCGCGCCATTCGGCCGCGCGCTGAACGCTTCGACCAGCCCATCGGGCGCGCGTGCCTCGATCGCCAATCCGTCAGCGAGCCGGCCCACGCCCTGATAATGGACCGAGTTCACGTCGAGCGACGAGGTCTGATAGGCGGTAGCGAGCATCCCGCCCTCGGCCAGATCGACATGGTGGCGATGGTCGAACATCGCATCGAACAAGGTCCCATCGGGTGTATGATGCCGCAGCAGTTCGCCATTCGTCGCGGTGTCGCGGCGCAACGTTCCGCCGAGCGCGACATTGATATCCTGGAACCCGCGGCAGATTCCGAACAGCGGGCGCTGTGCAGCGATCACCGCCTCGACCAGATCGCGCATCATGCGGTCGCGGTCAGGATCGAACGGCCCTTCGCCTTCCCCTGCGTCGCCATAACGCGCCGGCTCGACATTCGACGGCGATCCGGTGAGCAGGACACCGTCCAGCCGCCCGACGATTTCGTCGGCGCGCATATAGTCGGGAAGCGAGGGAATGAGCAGCGCGGCACAGTCGGCATGGCGCATCGCCGCCTTCGCATAGCGGTTCATCACCGCCTGCGCATATTCGGCGCCGACCTGCCGGTTACAGGCGATGATGCCAAGGACGGGGCGGGCGGACACAGGCGGCGGAATCCTTGCAATGAGCGAGGATTCCTTGCTGCCGATTTTCTCGGGTGGATGCCAGCGGAATTTGCGTCAGGCGTATTGGCGCGCGAACGCCGCGGCCGCGCCGAACAGGCCGGGTTGCGGATGCGTGATCAGCTTGACCGGCAGCGCGGTCATAAAACCCTCGAACCGCCCCTTTTCGACGAAGCGTTCGGGGAAACCCGATACGACGAGGCTGTTACGGATGCGCAGGCCAAGGCCGCCGGCGATGACGACGCCGCTTGCACCCTGCGCCAGCGCCAGATCGCCCGCGACACTGCCCAGCGACAGGCAGAAACGGTCGACGGCGGCGGCTGCGAGGCTGTCTTCGCCGCTCAGCGCGTTGGTCCAGATCGCCTTGTCGTCGAGCCGCGGGATCGCGCGCCCTTCGAGACTGGCGAGCGTTTCATAGATGTCGACGATGCCCGGTCCCGAGACAATCCGTTCGATCGAAACGCGCCGATGCCGCTTGCGTAACCGCGCGAGGATGGCATCCTCGATGCTGTCGAGCGGCGCGAAGTCGATATGGCCGCCCTCGGTCGCCTGGACGCGATAATCGGCTCCGTCGCGCCAGATGTGCGCGACACCAAGACCGGTGCCCGGCCCGATGATCGTGATGGTTCCCGCCGCTGGCAGCGGCTCGTCGGGCCCGGTCAGCCGCTCGAAATAGCTTTCGCCGGCCTGTGCGACCGCATGGCCCACCGCCTCGAAATCATTGACGAGGACGTGGCGGTCGACCTTCAGCTTCTCGCTGATGAGCGCCGGGCGGATGATCCACGGATTGTTGGTAAAACGGATGATCTCGCCGCGCGTCGGTCCCGCGATGGCGATCGCGACCGCGCGGGGAAGCACTCCACCCTGCTGGCGCTCGAAATCCTGCCAGGCGGTCTGGAAGCTCGCATGATCCTTGGTATGCAGCGTCGTCGCTTCGCCGAGCGAAAGCACGCGGCCGCCTTCGACCTCGGCAATCGCGAAGCGCGCATGCGTGCCGCCAATATCGACCGTGACGATCCGTTCGCTCATATCTCTCCCTTGCCGGTCCCGACGCGGCCGGTCCAGCCCGACGAATGTCGCATGGCTCGGCACGATGCAACAAGGCATAGCTATGCGCCGTCGCTTGCGTTTTGGCGCAGGCAGGCCTAGTTGCGATTCATTCTCAACAAAGGAATTACCGCCATGTCCGATGCCCCGACCGTCCCCGCCCACGACTGGAACGGCGACAGCGGCGATCGCTGGGCTGCCAATCTGGTGCGGCTGGACCTGATGCTCGAGGATTTCGGCAACGCCGCAATCCGCGCCGCCAATGCACAGTCCGGCGAGCAGATACTCGACATCGGTTGCGGTTCGGGCACGTCGACCTTCGTCCTTGCCGAACAGGCCGGTGCCGCGGGCTTTGTCCTCGGTGTCGACATATCCGAACAATTGGTCGCCGCAGCCGCCGCTGCTTCTCCCGACGCGTCGCCGGTTGAGTTTCGCTGCGCCGACGCCGCCACGGCTCCGCTTCCGGCGCAGGAGTTCGACCTGCTCTTTTCGCGTTTCGGCGTGATGTTCTTCGACGATCCGGTGGCGGCCTTCACGCATATGCGCCGCGCGCTCAAGCCCGGCGGGCGGCTGGCGTTCGTGTGCTGGCGCGGCGCGCAGGAAAATGACTGGGTGCGCCTGCCGATGGCTGCGATCCGCGATATCGTCCAACCCGCACCTGCCGATCCGAACGCCCCAGGCCCCTTCGCTTTCGGCGACCGGCAGAGGCTGGCCGATATTCTCGCCGCAGCGGGCTTTACCGCAATCGACATCGCACCGTTCGACACGCGCATTTCTTACGGTCGCGGCGATACGCGCGATGCGGCGATCGACGATGCGCTCGATATGGCTTTTCAGGTCGGTCCGCTTTCGCGTGCGTTGGCCGATCAGCCCGACGATGTCCGCGAAAAGGCCGCTGTCGCGGTTCGCGCGGCGTTCGCAAAGCAACCCGGCGAAACATCGGTGCAGATCGATGGTGCCGCGTGGATCGTGACCGCGCGAAACTAGCTCCGCGCCGCCAGCTTCTGCGCGCGGATATCCTTCTTGAGCACTTTGCCGACCTTCGAACGCGGCAGATCGTCCCAGATTTCAAGCTCCTTCGGCGCCTTGACGCTGCCGATCGCAGCCTTGACCGCCGCGATCAACGCGTCGGGATCGGCGCTATGGCCAGCACGAAGCTGGACCACCGCGCACACGCGTTCACCCCATTTGTCGTCGGGCAGGCCAAACACCGCGCCGTCCAGCACCGCAGGCTGCGCGAGCAATGCCTGTTCGACCTCGGCCGAATAGACGTTAAAACCGCCGGTGATGATCATGTCCTTGGCGCGGTCGACGATGAACAGGAAATTGTCGGCGTCGAGATAGCCGATATCGCCGGTGCGGTGCCAGCCGTTCACTGTGGCTTCGGCGGTGGCTTCTGGATTCTTGTAATAACCGTCCATCACCAGCGAACCTTTGACGACAATCTCGCCGCGTTCGCCCTGCGGCACGACATTGTTCCCGGCATCGAGGATCGCGACCTGTACCAGCGGCCCCGGCCTGCCCGCCGACGACAAGCGCGCGCGCGCGATCGATCCATCGGCGTTGAAATGGTCGCTCGGCGCCATCATCGAAATCATCATCGGAGCCTCGGTCTGCCCGAAGAGCTGCGCCATCACCGGCCCGAGCTTGCCGATCGCCTCCTCCAGCCGCGCGGCCGAAATCGGCGCCGCGCCATACCAGAAGCATTGCAGCGCCGAGAGATCGCTCGCCGGCAGCGCGGGGTGGTCGAGCAGCATATAGATCAGCGTCGGCGGCAGGAAAGTGTGCGTCGCCTTGTGCCGCGACGCGAGTGTCAAAAACTCGCCGATGTCCGGATAGGGCATGATCACGATCTCGCCGCCATGCGCCATGATCGGGAAAGCCAGCACGCCAGCAGCGTGGGTGAGCGGCGCCATCGCGAGATAGACCGGCCGCCCCTCGAACGGATAGCCCATCAGCGTCAGCGCGGTCATCGCTTCCAGATTGCGGTTGGTCAGCATCACCCCTTTGGGATGCCCCGTCGTGCCCCCCGTCCCCGGAAGCATCGCAAGGTCGCTGACGGGCGTCGCCGTGAACGGGACGTCGGCGACGCCCGCCAGCCACTGATCGAGCGAGGGCGCAAATGGCTGCTCGGCATCGAGGCATACGAGTACCTCCAGCTTCGGCAGATCCTTTCGCAGCGCATCGACCAGTTCGGTGAACTTGCTATGGAAAAAGAGCGCAGCGCAGTCGAAATTATCGAGGACGAACGCGTTCTCGGCGGCTTCATTGCGCGGATTGATCGGGCACCACACCGCGGCGGCGCGCGAGATGGCAAAGACGCAAGCGAAGGCGACCGGATCATTGCCCGACAGGATCGCGACATGCTTGCCCGGCGTAATGCCCGCACCGTTCAATCCGCGCGCTACGCGGTGGGTCAGCGCCTGCACCTCGGCATAGGACAGGCTGTCGCCATCCATCGTCAGGCAAGGCGCGTCGGCGCCGAGCGACGCCCCTTTGTCGATCCAGTCAACCAGCCGCATCGCCGCTCTCCCCTCAGTCGTCGACCGTGACGATCGGCTTTAGCGCCAGCCCGAACTGGCGCAGGATCCCGAGGATTTCATGATGCCCGAACGCCTGGCACGCCGAGGCAAAACCGACCCGACGTGGCGGTTGCTGAAGCAGGTTCATCGCACCCCAAGCCTGCATCAACCCGGTCTGCTTGTAGTTACAATTGCCGTGGATCAGCACATGCGCGCGGCCGAGCGGCCCCGACGCATAGACCGAGTCGATGCTGGTGTTGAGCCGCGGATTTTCACGCGGCGGCATATCGCCCTGCACCGTTTCCGCCATTTTCGCGAGCGCGGCCTCCTGCTCTTTGAACGGTAACGGCTTGATATCGGTGTCGATCATCTTGGTCATGGCCACCACATTGTCCATCACCTCACGCGCAAACACGCCGCCATAGACCTTGACCGTCGAGACGCGCGGATCCTGCTTGAACCAGATCGGATGCGATGTTCCACCCCACGGCAATGTGAGCGCGGTAGCGTGCTGGCCGGGGACCTGACATTCGGTCGCGGTCAGCGTCGGCCACTGCACATACTGGTTGTTTTCAAGATAATACCAGTCGGCCTTCAGGATCGTGAAGATCGTCTGGACCGAGGCATAGGTCGGGAAACCCTTCCACAGCACAAGCATATCGAGCGTATCGAGCCCCGGCATCGTCTCCAGCGCGATATTCGCAGCGATTTCGCCGGTCGTGTACATCTGCGCCACGCAAGGCGAGAGCAACAGGCCCTTCTTGGCAAAGGCATCGCCCCATTTTTCCTGCGCGAGCAACATCCAGTCCTGCTCGCCCGTCGTATCGAGATAGTGGCAGTCGGCGGCAAGGCACGCCTCGACCGTCTCGGGGCCATATTTGATGAAGGGGCCGACCATGTTGCACACAACTTTCGCGCCCTTGAACAGCTTCGTCAGCGCTTTGACATTGTGCTCGACCTCGGCGACCTCATAATCGGCGGTTTCGATGCCCGGAACCTTGTCCATCACCTCCTGCACGCGCTTCTTGTCGCGCCCCGCAGCAATAAAGGGCACCCCCAACTCGCGCAGATATTCGCAGACCAGGCGGCCGGTGTAGCCCGAGGCGCCATAGACGATGACAGGTTTCTTCTCGCTCATATCCCAAATCCCCTCTGAATGATCGGGCCGTCAAACGGCCGTGTAGCCGCCGTCGACGATCAGCTCGCTCCCACACATGTAAGCAGCATCCTCGCTGGCGAGGAAAAGCAGCGGACGCGCAATTTCACGCGTCGTCGCCATGCGGCCGAGCGGAATCGCACCGACCGTAGCGGTCGCAAAATCGGCCGCGGCGTCGCCAAGACTGCCGACAGCATCGGCAACCAGCTTGGTCTCGCAATAACCGGGATGCAGCGAGTTGATCCGCACCGGCCAACCTTTGCGCGCGCAGTCGACCGCGACCGCCTTGGTCAGCATCGCGACCCCGGCCTTGCTGGCGTTGTAGGCAGGGAAGAGCGGTTCGGCGACGTTCGCGGCGATCGAGGCGACGTTGACGATCACGCCGCCCTTATCCTTCATCGCCCCGATGCCGGCGCGAACGCCGAGGAAGACACTCTCCAGATTGACCGCCATCAGCCGCTGCCATTCGGCGAGGTCGGTATCGACGACCGATTTCAGGAAACCCATGCCGGCATTGTTGACGAGGATATCGAGCTTGTCCTCGCGCGACACGAGGTCGGCGACAATCGCCGCCCATTCACCCTCGTCGGAGACATCCTGCCGGCGGGCTTCGGCTTTCAGCCCCTCGCCGCGGATCTCTGCGGCAGCCGCCTCGGCCTCATCGGCATCGATGTCGGTGATCGTCACCGACGCGCCCTCGCGGGCGAACTCCTGCGCGGCGGCGAGCCCGATGCCGCGCGCGGCGCCAGTAATCAGCACGCTCTTGCCGGTAAAACGCATCATGGGATGTTCCTCGATAGTGGGTCAGCAAAGGGGTCGGGGACGGCGGGCTAAGGGAGGGGCGCCCGCCGGTCCCCGCGGCCGAAGCGATCAGAATTTGAACGTCGCTTCGACACCGTAGGTGCGCGGCGAACCACGGTTCAGATAGTCGAGACCGAAGACATCGATGTTGAGACCGTAGGTGTAATAATATTTGTTGGTCAGGTTCTTGACCCACGCGCTGACCGACAGATTGTCGTTCGCCTGATAGGTCAGGCGGCTGTTGATGAGCCAGTATCCCGGATTGCCGCAGGTGAACGCAACACCCGCAGGGCGAACAGCGCCGGGCGCTCCGGGCTTGTCGCAAGGATCGAGCCCGTAATCGCCAAAGGCGTCGAAATAATATTTGCCCATATAGCTCGCGTCACCGCGCAAGGTCAGCTTGCTCTCGCCCTTTTCGAAAAGGTCCCAGTCGAACCCGGCATTGAAGGTGATTTCGGGCGCGTTGGGGAACGGATTGCCATTCACGTTGCGCGTGAACTGGGTCGCCGGATCGTTGGGATCGACCACATTGCCCTTATATTTGCTGTTGAGATAGCCGAGCGCCGCGTTGAGCTGCAATCCGTCGATCGGCGCGACCGTCAGTTCGGCCTCGCCGCCATAAACCCGGCCGTCGGCGCTGCGGGTAAAGGTGGTGGCGCCCACGACCTGCGTGGTCTGCTGATTGGCATAATCATAATAGAAGCCGGCCAGGTTAAGCTGGACCCGTCGATCGAGGAACTGCATTTTCAGGCCGCCCTCATAGGCGTTCACCTTTTCGGGCTGGATATAATAGACCTGATTGGTGCCCTGATAAGCGAGGCCGTTGTAGCTGCCGCTACGATAGCCACGGCTATACTGGAGATAGCCCATGATATCGTCGGCGAACTCATAGCTGATATTGGCGCGTCCGGTCAGGCGGTTCGCCTTTTCCTTCAGGTTCATCTTCGGCAGGTTGGGGTTGTAGGGGAAGGCATAGGGGATCAGGTTGACCGCCGGCGTCGTTCCATCGAGGGCTGTGATGATCGTGCTGCCGTTCAGGAATTTTACCTTGTCCATCGTGTAGCGCAGGCCGATGGCAACGGTCAGCCGTTCGGTCGCCTTCCACGTCAGATCGCCATAAATCGCCTTCGAAGGCCGCTGGATGTCGAATTGCTGCTTGCCGAGAATGGGTCCGAAAGGCCCTGCCCCCGCGCCCAGACACCCCTGATAATAGGCGCCGCCGGCGGGAAAGTTGCCGGTGTTGTTGATTGCGATATCGGTCTGATAGGCGACCAGCGTCCGCGCATCGAAGAAGCCGTTCGGATTGACGACAACGGGCGCGCAGAAACCGGGGGTGTTGGGCGTAAGCGCCGGATTCAGAGCGAAGGCAGGAAGAACGCGGATCGAGTCAGGCGTTCCGATCGCGGCATTATTATAGCTTCCGGGAACGCCGAGACCCAGCAGCATTGGCCGCAGTGCCCCGAAAAAGTCAGGTTCGTTCCGGGTCTCGATCGTGTCCTTGCCATAATAGAGACCGCCGACGAAATCGATGCTGTCGTCCGAATAGTTCAGCCGCAAATCCTGATTGAAATTCTTGCTGCTGCTGTTGAACCGGATCGAGCAGAGATCGATCGGCGAGCCATCGCAATCGTTCGGCGACGTGCTGTATTTGCCAGTGTCGTAGCCCGTGATCGAAGTGAGCGTGAAATTGTCGTTCGGCTCCCAAGCGATGTTCAGCGCGACCCCCTTGGACGAAGAGAGACGCTTGCCGCCCTGATCGGCGGACACTTCATTCTTACCAAGCGCGCGACCGCCGTTCAGCGCCGGATTAAAGCGCGAATAGCCGACGACATCTTGCCCGCCGCCCAGCTGGCCGATGCTATAGGCATTGGCGCCCCACGGATTGTCTTTGACCGCATAGACCTTGAGGTTGATGTCCAGCGCATCGGTGGGCTTCCAGCGCAACGAAACGCGGCCTGCGATGGAATCCGTCGTGCCGACCTTGCGGTCCTGCGCCGGATTATATTGCCAGCCGCCGCCCTTGGCGACGGTTCCGGCGACGCGAATGCCCAGGACATCGGGGATGATCGTCTTGTCGAACCCACCCTCGACCGTCTTGGTGCTGTAGTTGCCATAGCCCAGCGTGAAATAGCCTTCGTCACCCGACAGGCTTGGCTTTTTGGTGAAGAAGCTGATCGCGCCGCCCGTGGTGTTACGGCCGTAAAGCGTGCCCTGCGGCCCGCGCAGCACTTCGACCCGGTCGATATCGTAAAGCTGCCCGCCGTGGCTGGCACGAAAGCTCTGATAGACTTCGTCGACATAGACACCCACCGGCGATGCGGTGGAGGCCGAAAACTCATTGGCGACCGAAATCCCGCGCAGCGAGAAGTTCGGCTGCGTTTTGCCATAAGGTGTCGAGATCTGGAGGCTGGGCACCGCGCCCATCAGGTCGGACGTTTCGTTAATACCCCGCGCCTGCAGCGCATCCCCCCCGATGGCGGATACCGCTGCCGGAACATCCTGTAATCGCTGTTCGCGCTTTTGCGCGGTGACGACGATTTCTGCGATGCCGCCGCTCTCCTCGGCGGCCACAGGCGCCGTTGCTCCCGCCTCCTGCGCATTGGCGGCGCCATGCCAGCCGAACAACATGGTGGTGGACAAGCAGCTTGCCAGAATCGCTCTCTTCGTCACGCCTTTTCTCCCACGGTTCGGGCTCATTCTGTGTGAACCCTTCGACATATGGGAAGCTATGGCGCGCGCCGCCCGAAGGACAGTCCGGGTGGCGGGGGGAGCGATGGGGGGGACGCTTGCAGTCGAGCCGCCATGGCTATAGCCATGACCGACAAATGGAGGGCGACAAGATGACCATCCAGCCGGGACAGAGGATCGAAGCCAAAGCGCAGTATCGCGCAACAGCGGGCCATCGCCCGCCTTCATTGGCGCGCGGCAAATATGCGCCGCCGCGTTTTCCCATCGACCTTGTCGGTGTCGAGCGCTGGCAGACTTGGCTCGATGCCGTCGCGATGCATGAGATCTGCATCGTGTGCGCGCCCGCAGGATATGGCAAAACCGCCTTTTCCGCGACCTTGTTCGCGCACGCCCGGTCGATCGGCTGGTCGGCCGGATGGGTTTCCTTCGATCCCGAGGACAATGAACCTGCGGCGGTGTCCCATTTGTTCGAAGCCGTGCGGCTAGCGCGGGGCGCCCCGGCCGAAGACAGCCTTGCCGCGCTCGCATCGGCTCCGGGTTCCGCGGCGATCCTCGCCAGCGCGCTCGCCGATCGCATCGAGGCTTGCGCACAGCCGCTGCTCCTCGTACTCGACGACATCGATCGCCTGACCGATCCACGCACGATCGATGTGCTGAACCGCCTGCTGCGTCATCCCCCTGCCCCTTTGCGGTTGATCCTGTCGAGCCGCACCATATCAGCTGTGGCAATTGGCGATGTCGAACGCCGGGGCATGGCGCTTCCGATCACTTGCTCCGAGCTTGGCCTTACCGACCAAGAGGTTCAGCAATTTCTGCAGGGCGCAAACGCCGGCCTTCACCCGCGAAACGGGGCCGAGTGCAACCGGATGATGGCGGGATGGCCCGCCGGGATCCGGCTCGCGCGGCCGTCGAACGGGCGGGCCACGCTGATCGAGCGGATCACCAATCAGCTGGCGCCTTTGCTCGGCACATTGTCCGAACGCGAATGCCTCTTTCTTCAACGCTGCGCCGTTGCGTCGCAGTTCAACGTCGAGCTTTGCCAACTGCTGAGCGGAGAAAAGGACAGCGATACGTTGCTGAGCGGCCTCGCCGCTCGCGGCCTGTTCCTCGAAACGATTGTCGATCGCGATGGATGGTATCGCCCGCACCCGGCGTTTCAGGCCGTCCTTCAGCGCCAACTCGAGACCGTCGCGGGTGCCCCGCTCCAGTTGCACCGGGTCGCTGCGCGCTATTTTGCCGGGCGCGGGATGATCGCCGAAGCCGCAGAACAGGCAGCGCTGGCAGGCGATTTCGAGCAAGCCGCCGAGCTGTCGGCAACCATCGTCCCGTCAATGATCGATTGCGGTGAAATTTCCCGCGCTCGGGCGTGGATGGCGCGATTGCCCGCAGCGCAAATTGCCACGATTACCGCGCTTGTGCAGGCGCAGGCGTGGTTGCGGACGCTCACCGCAGAGCCCGACGCGGCGGCAGCAATCGCGGCGTTGAAGATGGCCGGCGCGGTCAATGAGGCGCGTGCGATTGATTTGGTGCACCGTGCCCACCGAGATGACAAATTCGCCGATGTCGTCGAGCAATGCGATCAACTGCTCGCATCACCCGACGGGCTTTCGGATTTCGCCGTCGCGATGGTCCGCACGGTATTGGCGTACGGCGCATTGAAACGCGGTCTGTTCGGACTGGTACATGATGCGGTTCGTCCGCTGATGCTGCGCAGCGTCGGATCCTCACTCGGTTTACCGCACGCCCTCGCTATATGCGCCAGATCCGCCCTCTCGCGGGCGCAGGGCCAGTTGGCCGACGCCGAGCGTGTGTTGCGCGACGGCCTCCCTGCCGGTGCCGGAGACAATCTTGCGACCGCGCTTGTCGAGGCAGGCCTCGCCCGGTGCTGTTATGAGCGCGACGAAATGCTGACCGCAGCCGATCTTGCAGCGCGCGCGCTCCCGCTCCTCGAACAAAGTCCGTTTCAGGACGCGCTGATCCCAGCCTTCCTCGTCGCCATCCGCGCGACTGCAAATATAGGCCATGTCGACAAGGCCGCCTCGTTGATCGATCAGGCCGAACGTGTCGCGTTCGAACGCGATTGGACACCGCTAAAGGCGATGTGCATCGTCGAGCGCGCCAGACTGCGGCTACCCCAGACGATCGATCCTGAAGCCGTTGTTGCCATGGCCGACGAAGAAACTGCCGTGCTCGATCCGCTTTCGGCCTCCGCGCGCGCCTTTGCCCTGCTCTCCGAAATGCGGGCCTATGAAGCCATCGCGAACGGCGACCGCGCGCGGCTTACGACGGTGGCCGAGCGGCTGCTCCGGCTCGCCTCCAACGCCGACGACGCAGAACTGCGCGCGACCGCAACTTTGCTCAACATCCTTCCGCAGCTCAGCGGCCGCTGCGACAAGATGGTCGAGCTTGAGACGGTGCGTTTCCTCAACCATGCGGCAAGCGCCGGTTTCCGTCGCACCGTCGTCGACGTGCTCGATGTCACCGGCGTCCGCGCGGTGCAGAATTTCTGCAGCGAAGCCTATTCTTCCGGATCCTTTCTCGCTTTGCTCAAGCTAGCCGAACCGTCGCGCCGCAATCCCGCGCTCGAAAGCACGCATGCAGCAGCCCCGGGCGAAGCCTTTTCCTTTTTGACCGAGCGCGAGATCGAAATTTTGAGCGCGCTCAACGCCGGTGAATCGAACAAGGAAATCGCGCGGACGCTGCAACTGGCACCCGAAACGGTCAAATGGCATCTGAAGAATGTGATGCGTAAATTGCGCGCAAACAGCCGCGAAGAAGCGGTACAAAATGCCTCGACGCTCGGCCTCAAACTGATCGATATCGCCCCGCGCGATTGAGGCGCAATTATTTCCAAGGCTGCGCGGTCCCTGCTCCGTCTTGTGATTATCGTCGGGAAGACATCCCGGCCCCGATCACAAGAGGAACCCGATGCGCAAAACCTTGCTGGCCTCCACCTGCCTGGCCACCCTCCTTTCGACCGCGGCTTATGCCGAGACGACGATCAGCACTGCGACCACGACGCCGGTGCGGACGTCGACCATCAAATCGGGCGCAGCCGACGATATCAAGATCGTCGCGGCGGGCTCGATCAAGCCGACGGTCACTGGTCCTGCAATCACCATCGACAGCAACCACAAGGTCGTCAACGAGGGCACGATCGAGTTCAGTAACGTCGATGGCGCAACGGGCATACTTGCCGGCGCCGGCACGTCGGGCGGGATCACTAACAGCGCGAGCGGCAAGATCACCGTCGGCGAAACCTATGCA
The DNA here is from genome assembly GCF_059415685.1 of Sphingopyxis sp. GW821-FHT10B01. Taxonomy (NCBI): domain Bacteria; kingdom Pseudomonadati; phylum Pseudomonadota; class Alphaproteobacteria; order Sphingomonadales; family Sphingopyxidaceae; genus Sphingopyxis; species Sphingopyxis sp. GW821-FHT10B01. The sequence goes on along the minus strand of NZ_JBWKNS010000008.1, from coordinate 19,175 downwards.
CCTACCGACATCGATAATGACGGCGACCTCGACGGCGCCTTTGCAATCGGCAGCAACCGCGTTGGCATCGCCACGGCCGGCGCTTTCACCGGCAACATCATCAACAGCGGAACCATCGCCATCAAGGGCAATAATTCGGCTGGCATCCGCCTCGGCGGACCGCTGACCGGCAATTTCACCAACGACGGCACCGTCACGGTCCTCGGCGACCGCGCGGTGGGCGTCGGGCTGCAGGATGTGACGGGCAACGTCCGCCTCGCCGGCACGATCGGCGCCACGGGCGTCGATGCAACCGGCGCTCGTCTGTCCGGCAACATCACCGGCGCACTCGTCGTCCAGGGCAATCTCACCGCCACCGGCTATCGCTTCACGACGCCACCGGCTGATCCGTCGAAGCTCGACGCCGACGATTTGCTGATCGGCGGCAATGCGCTTTCGATCGAAGGCAATGTGACGGGCGGCATCATCCTCGCGGTACCGCCGAAGGATACGAGCACGACCGACAAGGATGAGGACAAGGACGGCATCGACGACGACAAGGAAGGAAGCGCCGTGGTGCGTTCCTTCGGTTCAGCGGCGGCGATCCGGATCGGGTCGGCTGACCGTGCCGTCACGATCGGCCCCGTTGCGGGCACCGGAACCGGGCTTGGCTTCATTATCGACGGCGCAGTACTCGGCAATGGCCTCTATGCCGGCAAGGACGGCAACGCGATTCAGGTCGGTGGCCTCGGCGGCGCGGTGACCATCGCGGGCGGCATCGGTATCGGCGCAACCGGCAGCGTAACGGCGTTGTCGAAGGACACGGCGGCAACCGCAATCCGCATCGGCAGCGGTGCAACGACCCCTGAAATCCGTAACGCAGGCAAGATCGAAGCGACGACCGGCGGCAATGCCGCAGGCGCCATCGCTACGGCGGTTCTGGTTGAAGCCGGCGGCAATGTCCCGCTGATCCGCAACAGCGGTTCCATCACCGCAAAGACCGGCGGGGACAATGGCACGGCACGTGCGATTGTCGATCTCTCGGGCAAAGTCGGCACGGTCGAAAATAGCGGCACGATCAGCGCTACCGGCGCCCTGGCCACGTCGGATCGCAACATCGCGATCGACCTGTCGGCGAACAACAATGGCGCGACGGTCAAGCAGACCGCAGTCGCCACCGGCATCGCCGCCCCCAGCATCGTCGGCGACATCCGATTCGGCGGCGGCAATGATGTGTTCGATATCGCCGACGGTTCGGTGAAGGGAAATAGCTTCTTCGGTGCCGGCAACAACAAGCTCGCGCTGTCGGGTGATGCAACTTATGCTGGCAATGCCCGCTTTGGTACCGGCAACGACACGATGACGCTTGCCGGAACCTCGAAGTTCACCGGTCTGGCCGACTTCGGTAGCGGCACCGATACGCTGTCCATCGGCGGCACATCGATCTTCTCCGGTACGCTCGCCAATTCGCAGGGGCTGGCGGTTTCGGTCGCCGGCGGCACCTTCGATATCGGCGGCGCTGCAACGATTTCCTCCCTCGCCCTTACCGACAAGGGCACGCTCGGCGTGATGCTCGATACCGGCAACACGGGAACCAACCTTCAGGTTACCGGCAACGCCAGCTTCGGCGCGGAATCGAAGCTCGCGCTCCAGCTGTCGAGCATCGAAAAGGCCGAAGGCAAGCATATCGTGCTCACCGCCGGAACGCTGACCGGCGCGAACAATCTGACCGCCTCGCAGACACTGCTACCCTTCCTCTACAAGGGCACGCTGACCTCGAACGCCACTCAGCTGATCGTCGATGTGTCACGCAAGAGCACAACCGAACTCGGGCTCAACCGCTCGGAATCGGGCGCCTTCGACGCGGTTCTCGATGCGGTGGTCGCCGACCGGAAGATCGAAAAAGTGTTCCTCGGTATCACCGATGGCGCCAATTTCCGTAACCAGCTTGGTCAGATGCTCCCCGAACATGAAGGCGGTGTCTTCGAAACCGTCACCTCGGGTTCGCGCGCCCTGTCACGTTACCTCCAGGATCCCAACGCGCCGTTCCAGGACGAGGGCAAATGGGGTTATTGGGTCAATCAGGCCATCTGGGGCACCTCGAAGAGCGTCGGCAACACCGCCAGCTATGACGTTAGCGGCTGGGGCATTTCGGCCGGCGCCGAAATCAAGAGCGACCTTGGCAACTTCGGCGGCTCGATCGCCTTCCTCAACGGCAAGGATGGCAATGGCAGCAACGCCAATGAAGTCAGCACGAGTCAGTTCGAAGGTGCACTGCACTGGCGCCTGCGTTCGGACGGTTTCATGGCGAATGCCCGCATTTCGGGCGCCCCGATCAGCATGAAGGGCACCCGCATCTTCCGCGCCGAAGCCGGTGCCGAAGACATCGACAAGACGATGAAGGGCAAATGGGACGCCACCTTATGGTCGGCCTCCGGCTCGCTCGCCTATGATGCCCGCGCGGGTGGCCTGACGATCCGTCCGATGGTCGCGGTCGACTATTTCAAGCTGAAAGAAGACGGCTATCAGGAAACCGGCGGCGGTGCTGCGCTCGACCTCAAGGTGCTGAGCCGCGACAGTGACGAGCTTGCGGTGTCGGGCACGGTAGCCATCGGCCTCGATTTCGGCGGCGCCGATCAATATGACGGCTGGACGCGCTTCGAACTCGAAGGTGGTCGCCGTCAGATCGTCAGCGGCACGCTGGGCGCGACCACAGCCTCGTTCAAGGACGGCAAGCCGTTCACCCTTACTCCTGATGATCGCACGAGCGGCTGGGTCGGCCGTTTCCGTGGCATCGCCGGCAATTCGGCCTTCCAGGTCGCCGGCGAAGTGTCCGCGGAAGAACAGCAAAGCCACATCGGCTGGGCGTTCCGTGCGAGTCTGCGGGTCGGCCTATAGCCCCCCGGCCGGCCCCGCCCGCAAGGGGGAAGCGTATCCCCTCACCCAACGCTTCCCCCTTGCCTTGGCACAAAGAGACAAAGAAACAGATGCTTGCACAGTCCACTCTTTCTTTCCAGGCGCCGCAGTTGCGCGGTGGAGCGTGGGCGCTATATGACGGCGTCATCAGGGGGACGTATGGCGCAGGGCAAAATAGCGCTAACCGACAGAAGATGGCGTTCCAAAGCAAACAATCCATGACCGAGCCGCGTGAACGAACTGACGCCGCCCAAGGCATCGAAGGCGTATTGCTCGCCCACCGGGATCGCATCATCCGTTTCCTGATGGTGCGCGGAGCGGGAGACGCGGCCGAAGATCTGTTCCAGGATCTGTGGATGCGTCTGACCGACCGGCCGACCGGACCGATTGCCGAGCCCCTGTCCTATATCATGCGCGCCGCGAACAATCTGATGCTCGACCGCTATCGTTCCGCGCGGCAGAGGGAGTTACGTGACAAGGCGTGGGGCGAAGCGTCCGCGACGGAGATCCCGTCGACCGAGGTTTCGCTGATTGCGCGCGAACAGCTCGCGCTCGTCGAAACCGCGATCACCGCAACGGGTCAGCGCCCTTCGCGTATTTTCCGCCGGTTCCGCGTCGACGGCCTGAACCAACGCGATATAGCCATTGAAATGGGGGTCAGCCTGAGCACCGTCGAAGCCGACCTGCGTAAGGTTTATGCGGCGCTCGCCGTGATACGGAGGCAGTTCGATGCAAGCTGATACGGCACACGCCGAAGCGCGCGCGATCGACTGGCTGATCCGTCAGCGCGATCCTGCCTTTGCCGATTGGGACGGGTTCGCCGACTGGCTCGCAGAAGATCCCGGCCACGCGGAAGTCTATGACGCAGTCGCCAGCCTCGACCGCGATCTCGACGCCCTGCCCCCGATGCCCGCACCTTCCGTCGTGGTGATGCCCGACGCCCCGCGCCGACCATCGCGCCGCGCCTGGTTCGGCGGCGCCATGGCGGCCGCACTGGTCGGCGCGATCAGCCTGTCGAGCCTTGGCGTGTTCGGCAATCCGGACCGGATCGAGACCGCGGCAGGCGAGCATCGTACCGTCGAGCTGGCCGACGGATCGAAGATCGAGATCAACGGCGCATCAGTGATCGAGATCGACAAGGATCGCCCACGCTTTGCCCGGCTGGAATCGGGCGAGGCGATGTTCCATGTCGTGCATCGCGACGACGATCCGTTCGTGGTCGAGACGGGCGACGCGAGGATCGTCGACCTCGGCACCGCTTTCAACGTCGTGCGCCGCGATCGCCAGACGTCGGTCGCGGTGTCCGAAGGCATTGTTCTCTATAACCCCGCCCGTGACAAGGTTCGCCTCGTCGCCGGCAAGGGTATCGAAGCGCGCGATGGCGACCGCCAGCCGCCGGTCGTTCAGGATGTCGATGTCGCCAGCATCGGCGGCTGGCGCACCGGACTCCTCGTCTATAACGGCACCCCGCTCGCCGTCGTCGCCGAGGATCTGAAGCGCACCGCCGGGATGCAAGTGAGTATCGCGCCCGGTGCGGCCGACCTGTCCTTCCGCGGGGCATTGATCGTCGACAAGAACCGGAACCGCACGATTGCCGACCTCGCGGCCTTGTCGGGAACAAGGGCCGAGCGGCAAGGCGATGGCTGGATACTGACCCGCTGAGCAGACACCCACGCCTTTCCCTTGCCGTGGCAGCGATTGCGCTGTGCCTGCCTGCGCAGGCGCTGGCGGCGGAGGAACGCGCATTCGACGTGCCCAAGGGCAGCCTGTCTACGGTATTGCCGACCATCAGCCGGCAGGCCGGGGTCAGTATCAGCGTCGTCGATGCGAAACTCTGGCAGGCGCGCGTCAAACCCGTGCGCGGGCGGATGAGTGTCGAAAAGGCAATTCAGCGCCTGCTCGACGGCTCCGATGCGCGCGCGATACGCGTCAGCGCGACCAGTTGGCGTATCGAACGCCGTCCCCCTTCAGCGCAGGTTGCGCACCGCACCCCTCCGCCGCGCCCCGTTCTGCAACCCAAGGCGCGCGAGCCATCGCGCGATACGGTCGCCGCAGCGCACGACGAAATCATCGTCACCGCGTCGAAGACCGACCTGCCCCTTTCGCACTTCGCCGGCGTCGTCACCAAACTGGATGGCGGCGATCTCGCGTTCGGCGGCGAGCGCGGAATGGATTCGATCCTGTCGCGAACGGCAACCGTCTCCTCGACCCATCTCGGTTCGGGGCGCAACAAGCTGTTCATTCGCGGCATCGCCGATTCCAGTTTCACCGGCCCGACGCAGTCAACGGTGGGGCAATATCTCGGCGACATCCGCCTCAGCTACAACGCACCCGACCCGGATCTGCGCCTCTACGACGTCGACAATGTCGAGATTCTCGAAGGGCCGCAGGGCACACTCTATGGCGCGGGGTCGCTCGGCGGCATCATCCGCGTCGTGCCAAAGGCACCCGATCCGCGCGAGATGACGATGCAGGCAATCGCCGGTCTGTCGATCACCCAGCATGGCGACCCCGGTGGCGACATTGCTGCGATCGCCAACCTCCCGGTCGGGGACAACGGCCATGCGCTGCGCCTCGTAGGCTATATGCTGACCGACGGCGGATATATCGACAATCCGTTGCGCGGTCAGAACGACGTCAATCGCGTTCATGTCCGCGGCGGGCGCGGCACTTCTCGTTTCGACGCCGGCAACGACTGGACGATCGATCTGGGCGGTGTCTACCAGGCTATCACCTCCGACGATGCGCAGTATGCGGACAAGGACGGCGCGCCACTGACCCGTAGTTCGATGGTCGAACAGAATGCGACCGCACGATACGGCATGGGCACAATCGTGGTGATGAAGGATTGGGACGACCTGCATTTCCAGTCGTCCAACGCCTATATCGACCATCGCCTGTTCGAACGCTTCGATGCCAGCCTGCCCGAAACCCGGCCAAGCACCGGCAACAGCTCGGGCGTCATCCTTGGCGCCGTCGATGTCGAACGTCTGTTTGCACCGATCCAGGTCACCCCCCTCAACAACGTTCCGCGCGTGCTCGATCAACATAATGCGACGCGTATGTTCGTTAGCGAAAACCGCCTGTCGCGACCGTATCGCGACCGATTGGGCTGGGTAATCGGGGCGAGCTTTATCGACAACCGGGCGCGGCAGGACCGCGAATATGGCTATGGCTCGCTTCGCGCAGTTCTGCCCGGCGTGACCAACCGGATCACCGAATTCACCGGTTATGCCGAAGCGACAGTCGAACTGATACCCGACTTGATCGCATCAGGCGGCGTTCGTCTGTCGCACGCAAAGCTGGGCGGGGCGGCCGAAGGTGTATCTTTCGCCCTTTCGCAGGCTGGGCGCGCGACGACCGCGTCGCGCAACGAAACCGACCTGCTGCCCTCCTTCTCGCTGCTCGCGACGCCCCTCCATAATGTCCGGCTGTATGCGCGTTATCAGGAGGGCTTCCGTCCGGGCGGACTTGCTGTCGACGGCAATTTCGTGCGGCGTTTCCTCAATGATCAGGTGCGCACCTGGGAAGCAGGCATGCGCTTCGGCGACAAGGGGCAGAGCCTGTTCGACGCCAGCATCTCGATTTCGCACAGCCGCTGGCGCAACATCCAGGCCGACTTTATCGACAGCACGGGTTTTCCGACCACCGCCAACATCGGTGACGGGCGCATTACCAGCCTCTCAGGTGCGCTCGCGGTTCGACCGACCGAGGCGCTGACGTTCGAACTGGGCGCGGTCTATAATCATAGCCGCGTCGATGACCTCGCTCTGCAAATCCTGCCCGTGTTCGACGCGGCGCCGGGGCGGCTCGGCCGCATTCCCAATGTCGCGAGCCATGCGGTGCGCGGGTCGGTCAACTATGCGACCATGATCGGCGACGAGGATTTCCGCATGAACGGCTGGGCAAGCTATATCGGCCCGTCGCGCCTCGGCATCGGGCCGGTGCTCGGCGAGAGCCAGGGCGACTATGTCGACACCGGCGTTGCGATGCGGGTCGGAAACGCGCGCCGCGGCCTGTCGTTGACGCTGACCAACCTGTTCGATTCGCGCGGCAATCGCTTTTCGCTCGGGACGCCCTTTGTCGAGGGCAATGAAGGCTTCCTCACCCCGCTGCGCCCGCGCACGCTCCGGATCGCCGTCGACGTCGCCTATTAAGGCGACGCCGCGGCTCTCCCAAGGCGGTCGACCAGCCGTCAGTCGGCCAGTGTAATCCGTTCGTAGCGATCCATGTGATGATCGACGGTGCCGAACTGGCTTTCGATCATCGTTGCGCGCTTGAAATAATGACCGATCGCCAGTTCCTGCGTGATGCCGATGCCGCCGTGTGTCTGGATCGCATTCTGCCCCACGAAATTGGCGCCGCGTGCGACCTTGGCCTTCGCCGCAGAAACGGCCGCCATGCGCTCGTTCGCGGGCAGACCCAGCTTCAACGTCCCCATGATCGTCATCGAGCGCGCCTGTTCGACTTCCATGAACATGTCGACCATGCGGTGCTGAAGCACCTGAAACTTGGCGATCGGCACGCCGAACTGCTTGCGTTGTTGCGTATATTCGAGCGTCCCTTCGTGCAGCTTCTGCATCACGCCGGTCGCCTCGGCGCACACCGCAACGGTCGCTTCGTCGACGATCTGCTCGATCAGGGGCAAAGCGGCCCCCTCGCCGCCTAGCAGGGCATCGCCGGGGACCGAAACATTTTCGAAATAGATCTCCGACGCACGGCTGCCATCGACCGTCGGATAGTCACGGCGAACGATGCCGGGCAGGTTCGCGTCGATGAGGAACAGCGAGATGCCGTCGCGGTCACGCACGTTGCCGCCGGTACGCGCGGTGACGAGCAGATGCGTCGCCCACGGGGCGGCATAGACGACGCCCTTGTGGCCGTTCAGCACATAGCCCGCGCCGTCCTTCTTCGCGGTCGTGCGCAGGTTCGCAAGGTCATAGCGGCCCTGCGGCTCGGCATAGGCGAACGCGATGATCGCGTTGCCCGCGATGATCTCAGGGATCACTGCATCGGCCTGTACGCCGCCAACAGCCTTCAACGCGCCCCCGGCAATGACGACGGTCGGCAGATAAGGCTCGATCCCGATGACCTTGCCCAATTCTTCCATCACGATCGCATTTTCGAGCGCGCCACCGCCAAGACCGCCATGCTCTTCGGCAAAGGATGCGCCGAGCATACCGAGTTCCTGCGCCAGCGTAGTCCAGATCGCGGGATCGCGTCCGCTGTCGCTGTTGATGAACTTCTGGCGCGTTTCGAAATCATAGGTGTCGCCAAGGAACCGGGCGAGTGTGTCGCGGATCATATCCTGCGTTTCGGTGTAGGTGAAATCCATTATCGTCTCTTTCTTTGTTCCCCGGCGAACGCCGGGGCCCATTGCCGCCAACGGCCTTCACAGCCGCCTGAGACCCCGGATCGCATCCGGGGTGGTTTTGGGTCAGAGCCCCAAAACCATCTTTGCGATGATGTTGCGCTGAATCTCGTTCGATCCGCCATAGATCGTTGTCTTGCGCATGTTGAAATAGGTCGGCGCGGCACGATGGGCATAATCGGGCCCGATGGGATGCTCGTTGTCGCCTTCGCCGAAGCCGCGGAAATACGGCGCGCCATAATGGCCGACGGCTTCCAGTGTCAGCTCGGTCAACCGCTGCTGGATTTCCGAACCCTTGATCTTGAGCAAGCTCGATTCCGGCCCCGGCCCGCGGTTTGCGTTGGGGCCGGCGAGGCTGCGCAATTCGGTGAATTCCAGCGCCGCCAGATCGACTTCCAGATCGGCCACCTTGCGCTTGAAGAAGGCGTTGGCGAGGAGCGGTTTGTCGCCGTCGAGCTCGGTACGGGCAATCGCCTTTACCTTTTCGATCCCGCGCTTCGACGCCGCCACGCCGGCGATGCCGGTACGTTCGTGCGCGAGCAGGAACTTGGCGCAGGTCCAGCCCTTATTCTCTTCATAGACGCGCTGCGATTGCGGCACGCGAACGTCTTCGAGCCACACTTCGTTGACTTCATGCTCGCCGCCCAGCGTGATGATCGGGCGCACGGTGATGCCGGGGGACTTCATGTCGATGAGCAGGAAGCTGATACCTTCCTGCTGTTTGGCGTCCTTGTCGGTGCGGACGAGGAAAAAGCCCCAGTCGGCGTGCTGCGCCAGCGTCGTCCAGGTCTTCTGGCCGTTGACGAGATAGTCGTCGCCGTCGCGGACCGCGGTGGTGCGGAGGCTGGCAAGGTCGGACCCCGAACCCGGTTCCGAATAACCCTGACACCACCAATCCTCACCCGACAGGATGCGTGGCAGAAACTGGGCTTTCTGCTCCGGGGTGCCAAAGGTGTATATCACCGGGCCGACCATCGCGAGACCGAAAGGCATCAGGCGGATGCAATCGGCGCGCGCGGTCTCTTCGGACCAGATAAAGCGCTGCGTCGGCGTCCAGCCGGTGCCGCCGTACTCGACCGGCCATGCGGGGGCGATCCAGCCCTTTTTATGCAAAATCTTGTGCCAGACGAGGAAGTCTTCCTTGGACAGCTCCTCGCCCTCGTCCTGTTTTCCGCGCAGTTCCGCGGGGTAATTTTCGGCGATGAAGTCGCGCACTTCCTGCTGGAAGGCCAGATCTTCGGGGCTGAATTCCATGTCCATCACGAATCTCCCATTGGGCAATGGCGCCCTTATACTGAGCGCTCACCTTTACGTAAACGGCAAGTTGCGACTTGCAACTTTCCTTGTGCCGATGATTGCGCGTAACATCGCCACTTGTCCAGCGCATGCGGCAGTCACGCGCGGACGAAAAGCAGGGGGGGAACGGGGATGACAAATGGCAAGCGCGCCGCGCTGCTGGCCGCGGCAATCATCGGCATATTGGCGTTGTCAGCGTGGCTGTTCCAGCGGCCTATCGGTATGTGGGTGTTCGAGCGCGCGGTTGAACGCACTGCCGCGCGCGATACGCTGAAAGGCCTGCCCGACGGATTGCATGTCGGCCTCTGCGGCACTGGCTCTCCGCTCCCCAACCGCGAACGCGCCGCCGCCTGCACCGTTGTCATTGCGGGCAAGGCGATGTTCGTCGTCGATGCCGGCGAAGGCGCGGCGCGCAATATCGCGCAGATGGGTTTACCGAATGGGCGCATCAAGGCGCTGTTCCTGACGCATTATCATTCGGACCATATCGACGGCATGGGTCCGATGATGCTGCTGCGCTGGACCGCCAGCGGCAACACGGCGCCCCTGCCCGTCTATGGCCCGACCGGCATCGAAAGCGTGATCGCCGGATTCAACGCCGCCTACACGCTCGATAATGGCTATCGCACCGCGCATCATGGCGCCGCCATCACACCACCCGCCGCTGCGGGAGCGACCGCCATGCCTTTCGTGATCCCCGCCACGCCGACCGTCATTTATGAAGCCGACGGTCTGCGCGTCACCGCCTTCGCGGTCGATCATCGCCCGGTTCACCCCTCGGTCGGCTATCGATTCGACTACAAGCGGCGCAGCGTCGTGATCAGTGGCGATACCGCGCCGTCAAAGACGCTTGAGGCGGCATCGAAAGGGGCCGACTTGCTAATCCACGAAGCGCTCCAACCCGCGATGGTGAAGATCCTCGCCGCGAAGCTCGACAAGGCGGGCCGCCAACAGACTGCGCAGATCATGCGCGACATCCTCGACTATCACGCCAGTCCGGCGCAGGCGGCCGACAGCGCAAGGGTTGCTGGGGTGAAAATGCTGGTGCTCAGCCATGTGGTGCCGTCGATGCCCTCCCCCTATCTGAACGCAGCCTTCCTTGACGGGGCAGAGAATCATTTCGACGGGCCGATTATTGTCGGAGAGGACGGGCAATATTTCTCCCTGCCCGCCGGAACAAAGGCGATCGAACGCGGAAGCTGGTTCTAGATGTCGGCGCACGGCGTCACGAGAATGGCCGCACCCTCGCTTTCATAGGTGGCGACGCTGCCGATCGTTGATGAACCGCCAATCTGAACGCGGCTGCTTCAATCGGAAACTTCGGATTATTCCGCCGCCTCCAGCTTGTCCTGCGTCCGCAATTCAAAGTCCGACGCGTCGTGCCGTTCGTGAAGCTGGCTGGCGGGATCGCCCATCACGCGGTTGACCATCCGCCCGCGCTTCACCCCCGGACGCGCCGCGATCTGGTCGGTCCATCGCTGGACATTCTTGTAATCCTCGACCTGCAGGAATTCACCCGCATCATAGACCAACCCCTTGGCGAGCGCGCCGTACCAGGGCCACACTGCCATGTCGGCGATCGTATAATCGGCGCCGCCCAGATATTCGCTCTCGGCAAGACGGCGGTCGAGCACATCCAACTGGCGCTTCACTTCCATCGCATAACGGTTGATCGGATATTCCTGCTTCGTCGGCGCATAGGCATAGAAATGGCCAAAGCCGCCGCCGAGGAACGGCGTGCTGCCCATCTGCCACATCAGCCACGACAGCACTTCGGCGCGCTTCGCGGTCTCGGTCGGCAGGAATTCGCCGAACTTCTCGGCAAGATGGATCAGGATCGCGCCCGATTCAAAGACGCGGATCGGCTCGCCGCCGCTGCGATCGACCAGCGCGGGGATCTTGCTGTTCGGATTGGCGCCGACGAACCCGCTCGAAAACTGGTCGCCATCGCCGATCTTGATCAGCCACGCGTCATATTCGGCGCCGCTGTACCCGGCCTCGAGAAGTTCCTCGAGCATCACCGTCACCTTCACGCCATTGGGTGTGCCGAGCGAATAGAGCTGGAGCGGATGCTTGCCGATGGGCAGGTCCTTGTCGTGCGTCGGTCCCGCGATCGGGCGGTTGATATTGGCGAAACGCCCGCCGCTTTCCTTGTCCCACGTCCAAATTTTCGGCGGCACATATTCGCTGTTATCGGTCATCGGGAGCTCCTGGATGGATTTTTATACTGACCGGTAACTTAAGTGGCGATTACCGTTTGTCCACCCTTCCCCGCTCAAATAATCTTTGCAACACGCAAAGCCGAAATGGCTTGGGCGTCATAGCCAAGCTCCGAGAGGATCGCGTCGCTGTGTTCGCCCACCTGCGGCGCGCGCGCGGACTCGACCTTGTCGCTACCCGAAAGATGAATGGGTGCACGGATGACCGGCACCGCGCTTGCTGCGCCGGGATAGTCGACCGGCTCTACCAGCCCCATCGCCGCGACCTGCGGTTGCGCCAGCACCTCTCCGGCGCGTAAGACGGGAGCAGCGGGGACCCGCCCGGCAGCCAGTTCGGCAATCGCGTCGGCGTTCGTCCGCTCGACGCACCAGCGCTGCATGATCGCACTCAGTTCCTCGCCATTGTCGCCGCGCAAGATGTCGCTCGCGTAAAGCGGATCGTCGAGCAGCTCGGGCCGCCCGACCAATTCGGCCCAGCGCGCAAAAATTCCGTTGCCGACAATCTGCGTGATGATCCACCCATCGCGCGTTCGAAACACATCGGTCGGCCCCGAACTGAACGCCCGGTTACCGATCGGCTGGCGATCGATGCCGTTCAGCGCATGGTCGATGGTCAGCGCGTTCGACATGGTCAGCGCGGTGCCAAGCAGCGACCCCGACACGCATTGCCCCTTACCCGTCACTTCGCGTTCGCGCAGCGCCAGCATCACGCCGAATGCACAGTGGAGTGCGGTACCGAAATCGACGTAATTGACCTGTGCCCGATAAGGTTGGTCGGCCGTTCCGGTCAGATGCACCGTCCCCGACATCGCCTGCCCGACCGCGTCGAAGCCGACACGGCTCGCCAGCGGCCCCTCGCTGCCGAACGCCGACGCGGTCGCGAGGATGATGCGCGGGTTGATCGCCGAAAGGCCCTCGTGATCGAGCCCGAGCTTGACGAGGGCGTCGTGCGGCAAGTTGGCGATCACAACATCGGCAGTTTCGACTAGGCGGCGGACGATCTCGCGTCCCTCCGGGCTTCCGGGTTTCAGGGTCAGGCACCGCTTGGCGCGGTTCATCTGCATAAACATCGCACCCGACCCGTCTTCGGCAACCGGGACGGTGTAGCGGTCGTCGTTGCCGCCCGGCGCCTCGATCCGGATGACATCGGCGCCATAGTCGGCGAGCAGCGCCGCACAATAAGGCCCCGCTATATAACGGCCGAAATCGAGTACCCTAATTCCCTTCAACGGCACGCCTGGCTCTCCCCGATATTCTTCTTTCGACCGGGCTAGCAGTCGCCCGTCGACCCTGCCAGTTCTTCGTCGAAACCTGTCACTTGCAACTTCGTCCCCGGACCATATGGTCAGCACATAATTTCAAACGGGGATAATTTCATGGCGCGCTTTGCTTTCGCCCTCGCGGCGACTTTGGCTTGTTCAACCTCGGCCTGGGCGCAAAGCGCGCCCGCGGCATCTCCGGCTGCCGATGCGAAGCCCGACAAATGGGACGTCAACGCACCGCCGGGCATGGCGACGCGCAAAGTCCAGCTCGCGGTCGACGAAGGAAGCTGGATGAACGTTGACGTCTCTCCCGATGGCCGCATCATCGCATTCGACCTGCTCGGCGACATTTACACGATGCCGATCGAGGGCGGCACGCCAACCCGCATCGCCGAGGGGCTCGCCTATGAGCATCAGCCGCGCTTCTCACCCGACGGCAAGCGCATCGCCTTTGTTTCCGACCGCGCGGGCGGCGACAATATCTGGCTGATGAACCGCGACGGCAGCGACAAGCGCCAGATCTCGAAAGAGGATTTCCGCCTGCTCAACCAGCCGAGCTGGAGCCCCGACGGCCAGTTCATCGTCGCCAAGAAGCATTTCACCACGGGCCGTTCGCTCGGCACCGGCGAGGTCTGGATGTATCATGTGTCGGGCGGCGCGGGCGTGCCGCTGGTCAAAAAGCCGAACGAACGCCATCAGAAGGAACTCGGCGAGCCGATCTTCGCTGCCGACGGCAAGAGCGTCTTCTACACCCGCAACGTCACCCCGGGCCCGATTTTCGAATATGCGCAGGACAGCAACGCCGATCTGTTCCACATCGAACGCTACAGCCTCGAGGATGGCGAGATCAGCACGGCGGCATCGGGTGTCGGCGGCGCAGTGCGTCCGACCCCTTCGCCCGACGGCAAGCGGCTGGCCTTCGTCCGCCGCGAAGGAATGCAGTCGAAACTATATGTGAAGGACCTCGCTTCGGGTGCCGAGAAGAAGGTCTATGACGCGCTGGACCAGGATGTGCAGGAAACCTGGGCGGTCACCGGCGTCTATCCGAACATGGCATGGACCCCCGACAGCCGCGAGATCGTCTTCTGGGCTGGCGGCAAGCTGCGCCGCGTAAACAGCGCCGGTGGCGAAGCACGCACCATCCCGTTCAGCATCGCCGACGACCGCACGATCGTCGACGCGACCCACCCGGTCGTCGAGGTAGCGCCCGACAGCTTTGCGACGCAGATGCCGCGTTGGGCCGAAGTATCGCCCGACGGCCGCAGCGTCGTTTTCGAAACGCTCGGCAAGCTGTGGATCAAACCCGCAACCGGCGGTGCGGCACGCCGGCTGACCGCGGCAAAGGACGATGCGATGGAGCTCTGGCCGAGCTGGTCGCGCGACGGCAAATCACTCGTCTTCGTGCGCTGGACCGATGGCGGCATGGGCGAAATCCATGTTGTCGGCTCAGCGGGCGGCGCATCGCGCAAGATCACTGCCACGCCCGGCCATTATGCCGAACCGCGCTTCTCGCCCGACGGCAAGACGATCGCGTTCGAACGGCGCGGTAGCGGCGGGCTGACGTCGGCGCGCTGGAGCGAGGATCCCGGTGTCTATCGTATCGCGTCGACCGGCGGCGCCGCCGAACGGATCAGCGCCGATGGCGCCAAGCCGCAGTTCGCCACCACAAGCGACCGCGTCTTCATGGTCACCGCCGCCGACGGCAAGAGCCAGCTCGTCAGCACCGACCTGCACGGTCAGGACAAGCGCGTTCACGCCAATGGCGAACTCGTCAGCGACTATGAGATCTCGCCCGACGGCCGCACGCTGGCCTTCCGGCAGAATTACGACGCCTATGTCACCCCGCTGATGCCCGGTGGACAGGATGTCTCGCTCGGCACCAAGAGCGGCGCGCTGCCCGTAACCCGCGTTTCCGGCAGCGGTGCCGAATATATGAACTGGTCCGGCGGCGGCGGCCGCCTCCACTGGAGCCGCGGCGCGACTTTGTTCAGCGCCGACCTCGCCAGCCTCTTCACCAACGCGCCCGCCGAAGAGAAGGCGCCGAAGTTCACCCCGCCGACCGAGGGCGTGTCGCTGTCGATGACGCAGGCGGCGTCGAAGCATAAGGGCATCGTCGTCCTCACCGGCGCGAAGATCGTGACGATGGCCGATAAGGACGGCGGCGTGATCGAAAATGGCACGATCGTCATCGGCGGCGACCGTATCATCGCCGTCGGCGCCGCGGGCGCGATCACCGTTCCTGCGGGCGCGGTCACGGTCGATGCGACCGGCAAGACGATCGTCCCCGGCTTCGTCGATGCCCATGCGCACGGCTCGCACGGCGACGACGAGTTGGTGCCGCAGCAGAACTGGTCGGAGATCGTCAATCTCGCCATGGGCACGACCACCAGCCACAATCCCTCGTCACGCGCGTCGGAGATTTTCGTCTCGTCCGAAATGCAGCGCGCCGGATTGATCCTTGCGCCGCGCATCTTCTCGACGGGCGAGATCATCTATGGCGCCAAGTCGGCGGGGGTCTATGCCGAGATCAACGGCTATGACGACGCACTCGCGCACGTCCGCCGCCTCAAGGCGCAGGGCGCACACAGCGTCAAAAACTACAACCAGCCGCGCCGCGACCAGCGGCAGATGGTCGTCAAGGCGGCACAGGCCGAAGGCCTGACCGTCGTGCCCGAGGGCGGCTCGCTGTTCACGCAGGACGTCACGCTGATCCAGGACGGCAACTCGACCGTCGAGCACAACGTCCCGCTCCACACCTTCTACAAGGACCTCGTCCAGCTGTGGGGGCAGACGCAGGTCGATTATACCCCGACGCTCGTCGTGACGTACGGCGGGCCGGCGGGCGATCCCTACTGGCGGGCGCATACCAATGTCTGGGAGCATCCGATCCTGTCGCGTCACGCGCCGCCGACCGAGCTCGCCGCAAACAACAAACGCCGTGTGATTGCGCCCGAGGGCGATTATGTCGACGATGATTCGGCGCGCGAGGCGGCGAAGATCGCCGCGGCGGGCCGCATGGTCTCGATCGGCGCGCATGGCCAGCAGGCAGGCCTTGGCGCACACTGGGAAATCTGGTCGTTCGTGCGCGGCGGATGGAGCAACATCGACGCGCTGCGCGCCGCGACGATCATGCCGGCGACCTCGCTGGGCTACGCGAAAGACGTGGGATCGCTCGAGGCAGGCAAGCTCGCCGATCTCCTCATTCTCGACGCGGATCCGACGGCGAATATCCGCAACACCGAGCAAATCCACCGCGTGATGCTCGGCGGACGGCTCTATGACCCGCTGACGATGAACGAGGCGGAGACGGGAACGCGCAAACGCCAGCCCTATTGGTGGGAAGCCGACAAGCCCTGAGCCATGACTCTAATCCTGCGGCGGACCGTAATTTTGTGACGAGAGGGTTGCAAGACGTTCGGACCGCCGCTAGGGGCGTCTCCTCTCAGCGAGGAGAGTTGGCTGAGTGGTCGAAAGCGTCGCACTCGAAATGCGAAGTGCCGGCAACGGTACCGAGGGTTCGAATCCCTCACTCTCCTCCATTTTCTTCCCTTAGTGGATTGAAAACGCTAGCCTTTCGACCGGCTAGCCCAAATCGTTCCCTCACCAGTTCCCACATAAGGCTTTCTTTATGCGCGGATCGCCGGGAACCACCCTCCACCTTCGTGCCCATGTCCGTGGTTCGTCCGTAGTTCGGCCGTAGTTGATTCGGCGGCGGCGGATTTGCGTCGTTCCTAATTCCGGCCGTCCGTAGTTACGCTGATTAACTAGGGCCGTTCGCCGTCCTGCTCTTTCTTTTGCTGGCTACCGTTGGCCTTCTGCTGACGGGGCAAATGCGAAAGGACTGGAAGTGGAACCAATCGCCGTTTCCCCTAAGGGCGCATGCACGGCGCTCAGCTACGGACTGACCAAAATCTACGATCTCATCAACGCTGGCGAGCTTGAGGTCTTCAAAGACGGTCGGGCAACCCGCATCACGACTGCCAGCATCAAGGGCTATGTGGAGCGCCGCAAGGCCGAAACCAAGCTTCTGGCTGCATGATCCGATGGGTGGCACCACAGGCACGCGGGGAGGCAAAAGGGAGACGGAGCACGCCATGGCGAGGAGGCTAAAGCACGCCGGTTTTGTAGGACAGCGGTTTTTCGGATGGGCGCGGGTTTAGGGGTTATTGCACCTGTCACCGTAATTGGGGCTTGAAACGTTCGTCAGCTTCAATCTTTTCGATGAGCTCATTCCACTCGGGAAACGGTTCTGAGTTGGCCTTCTTCCAGTCTGAAAATGCCGCCTTGGTGGCGACGTAAAATCGCTCAAGATCTGCGTTTCCAAGAGTATCGAGACTGATGAACGGCATATATTCAACGTCCATGGATTCGTAGATCGGCTCAATCAAATCGGGAGCCCCAACTGTAAGCGCGTTCCTAGTCAGCTCTGCCACCAAATCAAATCCACGCGAGCTAAACCCGACCCCCGTCTTATTGGCAATAATTACCGATCCGGCCATGATTTCACCTAAGTATTATTATACGAGATTGGTTGGTCGCAGACTGCCGCCCGACAATGTCCATAAGAACCTTCTGATTCTGAGGTGTCAGAAAACGGGAATCAATTGGGACGATATCAGCTTTGCTCAAATGCAAACCAAGCTGATCCGAAAACCGGTCAGCATTCTTAACAAAGAACTGATTGATTCCAGCAGCCTCCTTTGCGGTACCAGGAGTTAGCAGAAAATCTACACTCTTGCCAGCCTGAGCCCCACTCGCAAATTTAAAGTCTGCTCCGCTCGCTCCTGTTAACCTCTCGAGCCTGCCTCCCAAAAGTTGCTGAAGCTCGACGGCAGCCGAGGCTTCTCCGGGTCTCAGCTTACCAATGGCCGGGTCGAGGACGTTAAGTCTTCTAAATTCATCAAGCTCCACAAAACCACGTGGTGAAATGACGCGCGGTCCTGTTGCTTCTGCGGCGCTCGCCACTTTACGTAATTCGAGCAAGCCCTCGACATATTTGCCAGCTCGCAGAGCGGGCAAGACAGACGTTGCTTCAAGGCCACCCAATGCGGCACCCTTTGCGTTGATCTGCGCCACACCGATCCGGGGCTTCTCCAGCGGAATGTCGAAAAACGACATCGGCGGGTTTTCGACATAATAGAATCGAGGCGAGAGTTTCGTATCGGTCGCAGCTTTGTCCAATCTGTTGAAGGCGTGGATGAGTCTGTCGGTCGAAGCCTTGGCCCCTTGGGCGCTGGCCTCATAACGCGCATTTTTCGTGCCGTCCCAGTTGCGGCCTGCGATTATATTACCGAGGTGCCAGAATACACCGCCATGCTTATCGTCATATGCGCGCTTCTCTTCTTCGTTCATTCGCCTGCCAGTAACGACAATCTCGGACGGCGCACGTTGAAGCATGCCGTTTTCGTCCATGTAATACTCATTGTCGGCCAGTTGGACGCCTTTGCTCTTCAATCCGGTGCCTCCATCCCCCGCCACGGCATCAGCGACGCGCCCACCAATGGTATTGCCGATGATATCGGGGATAGCGGCGAACAGATTACCACCGAAGCTGTTTCCGTTGATCGCCGAGCGCGTTGCGGCATTGGCGATGCCAGCAGCGGTGTTCGATAGGAGGTCGCGGCCGAACTCGCCACTGAGCTTGCCGCCTACGAGGTTGCCGATCCCCGCTCCGACCCCCGCAGCAGCAACACCCGCGAAATCGAACTTGCTCTGGAGGCCCGTCGCGACGCCGACCCCTTGCGTGATGACGCTGCCGAGCGCCCCTCTGGCTGCCGCCTGCAACGTGCCCGTCAGGCCCGTCCCGCCACTCAGGCCTGCTACTCCGGACAAGCCGGCGGCAACGCCGCCACCCAACGCCGCCAGCGCTACACCCTTAAAGCTGAACTTGTCTTGGATGCCTGTCGCCAAACCGACGCCCTGACTGGCAAGGCTGCCGAGTGTGGCGGCCAGCGCGCCTTGGCCGATCGACGCGGCGGCGGGGGCAGCAGGTAGCGCAATCAGCGTCACCGCGACGGCGATCGCCACCATCAAGATCTGCCCGAAGACGCCGCATTTACCGCCCTTCTTTGTCGGCTTGGGGGTGGTCGGCGACAGGTCGCCGAGCGCGCGATTGGGGTCGTAGACGCGGAA
>NZ_JBWKNS010000007.1:0-325133 GCF_059415685.1 Sphingopyxis sp. GW821-FHT10B01 | reverse complement strand
TTCCGCGTCTACGACCCCAATCGCGCGCTCGGCGACCTGTCGCCGACCACCCCCAAGCCGACAAAGAAGGGCGGTAAGTGCGGCGTCTTCGGGCAGATCTTGATGGTCGCGATCGCGGTCGCGGTGACGATCGCGACCAAGGGGGCGGCGGCCAATCTTGCGGGCGCGCTGCTGGGCAAGGCAACTGCTGGCGCGGCCATCCTCGGCGGGGCGATTGCCGGAGCGGCGGGGTCGATCGCGAGCCAGGCATTTGGCGTGGCGAGCGGCATCCAGGACAAGTTCAACTGGAAGGGCGTCGGCCTCGCGGCGCTGGGCGGCGCGGTCGGCGGCGCGCTGGGTGAAGGCGGCGTATTTGGTGAAAAGGCCTTGTTCGGCAGCGGCGCGGTTGCCGCAGCCGGTCGCGGGCTGGTCAGCAGTGCGCTCAGCCAGGGCATCGGCGTCGCAACGGGCCTGCAGAGCAAGTTCGACTTCGCGGGCGTCGCGGCGGCGGGCATCGGTGCGGGGATCGGCGAGCTCGTCGGCGGCAAGATCGGCGGCAAGCCGGGCAGCTTCGGGCGCGAGTTCGGATCAAGCACCGCCGCCGGCATCGCCAACGCTGCGACGCGCAGCGCCTTGGGCGGCAACAGCTTTGGGGATAATCTGCTGGCGGCGTTGCCCGATATCATCGGCGGAATCCTAGGCCGTGTCGCAGGAGACGCGATAAGCCGAATTGGACAGCCTACCAATCTTATCCCTGATGGCTTCTGGGATCCACCGGCCGCTCAAGATACGCCGACGGCCGGTGAAGTTATCGAAGACATAATTGTCGTCACCGCAAGCAAAACGCCCCGGAGCGAAGAGGAGCGCGCCAAGGGGGTCGCGGCTGCGGACGCCGAGGCCGCCCGTTTTGACGTGACGGCTGGGGTTTCCGGTAGCGGCATCATAGAGCCCTATGACTTGAGAAAAATAGGTTTCGTGCCGAAAACGCCAGCTTCGATTGCTGAAGTGCAAGAATGGCAAGAAGCTGGTGCTCGCCATATTGAAGACAGCGACCGGTCAGCCGCAGAAAAAGAAAGGGCGCTTCAGCAACTCGATGAAAATTCGAGTTACTGGTATGGTGTTCTCGGCGCAGCCGGAACTGCAGCGACGACGTTGCTGAGCTGGGCAGGAATCACCTCTGGCGATAACCAGCTCAAGATTGGCTCATTGTTCAGCTACGACAATGGCGACTGGAGCGTATTTGATGGCGTCATAAGCAGGAAATCCGGCGCCTATAATATTCTGGGCAAATATGGGGTCGAATTTGGGGGCGGACGCTTCAGTTTTGGTGGTGATTACGGCATTGTGAAAGCCGGAAAACGCTTCAGCGTTTTCGGCGACTATGGCGTCGTTCACGATAATGGGCGCCTCAGCATTCTCGGCAGCAACGGAATCGTAACAGAGAATGGCGGCTTGAGCATTCTCGGCTATGAGCTAATGGGGCCTGCCGCAGAAACTGCTGCGGGTGGAGCAGCACGAGTCAGCCTCGTCCCCGAAAGCTATATGAAGGCTGGCGTTGAGATAGATATGCGCCTTGCTCCTGCTGGTTCGGGGCTCAATGCGGCGGGATTCCCGCGCAATGGACCTTGGTTTTGGCGCGAGATGGCGAAGTCGAATCCAGAATATTTCGATGCCGACAACCTGTTTCTTATACGAAAAGGCTATTCACCTGTTGTGAACGACACTTGGGTAAAAGAATTTCCCTCGCATTCGGGGTTTTCCGGTAATAAGCTTGTTCATCACCACATAGGTCAGGGGCCGATCGCGACACCGCTCCCTGAAAAAATCCACCACGCTTGGTATAAAGCGCTGCATCCCAATCAGTAGGACATCAGATGGACGCATTGTCATTTAGGAATGCCCTTCAAGCAGCGAAGCCCGATGTGGAATCCCTATTGGGAGAAGGGCTCAGCCGCGAAGGAGCTGCACGATTCATTGGCTACTTTGATATGAGGGAGCGCGCGACCGAGCAGGGCAACAGCCTCCGGGACTCCGCGCTGCATGATCTTTTTGCGCGCTATGATGCCAGCAGTGTGGAGGTGGGAATGGTCCGCTTCCTCGATGTCCCCGAGCGAGCCTCATACGGCTACACCATAGGTGAGGTGGAAGCCGATTACTTGACTTTAGAGGCTCGCTCTGGGGAGGTCACGGTGCGCGATATTACGGGCCCAGATCACACGATATGGAAGTGCGCGCAGGATGGAGCGAGCTTGCTCGCGGCGCTTGCTGAGACCGCAAAATATCTGGGCGCGTGCATTGCGGTCGATCAATCAGGATCGGAGCTGCAACGCCAAACCCTTGATCGCTGCACCCTCCTTGCTGGTGGCCCTGCATATGGCGACTTCTACCGGATGCTGCTCGGTGTGGAATAGCGGTCTGAAGTTATGGTGACAGAGGAGTGAATTACGGTGGCAGGTGCATAAACTCCTAAATTGCACCGCCGTCGCAAACACCTCTGTCGTACAAAATCGGCGTGCTTTAGCCTCCTCGCCATGGCGCGCTCTCTGCTCCCTCCGCGTTCTTCGCGTCTCCGCGTGCATGGTCACGCGTCTGCGGCACCCTCGGCTTTGAGAGGACAGGCCGTTTTCGGGGCGGCTCTTAAAGCGACAAAGGAGACAGTTTCGACACGCACGTCCGTATCTTTTGTCGCTTTAAGCTTACGGGGCGGACGCCTTGGCACGGCGCCCGCTATGCGCAATCTTCGCGACGTTCATGCTTGCCGGGCCAGGGCTCTTCGCACCGAAAGGAGGTGCCCGCAAAACGGAATCGCGCGCGACAGCCTACGGCTAGGATGGCGGCAAGCTGGGCGCAGTGGTCGATCGGTGCACCCACAATCTTCCGTCCCACATTGGCAAAAAGCTGACGTGCCGAAACGGCTCCGCAAAATATCGGGATTGGGATTTGGCGGACAGGGTGGGATTCGAACCCACGGTGAGCTTGCACCCACGGCGGTTTTCAAGACCGCTGCCTTAAACCACTCGGCCACCTGTCCGCACGGCGTCGCCATAGCGTGCCGACGTTCGGCGGCAAGCGAAACCTTGCACGCTCGGCCCGCCGCACGAATGACTCGCCTTGTCCCGCCGCAGCCTAGCCAAGCCGCTCGCATCTGTGCGAGACACGCCCTATGAGTGGGGACATCATGCACGCTATACGTTTCAGAATCGGACGCCTTTTCAAGTTTGCCATCGCTTTCTTGTCGGCCTGGATGCTCACCGCCTCGGCGCCGCTTCATGCGCAAAGCACCGATTCCAGCTTCGACGCCTATGTCCAGTCGCTGTGGCCGAAAGCGCAGGCGCGCGGCGTGTCGCGGACGACGTTCGACCGGGTGACGGCGGGGCTGAGTTACAACCCTCGCGTCATCGCGCTCGATCGCGACAATCTTGGCAGTCCGCCGACCCCGAACACACCGATCCCGGCCTTCGCCCCCTATAAAGCCAGGCATGTCGATGCCGCGCGGATCGGCGGGGGCCGCCGCGTCCACGACCGGCTGCTCTCGCTCCTGTCGCGGATCGAAGCGCGCACCGGCGTTCCGACGAGCATCATGATCGCCATTTACGGCCACGAAACCGCATATGGTCAGGTGACGGGCAATTTCGACCTTCCCGAGGCGCTCGCGACGCTGGCCTATGAAGGGCGGCGACGCAGCCTGTTCGAACCCGAACTGATCGCCACGATGGTGATGGTCGAACGGGGCGTTCCGCGCAGCGCGCTGAAAGGCAGCTGGGCCGGCGCCTTTGGCTATCCGCAATTCCTGCCTTCGGTCTATCTGCAGGTTGCCGAGGACGGCGACGGCGACGGTGTCGCGCGCATCTGGTCGAGCGAGGCCGACGCGATCGAATCGATCGGCTCCTACCTCCGCCGTGCCGGCTGGCGCGCCGGTCAGCCATGGGGGGTCGCGGTCAGCGTGCCCGCCGGCTTCAACCGCGCCCGCGTCGCGAGCAACCTCGCGCCGACCCGCTGCCCGCGCGTTTTCGACCGCCACAGTCGCTGGCGCTCGATGGCCGAATGGCGCGCCGACGGGATCGCGCCGATCGGCGGCCGCTGGCCCGACGGCAATATTCAGGCAACGCTTCTCGAACCCGATGGCCCCGGTCGGACGGCTTATTTGCTGACTGGTAATTATCGTGCGATATTGGACTATAATTGTTCCAATTTTTACGCACTGTCTGTGGGGTTGCTGGCGGATGAAATCGATCGTTAAGGGCGGGGGCTTGATGGCCGGAGCGGCGTTGATGCTGGCCGGTTGTGGTGGTTTGGATGGCAAGCGCGAGGGACGGCCGACAGCCAACCCCGCACCGACATCGACGGTAGCAGGCGTGGCAGACGTCCCGGTAAAGATCGGCGATCCCTACACCGTCGGCGGAGTGACCTACACGCCCGCCGATATCCCTGATTATGACGATGTCGGCTATGCGAGCTGGTATGGCGAGGAACTCGCCGGACAGCCGACCGCCAATGGCGAAATCTTTGACCCCGCGGGCGTTACGGCGGCGCACAAGACGCTGCCATTGCCAAGCTATGTCGAGGTGACCGCGCTCGATACCGGGCGGACGATCCTCGTGCGCGTGAACGACCGCGGACCGATGGTCGGCGACCGCCTGATCGACCTGTCGCGCGGCGCGGCCGAGCAATTGGGCCTCACCGACGCCGTTTCTGCCGTACGCGTCCGCCGCACGAACCCGCCCCTTGCCGAACGCGCGCAGCTTCGCGCCGGAAAAGCGGTTCCCGAGCGGATCGCGACGCCGGAATCCTTGTTGAGCATTCTGCGCACCAAGGCAAAGGGCCTGCCGGTTCCAAAGGCCGCGGTTGCGGCCGCCCCGGTTGCCGCCCAACCCGCAGCCCCCATCGCGTCGGGAACAGCGAAGCCGGGGGACGACCGTTTTGTCGTTGAAGGTCCCGGCACGACGAAAGCGGCGCCCAAACCCGCGCCGACAGCGAAACCGGCGCCCGCTTCGAAACCGGCAGCAACGACGCCCAAGCCCGCTGTCGCCGGCAAATATGTCGTTCAAGTCGGCGCATTCAGCAACGAGACCCGCGCCAATGCCGCCGCCAAGTCGGTCGGGGGCCATGTCGCGAAGGCAGGCAATCTCTGGCGCGTTCGCATCGGTCCCTTTGCCAGCGAAGCCGAAGCCAGTGGTGCACTCGGCAAGGCAAAGGCCAAGGGCTTCCGCGACGCGGTGGTCCAGCGCGACCGCTGAAGATCGGGCGCGTGGGAAAGCTCCATATCCTGGCGAAAGGCAGCGCGGCAATGGCGACCATGTTGGCGCTGACGCTTGCCTTTCCGGCGTCGTCCGCGGGCGATGCTCGCCCCAAAAGCGCGCCTGTCAGCCGCCCGCTCTACGTCACGCAAGCTCCGATCGTGATGCTCAAGGACCTCGATTCGGGGGCCATTCTCTTTTCGCGCGGCGCGGACAAACGCTTCGCACCGGCCTCGATGGCGAAGGTGATGACCGCCTATGTGGTTCTGGACCTGATTAAAAAGGGCGAACTTGCACGCGACAAGCAATTCACCGTCAGCGAAGCGACGTGGAAGAAATGGAACGGCAGCACGGGCGGCTCGACGATGTTCCTGCGTCCGAACGAAAAGGTCTCGGTCGACGAACTGCTCAAGGGACTGATCACCGTTTCGGGCAATGACGCCGCGGCGGTTCTCGCAGTAGGAATCGACGGCAGCGAAGACGCATTCGTCAAACGAATGAATGCTGTAGCTACCAGAATTGGTATGGCGTCGAGCCGGTTCGGTACGCCAAACGGTTGGCCCGATGGCGGGGTCACCAAGGTGAGCGCGGCCGACCTCGTCACGCTCGCCGACCGGCTGATCCGCGACCATCCCGATGGCTATGGCCGCTATTTCTCTCTGCCCAGGCTCCAACATGGCAAATCGCCCGAGGGCAAGCCGATCGTCCAGCCCAATCGCAACCCCATTCTCGGGCGCTTCGAGGGTGCCGACGGCCTGAAAACGGGCCACACCGCCGAAGCGGGCTATTGCTTCCTGGGCTCGGCGAAGCGGAAAGGCCGCCGCCTGATCATGGTCGTCGCGGGCATGAACAGCGAAAAGGCGCGGCGCGATGAGGCCGAGCGATTGATGAAATGGGGTTTCGAGGAATGGGAGGGCAGGGAACTCGTTCCCGCCGGTGCCAGCCTCGGCCGCGTCGACGTCCGGAAGGGCGCCGTTCCCGCTGTCGCCACCGAAGCGGGTCTTGCCGTGCGGATGACGGTTCCCAAGGGGTATAGCGGCGGCTATCGCGCGGTGATGCGCACCCGAACTCCCGTCGCCGCGCCGCTCACTCGCGGCACGCCGGTCGCCGACCTTGTTGTCACGCCCGACGGATTGCCGCCGCAAACAACGCCGCTGATCGCCGCAGCCAATGTTAACGAGGGCGGCTGGTGGGCACGCGCGCGCACGGGCTTTTACCGGCTGACCGGACTGTGATCGGGCGCTTTATCACGCTCGAGGGCGGCGAAGGGGTCGGCAAATCGACGCAAATCCGTGCGCTCGCTGACGCGTTGCAAGTGCGGGGCATCGAAACCGTCGCGACACGCGAACCCGGAGGCAGCAGCGGTGCCGAGGCGATCCGCGCGCTGTTGATGGAGGGTAGCGACGACCGCTGGGATGCGCGTAGCGAGGCCCTGCTCTTTGCCGCGGCGCGCGCCGATCATGTCGCGCGGACGATCCGCCCCGCGCTGGCGCGCGGTGCATGGGTGCTTTGCGACCGCTTCGTCGATTCGAGTCGCGCCTATCAGGGGGGCGGGGGCGGTATCACCGATGCCGATCTCCTTACGCTCCACGGCTTCGGTTCGGAGGGGTTGCTGCCCGATCGCACCTTCCTGCTGACCGTCAGCGCGAATGAAGCCAGGCGACGGCTGATCGAACGGGGCGGCAGCGATCGTATGGGGAACAAACCCGCTGATTATCAGGCGCGCCTTGCCGCGCGTTTCGTCGAAATGGCCAAAGCCGAACCGGCACGTTGGCGGATCATCGACGCCGACGCATCAACCGACAAGGTCACTGCAACGATCCTCACCGAACTTCAGGAGTGGCTGCGATGATCGGCCATCACGACGCCGAAAAGGCGTTTCTGGAAGCATGGCAAGGCGGCCGTCTTCATCACGCCTGGTTGCTCGCGGGCCCGCAGGGAATGGGGAAGGGCGCGTTCGCAGAACGGGTCGCGCGCTTTCTCGTCACCCACGACCGCGGGGGCGACAGGCAGCCGGTGACGCTGGACGATGCCGGCAACGAGGCAGCGGGCCGCCTTGTCGATGCCGGCAACCATCCCGAGATCCTTCGCCTCGCACGCCAGCCCAAGGATAAGACCAAGGATCTCGCGCGCAACGTCACGATCGAACAGGTGCGGCAGATGATCCGCCGCCTGCACCTGTCGCTATCGCTCGGCGACTGGCGCGTGATTATCGTCGATGCGGTCGACGATCTCGAGACCGACGGCGCCAACGCGCTGCTCAAGACGCTCGAGGAACCCCCGGCGAAGACGCTGTTCCTGCTCGTCAGCCATTCGCCCGGACGTTTGTTGCCGACTATCCGTTCACGATGCAGAACCTTGCGTTTTCAACCCGTTGAGCATGACGCCATGACGGCGTGGCTGCACGAATTGCGCCCGATGCTCGAAATGGCGGAGGTGCGCGCGATCGTTGCCGCTTCGGGAGGCGTGCCGGGCAAGGCGCTCGCGCTGATCGACAGCGATGTTGCGACGACGGAAAAGAAGCTGCTCGCGATTGCGAGCTCGGGCGATCCCGAAAACCGGCTGCGCGAGGCGCTCGCGCGCGAGGTCGGTGGCACGAGCAATCGCGCGCGGCTCGAACTGGTGATCGACATCGTTCCCGGACTGCTCGCCCGGCTTGCGCGCGAACGCCCCGTGGCGGAAATCGCCCCGATCCTTGCGCAATGGGACCGTGTCCAGCGCACCGTCCGCGATGCGATCCGCGGATCCTATGACGGAGCGATGGTGGGTTTCGAAATCGGCAACTGCCTCGCCGAACTCGCACCGCGTCCGGATCCAGCCGCACGCTGACGCTTTCCCTCGCGCGCGCCAGCGGCTAAGGCGCGCGCATGTCCGAAAACACCGAACCTTTCTATATCACCACCGCGATCAGCTATCCCAATGGCCGTCCGCATATCGGCCATGCTTATGAAGCGATCGCGACCGATGTCATGGCCCGTTTCCAGCGCGCGCGCGGCCGCGACGTGCGGCTGATCACCGGAACCGACGAACATGGATTGAAGATGTTCCAGACGGCGCGCGATCAGGGGCGCGCGACGATCGACCTCGCCGATGAAATGTCGGGATATTTCCGTGAGATGTATGCCAAGCTGAATATCAGCTATGATAATTTCATGCGCACGTCCGATGCGGGCCATCATGCCGCGTCGCAGGCGATCTGGAAGGCGATGGAAGCCAATGGCGACCTTTATCTCGACCGCTACGAGGGTTGGTATTCGGTTCGCGACGAAGCCTATTATGACGAAAGCGAATTGACCGACGGGGAGGGGGATATCCGCCTCTCGCCGCAGGGCACGCCGGTTGAGTGGACCGTCGAGGAAAGCTGGTTCTTCAAGCTTTCCAACTATCAGGATAAACTGCTCACGCTTTATAGCGATCAGCCCGATTTCATTCGGCCCGACAGCCGCCGCAACGAAGTCCTGCGTTTCGTCGAGGGTGGCCTCAAGGACCTCAGCGTCTCGCGCACCAGTTTCGACTGGGGCGTACCGGTGCCGGGATCGCCGGGGCATGTCATGTATGTGTGGGTCGATGCGTTGACCACCTATCTGTCGGGGCTGGGCTATCCCGACCCGAATAGCGATTTCGGTACATTCTGGCCGGCGAACATTCATATGATCGGCAAGGATATCGTTCGTTTTCATACGGTTTACTGGCCGGCCTTCCTGATGAGTGCCGGTTTGCCGCTGCCCAAACAGGTGTTCGGCCATGGCTTCCTCCTCAACCGCGGCGAGAAGATGTCGAAGTCGCTCGGCAATGTCGTCGACCCCATGGCGCTCGCCGACCAGTTCGGCGTCGATCCGCTGCGCTATTATCTGCTGCGCGAAGTCAGCTTCGGGCAGGATGGTACCTATTCGGCCGAGGCGATCGTGCGCACCGCGAACGCCGATCTGGCGAACAGCTTCGGTAATCTGGCACAGCGTAGTTTGTCGATGATTTTCAAGAATCTGGACGGCAAACTTGGGAAGTTTGTTTCCGCTGACGCCGACAAGGAACTGGCGGCCAGGGTGGCAATCGCGACCCAGGATGAATTGCCGCGCGAGTTCGGGAATCTGAATTTCTCGGTGGGCATCGAAGCGTGGATGCGAGCCGTGTTTGCTTGCAACCAATATGTCGACGAACAGGCGCCCTGGGCGCTGAAGAAGACCGATCCCGACCGGATGACGGCGGTGCTGATGACACTCTTCACGGTCGTCCGCGATCTGGCGATTGCGATCCGTCCGGTCGTTCCCACCGCCGCCGACAATCTGCTCGACCAGATGGGCATCGCACCAGGCGGGCGCGATTTCGCGGCGCTTGCCGACGCAGACTGGTTCCCGAAGCTCGCCGACAGCGGCTTCGTGCTCGGCCAGCCAACCCCGCTTTTCCCGCGCCTCGAGCTGCCTGCCGAGGATAATGGGGGGGAAGGGGAGGCCTGATGCTCGTCGATTCGCACTGCCACCTCAACTACAAGGGCCTCGCCGAGCAGCAGGGCGAGGTGCTGGCGCGCGCACGCGCACGCGGCGTCACCGCGATGCTCAACATCGCGACCCGCGAAAGCGAGTGGGACGACGTGCTCGCGGCGGCCGAAGCCAATGACGACGTGTGGGCCAGCGTCGGCATCCACCCGCACGATGCCGACCATCACCCCGACGTCGACACCGCCAAACTGGTCGAACGCGCCGCGCACCCACGTGTCATCGGGATCGGCGAGACCGGGCTCGACTATTATTATGACAAGAGCGATCGCGCGCGGCAGCAGGATAGTTTCCGCCGCCATATCCACGCCTCGCAGCAGACGGGCCTGCCGATCATCGTCCACACCCGCGACGCCGAGGACGACACGCTGGGGCTGCTCGGCGAAGAAATGGGGAAGGCCATATTCCCCGGGGTGATCCATTGCTTCACCGCGAGCGACGATTTCGCGCGCAAGGCGCTCGACCTCGGGCTGTTCATCTCGATCTCGGGAATCGTGACGTTCAAAAACGCCGCCGACCTGCAGGCGACCGCCAAATGGCTGCCGCAGGATCGGCTGCTGATTGAAACCGATTCCCCTTTTCTCGCCCCCATCCCGCATCGCGGCAAAACCGGTGAGCC
Organism: Sphingopyxis sp. GW821-FHT10B01; assembly: GCF_059415685.1. Taxonomy (NCBI): domain Bacteria; kingdom Pseudomonadati; phylum Pseudomonadota; class Alphaproteobacteria; order Sphingomonadales; family Sphingopyxidaceae; genus Sphingopyxis; species Sphingopyxis sp. GW821-FHT10B01. The sequence goes on along the minus strand of NZ_JBWKNS010000007.1, from coordinate 314,805 downwards.
GGCATTTGTCGCCGACACACTGGCTTATCTCGCCGACCTGCGTGGTGATGACAGGGACGCGCTTGCCGCAGCAACAAGCGCAAATTTCTATGCGCTTTTCAATAAGGCAACGCCATGACGTCGCACGCTGTATGAAGCTCAGAATCCTGGGCTCGGGGACGTCGTCGGGCGTTCCCCGGATCGGCAACGATTGGGGGCAGTGCGATCCCGACAATCCGCGCAACCTGCGCAGCCGCGCTTCGATCATGGTGTCGCTCGGCGGCTTTCGGATACTGGTCGACACCAGTCCCGATATGCGGCTGCAACTGCTCGACGCCGGGGTGGGCGAGATCGATGCCGTGATCTGGACACATGAGCATGCCGACCATACGCACGGGCTCGACGATCTGCGCCAGGTGATGCATCTGCGCCGGTCCGCGGTGCCCGTTTATGCACGCGACCATGTGCTCGACATCCTGAAATGGCGCTTCACTTATGCTTTCGCCGGGAATGCCGGCTATCCGGCATCGGTCGATCCGATCGATCTGCACGATCACCAGTCGATCGGCCCGATCGAGGTGTCGGCGATCGAAATGCCACATGGGCCGATCAAGGCCACCGGGCTGATCTTCAGCGACGGTGCGCACAAAATCGCTTATGCGACTGATTTTTCAAAGTTTACTGACGAAATGGTCGAGTTTTTTCAAGGCGTCGACCTGTTCGTCATCGACGCGCTACGCCGCTATCCGCATCCAACGCATCCGCACCTCGCCATGTCGCTCGAAGGGCTCGCCAAGGTCGGCAATCCACGGGCCATCATCACGCATATGGACAATACGATGGATTATGACGACCTTGCGACGGAATTGCCGCCGGGCGTCGAACCGGGATATGACGGGTTGGAGGTGCAGCTATGACTGGAGATACGGCCGTCCAGATGCTCTGGTTCGCCGGCGCGTTCACGCTCGTGGTGAGCTCGCTGCTTGCACGGCGGCTTCCCGTAGCAGATTGGCTCAAGATGGCACTCGCATGGGCAGCAATCTTCGGACTGGTTTTTCTGGTCATCCGGATATGGCAGGCGGTGGCATAGCAAGGGGGCTCTGCGAGGGCTTTCCCTTCTCAGGTCGATTTGAATTTAACATAATATATATTATCGGATAATGATATGACCGAGACGGTAGCCCAATCCCCCATCGACCGCCTGCTCGCCATCATGGCGCAACTGCGCAATCCCGACGGCGGCTGTGAATGGGATCTGGCGCAGGATTTCTCGACCATCGCGCCCTATACGATCGAAGAAGCCTACGAAGTCGCCGACGCGATTGCTGGCGGCGATCCTGCCGTGATTTGCGACGAACTTGGCGATCTGTTGCTCCAAGTTGTCTTTCACAGCCAGATTGCAACCGACGGTGGCCTGTTCGGTTTCGACGATGTCGCCAATGCGATCAGCGACAAGATGGAGCGCCGCCACCCGCATATCTTCGGTGACGGCAAGACGGTCGATGTTCGCCGGCAATGGGAACAGATCAAGGCGGCCGAACGCTCGGTCAACGGTCCAGTTGGCGCGCTGGCGGGCGTCGCCGTGTCATTGCCTGCATTGCTCCGCGCGCAAAAGCTGCAAGGCCGTGCCGCGCGCGTCGGTTTCGACTGGCCCGACGTCGACGGGCCGCGTGGCAAGATTGCCGAGGAACTCGCCGAAGTCGCGGCCGCAACGAACGATGCCGAAAGACATGAAGAGGTCGGCGATCTGTTGCTTGCCGTGGTGAACTACGCTCGGCACCTTGGCGTCGATGCCGAAGCCGCCTTGCGCGACGCCAATGCCAAATTTGCGCGGCGTTTTGCGGCGATGGAAGATCGTGCTGGCGGGAGCCTGGCCGGCCTGTCACTCGATGCGCAGGAAAGCCACTGGCTGGCGGTCAAGGCGTCGGAACGTCCGTAGTTGGCCATAGCCGTTCGAAGCGCGCGCTGTCCGCCGGATCGAGCCGCACCGTGAGGACATGCCCCTCTGCCTGCGGCTCGTCCGCCAGCACCTCGCCCCGCGCGTGAAGCCACGCCGCCGCTTCACCCTCGCTATAGGTCAGATAGATCCGCCGAATCTGGTGTAGCGCCGTCAGTTGCGACGCCATGAGAATGCGCGCCGCCTCGACGCCCTCACCCGTTATCGCCGAGATTACCGCGACGTCGGAGCGCCGGGCGGCCATCTCCTCGATGTCCGCCCGGCGATCGGCATCAGCGGTATCGATCTTGTTCCAGATTTCGATCTGCGGGATCGCCAAGGGCGCATCGCCCTCCCCGTCGCCCTGCGGACCGTTGACACCCAACGAACCGAGGATAACACGCACATCATCATATTGCGCTTCGCTGTCGGGATGCGCGATGTCGCGAACATGGACGATCAAGTCGGCGGTCGTCACTTCCTCGAGCGTCGCGCGGAACGCAGCCACGAGTTCGGTCGGCAGATCGGATACGAAACCCACCGTATCCGACAGGATCGCCTTGTCGATTCCGGGTAGCCGGATTTCGCGCATTGTCGGGTCCAGCGTCGCGAAAAGCATATCTTCCGCCATGACGTCACTTCCCGTCAAGCGGTTGAAGAAGGTCGATTTTCCGGCGTTGGTATAGCCGACAAGCGCCACCACGAGCCAAGGTGCCCGCTGGCGCTTCGACCGCTGGAGCTGACGTGTCCGGCGCGCATCTTCCAGGCTGCGCCGGATTCGGGCCATGCGATTGCGGATCATGCGCCGGTCGGCCTCGATCTGCGTCTCGCCGGGACCGCCGAGAAAACCGAAGCCGCCGCGCTGGCGTTCGAGGTGGGTCCAACTCCGCACCAGCCGCCCCGCCTGATAGTCGAGATGCGCCAACTCGACCTGCAGCCGCCCTTCGGCCGTCGCTGCGCGCTCGCCAAAGATTTCGAGGATCAGGCCGGTGCGATCGATCACCTTGGTGCCGAATGCGGTCTCGAGATTGCGCTGCTGGATCGGGCTGAGCGCCGCGTCGACGACGACCAGCTGGACGTTTTTCGCAGCTATATCAGGCGTGATCGTGTCGATCTGCCCGACGCCGAGCAACGTCGCTGCACGTGTCTGACGCAAGCGGAGTGTGTGCACCGCGACCACGTCGAGCCCGATCGCAACGGCAAGCCCGCGCGCCTCCTCCGCGCGTGCATCAAGGTCCCGCGCGAGCCGCTGGCTGTGCCATTCAGGCACGACGATGAGTGCGGCGGCGCCGCGCGTTACCTCGTCTTCATTGTCGATTATCGGGTCGATCAGGCGTTGTCCGCTTCGCTGTCCGGCTCGCTGTCGGTCAGGTTGATCGGGCCGTTTGGCTGAACGGTCGAAATGGCATGCTTGTAGACGAGCTGCACCTGACGCTCACGTTCGAGCAACATGCAGAACAGGTCGAATGCAACGATATCGCCCTGCAACATCACGCCATTGACGAGGAACATCGTTACCGACTCGTCCGACTTGCGCACGGCATTGAGGAAAACATCCTGCAACGCCTTCCCCTTGCTTGCCGGCGCATCGCGCAGATTGCCGCCAAGCAGCGACAGGTCGAAGTCGTGCGATGGCATCACGGTCGAGATCGCATGCTTGTACACCAGCTGCGATTGCCCATCGCGGCGAAGAAGCAACGAGAAATTATCGAACCAGGTGATGATGCCCTGCAGCTTGACACCCTTGACCAGAAACATGGTCACCGGAGTTTTGCTTTTGCGGAGAGCGTTCAGGAAAATATCCTGGAGATTCTGATTTTTATCGGACACATTTGCCTCCTGTTTTTGGCGGTAAAACCGCGGGTATGGTGCCGGTTTTCCGGCTTTCGAGACCTTGCCTCCACTACAATATGCGGCAAAGGTCTCGAGACGTCTAGCGCAAAGCCGCTATCCTTCGCCCTCTGAACTCTCAGTAAGGCCCAAAAGTTTCAGTTTGCGGTGCAGGGCCGAGCGCTCCATGCCTATAAAGGTCGCCGTGCGCGAAATATTGCCCGAAAACCGATTGATCTGGATGCGCAGATATTCGCGTTCGAAATTCTCCCGCGCCTCTTTCAACGGGATCGCGGTGATCGATTCCGAATTGGGAAGGATATCGGTTCCGCCACGCACCAGTTCCGCGGGCAGCATATCGGCATCGATCCGCGTCAGACGGTCGCTGGGGGCGAGGATCATCACTCGCTCGATCACGTTCCGCAGTTCACGGACGTTGCCGGGCCATTCATGCGCCTGAAGCGCCGCCATTGCCTCCGAGCTGATTTCGGGCGGCGCGACGCGTCGATCGGCGGCGTAACGGCGGATATAATGATCGCAAAGACTGGCAATATCGTCGCGCCGCTCGCGCAGCGGCGGGATATGCACCGGCACGACGTTGAGCCGGTAATAGAGATCCTCGCGAAAGCGGTTCTCCGCAATCTCGGTCATCAGATCGCGCGCGGACCCAGAAATAATGCGGACATCGACGCGGATCATCGTTCGCCCGCCAACGCGGGTAAAGCTCTGATCGGTCAGGACACGCAGGATCTTACCTTGCGTTGTCAACGGCATGTCGGCGACCTCGTCAAGAAACAGCGTGCCGCCGTGCGCCTGTTCGAGCAGGCCGACGCGGATCGATCCATCCTCGGCTTCGGAACCGAACAATTCGGTTTCGACCGTTTCGGGATCCATGCGCGCCGATGAAATGACGCGGAAAGGTGCAGTCTGACGCCCGCTCCATCCATGCAGGACGCGCGCGGCGACTTCCTTGCCAACGCCGGGCGCACCGGTGATCAACACGCGGCTTCCCGTGCCGGCCACGCGCTTCAGCGTTGCGCGGACGTTGTTGATAGCGGCGCTCGTTCCGGTCAGTTCATCCGACGGGCCAGCCTTTTCTCGTAACTGTTCATATTCGAATTTCAGACGCTCGTTTTCGGTCGCGCGGGCGACGAGGTGAAGCAAGCGCGAAGCCTCGAACGGCTTTTCGATGAAGTCGAACGCCCCGCGGCGGATCGCCGCCACCGCGGTGTCGAGCCCACCATGGCCCGAGATGACGATGATCGGCAGTGTTGGATCGAACGCCTTGATCGCTTCGACCAGCCCGAGTCCGTCGAGCCGCGACCCCTGCAACCAGACGTCGATCAGCGCGAGCGACGGCCGCCGCTGGCGGATTGCTTCCAGCGCGGAATCACTGTCAGACGCAGTTCGCGCCTCATAGCCCTCGTCTTCCATGACGCCAGCGACGAGGTCGCAAATGTCACGTTCGTCGTCGACGATCAGAATATCAAGCGCCATAATCTTCTCTGTCCTGCCGGTTCCGGACACGTCCCGGAACCGATTCACCCTGTCCCATGCCGTCTTCCCCGCCCTTTCCGGCCAAAGGTCGGAGCCGATCGGGATGCAGCGTCAGCGTAACGCACGTCCCCTGCCCCGCCGGGTTGTCCGAAAACTCCAATTCGCCATAATGTTGCTCGACGATCTTCTTGACGATCGCGAGGCCAAGTCCCGTTCCGCCCTGGCGTGTCGTCATATAAGGTTCGGCGATCGTGTCGCGAGCTTCCGGGAGCCCGATACCGTCGTCGGCGACCCGGACTATCATTTCACCACCAGAATCCATTTCAAGCGCTGCGTCGATATGGCCGACCGGCGTCGAATCCAAATTTTTACTCTTCTCTTCAATGGCTTCGACCGCATTTTTTACAATATTGGTAAATGCTTGTGACAAGAGGCGTCGATCACAAACGAGCGGTTCGACCTCATCCGGGATTTTGACGGTAAAGACAATGTCGGGCTTCGCGACTTCGAACAGGAAAACCGCCTGTCGCAGGATATCGCGAACATCCTCGACCCCGAATGTCGGCTTGGGCATCCGGGCGAAGCTGGAAAATTCATCGACCATCCGCCGCATGTCGTGAACCTGGCGGATGACCGTGTCGGTTAGCTTGCGGAAGGTCGCGGTATCGCCCTCAATCTTGTCGCCAAAACGGCGCTGGAGCCGTTCCGCCGCAAGCTGGATCGGAGTAAGCGGGTTCTTGATTTCATGCGCGATACGCCGCGCCACGTCGGACCAGGCAGCACGCCGTTGATCGAGCAACTGCTGGGTGATATCCTCGAAGCTCAGAACAAAGCCGTCTCCCTGCGCAACCGCCTTTGCTGCGAGCGTTGCCGGTTCGGCATCTTTTCGCGAGAGTTGAACAATCGCTTCGCGCTCGTCGCTGATCAGCAGGCGCGCCAGTTCGGGGGCCACATCGTCGAGCCGCTGACCCGTGAGGCATTCTGAAGACTGGCAGATCAGACGCTCCGCCGCAGCATTAGCAAGCAGGATGCGCCGGTCGGCGTCGACCGATATCACGGCCGACGACACCCCGCTCAGCACCGCCTCGATAAAGCTGCGCCGCGCTTCGAGCTGTTCGTTCACGCTTACAAGCGCACCCGTCTGCCCCTGCAACTGCTCGGTCATACGATTGAAAGCCAGCGTCAGAACCGTAATTTCGTCGTTACGCGTCGAAGGCGTCACGCGAACGGACAGATCGCCGCCGGCGGCGGTTCTCGCCGCTCCCACAAGAGTACCGAGCGGCCGCACGATCCGATCGGCGACAACAATCGCGCCCACGACGGCGAGCGCCAGCAACAACAGCGAACCGAGATAAAGGGCACCGTTGAATTGCAGTTGCAAAAGCTGCGACCGCTCGAACAGCGCGTTATAATCGGCAAGCACCGTGCTGGCGCGCTCGAACTGCTGCAAGCCCAACGCGTTGGCGTCGCGCGAGGCGTAGAGATAGGCATTTTTCCGCCCGGGGACACGCGTCGCCGCTTCGATGCGGTCGCTCCGGCGAGTCACTACGACATCCTCGCCCGCGTTCAGCCTTGCCACCATTGCCGGTGAAATCCGGGCTTCCGCCGCCCGATTGTCCGGGTCGATCATAACCGGCGTGCGTGCAATGCCGTCGGCGCCGATTTCAATAATTGCCGATTCATTCAGTTCGCGGACAACGACCTGTTGTAGATAGGCGTCTGAAAACGAGCTGCTGTCGATCGGCAAACGGTCCAGATACCGGCCCAGGTCGGTTGCCATCGCGACCGTATTGTTGCCCACTGACTGCTGGCTGTCCTCATAAAAGGCCTGCGCAAGGTTCGCCGCATTTTCAAACATCCCTCGCGAACGGTCGGAATACCAGAAATCGACCCCGAACTGAAAAAGCAGCGAGGCGAAGATAACGACCAGCATCGTCGGGACAGCAGCAATGAGCGAAAACAACGCAACGAGGCGTACATGCAGCCGGCCGTTGCCGCCCGCCATCGACCGCACAGCGCGGGCCCGCGCAACGCGGCTGCCAATCAGCACGATCAACGCCATGGCAGGGACAAGGTTGGCGACCATGATCGCCGCCACCAGCGCAGGCGTAAGCAACCGTTCGCTCTGCGCATCGCCCGTGACGAAAATATACGTCGCGACACCGACGCTGACGATCAGCGCCAGCGTGTAATACTCAGGCGCAGCAAAGCGCCAGAAGCCCGAACGCACTTCCTGTTCGCCGGAATCGATGTCAAAAGCCAAGGGAGCGGAGCGCGCCATTGTTGCTGCGTTACGACAAACCTGTTGCATAGAAAACACACAAACTGCGTTTACGTCGTCCAATCGAGCAGATTTTGGGACTATCCAGATCGGTCAGGGATGGGTGGGGTCGATATGGAGCTGCCCGAGCCGCTTGCGAAGCGTGTTGCGGTTGATGCCAAGACGCCGCGCCGCTTCCAGCTGATTGCCGCGGACATCGCGCAGGACGCGGCGAAAAAGTGCCGCTTCGACGATGGTTTCCAGCTTTTCGTGAATGTCATCAGAGCTCGTAGTAGCCGCCATTTGTTCGCGGGCCCAATCGTCGACCGCCCTCGCGATCAGCACCGCGGGCTCGACCGCACCTCCGCCCTCGCCGCTTTCATGCAGGACCGTTTCGACGTCACGCACCGTGACGACGGTGTCGCGCGACAGCACTGCAAGCCGCTGAACGACATTGCCCAGTTCGCGGACATTGCCCGGCCAGTCATAGCGTTCAAGCCACTGCATCGCCGCCGGCGCGAACTCCCGGTCGGGCAGGCCCGAACTCCGTCCCGCTTCGACGAAATGGCGGACGAGCGCGGCGATGTCGCTGCGCCGGTCGCGCAGCGGCGGCAACGTCACGGGAATGACGTTCAGGCGATAGAAAAGATCTTCGCGGAACCGTCCATCCGCAACAAGCGTGCGCATGTCGCGGTGGGTCGCGGCGATGACGCGCACATCGGCGCGCAGCGCCTGACTACCGCCGACGGTCGAATATTCGTTGCTCTGCAGCACGCGCAGCAGGCGCGTCTGTGCCTCAAGCGGCATGTCGCCGATCTCGTCGAGGAACAGGGTGCCACCCGCGGCCTGTTCGAAACGTCCGGCATTGCGGCTGTGGGCGCCCGTAAAGGCGCCTTTTTCATGCCCGAATAGTTCGGCCTCAATCAGCTCGCGCGGGATCGCGGCCATGTTGATCGCCACGAAAGGCCCGGTACGGCGAAGTCCGGTTGCATGGACCGCGCGCGCGACGACCTCCTTGCCGGTCCCCGATTCGCCCAGGATCAGGACAGCAAGATCGTTCGACGCGAGACGCGCGATCGTGCGGTAGACGACCTGCATCGCGGGCGCGCGGCCAATAAGACCGTGACTGTCGGCCTGCGTCACCGCATTTCTTGCAGCAGGTTCCGCGCGGCGCTGTAACGCGGCGCGCACGCTGGCGGTCAGTTCGTCGAGGTCGAAAGGTTTGGGCAGGTAATCATAGCTGCCGATACCGGTCGCTCGCACTGCGGTGTCGAGGGTATTCTGCGCCGACAGCACGATCACCGGAGTGGCAGAATCCACACCGCCACCTGACAGCGAGTCGATTCCATCGCCATCGGGAAGGACAACATCGGTGATGATAAGATCGGGGCGATTGCCGACCAGCCATGCGTTGCGTTCGGCAAGGCTACCGACCGAAGCGAAATGACTGCATTCTCCAACGAGTGTTTCGCGAATGATCATCGCGATGGCGGGATCGTCCTCGACCAGCAGGATCGTCTTGCCCTTGCTCATGCCGATCGTCCCTTTTGCGCGACCGGCAGGTGGACCCTGAAGCGCGTCCATTCACCGTCGCGAATATGCTGAACCGTGCCGCCCATATCGCGTGCCAGCTTGGCGACGAGCGCAAGCCCCAGCCCCCGCCCCTCGCGCTTCGTGGTCACGAACGGGTCGAACAAGTCGCCGCGAATGTCGGCGGGAACGCCGGGACCGTTGTCGCTAACGCTGACCTCGATCGGCAACGGGATGCGTCCGCGCCCGTCGCCATTGTCGATCGACAAGCCGTGGCGATAGGCGGTCGTCAGCCGGACAACGCCATCATCGCGCCCGCCCAGAGCCTCGCAGCCGTTGGTCAGCAGGTTCAGCAATATCTGCACCATGGCGTCATGGTTCCCGTATACCAGCGGCAGCGACGGATCGAAATCTTCCGCAAAGCGGACTCCCGGAAACTGTCGCGCGCGTGCGGTTTCCAGCGCCTGGTGGATCGGCTGGTACAGGTTGATCGGTCCGCAGGCGATCGGCTGACCGCGCGAAAAATGTTCCATCTGGTCGATCAGCGTCGCGATCCGGTCGACCTCGGCGCAGATCAATGTCGTGAAGCGTTCGCCGCCCGTATCGGTTTTCCGTGCCAGCAATTGGGCGGCGCCCTTGATCCCTGCGAGCGGGTTTTTGATCTCGTGCGCCAGCATCGACGCCGCCGCCCCCGCCGCGCGGCCCGAACGGCCGATCGCGCCGCCCATCAGTTCGGCATCGCTTTGCGATGGCACCAGCGCGAGGATGCGGTGGCCACTGTGACCATAGGGGACCATTTGCATGTCGACATAGATCGACTTGCGACCGCCGACCGAAATCTCCGCGCGATGGGCAAAAAGCGCCGAGGTTTCGTGGTCGCTCATCCGCTGGCGATAGCTGCGGTCCATCTGGATAACGTCATAGATGACGCGCCCGACCATAGCCGAGCGGCTGACGTTACAGAGTTGTTCGGCGGCGGCGTTGACGAACAACACCACCCCGCCGCCATCGATCAGCAGCGTGGGGATGGGATGCGACTGGATCAGTTCGTCATGGTCGAAGCTCGGGATGCTCGACGTGAGGGCGGTCACGCTGCCGCCTTACTCAGGAACGGTGTGTAAAATCGCTCGAGCGCGTCGAGCACGTCGCGGCTGCTCGGGATCTGGTTGACCTTGTTGCGGAATTCGGCCGAACCGTGCAGGCTTTTGACATACCAGCCGAGATGCTTGCGCGCCATGTTGACACCGGTGATCTCGCCATAATGCTCGATCATCGCGCGATAATGCGATGTAATGACGTCATATTGTTCATCGATGCCCGGATCGGGGCGATCGCCCTCGCCGCGCAGCGCTGCCATCACCTGGCCGAGCAGCCAGGGACGACCATAAGCGCCGCGACCGATCATGACGCCATCGGCGCCGCTTTGCGCAAGCGCGGTGCGGGCATCCTCCGCCGAGCAAATGTCGCCGTTGACGATGACGGGGATCGACACCGCCTCCTTGACGCCGCGAACGAACGCCCAATCGGCCTCGCCACGATACATCTGGTTGCGCGTGCGTCCATGGACGGTAACCAGCTTCGCCCCGAGATCTTCGGCGATATGCGCGAGTTCGGGGGCGTTCAGGCTGTCATGGCACCAGCCCATGCGCATCTTCACGGTCACCGGCACCTTCACCGCCTTGACGCAGGATTCGATCAGCGCGGCGGCGAGCTTCAGGTCGCGCATCAGCGCGGACCCGGCGTCGCCGTTGGTGACCTTGCGCACCGGGCAACCCATGTTGATGTCGATGATCGCCGCACCGCGGTCTTCGTTGAGCCTGGCCGCCTCGCCCATTTCATAAGGCGTGCAGCCGACAAGCTGCATCGACACCGGCTCTTCGACCGGATCCCATGCCGCTTTCTGGATCGACTGGCGCGTCTCGCGGATCGCGGCTTGGCTCGCGATCATTTCGGTGACGTTGAGGCCCGAGCCAAAGCGGCGCACAAGCTTGCGGAACGGTAGATCGGTGACACCCGTCATCGGCGCGAGGATCACGGGATCCGCGATGGTGATGTTGCCGATCTGGATGGGCCGTAGCGGCGCCATGGTGAAACCTTCGTCGATTGCCTAAAAATTAAGCAGCGCCCGTACACGCTAAGCGGCTTTCCCGCAAGCCGCGGCTGCGCTAACCGCGCGGACGATGATCGAGTCTGCCCCTCCTGTTTCGCCGCGCGTGGCGGTCGTCCTGCTCGCAGGCGGCCAAGGAACGCGTGCCGGCTTCGAGGTTCCGAAACAACTGGCGATGTTGGGCGAAAAGCCGGTGCTGCGCTGGAGCCTCGACAGTTTCGCCGCCCATCCCGCGATCGATGGCGGCGTGCTCGTGGCGAATGGTGACGTCGTGGCGGCGGTCGGCAGCTTTCCCGACGGCTGGATTGCGGCCGATCCGGGCACAGAGCGGCAGCAATCCGTCGCCAACGCGCTCGCGGTTCTCGTCGATCGGGGTGACGATACATTTGTGCTCGTTCATGACGCCGCGCGCCCTGGCGTGACAGCGGAGGTGATCGATCGCTTGATCGCCGCGCTGGCCACTGCCCAGGCGGTCATCCCGACATTGCCCGTTCCCGACACATTGGTCGAGCAAGCCGCCAACCTGGCAGGCGAAGTCGTCGACCGGAGCGCGCTGGCGCGGGTTCAGACGCCGCAGGCGTTTCATCTTGGCACATTGCGCCGCGCGCATGCCGAGGCAATCGAGGCCGCAGCCACCGACGATGCGCAGCTTGTCCGCCGGCTGGGCGTATCTGTCGCGACCGTGGCGGGCGATGCGCGCCTCCACAAACTGACATATGCCGAGGATATGCCCATCCTGTCCGGGCTTTTGGGGATCGGGACGATGACACGAACCGCAGTGGGCATGGGATATGATGTCCATCGACTTGTGACCGACAAGCCGCTGTGGATCGGCGGGATAGAAATCGCGCATAGTCATGGACTTGAAGGTCATAGCGATGCCGATGTCGGGCTTCACGCCCTCACCGATGCGATCCTCGGCGCGCTGGGCGATGGCGACATCGGCGACCATTTTCCGCCGACCGATCCCCAATGGCGCGGCGCCGCTTCGCACCGCTTTCTGGGTTTTGCGGCCGACCGCGTGTCGGCACGACAAGGGCGTATCGACCATGTTGACCTTACCATCATCGCCGAAGCGCCAAAAATCGGCCCGCACCGTGCGGCCATCCGGGCGCGTATTGCCGAAATCCTTGCGATTCCGGTCGAGCGGGTTAGTGTGAAGGCCACTACCACAGAGCGGCTGGGCTTCACCGGCCGTCGCGAGGGAATCGCTGCCCAGGCCGTCGCGACCATACAACTTCCGGAGAATTGATCGTGCTGCCTGACAATGAATCGCGCCTCGCCGCGCGCGACGATCTTGCGACGAGCGTGCTCGCTAACAACCGTGCCGCGGGTCGCAAGGTCGCGGTCGCCGAAAGCTGCACCGGCGGCATGGTCAGCGCCGCGCTCACCGATATTGCCGGCAGCTCCGATGTCTTTTCGGCCGGCTTCATCACCTATTCGGGGCATGCGAAGCAGTCCCAGCTCGATGTCAGCAGCGAAATCCTCGAGACCTTTGGCGAAGTGTCGCTGGCAACGGCGTGGGCGATGGCGGCGGGTGCTTTGGCGAACAGCGACGCCGACGTCGCGGTCGCGATAACCGGCATTGCGGGTCCGGGTGGCGGATCGGAGAAAAAACCGGTCGGCCAGGTCGTGTTCGCGCGCGCGTTGCGCGCGCAGAATTCCGACGATTATTTCACCCAGCGTGTCCAGTTCGAGTCGACCGACCGTGCGGCGATCCGCCATCATGCGACCCTGTTCGCGCTCGACCTGCTTCAGCCCGACAAGGACGAACTGCGTCCGTCGGAAGACATCGCGCTCCCGGCTCCGTAAAGTTCGTCGGCGCGTGTTTCGAACGCGGTGATCATCTTGCGCAGCGCCTTGTCGAACATCTGCCCGGCAAGCGTTTCGAACATCCGGCTGCGGAACGAGAAATCGACGAGGAAGTCGACGCGGCATCCGCCGCCTTCCACCGGTTGGAACTGCCATTCATTGTTGAGATGCTTCATCGGCCCGTCGATATAGCTGACGGTGACCTGGCGCGGCTGTTCTTTGTGGACGCGGCAGGAAAAACTCTCGCGCAGCCCCTTGAAGCCGACGATCATGTCGGCAACGGTTTCATGCTCGCTATCGCCGCGAAGGCGCAGCGCGATAACCCATGGCAAAAACTCGGGATAGCGCTCGATATCGGTCACGAGCGCGAACATCTGCTCGTCGCTGTACGGGAGGACCCGGGTTTCGTGGTGCCTTGGCAAAGTGGCCGTCAGCCTGCCTTGCGTGCCAGCTTGGCTTCGCGCGCCGCGCGCATCCGCTCGAAATCGTCACCGGCGTGATAGCTCGACCGGGTCAACGGCGATGAGGCGACCTGCAAAAAGCCCTTGGCACGCGCGATTTGCGCATAGGCGTCGAACGCCTGCGGCGTCACGAAGTCGATAACCTTGGCGTGCTTCGGCGTCGGCTGGAGATACTGGCCCATCGTCATGAAATCGATGTCGGCGCTGCGCATATCGTCCATCACCTGATGAACTTCCATCCGTTCCTCGCCGAGGCCGAGCATGACGCCCGATTTGGTGAAGATCGACGGATCGCGGCGTTTCACGCTTTCGAGCAGGCGCAGCGACGCATAATAGCGCGCACCGGGGCGGATCGTCGGATAGAGCCGCGGCACGGTTTCGAGGTTGTGGTTGTAAACGTCGGGCCGCGCATCGACGATGGCGGCAATCGCGCTTTCGGGCTTGTTGCGGAAATCGGGCGTCAAGATTTCGATCGTCGTTTGCGGCGTTTCGCGGCGCAACGCCTGAATGACTTTCACGAACTGGCTGGCCCCGCCATCGGGCAAATCGTCGCGGTCAACCGAAGTGATGACGATATGGCTCAGCCCCATCTTCGCCGCGGCGATCGCGGTGTGTTCAGGCTCGAGCAGATCGACGGCGCGCGGCATTCCGGTTTTGACATTGCAGAAAGCACAGGCGCGCGTGCAGGTGTCGCCAAGTATCATCACCGTCGCATGCTTTTTCGTCCAGCATTCGCCGATGTTCGGGCAAGCCGCTTCTTCGCAGACCGTGTTGAGATTCAGCTCGCGCATCAGCTTGCGCGTTTCCGCATAACCGGGGCTGGTCGGCGCCTTGACGCGAATCCAGTCGGGCTTGCGCTGGCGCTGGCTGGGAGTCGTTTCGGACTGGGGGGCGGGTGAGGCTGGAGCGTTCATGGCGCTCACATAGTCGTGCACGCGCCTCTTCTCAACCTCTCTACCTATGCTAAGGCGCGTCCATGACTCACTTTGCAGATATGATTGAGGGTTACCGGCGTTTCCGTAGCGGCGGTTGGCAACAGCAGCGCGAACGCTGGGAACAACTGGCGGAAGGGCAGTCGCCCAAGGTGATGATCATCGCCTGCTCCGACAGCCGATCCGAACCGTCGCAGATTTTCGACACCAATCCGGGCGAAATTTTCGTCGTACGCAATGTCGCGGCATTGGTGCCACCGTTCGAGACGACGCCCGGACGTCACGGCGTCTCTGCCGCGCTCGAATTCGCGGTGCAATTTCTTCACGTCGAGGAAATCGTCGTGATGGGCCACGGCCTGTGCGGCGGTTGCCACGCCGCGCTCCACCGGTCGATGGTCGGCGCCGAGCCGGGCCGCGGCGGGTTTATCGCGGACTGGATCGCGATGCTCGACGACGCCAGCGAGCAGGTTCGCGGCGACTATGCCGATATCGACAACCGCGAAGCCGGCCGTGCGATGGAACTCGCAGCGGTTCGCGTAAGCCTTGACAATCTCAGAACTTTTCCCTGCATTCAGGAAAAGGAACGGCGCGGAACCTTGCGGCTGCGCGGCGCATTCTTCGCAATCAGCGATGGTGTGCTGCACTTATTGGACGAAGCGACGGGAGAATTTCTGCCCGCCTGAACAGGAGAGCGTTATGAGCAAGAACACGATGTGGCTGACCCTCATTTTTGTGGCGGCCATCATTGGCGCCTTTCTGGGGCCGTCGCTCGCCAGCGTCCTGTCGCCCGGTAGCTTGCTCATCCTCTCGGTCCTGCTGATCGGCGGTATCGTCGTCTTTTGCATCTGGGCGCTGTCGAGCAACAAGGGCGGCGCCAAGGCCGACACCGCCGCGATCGCCGACGCGCGAACGATGCGGGCGCCCGAAGGCAAGGCCCGCATCTATGTAACCCGCCGGGGCTTCGTCGCGGCGCTACAGGGCATGGACATAAGCCTTGGCGGCACAGCAAAAGGCCAGATCAAATCGGGCCAGATGTTGATGGCCGATGTCGCACCGGGCACTTACCAACTCCATGTCGCGACCGCGAAGGCCAAACTCGCCCGCCCGGCCGAACTGGAAATCGACGTTGGCGCGGGCGCTGTCGTCGTCATCGACGCGATGATCGAAATGGGCGCCCTGAAAGGCGGCGTGAAGCTGACACAGCTCGATGCCGCAAAAGCACGTGAAAATGTTCACGCGACCAAGTTGATCCTGTGGGAAGTCCCGCCTGCCGTCGCTTGAGCCTGCCTACGCGACGAAATGAGCCGCACCTGCGGGCAGCCGTGAAACGCTTCTGCAACAATGGCGTTAATGGCACGTTCTCCCAAAAAGGAGAATTGGATGGCCCTTCGCCAAACCCTGTCGGCTGCGCCGGCGCTTGCTTCCCGTCGTCGTGCCTTCCCCGGCGAAGATGAATCTTACACCAAGGCCCGCAAATCGCTTCTCGCCGAGGAAATCGACCTGCGGCGGCGGATCACGCGTGTCGCCGAGCAGCGGCGTCAGCTGCCGCCGGGACCACTGATGAAGGATTATCGGTTCAAGGACGCGAATGGCACCGAACTGAGGCTCGCCGACCTGTTTGGCGATCATGATACGCTGGTCAGCTATTTCTGGATGTACGGCCCCGAGCGCGAACGCCCCTGCCCGATGTGCACCAACTGGCTTGGGGCGGTGAACGGCAACGCAAATGACATCAAGCAGCGGGTCGCACTCAAGATAATCGGCCGCAGTCCCGTCGTGCGCCAAAACGCCTTCGCGCAGGAGCGTGGCTGGCAGGCGCTCGATTTCGTCCAGACAATCGACGACAATTATATGCGGGATTTCGCGCTGCTCAATGCCGATGCGAGCGAAAATCCGGCGCTGGCGGTCTTCAAGCGGAACGGTAGCGGTATCCGGCTGTTCTGGAAGAGCGAGATGACCGCCAGCATGGCCGATCCGGGCCAGGACCCGCGCGACGCCCCCGATATCGCCGCGCTCTGGAATATCCTCGACCTCACCCCGGGCGGGCGCGGGATCGACTGGTATCCGTCGCTCGAATATTAAGGGATGGCGTAGGTCACATTCGCCTGCCCGACCGGCTTGTCGGCATCATCGGTCCAGATCCGGATGTCCATCACCGCAAGCCGCTTGCCCAGGCGCAGCATATGCGCGTCGGCGAACAGCGGGCCGGGCCGGCACGGGCGCAGGAACTGGTAGTTGAGCGCGCTCGTTACCGCCATCGCGACGGGTCCGATATGCGCGAGGACGAGCGCATAGGCGGCCATATCGGCAAAGCCCATTTGCGTCGGGCCGGAAATCAGGCCACCCGGACGCAGCGCATTCTCGTTCGGATCCAGCTGCGCCTGAATATGGCCCGGCCTTGTCGAAACGACATGGCCCCGCGACCCGGGGGGCGAATGGGGGAAGGCCTCCGCCATGAACGCATTGAGCGCATCCGCATCCAAGCGGATCGCGTTCGACGAAATTGGCGGCTGCCCTTCCCCCGTCATATCGGTCAGCGCGTCAGCTTCTTGTACGAGGTCGCATGCGGACGCGTCGCATCGTCGCCGAGGCGGCGGATCTTGTCCTCTTCATAGGATTCGAAATTGCCTTCGAACCATTCGACATGGCTGTCGCCCTCGAACGCCAGGATATGCGTCGCGAGGCGATCGAGGAAGAAGCGATCGTGGCTGATGACCACGGCGCAGCCCGCGAAATTTTCGAGCGCTTCTTCGAGCGCGGCGAGCGTTTCGGTGTCGAGATCGTTGGTTGGTTCGTCGAGCAGCAGGACGTTTCCGCCCTGCTTCAGCATCTTGGCCATATGCACGCGGTTGCGTTCGCCGCCCGAGAGCTGGCCGACCTTCTTCTGCTGGTCGACGCCCTTGAAGTTGAAGGCGCCGACATAGGCGCGCGTCTGCATTTCGTGCTTGCCGATGTTCATCATTTCGGCGCCGCCTGAAATTTCCTGCCAGACATTATTGTCAGGTTTCAGGTCATCGCGGCTCTGGTCGACGAAACCCAAATGGACGGTCTCGCCGATCGTCACCTTGCCGCTGTCAGGGGTTTCCTGGCCGGTGATCAGTTTGAACAGGGTCGATTTACCCGCGCCGTTGGGACCGATGACCCCGACGATCCCGCCCGGCGGGAGCGAGAAGGACAGATTTTCAAAGAGCAATTTGTCGCCAAAGGCCTTCGAGATATTCTCGACCTCGATCACCTTGCCGCCGAGGCGCTGGGGAACCTGGATGACGATCTGTGCCTTGCCCGGGATGCGCTTTTCCTGCGCCTCGACCAGCTGGTCGAAGCTTTTGATACGCGCTTTCGATTTGGCCTGACGGGCCTTCGGCGACTGCCGGATCCACTCGAGTTCGTCCTTGATCGCCTTCTGGCGACCGGCATCCTCGCGCGATTCCTGTTCGAGGCGCTTGCCCTTCTTTTCGAGGTAGGTCGAATAATTGCCTTCGTAGACAAAATAGCGGCCGCGATCGAGTTCGAGGATCCAGTTCACGACATTGTCGAGGAAGTAGCGGTCGTGGGTGACGAGGATGACGTTGCCTGGATAGTCGACCAGATGCTTTTCAAGCCACGCGACGCTTTCGGCATCGAGGTGGTTGGTCGGTTCGTCGAGCAGCAGGATCGAGGGCTTTTCGAGCAACAGGCGGGTGAGCGCGATGCGGCGCTTTTCACCGCCTGAGAGGCTTTCAACGCTCGCGTCGCCCGGCGGGCAGCGGAGAGCCTCCATCGCGATTTCGAGCTGGTTGTCGAGCGTCCAGCCGTCGACGGCGTCGATCTTTTCCTGAAGCGTGCCCATTTCCTCCATGAGCGCCTCGAAATCGGCATCTTCGGGCGGATCGGCCATCAACGTGCTGATCTCGTTGAAACGATCCATCATGTCGGCAACGCCGCGGACGCCGTCCATGACGTTTTCCTTGACCGTCTTGGTCGGATCAAGGAGCGGTTCCTGCGCAAGGTAGCCGACGGTGATGCCGTCGCCCGCCCAGGCTTCGCCCGTGAATTCCTTGTCGATTCCCGCCATGATCTTCATCAGCGTCGATTTACCCGTGCCGTTGGGGCCGACGATGCCGATCTTGGCATCGGGATAGAATTGCAGGCTCAGATCCTTCAGCGTCGGCTTTTGCGCGCCGGGGTAGGTCTTGTTCAGACCCTTCATCACGAAACTATATTGGGCGGCCATGGATATGCTCCGGTATGGGCTGGGCCGCGCGCGCGGCCGGGAGAGATGTTGCGCGCCGGTTAGCGAATGGGCGAGGGCTTGGCAATGATCGGGGCAATCGACGCTTGCCGCAGGCAGCGGCTCCTCTAGGATCGCGGATATGAAAATCATCGGTCGCACCGCTCGCCTCGTCACCATGTCCGTCGCTGCCATCGCCAGCTCCGCGGCTGCCGTGCCCTCCGAACCCACAGCGGTGGAGCTGGCACAGCGCAGTCAGGACCTCGCCTGGCGGATCGTCGAAGACCTCACCACTGAAATCGGACCACGGCAGGCGGCAACCGAAGCCGAAGCCGCAGCGCGAATCTGGGCCGTCCGGCGGCTTCAGGAAATGGCATTCCAGAACGTCCGCGAAGAAAAATTCCAGATGCCGACCTGGATTCGTGGTGAGGAGCAGGCATCGTTGACCGGCCCCTTTCACCCCCAGAAGCTGGCGATCGCGGCGCTGGGTAACAGCGCATCGACGGGCCCGAAGGGAATAGAGGGTGATATTGCATATTTCGCCAGCTTCGATGCATTGCAGGCCGCGCCCGATGGGGCGGTCAAAGGCAAGATCGTCTTCATCGATCACAAAATGACGCCAACGCAGGACGGCAGCGGGTACGGCACTCATGGCCGTGGCCGCTTCACCGGCCCCAATATCGCGGCGAAAAAAGGTGCGATGGCGATCGTCATCCGCTCGATCGGAACCGACAATCATCGAAACCCGCATACCGGAGTAACCAATTTCGAGCCCGGGGTGAAACCGATTCCCGCAGGGGCGCTGTCAAATCCCGACGCCGACCAGCTCGTTCGCCAATGGGACCGTGCACAGGCGATGCGACCATCGGGCGGTGATGGCGGCGTTCCCGAAGCGCTGCGGATGAAATTGCTCCTCACCCCGCGCAATATGGGGCAGCAGACGTCGGGCAACGTCATTGCCGAAGTTCCCGGTAGCGACCCGGCCGCCAGTCCGGTGATTGTTGCGTGTCATCTCGATAGCTGGGACCTTGGTACCGGGGCGATCGACGACGCAGCGGGTTGCGGAATCATCACCGCGGCCGCCAAATATGTGATGATGAAAGGCCAGCCACGGCGGACAATCCGCATCCTGTGGGCGGGGGCCGAGGAAGTCGGAGTATTCGGCGGCAAGGCCTATTTCGATGCGCACGGGAATGAAAGGCATGCCGTCGCGCTGGAATCGGACTTCGGCGCCGATCGCGTCTGGCGTATCGATTTCAAACTGCCCGACAGCGCCAAAGCCTTGTCCGACCGGATCGCCGCCGCGGTGATGCCCTTTGGTGTCGTGCGCGGTAAGCAGCCCGCCGGCGGTGGCGCCGATATCGGCGCGCTGGTTCAAGCCGGTGTCCCGGCCATCGACCTGGCCCAGGACGGCACACGCTATTTCGACCTGCATCACACGCCGGACGACACGCTCGACAAGATCGATCCTGTCCAATTGCGACAGAATGTGGTGGTTTGGACGGCGGTTCTGGCGATTCTCGCCAACAGCGAGGTTAGTGAGCTTCCGTAAGTGTTACGGAGAAATGACAGATTTCCGCGGGCGCTGACCATCTCAATTATTTTTGTTGACGATTCATGCGGAACGGCTAAATCCCGCCGCTCGCGGAACGGGAAAGTTTCCCCGACGCGTTAAGGCATTTTAGGGAGCCCAGACATCATGAAGAAATTTGCTGCTATCGCCGTTGCTGCCAGCATGTTCGCCCTCGCCGCTTGCGGTGAAAAGGCGGCTGAAGAAGCCACCACGGAAGCTCCGGCTGCTGAAGCTGTTGCTGAAGAAGGCGCCGACGCCGCCGCTGCTGGCGCTGAAGCCGCTGCTGCTGGTGCAGACGCTGCTGCCGCTGGTGCCGAAGCTGCTGCTCCGGCCGACGCTGCTGCAACCGCTGCTGCTCCGGCTGATGCCGCTGCTGCTCCGGCTGCAGACGCCAAGGCTGCTGCTGCTCCGGCAGAAGCAAAGAAGTAAGTCACAGCCCCTCGGGGCATTGACTGAAACGAGAAACGGGCGGTCTTCCTTCGGGAAGGCCGCCTTTTTCTTTGCCTGTCTTTTTCGTCAAAGGCGCATCGGCGGGATAGACTTGCGCCCCCGCCCTGTCTAAGGCGCGGAGCAGTAGTCGGGGAGTAGCGCAGCCCGGTAGCGCGCCTGCTTTGGGAGCAGGATGTCGCAGGTTCGAATCCTGTCTCCCCGACCACTAACTTCCCGAATCAGCTGGTTCGGGATTATCCGACCCAAGCTATCCGGCCGACGTTGCGATCAGGCGCGCGTAAAAGTCGATCATCCGCTTGAAGCTATCAATCGTCATATGCTCGTTGGTGCCATGGATCATCGCGGTTTCCTTGAGCGTGAAGTGCATTGGCATGAAGCGGTAAACGTCCTGCGAAATCGGCTCCATGCTGCGGCTGTCGGTTGCCCCGACGACCAGATAGGGCGCAACGACGGCATCGGGCGCATCGGCGCGCGCGGCGGCTACAACATATTTCCACCCCTGCGAACTGCTCGACGAGACGCGTGACGGTTCGTTCGGCGGCTTGACCCAGCTAAGTTCGACGGGCGCACCGCCAACCGCAGCCTTCGCCCGCGCCATGACGTCGGCCGAGCTGTTCCACGGCGCGATACGATAGTTGATCAGCGCAGTGGCCGATTGCGGCAGCACATTCTCCTTGGGGCTTCCTTGCAGCATCGTCGGGGCGATGGTCGTGTGGAAAGCTGCGGCGGACGAGGGCGATGCCGATAGCTGCTTTTTCAGCACCGAACCGAGCAGCCACTGGTTCGCGACCGCCAGCTTCGTCGTCCCGCCCTTGTGCGCGGCTAGCGCCTCGACCATCGCCGCCCCGGGACCGCGCATTTCGATCGGGAACGGGCTATCGGTGATGGCAAGCACCGCGCGCGCCAGCGTGGTCACACCGGTTTCGGCGGGTGGCATCGAGCTATGCCCGCCGGGGGCGTTGGCTGTGACCTTGAGCGTCGCATAGCCCTTTTCGGCAACCCCGATCAGGATCGCCGGCCCGTTGATCACCGGGGTATCGCGCAGCACCACGCTGCCTTCGTCGAGCGTATATAGGGCGCGCACGCCCTGCGCCTTCAATTTGGCAGCGGCCGCGACGGCGCCCGAACCGCCCGCTTCCTCGTCATGCCCCGACACCAGGTAGATGCCGCGCTTGGGCTGGAACCCATTTGCGGCCAGCGCCTCGATCGCCTCGAACAGGCCGATCAGCGAGCCCTTGTCGTCGACAGTGCCGCGCCCCCACACTGCCTTTTCAGCGATCGTCCCGGCAAAGGGCGGGTATTTCCAGTCGCCTTCGGTTCCTTCAGTCACCGGCACAACGTCCTGATGCGCCATGACGATGATCGGCGCGAGCGATGCGTCGCTGCCAGGCCAATGATAGATGAGCGTACGGTTCGGCAGAATGGCGCGCGTCATCGCGCGGTGCGTGGCTGGATAGGTCGCCGCGAGCCAGCTATGCAGCCGATCCCATTCGGCGACATCATTCTCCGCCGGATCCTGATGCGAGATCGTCTTGATCTGCGTCGCGGCGCTCAGATGCGCAACGGCAGCGTCCAGATCATAGATTGGCGCCGCAGCGAGCCGGATGTCGCTACCGTCGGCAATATCTTTTGGCGCAAAGGTGACGGTCCGTACCGCCACAGTTCCCGCCACAACTGCTATAATCGCAAGCCCCCCGATCAAGATCGTCCGCCGCTTCCCCATGTCCCTCTCCTTCTTCTGGAGCAGTGGACCGCTATCGGTTTCGATTTGCAAGGGAAATGCTTTGGGAAAATGGTGGGCCCGGCAGGACTCGAACCCGCAACCTAGCCGTTATGAGCGGCCAGCTCTAACCGTTGAGCTACAGGCCCCCCTTTTATCCCGGTGGGGTGTGCGGGCGATAGCGGAGGCTGCGGCGCATTGGCAAGCGCCAACGCTCAGCCGACTGTCCTGCTTTCGGCCATCGCCAATATCTGTGCCGCGGTTATCGCTTCGACGCCGCGGCGGGCCAAATGTCCCAGCACCACGTCCCACCACCGATAAAAGAGGGCGAGATCGGCATCGCTGCGGACATAGGGCGTATTGCCGGGTTGCAGGGACGGCGAATGAAAGGAAAAATTGAGCACGGGCAAGCGCTGCTCGATCGCGATATCGATTGCCTTGCACGCCCGCTCGGCCGGAATACCTTCAGGCGTGAGCGCGATCCGTTCGGCAAGACCGAGCCGTGCGAGCGCCGCGTGACTGTTCGACGAAGTACGGTGATAGAGCCAGCCTCCTGCGCGCCCGAACAGCCCGCCAAAGACCGTCGTGACGGGCATTTCGAGTACCGCGCCGTGCACCGTGTCAACCCACCATGGATGCAGCGGCGCGGCGCGATAATCGGGGCCATGGCCCCCGCGATAATCGAAGCCCGAGCGAACCGATGTGTCGCAGCGGAATCCCAGCTCGGCGAGCATCCCCGCCGTGTCCGGGCCCAAACCATAGCGCCCGGCGCGATAGACGGTCGGCGCGGAACCAAAACGATCGCGAATCGCATCGCGCAGCGCCGTCATTTTTGCGCGTTGCAGATCGATGGGAAGGTTGCCCGTGTAGCTGTTGCACGCGCTCACATCCTCGTCGTGCGGCGGGTTTACCCATGGATGAAGCTGTGCCCCGACCTCGCAAAGGTCCGCATCCTGCGCCGCACCCAGAATCGCAACGGCGCGGTCGTCGGCGACGATCGGCCAGTCGACGAGATAGATGGGCCTCACGCCGGCGCGTTCGAAATAGCTCTGGCATTCGGCGAGCGCGGGGACCGACGCCAGGCCAAAACCGGTGCGCGCAAAGGGCGCCGTCCAGTCAAAATCCTCTTCGGTATCGATGGTGACCCAGAAGCGCGGATGCTCGCCCGCTTCAAGTTCGATCAGCTCCGACGCCGCCGGATATGCAAAGAAATTGCCCGCAGGCTGCACATGCTCCCCTTCGCCCCGGCCCGTATGGCCTATTCGCCTTGCTGGGCTTCCAGCTCGACTTCAGCCTTCGAGTTGGCGGAGGGCAGGTGCAAGGTCAAGGCGTTATGCCCGATATCGAGCCGTCCGCCGGTGCCGCGCGCGAGGCTGTCGACAAGACGCAGCGAAAAGCCGAGGCTGAGCACCGCGGCGCCGGGCGCTTCGCCTTCGGGGCTGAAACCCGGGTCGAGCAGATCCGCGGCGGTCGCAAAGCGGATAGTCGCGGGGCGGACGATGCGCAATTGCAGCATGTCGTCGTGCCGCGACTCGGTAACCAGCTGTCCCACCAAGATGGCGCCCGGCTCCGACACATCGACGAGCGCGGTCAACAAGCGGCCGATCATCCGCCGGACATTGGCATCGCTGACGAGGCCCATGAACGGTCCGCCGACGCGCGAGATGCTGAGGTCGACGCGCTGATCGGCGAGCAACGCGGCGAGGTCGCTTTCGACCTGCGTCACGACCGCGCCGATGTCGACAACCTCGTCCGTCGCCTCGTTCGCACCGGCAGGCCCGTTCCGCGCCGCGGTTTCCAGATCGTCAATGATCGCCTGAACCGAAGCGGCGTCGGCGACGATCGTTTCGGCCATAGAGCGATAGCTGTGGCTGACGGGCCCGAACATCTGTCCCGAGATAATCTGCGCGAAACCGGAAATGGCATTCAGCGGGCTGCGAAGCTCGTGAATCAGCTGGCGGATCGAGTCGCCCGAATCTTCAGCCACCGGTCGGCCGTACGGCATTTCATTGCGCTGCGGCCGGCGGGCGCTCGCGCGATAACCGCGAAACTGTCCGGTTGCCGGATCGAACCAGGGTAGCGCGGAAAAACGCCATTCACCGGCCTCGGCGGGCATACCTTCCAGCAACATGCGGGCGTTGATGATCTCGGCGCGCTGGCGAAACGCGCCGGCGGCGACGCCATCGGTGCCGGGTTCGCCGCCAAAGGCTGCCTCGGCGATCGAGAGGCCGATCACCGCGCCGCGGGTCACACCATCGACCCAATGGATCACGCCGTCGGGATTGGTCTCGAACAGGAAGGCGGCGCGCGGCGTGCGCGAGGCGACCGGCTGGCTGCGGGCAGACTGATATTTGTCGATCCGCCGGACAAGTTCGCTGATCTGGCTCGGGCCGCCCTCCGGGGCGACCTCGTGCACCTCTTCCCGAGGCGCGAACGCGTCCTCTTCAGCGGCCATTTCTTCGATCACCGCTTCGGGCTGAGGCAAGGCAACCGATGCACTGCCAAGGCTTGCAAGCGCGCGATAGACACCGCGCGGCAAATCGGTCCGCCCCGCCAGCACCGATCGCGCCATCGCGCTGGTCGCAGGCAGCAGTGCCAGCCAGTCGGTTTCGGCGAGCCGCGCGTCACGCAGCATGATGGCCGAGACCGCCGGAACATCGTTGGCGTACAACGCGACCAGCGGGGCGAAACGGCCGTGGCGGGCGATCGCCCGCGCGCAGTCACGGCGGACGGATTCGGGGACCCGTGGCCGCAACACGGCCAACGCATGCAGACTGCGGCGAATATCGTCGTCACCCAGTTGATTGCCGCGCTGCGCCAGAATATCGGAGAGTTGCCGCCACGCTGTAATGCTCGCACGGCGGTCCGCAGGCGCTTGGCGCAAGATGGTCGCAATCATCGAGTCAGCAGTCACGCGAAGTCAGCCCCACACCCTCAGTCGTTGGTTACCGTATGCTTACCGGCTAGCGTGAATCATCCGGTCATGAAAGTGCCTTAACCTTCCACGTCGCATTGTGGGACAATTGCAATCGCCTGAAATATTATTATGGTCATCGCAGCTTTGGAAAACGGATGTTTCAATGATGGCGAGTCAGAAATTCGATCAGATTGATTTGCAGATACTGGGCGAACTGCAAAAAAACGGGCGGATGACGAATGTCGAACTGGCACAGATGGTGGGGCTAACAGCCCCTCCCTGCCTGCGCCGGGTGCGGGCGCTCGAAGAATCGGGGGTCATCCGATCCTATCATGCCGATCTCGACGCCGCGAAGCTCGGCTATGGCATTACCGTCTTTGCAATGGTCAGCCTGCGCAGCCAGGCCGAATCCGACCTGAAAGCGTTCGAGGATTATGTCGGCGGACTCGCCGAGGTCCGCGAATGCTATATGCTCAACGGCGAGATCGACTTTTTGCTGAAGGTGGTCGCACGCGACCTGCAAAGCTTCCAATCGTTCCTGACTGCGCACCTCACCTCCGCACCGAACGTCACCAGCGTGAAAACGTCGCTGACGATTCGCACCGCCAAGCAGCTGGCAGGAATTCCCGTCGAGCCCTGAGAATTCGGGCCAGACATAAGAAAGGGCGCCATCCTGAACGGATGACGCCCTTTTCTCGTATGCGAGGGATGATCAGTTGGTCGCGGGAGCCGCCGGGGCGGCCGCCGGAGCCGCTGCGGGCGTATCCAGCTTGACCACCCAGAGGTCGGCCAACCGCTTGCGGGGGCCGGTCACCAGGGCAAAGCTAGCCTTGGCGGCGGCCTTGTCGCCCGACAACGCCTGGGCGACACCGAGCCGGTACGTCCACATATCCTTGTCCGCTGCGCCCTTGGCCGCTGCCTGATAGAGCGGAATCGCTTCGGCGTAGTGGCCATAGCCGACCAGCGCATCGCCGGTCGCGCCCGCCGTCTTGGGGTTGGTCAGCGTCGAAGGCTGCTTGGCATATGCCACGATGGTCGATGCTTCATTGCCTGCACGCGCCTTCTGATCATCGCGGCGGGGCTGCAGCTTCGCGTCGGTATTGGTGAATACCCCCTTCCGCTCGCCTTCTACAATGACCGCGACGGCTTCGCCCGGCAGACCGTCGCTGGCCGCAAGAGCGCTATATTCGTCATACTCAAGGCGTTCCGTCATGGCGCCTGCCGCACGCATCAGGCGCATAACATCGAGCGTGACAGATTCCTGTTCTTTCGGTGTCCCCACATTCGGGGCGGCCTGAAGAACAGAGAACAAAGTCTGACGCCAGACCGTCGGCACACTGAAGTCGCGCAAACGCAAAGTCATCAGGCTGAGCATTTCGTCGTTCCGCTTGGCGGCCTGCAGAGCCTTGATCGGACGGACATAAAGCTCATCCGACGGACGCTGCCCGGCCGCACGGCTGGCCTCGATGCCGGCCTTGGCGATCGTGATGCCCTGATCGATCTGCCCCGAGCTCAAATAGCTATCCATCAGCAGCACCGGCACATTGGGCTCGGTCGAACCCGCCGCGCGCGCGGCTTCCAGCCGCTTGATCGCCTTCGGATAATCCTTCGCCGCATAAGCAAAGTTGCCCGAGAAGAAGCTGTAGACGGCGAGATTTTCCGGCGGCGTCAGCCCCGAATCCAGCATCACGTCGAGTCCCTGCCCCTGCGCGGCCTGATCCTTGTTCAGAATGCCGAGCTGAAGCTGGTAAAAACCGATGAGATATTTGTCGTCGGGCGAGGTTGCACTCGCCTGCCCCTCGGCCAAAGCCGCCTGCAACGTCGCGGCGTCCTTCGCGGCACTCGCATCGGTCATTTTCTTGAGCGCAGGACCGAATGCCTTGCTGGCGGACAGGCCTTTGCCCTTGGCCGCTTCTTCCTTTTTCGGCTTTTCTTTCTTCTGGGCGGCAGCCGGAGCCGCGGTCGCCATCAGCGCGCAGCCCAGCACGGCAGCCATCGCCGTTGCGGGCATCGAGCGAAAACGGTTGAACATTGAAATCTCTCCTCTGAACTCGGCCGCCTTCCCCTACGCATACAGGTTCGGCCGCGCGTCACAAACGCGGCTAAACCCGTCGCGTTGCCAAGGCAAGACAGCCGGTATCGATATTTGATTGGAAGAAAGCGGCTGAACCGGAATTGAACCCGGGTTACCGCCATGCCCGCGGGTCGGCGGTGGGTCCGGTCAGGCGATGTTGTCGATGGCCTGGTTGATCTGACGCAACACGGCTGGATCGCCCGGCGCACCGGCCATCGCCTCCTCGGCCAGCTCGATCAGCGGGATAATGCCAAAGGTCGCCGAGAGTCCCTTCAAACGAAGCGCCGCCATCTCCCAGTTCGCGTCGCATCGTGCGCGGCGCATCAGATCGGCAAGCTCGCGCGCGCCGCCGGTAAAGGCGCCGCGCAGATCCATCGCCATCGCCGGATCGTCACCGAACGCAGCGCTGAGATAACGGTCGAGGGGGCCACTGTCGAAAGACATTCCACAGGATTGGCAGCTTGTGGTTAAGTTTCCGTTTCATGGCGGCCATTTGATGCTAAGATGTCGGGATGACGGGGGAAAAAAAAATCGTTGGATTGTGGCGGGATTCCGCGGAAATCCAGGCAACCGACAGCGTAGCACCGGCAGAGGTGGCTGCGCCTGAAACTGTGCTTGCGCCCGGCAGCGAGGCGCCTGCTGAACGGAATTGGCTCGACATGTCCTCACTCGCTCCGGGAGAGATCGACGAAGCGCCGCATGCCCCGTCCACAGGGAACCGCCGGATCGCACCGGCCCTGCTCCTTCTTCTCGCGGTCGGCTGGACCGGATTTGCACTGACGGTCGCGACCGATGGCTTTGCGCGTGGCCCCGCCCTGACCGATTGGCCCGGGCTGGTCGCGACAATCGCGATGCCGCTAACGCTGTTGGCGGTGCTGTGGATGGCCTTGCTGCGTTCGGGCCGGTCCGAACAGGCGCGCTTTGCCCGTGTTGCGACGGCGCTTCGCGAAGAGAATATGGCTTTGAACCAGTCGATGCATTCGTTGGGGCTGCATCTCGCCGATGCGCAAAAGCAACTCGGCGAGCAGGCGAGGACCGTCCAGCAGCTCGGCCTCGATGCCGTAATGCGGCTCAATGAGAGCAGCGACAAGCTCGCTGGCAACGCATCGATCATTGCCAATGCCCACGATCAGCTCGCGCGGTCCGGCGATGTCGCATTGCAGCGAATGGACGGGCTTCTCGCCGGCCTGCCACGCATCGACGATGTCGCGCAACGGCTGGCGGTCAATTTCCGCGAAGCCGGGCTCGTCGCGCATCAGCAGGGCGCAAATCTCGAAGCCAGGCTCGCAGCCCTCGGTGAGGAAGCGGCGAAGGCGGCCCAGGCCGGAACCGAATCAACCGCGACCATGCTCGAAGCCATCGTCGCGTTGCAGGAACAGACGAAGGAAACTGAATCGGAGCTGCTCGCGGCCTCCACCCAGGTCGCCGGCGCGCAGAAAGCCGCGCTTGCCGATATGACCAGCGCTGCCGCGTCGGCACGCGACGACATGGCGTTGACCGTCGCGGCCATGACGGGCCAGATGGGCGACAGCTGGCGGCAGTTTCGCGAAGGCGTCGATGCCGCCGCGGCCCAGATGGACTCGAAACTGGCTGCTGCACGCGATGCGGGCGACGCCATGGGCGCACAGCTCGCGGAGCATGCCGATGCCAGCGATGCGCTTGCCTCGCGAATCACCGCGCACGTCACCGAGGTCGGCGAGCAACTTGAGGTTCTCGACGTCAGCGTGAGCGCGAGCACCGGGGTCATCGGCCGCGCGATCAACGACACCAAGGCGCAGCTTGGCGCCTTCATGCAGGAAGTGCAGACGGGCAACGCTTCGGCGCACCAGCTCATCACCCATGCCGAATCGCTGTTGCTGGCACTCGACGCTGTGACGCGCGAACTCGACGAAACGCTCCCGCATGCGCTCGACCGCATCACCCTGCACGGCAAGACGACGCAGACCGCGCTGGCGCAGCTCCGCCCGATGCTCGATGCCTCCGAACTGGTTGCGCAGTCGACGATGTCGCACGTCAACGCTGTCCAGACGACGCTCAAATCGAACGAAGAGCAAATGACCGGTCATGCGGCAAGCCAGCAGGCGCTGGTCGATCGCATCAATACGTCGCTTGCCGACGCCGAGGCGGCACTTACCAAACTGCGCGACGGCGCCGACGAATTTGCCGAGCAGGGCGGCGCCCGCATGATTGCGACGTTGGGCGAAGTTCGAGCGACCGCAGACTCCGCCGCTGACGAGGCGCGCCTCACGCTCGAGACGCTGGTGTCGGGCGCGCGCGATGCAATGCGAGCGACCGCGACCGGTGCAATCGACTCCGCCTTCAAGAACGAGATCATGGCGCAATTGAACGCGATCGAGGACGCCTCGGCGCGTGCGGTCGCCGCCGCCAATGGTGCCGCAGATAGGCTGATGCGTCAGCTGATCACGATCATGGACACCAGCGCGAGCGTCGAGCAGCGCGTGAGTGAAGCCGAACAGGCCATCGCTGCGTCGGATCGCGATTCGCTCGCTAAGCAGGTTGGGCTGCTCACCGAGGCGCTGAAATCGACGGCGATCGACGTCACCAAGATCCTGTCGAGCGAAGTCAGCGACACCGCGTGGGACGCATATCTGAAGGGCGACCGCGGCGTGTTCGCGCGGCGCGCGGTCAAACTGGTCGAAAATAGCGAGGCCAAGGAAATCCTGCGCCTCTACCAGGCCGACGATGGTTTCCACGCTTCGGTAAATCAGTTCATCCACGACTTCGAGGCAATGCTGCGCCTGCTCATCGGCGCACGCGACGGATCGGCGATCAGCGTCACCCTGCTGTCGTCGGATATCGGCAAGCTGTATGTCGCGCTGGCGCAGGCGATCGATCGGTTGAGGGGGTAGGCGGCGTTTGAAATAACGGATTGCTAGGGCGGCTTTCGACCGATTGCGGGCCTTCCTTTCTCGTTATCCCGGACTTGATCCGGGATGACGAATGCGTCTTATGACCGATAATTGCCGCACCCCGGCGAAGGCCGGGGTCGAGAGCCTATTACAGCGACGCTAGCGGTCCGACGCACTGGACCCCGGCCTTCGCCGAGGTACGGGACGACCGCTTCCCACCCCTAAACTGGCACCGCCTTCAAATAGGCCTTTCCTACATTATCCTGCTGTGTCAGCCTTCATTTCGGCTCTTTCATTTGGTAGATAATGGCGTTCGCTGCCCCGCTTGCGGATGCAGCCATGGTGGGGGGGGGATCAGGCGCGTCCAGCCCGCCGCGAGGCCCAAATCGGGCGATGCAGAGGGCTGAACTTTCCTGAACTTTGGAATATTACCGCACCAGTGGGGTTAGGTCCGCCCGCTCAGCACGTCGGGGTCGGCCCAGCCGTTCACATAAGCGATGTAATAGAGAGCGAAAGTGATCGTCGCGGCGATCGTCATCTGCAACAGGATGCGCTTGGGGCGAACGACTGCGGGTGCGCCGGGTTCTTGTCCCCGCACCAGCGGCGTTGCGTCATCGCTGGACCGTCGTCCATGGAAGGGCAGCACAAAAAAGGCGCTGAACGCCCAGAACAGCAGATAGATGGCGAGCGCCGAGGTCCATTTCATTTTCGATTATCCGTTCAGATCTGGACAAGCATGACATCAACGACAGGCTTTTTTCCCGTCCAGTCGGTTGCGACACGCCGCACGCTGAGCCGGATGGCCTCGCGCATTTTCTCCTGCTCCTTGGTGGGAGCGGTCGCGGCTTTCCCGGCGGCTTCGCGCATCTCGTCGATGAAGATTTCGCGCTCATCCTCGACCGGGACGCCCCGATAGCTCACGGCGGCCTCGGCAAAGCGCTTGCCGGTAAAGATGACGGCAACGGTGATGTGACCGTTCAGCGCGAGCTTGCGCCGTTCGTTGATCGTCTCGCCATCGGCGGGCAGGATCACGTCGCCGTCGAGGATCAGGCGGCCCGAATGAACGCGCTCGATGATCTTCGCAGGTCCGGGCGCCAAGCGGACGAGGTCACCATTCTCCTGGATCAGGGCATCCGGCACGCCGCGTTCGAGCGCAAAACGCGCCTGTTCGTGCATGTGGCGGATCTCGCCATGCACGGGCACGACAAGCTTGGGCCGCAGCCAGCCGTAAAGCGCAGCCAGTTCGGGCTGCCCGGGATGGCCGCTGACATGGATATGCGCCTGCTTCTCGGTAACCGTCAGCACATCCTTTGCCGCGAGCTGGTTCATGATCCGCCCGATTGCGACCTCGTTGCCCGGGATTTGCTTCGACGAGAAAACGACCGTATCGCCCGCTTCGAGCTTGATCTGGTGGCCATCGGCGGCCATGCGCGCCAGCGCGGCACGGGGTTCGCCCTGCCCCCCGGTCGCGATCACCATGACCTTGTTCCGCGGAAGCCGCATTGCTTCGTCGAAATCGACCGTCGGCGGAAAATCCTTGAGGTAACCGACCGAGCGCGCGACGCCGAGAATCCGGTCGAGCGAGCGACCTGCGACGCACAGGGTGCGCCCCGTCGCCTTCGCGACTTCGCCAAGCGTCTTCAGCCGCGCGGCGTTGGAGGCGAAGGTCGTGACGATCACCCTTCCCTTTGCCGCGCCGACAGCAGTCAACAGGCCATCGAACAGCCCGCCTTCGCTGCCCGACGCCTCGGGATTGAATGCGTTGGTCGAATCGCCGACCAGCACATCGATCCCTTCGTCACCAAGCGCCGTGAGCGCCGCCGCCGACGACGGGGTTCCCAGTACCGGATCGTCGTCGAGCTTCCAGTCGCCGGTGTGAAACACGCGGCCATAGGGAGTGTCGATCACGGCCGCACTCATCTCGAGGATCGAGTGCGCGAGCGGCAGGAAACGGATACCGAACGGGCCGAGCTGGAACTTGGCGTCGATATCGACGACATGAACCTTGACCTGCTTTTCCAATCCCTCCTCGATCAGCTTGCCGGCGATCAGCCCCGCGGTGAAACGGTTGGCATAGAGCGGCACGCCCAGTTCGGCGGCGAGGTAGGGCAACGCACCGATATGATCCTCGTGCCCGTGGGTCAGCACGATACCGAGCAGATCCTTCTTGCGGTCCTCGATAAATTCGAGGTCGGGCATGATGATGTCGATGCCGGGATAGTCATGCGTGCCAAAGGTCACGCCGAGATCGAGCATGATCCATTTGCCGTCGCAGCCATAAAGATTGGCGTTCATGCCGATCTCGCCCGATCCGCCGAGCGCGAGGAAGAGCAACTCCTTGCCGGGAACGGTCATGCGTTTGCACTCCGTTGGTTATAGAGGTGCATCAGGCCGTTCAGCGTCAGATCGGGCTCGATCCGGTCGAACAGATGCGCTTGTTCCTGAAAAAGCGTCGCGAGGCCGCCCGTCGCGATGACGGTGAGAGGTTTGCCGATTTCGGATTTCATACGCCCTATTAGGCCTTCCATCATGGATACATAGCCCCAATAGACGCCGATCAGCATCTGGCTTTCGGTGGTACGCCCGATAACGCTGTTCGTTGCCGGCGCTTCGATCGCGATACGCGGCAGCTTGGCGGCGGCGGCGACGAGCGCTTCGAGCGAGAGATTGACGCCCGGCGCGATGATGCCGCCCAGATAGGCGCCGTCGGGGCCGATATGGTCGAGCGTCGTCGCGGTGCCGAAGCTGATGACGAGCTTGTCCTTGCCCGGCTCGACCGCCTGCGCCGAAATGGCGTTGACCGCGCGGTCGGCGCCGACCGACTGCGGCTCGTCGACTTTCAGCGCAATGCCCCACGTCACCGGCGCACGGCCCGCGACCAGCGCGTCGACGCCGAAATATTTGACCGCAAGCAGCTGAAGATTGTGGAGCGCACGCGGCACGACGGTCGAAATGATCACCGCTTCGACACCGGTACGGTCGTGCCCCTCGATCCGCATCAGCTGGTCGAGCCATACCATATATTCGTCGGCGGTCCGGCGGTCGTCGGTCGCGATGCGCCAGCGCGCCAGCAGTTCGGTATCCCGGAACAGCGCGAATTTGGCATTGGTGTTGCCGACATCGATCGCGAGCAGCACGGTCAATTTCCTTCCGTCACGGGGCGTTGCAGTTCGACATCGCCCGCGTGGATCAGCATGACCTCTCCCCCGTCGCGGCGCAAGCGCAGCGCCCCGTCGGGTGCGAGGCCGTCGAATGTTCCATCGATCCCCTGCTCGGACACGCGCAGCGGCGTCCCGATCGGGTGCGCCTGCGCCGTCCAGGCGGCCGTGATCCGGTCGATCCCTTCGTGCCGCCACGTCCACAGCGCATCGGTCAACGCGATCGCCAGCACTTCAGCAAAGCGATCACGGTCGATGACCACGCCCTTGTCGGCAAAACAGACGGTTGGGCGATCGGGCAATTCGGGTGCCGAGATCAGATTGACCCCCATGCCGATGACGATGCTGTCGCCTGCGCGTTCGAGCAGGATGCCGGTGCATTTGACGCCCTCGATCAGCAGGTCGTTCGGCCATTTCAGCCGGGCGTCGACACCGGGCGCCAGCGTCGCGACGGCTTTCGCCAGCGCGACGCCGGCGACGAGCGACAGGCCCGCCGGCGACGGATCGCCCGCGGTCAGGTGCACCACCGTCGACCCCATGAAATTGCCGTACCCGTCGCCCCACGCGCGGCCCAGCCGCCCGCGCCCGGCGGTCTGGCGGTCGGCGACCAGCCAATGCCCCTCACCGACATGCTCGCCGCCTGCCAGCCGCGCCAGCAGGTCGGCGTTGGTCGAACCTGTCTGCGCGATCCGCTCTATCGGCGGTATCAGAACAGCACCGCTGCGGCGCTGGCCGAAACGACCGCCAGCACAGGGATGAAGAGATAGCCGATGACCGAGAGCCAGAGCGCGCTGGCGGTGATCACCGCATCCTCGACGATCACGCCGCCGCCCGCCGGGATTTCGGTGTCCGACTTATCGTCGAAGTACATCGTCTTGATGATCGCGATATAATAGAAAGCGCCGATCACCGATGCGACGATGCCCGCAACCGCAAGCGGCACGAGGTTCGCGTTCACGGCCGCCTCGAACACCAGATATTTCGGCCAGAAGCCGAACAGCGGCGGGATGCCGGCGAGGCTGAACAGGAACACCGCCATCGCAGCCGCAAGGCCGGGGCGGCGTTGCGACAATCCCGCCATCGCGGGGATGCTTTCGACCGGATTGCCTTCGGGGTCGCGCAATTGCAGCACGACAAGGAAAGCGCCGAGCGTCGTCACCATATAGACGAGCAGATAGGTCAGCACGCCCTCAACCCCCTGCTGCGTTCCCGCAGCAAGGCCGATGAGCATGAAGCCGACATTGTTGATCGACGAATAAGCGAGCAGGCGCTTGATGTTCTTCTGCCCGATCGCACCGACCGCGCCGAGGATGATCGAAGCAAGCGCGAGGAAGATGATGATCTGCTGCCACGCGCCGACTGCGGGGCCCATCGCATCGATCACGACGCGCGTCATCAACGCCATCGCCGCCACCTTCGGGGCCGTCGCAAAGAAGGTCGTCACCGGGGTCGGTGCGCCTTCATAGACGTCGGGGGTCCACATGTGGAACGGCACGGCGCTGATCTTGAAGCCAAGGCCCGCCAGCACGAACACGATACCGAAGATCAGCCCGATGTTGAGCTCGCCGCCCATCACCTTTGCGATCCCCGAGAAATCGGTGGTGCCGGTGAAGCCGTAAAGCAGCGAGATACCATAGAGCAGCATGCCCGACGCCAGCGCGCCAAGAACGAAATATTTGAGGCCGGCTTCGGTCGACCGCTCGTCGGTCCGCATGAAGCTGGCGAGCACATAGGCCGCGAGGCTGTTGAGTTCGAGCCCGACATAAAGCGTCATCAGGTCGCGCGACGAGGCCATGATGCCCATGCCAAGTGCGGCGAACAGGATCAGGGTCGGATATTCGGCGCGCATGCCGCCGTTAAAGAAACGCGGCGCGATGATGATGCAGATGAAACTCGCAGCATAGATCAGCAGCTTGGCGAAACCGCCGAAACTATCGACCGACAGCGTGCCCGAGAAGACGGTCGCATCGACGCCGAACAGCGCCACAACCGCCGCCGCGGCGGCGGCAAGCGTCAGCAGCGAGCTGAGCTGATAGAGGCCGACATTGCGGTCACCGAAGAAGGTCCCGAGCATCAGCGTAATGAGCCCGCCGATCGTTAGGATCAGTTCGGGCCAGATGAGCATCAGGTCGGCGGTCATTGGATGCCTCCCGCATGGCTCGATCCGTGGGCGGTTTCACCATGTGCCTTGGCAGGCTTCGGCTTACCGGCGGCGAGATGCGCGTCTCCTGCCGGCTTCGCCGGAGCGAGGCGTGCGACAACCGTGGTCACGTCACCGCGCATCGGCGCGAGGAAGCTTTCGGGATAAACGCCCATCCACAGCGCCACAGCGGCCAGAGGCGCGAGGACTGCCCATTCGCGGCGGTTGAGATCGGGCATCGCCTTTACATCGTCCTTGGTGAGTTCGCCGAATACAACGCGGCGATAGAGATAGAGCATATACGCGGCGCCGAGGATGATCCCGGTGGTGCAGACGAAGGCGACCCAGCTCGAGGCCTCATAGATGCCCGCGAGGCTCAGGAATTCGCCGACGAAACCGCTGGTCCCCGGCAGGCCGATCGACGCCATCGTGAACAGCATGAAGAAGAGGGCATAGGCCGGCATGTTCACCGCGAGGCCGCCGTAACGGTCGATCTCGCGCGTGTGGAGCCGGTCATAGATCACACCGACGCAGAAGAAGAGCGCGGCCGACACGACACCATGGCTGAGCATGATGATCAGTGCGCCTTCGATGCCCTGTTGGTTGAACGCGAACAGGCCCGCGGTGACGATCGCCATGTGCGCGACCGACGAATAAGCGATCAGCTTCTTCATGTCGCTCTGCACCAGCGCGACAAGGCTGGTATAGACCACCGCGACCATCGACAGACCGAAGACGATCCACATCAGCTGCGCCGAGGCATCGGGGAACATCGGCATCATGAAGCGGATGAAGCCATAAGCCCCAAGCTTCAGCAGCACGCCGGCAAGGATCATCGAGCCTGCCGTCGGTGCCTGCACGTGCGCGTCGGGAAGCCAGGTGTGGACAGGCCACATCGGCATCTTGACCGCAAGGCTGGCGAAGAAGGCGAGCCACAGCCACGTCTGCATCTGAACCGGGAAATCATAGTTCAGCAGCGTCGGGATATCGGTCGTTCCGGCCTCTGCGATCATTGCGATCATCGCGATGAGCATCAGCACCGAACCGAGCAGCGTGTAGAGGAAGAATTTGAACGCCGCAT
The DNA here is from genome assembly GCF_059415685.1 of Sphingopyxis sp. GW821-FHT10B01. Lineage (NCBI taxonomy): Bacteria > Pseudomonadati > Pseudomonadota > Alphaproteobacteria > Sphingomonadales > Sphingopyxidaceae > Sphingopyxis > Sphingopyxis sp. GW821-FHT10B01. Next base: position 278,268 of record NZ_JBWKNS010000007.1, on the reverse strand, counting down.
ATTTGCGGTTCGCGCCGCCCCAGATGCCGATGATGAAATACATCGGGATCAGGCCGGCTTCGAAGAAGATGTAGAACAGCAACAGATCCTGCGCGCAGAACACGCCGATCATGATGACTTCCATGATCAGGAACATCGCCATGTACAGCCCGACGCGCTGTTTGATCGCGTCCCAGCTTGCCAGGATGCAGAGCGGCATCAGGAAGACGCTGAGCATGATGAGCATCAGCGCCATGCCGTCGATGCCGAGCGCCCACTGGAAACGGCCGAACAGGTCGGCGCGTTCGGTGAACTGCCACTGCGCACCGCCGATATCGAACTGCGCCCACAAGACACAGCCGAGGACGAAAGTCGCCAGCGTCGCGCCGAGAGCAACCCAGCGCGCCGTCTTGTCGCCCGCGAACAGGCAGACGATGGCAGCGATCGCAGGGACCGCCAGCATCAGCGAAAGGATCGGGAAACCGCTCACAGGAAATTCACCATGGCCCAGCTGGCGAGGCCGACAAGACCGAGCAGCATCACAAACGCATATCCATAAACATAACCCGATTGCAGCCGGACCGCGAGACGGGTCCCCCCAGCAACGAGCGCCGCGGCGCCATCGGGACCGAAGCGGTCGATGGTGCCTTCATCCCCGCGCTTCCAGAAGAAGCGGCCGATCGCGAAGGCGGGCTTCACGAAAAGGATGTTATAGAGCTCGTCGAAATACCATTTATTGTACAGGAACTGGTGGAGCAGCTTGAACTGCGCCACGAAGCGCGCCGGCAGACTGGTGTTGCGGATATAGCTGTTCCACGCGAGGAACAGGCCGATCGCCATCACCGTGAACGGCGTCCACTTCACCCACAAGGGCACTTCATGCGCGGCGTGCATCAGATGCGCGTCGAACGCGAGGCTGCCGTTCCAGAACGCCATCCCCTCTTCGGGGTAGATGAACTGGTGGTGGAAGGCGATGCCCGCAAACACGGCACCGACCGACAGCACGACCAGCGGGATCAGCATCGTGATCGGGCTTTCGTGCGGATGATAGCCCGCAGTGCCGTCGCTGTGTGCGTCATGGTGATGATGATCGTCGTGCGCCGCGTGCGCATGATCGTCATGGCCGTGACCATCGTGAACCGCGTGCTGGATATGCTCGCTCTGTTCCCAGCGCGCCTTGCCATAGAAGGTCAGGAACACGAGGCGCCACGAATAGAAGCTGGTGAGGAACGCCACGAAAATGCCGACCCAGAAGGCCACCACGCCGCCGCCGCCGCTCGCAAAAGCAGCCTCGAGGATGCCGTCCTTCGAATAGAAGCCGGCAAAGCCTGCGACGCCTGCGATACCGACACCCGTGATCGCCAGCGTGCCGAGCATCATCGCCCAATAGGTGATCGGGATCTGTTTCCGCAGCGCGCCATAATAGCGCATGTCCTGTTCATGATGCATCGCGTGGATGACCGAACCGGCACCGAGGAACAGCAGCGCCTTGAAAAAGGCGTGCGTGAACAGATGGAACATCGCGGCGCCATAAGCGCCGGCGCCGGCGGCGAAGAACATGTAGCCGAGCTGCGAGCAGGTCGAATAGGCGATGACGCGCTTGATGTCCCACTGGGTCGTCGCGACGGTTGCAGCAAAGAAACAGGTCGCGGCGCCGACGAACATCACAACGCCCTGTGCGACCGGTGCGGTTTCGAACATGGGTGACAGACGACAGACCATGAAGACGCCCGCAGTAACCATCGTCGCGGCATGGATCAGCGCCGACACCGGGGTCGGGCCTTCCATCGCGTCGGGAAGCCAGGTGTGCAGCCCGAGCTGCGCCGACTTGCCCATCGCACCGATGAACAGCAGCAAGCAGAGGATCGTCATCGTGTCGAGACGCATCCCCATGAAGCTGATGGTCGAACCCGCCATGCCTGGCGCAGCAGCAAGGATCTCGGGGATCGAGACGGTGCCGAAGACGAGGAAGGTACCGAAGATGCCGAGCATGAAGCCAAGGTCGCCGACGCGGTTGACGACGAATGCCTTGATCGCGGCGGCGTTGGCGCTCGGTTTCTTGTACCAGAAACCGATGAGGAGATACGACGCGAGACCGACGCCTTCCCAGCCGAAGAACATCTGGACGAGGTTGTTCGCGGTCACGAGCATCAGCATCGCGAAGGTGAAGAGCGAGAGATAGGCGAAGAAGCGCGGCTGATCCGGGTCTTCCTCCATATAGCCCCAGCTATAGAGGTGGACGAGAGCCGACACTGTCGTGATCACGACGAGCATCACCGCGGTCAGCGTATCGACGCGCAATTCCCAGTTGAACTGGAGCGCACCCGACGAAACCCAGTGCAACACCGGAGTCACGGTCGCTTCGCCGCTGCCCGTCACGAACGACAGGAAGATCGGCCAGCTGAGCGCGCAGCTGGTGAACAGCGCGCCCGTGGTCAGGATTTTCGACGCAAAGGGACCGATGGCCCGCTGGCCGAGCCCTGCGATAAGTGCCGCCAAGAGCGGCAGAAAAACGATCGCCTGGATCACCGGCTTACCCCTTCATCCGGTTGGCATCGTCGACGGCAATGGTGCCGCGGCCGCGGAAATAAATAACGATGATAGCGAGCCCGATCGCGGCTTCACCTGCGGCCACCGTCAACACGAACATCGCAAAGACCTGTCCGACGAGATCGCCGAGCGCGGCGCTGAAGGCGACGAGATTGACGTTCACCGCCAGCAAAATGAGTTCGACGGACATCAGGATGACGATGATATTCTTGCGGTTGATGAAGATGCCAAGCACGCCGAGCGTGAAGAGCACCGCCGAAACGGCAAGATAGTGGCCGACCGAAATCACAATTCCATCCCCTGCCCGACGCCCGGATCGACAAGCCGCGTCGCGTCCTGCGGACGGCGCTGGTTCTGCGCCGAGATATTCTGGGTGCGCACCCCGCCACGCTGGCGATGCGTCAGCACGATCGCGCCGATCATCGCGACGAGCAGGACGATGCCCGCCGCCTCGAACAGGAAGATATAGCGCGTGTAGAGCAGTTCGCCGATCTGCTGGATATTGCTCTTGTCGGTTACCGCCGGCGCGGCGCGCGCAGCCAGATCGATCCCGCCAGCACTCCACGCGCCGACGGCGAAGATCAGTTCGGCAACGAGGATGATCGCGACGAGCGCGCCGAGCGGCAGATAGCGCACGAAACCGGCGCGCAGCTCGGCGAAATCGATGTTGAGCATCATCACGACGAACAGGAACAGGACCGCGACCGCGCCGACATAGACGATGACGAGCAGCATTGCGATGAACTCGGCCCCCGCAAGCAGCATCAGTCCCGCCGCGTTGAAGAAGGCGAGGATCAGCCACATGACGCTGTGGACCGGGTTGCGCGCGAAAATGACCATCGCTGCCGACGCAATGACGAGGGTCGCGAACAGGTAAAAGGCGAAGAGTTGAATCATGTGCGCGCGCCCTTACCGATAGGGCGCGTCAGCGGCAAGATTTGCCGCGATCGCGCGTTCCCATTTGTCGCCATTGGCGAGCAGTTTGGCCTTGTCATAAAGCAGTTCTTCGCGCGTTTCGGTCGCGAATTCGAAGTTCGGTCCCTCGACCACCGCATCGACCGGGCACGCTTCCTGACAGAAGCCGCAATAAATGCATTTGGTCATGTCGATGTCGTAGCGCGTCGTGCGGCGCGAACCGTCTTCGCGCGGCTCGGCTTCGATCGTGATCGCCTGCGCCGGGCACACCGCTTCGCACAACTTGCACGCGATGCAGCGTTCCTCGCCATTCGGATAACGGCGCAACGCATGCTCGCCGCGGAAACGCGGGCTCAGCGGGTTCTTTTCGAACGGATAGTTGATCGTCGCCTTCGGCTTGAAGAAATATTTCAGCGTGAGGGCGTGCGCCTTCACAAACTCCCACAAGGTGAAGCTTTTGATCAGGTGGGCGATGGTGCTCATGAGTACCTCGTCAGCATCAGATAGCCGGAGATCAGGAAGATCCAGATCAGCGAAATCGGGAGAAAGACTTTCCAGCCCAGCCGCATCAGTTGGTCATAGCGGTAGCGCGGAACGGTCGCCTTGACCCAGCTGAAGACGAAGAAGAAGAACAGGATCTTGCCGAACAGCCATACCCAGCCCGGGATATCGAACCACGGGATCAGGTCGATATTCAGCGGCGGCAGCCAGCCACCCCAGAACAGCACGGCGTTGAGCGTGCACATCAAGAGGACGTTGGCATATTCGCCGAGCCAGAAAAGTGCGAACGCCATCGACGAATATTCGGTCTGATACCCCGCGACCAGCTCGCTTTCGGCTTCGGTCAGATCGAACGGCGCGCGCGCGGTTTCGGCGAGCGACGAGATCAGGAACATCACTGCGAGCGGGAAGAGCAGCAGGTTGAAGCCGAAGGCGTTGACGATACCAAGCCCGTGCCCCTGCTGCGCTTTGACGATCTCGTTCATGTTGAAGCTGTCGGCGAAGAGCACGACGCCGATCAGGATGAACCCGATTGACACTTCATAGGAAATCATCTGCGCCGATGCGCGCATCGCAGAAAAGAAAGGATATTTGGAGTTCGAAGCCCAGCCGGACAGGATCACACCATACACGCCGAGCGACGAGATCGCGAGGATGTAGAGCAGTCCGACATTGATGTCGGCGAGCACCGCGCCCGAATTGAACGGGATCACCGCCCACGCGAGCAGCGCCACCGTGAAGGTGATGATCGGCGCGATCAGGAACAGCCCGCGGTTTGCGCCCGTCGGGATGATCGTTTCCTGCAGGAACACTTTCAGGCCGTCGGCGAAGCTCTGCAGCAGTCCAAAGGGGCCGACGACGTTCGGACCACGGCGCAGCGCAATCGCCGCCCAGATCTTGCGGTCGGCATAGATGATCATCGCGACGCTGAGCATCAGCGGCAGTGCGATCAGCAGGATGCCCGCGATCGTCGCGACACCCCATGCCCAGTCGGGTGACATGCCCCAGGAGATGAAAGTCTCGGTCATTTCCGCGCCCCGTCCTGGTTCCGCCAGCCATTATGCGGCCCGGGCTTTTCCGACTTGCGCGGGTTGAATCCGCGCCAGACGGCAAAGCCCATCCCCGCCATCAGGACGCCAGCAATGGCATGTACCGGGTTCATTCCGCGGCCTCCGCAAAATCGACGCCATGGACCAGCTCTTCCGAGCAGCGCTGCATCGTCGGCGACGCGCGACAGATGGCGTTGGTGAGGTAGAAATCTTTGATCGGCGACGGGATCGCACGGGCCTCGGGCTTTGCAGCCAGCTTCGGAACCGACCAGCCATAATCGGCAAGCCCTTCGACGCCGAGCGCGGGCACTGCCGCGATCATCGCCGCACGGCATTGCGCGAAGCTGTCGAAGCCGACTGACACACCCAATGCATCGGCCAAAGCCCGGAAAATGCTCCAGTCCTCGCGCGCGTCGCCAGGTGCGAACACCGCCTTTTCGCTGCGCTGGACGCGGCCCTCGGTATTGACCGTGGTGAAGTCCTTTTCGGTCCACGCCGCTGCCGGCAGGATAACGTCGGCCGCATGCGCGCCCTTGTCACCATGATGGCCGACATAGACCTTGAACGTGTCGGGAAGCGCCGCGAAATCGACCTCGTCGGCGCCGAGGAAGAAAGCGAGCTTCGGCTTCGCCGCAATGACGTCCTTGATGCCGCTAGGCAGGCCATAGCCCAGCATCAGCGACCCCATGCGCGCGGCCGAGAAATGGACGACATTATAGCCGTTCCAGCCGTCCTTGACCGCATTCACCGACTTGGCGAGCGCAAGGCCCGCGCCGTGGACGCCGGGCACCGACAAAGCGCCGCCGCCGAAGATCAGCATCGGCCGTTCGGCGCCCTTGAGCGCGTCGAGAACATGCGCTGGCAGCTTCGAAACGAGCGAAGCGTCGTCGCCCAGCCACTCGGCCTTGTACGTCAGGTCGGTTTCGGGGCCGATCGCGAAGACCTTTGCGCCCTTCTTCCACACCGCCTTGCGGATACGCGTGTTGATCAGCGGCGCTTCCCAGCGAAGGTTGGTGCCGACGAGCAGGATCACGTCGGCATTTTCAGCCTCGGCGATGCCGGTGTTGAAATTCACCGCCGACAGGCTGGTGACGTCATAGTCGAGGCCGGTCTGGCGTCCTTCGAGCAGGGTGCCGCCGAGCGCATTCACCAGCGATTTCGCCGCGAACATCGTCTCGCAATCGGCGAGGTCGCCCGCGATTGCAGCAACCGACGAACCGGCCTTGACCGCTGCAATGGCGGCAAAGGCCTCGGCCCAGCTGGCGGGCTGAAGCGCGCCGTTCACGCGAACATAGGGCTGGTCGAGGCGGCGACGGACGAGGCCGTCGACATGGTGCCGCGTCTTGTCGCTCGCCCATTCCTCGTTCACATCGTCGTTGACGCGCGGCAGCACGCGCAGGACCTGACGGCCGCGCGCGTCGATGCGGACATTGGTGCCGATCGCGTCCATCATGTCGATGCCAAGCGTCTTGGTCAGCTCCCACGGACGCGCTTCGAACGCATAGGGTTTGCTGGTCAGCGCGCCGACCGGGCAGAGATCGACGATATTGCCCGACAATTCGCTGCCTACCGCGCGTTCGAGGTACGACGTGATCTGCATATTCTCGCCGCGATAAATCGCGCCGACATCTTCCACGCCCGCGACTTCCTCCGCAAAGCGGACACAGCGCGTGCACTGGATGCAGCGGGTCATCACCGTCTTGACGATCGGACCCATATATTTTTCGGTGACCGCGCGCTTATTCTCGTCATAGCGCGTGGCGCCACGGCCATAGGCGACCGACTGGTCCTGCAAGTCACACTCGCCGCCCTGATCGCAGATCGGGCAGTCGAGCGGGTGATTGATGAGCAGGAACTCCATCACCCCCTCGCGCGCCTTCTTGACCATCGGGCTATCGGTCTTGATCACCTGCCCTTCGGCGGTCGGCAGCGCGCACGAAGCCTGCGGCTTCGGCGGGCCGGGCGACACTTCGACGAGGCACATGCGGCAATTGCCGGCGATCGATAGGCGTTCGTGGTAGCAGAAACGCGGAATTTCCTTCCCCGCGATTTCGCACGCCTGCAGAACGGTCGCGCCCTGCGGGACGTCGAGCTCTACACCATCTACGGTAACTTTAGGCATTATTCGGCTGCCTCCAGCGCGTCGCCATTCTCGCGAATGCGGCGTTCGATTTCGGGGCGGAAATGCTTGATCAGGCCCTGGATCGGCCAAGCCGCTGCATCGCCGAGCGCGCAGATGGTATGCCCTTCGACCTGCTTGGTGACGTCGTACAACGTGTCGATTTCGCTAATGTCGGCGTCGCCGGTGCGCAGCCGCTCCATAACGCGCCACATCCAGCCGGTGCCTTCGCGGCACGGGGTGCATTGGCCGCAGCTTTCATGCTTGTAGAAATAGCTGATGCGGCTGATCGCCTGAACGACGTCTGTCGACTTGTCCATGACGATCGCAGCAGCCGTACCGAGGCCCGAGCCGACGGCTTTGAGGCCGTCAAAATCCATCGGGCAGTCCATGATTTCGGCCGCCGGAACGAGCGGAACCGACGAACCGCCGGGGATCACGGCGAGGAGATTGTCCCAGCCGCCGCGAATGCCGCCGCAATGCTTTTCGATCAACTCACGGAAGGTGATGCTCATCTCTTCCTCGACGACGCACGGTGTGTTCACATGGCCGCTGATCTGGAAGAGCTTGGTGCCCTTGTTATTCTCGCGCCCGAAGCTCGAAAACCACGGCGCGCCGCGGCGCAGGATCGTCGGGACGACCGCAATGCTTTCGACATTGTTCACCGTCGTCGGGCAGCCATAGAGGCCTGCACCCGCCGGGAACGGCGGTTTCAGGCGCGGCTGGCCCTTCTTGCCCTCGAGGCTTTCGATCATCGCGGTTTCTTCACCGCAGATATATGCGCCGGCGCCGCGGTGGACGAAGACGTCGAAGTCGTAACCCGATTTCGCGGCATTCTTGCCGAGCAGGCCGGCGTCGTAGGCTTCCTGCACAGCGGCGAAGAGCGTTTCGGCCTCGCGGATGAATTCGCCGCGGATGTAAATATACGCCGCGCGTGCACGCATCGCGAAGCCGGCAATCAGCGCACCCTCAATTAGCTTGTGTGGATCGTGGCGGATGATTTCGCGGTCCTTGCACGAACCCGGTTCGGATTCGTCGGCGTTGATGACGAGGAAGCTCGGGCGGTCAGCGCGCGGTTCCTTCGGCATGAACGACCATTTCAGGCCGGTCGGGAAACCAGCGCCGCCGCGGCCGCGCAGACCCGACGCCTTGACGGTCTCGATAATCGCGTCCTGCCCCGCGGCCATCAGTGCTTTGGTATTGTCCCAATCACCGCGCGCCTGCGCGGATTTCAGGTTCCACGGCTGGAACCCGTAGATATTGGTGAAGATGCGATCCTTGTCGGCGAGCATGGCTTACCACTCCTTCCGATAGTCGTGGTTGGCCTTGACCATCGCCTTCAGCGTCGTCGGCTCGCCCTCGGGCTCGCTCGTATGACGATTGGGAAGCTGCGTTCCCGCCTTGGGATTCTCGCCCGCGGCGAGCGCATCGAGGATGCGCGTCGTGCTGTCGTAGTCGAGATCTTCGTAATTATCGTCGTTGATCTGGACCATCGGCGCGTTGGTGCACGTGCCCATGCACTCGACTTCGGTCAGCGTGAACAGGCCGTCGGGCGTGGTCTTGCCCTTGGTCATGCCGCGGTTCTTGCAGGCTGCCATTACATCGTCGGACCCGCGCAGCAGGCACGGCGTCGTGCCGCACACCTGCACATGATAGCGGCCGACCGGCACGAGATTGTACATCGTGTAGAAGGTCGCGACCTCATAGGCGCGAATGAAGGGCATATCGAGCGCGGCGGCGACATATTCGATCACCGGCACGGGCAGCCAGCCCTGCGTCTGCGTCTCGGCGCCGACCTGACGTTGCGCGAGGTCGAGCAGCGGCATCACCGCCGAGCGCTGGCGCCCCGCAGGGTAGCGCGCGATGACCGCCTTCGCCTTTTCGGCATTTTCGGCCGTCCATGCAAAAGCGCCCCAGCGCGCGCGGGTTTCGGCTTCATCGGGGATTTGGGGTGCGTCGGCCATTAGCGGACAAACTCCACACGCGACACTCGGTCGCCTTCAAAACTGTAGATGGTCATAACCTCGAATGGATCGGCGTCCGGCGAACGGGCGACCTTTTCGTGCAGGACGGCAAAGTCGCCGAGCGTATAGCCCGACAGGATCTCGGCGCGATTCTGCGGGAATTCGGCGAACATCGCCTTCAATCCCGCGCGCACGCCTTCCTTGCCGTCGCGGACGACCGCACCGCGATAGCCGGCTTCGGCCGCATCGTCGGTCATCAGCGCGACATAGGCGTCGGCGTCCTGCGCGTTGTAATGCGCGATCATCGTTTCGGCGATTTCCAGCTTTGTCACCGGTCACACTCCCCGAACACCACATCGATGGCGCCGATGATCGCGGTGGTATCCGCAAGCATGTGCCCCTTCGACATCATGTCCATCGCCTGCAGGTGCGAAAACGCCGTCGGGCGGATCTTGCAGCGGTACGGCTTGTTGCTGCCGTCACTGACCAGATAGACCCCGAATTCACCCTTGGGGCTCTCGGTCGCGACGTAAACTTCGCCGGCGGGGACGTGGAAGCCCTCAGTATAAAGCTTGAAGTGATGGATCAGCGATTCCATCGACTGCTTCATCTCGCCGCGCTTGGGCGGGACGACCTTGCGGTCGAGGCTGGCGATCGGGCCGGTGGGCATGTCGCGCAGGCACTGCTTGATGATCTTCGCCGACTGATAGACCTCCTCGACACGCACCATGAAGCGGTCGTAGCAATCGCCGCGTGTGCCAACGGGAATGTCGAACTCCATCGCCGCATAGGCATCATAGGGCTGCGACTTGCGCAGATCCCAGGCGATGCCGCTGCCGCGGATCATCGGGCCCGAAAAGCCCCACGCCAGCGCATCTTCCTTGCTCACCGTCGCGATGTCGACGTTGCGCTGCTTGAAGATGCGATTATCGATGACGAGGCTCATCGCGTCGCCAAACAGCTTCGGCAGGCGCTTTTCGACCCATTCGCCGATGTCGTAGAGCAGCCTTTCAGGCACATCCTGATGGACGCCGCCCGGACGGAAATAGGCGCTGTGCATGCGTGCACCCGAGGCGCGCTCGAAGAAGTTGAGGCAATCTTCGCGCAGCTCGAACACCCACAGGTTCGGGGTCATCGCGCCGACGTCCATGACGTGCGAACCGATGTTGAGCATGTGATTGCAGATGCGCGTCAGCTCGGCGAACAGGGTGCGCAGATATTGCGCGCGGGCCGGGACTTCGAGGTCGAGCAGCTTCTCGATGGCCAGCACGTACGAGTGCTCCATCGCGAGCGGCGAGCAATAGTCGAGCCGGTCGAAATAGGGCAAAGCCTGCAGATAAGTCTTATACTCGATCAGCTTTTCGGTGCCGCGGTGGAGTAGACCGACGTGCGGATCGACGCGCTCGATAATCTCGCCGTCGAGCTCGAGCACGAGGCGCAGAACGCCGTGCGCCGCCGGATGCTGCGGGCCGAAGTTGATCGTGTAATTGGTGACAGCCTGATCGCCTGCGGTGTTCGCCGTGTCGACCGGATAGCCTTCGAACAGGTCACCGCCATAATGCTGGACGTTCGGAGAGTCGGTCATGCGTCGCCTCCTGCTTTAGGCTTGCGCGGCGCGCGCGCCTTCGGCGGCGCCTTTTCGGCCTTGGTCGTCGCGGGCGTCTTGGCCGGCTTGGTCGCGGATTTGGCGCTGGCGCCATCGCGGCTGGTCTTTGCGGCCTTCTGGTTCACTTTTTCGCCCGCGCCAGTCTGCGCCGGCTTTTCGGTCGTTTTAGGGGTCGGCGGAGGCGATTTCTTTTCGGCCTTGTCGTCGGCCGCCTTCACCTGCGCGGCGGTCATCGGCGTCGGCGCACCCTTGCCCGGAGCTTCGCCCGTTCCGCCGGCTTTTTCGTCGCCAGGCAGGACATAGTCGGCGCCTTCCCATGGCGACATGAAGTCGAAATTGCGAAAATCCTGCGCGAGCTTCACCGGCTCGTACACGACGCGCTTGTCCTCTTCGGAATAGCGCAGCTCGGTATAGCCGGTCAGCGGGAAGTCCTTGCGCTGCGGATGCCCCTGAAAACCATAGTCGGTCAGGATGCGGCGCAGGTCGGTGTTGCCGCTGAACAGGACGCCGTACATGTCGAACACTTCGCGCTCGAGCCAGCCGGCGTTCGGCCATACAGGAACGATCGTCGGCACCGGCGTCGCCTCGTCGGTCGATACGCGGACGCGCAGACGGTGATTCCTCGTGACGCTGAGCAGATGATAGACCACCTCGAATCGCTCCGCGCGGTCCGGATAGTCGACTCCGGCGATCTCCATCAGCTGCTGATACTCGAGATTGTCGCGCAGGCTGATCATCACCCCTGCGATGGCTTCGCGGTCGACGGTGATGCTGTCTTCGTCGACGGTAAAAACATGCGCGAGAAGATCGGTGCCAAGCAGCTTGGTGAGCGCAGCAGCGAGCGCTGGCTGCGGCGCAACGAGAGGAGCAGAATGGGCCATCAGCGTTCGATCGTCCCGGTACGGCGGATCTTCCGCTGCAACTGCATCACCCCGTAAAGCAAAGCCTCGGCGGTCGGCGGGCAACCGGGGACATAGATGTCCACGGGTACGATACGGTCGCAACCGCGCACCACCGAATAGCTGTAGTGATAATAGCCGCCGCCATTGGCGCAGCTACCCATCGAGATGACGTATTTCGGGTTCGACATCTGGTCGTAAACCCGGCGCAGCGCAGGCGCCATCTTGTTGCACAACGTGCCCGCGACGATCATCACGTCCGACTGGCGCGGACTAGCGCGCGGCGCGGCACCGAAACGCTCCATGTCATAGCGCGGCATGTTGACGTGGATCATTTCGACCGCGCAGCATGCGAGGCCAAAGGTCATCCACCACAGCGAGCCGGTGCGCGCCCAGTTGAACAGATCCTCGGTCGAGGTGACGAGAAAGCCCTTGTCACCGACCTCGCTGTTGAGGTCGTCGAAAAATGCCATATCGGGGTTCGTCCCCGGGGCAACCGGCATCTGGCCGGGCGGCAGGATGATCGAGCTGCTCATTCCCAGTCCAACGCCCCTTTCTTCCATGCATAGACAAGGCCGAGGGTCAGTTCGGCGAGGAAAATCATCATCGTCGCCCAACCGGCCCAGCCGATCTCCTTCAGGCTCACGGCCCAGGGAAAGAGGAAGGCGGCTTCGAGGTCGAAGATGATGAAGAGAATGGCGACGAGGTAGAAGCGCACGTCGAACTGGCTGCGCGCGTCCTCGAAGGCCGGGAAGCCGCATTCATATTCGGTCAGTTTCGCCGGATCGGGCTTGTGCGCCCCGGTCAGCCGCGCGACGCCCATCGGAAGGAACACGAAGGCGGACGACAGGCCGACGGCGACGACCAGAAAGATCAGAATCGGCAAATATTGCGTCAGATCGACCATGGGAGCTCGCAGTTCTGTTGTTCATCTATTGGGGTGTCTGAGCACCCTTGTTGCGGGCGCTTTAGGCCAGCGCGCCGCGCCTCGCAACCTCTGCGGGCAGGAATTTCGTAACCCGTGTGACCAAAAGCATAAACGGCGCTGGTGACGGGCCCTATCCCTGTGATACGCCGACGAAAGTGGGTCGTTTCGCTGCGTTTTTCGTCGTCGTTTCGATTTGAGGAGTTTTCATGGGACCTATTACCGCTCGCGCCGCCCTGGCCTTGGGAGCCGCAACGTTTTTCTCGGTAGCGCCAGCGCACGCCGAAATGATCAATGCGGCGAATCCCGCGACGATCAAGGCGATCGTCGAGTCGCAGGGCTGGCCGGCGACGATCGTCGCCAAGCCGGGCGATGACCCCTATATCGAGAGCAATCGCGGCGGCCTCAAATTCCTCGTCCTCTTCATGAATTGCGATGAGGGCAAGAAGTGCAAGACGCTGCAATATTATATGGGCTTCAGCGACGCGAAAGGCGTCTCGCTCGACAGGCTCAACAAGTGGAACAAGGAAAAGCGCTTTGCCCGCGCGTACAAGGACGACGAGGGTGATCCAGTGCTCGAAATGGACGTCGATCTCGATTTCGCCGGCATCCCGCGCGAAAATGTCGGCGAGACCTTCAACACCTGGGCGTCGCTGATGGACAGCTTCCGCGAGTATGTCTTCGAGAAATGAGGTTGCCGCCCTCCCCGCCATGGGGAGGGCGCTCAACGGTCAGGCGTTGCGAAGAGCGCCCGCCACCAGTTTTTGCAACTTCGAATGCACCGCGGCGCTGCCGGCGATGAACTCGCTGCGGTCGATCGCACGGTCGCCGCCGCGGAAATCGCTGACGAAACCGCCGGCTTCGCGCACGAGCAACATCCCCGCGGCGACGTCCCAGATCTTGAGGTCGCTTTCCCAGAAACCGTCATAACGCCCCGCGGCAACCCACGCGAGGTCGAGGCTGGCGGCGCCGAAGCGGCGGATACCGGCAACTTCGGGTGCGACCGCACCGAAAATGCGGCTCCACTGCGCCATATTGCCATGGCCCATGTACGGAATGCCGGTCGAAATCAGGCATTCGTTGAGGTGACGGCGCGAAGCAACGCGCAGGCGCCGATCGTGCAGCCATGCACCGCGGCCGCGTTCGGCCCAATAGCTTTCGTCGGTGACCGGCTGGTAGATCAGGCACGACGTGATATCGCCCCAACCGCCGCCCGGCTTCGGTTCCTGCACCGCGATCGAGATAGCGAAATGCGGAATCGCGTGAAGGAAGTTCGAGGTGCCATCGAGCGGATCGATGATGAAGCGCGGCTTGCCCGGCTCGCCTTCGATGATCCCGCCTTCTTCGAGTACGAAGCCCCAGCCCGGACGGTCGCGACCCAGTTCGTCATACAGCGTGCGTTCCGCAGCCTGGTCGGCCTTCGACACGAAGTCGGCGGGACCTTTTTGCGAAACCTGCAGATGCTCGACTTCGCCGAAATCGCGGCGCAATTTCGTGCCGGCCTTACGCGCGGCGCGTTCCATGACGGTGATGATGCCGGATAGGGCCATTTTCGTTTCCTTCAACGCGTCGCCCCCGCGAAGGCGGAGGTCGCTGTCGGCAATGTAAAACGCTAGCGGCCCCCGCCTTCGCGGGGGCGATGTTACTCAGTCCGCACGGCGGACATATTCGCGGTCGTACACATGCACGACGATGCGGGTCCCGCTGGTGATGTGCGGCGGCACCATCACGCGCACCCCATTGTCGAGGATCGCGGGCTTGTACGATGACGAGGCGGTCTGCCCCTTCACCACCGCGTCGGCTTCGACGATCAGGGCTTCGATCGTTTCGGGCAGTTCGACCGAGATCGGGCGTTCTTCCCAAAGCTCGAGCACGACGTCCATGCCGTCCTGCAGAAATTCATGCGCTTCGCCGACGACATCCTTCGAGATGTTGATCTGCTCGTAGGTGTCCTTGTCCATGAACACGAGGTCGTCGCCCTCGGCGTACAGGAACTGGAAATCCTTGGTGTCGAGGCGGACCTTTTCGACCGTGTCGGCGCTGCGAAAACGGTTGTTCAGCTTGCGACCGTCGATCAGATTCTTGGCTTCGACCTGCATATAGGCGCCGCCCTTGCCCGGCTGGGTGTGCTGGATCTTGGTGACCTTCCAGATCCCCTTTTCAAATTCGATAATATTGCCGGGACGGATTTCAACGCCGGTGATTTTCATCGCGCACACTCACAGTTCAAGGATGGAAAGAGCAAACCGGCGCCGCACGGGCGCAGGTATCAGGTGCGCGCCTTTAGCCGTGCCGACGCCGAAGGGCAAGCCGCAGCATCAGGGCGTGGCGTCGACCAGCCGGCGCGTGCGCTTGTAGCTGAGCCAGACCAGCCCTGCGAACAGGATGAATCCGACCCACGGCGCATAAGGTGCGTAGCCGTCGCCAACGACCGCAAGGGGAGAATCGCTGCCGCTGCCCGCAACGATGCCCGCATACAGCACCCCGAACAGGCTTTCGCCGACGATCATGCCCGTCGCGGTGAGCACGCCCATGCGGTGCGCAAAGCTGGCGTTCGGCCGCCTCGCCGCCCAGCGGTCATAGAACCAGCCACCGACCGCGCCGATCACGACGGGCAGGATCACCGCCATCGGCAGATAGACCCCGATACCGATGGCCAGAGGCGGAAGCCGCAGCTTGCCCGCGCGGCCGAGCATAGCGTCGACGATGATGAAGCCGACACCAGCCAGCCCGCCATAACCCAGCATCGTCCAGTTGAGGTTACCACCAAGCACGCCCTGCGCGAGCGACGAGATCAGCCCCGCCTGCGGCGCGGCGAGCGCGTTCGGCCCTGCCCCCGGCGCCCCGACAAAACCGAGCGTCTCGTTGAGAACATTCAGCACCGGCGGAACGATGATCGAACCGAAGATCACGCCGATGATCAGCGCAACCTGCTGTTTCCACGGCGTCGCGCCGACGAGCTGGCCCGTTTTCAGATCCTGAAGATTATCGTTCGAAATGGTCGCGATGCCGAACACAAGGCCCGTAACGATCAACGCATAGGCGACCATCGCGGCAATTTCTTCCTCACCGCCTCCGCGACCAAGAAGACCAAGGAGCAGCAGCGACGAAGCGATGATCGCCAGGATGCCGATCCCCGATACCGGCGAGTTCGATGCGCCGATCAGGCCCGCCATATAGCCGGTGACCGATGCAATCATCAGCCCGACCACGATGATGAACAGGATCGCGCCCGCGATCAGGATCATCGACGATCCCGCCAGCGGCCCGCCCGCAAGCACCGTCCAGAGCAGCCAGCCGATAGGCAGCATCAGCGCCAGCGATCCGCCGAACACCCAGTTGATCGACATATCCTGTTCTTCGATCGCGAGTGTCGCCCCACCCTGCCGCGCGCGGCTTGCTGCCATCGCCGAACGGATACCGCCGACCACCGGACCGGCAATCCTGATCAGCGTCCAGATTGCAGCAACCGCAATTACGCCTGCACCAAAGAAGCGCACGTCGGCGCGAAATACCGTGTTCGCCAGCGTCTCGGCATCGCCCGCCCCGCCCTGCGTCAGGATGGGCAGCAGCACCCACCAGCCGGTGATCATGCCGACGAGCTGCGCCATGCCGACCGACAGGCCGACGAGATGCCCGACGCCGAACAGCGCAAAGGCGAGGCCGCCCGAGATCCCCGTCGCGCCGCTACCGACGGCAAACCAGCGTGCAACCTCGGCGCCGGCAAGCTTCATCTGGGTGAGCAGCGTAAATCCCGCCGCCACAATGCTGTTCCACATCAATGCCGAAAGCCCGGCGCGATTTTCCTCTGCGCCCTCGGCGCTCGCGGCACCGACCTGCAGCACTTCGGCGGCGGCGCGGCCTTCGGGATAAGGGAGGTCCGAATCGACGACGAGCGCACGGCGCAGCGGCACCGAAAAGAGCACACCCAATATGCCGCCGAGCATCGTGATCGCGGTGGTCTCGATCATCGGGAAGCCCTGCCAATAGCCGACCATGACGAGGCCCGGCAGCACGAAGATGATCGCCGCCAGCGTGCCCGCGGCGCTCGCTATCGTCTGGACGATATTATTCTCGAGGATCGTCGACCCGGCCATGTAGCGCAGCAGCGCCATCGAAATCACCGCCGCGGGAATCGAGGTCGCAAAGGTCAGCCCGACCTTCAGCCCCAGATAGACGTTCGCCGCGGTGAACATCAGCGTGAGCAAGCCGCCGAGCAGGATCGCGCGAAGCGTCAGTTCGCGCCCGCGGGCCGCTGCTGTGGTGATTTCGGTCATAAACTTCTCCCCGCCCGCTGTGTTGCGATACACCGGGCCCAGTGCAAGTCAAAAGGCTGCAAGCCAAAAGGCGACGAACCGAAGCCGATTTGACGCATCGATCCAATATGGAGGCCGCTGCGGCTGTCATACCGGTCGGCATGATGAATATCGACTTTTCCGAGCCAACGGCCCCGCCCTTGCGCGGCGGCGCCAAGCGGCCTCAACGCGGGGCGCCTTGCGCTGGCCTGTTCGGTTGGCGCAAGGATGCCGCGCCACCTGCACCCGTCGGCAACGCGCCGAAAGCATCGGCGCGCGATTATCCCGGAGGCTGATTTCCGAGAATCGCACTGAATGCCTGCACCGCTGCCGCCGGTCCCTCGGGATGCGCCCAAACCCCACTCGACACGGCCAGAAAGTCCGCCCCCGCATCGACAAGCGTTCGCGCATTCTCGGGCGTGATCCCACCAATCGCGACGCAGGGCAGTTCGAACATACCCTGCCACCATTGCAGAATCTCCGGTTCGGCATGATGTTCGACGGCCTTGGTCGTCGTCGGGAAAAAGGCACCAAAAGCAACATAGTCAGCCCCCGCCTCGCCCGCTTCCATCGCCATATGCCGGCTCGCGTGACAGGTGACGCCGATCTGCGCCAGCGGTCCAAGCTCACGGCGTGCCTCACGCGGATCGCCGTCACCCTGTCCCAGATGCACACCATCGGCCTCCAGCCGCTTCGCGAGCGCGACATCATCGTTGACGATGAACGCCACGTCGCGCGCGGCACAGATCGCCTGCAGCGGCTCGGCGAGCCGCGCCGCCTCATGCTGTTCGAGATCCTTGACGCGAAACTGGAAAGCCGCGACCGGACCGGCGTCAAGCGCTTGGGTCAACAGGTCAGGGAAGTTGCCGCTGACATCGAGCGGCGAAATCAGGTAAAGTTGGCAGGTTGGTGTTTTCATGGCGCGTTCATAGCGGCAGGGCCAGAGACGGGCAAATGCTGAACAGACATCGCCTCATCGTCCCCGCGCTCGCCGCCACCTTCGCTCTGTCGGCCTGCGCCGCGACGGGCCAGCAGGCACCGCTACAGGATGGAAGTAACGTTGCACTGGGCCAGAAAGCCTTTGTCGACGGCCCGATCGTCCAGCCGGTAGAGGTGCTGGAGGACAGTCGCTGCCCGATGAACGCACGCTGCATCTGGGCGGGCCGCGTGCGCGTGAAAATGGTATGGATTCGCGGTAACGGCGAAAAACAGCCGTTCGAAGTGACGCTGGGCGAATCGACCCCGATCGCCGACGGCAGCATCACGCTCGAATCGGTCCGTCCCGAAAAGCGCACCGATGTGACGATCAAACCCGCCGATTATCGCTTCTCGCTTCGCTTCGCGGGCGGATATTAACGCACCCGCGCGAGAACGAAACCGTCCCATTTTTTCGCACCGACGGTCTGGACTGCGGTCGCATCGAGTCGCGGATCGGCGGCGAGCATGTCGAACAGCGCGCGCGTTCCGACGATGCGCTCGTCATCGCTGTCCGCATCCAGCACCCCGCCTTCGCGCACGACATTGTCGACGATAATCGTCGTCCCGGGCCGTCCAAGCCGGATGGCTTCGGCGACGTAAAGCGAATTGCTCTGCTTGTCGGCATCGATGAAGACGAAGTCGAACGGCGCTTCGTTGGTCATGGCGGCGAGGCTGGCCGCCGCCGGGCCGGTGCGAATGTCGACCCTGCCCGAAACCCCGGCGCGCTCGAGATTTTCGCGCGCAACCGCTGCATGATGGGTTTCGAGTTCGAGCGTCACCAGTTCGCCGCCTTCGGGCAGCGAACGAGCAAGCCAGATCGTCGAATAACCGCCGAGCGTCCCGATTTCCAGAATCCGCCGCGCACCGGCGATCTGCGCGAGAAGGAACAGCATTTTGCCTTGTGCGGCCGACACATCGATCGGCGGCAGACCCCGCGCGGCGTTGTTGGCAAGGGTGGCGGCAAGCACGTCATCGTCGCCGAGCAATTTGGCGGCGATATAATCGTCGACGGCTTGCCACCGCTCTCCCATCACCTAGGCCACAGAGGCCGCGTGAATTTCGCTGATCGCGCCGCCGAGCGACGCGTTGAACTCGTCGTCGCTCATCGGGTGGCGGAGATCTTCGAGCAGCGCGCGGCTGAAGCTCGCGATCATGCCGCGGTTCTTTGCGAGCTCGGCGCAGGCCTCGGGACGCGCAAAACCACCCGACAGCGCGACGACGCGTAGCACCTTGGGGTGATCGACCAGCGGCGCAAACAGATTGGCTTCGGCCGGGATCGACAGCTTGAGCATGACGGGCGCGCCGTCCCAGCTTTCGAGTGCGGCGGTGATTTCCTGGAGCAGCAAGCGGTCGGCGCCATCGCGCTCGGCGCTCTTGATGTTCACTTCGGGCTCGATGATCGGCACCAGGCCGTGCGCCGCGATGCGCTTCGCTTCGGCGAACTGCTGTTCGACGATTGCCTTGACACCCGCCGGGTTGGCGAGGTTGACGACGCTGCGCATCTTGGTGCCGAACACGCCCTTGGCGACCGCGCGCTCGCACAATTCGTCGAGGCCGGGGTTGGCCTTCATCAACTGGGCACCGTCGGCTTCGTCTTCGAGCCCCTTGTCGACCTTCAGGAACGGTACGACGCCGCGCTCCCAGAGCAATGCGGGGACGGGTTTGCCGTCTGCATCGCCGTCCATCGTGCGTTCGAACAGGATCGCACCGATCACCTTCTCGCCATTGAAACAAGGCGCGGTGACGATGCGGCTGCGCATCGCGTGGATCAAGCCGAACATTTCCTCATCGTTCGAAAAGGCGTCCTCGCCGATGCCATAGCCCTTCAATGCCTTGGGCGTCGAACCGCCGCTCTGGTCGAGCGCGGCAATAAAGCCCTGCCCCGATTTAATCTGTTCGAGCATTGCGGCGTTGGCGGTCGTCATAACGTCTCCGATGGTTTGCATACGTATGTGGCGGCGCGCATAGCGACCCTGCAAGCGGGACGCAATGCAGTGAAATTCAGGCTTTGAGTGCGTCTACACCCGGCAACGGCTTGCCTTCCATCCATTCGAGGAAGGCCCCGCCGGCGGTCGAAACGAACGTGAAGTCGGCCGCGACCCCGGCATGGTTGAGCGCCGCAACGGTATCGCCACCGCCCGCGACCGAGATCAGCGATCCCTCGCGGGTCAGTGCGGCAGCCGTCTTCGCCAGCGCGACCGTAGCGGTGTCGAACGGCGCGGTCTCGAACGCGCCGAGCGGGCCGTTCCACACCAAAGTGCGGCAATTTTTGAGCACATCGGCAAGCGCTTCGGTCGCCGCGGGGCCGATATCGAGGATCATTTCGTCGGCGGCCACCTCATGCACATTCACCGTGCGCGTCGGCGGGTTCGGGGCGAACTGTTTTGCCACCACGACGTCATACGGCAGGTGGATCGTGCAGCCCGCGCTGTCTGCGGCGTCGAAGATCGCGTTGGCCGTGTCGACCAGGTCATGCTCGCACAGCGACTTGCCGACATCGACCCCGCGCGCGGCGAGAAAGGTGTTCGCCATACCGCCACCGATGATCAGATGATCGACCTTGCTGACAAGGTTGCGCAGCACGTCGATCTTGCTCGACACCTTGGCGCCGCCAACGACCGCGGCGACCGGATGCGACGGGTTGCCGAGCGCGGCGTCGAGCGCCTTGAGTTCGGCCTCCATCGCGCGGCCGGCATAAGCGGGCAGACGGCGCGCGATGCCTTCGGTCGAACCATGCGCACGGTGTGCCGCCGAAAAGGCGTCGTTGACGTACAGGTCGCCGATCTCGGCCAGTGCATCGGCAAAGGCCGGATCGTTCGTTTCCTCGCCGGGGTTGAAGCGGGTGTTTTCGAGGACCGCGACATCCCCCGCAGCGAGCACTGCTATGCCCGCCTTGGCGCCCTCACCGACGCATTCGGGGATAAACATCACCGAATGGCCGAGCACATCTTCCAGGCCGCCCATCACCAGGCTGAGCGACTGGGTCGGGTTCTTCGCGCCTTTCGGGCGCCCGAAATGCGCGAGAAGCAGGACGATGGCGCCCTTGTCCGACAATTCGCGGATCGTCGGCATCGCGGCCCGAATCCGCGTCACGTCGCTGACCGCGCCTTCGAACATCGGGACGTTCAGGTCGACACGCACGAGCACGCGCTTGCCGGTGACGTCACCGATATCGTCGAGGGTTTTGAAAGCGGTCATCGACGTTTCCTTTAAATCAGAGGAACTTGGCGATCACGCCCGCGGTGTCGATCATGCGGTTCGAGAAGCCCCATTCATTGTCGTACCAGCTGAGCACGCGCACCAGCTTGCCGTCGATCACCGCGGTTTCGAGGCTGTCGATGGTCGAGCTGGCCGCATTATGGTTGAAGTCGATCGAAACCAGCGGCTCGTCGGTGTAGCCAAGCACGCCCTTCAGCGGGCCTTCGGCCGCAGCCTTGAGCAACGCGTTGACTTCTTCCTTGGTGGTGTCGCGGAGCGGCGTGAAGGTCAGGTCCACCACCGACACATTCGGGGTCGGAACGCGGATCGACGACCCGTCGAGCTTGCCCTTGAGTTCGGGCAGGACCAGGCCGACGGCCACCGCGGCACCGGTCGAGGTCGGGATCATCGACATTGCGGCGGCGCGAGCGCGGCGCGGATCGTCGTGGATCTGGTCGAGGATTTTCTGATCGTTGGTATAGGCGTGGATCGTGGTCATCAGGCCGCGCTCGATACCGATCGCTTCATGCAGCACCTTGGCAAAGGGTGCGAGGCAGTTGGTGGTGCACGACGCGTTCGAGATGATCAGGTGATCGGCGGTGATCTTGTCGTCGTTGACGCCGTAAACGACGGTCAGGTCGACTTCCTTGGCGGGTGCCGAGATCAGCACGCGCTTGGCGCCGGCGTCGAGATGCTTCTGGCCGCCGGCCTTGTTGGTGAAGAAGCCGGTGCATTCCATCACGATGTCGATGCCGTTCGCGGCATGCGGCAGCGCGGCGGGATCGCGCTCGGCGGTCACCTGAATGCGCTTGCCGTTGATGATCAAGTCGTTGCCGTCGATTTCGACGGTGCCGTTGAAGGCGCCATGCACCGAGTCATGGCGCAGCAGGCGGGCATTCGCCTTGGCATCGCCCAGGTCGTTGATCGACACCAGTTCGAGATCATGGTCGGTACGTTCCAGAATGGCGCGCGCCACATTGCGGCCGATGCGCCCGAAACCGTTGATTGCAACCTTCACTGCCATGTCGAAAAATCCTTTCTGCGTGGGGCCAGCTGGTCCTTAGTTGCCGAGCTTTGCCAGAATCTGGGGGGTAATCGCATCGGCGGTCAGACCGAAATGCGCGTAGAGGTCGTCGATCGGCGCCGAAGCGCCGAAGCTGTCGATACCGAAGCGCAGACCGTGACGACCGGTATAGCGTTCCCAACCGAAAGTCGTGCCTGCCTCGATCGAAACGACCAGCGCGTCGTCGGGCAGGATATCGGCCTGATAGGTCGCACTCTGTTCGTCGAACAGTTCGGTCGACACCATCGAAACGACATCGGCGCCATGCCCAGCCGCTTCGAGCTTGTCGGCGACATCCATCGCGAGCGATACTTCCGAGCCGGTTGCGACAAGCACGACCTTGCGCGCCGCGGCGGCATCGCGAAGGCGGTAACCACCTTTCAGACAAAGATTTTCGGTGACGTCATGACGCAGCGGCGGGAGGTTCTGACGCGTCAGCGCGAGCAGCGAAGGCCGGTTTTCCTGCGCCAGCGCAAGCGCCCAGCATTCGGCGGTCTCGACCGCGTCGGCGGGGCGCAGAACGAGCAGATTAGGCATCGCTCGCAGCGACTGGAGATGCTCGATCGGCTGGTGCGTCGGGCCATCTTCGCCAAGGCCGATACTGTCGTGCGTCATCACATAGACAACGCGCTGCTGCTGGAGCGCCGACAGGCGGATCGCAGCGCGGCAATAGTCGGCGAACACAAGGAAAGTGCCGCCGTAG
This sequence comes from Sphingopyxis sp. GW821-FHT10B01, assembly GCF_059415685.1. NCBI lineage: Bacteria > Pseudomonadati > Pseudomonadota > Alphaproteobacteria > Sphingomonadales > Sphingopyxidaceae > Sphingopyxis > Sphingopyxis sp. GW821-FHT10B01. The sequence continues at coordinate 255,524 of NZ_JBWKNS010000007.1, read as the reverse complement.
GGCACCACGCCGCCATGAAGCGCCATGCCGTTCATAGCCGCGGCCATCCCGAATTCGCGGATGCCATAATAGATATAGCGGCCAGAATAATCATTTTTTGTCAACGGCTTGGTCGACGAAGTTTTGGTGTTGTTCGAACCGGTCAGATCGGCGCTGCCACCGATAAGCGCCGCGATATCGGCCGTCAGCGCGCCGAGCGTGTTCTCCGACGCCTTGCGCGTCGCGACTTTCGGTGGCTCGGCGACGAGACCGTCGAGATAGGCCTTGAAGGCATCGCCGGGAACGACCTTGCCGCTCAACCGAGCTTCAAATTCCTTTTTCTTTTCGTTGCTTGCAAGGCGAGTGCTCCATTCGACATGAAGCGCCTTGCCCTTTTCGCCGAAGGCGGCCCACGCCGAAGCGACATCGGCCGGAATGACGAACGGTTCGGCAGTCCAGCCGAGTTCCTTGCGCGCGGCGGCAATCTCGTCGGCACCAAGCGGCGCGCCATGCGTCGCCGACGTGCCCTGCTTGTTCGGCGCACCGAAGCCGATGATCGTGCGGCACGCGATCAGCGACGGGCGCGGATCGGCGAGCGCGGCGTCGATCGCGCGGCGGATGTCGGCGGGGTCATGCCCGTCGCAGCTTTCGACGTGCCAGCCGGTCGCCGCATAGCGCGCCGGAATGTCTTCGCTTGTCGACAAATCGGTCGAGCCGTCGATGGTGATCTTGTTGTCGTCCCACAGCACGGTGAGGCGGCCAAGGCCGAGATGGCCCGCCAGACCGATCGCTTCGTGGTTGATGCCTTCCATCAGGCAGCCGTCGCCCGCGATCACCCAAGTGCGGTGATCGACCAGATCGTTGCCATAGAGCGCATTGAGGTGGCGTTCGGCGATCGCCATGCCAACCGAGGTCGCAAGCCCCTGCCCCAGCGGTCCGGTCGTCGTCTCGACGCCTTCGAGCTCGAAATTCTCCGGATGGCCGGCGCACGGGCTGTGCAGCTGGCGGAAATTGCGAATGTCGCCCAACGTCGGGCGCGCATAGCCCGCGAGGTGCAGTGTTGCATAAGCAAGCATCGAGCCATGGCCCGCCGAGAGAACGAATCGGTCGCGATCGGCCCATTTGGGGTCGGTCGGGTCGAACTTCAGATAGTCCGAATACAGGACGGTGGCGACATCGGCCATGCCCATCGGCATCCCCGGATGGCCGCTGTTTGCGGCCTGTACGGCATCCATCGCAAGCGCGCGGATTGCGTTGGCGAGCTGGCGTTCAGGCAATGTCATTGGTCCCCCGGAAATGGCTGGGTAGACGCCGGACGTAGCGTCTGGATCGGATGCGGACAGCCCTTTGCGGTGGTGGGGGCAGGAGTCAACCGCCCGTGAAGGAAAATCCGCGCATTTTGGACCGACAGGGCAATTGCACCCCCTCCCTCGCGCTGCTAACCCATCGCCATGGAACTCGATCTCGACGAATCCAGCCTGGCCATCGGCCGTATCGAACGCGCGCTTAGCCGCATCGAAAAGGCCCTGACCGACCGCGCAAACCGGCCACCTGAGGCCGTGGCCTCTCCCACGCCCGACCAATCGGCGCTGAAAGCCGAAGTTACCGCGGTGATCGGTGAACTCGACCGGCTGATTGCGGAGGCCGACCGTGGCTGATGTCAAACTGACCATCGCGGGGCGCCCCTATGATCTGCATTGCGCCGACGGGCAGGAGTCGCAACTGCTCCAGCTCGCCGCTATCGTCGATGAAAAGGCCCGCGAAATGGCGGGCGGGACCGAGGTTCGCCAGCTCCTCTTCGCCGCGCTGATGCTCGCCGACGATGCGCAAGATGCGAAGGGCAAGGTCGAAAGGTCCGAGCCCCAATCCGATTCGCTTCGCGCCGCCGTGGCGCTCGCCGAAAGCCGCGAAGCGGCGGCGCGCGACGAACTGCGCGGCGCGATTGCCCGCGAGCAGGCCGCGCTCAAGGACCTTGAGGCGGCGCGTCAGACGGCACCCGCTGCGCCTTCCACAAAGCCCTCGAACGACCGCGCCCTGCTGCAAATCGCCGAACGGATCGAAGCGCTCGCCGCGAAAGTCGAGCAAATCCCTTGAGCGAGCCAGCTCGCCACCCTACATAGGGGGCGGCGGGTACTGCCCGGCACGAGCTTTTGCGAAAATCCCTGAGGCGATACATCATCCTAGGGGGCTGTCCCTGCCCGGACCCTGGTCCGACGTACATGGTCCCCACCTGACGTTACTGGCGTCAGAGGATCTTCCAGCAAACGACCTCGGCGGTCCCGCCAACCGATTGAACCAGTCCAGATCCCAAGTCTCAGAGGGAGGCGATGACCGACTTGTCCGCCGATCTGGTCCAGCAAAAGCGGAAATTGCGCGAAAGGCTGCGTTTTCGGCGTCGCCATTTTGCCGCGAATCTCGACGGCATGGCACAACTGGCAGCCTTCCGTGCGCTCCCCGCGCCGCTTTCCGACCTTCTCGCCGATCACGCCACGATCGGCGCCTATGTTGCATGGGGCGATGAGCCCGATGTCATTCCGATGTTCGCGCCGATCGCCGAAGCGGGTGCGCTCGCCCTGCCCCATCACGCGCGCCGCGTCGCCGAAATGGATTTCCGGCGCTGGCGCCCAGGCGACGCCCTGGCAAAAGGGCCGTGGAGCACGCAGCAGCCGGCCGGCGATGCCGAACTGGCCGTTCCCCACCTCATCTTCTGTCCGCTCGTCGGATTCGATCGCCAAGGCGGCCGAATCGGTCAGGGCGGTGGCCATTATGATCGCTATTTCGCGGCGCATCCCGATGCCTTGCGGATCGGCATCGGCTGGTCGGTGCAGGAAATCGACGCAGCCCCGCGCGAATCGACCGACATCGCGCTCGACGCGATATTGACCGAACAAGAATTCATCCTCTGTGGAGACCGCCTGTGAGCCAGCACCCCATCGACCCCCAACCGAGCTGGCGCAAACCCGCCGGCATGTTCCTGATCCTGACGCTGATCGCGGTGTGGACGGTGATCGTCGTCAGCGTCTCGCCTTGGGTCGGAACCTGGCCGGTGCTGGTGCAGGCGATTTTCTATCTGGTCGCGGGGATCGTCTGGATCATGCCGCTGAAGCCGCTGTTGCGGTGGATGGAATTGGGGAAATGGCGCGGCTGAAGCGCCGCGCCATTTTCCAATATTCCAGCGATGGAATGGTCCCAAGACGCGGTGGCCATTCCGTCCGAAAATGGAAGGAATGGCGCGAGTGACGGGGCTCGAACCCGCGACCTCCGGCGTGACAGGCCGGCACTCTAACCAACTGAGCTACACCCGCGTGTGCTTGGGAGCAGCGCCAATATGCGGCGCGCTCCGGCCTGTCAACCGTCGCTTTCCTCATGCGTGCGATTTAATCGATCGCGCACCTCGTCGGTCGTCGTCAGCGTCCCGTGCTCGAACAGGAAACCCGCCAGATCGGGCGTCCCGGTCGACGCAAGCACCGTCTGCAAAATCAGCAGCAAGGGCACCGCGAGCAGTGCGCCCGGCGTCCCCCACACCCATCCCCAAAAGCTTAGGGACACGAGAATCAGCAGCGGATTGATCGTCAGCCGCTTGCCAAGCACCAGCGGGGTGATGAGATTCGCCTCGACGAGATGGACGCCGATGAAGATCAGCGCGGGCAGCAGCGCGATACCAACTGCGTCGAAGGTCATCAGCCCGCCGAGTCCCAACAGCACCGCGGCAACAATCGGCCCCAGATAGGGAACGAAATTGCAGATGCTGACGATTCCGCCCCACATGAACGGCGACGGCATCCCCAGCGCCCAGAGCAGCAGGGAGACAGTCAGACCGAGAATCGCGTTGATCATCGTGATCGTCGCCAGATAGTCGGCGGTGGCATCGACGACATTCTGGATCACGCGTGCAGTCTGCATCGCGCCGTCGAAACTGCCGCGCCGCCGAATCGTACCTTTGCGCAGTCGCGTCCAGCCGGCGAGGAAGAAGAAGATGACGAGCACCGCGAAGAAGAGCTGGATCGCTGCCGCAGGTGCCGATGTAATGAAATAATCGACAACCGAGGTCGGCGCCGTCGCCGCCACCGCCTGCGCCGTCGCCTCGGTTCCGCTTGCAACCGACATCAATGTGCGGTCGACAAAGCGTTGCAGGGTTGAATAAAAATCGATCAGCGGCGCCAGATTGCTCTGGATGCGCGGAATCGAATCGGGGAGCCGCGCGAACCAGCCCGTCGCTGGCACGACGATGATCGCCAGCGCCGCGTTGATAATCGCGAGGAAGGCTGCCAGCGCAAGGAAGGCCGCCAGTGCCGATGGCACTCCGCGTCGCTCGAGCCATTCGAGCAGCGGAACAAGCGCAATCGCGATGACGATCGCGGCGGTCAGCGGCAGAAAGAACTCCGCGCCTGCCTGCAACGCAAAAGGCAATCCGAGGCAAAAAGAGGCGCCGAGGATGAGCGCAAGCGCGGCGAGGAGCCGGTCGCGCCGGAAATCGTCGATCTCGATCTGGTGCAGCGGATTGGTCCGCGGCGGGCGCGTATCTTTGCTCCCCCTGTCGTCCGCCACCCCTGCTCTCCTCGTTAACCGCCTCATCTTACGCGCGCTTTACTTTTTGCGCCAGTCGCCCCGTTTGCGACGAACATAGGGCCGCGTCTGTCCCCATCTGGGTCAAAATCCGTCCTTCTTCCTGCTTTTTAACCAGAAATTACCCTTTATCGACGACTGAGGGCTCCAAGGACCAACCTATTCGGAGTCACAGTAATGATGAAAGCGCCTGTGGGGGGCGCGAAGCATCAGCTTCTTCCCTCTTGTTCAGCACTCGCCCTGCTGGCCGCGCTCGCGCTGCCGGCGCAGGCTCAAGCCGCAGGGACGCGTGCCGGCTCGACGATCAGCAACACCGCAAGCGCCAGCTATGACACGGGCGGCGGTCCAACGACGATCGATTCGAACCGCGTCGACCTGCTCGTCGACGAATTGCTCGACGTCACCGTTGACTCGAGCAACCCCGCCGACGTTCCGACGACGCCGGGCGCAACGGGGCAGGTCCTGACCTTCTCGGTCACCAACAACGGCAACGGCGTTGAAGCCTTCGGCCTCAGCACGATCGCAAATGCAGGCGGCGACAATTACGACCCCGTCGTCACGCAGATCTATCTCGACAATGGCGACGGCCTTTTCGATGCCAGCACCGACACACTCTATACGCCGGGCGCGAACGATCCGACGCTCAACCCCGATGCAGCCATCATCGTTTTTGTCGTCGCCACGACGCCGGGAACGGTTGTCGACGGCAACCGCGGTATCGTCAGCCTCGTTGCCGCGGCAAAGACGGGTACTGGTACGCCCGGCTACAGCTTTGCCGGCCAGGGCGAAGGCGGCGGCGACGCTGTCGTCGGCTCGACGGGGGCCGACGGGCAGGATACCGGCGCGTTTGTCGTGTCCGCGGCGACTGTCACGCTCGTCAAATCGGCCATCGTCACCAATTCGCTGAACACGGCGGACCCGATCCCGGGCGCAACGATCACCTATACGATCGTCGCGACGGTCGCGGGCAGCGGGTCGGTCAGCGGTCTTGCGATCACCGACAATATTCCCGCGGACACCATCTATTTCCCCGGCTCGATCACGCTCGGCGGCAGCGGCCTGTCCGACGCGCCAGACGCCGATGCCGGCGATTACAATGGCACACGGATCAATGTCGCACTCGGCACCGTTGCCGGCGGCCAGACCCGCACCGTCACCTTCCGTACCACGATCAAATGATGGAGATGCGCATGCGCACCGTTCTCTTCCTGTTGCTCGCCATGATTGCGCCGGGCCAGGCGCTCGCCGCAAACCAGGTCGCGCTCGACAACAATGTGTTCGTCGAACGTGTATCGACCGACGCCCAGGGCAAGCAACGCATCTTGCTCGAAGAGCCGAAGGTCGTCGTTCCCGGCGACCGGCTGGTTTTCGTGCTCAACTATCGCAATGCCGGCGCACAGCCGGCGGATAAATTCGTGATTACCAACCCGATGCCTGCCGCAGTCCGCTTCGCAGACGCCGGCGACACGCGCCCTCTGGTTTCAGTCGACGGCGGCAAGCAGTGGGGACTGCTTTCCGACCTCTCCGTTCGGATGACCGACGGCACGCGCCGTGCGGCGCAGCCTGCAGACGTCACGCACGTCCGCTGGGCTTTCCAGAAACCGATCCCGGTCGGCGGAACGGGCAAGCTCATGTTTCGGGGAGTTGTTAAATAATCGAATGAATTAAACCGCTTAACGGTTGCCAGCGGTGGGGAAACGGCAACCAACATAAAGCCCAGGAGCTCAGCTATGACCAGCAAGCTGACTTATATGGGTGTCATCGGTCTGGCGACGCTTTCGAGCGTCGCCGCCACGCCGGCATTTGCCGCCGGAACGACCGCGGGCACCACGATCACGAATACCGCTACCGTCGACTATCAGGTCGGTGGTGTCACACAGGCACAGCAGCAGGCGGCGAACAGTTTCATCGTCGACCGCAAGATTAACCTGCTTGTCGAAGAAGTCGGCACGGTCACGACCAGCGTCGTCCCCGGACAGGCAAACGCCGTCACGACATTTCAGCTGACCAACAGCTCGAACGAAGTGCTCGACTTCGCACTTGTGGCAACGCAGATCGTGGGCGGCACCGCCGCGCACGGCGGCGGCGACACGTTCAATGTGAACAACATCCGCATCTATCGCGACAACACCGTGACGGGCACCATCGGCAGTTGGGATGCAGGTGACACGCTGATCACCGCCTATGTCGACGAACTTGTTGTCGATACGGCGATCCGCCTGTTCGTCGTCGCCGATATCCCGACGACGCTCGCGATCCCGGCCGTGGTCAACGGGGCAGTCGCCGGCGTGACCTTGCGCGCGACGGCTCGCGAAGGCGGACTTGCCGGCACGCAAGGCGCAGCCATCACCGAAACCTTGGGCGCGAACACGGCGGGCAAGGACACCGTCTTTGCCGATATCGCGGGCGTCGCCGGCGATATCGCGCGCGACGGCTCGCATAGCGACAACGACGATTATACGGTGCAGACGGCAACCCTCGCGGTCGCCAAGAGCAGCCGTGTCATCTCGGATCCGTTCAACAATACGACGAATCCGAAATTGATCCCCGGTGCAGTGGTCGAATATTGCATCGCCGTCGCCAACAGCGGCGGCGCCGCAGCGACCTCGGTGGCGATCAACGACGCGGTTCCCGGCCAGTTGACCTTCGTCCCGGGTTCGATCCTGCTCGGCGGCACTTATACGGGTTCCATGCCCAGCGGCACGTGCGACTTCAACGGCACCGCGGGCGGCAGCTACTCGGCGCCGAACGTGTCGGGGATGATCGCTTCGATCGCCGCTGGCACGTCAAGCACGCTCGTCTTCCGCGCGACCGTCAACTGATCGAGTAAAGAAGGGAGCAGCGGGTGCGGCCCAAGAACCGCCTCTCGCTGCCCTCTTTCAAGCTGATATGGCACTGCACACCAAAATTTCCGGCCTTGTGACCGCCTTGGTCGCAGCAGCGTTGCTGCCTGCGATCCCTCCGGCGCGCGCGCAGGTGATCACGAACATTGCCTCGGCGCAGTGGACGCACGACGGGCAACCCGGTCAGGCGCTGTCGAACCGCGTCGATGTGACTGTGACGGCGCGTCCGCCCGAGCGGCCGACGATTACGACGTACCGGCTCACCAACGGCGGCGGCGACAAATCGGTGCCGTTGGCGCCAACCCAGTGCAGCCGACCGGAGGCGCGCGCGGCGGCTCGCGGTTCAGGCAACGCAACCAGCGCAATCCCGCTAAGCGGCGTCTATGAAGGCATCTCCACCGCCCCAGCGTCGCTGCAAAGCACCGACAATTTCCGTGCCGGCGAAGTGCTTGTCGTCGGGGTAACGCTCGCATCGGCGAACACCGATCCGCAGCAGCGCGACACTCTGCCCGTCGTCCTCGAACTCGAAAATGGCGACCGTGAACAAATCATATTGACCGAGACCGCAAACAACAGCGGCGAATTTGTGGGCATCATCAACACGATCGGCGTTCCGCCTGCTGTGGCCCAAGGCGATTGCCGTCTGTCGGTCAATCCCGGTGCGCCGCTGACACTGCGCGTCACCGATCAGGCCAGCGCCAGCCTTGTCGCGCTTGCAACGATCAACTTTCTCGTCGACCCGTTCGGCATCGTGTTCGACAGCGGCGACGGCGCGCCCGTTGCCGGCAGCCGCGTGACGATCGTCGACGCCGCGACCGGTCAGCCCGCGCAGGTGTTCGGCGATGACGGCATTTCGGCCTATCCTTCGAGCGTCGTCACCGGTCAGGGCGTCACCGACGCAGGCGGTACGACCTACAACTTCCCGCCGGGCGATTACCGCTTTCCATTCGTCGCGCCGGGGACCTATCGCCTCGTCGTCGCGCCGCCCGCGCCCTACACCGCGCCGTCGAAATCGAGCGCCGCCGATCTCGCGGGCCTCCGCCGCCCCGACGATGGCCTGCCCTTCACGATCACCGGCGCCAGCTATAGCAATGCCTTCACGCTGAACAGTCCGGCGCCCGTCCGCGTCGACATTCCGGTCGACCAGCCGGGCCTGCCGCTGATCCTGCGCAAGACGACCTCGACGCAGGTCGCGGTGCCTGGCGACGTCATCCAATATCGTATCGAGGTCGCGAACCGCGACACGCGCCGCAACACCGGCGCGGTGACGGTGCGCGACGTGCTGCCCGCCGGCATGCGCCTGCGCGCCGACACCGTGCGCGTCGATGGCGTACGCGTCGACGCCGTTGTCTTGGCTACTGGCCGCGAGTTCGCCGTCACGCTGCCTAGCGTCGCCGCGTCGCGCTCGGCCCTGCTCACCTATCTGGCCGAGGTCATCGTATCGGCACAGCCCGGCAACGCGCTCAACCGCGCCACCGCCACCGACAATCGCGGATCGACGAGCAATATCGCCGAAGCGACGATCGCGATCAAACGCGACCAGCTCGGCGACCGGATGACGATCATCGGCCGCATCACCGATGGCGGTTGCAGCGTCGATCCGGGCAAGGCCGACGGCATCGCTGGCGTGCGCGTAATGTTACAGGACGGCAGCTACACCGTCACCGACGAGGATGGCCGCTATCATTTCGAAGGCGTGCGCCCCGGCCTGCATGTTGTGCAGATCGATCCGTCGACCTTGCCGCTCGACCGCGAAGCTATCGATTGTGCTCGCTCGACGCAGAGCGCCGGCAGCGCAATCTCGCGCTTCGTCGAAGGCCGCGGTGGTGCGCTGAAGCGCGCCGATTTCCGCGCCGTTTCCAGCGCGCCACGCGCAGCGCCGAACAGTGCCGTCATCGAAACGCCCAAAGTGATGAGCGACCCCGAGGCTGCGGGCGCTGGTCGCGACTGGCTTGCGGGGCAAACGCCAGGCATCGGATGGCTCTTTCCCGACAGCGACCACAATCCGCGCTCCAAGGCGATCCGCGCTGCAATCAAACACGCGCCCGGACAGACGGTATCGCTGCGGGTGAATGGCAAATCCGCCGACGCTCTGACCTTCGAAGGCGTCAGCAAGTCGGCTGACGGCGGCGTCGCGGTCAGCCTGTGGCGCGGGCTCGAAATTCGCGAAGGCGAAAACCGCCTCGTCGCCGAAGTGAAGGATGCGGGCGGAAACCTCGTCGAAACGCTCGAACGCAACATCCATTACTCGATCACCCCAATGCGCGCGTCGCTTATCCGCGAAAAATCGGTTCTCGTTGCTGACGGCGTCACGCGTCCGGTGATCGCGGTGCGCCTGACCGACCGCGACGGCAAGCCGATCCGCGCCGGCCTGACGGGGGATTTCAGTGTCCCTGCCCCATACTATCCCGCCGTCGAAGCCGATGCGCAGCAGGCCCGCCAGCTCGCCGGCCTCGAGCGTGCGCAGCCGGTATGGAAGATCGATGGCGACGACGGCATCGCCTATATCGAGCTCGAGCCGACCACTGCGTCGGGCACGCTCGCGATGGATTTCACCTTCCGCGACGACAAGGTGACGCGCAAGCAGACGATCGAAACCTGGCTCGATCCGGGCAATCGCCCGTGGACCGTGGTCGGCTTTGCCGCGGGAACGCTCGGCTATAATATGCTCGACGACCGGATGGAGCCGGCGGCGGAGACGCTCGACGACCTGAACGCCGACGCGCGCCTCGCGCTCTACGCAAAGGGCCGTGTACTCGGCAAATGGCTGATGACGCTGGCGTATGACAGCGACAAGGACAAGGACGATGCACGCTTTGGCGGCGTGATCGATCCGCGCGCCTATTACACCATCTACGCCGACCGTAACGAGACGCGCACCGACGCCGCATCGGTGCGTAAACTCTATCTCCGCCTTGAACGCCCGCAATTCTATGCGATGTTCGGCGATATCGAGACCGGCATTTCGGAGCCCGAGCTCGCTCGCTATCAGCGCGCGCTCAACGGTGGCAAGGCCGAGTATCGTGGTCGTAATGTCGCCGCAACGGCGTTCGTCGCCGACACACCCTACCGTTTCCGCCGCGACGAAATCCAGGGTAACGGCCTGACCGGCCCGTACCAGCTCGGCGCGAAGGACATCCTCCCGAACAGCGAGCGGATCGTCATCGAAACGCGCGACCGGCTGCACAGCGAGCGCATCGTCGACAGCGTCAGCCTGTCGCGCCACGTCGATTACGACATCGACTATCTGTCGGGCACGATCCGCTTCCGCGAGCCAGTGCTCAGCCGCTCGTCAAACCTCGACCCGCAGTTCATCGTCGCCGAATATGAGGTCGACGGCGTCGGCCAGCGCGTGCTCAACGCCGGCGGCCGCGTGAGCTATCAGTCGAACGACGAGAAATTGCGCGTCGGCGCGACCTTCATCCATGATGAGGATGGCAACGCCAAGACCAACCTCGGCGGTATCGATGCACGCTACCGCCCCACCATCGAGACCGAAGTGCGGGCCGAGCTCGCGGTCAGCGATGCCAAGGCGACCAACGGCAGCACGACCGCCGACGGTACTGCGAAGGCATGGCTGATCGAGGCCGAGCATCACAGCAGCAATGCCGACTTCCTCGCTTATGTACGCGAACGCGAGGCGGGCTTCGGCACCGGCCAGCTCAACAGCGGCGAGAATGGCACGCGCAAATTCGGTTTCGATGCGCGTGTGAAAGCCAGCCGCAATCTGTCGGTGACCGGCAGCGCCTGGCAGGAAGACTATCTCGACACCAATGCCCGCCGCCGTGCCGCCCGTACGCTCGTCGAATATGACAATGGCACCAGCGTGGCGCGCGCCGGGCTGACTCACGCCGATGACCGATTGAGCGACGGAACGCGCAACCGCTCGAACATCGTGCAGCTGGGCGCCACACAAAGGCTGTTCAACAAGCGGCTCGAACTCGACGCGCAGACCGAATTCGCGCTGGGCAGCAAGGATGCGAGCATCGATTTCCCGACCCGTCACCGCCTGGGCGCGCGCTACGCGATCAACCGCGACGTCAATCTGGTCGGCAGCTACGAGATCGCTGACGGCGATACGATCAAGGCGCGCACCGCGCGGCTGGGTTTTGACCTGACGCCTTGGTCGGGCGCGCGCCTTCTCGCCACCGCGAACCAGCAGGAAATTGGCGAATATGGCCCGCGCAGCTTTGCTGCCTATGGCTTGTCACAGTCGCTGAAGCTCGGCGAACGCTGGTCGGTTGATGTGTCGGTCGATGGCAACCGCACCATCGGCGGCATCAGCGCGCGCGACGTGCTCAATGTCGACCAGCCGGTCGCCTCAGGCGGTTTTCTCGGCGGCAATGGCACGCTGACCGAGGATTTCCTGGCGATCAGTACCGGCGCGACCTATCGCGCCGACCGCTGGACGCTGACCGGCCGCGCCGAATATCGCGATGGCGAAATTGCCAATCGTTACGGCCTGACGCTCGGCGGCCTCCGCCAGCTCGGCGAAGGCCGCGCGCTCGGCGCACTCTTCACTTACGCCAAGGCGAGTGGAGCCGGCGCCGCGCCGACAACTGAAGTGATCAACTTCGAAATGAGCTGGGCGCACCGCCCCGCCGATTCGCAGATTTCGTGGCTCAACAAGAGCGAGTTCCGTTCGGACAAGGTCCGCGACGCGGTCGCGGGTCAGGCCGGTCCGATCGGTGGTCCGTCGCTGACAATCGACGGCGACGCGACGAGCCGCCGCCTCCTCAACAGCCTGTCGGTCAACTGGACCCCGCTCGGCGACCGCGGGTTCGGCGAAGGCTGGAACGAGCGCGCCGAAATCGGCTTCTTCTGGGGCACGCGTTACAATTTCGACCGTTTTGGCGTCGATGACGTCAAGGGCTGGTCGAACCTGATCGGCGCCGACTTCCGCTTCAACCTTGGCGAGCATGTCGATGTCGGTGCGTCGGGCACCGTCCGCGTGGGCACCGACGCCGATACGGTCAGCTGGGCGGGCGGCCCGACGGTGACGCTGGCCCCGATGACGAACGCGAATATCACCTTCGGCTATAATTTCGCGGGCTTCCACGACCGCGATTTCGAGGAAGCGCGCTTCTCGCGTTCGGGCGCCTATGTGACCTTCAAGCTGAAGTTCGACCAGACGAGTTTCGCGGGGCTGGGGCTATAACCGGCTGGCGCACGTAGCGAAGGAATCCGGGGCAACGTCCACTGCCCCGGATTCCTTCGCCGCTACAGCCTCGCAATCAGTCTGCGAACAGCAGAACCGGCGTTTCGACCAACTTCTTGAGCGCCTGAACATAGCTCGCCGCATCCCAGCCATCGACGACGCGGTGGTCGCAGCTGATCGACAGGTTCATCAGCTTTGCCCGGCGAATCTCGTCGCCGTCGAAAACCGGACGTTCGACGATCTTGTTCGGGCCGATGATCGCGACTTCGGGACGGTTGATCACCGGCGTCGTCGCGATCCCGCCGAGCGGGCCGAGCGAGGTAACGGTCAGCGTGCCGCCGGTCAGTTCCTCGACCTTCGCCTTGCCGGTGCGCGCGGCTTCGGCAAGGCGCGTGATCTCGCTGGCGAGCTGCCAGACATTTTTGTCCTGCGCGTCGCGGATCACCGGGACCATTAGCCCCGCATCGGTCTGCGTCGCCATACCCAGATGCACCGCGCCGTACCGCGTCACCACACCGCCTTCGTCGTCATATCGCGCGTTGATCATCGGGAATTGCGGGATGGTGCGGCAGATCGCGACGATCAGGAACGGCAGCATCGTCAACTTCGGACGGCCGCCGCGATTGGCGTTGAGGTCGGCACGCATCTCTTCGAGCGCGGTGACGTCCATTTCCTCGACATAGGTGAAGTGCGGGATCGCACGCTTCGACGCCGCCATATTCTCGGCGATCTTGCGGCGCATGCCGATGACCTTGATCGGCTCGTCGGCGCGCGCGCGCGAAGCACCCGGCGCGTTATATCCCTGCCCGCCGCTGTAACGGAGGAAGGCGTCGAGATCGGCGTGGCGAATACGGTCGCCTTCGGCGTGCACCTGACCCAGATCGACGCCCAGATCCCTGGCGCGCGCGCGAACCGCGGGCGATGCGAGGACGGCGCGGCCATGACTGGCGGCCGCGACCGGCGCAGGTGCAGGTGCAGGTGCAGGCGTCGGTGCGGGAGCCGCGGCCGGCGCTGCAACCTCGGCGACGGAGATTTCCTCGGCGCCCGGCGTTTCCGCCACAATCTGTTGTTCGGCCGGCGTATCAGCCGGCGGTGCGTCGACCGAACCCTCTTCGTCGGTTTCGATCACTGCCAGCGTCGAGCCGATCGGGATCAAGTCCCCGACCTCGCCCGCCAGTTCGACGACGATCCCCGAAACGGGCGATTCCATTTCGACGGTCGCCTTGTCGGTCATCATGTCGGCAAGCTGCGCGTCTTCCTCGACGCGCTCGCCGATCTTGACGTGCCAGGCGACGATTTCGGCCTCGGCAATGCCTTCGCCGATGTCAGGCAGACGGAATGAATAACGGGCCATGGCGTCAGTCCTTCAAAATCTTGGTCAGCGCGGTCGCGATGCGCACCGGGCCGGGGAAATAGGCCCATTCGAGGCTATGCGGATAAGGCGTGTCGAAGCCGGTCACGCGCTCGACCGGCGCCTCGAGGTGATAGAAGCAGCGTTCCTGCACCAGCGCGGCGAGTTCGGCGCCGAAGCCCGAGGTGCGCGTCGCTTCGTGGATGATCAGGCAGCGGCCAGTCTTCTTCACCGACGTTTCGATCGCCTCGATATCGAGCGGCAGCAAAGTGCGCAGGTCGATGATCTCGGCGTCGATACCCATTTCCTCGACGATCGTCTTGGTGACATGGACCATCGTGCCATAGGCGAGGATGGTGAGCGCTTCGCCCGGACGCACCGTCGCAGCCTTGCCGAGTTCGATGCGGTAATGCCCCTCGGGCACTGTGCTCGCGTCATGCTTCGACCAGGGTTCGACCGGGCGGTCGTAATAGCCACTGAACGGGCCGTTATAGATGCGCTTGGGTTCGAGGAAGACGACGGGGTCGTTATCCTCGATCGCCGCGATCAACAGGCCCTTGGCATCATAGGGGTTCGACGGGATCACCGTCTTCACGCCGCAGATGTGGGTCATGATGCTTTCGGGCGACTGGCTATGCGTCTGGCCGCCGAAGATGCCGCCGCCGAACGGGGTCCGCACCGTCATCGGGCAGATGAAATCGCCCGCCGAGCGATAGCGCAGGCGCGCCGCCTCGCTGACGAGCTGGTCGAGCCCGGGATAGATATAGTCGGCAAACTGGATCTCGGGAACCGGGCGGAGGCCGTACGCACCCATGCCAACCGCGACGCCGATGATGCCGCATTCATTGATTGGCGTGTCGAACACGCGCGTCTTGCCATGCTTTTTCTGCAAGCCCGCAGTGGCGCGGAACACGCCGCCGAAAAAGCCGACATCCTCGCCCATCACGACCATGTTCGAGTCACGCTCGAGCATGACGTCCATGGCGCTGTTGATCGCCTCGATCATGTTCATCGTCTTGGTGGCGGTTTGGGTATCGGCGCTCATCATTCGGGCTTCCAGTTGGGGCCGAACTTGGCCTCTTGCTCGGCGAGCATCTGTTCGCATTGTTCCTTGAGATGCCAGGGCAGCTCTTCGAACACATCGTCGAACATCGTTTCGAACGGCTGGTGCATGCCGTGGCCCAAGATGCCGAGTTTCTCCGACTGTTTCTGGGTCGTCTTGACCAGATCGTCGAGCTCCTTGGCTTGCGCTTCGTGGCGCTCGCTATCCCATTCGCCGAGCACTTCAAGATGCTGGCGGAGGCGGTCGATCGGGTCGCCGAACGGCCAGATCGTCGGCTCTTCGGCGGGGCGATAGGCGGTCGGATCGTCCGACGTGCTGTGACCTTCGCTCCGATAGGTGAAATGCTCGATCAGCGTCGGGCCATTGTTCGTGCGGGCGCGATCGGCGGCCCACTGTGTCGCGGCATAGACCGCGAGCGGATCGTTGCCGTCGATGCGCAGGCCCGCGATGCCGTAACCCACCGCACGTGCCGCGAAGGTCGTGCGCTCGCCGCCGGCAAAGCCCGAGAAGCTCGAAATCGCCCACTGGTTGTTCACGACGTTGAAGATCACCGGCGCATTGTAAACGGTCGCGAAGGTCAGCGCCGAATGGAAGTCGCCTTCGGCCGACGAACCTTCGCCGCACCATACGGTCGCGATCCGGCTGTCGCCCTTCGACGCCGACGCCATCGCCCAGCCTACCGCCTGCGGATATTGGGTCGCGAGGTTGCCCGACACGCTGAAGAAGCCATGCTCGGGCGCCGAATACATGATCGGCAGCTGACGGCCCATCAAGTGATCGCCCCGGTTCGAATAGATCTGGTTCATCATCTGGATCAGCGGATAGTCGCGCGCGATCAGGATGCCCTGCTGGCGATAGCTGGGGAAGCACATGTCGCCGCGATCGAGTGCCAATGTCGAGGCGACCGACGTCGCTTCCTCGCCGGTGCACTTCATATAAAAGCTGGTCTTGCCTTGGCGCTGCGCCCGGAACATGCGGTCGTCGAACGCGCGAACGAGCATCATGTAACGAAGCATCGTCCGCAACCGCTCGGGCGAGAGCTTCGGATCCCACGGACCCTTCGCCTGCCCGTCGAAATCGAGCACGCGGACAAGGCCGTAACAAAGGTCGCGCATCGCATCCGGCTTCGTGGCTTCGCTCGGGCGCGGGGTCGCATCGACAGCGGGAACGTCAATATCGCCAAAATCGGGCGTATCGCCAGGGCGATAGCGCGGTTCGGGGATATGAAGCGACAGCGGCGGCAAATTGCTCGCCGGGCGCCGATCCGTTTCGGTCATCTCTTCATCCCTTTGAAGACGCGAATCGCGCCTAGTTATATTTCAACGTGGCGACATATTATTACGGTCACCATACGAATGCAACGGCAGCCATCAGACCGCGACGGGCGCGGAAATATGCGCTTGCGGCACATAATCCTCGACCGCGAAATCCTCGAACTTATAGTCGAAAATGCTGTCAGGCTGTCGCAGGATACGCAGCTTTGGGCTGCCTCCCGGCGCGCGCGACAACTGTTCTTCGACCAGATCCGCGTGGTTGAGGTAGAGGTGGACGTCGCCGCCCGTCCACACCAGTTCGTGTGCACGAAGGTCACATTGCTGTGCAATCAGGCGCGTCAGCAGCGCCGCTTCGAAAATATTGAAGGCAAAGCCCAGCCCGAGATCGCACGAGCGCTGGAACAGCAGGCATGATAAACCGCCGTCGCTACGGACATGAAATTGATAGGTCATGTGGCACGGCGGCAGTGCCATGCGGTCGAGATCGGCGACATTCCAGGCCGTAAAAATATGGCGGCGCGACCCGGGATTGTTGCGCAGCGATTCGATCAGTGCCGTGATCTGATTGTGCCCCTGCGCGGCGCGGCGAAAGAGCCCCTCGCCGGCCGGCTCGTACCGCGGCCAGTTCACCCATTGATGGCCGTATACCGGGCCAAGGTCGCCCCACTGTAACGCGAAAACCTCGTCAGCAATGATCCGCGCCTCGAACGCCTCAGCGCTGATCGTGTCGCCGGTCTCGCGGCGATATTTATCGAGCGGCCAGTCGGTCCAGATCTTGACCCCCTGCGCGACGAGCGGCCGGATGTTGGTGTTGCCGGTCAGGAACCACAGAAGTTCGCGGAGCGCCGTTTTCCAATAGACTCGCTTGGTCGTGAGCAACGGGATCGCATCGTCCTGCAGCGAGAATCGCATCGTCTCGCCAAACAGCGACCGCGTCCCGACCCCAGTGCGATCGACACGTTTGTCCCCCTCTACCCAGATGCGGCGCATCAGGTCGAGATATTGCAGTTCATAATGGATGGAATCAGGCAAGACTCACTCCCGGTTTTTGCACGTCGTTGCTAGGCCCCGCGCCGCGCGCGGACAAGGGACCAGCAGGGATGGCGTCACAAAGCCTCCGATGCGGGGCAGTCCGACGTTGGAAATCACACCCTCCCGGCGCATGGGCCCGGCGATGACCCTGTTCGAACCCGCTGGCAAAGCGCCCGATCCTTCTGCGCTGGCCGGATTCGTGCCATGCCAATCCGAGGACGCCGTTGCGCGCCAGTTGCTGCGCCCGCTGTTCGACGACGAGCGCGAAACGCTGCTGCTTGCCGGATTCGATGCGTTTGAAAGATTGGCCCGGTTCGAACGCGTCGATGGCGACGGTACAGGCCGCTGCGTCATCCCCTCGCACTGCTGGCGCGGCCTGCTGAGCGGTCGCATCGCCGCAGTCGTGATAGCGCACAACCATCCGTCGAGCGTTGCACGGCCGAGCGATGCCGACATACGCACAACGCACGAAGCCGCGTATTTCCTGCGGACTATGGGCATCGAACTGGTTGATCATCAGATTTTCGTTGCGAGCGGTCATTTCAGCTTCCGGACTGCCCAAATGCTGTAGTCCGGACAATCATGTTCGATGTGCCGATTGCCGCTTGAAGTTCGCAGATTGCGCGTCTAGAGGACCGCCCTGCCTTCGCGGCGACCCCGGTCGGCGCGCAGATCGGTCGGGGAGTAGCTCAGCCTGGTAGAGCACTGTCTTCGGGAGGCAGGGGCCGGAGGTTCGAATCCTCTCTCCCCGACCAATTTCTTTATATATTGCAGATTCTGCACCGTCTCGACTTGTAAGTCGGCGCACAACGTCTTAAATCCATTCTACACCGCCGTGGTTTTCCCCCTTTCCACCGCGGTCAGTGCCCCGTCATCTTTGGCGCGGGCGCGTCCTCCCTGGACCCTGGCCACCTCGTACTTCGGTACGGGGTGGTTTTTTATTCGGCAGCTTGCGGAAATATTTCAGCGTCGGGCCGCGCCTTGCTCGCGTCCATGACGAGCCCGGAAAACCAGCGCGCAAGCCGCGCGATGCGCCCGGTATCGGGCAAACGATCCGGTGTCAGGTAGAGGCTGCGGTCGATTTCGATTTGAACCGCATGAGTCCCCTCGGCCGGTCGCCCGTGCGTCCGAATGATATGGCCGCCGGCATAGGGCTGGTTGCGCGACACCGGCTCCCCCAATCGCTCGGCCGAAGCAACAACCAGATCGACCAGCCATTCACCGGCGGTTCCGCCAAACCGGTCGCCGACGATGATTCGCGCGCCGTGCCCCGGCTGGCCCGGGGGAATCGACGGCATCGAATGCAAGTCGATCAATATCGCATGGCCGAAGCGGTCGCGCGCCGCGGCCAATTCGCCTGTCAACGCGGCGTGATAGGGTCGGTGAAACGATTCGAGCCGCCAGTGCAAGCCGGCGTGGTCGATCGGCCGCTTCCACAGCGGGCCGCAATCGGCGAGTCGTGTCGGCACCACGCCCAGCCCTGCCCGTTCCTTGCGTCCCGGTGCAGAGAATTGCGCGCGCAACGGCAAGGCGACTTCGCTTGGCGCCATCTGGCCTTCTCCGCGATTGCAGTCGGCGACAGCGCGCGCCCACAGCGCCTGAACGACGGTTGCTCCTGCGTCGTGAGCTCCCGCGGCGATCAGGTCGCACCACCCATCCTCGAGCCGTTCCAGATATTGCTGGTCGACCCGCGACGCCGCCAGTATTTCCGGTGGATAGAGGCGCCCGGCGTGCGGCACCGACACGATCACCGGTCCGCTCGACGCCGGCCGGTTGACAGCGATGGCGGCGGGCGGGATGGTGCGGGACGGCATAAAAGACGGGTGGCAAAAAAAGCAGGACGAATCCAGCGTCCCGCGTCAATTTGTTAAATCTCTGACGCTATGCAGGGCTTTGCAGAGGGTGCAGTCGACCGGAACCGGCCGCATCGAAGGACCAGAGGACAGATTTCAGCATGATTCGTATTTTGCTGGCCGAAGATGATGACGTGATGCGCGAGTATCTCGCGCGGGCGCTGACCAGCGCCGGCTATCACGTGACCGCGGTCGATCGCGGCACCGCCGCCGTGCCCTATATCGATTCGGGAACCTTCGATCTTTTGCTGTCGGATATCGTCATGCCCGAGATGGACGGAATCGAACTCGCGCAGCACACGGCGAAGGTCGCACCGCAGACGCAGGTCATGTTCATCACCGGTTTTGCCGCCGTATCGCTGCGCGCCGAGGAAAATGTGCCGCAGGCGAAGCTGTTGTCGAAGCCCTTCCACCTCAAGGATCTGGTGCGCGAAGTCGACAATATGTTCGGCCGCGCCGACCGGTCGAGCCAACAATAACGACAACGACGTACGCGAAGGGCTTGCCAAGCCGCGCCGGGGATATTAGGGGCCGCGTCACCCCAAGGGATGGGCGTGTAGCTCAGTGGTAGAGCACTGTGTTGACATCGCAGGGGTCGCAAGTTCAATCCTTGCCACGCCCACCATTAAAAACGCCGCCACCCTACGGGTTGGCGGCGTTTTTGCTGTCGGCCATAGCGGCGCAATCAAGCCATTCCGCGTGCCACATCGCCGCGCGACGCATCGCCGATCTGGCTGCCGCCGTCGCAGTCGAGAATCGTCCCGGTAATATAGCCCGCAGCGGGTGAGCAGAGGAACACCGCCGATTCGGCAACCTCCTCGACCTTGCCCCACCGCTTCATCGCGATCCGGTCATAATGCGACTGCCGTGTCTCGGCATCGGGCGCGAGGCGCTTCATGCCCTCGGTATCGGCGATCGGCCCCGGCGAAATCCCGTTCACCCGCACCTCGGGCCCCCATTCGAGCGCGAGGACGCGAATCAGCTGGTTGATCCCGGCCTTCGCAGCGCAGGCATGTGCCTGCAACGCCGAGGCATTGACCGCCTGCCCGGCAGTGATTGCGATCAGCGACGCACCGGGACGGTTCAGCAGATCGTGGCAACCGCGGAACACGTTGAAGGTACCGTTGAGGTCGATATCGATAACGGTGCGAAACGCATTGGCCGACATACCCAACGCCGGGGCGAGGAAGTTTCCGGCCGCGCCCGAGATGACGATGTCCATCGGGCCGAGCGCGCCCGCCACCTGCTCCATCGCCGCGCGGATCGCCGCATAATCGCGAACATCTGCCGACAGGCCGATCGCGCCCTTGCCGATTTCAGTCGCGGCTCGCGCCGCCTTTTCGGGATCGCGCCCCACCACCGCCACTTTCGCACCGAGCTCGGCAAACCGCTTGGCGATGCCAAGATTGATGCCGCTCGTACCGCCGGCGACAAAGGCCGTCTTGCCCGCCAGCAGGTTATCGCGAAATGTCGTCATGCTTCTCTCCCTCGTTCATGCCAGCCGACCAATGGCACCGATGCGGGGTTGACGGATCGGAACCAGTCGCCTTTTGAAACTGGAACAGACAGCAAGGACGAACCGATGGCAAGTGCCGGCCCCACCTCGAACAGCTTCATCTCGCAGCGGCTCAAGCTGCACTATGTCGACTGGGGCAATCGCGGCGCGCCGCCCCTGCTGCTCGTCCACGGCGGCCGTGACCATTGCCGCAACTGGGACTGGGTCGCCGAAAAGCTTCGCGATCGCTATCATATCATCGCCCCCGATCTGCGCGGCCATGGCGACAGCGCATGGTCCCCCGACGGCAATTACGCGATGGACGGCTTTGTCTATGATCTCGCCCAGCTGATTCACCAGCTCGACCTCGGTCCGATCTCGATCGTCGCGCATTCGATGGGGGGCAATATCGCGCTGCGCTACACCGGCCTCTATCCCGAGAATGTCCGCAAGCTTGTCGCGATCGAGGGACTCGGGCCGTCGCCCAAGGTAATCGCCGAACGCACGAAGACGCCCTATGCCGAACGCTTTCGCAAATGGATCGACGACAAGCGCCAGGCTGCGGGGCGCACTCCGCGCCGTTACGCAACGCTCGACGATGCGCTCGCCCGCATGATGGGCGAGAACAGCTATCTGACCGAGCCACAGGCCCGCCACCTCACCGTCCATGGCATCAGCCGCAACGAAGACGGCACGTGGAGCTGGAAGTTCGACAATTACCTCAACGTGTGGCCCGCTTTCGACATGCCGCGCGATGACATTGCGGCGCTGTGGGGCGCCATCACCTGCCCCACCCTGCTCCTCTATGGCGCAGATAGCTGGGCCTCGAATCCCGAGAAGGACGGGCGTATCGAGCATTTCAACACCGCCAAGGTCATCGAGTTCGAAAACGCCGGCCACTGGCTGCACCACGACCAGTTCGACCGGTTCATGTCCACGCTAGACGAATTCCTCTAAACAGGCGGCAGCTCCGCGCGGCTGTGCGCGGGCAAGAGGCGGCGCAATGACCTACACGGGGCAGATTTCGGTACGGCAGCGCGCCTTGTCGGGCGGCGGAGCGCTGATCGCGGTCGTTGCCGTGGGGGTCGGTCTGGCCAGCGGCCTCGATCTCTCGGTCGTGCGCAAGGCCGGCGAAGCCATTTCGGCGATCGCGATGCCCGCACCGCCGACGCCCGAGCGGGTCGTCCCTTCCAAGACTCCCAGCGAGAAGGCCGCAGGCAAGGCATCGGCGGCGAACAAGCATGCCAAGGCCGCGGCCATCACCGCGCCCGTGCCCAAGCTGCCACCCGTCGTTCCTCCTGTCGCGGCCGCGCCGCGTCCGGGGGCTGGACAAGACATGTCAGCCGGCGCCGCCCCCAATCCGGGTCCCGGATCGGGGGCGGGCGGCCGCGGTAACGGAACGGGTGCGGGCGGGACAGGCAATGGCACCGGCGGCGGCACCAAGGCCGCCTGGCGCAGCGGCGCGATCCGTGACCGTGACTATCCGCGGGAAGCGAGCCGGGCGAAGGCGGGCGGCGAGGTCGAAGTGCGCTTCACCATCGAGGCAACCGGGCGGGTCAGCGGATGCCGCGTGACCCGATCGAGCGGCGACGTATCGCTCGACCGGACGACCTGCACGCTGATCGAGGAGCGCTTCCGTTTCAAACCCGCGACCAATGCTGCGGGCGACGCGATTTCGAGCCAATATGGCTGGCGCCAGAGCTGGTGGCTCGAACGGCGTCGATAAGGCGATTTGCGCTTCACACGGAATCATGAAGGCAATTACGACAATATCGCGAACGATTCTCAATAACTGTTGACAGTGAGAACAACTCTCAATAGCGGCGCCCGTCGACCGAACAAAAAGGGGGTTTACCGTGAAATCATCGACGTCCGCTTCGTTTCTTGCGCTCTCCTGCGTCGGATTTATCGCGACCGCGCCTGCGATGGCAGCCGAAACCGGCGAAGATTCGTCCAGCGCGGATCAGGAGCGCGACACGATCGTCGTCAACGGCCAGCAGGTCCAGATCGACACCCCCAAGGCTGTCGCTCCGCTAATCGACACCCCGCGTTCGATCGTCGTCGTCGACAAGCAAGTGATCAAGGAAACCGGATCGGCAACACTGGTCGAAGCGCTGCGGACCGTCCCCGGAATCACGTTCGGCGCAGCCGAAGGCGGCAACCCGATCGGCGACCGCCCTTTCATCCGCGGTTTCGACAGCCAGGGAAGCACCTATCTCGACGGCGTCCGCGATATTGGCGCGCAGAGTCGCGAAGTGTTCGCAATCGAACAGATTCAGGTCGTCCGCGGGTCGGATTCGACCCTCGGCGGCCGCGGCAGCGCCGGCGGTTCGCTGAACATCGTTTCAAAGCTGCCCCGCAACGAGAACTTCGTCGGCGGTTCGGTCACGGTCGGAACCGACAATTACAAGCGCATCACCGGTGATGTGAACTATGTGATCGGCAACAATGTCGCGCTGCGCATCAACGGCATGTGGCACGATCAGGATGTCGCCGGACGCGATGCGATCTACCAGAAGCGTTGGGGCATCGCGCCGTCGCTGACCATCGGCGTCGACGGACCGACCAAGCTGACGGCGTCCTACTATCATCTCGACACCGATGAGCTGCCCGACAGCGGCATTCCCTATTTCTACACCATCGGCAACGCCCCGCTCGGCGACAAAGTCTATTCCGAACCGCTGATCGGCAAGGGCACAACGCGCGGTGGCACGACCGGAACGGTCGATCGCAACACCTTCTACGGCCTCGTCAACCGGGACTTCCGCGACAGCAAGACCGATCAGCTGACGCTTCGTTTCGACCATGATTTCGGCAACGGCATCAAAATCCGGAACACGTCGCGCTATAATTATTCGAACCAGGCCTATATTTTTACGCAGCCCGACGACCAGCAGGGCAATGTCTTCGGCAATGCGGCAGCATCGGCGCCCGCAAATATCACGGCGGGCGGCGGCTATGTGTGGCGCCGCGCCAACACGCGCTATGGCTATACCACCAGCATGACAAACCAGACCGACCTGTTCGGAAAATTCAACACAGGCGGGATCGAACACAGTTTTGCTACCGGCATCGAACTGTCTTCCGAAAAGGCGCGTCGCGGCAGCTTCAACGTCACAACCCGAAACTTCGCAACGCCCGTTGCGACGCCGCCGGTATCCGCGACGGCTTGCAACAATGTTCAGGTCGCCACCTTCAACTGCACCAGCCTGTTCAATCCGAATCCCAATGATTCGTGGGTCAATTATGTCGATGGCAATTACGCCGCCGTGGGCTCGATCACCAAGACGCTGCCAATTCAGGAAACACGCAACAATTCGACCACCAAGGCAGTGTATGCCTTCGACTCGATCACCCTCAGCGATGCGCTGATCCTGAATCTCGGCATCCGTTTCGACAGCTTCAAATCGACCGTCACCCCCGGTCAGGCAGCAACGACAACGAGCACATTTTCGCTCAGCCGAAAGGACGACATCGTTAATTATCAAGCCGGCATCATCTACAAGCCGGTGTCGAATATCAGCCTGTACGCATCCTATGCGACGTCGGCGACGCCCCCGAACAGCCTCGTTGGCGAAGGCCAGGAAGGCAACGGCCTCGGGACGACCAACACCCCTGCGGCGATTGACCTGCTGAACGCACTCAAGGTCGAAAAGACAAAGTCTTATGAACTGGGAGCCAAGGCCGATCTTTTCGGTTCGCGTCTGTCGCTGACCGCCGCAGCGTTCCAGACCGAGACGCAGAACGCCCGCGTAACCAGCGACGTCAACACCGTCCAGTTTATTGGCGAACGCCGGATCAAGGGCATCGAGCTTGGTTTCAATGGAACCATCATTCCCGGCTGGACCGTCTTTGGGGGCTATTCCTATCTGGATGCAGAGATTGTCGATGGCGGCTTTACCGCCCTCACCGCACCGGCCGTTGGCGCGCAAGCGGCCAAGGTTGTGCTCGTCCCGTCGGTCAACAATGGCAAACAGTTCCCGCAAACAGCGAAGAACAGCTTCACCATCTGGAGCAATGTCGAACCGGTGAAGGGACTGACCCTTGGCGGCGGCGCATTTTACACCAGCCGCGTCTTCGGCGGATATTCGGACAATCGCTCGGCCACCCAGAATGCCGCGGGCGTCGTGACTGTCAATCCGGCAACCAAAGTGATGTATCGCAGTATTCCGGGCTATTGGCGCTTCGATGCGCGGGTCGGCTATCAGATCAACGATCAGCTCGACCTGTCGGTCAACGTCAATAACCTGACCAACAAGGTCTATTTCAACCAGGCCTATACCGCTCACTATGCCAGCATCGCGCCGGGACGTTCTGCGATTGCGACGCTCAACTTCAAATACTAGACCCGCATGATGACGACGCTCGACATGGACCGGCTGAAAGCGATGAGCGCGGATGAAATATCCGCGCTGCTTTCCCCCGGCCATGCCGAGCGCCCCGTCGTGATCCGCCTCGCCGCCGAGGCGGGGTTCGCCGACGCACAGGCAGCCTTGGGCCAGATGCTACTCGACGGCGACGGCGTCGCGCGCGATCCGCAAAAGGCCATCGGCTGGTTCGGCAAGGCCGCCGAACAGGGTCATGCGATGGCGATCAACATGATCGGTCGCTGTTACGATCAAGGCTGGGGCGTCGATGTCGACAAGGCACGCGCCGCCGAATGGTTCCGGATCGCTGCCGGTATGGGGCTCGACTGGGCCCAGTATAATTATGCGACCCTCCTCGCGCTGGGCGAGGGCGTGCCCGAGGACAAGCCCGCCGCGCTGGCGCTGCTCCGGCAGGCGGCGGCGCAGAACAATGCCAAGGCCACCAACTTCGTCGGCAGTTTCTACGAAGATGGCTGGGTCGTCGATCGCGACATGGGTGTTGCCGCCGATCATTACCGCGCCGCCGCCGAGGGCGGCGATTTTCGCGGCCGTTTCAATCACGCGCGCATGCTCGTCGATGCCGGCGACATCGACGAGGCGTTACTCTGGCTGGCCCGCGTGGGCGAAACGGCTACTCCGGCATTTATGGACAAGGCGGCCGCGTGGCTCGCCGCGTCAGGCGACGAGCGCCTCCGGACCGAGGGCATCGCAGCATTGGACGCAGGACGACAGGCGGCGACAGCGCCGGTTTGATTGCATCTGCCGACTGTGGCAGCACATTGTCCTTTCCTTTGTCGAGCCTTTGCCCCGAGGTGATAACCCATGATGATTTCCATTCCCGATTTGCTCGATGCCGATGCCGTTGCGAACATCCGGAAAATCATCGATGCTGCAGAATGGATCGACGGCAACGCGACATCGGGTTCGCAGTCGGCACTGGTGAAAAAGAATGAGCAGCTTCCCGAAGGCTCGGTCGCGGCGCGTGAGGCAGGTGCGATCATCCTGAAGGCACTGGGTAATTCGCCCTTGTTCTTTGCTGCGGCGCTGCCGCTCAAAGTCTATCCGCCGCTCTTCAACCGATATGGCGAAGGACAGACATTCGGCACCCATGTCGACAACGCGATCAGAATTCAGCGCGGGTCGGACTTCCGGTTGCGCAGCGACCTGTCGATCACGGTCTTCCTGGAAGATCCCGACACCTATGACGGCGGTGTGCTGGTCGTGGAGGATCATTTCGGCACCCAGCAAGTCAGGCTGCCTGCGGGCCACGCGGTGGTCTATCCTTCGTCGAGCCTGCATCATGTGACGCCGGTGACGCGCGGGACGCGAGTGGCGTCCTTCTTCTGGCTTCAGTCGATGGTTCGCGACACCGAAGCGCGGCGGCTCCTCCTCGGCCTCGATCAATCGATCCAGCGCCTGACCGGCCAACTCGGGGGCACCGATCGCTCGGTGATCGAGCTTACGGGTACCTACCATAATCTCCTGCGCCGCTGGGCCGACAGCTAGTTCAGCATGTCGCGCCACGCGCGCGATAGATGCTCCCTGTCGCCCGCTATCACGCAAGCCGCGAGCCCCTCGGCATCGGCCAGCGTAATCGCATCCGCAGGCCCCAACACGGTGAGCGCGGTCGCCCAGCCGTCGGCTCTGATACAGTCGCGGTGAATCACCGTCACCGACGATACACCGCTAACGATCGGGCGACCGGTCGCGGGATCGAAGCTGTGCGAATAATGCTGCCCACCCGCACTGAAGCCACGACGATAATTGCCCGATGTGGCAACCGACAGGTCATGCAGCGCGATGCGCCAAACGGGGACCGACGACGTTGGCGGCATCTCGACATCGACCCACCATGGCTGTCCGTCGGGGCGGATCCCCTCGCCGCGCAGTTCGCCGCCCACTTCGAGCAGAAAATGCCGCACATCGTTTGCGAGCAGCCATTCGGCCGCGAGGTCGACGCCATAGCCTTTGGCGATCCCCGACAGATCGAGTGCAGCGCCCTCGCTGCGCCGGATGCGCCGCGTCGCCGCGTCGCACTCGATCGTCCGGCTTACGATGGCGTCAGCTATTTCAGATATATGCCGGACGGGGCCCATGCCGCCGAAGCCCCATGCTTCGGTCAGCCGGCCAAGTCCCGGATCGAAAGCACCGCCGCTCGCACGCGCGATTTCGAGCGCGACCTCCACCACCTGCGCGAATTCGCCCGGCACGTCATGCCAGACGCCGGGTGCCGACCGGTTGAGGCGCGAGAGATCCGAATCCGCTTCCCACTGGCTCATCTGCGCCACGACCAGATCGAGCGACGCCTGAACGCCGTGCACGACCGCCACGCGCGGCGCGGTCGCCTGCAACGTCCAGCCGGTCCCCATGCTTTCGCCGGAGAAGGATTCGATCGTCGCCCCCGGGTCGCGCCCGGCGAAAGCGGCGGGCGTCAACGCACGGGGGATCAGGACGCGGTCGGTCAGGGCGCGAGCACTTCCAGCGTCGTGACATAGCTCGCACGGCGCTGCGGTGTTGCGGGCTCGGGCGCGCCTTCTGCGCGTTCGGTTTGCGGTGTCGTCACATTCAGCCAGTACATGCCGGGCTCGGGCCACTTGATCTCGACCTTGCCGTCAGCACCGGTCTTGAGGTCGACCTGCCCCAGCTGGTCGCGATAGCGGATGCCGCCGGGGATCACCGTGACCGGCAGGCCTGCCGCCGGCTTGCCGTCGAGCAGGAACTGGAAGGTCGCGGCTTCACCCGAAATCAGATCGTTCGGATGGGTGACCGGAACCAGCTCGATCCCCTTGCCGGTGGGCTTGAACAGCGTGTTCGTCGGTTCGCCGACGGTCACGAAAATCTCGTTGCGGTTGTTCGATTCGGCCGTCTTCACGTTGGTCGCGCCTGCAGGGATGCGCTCGGCGAGATTGGCCGTCGTCGTGCCGCGCGGCAGACGCTCGGTCTTGCCGCCGAGGTCATAGCTGCCCATCACGCCATCGGACACCGACGCGATCCGCCACGTGCCCTTCTGCGTCAGATGGACGTCGAAGGTGCTGCGATAGCGTCCGGTCGCGTTGTTCTCGATCATGGCTTCGGTGCCATCGGGTGCCCATGCCTTCAATGCGTCGAGACGCATCGGCTGATGCTCGAAATAGAAAAGGTCGTTCGACACCGCCGCGTCGACGGTGACCCATACATCGTCTCCCGACAGCACCGTCGACGATGGCAGCATCCACTGACGATGCGCCGAAGCCGGAACAGAGACCAGCGCCGCAAGCGCAGCCGTCGCGGCGAAACCCCAAATTCGCTTTTTCATAGTCCTGTCCTTTTCAAGCTCAGCGGAAGGCGACCGAAACGGCCCCCAGTTCAGTCGTTCCGGCAGCGCGGCCGCCTGCCCCGGCCTTCGCAGGCCAGGTAAACGGAATACGCAGAAGTTCACGGCCGCCGACCTCGCGCGCCGCCTCGATCACCAGCGTGTACTGACCGGGCGCCGCCGCGCCGAGCTGCGCGCGTGAGAAGGAAACCTTGTGCGCGCCGGGCGCGCGGGTCGCACCGGTGATGCCGTTGGCGGGGAAGGTCATCGAGCGGCCCGCCGCGCGCCACCACTGGCGCACGTCGCGAAGCCACTTGGTGCCTTCGTTCGCCTTCATGTCATAGTCGTACCAGACTGCAACGGTCTTTGCCGTGCCGCCCGCCTTCTCGACCCAGATCGCGACATAGGGTTTGTGATATTCGGCGACCTTCAGCCGCGGAATGTTGATCGTCACGTCCATCGTGCCGGGATCCGCAGCGATTGCGGGCGCAGCGAGCACCGCGCCAAGGCCGATTGTGCCGCCGAGGATGCGCGCAGGGGTGGAAAGCTGCATGATGGTCTCCCTAATGAATGAAGATGACGGCGATGGCAGCGGGAATCGCGAGCCCCATGCCGACGAGTGGCCAGGTGCTCTTGCGCTTCGCGGAGTGAAGCTGGAGCAGGAACAGGCCGGTGATCGCGAAGACAAGGCAGGCGAAGGAGAAGATGTCGATAAACAGGCTCCATTCGCCGCCCGAATTGCGCCCTTTGTGGAGATCGTTGAGATAGGAAATCCAGCCACGGCTGGTGACCTCGCTCGACGCCGCTCCGGTTGCGAGATCGATCGCGACCCACGCATCGCCGCCCGGACGCGGCGCGGGAAGATAGACTTCGTCTGCCGACCATTCGGCATCGGCCGACGCCTTGACCGGAAAACTCTCCTCGACCCAGTCAGCCACGGCGCGCGGCAGCGGTGCCTTTTCAGCGGGCGGCGCAGCCTTTTTGAGACTCGCGAGCAGCGCGGACGGCATTTGCGCCGACTTTTGGGTGACGGCAGGCGAGCCTTCGATGTCGGCGGCATGGTTGAGCGTGAAGCCGGTGATCGCGAACAACAGCAGCCCGATCAGGCTGACGGCCGAACTCATCCAGTGCCACATGTGGAGCTGCTTCAGCCAAAAGGCTTTCCGGCTCTTCTTGGTCGCCGGTCGCGAGGGAATTGGTGCATGCATAGGAAAATTCTGAAAAGGAAAGGTCGACGGGCATTATCGAGAACGATTCGCAATTACAATATCATTCTGGCATTGCTGCTGGAGGAATAACACCGTGCCAAGGTGGTCCATTGCCACCAGCCACCCTCGATCTCGAGCATATCACGGCAACCGATAGCGGCTCGGCGGAACGCCAAGTACGCGCTTGAACATCGTCGAAAAATTGCCTGGGCCGTCATAGCCGAGATCATAGGCGATCGACGTCACCGGCTCTCCCGCCGCGAGTTTTGGAAGCGCGACCGACAGGCAGGCCTGCTGACGCCATTCAGCAAAGCTCATCGCCGTTTCGCGCCGGAAAAGCCGGGTGAAACTGCGGCGATTAATCCCCATGGCATTCGCCCACTCGTCAATCGTCGCGGCAGCATCGGGCCGTTCGAGAAACGCGTGACATCGCTTGGCGAGCACAGGATGCGACGGGAAAGGAACCGCTAGCGGGATCAGCGGCGCAATGTCGATTTCCGCCATCAGCAGATGCATGACCAGGCCGTCGCGGCCGGTGACATCATATTCGGGCAGCACATGGGCTGCGGCAGAAAGCAGCTGGCGAAGTAACGGCGACACACCGACGACCTGACACTCGGCTGCAAGCACGCGACATTCGCCCGGTTCAACGAGAACGCTGCGGGTCTGCACCGCACCCACCATGCGCACCGAATGCGGCGTGCCGCCGGGAATCCAGACGGCACGCTCGGGCGGCGCGACCCACGCGCCCGTTGGCGTGCTTACCGCCATCACGCCGGTCGCAGCATAGAGAAACTGACTGCGGCGGTGCCGATGCTCGGCCAGTTCGAACGAGTCGGGATAGTCGTGACCGATCGCAACGAGCGGCCGGGCCACATGATCATTCTCGTCGGGATAAAATTCCATGATGTCCCAATCGCAGAAATGATTGGCTCATACAACAAAGCGGGAAAAATGGGCCCCTGCTAGAGGCCTGCTTCCAGAAAACCGAAAGCCCCTGCAATGACCGATGCCACCGCCAGCCTGACCGCCTCCCCCGACATCCTTCCTCCCGCCGCGCCGCGCCAGGATGGACCGAAGCTTGTGGTGCAGATTGTTGGCGCCGTCGCGTTCGCGCATCTTCTGAACGATCTGATCCAGGCCGTGCTTCCCGCCATCTATCCGATGCTCAAGGAGAAATATCATCTAAGCTTCGGCCAGATCGGCTGGATCGCCCTCATCTACCAAGTCACGGCCTCGCTGCTCCAGCCGTGGGTCGGCCTCTATACCGACAAGCGCCCCCTGCCCTATCTGTTACCGCTGGGCATGATCGTCACGCTGGCGGGCGTCGGCGGGCTGGCGATGGCGGACAGCTATGCGGCCCTGATCCTTGCATCCGCCGTCATCGGAGTCGGATCGGCGACCTTCCACCCGGAGGCCTCGCGCGTCGCGCGGATGGCGTCGGGCGGTCGCTTCGGAACAGCCCAGTCGGCGTTTCAGGTCGGCGGGAACACGGGCTCGGCTCTCGGACCCATCATCGCGTCGGCAATCATTTTGCCGTTCGGACAGACGGCGGTCGGCTGGCTCGCTTTCGTCGCTATCGCGGCGATCTGGGTGCTCTTCGGCGTCACCCGCTGGCGGGTGCGGCAAAGCCGTGCGCAGGCCAGCGCCCCGGCGGCCTCGCAGATTTCGCAGTACAGCCGCCGCGAAATCATTCGCGCGCTTTCGGCGATCGGCGTCCTCATGTTCGCAAAATTCATCTACATCGGCGCCTTCACCAACTATTTCACCTTTTACCTCATCGAACGCTTCGACCTGACTGCGCGCGAGTCCCAATTCTATCTCTTCTGCTTCCTCGCCGCGATCGCGGTCGGAACCTTCGCCGGCGGCCCCGTCGGCGATCGCATCGGCCGGAAAGCCGTGATCTGGGCATCCTTTCTGGGCGTCGCGCCGTTCGCCATGATCCTGCCTCACGCCAATCTTTTCTGGACGACGATCTTCGCCATCTCGATCGGCCTGATCATGTCGTCGGCATTCGCCGCACTCGTTGTCTATGCTCAGGAGCTCGTCCCGGGCCGCGTCGGACTGGTGTCAGGGCTGATGTTCGGCCTGATGTTCGGGATCAGCGGGATCGGCGCCGCCGGGCTAGGGCAGCTTGCGGACATTTACGGCATCGTCTGGGTGTACAAGCTCTGTGCCTATCTGCCCCTCCTCGGCCTCGCGACTATCTTGCTACCGCATTCCGAAGAGCATCGGCGAAGCTAGGCGCTTATCGCGAACTACAGTGGGGCGGCCGGCGCTTGGCGAACGGGTTGGGCTAGAATCATCCGGACGCCCCCGGACCGCGCCGTCGCTCGCCGGCGAGTGACGCCCCGGTTCACAAATTCCGGCTTTCGACCGCCATCAAAGCCGTGCAGCAATGCGATCATCGCCTCGTCGAGCCGTATCGATGCTATCCCGCTGGCTATCGCTTCGCCGAAGAGCGTCGCTGCACGGCGGCCGTAAGGCGCGAAGAGCCCGTTCATTCCCCCTTTTGTGCAAGACCCTTGTCCACACATGCCAATTTCAGGATTGGCTCGCTGGGGCTCCATGGGGAGCCGAGGCAGCCCCGAGCCCCCGCTTTCCCGGGAGGGTGGGTCAGCTCGAAAAGGCTGTGGCGGAGACGGAGGGATTCGAACCCTCGGTGCCGCATTCACAGCACGACGGTTTAGCAAACCGTTGGTTTCAGCCACTCACCCACGTCTCCGCATGGCCTGTCGCGCTAACAACAGTCTGGCCTAGGCGGGTCGCTATAGCCATGCACTTCGCACCTCGCAACGCCAAAGATTGCTCATTTTTCACGTCGCGACGGGCATTTCGCCGTGCGGATGATTCGGCCTGGCGCAAATTCGACTCGGGTCATCGCCCGTTCATTGCCCGGGCGCGAAAGCGAGTCATGATTAATGCAGGTTTCGCCGTACAGGCGTCATTCGATTCATTAGGGGTCAGATATGCGAAAGACGTTCACCAGCCTTGCCTTTGCGGCTGCGGCATCGCTCGGCCTCATGCTGTCGCCATTGCCGGCGGCGGCACAGATGCGCGAAGTCGATCCCAATACGGCGCTGGACTCCGATCTCGACAATCCCGCCCCCACTCCGCCGCCGGTGAGCAACTCCACGACGGGCACCTCCTATGACAGCGATCTCGCCACCGGAGACCAGCAGACAAGCGAAACGCCCATCGATAGCCCGGCAACCAACGGCGACGTTTCGGCAACGACGGTGGCTGCAGAGCCCGGATCGACCTTCAAAAAGGACGATCTGATCGGCGCAGCCGAGGGGGTGTTCGGCAAGGGCGCGCAGGGCCTCGCCGGCCTGATCGAGGACATCCTGAAGAAGCAGGGCGAACCCAACGCCTATATTGTCGGCCGTGAAGCCGGCGGCGCGCTGGTTCTTGGCGTGCGGTACGGCTCGGGCACGCTCCATCACAAGATCGAGGGCGAACTGCCCGCTTACTGGACCGGGCCTTCGGTCGGCTTCGACGCGGGCGCTAACGCGGGCAACACCTTCGTTCTGGTGTACAATCTTTTCGACAGCGAGGATCTCTACAAGCGCTATCCCGCGGGCGAAGGCGCGGCCTATCTGATCGGCGGCTTCAACGCGAGCTATCTGCGGCGCGGCGATGTGGTGCTAATCCCGATCCGCGTCGGCGTCGGCGCGCGGCTCGGCGCGAACGTGGGCTATATGAAGTTCCGCAAGAAGCAGAATTGGGTGCCCTTCTGAAAACAACCCGTTTGCCACGGGGGCGATAGCCCGCGCTTCGGCGCGGGCTTTTTCTTTGTCCGCGATCGTCCGTGCCCGGGCTCACATTCGTCCCATTTGCGGGCCCCGCGCTCTTTCTATATGATCAGAGCCATCGACTGTCAGCCTGAGGGGGGGTGACATATGGCCTTCATAACAAGCGCACGGATCGCGGGCTTCGCGTTCCTTTTCTATATCGCGGCGGGGATCGGAGGCATGGCGCTGGCCCGGGTACCGCATGCCACCGAGACAATCGGCCTGTTCACCGCTTTGTCGGCTGTGGTTCTGGGCGTCACCCTCTATGTCCTGACGCGCGATGCCGGGCGTGACCTCGCCCTGCTTGGCCTTGCCTGCCGCATCGTCGAAGCGGCCCCCGGCGACGGCAGCTTTTTCTTCGCGGTGGCGAGCACCGCCTTCGCCTGGCTGTTTCTGCGGGGGCAGATGATTCCTGCCACGCTCGCATGGCTCGGCGTCATCGCATCGGCCCTGCTGATAATCCTCATCCCGCTTCAGCAGTTCGGGCTTTTTGGTGGCCCGATGAACTGGTCATCGGCGGCTACCTGGATCGCATGGCTGCCGATGCTGCTCTATGAAGTCGGTCTGGGACTGTGGTTGCTGATCAAGGGGGCCAAGCCACCGATCCGGGTCATCGCCGGAAACCGCGACGACTAGTCGCCATCGAAGGCGATCAGCGTCTCGCATAGAAGCCCCGCAGCTTCCAGCCGCTGCGACCCGCCGAGGTCGGGCAGGTCGATCACGAACAGCGCCGCCGCCACCTCTGCCCCCACGTTCCGCATCAGCGCCGCGGTCGCGAGGATCGTGCCGCCGGTTGCGAGTAGGTCGTCGACAAGGACGACACGGTGCCCGGGCAGAACGGCACCTTCGTGCAGTTCGAGCCGGTCGACGCCATATTCGAGTTCATAGTCGACGCCAATGGTGACGCCGGGGAGCTTGCCCGCCTTGCGCACCGGCACAAGGCCGAGCCCCATTGCGGTCGCCATCGCAGCGCCAAACAAGAAACCGCGCGCCTCGACCGCGACGATGAAGTCGGGCCGGTGAACGGCGGCGAGCGCACTCAACCGGCGCACACTTTCTACGAAGCCGGCGGCATCGCCGATCAGCGTGGTGATGTCGCGGAACTGGATGCCCGGCTTGGGAAAGTCCGGGATGGTGCGGACAAGCGACGCAAGGTCGAGGTCCGGCCGAGGCGGGAGGGCGATCATGTTGGCCGCCCTCCCCTATGTCCTCAATGCTTCTTGTCGGCCCAGATGTTCCGGTACGACAGGTAGGTCAGCACGGTGAAGATCAGCAGGAAGAAGAACACTGCATAACCCACCTGAATGCGCTTGATCAGCTTCGGCTCGGCGGTCCAGACGAGGAACGCCGTGACGTCCTTGGCCATCTGGTCGACCGTCGCCTTGGTGCCATCGGCATAGGTGACCTGTCCGGGATTCAGCGGGGGCGCCATCGCGAGGTTGAGGTTCGCGAAATAGGGGTTGTAGTGTAGGCCCGTGCCCGGCTTCAATTCGGCCGGCAGGTTCTTCGGCGGATTCTGGAACCCGGTCAGAAGCGAATAGACATAGTCCTTGCCGCCTTCACGTGCCTTGGTGATCAGCGACAGATCTGGCGGCAGCGCGTTGTTGTTCGCGGCGCGGGCAGCGGTTTCATTCGCATAAGGCGACGGGAAATAATCCGACGGCAGCCCCGTCCGCGTTGCCGGCTCGCCCGTATCCGGGTTGATCGACGGGATGTTGTCGTAGCTCTTGGCAAAGCTCTTCACCTGACCTTCGGTGTAACCGAGGTCACCAATGTCGCGGAAGGCGACGAGGTGCAGGCTGTGACAGGCCGAGCAGACTTCCTTGTACACCTGCATCCCGCGCTGCAACTGAGCCTTGTCCCAATGCGGCAGCACGATGCCGTCGCTGGCAAGCTTCAGATGCTTGGGATGCTTGTGAAACTCGTGCGCGACATTGACTTCATTGCTGAGCGGCGTCGTGAAAATCGCGAGCACCAGCGCGGCAATGAAACCGAGGCCGACGAGAAAACCGAGCGGACGAACCATGGCTGTATCAGCTCCTATTAAAGTCCGGCGCTCAGGCCGTTGCCGAAGCCGACGAGGTGTCGGTGGCATGTTTGGCGAGGACCGCTTCGGTAATCGAATTCGGCATCGGCAGCGGACGTTCGATCCGCGAGACGATGGGCAGGATCACCAGGAAGTGGGCGAAGTAATAGATGGCGCCAAGCTGGCTGAGGATCACCCACGGCTGTTCCGCCGGCTGCATGCCGCACCAGCCAAGCAGGAGCACGTCGACGACGAGGATCCAGAAGAAGATCCGGTACAGCGGGCGATAGTTCGACGACTTGACCGGCGAGCTGTCCAGCCAGGGCAGGAAGAACAGCAGCGCGATCGAACCGAACATCGCGATGACGCCCCACAGCTTCGCATCGATCCACAGGAAGTTAAAGGTAAACGCCTTCAGGATCGCGTAGAAGGGCAGGAAATACCATTCGGGCACGATGTGCGCCGGCGTCGACAGCGAGTTGGCGGGAATATAGTTGTCGGCGTGGCCGAGAGCGTTCGGGCTGAAGAAAGTCAGCGCGACGAAGATCAGCAGGAAGACGCCGACGCCGACGCCGTCCTTCGCGGTGTAATAGGGGTGGAACGGGACGGTGTCCTGCTCGTCCTTGACCTCGATGCCCGTCGGGTTCGACGAACCCGGGATGTGCAGCGCCCAGATGTGCAGGATGATGACACCCAGGATCACGAACGGCAGCAGATAGTGCAGCGAGAAGAAGCGGTTGAGCGTCGCATTATCGGGGACGAAGCCGCCGAGCAACCATTCGCGCACCGGTTCGCCGACGAGCGGTATTGCCGAGAAGAAGCCGGTAATCACCTGCGCACCCCAGAAGCTCATCTGGCCCCACGGCAGCACATAGCCCATGAAGGCGGTCGCCATCATCAGGAGGAAGATCACGACACCAAGCAACCACACCATTTCGCGCGGCGCCTTGTACGAACCGTAATAGAGGCCGCGGAAGATGTGCAGATAGACGACGATGAAGAACATGCTCGCGCCGTTCATATGCGCATAGCGAATGAACCAGCCGGCGTTCACGTCGCGCATGATATGCTCGACCGAATTGAACGCAACACCTGCGTTGGCCGCATAATGCATCGCCAGAACGATACCGGTGATGATCTGGATCATCAGCGCGGCGCCGGCGAGAACGCCGAAGTTCCAGAAATAGTTGAGATTGCGCGGAACCGGATAACCGGGACCCGTGGCATTATAGACCAGCCGCGGGATCGGCAATTTCTCGTCCATCCACTTCATAAGCGGATGCTGCGGCTCATAGGGTTTGGCCCAGGGAAAGCTCATCTTATCTTGCTCCTCAGCCGATCGTCACGACGGTATCGCTGGTGAATTCATAGGGCGGCACGACCAGATTCTTGGGTGCCGGGCCCTTACGGATGCGCGCCGCGGTGTCGTAGTGCGAACCGTGGCACGGGCAGAAATATCCACCGAAATCGCCGCGGTTTTCGCCTTCGGCGGCGCCGAGCGGCACGCAACCCAGATGGGTGCAGACGCCCAGCGTAATCAGCCAGTTTTCCTTACCGGGCTTGGTACGCTCGTCGATCGTCTGCGGGTCGCGCAGGTCGCCCAGCGGCACGGCCTTGGCTTCGGCGATTTCCTTGGCAACGAGATTGCGCACGAACACCGGCTGCTTGCGCCAGCTGGTCTTGATCGCCTGACCGGGCTGGATCGCCGAAATGTCGATTTCGGTCGACGACAACGCGAGGACATCGGCCGACGGGTTCATCTGGTTGACCAGTGGCAACACCACGGCGACCGCACCGACACCAGCGAAACTCACTGCCGCGATATTGATGAAATCCCGGCGCCGCACGCCATCTTCGATGCCGGCGTTGAGTTCAGATTCACTGGCCATTCGACTGCCCTTGCATGGGTGAACTAGAAAAAGTTCTCGAAAGGAATGACCCGCCCTATTGCGCACGCACGAAACGGCACAACCCGGCGGCCCCTCCGGGAATTGCGGGCCTGATAGCCGCACAGTCCGGGCTTGCCAACAGGCAATTTCCGCTTGTCGCGCTCGACCGCGATACGGAAGCAAAGCCTCTCGATTCATCGGGCGGCCGCAGCTATGGGCTTCTCATGGAAATCGCCCTGTTTCAGCCGGATATCGCAGGCAATGTGGGCACGACCCTGCGCACGGCCGCTTGTTTCGGTGTGCCCGCGCACATCATCGAGCCGTGCGGATTTCCGTTTTCCGACGGTGCACTGAAACGCGCGGGTATGGACTATGCGACGCGCGCAAATGTGCGCCGCCATGCCGACTGGAGCGGCTTTCATATATGGAGCGCCGACGCCGGGCGCCGGCTTGTGCTGCTGACGACGGCGGGCGCGACTCCCCTGCCCGACTTCGCTTTCGAACCCGGCGACATCTTGTTGCTCGGCGCCGAATCCTCGGGCGTGCCGGCTTATGTTCACGACGCAGCGACCGCGCGCGTCGCGATTCCGATGCGGGAGGGCTTTCGCTCCTTGAATGTCGCGGTCGCGGCTGGCATCGCGCTCGCCGAAGCGCTCAGGCAAACGAAAGGCTTTCCGGCATGATCTCGCTCGACCCGCAGCAACAGACGGCACGCGACTGGTTCGAATCGCTTCGAACGCGCATTTGCGCCGAATTCGAAGCGATCGAGGCAGAAGCAGGCAGCGACGCGCGCTTTTCATACACGCCGTGGGACCGCGAAGCCGAGGGGCTGGAGCCGGGCGAAGGCGGCGGCGGCGTTCGCGGCGTGATGACGGGCAAGGTCTTCGAAAAGGTCGGCGTCAACGTCTCGACCGTCGCCGGGCAGTTCGCGCCGGATTTCGCCGGCTCGATCCATGGCGCGGGTGAGGACCCGAGTTTTTTCGCCACCGGAATCAGCCTGGTTGCGCATATGGCGAACCCGCACGTCCCGGCGGTGCACATGAACACGCGCTTCCTCGCAACGACCAAGCGCTGGTTCGGCGGCGGCGCCGACCTCAACCCCCCGATCGAATATCCCGAAGACACCGACGCCTTTCACGCGCGACTGCGCGCCGCTTGCACGCCATTCGGTCCCGACGTCTATGAACGCTATGCGAAGTGGGCCGAGGATTATTTCTACATTCCCCATCGCGGCGTCCATCGCGGCGTTGGCGGCATCTTCTATGACCATCTCGAATGCGGCGACGATGCCGAGTTCGACCGCAATTTTCAGCTGACGCAGGCCGTCGGCGACGCATTTCTCGACATTTTCCCGCAGATCGTGCGCCGCCGAATGGGCCTGCCCTTCACCGAAGCCGAGCGCGAGGCACAGCTGATCTGGCGCGGACGTTATGCCGAATTCAACCTCGTCTACGATCGCGGAACCCTGTTCGGGCTCAAGACCGGCGGCAATATCGACGCGATCCTGATGAGCTTGCCACCGCTCGCGAAATGGAGCTGACGCAAAAAGGGCGCCCCGTTGCCGGCGGCGCCCTCTTCATATAGCGCTAACGATCGATCAGGCGAACACGTCACCCGAAGCACGCGGCGCAAGCGCGCGATAGACGCCGATCGGCATCGAAAATGAAATCATGATGATCGGCAGATAGACGATCGCGGCCATGACGATCATCGTCAGGATCGCGCCGACGACCGAGCCGCCCGCAATCGCGCCCAATATGCCGCCGAAAATCATGCCCGCGATCAGCGCATAGATGAAGATGCCGATCGTGAAGAGCAGATAAAAACCGACGATCGTCCACTGCGACGCCCCCGTCAGCCGCCATGATTCGGTCAGGCCCGTCATCGGGTTGCGCGTCAGGCGATCGGCCATCACCGGGCCCGCAACGAGGAAACGTCCCTGCACCCAGAGCAGGAAGACGATGACGGCTATATACAAGACGACGATCAGGAAGATCGCGCCGCCGCCGACGGCACCCGATTCCAGCGCAGCCGGGGACAGTGCGCCCATCCCGCCAAACGCCGCGCCGAAAACCAGCGTCAGGATGAACATCACGATGAACATCAGGATATAGGCAGCGATCATGACCACGAGCATACCGAACGCCAGAGCCGGCCCGGCCTGAAACGCCCATGCAAAATTGGGCGCTTCGCCGGGATGCAGGCCGCCGCGCCAGATCAGCATCGATACGCCATAAAAGATGATCGCGGCGATCAGGGCGAACAAGGCAATCTTGCTGAAAGCGCCCAGAATGAGGGACGGGTCGTTGGGTGCCATCGCCATTGCCGAAAATGTCGACCCGAGAAACAGATAGCCGAGCAATCCGACGACGACCAAGGCGCCGCCGACCCAGATCAGCATCTGCATCCAATTGGCCTTCAGAAACGCAAAGGTTTCCGAGAAAGCCGCTCCAATACTCATCTTTGTCATGTCACTTTCCCCTGCTTTTGAACGGCATGCATTCCTTATTCGAAGGGGCAGACCAATCCGGTGCTTGCCCCGGTTGCGACACATTGACTCTTATAGTTATGATACCCGTCACTTGAACACATCAGACGACGTCCGCAGCGCAAGCTGACGATAGGCCGCCGCCGCTACCGCAATCGACACCAGACCGCCGATCGCGCCGAACGCGGCTTCGATAAAGCCGCCCAGCATCCGACCCACCCCGGGTCCGCTTCCGGCGATGACCGAGACGACCCCGCCGACGATCAGCCCCGCGATGACAATCACCAGCCCGACCAGGAACAGGAAAAAGAAGATCGCCCATCCATTGTTGCGGGTGAGATCCCAGCTCGTCCGGATCGCTTCGAGCGGATTGTACACCCCGCGATCGGCAACCACCGGTGCAACGAGCGCGAGCCGGCCAATCAGATAGATACCGGGAAGGATCAGCAGAATCGCGCCAAAGCCGATCGCAAACCCGCACAGGATCTGGATCGCCAGCATCGTGGGGAAAACCATGAGGGCGAAGGTCAGCGCTTCGCCAACGCTGGTGCCGGTACGCGACAACCAGAGCCGCAGAATGCCCGCGGTTCCGACAAGCGCACAGAGTCCGACGGCAATCTGGCCAGGGATCATCTGCCGGAAGCTTTCTCGCGTGCTCTCCATGATCTGGTTGAAATCGGCATTGGCCGGGGGCTCGATCGGAACCGGCCCAAACCATGCAACGGCAAGCGCGGGCAGAAAGAGGAAAACGCCCGCGATCGTTACAACCAGCGCAGTGTGCGACTTCAAAAGCTGCTGGGTGTCGTCCCACGCCGCACCCATGTCGAATTTTACCATTGATACCCCGTCATTTTTTCGATTTTCCGGTCGCCGCGAAGGTGACGATCTTCGGCCCTCCTGTCCAGCCCTGTCCGCATTTGGTATCGCGCCCCTTGCGCCGGGCGCCGCAGCGGGCCAGATAGCCGGCGCGATGCCTCCCCTTCCCCCACCCGGATGGACCATAAGTCCCGGCTTGACCGACTATGCCGCTGCATTGGCGGACATGGAAACGCGGGCGGCGGCGATCCACGCCGGCGAAGCGGGCGAGCATATCTGGCTGCTCGAACATCCGCCGCTCTACACCGCCGGAACGAGCGCCGATCCTGCAGAGCTGCTCGATCCGCGCTTTCCCGTTTATGACGCGGGCCGCGGCGGGCGTTATACCTATCATGGCCCCGGCCAGCGGGTCGGCTATGTCCAGCTCGACCTGACGCAGCGCGGACGCGACGTGCGCGCCTATGTCTCCGCGCTCGAAGGCTGGGTGATCGACGCGCTGGCGCTGCTCGGCGTCGAGGCGCGCCGCGCCGATGGCCGCATCGGCATCTGGACAGACGACGGACACGGCCGCGAAGCGAAGATCGGCGCGATAGGGGTGCGCGTGAAACGCTGGGTGACACTCCACGGCTTTTCGCTGAATATCGCGCCCGATCTTGCCCATTTCGGCGGCATCGTGCCATGCGGGATCGCCGAATTCCCCGTTACCAGCCTTGCCGCGCTGGGACGGACGGCGTCGTTCGGCGACGTCGATGCGGCGCTCGCGCAAAGCCTGCCCGCCTTTCTCGACAAGCTTCGACCGAGCGATTAGGAACGGCGCATGACCCGGACTTTATTCGCTTCGCTCCTTGTTCTTTCGCTCACCGCCTGCGGTGGCAGCGATTCCGCGGGCAAATCGTCGACCAAGCTCGACGCGGTCGAGGTCCAGCCGGGATCGGTCAGCGATTCGATGATCATCCTCGACGATGCGGTCAGCGACGGTACCGCGGTCGACAACAGCGTGCCCGACGACGGCACGAAAAAGGATGCCGCCAAGACCGGCGACGCAGAAGCCGACGACAAAGCGGCCGACGAGGACGCCGAAGCCGACAATCCCGATGCCGTCGACCTGCCGGTCGCGAAAAAGGCGATCACCGCCGATTCCGCAGCCAAAAAGAGCGAATAGACCCTAGCGCAGCCCCAGATTCTTGTGCGTCTGCAATGACAGGCGCCAGCGCGGATCCTCCATCACCAAATCAATGCACTGCCGGACGTTTTCGGCGGCATTCGGGTCGTCGAGCGGCTGAACGAGCAAATGTCTGAAATCGAGCGCCGCGAGCCGTTCGACGTCGCTGCCCGGCTGCGGCCAGACGAGTTTCAGTTCGTCACCGCTCAACTGCACCAGATCGCTACCCGCCTTTGGGCTGACGCAGATCCAGTCGATGCTGCGCGGGATCGCAAAAGTGCCGTTGCTTTCGATCGCGATCGTGAAACCCCGCGCGTGCAGCGCGTCGATCAGCGCATCGTCGACCTGGAGCATCGGTTCGCCGCCGGTCAGCACGACATAGCGGTCATCGGCGCCCCGCCCCCAGCTTTCGGCAACAACGTCGGCCAGTGCCGCAGCATCCGCATATTTTCCGCCCAGCGTCCCGTCGGTGCCGACAAAATCGGTGTCGCAGAACTTGCAGACGGCCTTGCCGCGATCCTTCTCGCGCCCCGTCCACAGGTTGCAACCGGCAAAGCGGCAGAAGACGGCGCGGCGACCCGCCTGCGCGCCCTCGCCCTGCAACGTCAGGAAAATCTCTTTGACGGCATAGGCCATCGATCAGGGCTCGACGGCGTAGCGGGTCGGGTCGGCAAGCCCGGCGTCGGCAAAGCCCTTGCTGCGCAGGCGGCAGCTATCGCACAGCCCGCAATGAAGCCCGCCCGGCGCCGGGTCATAGCATGACCAGCTTTGACCGGCGTCCATCCCGAGCCGCGCCGCCTCGGCGGCGATATCGGCCTTGGTCATATGCTGAAGCGGCGCATGGATACGAAAGTCGACCCCCTTGTCGCCGTCGCGCGTCGCAAGCCGCGCCAAGGCTTCGAAGCCCGCGATGAATTCGGGGCGGCAGTCAGGATAGCCCGAGTAATCCAGCGCGTTGACCCCGATGACGATGTCCTGCGCACGCCGTGCCTCGGCCAGTCCCAGCGTCAGCGACAGGAAGATAAGGTTGCGCGCCGGCACATAAGTGACGGGAACGTCGCCCCCGACTCCGTCCTTGGGCACGTCGATATCGGCGGTCAGCGCCGAACCGCCGAAACGGCGAAGATCGAGCGGCAGCACGATATGTTCGACCGCACCGACTTCCGCGGCAATGCGTGCGGCCGATTCCAGC
This sequence comes from Sphingopyxis sp. GW821-FHT10B01, assembly GCF_059415685.1. Taxonomy (NCBI): domain Bacteria; kingdom Pseudomonadati; phylum Pseudomonadota; class Alphaproteobacteria; order Sphingomonadales; family Sphingopyxidaceae; genus Sphingopyxis; species Sphingopyxis sp. GW821-FHT10B01. The sequence continues at coordinate 212,676 of NZ_JBWKNS010000007.1, read as the reverse complement.
TCGACGCGATGACGCTGGTTATAATCGATCGTCAACGCGACGATGCGTGCGCCCGCTTCGCGCGCGAGGCCCGCGCACACCATCGAGTCGAGGCCGCCCGACAAAAGGACGATCAGGGGTTTTCCAGCTATATCCTGCATGCGGCGCCCGATACGCCCGCACCGATAGCGGCGCAAGAGGCGGCTTGCGTCCCATGTACCAAAGAAATGGGCCGCGAGGCGATTGCCGCACGGCCCAGTTCGGCATGAAAGCCGTTAGGGAGGGGCACAAACCGGTGTGCCATACACCCCATTAATGTGCGATGGTTAACATATCGTTCGCTCAACAGCCGCCGGTCCGCCGCGCTTCAATCGCCTGCGAGAAGGGCTTGCCTTCGGCGATGCCCTGCGTGTCGATCTGGACAAGCCGGTTCGTTTCGCTGCGGATACTCGTCCGGCCGTGGCCAGCGCCGGGGCAGGTATAATGGACCGTCACCGAATTCGGCGTATCCTCGATAACATAGCGCGAGCAGTTCGCGCGCGGGTGATAGATCTGGATCATCCGGCGCGCGTCACCGACGCAGATCGTCTGCAACACGGCATCCTTGCCGCGCTCGCGCAGCTGCCAGCTCCCTTTTTCCAGCCGGTCGAGCATTGCCAGCGACGGCGCCTGCGCCGGCACGGCCGTCGCGCCCGCAAGCGCGCACGCGGTGAGAGACCATCGCAGGAAGGGAGAGAAGATCGCCATTTTTACCTATCCATTGGCTGCCCGTAACCGGGCGGAATTGCGACCCCGTTCCGTCCAAGCTAACAATGCGTCGGCCGATTTTCAACCATTTGGCGACAGATTACACCGTTCCATCGCCGACGCGGTATCAGCGATGGGCTGAAATCTCTTCGAGCGGAATCGGGAATATGCGCGAGCAAAAGGCACAGTCGACAACGATGTTGCCGCCATCGTCGGCCATGTCCTGCTGTTCCGATTCAGGAAACTGCGCGAGTACACCCGCGAAATAGCCCGTGCTGCACCGGCAACCACGCGACACGGTGACGCCGGGCTCGACCCGCACTTCATCCTCATGAAACAGGCGCCACGCCAGCGTCTCGAGCGAATAAGCGGGATCGGTGAGTTCTTCGTCCTTCAGCGTCGCGGCGATTGCGTGCGCATGCTCCCATTCGGGATTGTCATGGCGCACATGCAACCGGTCGCGGCCGATCTCGCCCTCGGGAAGATGCTGCAACAGCAATCCGCCGGCGACGCATCCGGCCTCGGCGTCATGCCGCGCAGCAAGCTTGATGAGGCTCGAAATCTGCTCCGACTGCTCGAAATAATGTTCGGCCGCCTCGCCGATCGACGCGCCTTCCAGCGGGACAATGCCCTGATAACGCTCGGCCGTCGCCGCCTGATCAAAGGTGATCGCAAGAAACCCTTCGCCAAACAGAGCGAAGAGCGTCGGATCGGGCCCGACCTCGGCCAACCGCTCGGCATCGAACTTCAGGTAACCGCGCAGCTCGCCGCCGCGATAGTCGCACACCAGCAGTTCGATCGGGCCGCCACCGGTCTGCGCCTGTAACGTCATCTGGCCGCTCTCGTCCTTCAGCGTCGAGCCGAGCAGGACGGTCAGTACCAGCGCTTCGGCCAGCAGCTTTTCAGCGACCGGCGGATAATTATGTGCCGCGATGATCGTCTTCAGCGTCGGCCCGAGCCGCACCAGTCGCCCGCGCACATGGCGCGCGGCGATGGTGAACATCAGAGTCTGGTCGAACCAGGTTTCGATGGTTTCGCTCACTTGTTCGAACTCACAATTTCCCGAACGCCCACAGCAGGATCGACTTTTGCGCATGGACGCGGTTTTCGGCTTCGTCCCATACCCGCGACTGCGGACCGTCGATCACCGCATCGACGACCTCGTCGCCGCGATGTGCAGGCAGGCAGTGGAGGAAAATCGCGTCGCTCTTGGCGCCCGTCATCAGCCGCTCGTCGACCCGATAAGGTGCCATCGCCGCGACCTTGTTGTGCGCATGATCCTGCCCCATCGACACCCAGGTGTCGGTGACGACAAGGTCCGCGCCCGCCACGGCGTCGCGCGCATCGCGGGTAATTTCGACGCGAACACCCTTGGCGCGCGCCGCCTCGACGAAGCCCGCATCGGGATCATAGCCTTGCGGAACACCGGCGCGCACGTGGAAACCGAACAGGCCGGCCGCTTCGATCAGCGAAGCGAGGACATTGTTCCCGTCACCGAGCCAAGCAAGCTCGAGCCCCGGCAACGCCTTGCCGTTCTCGACGATGGTCAGCAGGTCGGCGACGATCTGGCACGGGTGCGACAGGTCGGTCAGCCCGTTGATCACCGGGACCGACGCATGCGCCGCAAGCTCCTCGACCTTCGCATGGTCATCGGTGCGGATCATGATCGCATCGGCATAGCGCGACAGCACACGGGCGGTATCGGCAATCGTCTCGCCGCGCCCGAGCTGGGTCACCCCTGCATCCATGATCATCGGCGTACCGCCAAGCTGACGGATCGCGATGTCGAACGAGGCGCGGGTCCGCGTCGAATTCTTCTCGAACACCATTGCGAGCACATGCCCCGCAAGCGGCGCGTCGGCGTCGACCTGGCCCTTTGGCCAGCCCGCACGCGCCGCCTTGCGATCGATCGCGTCGGCGAGCATCGCCGCGACCGCGTCCCCACCCGCATCGGACAGGTTCAGGAAATGCCGCATGTCCCTATTCTCCGTTCGCATCGAGCGAAGTCGAGATGCCGTGAGGTCGCGCGCTGTCGATGGGTGTCTCGGCTTCGCTCGACACGAACGGAACCAAGAAGGTCATGCTTCAGGCGGCGTGTAACTCGCCGCGCCCGCTGACAGTTTCTCGATGAATTCGGCGATATGGTTTTCGTCGATGTTGAGCGGCGGCAGCACGCGAACGACATTCTCGCCCGCCGCAACGGTCAGCAGCCCGTGGTTGTCGCGCAGATGTGCAACAAACGCGCGGCTGTCCGAGCTGAGCTTGAGGCCAAGCATCAGGCCGACACCGCGTACGCTGTCGAACAGCTGGTCGTGGTTGGGGATCAACTGTTCGAGCGCACCGCGCAGCCGCTCGCCGGTCGCCTTGACCTGATCGAGAAACCCTTCTTCGAGCACGACGTCGAGGACAGCCTGCCCCGCCGCGCATGCAAGCGGATTGCCGCCATAGGTCGAACCATGTGTGCCGATCACCATGCCGCGCGCGGCTTTCTCGGTCGCGAGGGTCGCCCCCATCGGGAAGCCGCCGCCGATGCCCTTGGCACTCGCCATGATGTCGGGGGTGACGCCATAATGTTCATAGGCATAAAGATGCCCGGTGCGCGCAACGCCGCATTGGACTTCGTCGAACACGAGCATCAGGTCGCGCTGGTCGCAGATGTCGCGAAGCCCCTGAAGGAACGGCTGCGACGCGGGGCGAATGCCCCCTTCGCCCTGGATCGGCTCGACCAGGAAGCCCGCCGTATTGTCGTCGACCAGGTCGAGCGCGGCATTGAGATCGTCGAACGGCGCATAAGCGAAGCCGGGGAGCAGCGGGTCGAAACCCTTGCGCAGCTTTTCCTGATTGGTCGCCGAAATCGTGCCGAGCGTCCGGCCGTGGAAGGCGTTGTTGAAGGTGATGAGATTGTGCTTCTCACCATTGCCCGCGCTCGAATGATAGGCGCGCGCGGTCTTGATCGCGCACTCGACCGCCTCGGCGCCCGAGTTGGTCAGGAAAACCGTGTCGGCAAATGTGTTTTCGACGAGCCGCGCGGCATAGGCTTCGCCCTGCGGGCTACCGTACAGGTTCGACACGTGCATCAGCGTCGCTGCCTGCTCCTGAATCGCTTTCGTCAGATGCGGGTGACCATGGCCTAGCAGGTTGACCGCGATGCCGCTCGCGAAGTCCAGATAGCGTTCGCCTCGCTCGCCGATCAGATAGGCGCCTTCGCCGCGTACCGGACGCACAGCGCACCGGGGGTAAACGGGCATCAGCGGCGTGATCGACATAGCAGGCACCTTTCAGGCAAAAGTAAAAAGGCGACCCCGATACGGGCCGCCCTTGGTCGGGCCGCCCCTATACTGCCGCACCCGGAGGTGCGTCAACACGGGGCACGTCCCCTTCGCCTAAAGCGTCTTGCCGGCCTCCATGGTCAGCGCGAGCGAATGTTTGCGCGCATCATGATCGTACATCGACGACGCGACGATCACCTCATCGACCCCGGTGCGCTCGACAAAGGCCTTCAGCCCCGCGGCGATGTCCTCGGCGGTGCCAACCGCCGAGCATTGCAGGACATGGTCAAGAATCGCGCGTGCGTTCGGCGGCAGGCTGTCCTTATAGCCTGCAAGCGGCGGCTGCATCTTGCCCGGATTGCCGGTGCGCAGCGCAACGAACGCCTGCTGCTGCGACGAAGCGAGTAGTTCGGCTTCCTCGCGTGAATCAGCAGCGAAGGCGTTGAAGGCGGCGGCGGCATAAGGCACGGCAAGCTGCGCCGACGGTTTGAACTGGCGGCGATAGATGTCGAGCGCTTCGTCGAGTGCGTCGGGCGCGAAATGGCTGGCGAAGGCATAGGGCAGCCCCAGCATTGCCGCGAGTTGCGCACCAAAGGTGCTCGAGCCCAAAATCCACAGCGGAACATTCGTCCCTTCGCCCGGCACCGCGCGGATGCCAAGCCGGTCGTCGCCAGCAAGGAAAGCTTGAAGCTCGACGACATCCTGTGGGAATTGGCGCTCGTCGCTCGCGAGATTGCGGCGCAGCGCGCGCGCAACGACACCGTCGGAGCCAGGCGCACGCCCAAGGCCCAGATCGACACGGCCGGGGAACAGCGCTTCGAGCGTACCGAACTGCTCGGCGATCACCATCGGGGCATGGTTGGGCAGCATGATGCCGCCCGCGCCGATGCGGATCGTCGAAGTGGCTTGCCCGATATGCGCGAGCACCACCGACGTCGCGGCGCTCGCGATTCCCGTCATGCCGTGATGTTCGGCGACCCAATAGCGTTCGTAGCCGAGCGCCTCGGCATGCCGGGCAAGATCGGCGGCGTTGGCCAGTGATTGGGAGATGGTGCCGGTATCGGTGACGGGCACAAGGTCGAGGAAAGAGAGTTTCGTCATGAAACCGATATGTGGTTCCGAGCCCGCCGCGGCAAGCCCCTGCCCCGCCTGGAGGCATACTCTTGCGAAGCGTGACGCTCAGCGTCGAATCACTGGGCCTTGATCCAGCTCTTCACCGCCGCGTTATAGACCCATGTGCCAAAGGCGATTTCGCCCAGCAATTCGCGGTTCTGCAACCACCGGTCCTGCCGGGGATAGGTCGGCCCGAACAAATCGGCAGCATGATCATCCAGCAGGACAAACTGCTTTTTCTGCCATGTCACCATGTTGGCGAGAAAGGCGATGTTCCGGTTCATCTCCTCGAACGCATCCGGAAGCCCGGCCGGCGCCAAGTCGTATGGAAAAACGAAACGGACAGCATCGCCGTCGAAATCGAACGAGATCGCAAGCGGCGGCGCTTGCCTAACCTCACCATTTTGGGATTTCCAGCTCGTGCTCCTTTGCTTCGTGTCGCCGAACAGTCGCGAAACGACGTCTCTGAGCTTCACATAGGCGTCTTTTCCCATTTCGCTGAAAAAGCCGTCGCTGGCAGACTTCACCGGGCCTGCGAGGATGATCCCGACCAGAACGGGCAGCGCCCATTCGAGGACGTTCTGGGGCCCCGGGTCGGGTGCTTCGAAAATCGCTATGTCGGCGTCGAAAGGTTGCAGGGCGTCGGCCAGTTGCCCAAGCTCCGCGCCCGACAAGGAAGACTGATGAAGCAGTTTGATCGCCATGAGCCCCCCGACACGCCATTGAACTATAGTTTCATTATTCCAGAAGCATTGTGACAGCTACCCCAAACTGACACGGGGTCGTTATGCGCGCTCATCCTTTGGTGAGTCCATCAACACATAGGTAGTGATCGAATGGACCTGCGGCAGCACCCCAAGCACCTCGGTATGGAAATGCTTGTACGCCACAAGATCGGCCGTCTCGACACGCAACAGATATTCGATCGTGCCCGTGATGTTATGGCATTCGCGGACCTCGGGCGCGCCCGCCATTGCCGCCTCGAAACCGACCTGCGATTTTTTCGTGTGCGACGACAGGCCGACCGTCACATAGGCGAGGAAGGTCAATCCGAGTTTCGCCGGATCGATTACTGCGCGATAGCCTTTGATCACTCCGCTGCGCTCGAGCTCCTGTACGCGGCGCAGGCACGCCGACGGGGAAAGTCCGACACGCTCGGCGAGCTCGAGGTTGGAGATTCGCCCGTCGCGCGACAATTCATGCAATATCTTGCGGCCAATAGCATCAATCTTGATCATAGATTGCATAGTCTATCCGATTTAAGGCCATCTTTGCAATCCATTGCACGCCAAAACGCATTATGTTGCGCGTATGAACCAGACCACTCTCCTCGCGCTTTCTGCCTTCGCGCTCGTCTCGTCGATCACGCCGGGCCCGAACAACATGATGCTGATGGCATCGGGGGCCAATTTCGGGCTGCGCCGCACCGTGCCGCACGCACTCGGCGTCGGTTTCGGCTTCACCCTTATGATCGTCCTCGTCGGGGTCGGGCTGATGGGATTGTTCGACCTGTTCCCGGTACTGAACACTGTGCTCAAAGTCGTAAGCGTAGCCTATCTGCTCTGGCTTGCATGGAAGATCGCCAACGCCGCGGCGCCTGACACGGAAGCCGGCGCACGCGGCAAGCCGATGACCTTCGTACAGGCGATGCTGTTCCAGTGGGTCAATCCGAAAGCCTGGTCGATGGCGCTGTCGGCCATCGCGCTCTACGCGCCGGACCGCAACTTCGGCGCGGTACTGCTCGTCGCGGTCGTCTTCGGCATCATCAACCTGCCCTCGACCAGCCTGTGGGCGGTGATGGGTCAGGTGCTGCGCGGCTGGCTGTCCAGCCCGGCGCGGCTGCGCGCCTTCAACTGGACGATGGCGGCGCTTCTGGTGGGCTCGCTCGCGCTGCTGATCTGATCCGATTGCAAGGTTGCATCTCGCAACCTATGGACGGCGCTCCCCTCTTCTGACCGGAGAACAGAACATGCAGAGCCGCCGCCTTGGCAAGAGCGCCATCCATGTGTCCGACATCTGCATGGGAACGATGACCTTCGGCAGTCAGGCCGACGAAGCGACAGCCCTTCGCGTGCTCGACCGCTGCTTCGACGCCGGGATCAATTTCTACGACACCGCCGAGGGCTATCCGGTGCCGCCCGACATTAAATGGGTCGGCCGCACCGAGGAAATCGTCGGGCGCTGGCTGAAAACCAAGCCGCGCGACGCGATCATCCTTGCGACCAAGGTGTCGGGACCAAGCCACGTCTGGTTCAAGTCGCCCTGCCGGAACGGCATGACCGCGCTCGACCGCCACAATATCATGAAGGCGGTCGACGACAGCCTGACCCGGCTGCAGACCGACTATATCGATCTCTACCAGACGCACTGGCCCGACCATGATGCGCCCTATGACGAGATGATGGACGCGCTCGACGAACTCGTCCGCGCCGGTAAGGTCCGGATCCTTGGCTGCTCGAACGAGACGAGCTGGGGGCTGATGAAGTCGCTCGCGGCGTCGGAGAAGCTCGGCGGCGCGCGCTATCATACGATCCAGAATAATTTCAGCCTCAACAATCGTCGCTTCGAGGACGAACTCAAGCAGGTCTGCCGGCAGGAGGGCGTCAGCCTGATCCCCTATTCGCCGCTCGCGGGCGGGGTATTGTCGGGCAAATATCAGGGTGGCGCGCGGCCCGAAGGCGCACGTTTCTCCCGCTACCTCGGCATGGAAGGCCGACAGGCCGAGATGGGCCGCCGCTTCGTCAATGAAAAGAGCCTCGCCGCGACCGAGCGCTATCTGGCGATCGCCGCCGAAGCCGGACTCCATCCGGTGACGATGGCGACCGCCTGGTCGAAACAACATGACTTCGTCGCCTCGACGATCGTCGGGGTCAGCGCCGACGATCAGGTCGACCCGATCCTCGATGCGATGGACCTGGTGCTCGGCGACGATGTGATGAAGGCGCTGCACAAGGTCAGCAAGGACATCCTCTACCCGATGGGATGAGGCGCTTGTGCGTCGGCGGCGGCAACTGCTATGCTGCGGGTCATGTTTTCAGGGAGTTTTCGATGTCGCCCATCCACCGTTCCTTGCTCGCTCTCGCACTTCTGACCGGAACGGCGGGCGCGGCCCACGCCGCGAACCCGACGATGTTCCGCGACGCAGGCTGCGGTTGCTGCCTCAAATGGCTCGAGCAGGTGAAGGCATCGTTCGGGCAGAAGGCCGTCGTCGTCAATTCGCCCGACATGACCGCGGTGAAGGACAAACAGGGTGTGCCGCAGGCGCTGCGCAGCTGCCATACCGTGCTCGTCGGCGGCTATGTGATCGAGGGTCATGTTCCGGCCAAGGAGATCACCCGCCTGCTCCGCGAAAAACCGAAGGGCGTGAAGGGCCTGGCCGTCGCCGGCATGCCGACGGGTTCGCCCGGCATGGAGCATGGCGACCACCGCGAGGCATATAAGGTCATGACGTTCGGCCCCGCCGGCCAGCGCGTCTACGCAAGCTATGCTGCGAGCGGCGGGGCGCACGCACACTGATCGGATCGCGGGGGCAACGATGCTTTTCCCCATGGCCATCCTCGACAAGATCCGGACCGGCGAGGTCACGCTGGCGTTCCGGCGATGGCGCAGGCCGACGGTGAAGGCGGGCGGACGGCTCCGTACCGCGGTGGGTGAGCTGGCGATCGATAGCGTCGCGCCGTGCGAAGAAACCAGCATCACCGAGGACGACGCACGGGCGGCGGGATTTGCCGACCGCGACAGGCTGCTCACCGGACTTCGGCGACGGGACGAAGGCAAGTTGTACCGCATCGCCGTACATTTCGCCGGAGCCGACAACCGCGTCGCACTGCGCGAGCAGGACGACCTATCTTCCGCAGATATCGACACGATCGGCGCGCGACTGGCAAAGCTCGACAACAACGCCGACCGCCCGTGGACGATCGCCGTCCTGCAACATATCGCGGACCACGAAGGTCTGACAGCGCGCGAAATCGCAGCGGCCCTCGACATCGAAAAAGCGGTCCTCAAGCCGAACATCCGCAAACTCAAGGAGCTGGGCCTCACCGAAAGCCTCGAGACCGGTTATCGCCTGTCGCCACGCGGGAAGGCCGCACTCGAAAGACTTGCCTAGAGACTGGCCTTGAACAGTTCGAGCATCCGTCCCCACGCCTTTTCGGCGGCGGCCTCGTTATAGGCGCGGCCGTCGGGCGGGCACCATCCATGCATCGCGCCGGCATAAACCTCGACCTCGTGCCACTGCTTGCGCGGTTCGAGCACCGCTTTCAGCAGCACCTTCTCGTTCGGGGCTTCCTTGTCGTCATTGTCGGCGATCGCGAACAGATAGCCCGCATTGGTTTTCGGGATCAGCAGATGGGGGCTGTCGGGCTTGTCGGTGCCGACCCCGCCGCCATGGAAGCTCCCCGCCGCACCGACGCGATCGGGCTTCAACGCCGCCGTATAGATCGTCATCGCGCCGCCCATGCAATAGCCCGTGGTGCCGAGTTTGCGTTTGGTGTCGACCTCTTTCTGCGCATCGAGGAAGGCGAGATGCGCGGTCGCATCGGTGGTGACGAGTTCCTGGTTGAGCTGCTTCAGATAGCCGAACAATTTCTCGCGGATCGCGGGATCGCTGAAATCGTTCGCGGCATCGACCACCGGCGATTTCTGCCAGCGGTAGAAGGGATTGACGCAAAGCACCGCATATCCCTCACCCGCCAGTCGGTCGGCCATCTGGCGAAACGCCGGACGCAGCCCGCGAATGTCGGGCCAGATCAGCACGCCCGGATGCTTTCCGCTTGCCGGTGCGACGAAATAGGCATCGGCAGTGCCGTCGGCGGTCTTGATCGCAACGTCGCGGCCCTTCACCGGCTTGCCCGCCATGGCATGCACCGGCAGCATCGTCGCAAGCGCGCCCGCACCGGCAAGCGCGGTGAAGCTGCGCCGCCCGACGGGCAGGCCTGCGCGGTCAAGATCAGCTTCCGTGTCCTCGGTGCACATATCTCTCTCCTCGAAGGGCGATTTTCGAAAAGCGGCAGAAAACTGCGCAACTTCACTCTGGAATCACCTTTTCAGCCCGGTCACGCGGGCAAGGGGCGAAGCTTAACCGTGCATGCTTTTGTAGGACAGAGGTTTTTGGCGGATCCCCTTCGTCATCCCCGCGAAAGCGGGAACCCAGCGAGCAGGCGTTGCAACTGGGTTCCCGCTTTTGCGGGAATGACGAGTTAGAGAGTGAGAGCCATCACCTCATCGAACGACATCGCCACATGATGCACGCCGACTTCGCGCAGCATCGCGCCATGGCCCGCACGATCGACGATATGCCCCGCGCCGCAAAAACCGACGACCGTCATCCCTGCCGCAAGCGCTGCCTGCGCACCGGTCGGCGAATCCTCGATCGCGAGGCACGCGGCTGGATCGACCGCCAACCCCTTCGCCGCAGCGAGATAGATATCGGGATGCGGCTTGCCACGGTCCCAACCGTCGGCGCTATAGACATGCTCGCCGAAATGATGGCCGAGCCCGAACAGCCCGAGCGCCCAGCCGATATATTCGGCCCGGCTCGACGAGGCGATTGCACGGGGCATCACGCCCAGCGTATCGAGAAACGCCGGGACACCGGGCACGGGGTTGAAACCTTCCATATATCTGGCACGGGCTCGCTCGCGGTGGGTTTCGCGGAAATCGACGGGCAACGCGCGGCCGAAACGCGCGACGATGCGCCGTTCGGTCTCTTGCCAATTGTGGCCATAATAATCGCGCAGGCAGTCGTCATATGTCGTCGGCAAGCCCGCGGCCGTCAGGCTTTCGGACAGCGAAAGATTCGCGCGAACCTCGCTGTCGGCAATGACGCCGTCGAAGTCGAAAATGATCGCCGCGAAGGTCATGCGAATCCTACAATCTTCATACTTCCCGCCTAGAGCCCCGATGAACAGGAGACATCCCATGAAATTCATCGAACTCAAGTCGCGCGGCGGCAATTATCTGGTCGTTGCCGAAAATGTCGCCTGGCTCCGCGATTATGAAAATGGCCAGACGCAGGTCGGCATGGTCGGCGGCGCGCCGCTGCTGGTCGCCGGCCAGATCGAGGAGATTGCGGCGTCGATCCTCGCGCAGGCGAACGCGGCGGAGTGACGGCCATGGTCGGCGCTGCGGCCCTCGAAATCGAAAATGATATCCTCAAACACCCCGGCGTCCGAAGCCCCTCTGCGGCGGTTGCGGCGCAACCGGGGGGCGCTGATGCGCGCTGTGATAATATTCGATCGCGGCGACGACATCATTGAAACTGCGATCCATGCCGCTCAGGCTGATTGCGATATCACCGCCGGTCAGTAACCGGTTCGTTGCCGACAATTTCCCCGAAAGCGTTCTCGAAGGATAGCGATTGGGCTGGACGAGATGCAGAATCGGAAATTTCTGCCTCCTGAACGCCCACACTGAAACCGCGCTGATCTCGCCCCATGGTATCGTCTGTTCGGACCATTTCCTGTAGTAGATGCCGCTATCCGAAATCCGGATCTGGATATCGTCATTGAAGAGCTGACTGCCAACCACGGCCGCGCCGGCTCCGAAGAAGATGATCGAAAGCCAGCCAACCCATTCCTTGCCCGGCTTGGGAGCAGGACCCGCGATGCCCGCAATCCAGACGCCCGCCACAACAAAAGCAAGGCTACCCAATATGATCAACAAAATTCGCCAACGGGAATTCCGGGCAACCAGCGGCTGCATCACTCCACCGTAACCGACTTCGCCAAGTTCCGCGGCTGGTCGACGTCGGTCCCCTTCGCGACGGCGACATGATAGGCCAGCAACTGCACCGGCACCGCATACACCAAAGGCGCGATCAGCGGGTGGACCTTGGGCATTTCGATCGTCGCCATGCAGCCGTCGCCCGCTTCGGCGAGGCCCTCGGCGTCGCTGATCAGCACGACCTTGCCGCCGCGCGCCATGACTTCCTGCATGTTGCTGACGGTCTTTTCGAACAAGGGCCCGCTGGGTGCGAGGACGATCACCGGGACCGCCTCGTCGATCAGCGCGATCGGGCCGTGTTTCATCTCGCCCGAGGCGTAACCTTCGGCGTGAATGTACGAGATTTCCTTGAGCTTGAGCGCGCCTTCGAGCGCCAGCGGATAGTCGGGGCCGCGGCCGAGATAGAGCACGTCGCGCGCCGGGGCGACGAGGTGCGCCATCTTCGCAATCTCTTCGTCGTGCGCCAGCGCAGCGTTGAGTGCGGCGGGCGCCTCGATCAGATGCTTGACGATCTCGCGCTCCTCATCGGCGCTAAGCTTGCCTTTCTTGAGCGCGAGATGCGCGGCGAGCGCGGCGAGCACCGCGAGCTGGCAGGTAAAGGCCTTCGTCGACGCAACGCCGATTTCGGGACCCGCGTGGGTCGGGAGCAGCAGGTCGGCCTCGCGCGCCATGCTGCTCGTGGGCACGTTGACGACGACCGCGATCGTCTGGCCGTTCGCCTTGCAGTGGCGCAGCGCCGCGAGCGTGTCGGCGGTCTCGCCCGATTGCGAGATGAAGAGCGCCAGCCCGCCGGGCTGGAGCACGGGGTCGCGATAGCGGAACTCTGACGCGACATCGATGTCGACGGGAACGCGCGCGAAGGTTTCGAACCAGTATTTCGCGACCATGCCGGCATAGAAGCTGGTGCCGCACGCGACGATGGTGATGCGCTCGACACCTGCGAGGTCGAAGTCCATCTGCGGCAGTGCGACGGTCTGTTCGAGCGGGCGGATGTAGGAGGAGAGCGTCTGCGCGACCACGGTCGGCTGCTCGAAAATCTCCTTCTGCATGAAGTGGCGGTAATTGCCCTTCTCGATCGTTGCGGCGGTCACGCCCGACGTGGTGATTTCGCGCGTGACCGGCGTGTTGTCGGCGTCGAAGATCTGCGCGCCCTCGCGCGTGATGACGACCCAGTCGCCCTCGTCGAGATACGCGATCTTCTGCGTCAGCGGCGCGAGCGCGAGCGCATCGCTACCGAGATATGTTTCGCCGTCGCCATAGCCGACGACGAGCGGCGAACCGAGCCGCGCGCCGATCAGCAGGTCGGGATGCTGGCGGAAGGCGATGGCGAGCGCAAAAGCACCGCGAAGCTGCGGCAGCACCGCCTTGACCGCATCCTGCGGCGACAGGCCGGCCTCGACCTGCTCGGAAACGAGGTGCGCGACAACTTCGGTATCGGTGTCGCTTTCGAACTTGCGGCCACGCGCGGTCAGCGCCTCACGCAGCGGCTTGAAATTCTCGATGATCCCGTTGTGGACGAGCGCGACTTCGCCCGTCGCGTGCGGGTGCGCGTTGCTCGTCGTCGGCGCGCCGTGGGTCGCCCACCGCGTGTGTGCGACGCCGACGGTCCCCGAAGCGGGATTTCCCGCCAGTTCCTTGACCAGATTGCCAAGCTTGCCCTCGGCGCGGCGGCGGATCAGCTGGCCGCCCTCGACCGTGCAGACGCCCGCCGAATCATAGCCGCGATATTCCATGCGCTTCAGCCCGTCGACGAGGCGATCCGCCACCTGGTCCTTGCCGATGATTCCGATAATTCCGCACATGTTGGTCTGGCTTTCTTCTAAAGCGTGTAGGGAACGCGAATACCCGGCATTGCGGCCGGAAACACCTTGATATTGCGGGTCACGAGGATGCGACCCGAGATTTGTGCGGTCGCCAGAACAAAGGCGTCGGCCATCGTCAAGCCCTTGCGTTCGGCGCGCAATGCCGCGGCGCGGCGCGCGACCGCATCGCCGACCTCTTCGAGCGCGAAACAGCCGAGGAACGCCTCGACCGCTTTTACCGATGCCGGGTCGGCGGCCGACATCACTTCGGTCCAGCTGATCCGGCTGATGCTCTTTCGCCCCGCGCGGCGGATTTCGGCGCGCGCGGCCTCGACGCCGTTGAGCGCGTCGATCAGGATATCGCTGTCGAACTGCGCGTCGATCATTCGCGCTTTCCCCGCAGGCGCCGCTGATATTTCAGTCCGTCACCGATGTCATCACGGCCGCGCCAGATACCGAACGCGTTATCGATCGCATCGCCCGATATGTCGGCACGATAGGACGCAACCGCCCGCCGCACGAGCTCTGCACGCGACACGCCCTGTTCGCTGGCAAGTGCGTCGAGCCACTGGATGTCGTCATCGGGGATGTCGGCGAGGAAGCGCATGTCTCATTGATATCATATCATGATATCAAATCAAGCCGTCAACTCTTTCGATACATAAGAAAGCCCGACTTTTCGGCAATGCGATCGTAAAGCGTCATCGCTGTTTCGTTCGTTTCGTGCGTCAGCCAGTAAACGCGCGGAAGCGACAGATCCTGTGCGGCGCGATAGACCGCCTCGATCAACGCGCGGCCGACACCCTGCCCGCGCGCCTCGCCGTTGGTAAAAAGATCCTGCAGGTAGAGCGACGGCAGCAACGACGTCGTGCTGCGATGAAGTAGATAGTGGGTGAGGCCGAGAAGCGCGCCGTCCCGCTCGGCAACGAGCGCGAACATCGGCTCATAGGGATCGAAAAAACGATCCCATGTCGCCGCGGTTATTTCGGGCGCCAATGCCGTGTCGCCGCTGCGTCCGTAGAAAGCGTTGTAGCCGTCCCACAGAGGGAGCCAGCCATCATAGTCGGCTCGTGTTGCCGGTCGGACAGTCAATGCATTTGCCAAGTCAGCTCTGCCCGAAATTCCGGTCGACGAAGATCATCGCGAACTGTCGCGGATCGGGTGCCTCGCCATTGCCGGCCGCAAAGCGCGCCTTGCCGTCGGTCCAGATCTTCAGAATCTGCGCGGGCAATTCGGGCCCGAACTTCATCTGCTGTTCGACGATCTGCTCCCAGCTTCCCTTCGCGCCAAAGCTCTGCTCGAGCTGCGGCACCATCGCCTTGCACCAGGTCTCGGTCGCCGCGTCGAGATGGCCGATCGCCTTCAGCACCCATGCGTCGACAAAACGCAGGAAGGGCTTGTCGGTGTAGCGGTCGGTCACGTCTTTTTCTCCATCATCCATTCGTCCTGCAGCAGTCCGAAGATCAGCGAATCGCGGACGCCGATATGCGTTTCCCATTCACCGCGCAGTCGCCCTTCATATTGGAAGCCCATCCGCTTCAGTAAAGTGATCGACCCGGTATTTTCCGGGTAGGTATCGGCAAAGATGCGTCGCAGTTTCAGATCATCGAAACCATGGTCGATCACCCGCTCGACTGCTTCGCGCGCGATGCCGCGGCCCCAATGGTCGCGATGCAGGATATAACCGATCTCTTTCACATCGGGCTTGCCGTCGATCAGGATCACCCAGCCGAGCGCGACATCGTCGCCCGCAGTAATCGCCCAGCAATCGAAGCCTTGCCCCTCGCCCGCGTTGCTTTGGACATAGTCCTCCGTCTCGGCGAGCGACTGGTGCGGGCCGCTCGACCACCAGGTCATCAGCTCGGCGTCGGACAGGACGGGATAGAGCGCAGCGGCATCGTTCGCGCGGATCTGGCGCAGCACAAGGCGCGGGGTCGTCAGCTTCGGCGCGGGCATGATCGTTACTTCCCCGCCTTTTTCTTGCGCATCGCGTCGTGGAAGCGGTCGGCCCAGCCGGGCTTGATCAGTTGCTCGCCGCGGACAAGGCGCAGCTCGCCATCGGCAACATCGCGCGTCACCGCGCTGCCCGCCGCCACGATCGCGTCGCGGCCGATCTTGACCGGCGCAACGAGCGCGCTGTTCGACCCGATGAAGGCATTCTCGCCGATCTCGGTCTTGTATTTGAAATAGCCGTCATAGTTGCAGGTGATCGTACCCGCGCCGATATTCGCGCCGGCGCCCACCGTGACGTCGCCCAGATAGGTAAGGTGGTTCGCCTTGGCGCCCTTGCCCAGCACCGCCTTTTTCGTCTCGACGAAATTGCCGATCTTGGCTTTCTCGCCAAGGATCGTCCCGGGACGCAGCCGCGCAAAGGGGCCGACCTCGCAGCCTTCGCCGATCACAGCGCCCTCGATATGGCTGTTCGCGCGGATCTTCACCCCGTTCGCGACCGTTACGCCGGGGCCAAAGAAGACATTGGGCTCGATCAACACGTCACGGCCCAACTGCGTATCCCATGCGAACCAGACGGTGCCGGGGGCGATCAGGCTGGCGCCGTCGGCCATCGCCTGAACCCGTCGCCGCGCCTGCCATTCGCCTTCCATCGCGGCGAGTTCGCCCCGGCTGTTGATGCCCGCCACATCATAGGGATCGGTCACGACCACGGCGCAATGGCGTCCGTCGGCGTTCGCGATATTGACGATATCGACGAGATAATATTCCTTCGACGCATTATCGTCGGTGACGCGCGAAAGCAGCCCAAACAGGTCCGCCGACTTCGCCGCCATCAGCCCCGAATTGCAGAGCCGCACCGCGCGTTCGGCTTCGGTCGCATCCTTGTGCTCGACCATCTTGGTGACGCGGTCGCCCCCCTCCGAATCTTTGGCGGTGATGACGCGGCCATATTGCTGCGCATCGGCGGGTTCGAACGCCAGAACCACAACCGCGGGTCCATCGGGGGCATTGAGGCGGTCGATCATCGCCTGCATCGTCGCGGCGGGAACGAAGGGCACGTCGCCATAAAGGATCAGCACGTCGCCATCGAAACCCGCCAGCGCCTGCTCGCCCTGCTGCACCGCATGGCCGGTACCAAGCTGCGGGTTCTGCACCGCAAGCTCTGCGCTGCCGGCCAGCGCGGCCTCGAGTTGATCGGCCTTGTCCCCGACGATCACGACCTTCTTCGCCGGGCCGAGTTCGTCGACGCTGGCCATCAGATGCAACAGCATCGGGCGCCCCGCGATCGGGTGCAGCACCTTATGCAGGTCGGACTTCATGCGGGTTCCCTTGCCCGCGGCAAGGACGATAGCGGCGATTGGATTGCTCATGCGCGCTGCCATGCCAGCAAATCATTGCGGTTTCCAGAGCATCGCGCCATGCGCGGCCAATGAACCGATTCCCTTTTGCGATCGTCGGCTTCGACCTCGACGGCACGCTCCTCGATACGCTCGGCGACCTTGCCGCCGCGGTCAATCATGCGCTGGCACTGATGGACCGCGCTCCGTTGAGCACGGACGCCGTGCGGCCGATGATCGGGCGCGGCGCAAAGCATATGCTCGAGGAAGGGCTGCGTGCGTCCGGCGGCGTCCCCGATGGTGCGGTCGAGCGGCTTTATCCCGAACTACTGCGCTTCTATGAAGCGCATATCGCGGTCCACAGCCGGCTCTTTCCCGGCGTGATCGACGCGCTCGACCGGCTCGATGCACTGGGCGTCCGGACCGCGGTCGTCACCAACAAGGCCGAGCATCTGGCGCGCGTCTTGCTCGGAGAATTCGGCCTTGCAGGCCGCATGGCGACGATCATCGGCGGCGACACATTGGGTGTCCGCAAGCCCGCGCCCGAACCGATCTTTGCGATGATCGAGCGATGCGGCGACGGCCGCACAGCGTTCGTTGGCGACAGCATTTATGACGTAATGGCGGCGAAGAATGCCGGTGTGCCCAGTATCGCCGTGAGCTTCGGATTTCTCGACCGGCCCGTCGCCGAACTCGGCGCCGGCCATGTCATCGACCATTACGACGATTTGGTGCCGCTGCTCGAAACGCTCTGACGCTTCCGCCACTTCGTCCACAAATGCTTCGCGAGCATCGTGGGAGGCATCCGCAGCCAGTGCGAGCGGATATAGAAAGCCTGTTCGAGCAACGGGTTCGTCACCCGCCCCCAATCGTCGCGCGCGAACAGGCGGCGGCGGAACCAGATGTCGGCCGGATCCTGCCGATCCCATCCGCCGGGAAGCACTGCACCGTAAAGATCGCGCGCCAGCCGCGCCGCGCGGTGCACCGCCGCGCGCAGCCCGTGCAGAGCCGCGCGCTGCTCGAGCTGCGTCCAGAAGCCTGGATCGGCCGTAGCGAAATCGCGGGTCATCGTGTAAAAGTCCCACAGGTTGCGCAGCCCGCCCTGCAAGTCGCCGTCGGCGAGCATATGCGCTGCACAATGGCACGCCATGTCGGCCGGGTTCAGCACCGCAAAACCGTCGTCACTGGTCACGGCATCGCTCATCAGCGCGAGCGCATCGGGGGTGATCCGGTGGGTCCGCGGCAGGATCGTGTGGTGCACGTCGATCATCCGGTCGCGCGTCCGGTGGATCAGCGGCGGAAGCTCGTGCATATGCTCGCGGTAATAGGCGTCGTCATAGGGATCGGGCTTCACCCATTCCCACCCCGCGTTGAGCAGTTCATTCTCGGCGCGGCGGATGTCGGACCCGAGCACGAGGATGTCGAGGTCGCCGATCTGGCGTCCTTCGGAGCATGCCATGCCGACCGCGGCATAGGCAGCGCCCTTGAGCAGCACGAATTCGATGCCCACGGGCGCAAGCGCGCGCCGCGCCATCTCGGCCTCCCACTGCGCCTGCCGCTGCGCGACCGCGGCAGCGGCGCGCTGGTCGACGAACAGCGCGGCGACCGCGGGCGGCAGGTCGGCGTCGGCCAGACGGTGCGCCAGCGTCGCGAGCATCGCTTCGCTCCGCGCGACGCCGATCACGCCATCCCATTCGCGCGGCGCAAGCGCACCCGCTTCGCGACGCCCGGCGAGCAGGTCGACAAAGGTCCGCACCGCGCTCATCGCCGGGTTTCCGCCCACAATTGCGCGACCAGCGCCATGCCGGCGGCGCTGTCGGGATAGGAGATGCCGAAAGCGGGCGTTTCGCGAACCAGCCGCGTCAGCGCGGCAAAGCCCGCCTCGCCCAGCGCGACATAATTGGTCGACGCCTCGGTCAGCCGCACAAAGGCTTCGCCCTCTCCCATCGGCTCGACCGCGACCTCGCCACCGAAGCGCGGGAAAAGCAGCAACGCGGGGCGCGCGGGTTCGTGCATCGCGGCGATGGCTTCGGGCCGCGGGATCAAATGACGGATATCGCCCTTCGGTGTCCCGGCGAGCAGCGGGCCAAGCCGCGCGGCGTCGACCTGCGCCGCAACCTCGGCGATCGCCTCATTCTTCAGGCTGACCGCGCGCGGAAAAGCAAAGGCGTCGCCACCGGTGGGGTCAATCAGCGTGAACTCATCGCCCATCAGCCGCCAGGCGCCTTCGCCCAGCAAGGCCGCAAGGGTCGATTTGCCCGAACCCGATTCGCCCGACATGATCACGGCGCGCCCGTCGCGCGCGACAGCGCTGGCGTGGAGCAGCAGGTGCCGCCGCCAGCCCAGCGCGACCTGCAAATTCATCCCCATCTCGGCGGCAAGCAGCCCCATCGATAGCGGCAGCGGCAGCGCGTCGGGGACGATGAAATCGCCACCGATATGAACCGATGGCCGCAGCCAGCGCCGCCATGGCCGCGCGGCGAACAATCGCACCGTCGCTTCGGCGGGGCGAGCATCGTCCTGCGGATAGCCGGCATAGAGATGTCCGAGCGCCGCGATCGGTTCGGCCCAATCGCTCCCGATACGGAATTGCACCGGACCGACGGCAATGCGCACATGATGCCTCACGCGCGCGCCACCAGCCCCATCGCGGCAAGCTCGCCCAGCCGTTCAGCCAGGATCGGCCGCACATCCTCGTCGCCATCGAGATCGAATGTCGCGGCCAGACGCGCGGCCAAGGTTGCAGCGTTGCATATGTCGAGGGCCATCGCGCCGAGTATCTCGGGCATCGGCGACACGACCAGATGCGTCTGCATCGACCGCCGGTCGAAAATCGCGGTCAGTTCGCCGAGCGGCTCGATACGCAGCACGCCCGGCGGCGCGGCGCGATAGGCGCGATCAACCATAGTCTTCGGCGGCGGCGGTCAGTTTC
Source organism: Sphingopyxis sp. GW821-FHT10B01 (assembly GCF_059415685.1). Classification (NCBI taxonomy): domain Bacteria; kingdom Pseudomonadati; phylum Pseudomonadota; class Alphaproteobacteria; order Sphingomonadales; family Sphingopyxidaceae; genus Sphingopyxis; species Sphingopyxis sp. GW821-FHT10B01. Next base: position 192,818 of record NZ_JBWKNS010000007.1, on the reverse strand, counting down.
GCGAGAATGGCAAGCAGCGTCGCTCGTTCGTCAGCGCTGATGTTCGATTCAAGCTGCGCTTCGCTCGCGAGCGCCGCAGGGACGATCGCGTCATAGAGCGAATATCCCGTTTCGGTGAGTTCGAGGTGGTGCGAGCGCCCGTCGGCCTCGTGCGCCTGCCGCGCGATCAGCTGACGATCGGCCAGAGCCTTCGCCGCCCGGTTGACCGTGACCTTGTCCATACGCGTCGCCTCGACGAGCTCGCGCTGGGTCTTCGGCTGCCCTTCGCCCAGAATCGCCATCAGCCGCCATTCGGGAATTTTCAGCCCGAACCTGTTCTCATATTCGGCGGCGATCCGGCTCGACAGGGCATTCGATGCGATGGACAGGCGGTACGGCAGGAAATTGTCGAGATTCAGCTTCTTCGCGGCCATGCCTTATCCATCTCCCACCCGAAACCCCAGCGGCGCCCATCCTATCGCCTGTTTCAGGCCTGTGAAGATCAATATGGGAAAATCAGAAAGAAACGCGCGCGCCGATCCACAGCGTCCGCGGCGTCGCGCGCTCGACGATGCCCGATGACGAGATCGCGGCGGGCACCAACTCGTCGAACAGATTTTCACCGCGCGCCTCGATGCTGATCGCCTTGGCCAGTTTCCACGACAGCCCGGCATCGACCGTCAGGGCATCGCCCAGTTCGAGCAGCCCCAGATCATCCTCATTCTGCTTGCCGACATAGCGCAGCGTCGCAAAGCCGCCGAACGGGCCGCTCGCATTGCTGCGCAGCGACACGCTGCCGCCATGCTTGGCGATCTGCGCCGGGCGGCGGCCGTCGAGCGTTGCCGCTCCGCCCGAGGCGTCGACCTTCGCATCGGTAAAGGCATAGGTCGCACGCAGCGTTGCCGGGCCGATCCGCTGTTCGGCGCTGACCTCGATCCCCTTGCTGTCGATCGCATCGAGATTCTGCCGCTGGTTGAGGTTCGGCGCGAGCGTCACATTGGCGATCGCGTTCGTCAGATGATTGGCAAAGACCGTCGCCGACAGCTTGGTATCGCCACTGTTCCAGTCGACGCCGACCTCGCCGCCCCACAGTCGTTCGGGCTTCAACATCTCGTTCGCGGTCGTCACCTCCGCCCCGACGCGAAACGGGCGGTAGAGTTCGTTGAGAGTGGGCAGGCGCCAGCCGCGATAGGCGGCGGCGCGCAGTGCGAACGCGTACGACGCCCAGCGTACGGAAGCACGGCCACTCCCTTCCCAGCCCCGGCGCGAAGGAAAGCCGAGGTCGGCAATCACCGATCCGCCGATATTCCGTTCGAGCCGATAGCCGGTACCGAGCGACCAGCGGTCGAGCCGGCCGCTCAGGCTCGCCATGCCCCCTTCTTCGGCGTTACCCGCCGTGCCTTCGACGAAAAGGCCCGCCGTGTCGCTGCTTCCGCCTGCGACACGATGGCGGCCCGGCGTCACCCCGCTGAAGAAGAAATCTTCTTCGGTCCGGCCGACCGTACGCCGCCAGTCGATGCCGAGACGGAGCCATTTGTCCTGACCCAGCGCCGGCCGCAGTTCCAGCCGCCCCCCGAGCCCCGTCGCGGGCACGCGCTGAAAAAGTGCGGGCGCGACACTGTTGCGATTGGCCGCCACGCTCGCAAAGCCGCTTTCGAAATCTCGAAGCTGGACATAGGCGAGGGCGAGCCATTGGGTTTGATCATACGGATCGTGCACAATGCGCAAACTCGCATCGACGCCGTCGACCTTGCTGTCGGTGAAATCGGTCCCCCGGTCACGCCGGTCGGAAAAACCGCGCAGGCTGGCTTCGACACGCGTTTGCGCACCGGCATCGAAGCGAAGGCGCAATCCCAATCCGCCTTGCTCGTAAGGCGCCGCACGGTCGATCGCCCCGCGCTGCCCCTTGATCACCGGAACGAAGCCGTCGCCGCGACTATAGCGCCCGTCGATGGCGACTTCACCATTTCCGATCCGGCCCCCGATCGAAGCCGACGCGTCCCAGCTGTCGCGGCTTCCATAGGCAAGGCTCGCCTCGGAATCTCGGGTCATGGTCGAATAAAGGGCTATCGTGCCGGCCAGGGCGCCCGGCCCATCGGCGCCGCTCCCGCCGCCGCGCGCGATCGCAACGCCGCCGAGATGGATTGCATCATAGGCGCTCCAGGCAACCCAACCGCCGAAGGGATCGGCCTGCGGCACCCCATCGAGCGTTACGAGCGCGCGGCTCGACGCATTGCCGCCGAGTCCTCGCAATGTGACGCCCTGGCTCGTCGGGTGTGCGGAGCGACCGTCCGAGCGGCGAAACTGGACGAGGCCGGCTTCGTCGCGCAACCGGTTCTCGACGCGAGCGCCGATACCTGGATCGAGGCGCGTCAGGGTCGTGACGCTTTGCAGACGGCGCGCGTGGTCGCGCAGCAGCCCGCCGTTCACGACGATCGCCTCGGGGTCATATTTCCCTATCGGGATGATGATCTGGCCGTCCGGGTGGGGATCGGCGACCTCCTGCCCCATCGCCATCGCCGGCAGCGCCAGCGCGGCCACCCCCGTCAGCAGCCGAATCACGCGGGCTTCACTGCATCGGGATGCGCGCGCTGAAACGCCTCATGCGCCATGCAAGCCGCGTCGATTTCGACCAGCCGCGGATAATCGTCCAGCGGCACCTCGAAGCGCCGCGCGTTGTACATCTGGGGCACGAGGCAGCAGTCGGCGATCCCCGGCGTTTCGCCCCCCAGATAGTGCCCATCGCCCGCCATCGCCTCGAGCGCCTCAAACCCCTGCGCGATCCATGTCGCGATCCAGCGATCCTTCGTCTGCTCGTTGAGCCCCAGATCGCGCGTCAGATATTTGAGCACGCGCAAATTGTTGAGCGGATGGATGTCGCTCGCGATCACCTGCGCCCGCGCAAGCGCGACCGCGCGCGGCATCGCCTCCTCGGGGATCAGCCGCGGTTCGGGAAAAGCGCGGTCGATCCAGTCGATGATCGCCATGCTCTGGATGATCGGTTCGCCATCGACGACGAGCATCGGCACAAAGCCCTGCGCATTCTGCTCCAGATAGGCGTCGCTACGCTGCTCGCCCGCGATCAGGCTGACCTCGACGCGCTCATAGGCGAGCCCTTTGAGATTGAGCGCGATGCGGACGCGGAAGCTCGCGGACGAACGGAAATAGTCGTGGAGAACAAGCTGGGTCATGGCGCCGTCTAATGCGATGCTTTGGGCATCTCCGCAATCCATTGCCGTAGCAGCGCCGCGCCTTCCTTGTGCACCGTCGAGCGTCCGACCTCGGGCATCGCGATGCCAGGATCGGTGCTTTCGAGGCGATAGACGAGGAAGCTATGCGCGGGGTCGCCGGGCGCGATCGCGAAATCCACGCCCCCGCTGCCGCGTCCCGCCGCCGTCGGGCGCTTGCCAATGCCATAGTTCACACCCGCCGGGTCGTCGGTCCAGCGCAGGAACAACCCGCTGTTCGACGCGCTGCCCGCTGGGTTGTGGCAATGCGCGCAATTGACGTCGAGATAGGCGCGGGCGCGGTCGGCGACGCTGCCAGACTTGGGGTCGTCCCACTGCGGCATCATGGGTTTGAGCATCGCCGGATTCTCGAAATAGAGACTGCGCAGATGACCCGACGCCGCGGGGTCGAGGATGAAGTTCCGCGCCTTGGGGCCGATCGGCACGATCTCGCCGCTCAGGCTGTGGCATTCCTTGCACTGATTCTTGTTGGGCACGGCGTAACGGATGCTGTGAATCTCGCCATCGGGGCTCTTGAAGGTCACCGGCACGCGGCGCCCGCCAAGCGCCAGCGTCGCGTCCTTGCCGTCGGTATCCCAGATATAGGGCAGCGCCGTCCAGCCGCCCGCGCGCCGGATCAGCAGTCGCGTCTCGACCGGACGCCCGTCATTGACGTCGCTCCAACCGAAGCTTTTGACCAGCACCGTCCCGACCGGGAAGTCGATTACACCGTCCGCGCCAACCTTCGCCTTCCTGCCTGCAGGGATCGAGATAAAGCGGTGCTTGTCGGTATAGTCGCTGAACAAAGGTGCGCGCAGCGTATAACCGACACCGGTCGCAGGCGTTTTCGGATCGTTGCCGCGGAACAGCCCGAATGCCGACAGTTTCGGCGGCATCGCCTCGCTGTCGATGACTTGCTGATCGACGCCCGGCGCCGGTACCGCCGCGACCCCGCTGACACAAAGCAGCGCGACCGCCAGCGCAGCGAAAGCGCGTCTCACCGAACCTTCGCCTCCATCGCGTCGGGCAGTTCGATCGCGGGCAGCGCCGCGGGCGGCGTACCCTTCGACAGGTCGGCGGGCGATGGCTTCGCCTCGCTCTGCGGGCTCTTCACATCGGGCAGGTTCAGCGACAGCACGCCAACCTTGTCGAGCACGACCGCGTCGCCCGCGCCGTCCCACAGCACCGGCGGAATGCTGCCGCCCATCGCCGCGGCGATCATGTCGCCGCCAGGGAATTTGGGCGCATAGCCCGCCTTGCCATGCTGGTTGCCGCGCACGACGATCGCGCGGGGCAGCGGCTGATATTTCGGGTCCTTATGCTCATAGCGATAGCCGACGATCATCACGTTGGCGGTGCCATTGTCGGCAAAGACATTGTCGAAGATCTCGACATTGCGGTTCGCCATGATCAGCACGCCGGTCCCGGTCGGTACGCTCGCGACGATATTGCCCTTCGGCGCGAAATTGGGCGTGCTGTTGTCGTTCACGATATTTTCGAAGACGCGGACATTATGGCCGCCCTGCATCGGCAGGCTGGGCAGGTCGAACACGAGGATCCCGCCGGTATTCTTTGTCGCGATATTGTCGTGAACGTCGGCGTCATAGCTGTTCTCGATCTCGATCCCCGCGACATTTTCGGTGGCGATCGAATCGCGGACGACGATATTCTTCGACTGCCCGACATAGATGCCCGCATCCGACGCGCCGCGAACGTAAACGCTGTCGATCAGCACATCGCTGCTCTCGACCGGATAAATGCCATAGGCGCCGTTGGTTTCCTTCGGCCCCGCGGTCCATTCGACGCGCAGCTTGTGATAGACGATGCGGTCGGCGCCCTTCGACTTAATGCCGTCGCCCTTGGTATTGAGCACCGCGAATTGCGTCAGGAACACATCGTCCGACGTGACGAGCAGTCCCTCGCCCGCGCCCTGCTGACCCGAAAAATCGAGCGCCGATCCGCCCTCGCCCGCCCCGGCGCCGCGCACGGTCACATTGGCGACATCGAGTGACAGGCCGTCGGCAAGGTGCCAGACGCCCGCGCCCAATTGCACGACATCGCCCGGCTGCGCGAGGATCAGCGCTTCTTGCAGCTTTTCGTTCGCATCGGGCGTTGTCGCACTGACGCTGATCACTTTCGCCGCCGCCGGATGGGCGGCAAGGACCGCTACGATGCAGAGCGTCGCCGCGTGGCGCAGGCCATGGAATCGCATATGTCTCTCCCCTTATTTTCGGAGAGCATGGTGCAAGACTTGACGGATGCCAAGCGATGTTGCTGACATATGCGTAGCTAACCCGGGGAGAGGTCGCTTTGATTCACAGATTTGGTTTGGCGCTTGTCGCCTTGATTGCCGTGCCATCGATGGCCGCCGCGCCCGCGCCCATCGCGGGACGATGGAAAACCGACGATGGCAAGGGCGTCGTCGTCATGGCCGCGTGCGGCAACAAGATGTGCGGGCGGATCGAGCGCCTGCTCGTCAAGCAACCCGCAGGCGGCCAGCTCGACGAGCGCAATCCCGACAAGGCCAAACGCGGCCGCAAGGTCACGGGGCTTCAGATCTACTGGGATCTTGTCCCGCACGGCGACGGCTGGAAGGGCGAAGGCTATAGCCCCGAAGACGGGCGATATTATACGGCACACCTACGCGTGAACGGCGGCAAGATGACGATGAAAGGCTGTGTCAGCCTGTTCTGCCGTACCGTGACCTGGACGAAGATGAGCTAGAGAAACCAAATCCGTTCGTGTCGAGCGAAGTCGAGACACCCCGAAGTCGCACTCGACCGATGGGCATCTCGACTTCGCTCGATGCGAACGGACTTCAGGCCGGCTCAGCCCTCGCCCAAAATCCAGTCGACGCCGGCCGTGACGTGGATGCGCGTCGTATCGTAAATCGGCAGGACATTGGCATCGGTGTCGACCAGCATCACCAGTTCCGTGCACGCCAGCACGATCGCCTGGATGTCCTGCTTTGCGATATCGGTGATGAACGTCTTCATCGTACGGCGCGAACTTTCGTTCACCTTGCCCAGCATCAGCTCTTCATAGATGATCCGGTCGATCTCGTCGGCGCGGCTCGTCTCATAGGGCGCAAGCGTCAACCCGTGACGCACGAGCCGCTGGCGGAACCAGGGCTCGGTCATCACGTTGCGCGTGCCGATGACTGCGGTGGCCTTGATCCCGTCGGCTTTCATCTTCTCGCCGGTTTCGTCGACGATGTGGAGGAGCGGGATCGAAATCGCTGCGGCGATATCCTCGGCAATCTTGTGCATCGAATTGGCCGCAACCATCAGCGCCGTCGCACCCGCCGCCTCGAGCCGCTGCGCCGAAGCGATCAGCACCTCTTTCGCATGCGCCCATTGCTCGGGCGTCGTCAGCCGCGACAACTCGCAATAGTTGAGGCTTTCCATCAGGATCGGCGCCGAACAGGCGGTGCCGAGGCGCTTTTGCACACCCTTGTTGAGATGGCGGTAATAGAGCTCGGTCGATGCCCAGCTCATTCCCCCGATCAGGCCGATTTTACGCATAAGGTCCCTTTAAAAACACGTCGCCCCCGCACAGGCGGGGGCCGCTGGCAACATAGCGCTGCCTTGATAGCGGCCCCTGCTTCGCAGGGGCGACGATTCTTGTCTAGTGCCCGCCGCCGTTGAGCGCCTTGACGATGTCGTCGGCCATTTTCTTGGCATCGCCGAGCAACATCATCGTCTGATCCATATAGAAGACGTCGTTGTCGACGCCGGCATAGCCGACCCCGCCCATCGAGCGCTTCACGAACAGCACGGTCTTGGCCTTTTCAACGTCGAGCACGGGCATACCGTAGATCGGCGAGCTCTTGTCGGTCTTGGCCGACGGGTTGGTCACGTCGTTCGCGCCGATGACAAAGGCAACGTCGCACTGCGCGAACTCGCCGTTGATATCCTCCAGCTCGAACACCTCGTCATAGGGCACGTTCGCTTCGGCGAGCAGCACGTTCATATGACCGGGCATACGGCCCGCAACCGGATGGATCGCATATTTGACGTTCACGCCCTCTTTCTTGAGCAGGTCGCCCATTTCGCGCAGCGCATGCTGTGCCTGCGCCACCGCCATGCCGTAACCCGGAACGATGATGACATTTTCGGCCTGGCTCATCAGGAAGGCGGCATCGTCGGCGCTGCCCGGCTTCCACGGACGCTGTTCCTTGCCCCCGGCAGCAGCCGCACTGGTATCGGAGCCAAAGCCGCCCGCGATCACGCTGATGAAGCTGCGGTTCATCGCGCGGCACATGATGTACGACAGGATCGCACCCGACGAGCCGACGAGCGCGCCGGTGATGATCATCGCGGTGTTGCCGAGCGTGAAGCCCATCGCCGCCGCAGCCCAGCCCGAATAGCTGTTCAGCATCGACACGACGACCGGCATGTCGGCGCCGCCGATCGGGATGATCAGCAGGAAGCCAATGACGAAGCTGAGGCCGGTGACGGTCCAGAACACCCAGGGCGACTGGTCGAAGGTGAAATAGGCAACGAGGCCGATGATCGCCGCCAGCGTCGCCAGATTGATGACGTGCCGTCCCGGCAGCATGATCGGCGAACCCGACATATTGCCGTTGAGCTTGAGGAAGGCGATGACCGAACCCGAGAAGGTGATCGCACCGATCGCGATGCCAAGTCCCATTTCGATGCGGCTGACCGTGAAGATCTGACCCGCGGCGTCGGCGATGCCGAACGCTTGCGGGTTCAGATAGGCCGCCGCCGCCACCGCGACCGCGGCCAGACCGACAAGGCTGTGGAACGCCGCCACAAGCTGCGGCATCGCGGTCATCGCGATGCGGCGTGCCATGACGATACCGATGACCGCGCCGATACCGATCGCCGCGAGGATCTCGACCAGGCCGATGCTATCGAGGCCGCCATCGACGGTGACCGGCGCATGCGTCAGCAGCGTGGTGACGACCGCAATCGTCATACCCGCCATGCCGAAGCGATTGCCGCTTTGCGCGGTCGCCGGGCTCGACAGCCCGCGCAGCGCGAGAATGAAAAGGACGCCCGCTACCAGATAGGCGACCGAGGCCCAGGGGTTGACCGCGAGGCCATGCCCGCCGGTTGCGGCGGAAAGGATCGACTGGATGTCCATCTCAGCGCTCCTTCTTCTTGTACATCGCGAGCATGCGCGCGGTGACGGCAAAGCCGCCGAAAATGTTGATGCTCGCCATCACGACCGCGGCAAGGCCGAGCCATTTCGACGAAGCCGATCCCGCCGCGGCGCTGGCGATCAAAGCGCCGACGATGATCACCGACGAAATGGCGTTGGTGACGCTCATCAGCGGCGTGTGCAGCGCCGGGGTCACCGACCAGACGACGAAATAGCCGACAAAGCAGGCCAGTACGAAAATCGAAAAAATCGCGATAAAGTCCACGGGCTCGCTCCCCTGCTGATTCCGTTTCGCGCACCTCTTGCCGCGCGCCGCCCAGCGTGTCGACTCTTAAGCTGCCAAAAAGAAGGGCCCGCATTTCCCGAGGCGAGAAATGCGGGCCCTTTGCGACATAAAATATCGCCGTGCCGGGCCGGCCGGCGGGTTTTGCTACATTTTCGGCACGAGCACCGCGTCGACGACGTGGATAACGCCGTTCGACTGGCCAACGTCGGCTTGCGTCACCGTCGCCTTGTTGCCGCTGGCACTCGTCAGGATGATCGCGTCGCCGCTTTTCGTGGCGGTCAGGTCCCGCCCGTCGGCCGTTTTGAGCACCGCCTTGCCGCCGCCTTCGGCGATCTTCGCGGTCAGATCGGCCGCGGTCAGCTTGCCGGGGACGACATGATATTTCAGGATTCCGGCGAGAACCTCTTTCTGCGCCGGGCGCATCCAGCCATCGCGCGTCACCGGCGCCACCTGGGCAAAGGCATCGTCCGTCGGAGCGAAGACCGTGAACGGCCCCGCACCCGATAGCGTTTCGACCAGACCGGCCTGCTTGACCGCAGCAACCAGCGCCTTGTGAATCGGCGATGCCGAGGCGTTTTCGACGATCGTCTTCGTCGGCAGCATCTCGGCGCCGCCGACCCGCGGATTGGCGCTCGCCGTATCGACCGGCGTGGTTTCGCCGCCCGCGACGGTGGTCGTCTCGGTTGGCGTTTCGGTTTTGCTGCCGCAACCCGCGAGCGCGAGCGCGAGCGCGGCCGCTGCGGCCGTCAGTATCAGATGAGTTTTCATATCCTTGTCCTTCCACAACGGCCGCATGGCCGGGAATTTAGCCGAGCGTCGGCATCAGCACGCCGTTGATGACATGGATGTTACCGTTCGACTGTTCGACGTCGGGCTGGGTGATGAAACCGCTGCTGCCCTGCGTCCCGTCGACCTTGATGTTGCCCTGCACCTCGGTGAAAGTCAGCGTCTCGCCTTCGACGGTGGTCAGCGTCGCCTTGCCGCCGCCGGCCTTGATCTTCGCAAACAGATCTTCCGCGGTCACGCGGCCGGGAACGACGTGATAGGTCAGCACCTTGGCGAGCGATGCGGTGTTGGCCGGATTCATCAGCCAGTCGGTCATCGGCTGCGGCACCGCGGCAAAGGCCTGATCGGTCGGCGCGAAAAGGGTGAAGGGCTGGCCGGCCAGCTTTTCAGACACGCCGGCGGCGGTCAGCGCATTGGCCAACGTCTTGTGGTCGGGCTTGGCCGCGATTTCGAGCGCAATGCCGGTCGGCTGGGCGGAGCCCGCGACGTCGGCAACAGCGTCGGCCGGGGCCTCGACGTCCGCTCCGATGGTGGCTTCGACAGGAGCACCTTCCTGCGCGTAAACGGGCGACAGGGTAGCAAGCGCAAACAGGGGAGTGGCGAAAAGCTTCGCAGGCAGCATCAAACATTCTCCGGTTGGTTGAGAGACAGGGTTAGGAAACCCCGAACGCATAGTAACCAAAGGAAGTTTCATGAAAAGACCGAAATCGGCCGTTTTTATCGCCCCGAACGTGTTGCGCCCCGAAAGACAGCAGCGAATCGCATCTCTCAGTCGTCAAGCACGACCGCAGAAATCGCTTCCATACGCTGCACGATTCGCAGATGCTTGTTCAACCTCCGGTCCATCTCCATCACCATCTGATCATCGGTGAGCTTGGTCGGCGCCAGGCAATCAATGTTCGCACCGGGTGCCGGTTCGGGCGGAGGCATCATGCCCGCGTCGGCCATCCCGGCGGCCGCAGCTTGAGCCCGCACTTGCTGGGCTTCCAGCCTGTGCGCGCGATTGAAGCGCCAATAGGGATCCGGCACCATGCTATTGATCGACGTCGTGTCGCAGCCAGGAAACAGGACCGACTTGGCCTGCCCATAAATATCCCAGAATTCGACTATCTCGGCGTAGTTTCGAACGAACGATCGGTCATAAAATTCAACGCCGGTCGGCGATTGGCGGCAACCGGCCAAGGTTAGCGACGCCAAAAGCACAGCCGCTAGGCGTTTCACCCCAGCAATCGCTCGTTCACGACCTTGCCGCCCTGCGTCAGGCGCACCGCATTGCCGACTTCCTCGTCGAGCACGGGCTTGCCCGCTTCCTTGTCCCAGAAGGCCGAGAGGAAGTTGAACAGGTTGCGGCTGAACAGCGCGCTGGTGTCGGCGGGCATCAGCGCTGCGATATTCTTCGCACCGATCACCGTGACGCCATGAATGCGCTTCGCTTCGCCCGACACCGAGCCTTCGACATTGCCGCCGCTTTCGGCCGCCATGTCGACGATCACGCTGCCCGTGCGCATCGTCGCCAGCTGAGCGTCCGAGATCAGCCGCGGCGCGGGGCGCCCCGGGATCAGCGCGGTGGTGATGACGATATCCTGCTTGGCGATGTGCGACGAGACGAGTTCGGCCTGCGCCGCCTTATATTCGTCGGACATTTCGGTGGCATAGCCGCCCGCGCCCTCGCCCTCGATCCCCGCGACACTCTCGACGAAGATCGGCTTGGCGCCGAGCGACATGATCTGTTCCTTGGTCGCCGCGCGCACGTCGGTCGCGCTGACCTGTGCGCCGAGGCGGCGGGCGGTGGCGATCGCCTGCAACCCGGCGACGCCGACGCCCATCACGAACGCCTTGGCGGCGCTCACCGTGCCGGCGGCGGTCATCATCATCGGAAAGGCGCGGCCATAGGCGTTTGCCGCGATCAGCACCGCCTTGTAGCCCGCGAGATTCGCCTGGCTCGACAATATGTCCATCGACTGCGCGCGCGTGATGCGCGGCATGAATTCCATCGCCAGCGCTTCCAGCCCCAGCTTCGCATAGGCATCGACCCGCGCGCGTTCCCCGAACGGGTTGAGCCCGGCCGCCAGCCAGGCGCCGTCGGCAAAGCCCGAAAGGCCCTTGGGGTCGGGGCCCTGGATCGCGAGAATGATGTTCGCGCCCTTCAGCGTATCGACGCGGCTGCCGACGGTCGCACCCGCGGCGCTATAATCGGCATCGGCGATCGAGGCGTGCTCGCCTGCTCCCGATTCAACAGCAACTTCGGCTCCCAAGCCAATGAATTTCTTCACGGTTTCGGGAGTGGCGGCGACGCGGGTCTCGCCGTCGGCGAGCTCCGTCAGGACAGCGATGCGCATGCCGGTCCGGTCAGGACGCGATGAGCAGGACGACGCCGACGACGACGACCGCGGTGATGATCGAGCCGATCTTGAACAGGTTGATGAAACCCGAATAGGTTTCTTCCGCTGCCTTCATTTCCTGCTGTGCCATCGCTTTTCCCCTTAAACAGCCCCTATCTGTGAGCGAACACATAGCGCCGCCCCCAGAATCGGTTATTGCGGAGGTCTTAGCTACGCGTCCGGCGATGCTCAAGTGCGGGTTTGACCCGTCGGCATTCCCACGGCAAAAGATGAAAGGCCTTAATCGCCCTTTTACCCCTATCGGGTAGATACCCCGCTTCGGCGGAACAAACCCAGATATTTGCAGGTTCAAGGGGCGGATTCGAAACGATGGCAAGCACGCGCGACACGCGAACAGTGATGATCGTCGACAGCGAGCCTGCTCAGCAGCGCTTTCTGGCGGCCTTGGTGTCGCGTGGCGGCTGGCGCAGCGTGATCGCGGCCGACACCGACACCGCGCTCGCCAAGCTGGGTACGCAGGAAGGCATGGCGCTCGACGCGGTGCTGGTCGACCAGGGCACACCGGGTGTCGAGATGGCTGAATTCGTTGCCGAACTGCGCCGCTGGCGCCCCGCATTGCCGCTCGTCGTCATCACGATGCGCAACGGTGTCGAGGTCGCGGTCACTGCGATGCGCGCCGGGGCAAGCGATTTCGTCCAGAAACCCATCGCCCCCGACCGCCTGCTCGAAGCGCTCGATCGCGTCGCGTCGACCAGCGGACCGCAAGGCGAACTGCGCCCGCTGACCGAAAAGCTGCGCGCACCGCTCGCTTTTGAGGAAATCATCGGCTCGAGCCCCAATTTCCGCAGCGCGCTCGCGATCGCCGCCAAGGCGGCGCGGGCACGCGTCCCGGTGATGATCAACGGCAAGGCGGGCACCGGCAAGGAAGTCTTTGCCCGCGCGATCCACAGCGCAAGCCCGCGCGCCCGCGGCCAACTCGTCATGGTCGACTGTTCGGCGGTGTCGCCCGGGCTGATCGGATCGGGACTGTTCGGCCACGAACGCGGCGCCTTTGCGGGCGCATTCGATCGTCAGGTCGGCCGGCTTGTCCAGGCCGACGGCGGCAGCATCATCATCGACCATGTCGAATGCATTCCCCTGGAAACGCAGGCGAAACTCGTCGAATTCCTGAACAGCGGCGAAGTCCAGATGATCGGCGGTTCGATCCGCCAGAGCGTCGACGTCCGCATCATCGCGACCAGCACCAGCCCGCTCGACAAGCTGATCGAGGCGGGCCACTTCCGCGAAGACCTGTTCTACGCGCTGTCGAGCGCGCAATTCACCCTGCCCTCGCTGTCGGAACGCCGCGGCGACGTCGGCCCGCTCGCGCGCCATCTGCTCGCGCGCATCGGCGGGTTGCCGGGCATGAGCACGATTGGCGTGACCGACGACGCGCTGCGCCTGCTCGCCGCCTATGCTTGGCCGGGCAATGTCCGCCAGTTGCAGGATGTGCTGTTCCGCGCTGCGGTCGGCAGCACCACCGATGTCCTCACCAGCGCCGATTTCCGTGCGATCGAAGCCACGCTCGGCGGCGGCAGCCCGAGCGGCGAAGGCGAGATCGCGATCAATGGCGAAGCGATCGGCGTCACGCTCTACCTGCCCGACGGCAATTTGCGCCCGCTCGAGGAAATCGAGGCCGACGTTATCCGCCTTGCCATCGGCCACTACCGCGGCCGCATGAGCGAAGTCGCCCGCCGCCTCGGCATCGGGCGCTCGACGCTTTACCGCAAGCTCAGCGATCTGGGGATCGATACCGCCGCCTGAGCCCCAAGCGTCGGCGAGGGTCGGTGCCTAGTCGTCGGGTTTCTTCGAACGCGCGTACCATGCCCCGATTAACGGAATCACGATGGCGACCACTACGCCGATGATGATGGCGAGCCAAATAGCCATGCTATCCCTCCTTCGTTTCCGCGAGCTTTTGGCCGGGAACATGCTTTTGATTGAGGATGCCGCGAGGCGTCAAGCCGTTAGTGCGGCGTCCCTCAGCCCACGCCACACGCGCAGCGCCTGCCGGTTTTCGGCGATATCGTGAACGCGCAGCAATTGCGCCCCTTGGGTCGCCGCCTGATAATGCAGCGCGACGGTTCCGCCGAGCCGCTGATCGGCCGCCGCTTCATTGTCGAGCGCCCCGATCATCCGCTTGCGGCTCGCCCCGAACAGGATCGGACAGCCGAGCGTGTGGAACAGCGCGATCCCGTTGATGAGCGTCAGATTATCGCCCACCCCCTTGCCGAAACCGAGCCCCGGATCGACGATGATGTTTGCCGGATCGATACCCGCTGCGATGCACGCCGAAACACGCTCGGCGAGCATGTCGTAGACCTCGAACAGGACGTGCGCATAGGCTCCGCCTTCGTGCGGGTCGCTCTTCGCCGACGGTGCGTGCATCAGCACGACGGGGCAGCCAGCATTGACAACCACTTCCATCGCGCGGTCGTCATAGCGCAACGCCGAAATATCGTTGACGATGGTCGCCCCCGCCGAAAGCGCGGCCTCCATCACCGCGGCCTTGCGCGTGTCGATCGACACCGCGACGCCGCCCTTCGCCAATGCCGATACGACGCCTTCGATCCGCTCGATCTCGTCACCGTCCCAGACAAGCGGTGCGCCGGGCCGCGTCGATTCACCACCGACATCGATGATCGCGGCGCCTGCCGAGCCCATCGCGAAACCGGCTTCGGCCGCGGCGATGGTGTCGACATGCTTGCCGCCATCCGAAAAACTGTCGGGCGTGACGTTCAATATGCCCATGAGCTGCGGTTCGTTCAGCCGGATCGTCCGCTCGCCGAGTTGCAGGGTGCCGCGCGGCCGGGCCACCCCGGCGCGCTGCGTCGTTGCCGCCCGCGCCAGCCCATCGGGCATCGCCGCGATCCAGCCGCCCCATTCGGACACCGGGACGATCGCCGATTTGACCGTCGGACCGTCGCGCAAGCTGACATGCCAGGCGGCGAACCAGACCATCGTGTCGGCAATCCGCATACAATCGTCGTCGAGTTCGTGCGGCCGGTCGACGAAGCAGGTCGGGCGGCAATAGATTTGCGCATCCGCTGACGCGGCGCCGAGGTCGGGCTTGGTCAGCGGCTGAAACATTACGCCTCGTTCGCCAGCAGCCAGTCCTGCCGCACGGCGTCGATCACCCGCAATTCCTTGCCATTATCGACGTGCCAGAACGTCCAGCCATTGCAGCTCGGCGCGCCCTGCACGCCCGCACCGACCTTGTGGATCGACCCCGCCGGCTGGCCTTCGCATTCGAGGCTGCCGTCGACGCGCACCTTGGCTTTCCAGCGACGCTTCGTATCCGTGAGGATTGTGCCCGGCGCGATCAGCCCGCCCTCGACCAATGTGCCGAACGCGACCCGCGTCGCGGCCTGCGGCGCCATCATCGTCTTCACCGCGCTTTCGTCGAGCGGCAGCGCCATTTCGATGCGCTCCTTCGCCGCGGCGATATAATCATCCTCGCGCTCGATCCCGATATAATGGCGGCCGAGGCGCTTCGCGACCGCACCCGTCGTGCCGGTGCCGAAGAAGGGGTCGAGGATTACGTCGCCGGGGTTCGAACAGGCGAGCAGGATGCGATAGAGCAAGGCTTCGGGCTTCTGCGTCGGGTGAACCTTGGTGCCGCCCTTCTTCAATCGCTCTTGTCCGCCGCAGATCGGGATCAGCCAGTCGGACCGCATCTGAAGTTCATCATTGAGCGTCTTCATCGCGCGATAGTTGAAGGTGTAGCGCGCCTTTTCGCCCATCGACGCCCAGATCAGCGTCTCATGCGCGTTGGTAAAGCGCGTGCCCTTGAAATTGGGCATCGGGTTCGCCTTGCGCCACACGACATCGTTGAGGATCCAATATCCCTGATCCTGCAGCGCGGTGCCGACGCGAAAAATATTGTGATAGCTGCCGATCACCCAGATGCTGCCGCCGGGTTTCAGGATGCGCTTCGCTTCCTTCAGCCATGCATGGGTAAAGCGATCATAGGTCGCGAGGCTGTCGAACTTGTCCCAGTCGTCGTCGACCGCGTCGACCTGACTGCCGTCGGGGCGAAGCAGATCGCCGCCCAGCTGGAGATTATAGGGCGGGTCGGCGAAGATCATGTCGACCGACGCGGCGGGCAGCGACCGCATCATTTCGATGCAATCGCCCTGCAGGATGCTGTCGAGCGGCAGCTCCACCGGGGCCGCTTTCGTCGCCCGCTGCTTCGCCGTCGGGGCCTTGACCCGTTCCATAACACCCATGCTTCACCCCGTTCCTTGCTCGTAAGAAGGCCCTGATGAGTCCGACGGAGTCCGCCGTCAAGCGCAGGACTCTAGGGATTCCGCCTCTCCAACTGGTTAACGCGATGAGAACGAAAGGAGTCTGACACACCATATGGAGTCGGCCGCGACTCGGAGACTCAACTACTGGTGGTGTGGCGATGAAGACTCACCCGCAAAAAAAATTTCGTGGCGGCGGGTCAAATGCCCGGATCGACCCCGGTCAGATCGATCGAGCGCTGCCAGAGTTCTCGCGCGAGCTTCGGATCGCGTGCATCGCGCGTCGCCCGCGCCGGCCCCGATCGCCCCGACACTTCGCCCAGCCCCTGCGGCCCCAGATAGTCGCCGCCCCGCACATGCGCGCCGGTCGCCGCTTGCAGCGTCGGCCAGGCGCCCTGCGCCGCGCTGTTGAAAAAGGGCGCGGCGAGCGGCGTCAACGTGCGAAGCGGCAGCGGCAGATGCCGCGTCAATTCGGTGAGCGCGACCCCCGGATGGCATCCGATCGCCTGCGTCGCGCGTCCGGCGGCACTCAGCCGCCGGTCGAGTTCGAACATATGGAGCAGGTTCGCCAGCTTGCTCGTCTGGTAGCGCTGCCAGTTGTGATAGCTGCGCGACGCCGACAGGTCGCTGAAATCGATCTCGCCGCCCTTGTGCGCAATGCTCGACGTGATGACGATGCGGTCGTCGACATGGCTGTGGATCAGCCCCGTAAAGGCAAAGGTGCCGAGGTGATTGACCCCGAATTGCAGTTCATATCCCTGCTTCGTCAGCGTTTTCGGCGGGATCATCACGCCGGCGTTGTTGACCAGCACGTCGATCCGCGGTCCCGCAAGAACCGCCTTCGCCGCATCCTTCACCTGATCGAGATCGGCCAGGTCGAGCGGCTCGAACGACAGATCGGCCTTCGCCACGTCGACGCGGATACGGTTCATCGCCGCCTCCGCCCGGTCGGCATCGCGGCACGCGAGGATCACATGCGCGCCGCGCGCGGCGAGTATTTTCGAAACTTCGAAGCCGATCCCGGCATTGGCACCGGTGACAAGGAAACGCCGTCCCGTCTGTGCACCGACATCGTCGGCCGAAAATCCCCTGCTCATCGCCGTTTCCCCTTCTTAGGCTTTCGGGCGGTCAGACCAGTTGCATTTGTGCGACCGGGGCAAAGCTGGTCCGATGGTGCGGCGTGGGGCCATGCTGCCGCAGCGCCGCGAGATGCTGGGCGGTACCATAGCCCATGTTGGTTTCCCAGCCAAAGCCGGGGAAATCGCGTGCGGCCGCGACCATGAAGCGGTCGCGATGTTCCTTCGCGATGATACTCGCGGCCGAAATGCACGGATGGAGCGCATCGCCGCCGACGATCGCGCGCGCCGTGTAGCGCCAGCGCGGCAGCCGATTGCCGTCGACGAGCACTTCGGCGGGCTCGAACCCCAGCGCCTCGACCGCGCGGGTCATCGCGAGAAAGGTCGCCTGCAAGATGTTGATGCGGTCGATTTCCTCGACGCTCGCCTCGCCGACACCCCAGCGGCAACGCGCCTTGATCTGCGCTTCGAGTTCGGCGCGACGTTTGGCGGTGAGCTTCTTGCTGTCGTCGAGGCCGACGATGCCGCCTTCGCAGAGGAGCACCGCCGCCGCGACAACCGGTCCGGCGAGCGGCCCGCGCCCGGCTTCGTCGACGCCGACGATCATAGGCGCCACGGCGGATAGCGCCGATATTCGGCCGCCTGATACAGGCACAGCCGATTGCCCGCGGGATCGGCCAGCCGCGCCTCGCGCCAGCCCCATTCCTCGTCCTTCGGCATCTGATCGAACCGCACCCCGCGCCGCGCCAGATAGGCGACCCACGCATCCAGCGCGCCGCTCTCCAGATAGGTCGTCGCCCCGCCTGCCGCGCCGTCGCCGGCATGGATCGAGAGCGTGACGCCGTTGGCGGCCTCGAAGCGCGCATAGCCATTGTCGGGGCTATCGACGATCTGCTTCAGCCCCATCTGCTTGTAGAACGCTACCGACACCGCATAGTCGTTTGCGGGCAAGGTGATCTGGTTGAGCGCCGGGCCGGTGAAAAGCCCGTCGTTGCGCACGAACTGCTGCCCCATCGGGCCGTGCCCCTGCCCTAGTCCCGGTGCATCGAGCAGCGACAGCCGCACGAAATCGCGGGCGCGCGCGATCGCGGGCTCCAGCGGCATGCCTTGCGCCAGCCCCGTGGCGATGGCGCTCGCCAGCGTGCAGCCGGTGCCATGACTATGCGGCGTATCGATCCGCGGCGCTTCCCAGCGCGCGACCTCGCCCTCACCCGTCTCGAACAGGCGGTCGATCACCGTCTCACCCTCGGCGTGACCGCCCTTCACGAGCAGCGAGCAACCATGTGCGAGCACCGCCTCCTCGCCGCCGAGGGCGTCGAGTTCGGGCAAATTCGGCGTCGCGACCATCGCGCGGCCGAGCAGCGCGCGGAACGCGTCGATCGTCTCAGCATCGGCCAGCACCGACCCGCTCGTCGCGATCATCACCGGGTCGAACACCAGTGCGGCTTGCGCAAGGTCGGGCTGCGACAGTCGCCCGGCGACCGCCGATGCGATTTCGGCGCTGCCGATCATCCCGATCTTGATTGCATCGACGCCAATGTCGGCGGCAACGCTGTCAATCTGCTGCAACACCATGGCCGCAGGGATCGGGTGAACGCCCTGCACACCGAGGGTGTTCTGCGCGGTGATCGCGGTAATCGCGGTCATCGCGTGGCCGCCCAGCATCGTAACCGTCTTGATATCGGCCTGGATGCCGGCGCCCCCGCCGCTATCGGACCCTGCAATAATCAGGACACGGCCGGTCACAAATCACCAACATATTCATCGTCACCCCGGACTTGATCCGGGGCCCATGACGCCAGCGCAGCGAAGGATGCCGGATCACCTCCGGCATGACGAAGGATGGAATGGATCACGCCTTATGCTTTCGCTCCGTCGAAGCGGGGTATTTCGCGAGAATCGCGCCTTCGCGGAGCGGCCGGTCGAGCAGGTCACCGCCGCAATTGGGGCAGATTTCGTCCAGCTTGTCGGCGCAATTCGCACAAAAGGTGCACTCCATCGAGCAGATGAAGGCGCCATGGATATCGGCGGGCAGGTTGCGGCCGCACTTTTCGCAATCGGGTCGCATTTCAAGCATGATAAGTCTCTTTCGGTTCTACAAAAATCGGTTGGTTATGCGGTCGCGGCGCGCACCGCGTCGCAGATCATGTCGACGACGCGCTCGACCTGCCCGGCATCGTCGCCTTCGGCCATCACGCGGATCAGCGGTTCGGTGCCCGACGGGCGGATCACCAGTCGACCGCGCCCGTTGAGCGCAGCCTCGCCTTCGGCGATCGCCGCCTGCACATGCACGTCGTCGAGCGGTTTGCCGCCGGCAAAGCGGACATTCTTCAAAAGCTGCGGCACCGGATCGAACTGGTGCAGCAATTCGCTCGCGGGCTTGGCCGCGGCGACGAGTTCGGCGAGCACCTGCAACGCCGCGAGCGTGCCGTCGCCGGTCGTCGCATGATCGGACAGGATCATATGCCCCGACTGCTCGCCGCCGACGTTGAAGCCGCCCTCTTTCATCCGCTCGAGAACATGGCGGTCGCCGACCTTGGTCCGCTCGAGCCGCAGCCCTTCGCCTTCAAGGAAGCGTTCGAGCCCGAGGTTCGACATCACCGTCGCGACGACGCCGCCCCCCTTCAGCCGCCCCTGCCGCGCCCAACTCGCGCCGATCAGCCCCATGATCTGGTCGCCATCGACGATCGCGCCCTTTTCATCGACGACGATCAGCCGGTCGGCGTCGCCGTCGAGCGCAATGCCGATATCGGCGCCGCTCGCAACGACGGTTTCCTGCAGCAGCGCGGGCGCGGTCGATCCGCATTTGTCGTTGATATTGGTGCCGTTCGGCTCGACTCCGATCGCGACGACGTCGGCGCCCAGTTCCCAGAACACCGTCGGCGCGCTGTTATACGCCGCACCATTCGCGCAATCGAGCACGATGCGCAGCCCATCGAGGCGCACCGATTCGGGCAAGCTCTGCTTCACCGCATGGATATAGCGGCCGCGTGCGTCGTCGATCCGCTTCGCACGCCCAATATGCGCAGGATCGGCGAGCTTGGGCTCGACGGTGAGCAAATGCTCGATCTGTGCCTCGTCCTCGTCGGACAGCTTGTATCCATCCGGTCCGAACAGCTTGATGCCATTGTCGTAAAAAGGATTGTGGCTGGCCGACAGCATGACACCCAGATCAGCGCGCATCGAGCGTGTCAGCATCGCGATCGCCGGGGTCGGCATCGGCCCCACCTGCACCACGTCCATGCCCACGCTCGTGAAGCCCGCAACCAGCGCGTTTTCGAGCATATAGCCCGACAAACGCGTGTCCTTGCCGATCACGACGCGATGCTTGTGATCGCCGCGCAGGAAGTGCGCGCCCGCGGCCATGCCGACGCGCATCGCGACTTCCGCCGTCATCGGGACCTGATTGGTTAACCCTCGAATCCCGTCGGTTCCGAAAAACTTGCGCATGACACCTCTTGCACCTTAAGCCGACAGCCAGACAAAGCCTGCCCCGGCGTTCACGGGATGGCCCCCACGGAGCATTTCCCGGCCCAAAAACCGGTTCCCGTTTCTTCCGGGAGGTGCTCTAAGTCACCCTCTTTTGCTTGGCAAGCTGGCCAGAATAATCGCCGGGAGAATCCGTCTTGAAATCTGCTTGGTTCATCTTGTCCTCACTGGTCGCCGGCATGTTACTCGGCATTGGGGTCGAGATGATATCGGTTCCGTGGGGAACGACGTCGCTGCCCTATATCGAGTGGATTGGCCTGCTCTGGCTCAACGCCCTCAAAATGACGATCATCCCGCTGATTGTGGCCCTGCTCATCACCGGCATCACCGCGACGGCCGACGCCGCGCGGGCTGGCAAGCTGGCCGGTCGCGCGGTCGCGATCTTCGTCGGCGCAAATCTGCTCGCCGGGCTGATGACCTTGCTGGTGTTACCGCTCTTGTTGCGTAGCTTTCCGATGTCCGCGGCGGCGGCGGCAGGATTGCGCCACGGGCTCGGCGGTTCGACCGAAGCCGTGCCGTCGCCCACCTTCACCGATTTCATACTCGGCCTCATTCCGACCAACCCGATCGCCGCGGCGGCCGAAACCAAGATCCTGCCGCTGATCGTCTTCACGACCATCTTCGCCTTCGCAATCAGCCGCATCGGCAGCGCCGAACGCGCGACGCTGTCGGGCTTCTTCAAGGCGCTGGGCGACGCGATGCTCGTCGTGATCGGCTGGGTGCTCGCCCTCGCGCCGATCGGCGTCTTCGCACTCGGATATGCGCTCGCGATCAAAGCGGGCGTCGCGGCGTTCGGCGGACTGGTCCACTATGTGCTGATGCTCTCGGCGATCGGCCTGTGCACGATCATTCTCGGCCTGCTTCTCGCGGTCTTCGTCGTCGGGGTGCCGCTGCCGCGCTTCGTCCGCGCGATGGTACCGACCTTCGCGGTCGCGATCAGCACGCAAAGCTCGCTCGCCAGCCTGCCTGCGATGCTGAAATCGTCCGAAGAACTGGGCGTCGACCCCAAAAAGGCCGATGTCGTTCTGCCGCTCGCGGTCGCGCTGTTCCGCTTCACCAGCCCGGCGATGAACCTCGCGGTCGTCGTCTATGTCGCCTGGCTGTTCGGGGTTGAGCTCAGCCCGTGGGAGATGGCGATCGGCCTCGCCGTCGCGCTGGCCGCTGCGCTGAGCTCGGTCAGCTTGCCCGGCTCGATCAGCTTCGTGACCTCGATCGCGCCCATCGCAATTTCGATGGGCGTACCCGTTGCCCCGCTCGGGCTGCTCGTCGCGGTCGAGACTTTCCCCGATATTTTCCGTACACTCGGCAATGTCGTCGGCGATGTTGCCGCGACCAAATATGCCGCCGACGGCGTCGAGAACGAACCCGCAGGAGAAACGCCATGAAATATCGCAAGCTCGGCCACGGCCTCGAAGTCTCGGCGATCGGCATCGGCTGCATGCCGATGATCAAGGGCGGCAATATCCTGTATGGCGAGGCCGCCGACTTGGACGAATCGACGCGCACGATCCACCGCGCGATCGACCTCGGCGTCACCTTCTTCGACACCGCGCAAATCTACGGCCCGTTCAGCAACGAGGAACTGCTCGGCGCCGCGATCAAGGGCAAGCGCGACGGCCTCGTCATCGCGACCAAATTCGGCTTCAAGTTCGACGGCCCGCAGATCGTCGGCGTCGACGGCTCGCCGGCCAACGCCCGCGCCGCTTGCGAAGGCTCGCTCCGGCGGCTCGGCATCGACACGATCGACCTGTTCTACCAGCACCGCGTCGACCCCTCGATCCCGATCGAAGAGGTCGTTGGCGGAATGATGGAGCTGGTGAACGAGGGCAAGGTCCGCCACATCGCGCTGTCCGAAGCCGGCGCCGAAACGATCCGCCGCGCCGCGAAGGCCGCACCGATCACCGCGCTGCAGAGCGAATATTCGATCTGGGAGCGCGATGTCGAGGACGAAATCCTTGGCGTCTGCCGCGAGAATGGCATCGGCTTCGTCCCCTATTCGCCGCTCGGCCGCGGCTTCCTCGCGGGCGCGGTGCGCAGCCGCGACGAGCTTCCCGAGAAGGACTGGCGCCGTAACGACCCGCGCTATTCAGAGGAAAATCTGCCCGCCAACCTCGCGATCGTCGACGCGATCGGTGCGGTCGCCGACAAGCATAAAGTGTCGAAGGCGCAGGTCGCACTCGGCTGGCTGCTCGCGCAGGGCGACGACATCGTCCCGATCCCGGGCACCAAGCGCCGCGCAACGATGGAGGACAGCGTCGGCGCGGCCGATGTCACGCTGACCGCCGAAGACCTCGCGGCGATCGAGGCGGCGGCGCCTAAGGGCGGGACGAGCGGCCCGCGTTACGGCGAGATGGGGATGAGGATGGTGCGGCTTTAATCACTCCGATGGAATGGCCGCGAACCATCTAAAGGCGATATAATGTCGTCACCCCGGGCTTGACCCAAGGCCTGCCTTGTCTTTCCTTCATCGGCGAAGGAAGGCGGGTCCTGGGTCAAGCCCGGGATGGCGAAGATCTGGAATCGACCGATTGCAGACGATCAGCCGTCCAAACAGTAGTGCACCTCAGCCCGATCTCCCATTTCGATCGCAGCGCGCTTAGCGAGACGCATACCACTCTCGTGAAACGACAACTCATCGGCGGCAGTCGCAAATCCCGATTCGATAGGATTGTCATGGTTGAGGGTCGCGTCATACACGGCCGCCCAAGCCCACAGATCAGCACTGAGTTCCAAGCTTAACTTCAGCTCTTCTGGGTGAATCTTGCCAACCTTGTCGGGTTGGTCCCACCACAGCGGGGAACATTCATAGTCGGCCATAATCTTGATCTGCATGGAACCAAGCTATGTCACTCAACGTCCGCTTTCCACCCAAAAACCGACAACCCTCGACCCTTTGCCCTAACCCTTCGCGTCCAACCGGTCGCACAGCTCGCTAACCTTCCCCGCCAGCTCATGTATCCGCATCTCGTCGATCTTCTCGTGCAGCCGCATGATCTCCAGCTCGGCGCGCAGGTTGATCTCATAATCGAGCCCCGCCGCAATCCGGTCCTTCGCCGACGCACGGTTCTGGCTCATCATGATGATCGGCGCCTGCACCGCCGCCAGCGTCGACAGCATCAGGTTCAGGAAGATGAAGGGATAGGGATCGAACGCCATCCCCCAGCGCGCCAGCACATCCGAATTGAGCAGCATCCAGCCGAGCAATACCGTCGTAAAGGCGATGATGAAGCCCCACGATCCGCCCACCGCGGCAACGCGATCCGACAGGCGCGCGCCGAAACTCGCCCCCGCATCGTCGATGTCGGCGGCGTCGCGGCTGATCAGGCGGCGTTCGGCGATCGCGTCGAGGACGCGGCGTTCGTCGTCGTCGAGCTCGTCGAGCGGCCGCCCGAGCAGGCGGAGCGACAGGTCGGCGGTTGTCGTCGTATCATGCATTAAAATCAGCCCATCCAGCGCCAGACACCGGCGACCATAAACCCGAGCGCGCCATGCGCCCAGGTCGCAACGACCCAAAGCACGATCCCGCCGAACAGCGCATGCGGCCGCGGGATCGTGTCGGCCCATAGCGCCGCGCCGCTAATCTGCCGCGCAAACGGCACAAAGCTTGTCCGCGCCGCCCAGTGGCGCCACGCGTCACCCATCAGCCGCGCCTTCTTCATGTCCTGCCCCGCCGATCCGACGAGCGTGAGGAAAATGATCGTGGCGGACAATATGATCTGCGCGCCCGTCGGCATCACCAGCGCATGCGCGACGGCCCACAGGGTGAAACCCCACATCATCGGGTGCCGCGTGATCGCGAACACCCCGCGCGGAGCGGCCTCTGCCGCCTTGGCCGCATTCGGCGCGGGCAAGGCGGGATTGCCGATCAGCGATCCCATGAAGAGGATACTCGCGAAGAGCACGAGCGCGGACGCGACGATCCACAGACCGTCACCAACCGCCCACATTGGGGGCTCGGGCGGCATCCCGCGCCACGCCTGCACGACCAAGATGAAGGTCGCGATCGCGACCACCGAATAGACGATCTGGAATCCCCGCTCGCCCAGCCGCCCCGCGAGCCCGTCGCGGAGCGGATGGGACAAAGCGAGGTGCGAGCCAACGAACAGCACGCACGTCGTGACCAAAAGCGACATCGGTTGCATGGAGCGTCTCCCTCTCCCTTGGCCGCTTCTTGTCAGGCGCAGCCCTACCTGTCGTAAGCCTTGGGCAATGCCCCTTCCTGCGGCGTCGCATACCGGTCGCGCAACCGGTCCTGCCGCGTCGTCAGCGACTGCGCCTTGCCGTCGATCCACACCATCGTCGGGCGGCTGCCGAGTTCGAGCGGGTCGTTGTCCCAGATCACGACGTCGCCGGCGCGGCCCGGACGCAGCGATCCGATGCTGCCCTCCATGCCGACCGCGCGCGCGGGGACGCTGCTGATCGCGGCGAACGCCTGATCCCACGTCATCCCGCTTGCCCCCGGCACCCGCGCCAGTCCGACGAGGTTGCCGGCATATTGCGTCGTATAGCCCATCTTGTGCGCGTCATCGTCGTCGAACACGCCGACCGACACGTCGACGCCCGCGGCCTTCAGCCGCCCTGCGTTCGATTGGGTCGCGCCGAGTTGTTCGAAACTCGACGGCAGGTCGGTAAGCGGCGAGACGAGCACCGGCACCTTCGCCGCCGCGATGTCGCGCGCGACCAGCCAGCCTTCGGTCACCCCGACCAGCACCAGCTTCAGCGCGGGAAATTCGCCCTTCAGCTTCAGCACATTGACGATGTCGACGGCGCGGTCGACGCGCACGAACAGCGGCGTCGTGCCGTCGATCACGCGCACCAGCGCATCGGCATCGGCGCGCTGGATCATCGCGTCATTGCCCCATTCGGCGAGCGTCGCCGGATTGCGGGCATAGCTGCGCGCGGCCAGCAACTGCTCGCGGAACAGCAGGAACAACGCCGCGCGGCTACCGCCGGCTTTCGCCGAGCCATCCTCGCCGAACGCGACATATTGCAGCGCGCGCGGCCTGGTCACCATATCCATGTCGTCCGCCAGGTCGACGACCGCGCCCTGCCCGGCGAACAAATTGCTGCTGCCCCCCGGCGCGACGATCGCCCGCGTCACACCCGATGCGCGATTGACCGCGACCGGCGAGCCCATCGGATTCAGCGCCGGCGCGATATCGAGCCCCGCCGAAAAGCGCGTGCGCGGTGCCGAGCGGTCGTTGGTGCCGCTGACGGCATCGACCTCGGTCAGCCCGACGCGGCTGAATGCGGCGACGATGCCGGGGGTGACATAGCGCCCCTGCGCGTCGACGCGTTCGACGCCCGAAGGGACGGCGACGCCGCGTCCAGCCGCGACGACCTTGCCGCCGCGCACCACCACGGTGCCGCCCTCGATCGGCGCGCTGCCGTCGCCGATGACGAGCTTGGCATTGACGATCGCGACATCCTGCGCCGCGGCGGGAGAGGCAAACGCCAGCACCGCAATCAGCGCACTCCCAAGACCCGCTCGTGTCGAGCGAAGTCGAGACACCCCGAAGGCGCGCACGAACGATGGGCATCTCGACTTCGCTCGATGCGAACGGAGATGGGAGGCGGTGAAGAGGTTTCTCATTTCACGTCTCCTTCGCCCGGCTGGCCCAGCTCGAAATCGCTCACCGGACGCCGTTTCGGATCGTTCGCATCGAACATCAAAGCCCCGTCGATCCACACTTTTTCGGGCCGCGTATAGGCGCTGAACGGATTGCCGTTCCACAGCACGACGTCGGCCATCTTGCCGGGCTTCAAACTGCCCGTCCGGTCCGCGATACCCAGCGCCTTGGCGGGGTTATACGACAGCCAGGTCCACGCCTGCTCGTCGCTGACGTCGATACCGATGCGGCGCCCCGCGGCACGCGCTTTCGCGGCTTCCTGATTGAGGCGCTGGATCTGGTTGGCGTCGTCCGAATGAACGATCGTGCAGGCGCCGGCCTTGTAGACGAGCGGGATATTCTCGTTGACGCTGTCATAGGCTTCCATCTTGAAGCCCCACCAGTCGGCCCACATCGCCGAACAAATGCCTTCCTTCGCGAGGATATCGGCGATCTTATACGCTTCGACCGCGTGGTGGAACGTCGACACCTTGTAACCGAATTCCTTGCTCATATCGATCACGAGCGCCATTTCGTCGGCGCGGTAGCAATGATTGTGGACAAGGATTTCGCCCGACAGCACGCCTGCGAGCGTTTCCATCGCCAGGTCGCGGTCGACGGCCTTCCCGTCGTCCATCTTCTTCTTATACGCCGCCGCCTTTTGCCAGGTCGCGCGGTTCACCGCGAAATTGCCCATCCGCGTCGAGGGCATCCGCCCCTTGCCGCCATAGACGCGCTTCGGATTCTCGCCGCACGCCATTTTCAGGCCATAAGGCGCGCCGGGGAATTTCATCCCCTGCACCGTGCGCGAGGGCACATTCTTGAGCGTGATCGATCGGCCGCCCATCAGGTTCGCGCTGCCCGGCAAAATCTGCAGGCTGGTCACGCCGCCATTGGCGAGCGCGCGGCTGAACCCCGGATCCTGCGGCCAGACGCTATGCTCGGACCACACTTCGGGGGTCGTCGGCGATGTCGCCTCATTGCCGTCCGAATGCGCCTCGACGCTGGGCGAGGGATAGTCGCCGAGGTGGCTGTGGATATCGATGACGCCGGGGGTCAGAAACTTGCCCGTGCCGTCGATCACGTCGGCGTCGGTCGGCAACTCCATATCGGGGCCACCGATACGGTCGACCTTGCCGCTCGTCATCACGATCGAGCCATTGTCGATCCGGCCGCCTTCGCCGTCAAAGATGGTGACACCCTTCACCACCGTCAGGCGGGTCGGATATCCCTTGTACGTCGACGGATAGGGATCCTTGTTGAACTTGACCGGCTTTTCGGCGGGGGCGGGTTTGTCGCCCGCCGAAGCCGTTTCCCCATTACTCGCCGCGCAGCCGACGAGCGCCAGCGATACCGCAGCCAGCAGGCTGCCCTTTACACCCCGGATCATGATTACGCCCCCTTGGCTTCGGGATGAACGCCGGCCGCCTGCGGCTCGGCAAGTTCGTTCTGACCGGCAAGACCGTCGGCATCGCTCAGCGTGTCGAGGTGCATCAGCTTCTTGATCAGCGGCGATACGACGATCACGAGGATGCCGAAACCGACCGCCCAGATGCCGATCGTCTGATAGACGTCGAGGACAAGCGCCTTGCCCGCCCCCTCGCCGCTCGCCTTCTCGGACCCCGTCGCCGCCGCAATCAGGCCCGCGGCGAAATTGCCGGTCGCCGATGCGAAGAACCAGGTGCCCATGATCAAGCTGGCCATATGCGCCGGCGCCAGACGGTTCATCGCGCTGAGACCGACAGGCGACAGGCAGAGCTCGCCGGTCGTGTGCAGCAGATAGATCAGGAAGATGAAGAGCACCGGCGTCGCATTGCCCATGCCCGCGGCTTCGGCGCCCCATTTGAGGACGAAGAAGCCCAGACCGAGCTGGAGCATCGCGAGACCGAATTTGGCGGGCGCCGAAGGCTCCCAGCCGCGACGGCCGAGCCAGGTCCAGAGTGTCGCGAAGAGCGGCGCGAAGAGGACGATATAACCGGCATTGAGCGACTGGAAGACCGACGCCGGGACACCGGCGCGGTCGACATAGCGGTCGGCGAACAGGTTCAGCGACGACCCCGCCTGTTCGAACAGCGCCCAGAACAGGATCGAACCGAGGATCAGGAACAGCGCCGCAAAGATGCGGTCACGGTCCTGCGAAGGCAGTTTTACGACCGCAGTGAAGATCACATAGGCAACGAGCGCAGCACCCGCGACACCGAGCAGCGTCCCGACCAGCGCCTGATTCTGCACCATCCACCAGCAGACGAGGACGGCGAGCAGGCCGATGATGTAGAGCAGCCATTCGAACTTGATGCCCATGACGGGCTGCGCCAGCTTCTCCGGATTTTCGGGTTCGCCGCGGCCGAGCAGCAGCGGCTTGCCCCAGATGAAGACGATCAGGCCAAGCAGCATGCCGAAGCCCGCGGCGCCGAAGCCATAGGACCAGCCATAGGTTTCACCGAGATAACCGCAGAGCAGCGAACCGAGGAACGCGCCGAGGTTAATCCCCATATAAAAGATCGTGTAGGCGCCGTCGCGGCGCACGTCGGTGCGCGGATAAAGCTGGCCGACGATCACCGAGATGTTCGCCTTCAGAAAGCCCGATCCGACGATGATGAAGGCAAGCGCGAGCCAGAAAATGCTGAGGCTGGCGGCATCCTGTCCGCCATCGCCCTCGAAGCCCATGATGAAATGGCCGAATGTCAGCAATATGGCGCCGTACGTGACCGCTTTTCGCTGCCCCAGCCATCGGTCGGCGAGATAGCCGCCGAGCACCGGCGTGATGTAGACGAGCGCGGTATAGGCACCATAGATGACGCCCGATTCCCCGTCCGAAAACAGCCAGTGCTTGGTCAGGTAGAAAATCAGGAGCGCGCGCATCCCGTAATAGGAAAATCGCTCCCACATTTCGGCGAAGAACAGAATGAACAGGCCCTTCGGGTGGCCGAGAAACGTCCCGGCGGCATCCCCGTGCTGGGCATAGGCTTTGGTCATGGCGACCCTTCCCTGGATATGGTTGTTGGCCCTCGAAACGGGGCAGATGGCCGCAACACTAGCGTCAAAATTGCGTATTGGAAGAATCTAATTGCGCGTGAAACCGCTTGGGTTGGGCCAAAAACTGTTGCGAACCGTTCGCAACACTTGCACAAACCGGCGCGAAACGCCACATGGCGGACCATGTTCAACGACACCTCATCGCTCCTCGCCCATCTCGCCACGCGCCGCTCGGGCAAGGCGCGCGACATGATCGCCCCCGGCCCCGATGCGACGACGCTGCACGATATAATCGCGCTCGCGCTTCGCACCCCCGACCATGGCAAACTCGCGCCCTGGCGCATCGTCACCGTCGCCGACGATCGGCGCGAGGCATTCGCGGCACTGCTGAAGCAGGCATGGATCGCCGAAAATCCCGGCGCGGCGGGTATGGACCTGTCCGCGCTCGACCAGTTCGCGCACCAGGCCCCCACCCTGCTCGTGCTCGTTTCGACTCCGGTTCCGGGAGCCAAGATTCCCGTCTGGGAACAACAGATGTCCGCGGGCGCGGTTGGCATGAATCTGCTGCACGCGGCCCACGCCCATGGCTTCGTCGCAAGCTGGCTGACCGGCTGGGCGGCGTTCAGCCCGCAGGTCGCCGCCGCCTTCGGGGCCGGCGATGGCGACCGGATCGTCGGCTATTTCTTCCTCGGCACCGCAGCGCGCGAACTCGACGAACGCCCCCGGCCCGAATATGACGACGTCGTGCGGAGCTGGGAAATTTAGTTACACAGCACGGCGATAATTTGTAACAATCCGAATTTGACTGTGCTGCTGTCTTATGGCATTAAGGCGGCATGCTCGATCAGTCCAAACCCGTGTATCAGCGTCTGCGCGATGTCATCGCCAACGCCATCCTCGACGGCCAGTTTCGCGATGGCGACATGTTGCCGTCGGTCCGATCGCTCGCCGCAGAGGAAGGCGCCAATCCGCTGACCGTCGCGAAGGCGTATCAAACCTTTCAGGACGAGGGGCTGGTTACGGTCAAGCGCGGCGTCGGCATGTTCGTCGCCGAGGGTGCGACCGAACGGCTGCGCGACCTGATGCGCGCCGACTTCCTCGCCAATGTGTGGCCTCCGGTTGCGCAACAGATGCGCCGCATCGGCCTCGACGCGCGCACCTTGCTCGACCTTACCGAGGCCTGACGACGGATTTCCGCTTAGGGGTGGAAAGCGGACGTTACCTCACTCACTTCCGTCATCCCGGGCCTGACCGGGAACCCGTCTGTTCCTTCAAGAAGGCAGCCCCCGGATCAAGTCTGGGTGGCGATGATGGATAAGTCAGCTTCCGGTCGCCCCCTTCCCCATCACCTACCGCCCGATCTGCGCCGCCTTGTCGCGCAAATCCGCCGCCGCCTGTTTCTCGCCCCGCTTCTCCAACAGCCCGGCGTAAAATTCCATGATCCCCGCATTCAGCGGTTGCAGCCGATAAGCGCGGTCGATCAGCCGTAGCGCACGATCGTCGTCGCCCTTTGCGGCCCACGCACGCGCCAGTTCGCGCAGGATCACGGCATCGCGATTTCCGACCCGGCTGCGCACGCGTTCGAAATAGGCGATCGCCTGATCCCAATGCTCGATGTCCATCGCAAGATGCCCCGACAGCCGGTCGGCCGCGATGCTCGACGGCTGGCTGTCGCGCAGCGCGAGGATTGCCGCGCCCGAACCGGCGACATCGCCCGCCCGGAACAAGGCATTTGCGAGCCGCAGCGTCGTGCGCTCGCCGCCATCGAGATCGCGCGCCGCGCGATAGGCCTGAACCGCGAGATCGTAGCGCCCTCCCGCAAGCGCCGCATCGCCGAGCAGGATATGCGCGTTGGCGACGCCCCGGTTCGCGTCGCGCAGCCTCATCGCCCGCTCGATCGCGCGCACGCTGTTGCCGCTGGATATGTCGGCGGAAATCGCGGGGATGGCGACCGACGGATCGAGCGGGTTGGAATCCGCCGCCATCGTCAGCAACCCATAGTCATTGTCGACGGCAAAGGGCACGGCCTCGCCGCGCGCCAGCGTCGCCGCGCGGGCGAGATAGTCGGCCGATTCGCCGCGCCGGCCGAGTTCGGCCGCGACGCGGCCGGCGAGCAGCAACGACCAGCTATCCGCATCGGGGCGGCTCACGATCGGCAGCAGCGCCTCGATCGCGCCATCGGAATCGCCGTCGGCCCAGTCGGCGGCAGCGAGGATGCGGCGCGCCGCAAAATTGTCGGGCTGCTCGGTGATAAGCCGGTCGGCCCAGGTCGCCGCAACCGCTTCTCCGCCCAGTTCGAGTTCGACAATCGCGCTCAGCAGCATGAACGAGGGTTGCTCGTCGAGTTCGCCGCGCGTGCGCTGAAGCAGACTGCGCGCGAGCCGGTAATTGTCGGCGCGCGCCGCGAGCACCGCTTGCAGATAATAGAGACGAGGATCGCGCGGAACGATCGTCGCGGCGTGACGCAGCCCCGCCAGCATGTCGCGATAGCGCCCGAGATCGCCCAGCGTCGCTGCCTGTTCGATCAGCGCATCTTCGTTGTCGGGATCGGCGGCCAACGCATCTTCGTACCAGCCGAGCGAGGCGTTCAGCCCCTCCTCGATCCGGACGAGATTCGCCTTGAACGCGAGCGCAGCGCTGTTCGCCTTGTCGAGCTCGATCGCATAATCGACCGCATCGCGCGCACCGAGCGTGTCGGCATTGGCATCGCGAAACCGCGCAACATCGACCCACAGCGCCGAATTGCGCGGCAGCTCGTGCACCGCCCGGTCATAGGCTTCGCGCGCCGCGCCCAGATCGCCATTGCTCAAATGCACGTCGCCCGCGACCCATGCCGCTTCGCCGATCATCTCGGGAATGATCGGCCCGGCGTCGATGGTTTGAAGTGCGCGGGCCCCTTCACCCTGCATCGCATAGGCGCGCGCGAGCAGCGGCCGCAGCGCAGCCTGGTTGGCTCCGGCGCCCAAGGCGCCCTTCACCGCAGCTTCCGCACCGATCCCGTCGCCAAGCCGGATCGCCACGCGCGCCAGCTGGACCCGTTCAACGATAACTTCCGGATTGTTCGCGATGGTGTCCTGCAACGCGGCGCGGCGCCGCTCGAACTCCTTGCGCGGCGCGCTCGAAGACCCGCCGTCGCAGGCCCCCAGCAGCATCGCCGCGGTCAGCAGCACCCCCGTCCAGAAGCGGCGAGAAACCATTCAGGCCTGCATCCGGTACTGCTTGAGCAGGTCGTACAGGGTCGGGCGACTGATCCCGAGCAGCTTGGCGGCGGCCGAAATATTGCCTTCGCTCTGCGTCATCGCACGGCGGATCGCGACGCGGTCGGCCGCTTCGCGCGCGCTGCGCAGATTCAGCCACGCCTCCTCGCTCTCGCCTTCTCCGCCCGCCATATCGAGGTCCTCGCGCACCACCAGCTTTCCGTCGGCCATGATAACGGCGCGTTTGATACGGTTTTCAAGTTCGCGGACGTTGCCCGGCCAGCGCCCCTCGTCGATCGTCTGCAACGCATCGGGCGAAAAACCGCGCACGGCAGGGTTCATATCGGGCGCATATTGGTGAAGGAAGTGCCGCGCGAGCAGCACCGCATCGCCCGGCCGCTCGGCGAGCGAGGGGATCTTCACCACCATCTCGGCGAGCCGGTAATAAAGATCGTCGCGAAAGCTCTGGCCTGCGATCATGGCGTCGAGGTCGCGGTGCGTCGCGCACACGATGCGGGTGTCGACCGCAATCGCCTTGCGTCCGCCGATCCGCTCGATCGTCCGCTCCTGCAAAAAGCGCAGCAGCTTGACCTGCAACGGCAGCGGAATGTCGCCGACTTCGTCGAGGAACAATGTCCCGCCATGCGCCAGCTCGATCTTGCCTTCGGTCGTCTTGACCGCACCCGTGAACGCACCCTTCTCATGCCCGAACAATTCACTTTCGAGCAGATTTTCGGGGATCGCGGCGCAGTTGATCGCCACAAACGCCCCATCGCGGCGTCCGCTTGCTTCATGCAATCCCCGGGCGAGCAATTCCTTGCCGGTGCCGCTCGCGCCGAGCAGCATCACCGACACATCGAGGTTCGCGACGCGCTCGATCATGCGCGCCACCTTCTGCATCTCGGGCGCGCCGGTGATCATCCCGCCGAGGACGCGATTGTCGGCGCTCCCCTGTCCCACGAGCCGCGCATTCTCGACCTCGAGCTCGCGCACATGGAAGGCGCGGCGAACGATCAGCCCGAGCTCGTCGATATCGATCGGCTTCTGGTAGAAATCCCAGGCGCCGCTGGCGATCGCCGCCAGCGCGCTCGCGCGTTCGCCATGTCCCGACACGACGATCACCTTGGTGTCGGGCTTGGCCTCGAGGATTGCCTTCAGCGTCCGAAAACCCTCGCGCGTCCCGTCGGGATCGGGCGGGAGGCCAAGATCGAGCGTCACCACATCGGGTTCCTCGGCGCGGAGCAGTTCGATCGCCGTGTCATGGTCGCCCGCGACCAGCACCCGATAATCCTCATACGCCCATTTGAGCTGCGCCTGCAGCCCGGGGTCGTCCTCGACCACCAGCAATTTGCGAAGATTGGTCCCGCTTTCGCTCATCTGGTTCCCACTTTCATCACGCGTGCATCGATCCTGGCATCGCTGCGCGCGTCGGCGAGTGGCAGCCAGAGGGTAAAGCTGCTGCCCTTGCCCGGCTCGCTCGCCACATCGATCGCGCCGCCCGCAGCCTGCGCGATCTGCAGCGCTTCGAACGCACCAAGGCCGAAGCCCGATTCTTTCGTCGATACAAAGGGCTTGAACAACTCGTCGCGGATGAAGTCGCGCGTCATTCCGCTGCCCTGGTCGATCACGTCGATGCGCACGCGCCCGTGTTCGGCGACCGCAACAACCTGAACCGGCGCCTCCGCGTCCGATGCGTCGATCGCGTTGGCGACAAGATGCTGGACGATCTGCCGGATCTCCCCCGCATCGACCCAGGCCGACAACCCGGCCTGGCAGCCGACGAACAGCGCGCGGCGCGGCCGCATCTCTGCCGCGATCTCGTTCAGCACCGGCTCGACCAGCGTCCGTCCCGCTTCACTTGCGGAACCACGCCCGCGCGGCGACAGGCGGACGAGAAGGTCGCTGAGGCGGCCCGCCGAATTTTTCAGCGTTTCGATCATGTCGGCGCGAAAATCGGGTTTCTCGGCGTGGCGCTCGGCGTTGCGCGCGAGCAGACCGATCTGGCTCGCCAGATTCTTGATGTCGTGCATGATGAAGGCAAAGCGGCGGTTGAACTCGTCGAACCGCCGCGCCTCCGAAAGCGCTTGCTGGCTCTGCGATTCGGCGAGGTAACTTGCCGCCTGCTGCCCGGCGATACGCAGCACGTCGACGTCTTCCCAGTCAAGCGCGCGCGACACCGCCGGGCGATGGAGCACGACGATTGCGATCATCCGCTGAAAATGAAGTACCGGTACGACAACCCATGCACGCGTGTCGGCAATCAACCAGTCGGGGATCGCCAGATCCTCGCCCGCCTGCCCGCGGCGTTCTGCATCGAGATCGACAATATGCTGCGTTTCCTGAAGCATGAAGGCGGACCGCAACGACAGCGTCGCCTCGTCCTCCGGTCCCACCGGCCAGTGCCAATGCTCGGCGATGCGAAAGGCCCCCGATGCGCCCGGCAGCATGAACAGCGCACCGGGGCTGCCGGTCAGTTCGGCGAGCGCCTTGGCGACCCGGCGATGGAGATTGCGGTCGTCCTCGCCCCCATCCCCTTTGGCGCCCTGCCCGAGCGTCGCGGTAAAGCGCATCCACTCGGCACGATAGTCATAGCGATGTTCGAAGAAATGTTTGGAAATCATCACCGACAACCACGCCCGCGATCGCGCCGACGCCAGCATCAGCGCCCCGGTGCCGAGCGCGACCAGCAGCGAGATCGCCTGCGCCAGTTCGGCATAATCGCCGCCGATCGCGCGCGCCACCGCGCCGGTCAGGGCGATCACGATCAGATAGGCGGCGGCACCCAGCAAGATGAGCGTGCGCGTCGCTGCCGTGCGCGACAGGCGCATCCGCTCACGCCCGACGTCCATCGCCGCGACGATATAGAGCGGCAGGGTCAATAGCGCGACGCCGGGCAGCAACGCGATCAGCGTCGACGCTGTCTGGCCGGTCAGCGCCCCGATCAGCTGGACATTGAGTTCATAGGCCCACAACATCGCAAAACCGCCGGCGACCGCCATCACCGGCATCCGCTGTCCGGCGCTGGCGTGGCGGACGCCGCCATCGATGATCAACAGCCCGCCGATCGCCACAATCATCGCGGCAAAGATCAGCGTCGGCGCCATCCACGGCTCTGCCGCCGTGCCCGCGCGCAAATGGGCCGCCGCGCCGAGTAGCAATGTCAGCAGGCAGATCGTGCCGAGCATGTGCAGGATCAGGCGCAGCGGCCGTGACATGGGTGCGCGCGGCGACCAGAAAGTCCCCGCCAACCAGGCGAGCATCGCAAGGTCGCGCAGCGTTTGCACGACCAGCGACTGCGACGACCCGGGCGAAAAGACGATGACGGCGCCGCACCACAAAGCCGTGGCGGCTGCGGCCAGCGCAAGCAGGCGCGGCGCGGGCATCAACGCCGCCATCCGCGCACGCGGCCGCGCCAGCAGCCACAAGGCAACACCGGTAAAGCCCGCCAGCGCGAGGCCGGAGAGAATCTGGGACAGGCCAGCGAGCGCGGTCATATCAGGCCCCGCGTTACCGGGCACCGTCGGGCCACAGCACGACGCGAACCGTCTGGAGCAGGATCAGGAGGTCGAGGAAGGGCGAGTAATTCTTGGCATAATAGAGGTCATATTCGAGCTTTACCCGCGCATCCTCGACCGAGGCGCCATAGGGATAGTTGATCTGCGCCCAGCCGGTCAGGCCGGGTTTCACCATGTGCCGTTCGGCATAATAGGGCAGCTTCTTTTCGAGCTCCTCGACGAAGCTCGGCCGTTCGGGACGCGGCCCGACAAAGCTCATGTCACCCTTCAGCACGCACCAGGTCTGCGGCAGTTCGTCGATGCGCAGCTTGCGGATCACCCGGCCGACGCGCGTGACGCGCGGGTCGTTCTCGCTCGCCCACACCGCCTTGCCCTCCGCCTCGGCATCGACACGCATCGAACGGATCTTGAAGATATCGTACAGCTCGCCGAACAGGCCGACGCGCGGCTGACGGTAAAAGACCGGACCGCGGCTGTCGAGCATCACCGCCAGGCCGGCGACGACCACCAGCGGCAGGCCGACCACCAGCACGACGAGGCTGGCGACGATGTCGAACAGGCGCTTCCCCACCTTCGAAATGCGCTGCCCGGCCGAGAAGCCGTCGGAAAAGATCAGACCGCTGGGGTTGGTCGTCGCCAGGTCGACGCGCCCCGTCTCGCGTTCGATAAAGCTCGCGATGTCGTTGACATGCACCCCGGTCGTCTTGACACGAAGCAGATCGTTCAGCGGCAGCGCGTTGCGCCGTTCTTCGAGCGCCAGCACGACTTCGCCCGCGCGCAGCGCGACGACATGGTCCGAAAGATGGTCGATGGACTCGCGCGGCACCGCGCCGGGCACGGTGGTTTCGGCGGCGCTCATCGCAATGAATCCGGCCATTTCGAGCCCGCTGCCCGGCTGATCGGCCAGCGCCGCAAGCCGCGCCGCACGCGGGCCGGCGCCCAGCACGAGGATGCGGCGGCGAAACGCTTCGGTGCCGGCGGACTGGGTGAGCGCAAGGCGGATCACGAACAGCGCAGCAATCGCAAATATCATCGCATAAAGGCTGTTCGCGCGCCACAGCGTCGCCGTCGGCAACAGGAAACCGAGAACCGACAGAAAAATCACGCCGAGCGAGATCGCCGCGAGCAAGCGCGCGGTCGCAAAGCGCATCGAGCGCAGCCCCTCGTTCCCGTACATTCCGGTCGCCATCATCGCGAGCGAATTGGACAGACCAAAAGTCAGGAGCGGCAGCCAGCGATCGCCAAGCGGCCCGGCGTCGAACCCGGCCTGATGCGCATACAGGTGCCACGCCCCCTCGGCCGACCCGAGCAGCGCGAAAAATTCGATCAACGCCAGCCAGACGACAGCGTGCGGAACATAATGTTTAAACAGCCGGAACATGACACCCTTTCACCCGCGCGATACTACAGCCGAGGCGTGTACTGTCGGTTAATTTTACACTTGCCCTTTTTGCGAAGGGGGATGACCCGCGGCATCCGACGCGATAGACCGCACATCATGACGCTGATGATCCAGCCCGTTATCCTGTGCGGCGGCGCCGGCACCCGCCTTTGGCCCGAATCGCGCGGAACCCGCGCAAAGCAGTTCCTGCTGCTGCACGGCGAGCGCAGCCTGTTCCGCCAGACGGTCGAGCGCGCGCCCGCCGGTCCCAACTTCCTGCCGCCGATCGTCCTGTGCGGCGACGGCCATGTCGCGATGGTCCGCGAGCAGATGAGCGACCGCGAGGAATCGCTGCTTGTCGAACCGATGCCGCGCAACACCGCTGCCGCGATCGCATTGGCCGTCGCGCGAGCCGATGCCGGCACGCTGCTGCTCGTCATGCCGAGCGATCATGTGATCGCCGACGTCGCGGCTTTTCATGCCGCGATCGCCAAGGGCGTGCGCCTGGCGCAACAGGACTGGCTCGTCACCTTCGGCATCACCCCCGACGGCCCCGAAACGGGGTTCGGCTATATCGCCCAGGGCGCCGCGCTCGGCGAGGACGGTTTCGCGGTCGAACGTTTCGTCGAAAAGCCGCCGCTTGCCGACGCCGAGGCGATGCTGGCAGCGGGCGGTTACAGCTGGAACGCCGGGATTTTCCTGTTTCGCGCGGCGCGGATGCGCGACGCGATGCTGACCCATTGCCGCGAGATCTTCGAGGCCGCCGACCGCGCCATTGCGGCGGGAATGCATGACGGTGACGCGCTTTATGCCGACGCCATCGAATTTGCGAAAGCTCCGTCGGATTCGATCGACTATGCCGTCATGGAAAAGGACGACCGTGTCGCGGTCGTCCCCGTTGCGATGGGCTGGTCCGACCTCGGCAGCTGGCACACCATCCACGAACTCGCCGAAAAAGACGATGCCGACAACGCCATCACCGGCGACGCCTTCCTCCACGACAGCCGGGGAAACCTCGTCCGCGCGGGGGGCAAGCGGGTATCGATCCTGGGCATGGACAATATTGCGGTGATCGTCGACGGGGACGACATATTGATCATCCCGCTCGAACGGTCGCAGGAAGTGCGCGCCGCGGCCAAGGCGCGCGAATAGCGACCATGGCGGGATCGTCCTGCTTCGCCGAAGCCCCGCTCGGGCTGCTCGACCACAGCCCCGGCGAGTTGCGCGACCGGCATTGCCACGACGACGCATTTGTCGCGGTCGTGCTCGAAGGCGGCTATCAGGAAGCCGGCGACGAAGGGCGCTGGAACGTCCGTCCGGGCGACGCCCTCATTCACCACGCCTATGAATCGCATCTCGATCGCTTCGAGGCGAAGGGCGCGCGCGTGCTCGTTCTAGCACTGCCTGCGCAACTTGCCG
The DNA here is from genome assembly GCF_059415685.1 of Sphingopyxis sp. GW821-FHT10B01. Taxonomy (NCBI): domain Bacteria; kingdom Pseudomonadati; phylum Pseudomonadota; class Alphaproteobacteria; order Sphingomonadales; family Sphingopyxidaceae; genus Sphingopyxis; species Sphingopyxis sp. GW821-FHT10B01. Next base: position 154,120 of record NZ_JBWKNS010000007.1, on the reverse strand, counting down.
TGACGCGCCTCCGGGGCCGCGTTGCCGATCCCGATCGTCTCGTTCGCCTCGCCGAGCGCGACGGCCGCGCGGCATCCGCGCATTTTGCCGAGCTGTTCGTCGCCGCCGCACCGGCTATGCTCGACTGGCCGGACATGCTCGCCGACGACCTTCGCCGCATCGATCCCTTCGCGCTCTCCGACTGGGCCGAGGAAAAGGGCATTCGCGCCGAAACGCTGAGCCGCGGCTTTCGGTCGGCCTATGGCTGCACACCGAAGTCCTACCGCGCCGACGTCCGCGCCCGTGCGGCTTTTGCTGCGGTCCGCACGGGTGACGAGGCCTTTGCGGAGATCGCGCACCGCCTCCATTTCACCGATCAGGCGCATATGACGCATGCCGTCGCCGGACTGACCGGCGCCCCTCCCGGTTGGTGGCGACGAGGTCAAATGGATACAAGACAGCGGTAAAGCGGCACCGTTATATCCAACCAACACACACTGATGGAGACCTCCCCATGCTCGACCGCCGCACCCTGCTCGCCACACTCGCCGCGACCTCTGCCATCGCCGGGGTCCGATCGCCCGCGCGCGCGATGCTCGCCGACGCACCCACCGGCGAAGGCGCGAAGCTCACCGCGATCTATGAACGCATCTACGACATGCTCGTCGATCAGGACCCCGAATTCGCGACCGCGCTCGGGCTCGACAAGGGCGACAATGCCGCTGCCAAGTCGAAACTCGCCGACCGCTCGCCCGCGGGTATCAAGAAAGGCCATGACCTGTATCGCACCGGCCTTGCCGACCTCAAAAAGATCGACGTATCGAAACTCTCGGGCATGGACCTCGTCAACTACGAAACCTTCCGCGGCCCATGGGAGGATTATGTCAAAGCCTATGACACATTCACCTACGGCCTCCACAGCTGGCCCGAACCGCATCCGGTGACCCAGCTCAGCGGCTCCTACCGCTCGATCCCCGATTTCCTGATCAACCAGCACAGCATCGCGAACGCCGCCGATGCCGAGGCGTATCTCGCGCGCTGCAACGATTTCGCGGCTCAGCTCGACAACGAGACCGGACGGGTGAAGGCCGATCATGCCGCCGGCATCATCCCGCCCGACTTCGTGATCGACCGCACGCTGGGTCAGTTCGACCGCATCTGGGCCCCCGCACCGCGAGCGAACGGCCTGACCACCAACCTCGCCGCCAAGACGAAAGATATCCCCGGCGACTGGTCCGCGCGCTGCGCCGCGATCGTCAGCGACCGCATCTATCCCGCGATGCGCCGTCAGGCCGACGCGCTGCGCGCCGTGCGGCCCAGGGCGACGCACGACGCCGGCGTCTGGCGCCTGCCCAAGGGCGACGAATATTATGCTTATGCGCTGCGCTTCGCGACGACGACCGGGATGACCGCCGAGGAAGTCCACAAGCTCGGGCTCGAGCGCGTCGCCGAACTCAGCGCGCGCGCCGATGCGATCTTCAAGGCGCAGGGCATGACCAAGGGAAGTGTCGCCGAACGCCTGCGCGCGCTCGGCAAGGACCCGCGCTTCCTTTATCCGAACACCGACGCGGGCAAGGAAGAGCTGATCGCCGCACTCAACAGCCAGATGCAGGCGATTCAGGCGCGTCTGCCCGAAACCTTTGGCCGCCTGCCCAAGGCGAAGGTCGAGATCCGCCGTGTCCCGGCGGACATCGAGGACGGTGCGACCGGCGGCTATTATCAGGTCCCGGCGCTCGACGGCTCGCGCCCCGGTGCTTATTATATCAACCTGCGCGATACCGCCGAAAACCCCAGCTGGACACTGCCGACGCTGACCTATCACGAGGCATCGCCCGGCCATCACCACCAGATCGCGCTCGCGCAGGAAGCGACAGGAATCCCGCGCCTCCGCCGCCTGCCCGCCTATTCGGTCTATACCGAGGGTTGGGGCCTCTACGCCGAGCAGCTCGCCGACGAGATGGGCGTCTATGAGAACGACCCGTGGGGCCGCCTTGGCTATCTGCAAAGCTATATGTTCCGCGCCGCGCGCCTCGTCGCCGACACCGGGCTCCACCACTATCGCTGGACCCGCGAAAAGGCGATTGCATATTATAACGAGACGCTCGGCACCCCCGAACCGTCGAACATTACCGAGATCGAGCGCTATTGCGTCTGGCCGGGGCAAGCGACGAGCTACATGGTCGGACAAACGAGCTGGGTTCGCATCCGCGAAAAGGCCAAGGCCGCGCTCGGCGGCAAGTTCGACCTGCGCGGTTTCCACGATACCGCGCTGTCGGCGGGCGCGATGCCGATCTCGGTGCTCGCCTCGGTGATCGATCGCTGGGCCGCTGCGCAAAAAGTCTGATTACGCCGAACCGTCGGCGTCGGGCTTCAACGCTCGGCGCCGCACGATTTCAGCCGGTTTGCGATCAGTCGCCGGCGAAATCGAAGGCGCTCACCCCGCGCTCGCCTTCGCGGAAACGCAGCGGCCGGCCGAGCGGCGGCATCGAGCGCTGGACGCAGCTCGTGCGGGTGCAGCGCCGGCACCCCAGCCCGATCGGCGTTGCGGGCGAACGCATCAGGTCGATGCCGCGCGCGGCGAGCAGCGGCGCGGCGACCTTGGCATCGACGCCGACACATACGGCGAAGCGCGCGGGTGTGCCGCTGCCCGTGGCGCCCGGCGCCGCCACCGACCGGGATTGCGTAAACCAGCGCGATCCGTCCTCCAGCTCGACAAGGTCGGCGATGACTTCGCCGGGGCGGGCGAACGCCTCGTGCACCCCCCACAGCGGACAGCGTGCGTCGCCGTCGACCAGCGGCGACTGGCTCGCGCCGGCATAGCGCTTGCTCCCCTGCCCCGCGCGATCGACGCGCAGCATGAAGAAGGGCAGTCCGCGCGCGCCGACACGCTGCAGCGTCGTCAGGCGGTGCGCGACCTGTTCATAGCCCGCGCCGAAACGCCGCTGGAGCAGCAGCAGATCATATCCGGTCGCATCGCACGCGCGCAGGAAACGGCTATACGGCATCATCAGCGCCGCCGCGAAATAGTGGATCAAATGGCGTTCGAACAGGCGCGCTCCCGCCGTCTCGGCAAATTCGGCGCCCGCGACCAGTGCGTCGATCTCGGCCTTCGCCTCGATCTGCGCCAGCGTCGCGGCCGCCTGGAAGGTGCGCGACGCCGGACGCAGCAGTTCGTTCAGCATCAATTGCCGCGCGTGCCAGTCGAGCCAGCGCAGCCGGTCGGGCATCACGTCGCTCGGCAAGATGCGGATGCCGAGCTGGTGCCGCGTGCGCAAACGCTCGGAAATCGTGCCGTACAGGTCGCCGCCGGCGAGGCGCAGTTCGTCGGCCAGCTCTTCGGCTTTGGCGTCGAGATCGGCGAAATGGTTGCGCCATTTTTCGATCGCGCGGCGCACCGCGGCAACTTCGGGCGCTTCGTCGCCCACATCGGAACGGCCTTCGGGCGCCGCGTCGAACAGCCGTGCAAAGGCCGCGGCGGTCGCGGGCGCGCTCTGCAGCCATTCCTCGACCTCCTGCGCGCCGATCCCGAGGTCCGCAAAGCGCGGATCGGCCAGCCGCCGGCGCAGCCCCGCCAGCCCGCCCGGCAGATCTTCGGCGCCGAGCTTTGCGGCATCGAATCCAAAACGTTCTGCGAGCTTTACGATGACCGTTGCGCTCAGCGGCCGCTGGCCGTGCTCGATCAGATTGAGGTAGCTCGGCGAAATGGCGAGCGCCTCGGCCATCGCCGCCTGGGTCATCCCCGCCTCGCGCCGCACCTTGCGCACCGCCGGCCCCGCAAACACTCGCCGCTCCGCCATATTTGTAACTTTCTTTACTAATTTACAGTCTGATTTACACCTATCAGCCATATTTCACAAATATTATTGACAAAGCTTTTCACTTTCCGCGGCACTTTCGCCAACTTCCACCCATCACCTCCGCACAAGGATATGACGATGGGTTATCAGGAAGACATGGCGCAGGCTGGCCGCCTCATCCGCGATTACGACGGCACCTGGGACGGCATCAGCGGCGAAAGCATCGCCCGCATGCGCGCCCAGAACAAGTTCAAGACCGGCCTCGACGTCGCGCGCTACACCGCGCGCATCATGCGCGCCGACATGGCCGCCTATGACGCCGATCCCGCGAACTACACCCAGTCGCTGGGCTGCTGGCACGGCTTTATCGCGCAGCAGAAGATGATTTCGATCAAGAAGCATTTCGGCACCGTCAAGGGCCGCTACATCTATCTCTCGGGCTGGATGATCGCGGCGCTGCGCAGCGAGTTCGGTCCGCTGCCCGACCAGTCGATGCACGAAAAGACCAGCGTTCCTGCGCTGATCGAGGAAATCTACACCTTCCTCCGTCAAGCCGACGCCCGCGAACTCGGCGGCCTGTTCCGCGAACTCGACGCGGCGCGCGCCGAGGGCGACGAACTCAAGGCGAAGCAGATCCAGTCGGCGATCGACAATCATGAAACGCACGTCGTGCCGATCATCGCCGACATCGACGCGGGCTTCGGCAACGCCGAGGCAACCTATCTCCTCGCCAAGAAGATGATCGAAGCCGGCGCCTGCGCGCTCCAGATCGAAAATCAGGTCTCGGACGAAAAGCAGTGCGGCCACCAGGACGGCAAGGTCACCGTCCCGCACGAGGATTTCATCGCGAAGATCCGCGCCTGCCGCTACGCCTTCATGGAGCTCGGCGTCGAGGACGGCATCATCGTGACGCGCACCGACAGCCTCGGTGCGGGCCTCACCAAGCAGATCGCCTTCTCGAAAGAAGCCGGCGACCTGGGCGACCAGTATAACAGCTTCCTCGATTGCGAAGAGGTCGAAGGCGCGGGCAACCCGGGCGACGTCCTGATCAACCGCGACGGCAAGCTGGTGCGCCCGAAGCGCCTGCCCTCGAACCTCTATCAATTCCGTTCGGGAACCGGCGAAGACCGCTGCGTGATGGATTGCATCGCGTCCTTGCAGAACGGCGCCGACCTCTTGTGGATCGAGACCGAAAAGCCGCATATCGAACAGATCGCCGGCATGGTCGACCGCATCCGTGAGGTCATCCCCAATGCCAAGCTCGCGTACAACAATTCGCCGAGCTTCAACTGGACGCTCAACTTCCGCCAGCAGGTGTTCGACGCGTGGGAAAAGGACGGCAAGGACGTCAGCGCCTATGACCGCGCCAAGCTGATGAGTGTCGATTATGACGGCACGCCGCTCGGCGACGAAGCCGACAACCGCATCCGCACCTTTCAGCGCGATTCGGCGAAGCGGGCGGGGATTTTCCACCACCTCATCACGCTGCCGACCTATCACACCGCGGCGCTGTCGACCGACAATCTCGCCAAGGAATATTTCGGCGACGAAGCGATGCTGGGTTACGTCAAGGGCGTCCAGCGCGCCGAGATCCGCCAGGGCATCGCCTGCGTGAAGCACCAGAATATGAGCGGAAGCGACATCGGCGACGACCATAAGGAATATTTCGCCGGCGAAGCGGCCCTCAAGGCCGCGGGCAAGGACAATACGATGAACCAGTTCGCCGCCTGACACGAGTTCGGCGCGAGGGGCATGTTGCACCCCCTCGCGCCACCCTGTTTGGCGCGGGGCTAGCGACCCAGCCCCGCGCCTCCCGAGCTTTCCTGGGGAGGAAAGCCTGTCCGTCGGAAGCCGCAAGGCCTCCGGCGGACATTTTTATTGCGGCAATGTCGCTTCTTCCTCGCGCGTCTTGACCAGCGACCAGATGATGCCGCCTGCGATCAATGCGACGGTCACGCCCAGGCTGACCAGCGGCGGGAACTTCGCCCCGCCCAGCACGAAGTCGGCAACGAAGATCTTCGATCCAATGAAGATGAGCACCAGAGCGAGCGCATATTTGAGATAACGGAAACGGTGCACCATCGCAGACAGCGCGAAATAGAGCGCGCGAAGGCCAAGGATCGCCATGATGTTCGACGTGTAGACAATGAAAGTGTCGGTGGTGATCGCAAAGATCGCCGGCACGCTGTCGACCGCGAAGACCAGATCGGCGAGGTTGATCACGACGAGCGCGAGGAAAAGCGGCGTCGCGGCGAGCACGATCTTGCCGGTCTTGCTGTCGGGCACGCGCACGAAGAATTTCTCGCCGTGCAGTTCGTTCGTAATCGGCATCCGGCGCGACAGCCATTTGACGACCGGATTGCCCTTCACGTCCATCGGCTTTTCGCTCGCGAACAGCATCTTCACGCCCGTGAACACGAGGAACGCCGCGAAGATATAGAGCAGCCAGCCATATTCGGTGACCAGCGCCGCGCCGCCCGCGATCATGATCCCGCGCAGCACGATCACCGCGACGATGCCCCAGAGGAGCGCGCGATACTGGTAACGTGCGGGGATCGCAAAGGTGGTGAAGATCAGCGAAATGACGAAGATATTATCGATCGACAGCGCCTTCTCGATGAAGAAGCCGGTGTAATATTGCAGCCCCGCCTCGCCGCCCTTCGCGGCCCATACCCACGCGCCAAAAGCGGTCGCGATGCCGATGTAGAGCGCGGAGAGCTTCAGGCTCTCCCCGATCCCCATCTCCTTGTTTTCCTTGTTGAGGACACCAAGGTCGAAAGCCGTAAGCGCGATGACCAGCACGATAAAGGCGAGCCAGAACCAGGCTGGGGTGCCCAGCCAGTCGGTGGATAGAAATTCCATGATGATCTTTCCCTGGAAACGCCGGGCACGCCGCCTTTCGGCAGCGTGTCCGATCTTATATTATAAGGGGTTAGCGTACGAGCGCGGGGCGTAGCGCAGGGCGCATCGTCAGCGCCGCGAGCCGTTCCTTCACCGCGAGTTTGAGCGTTTTCAGGCGCAATAAACGGAACGGGTCGGCGCCGCGGCGGCGCACTTCGCGGCGTACGGCGTCGTCGAGCTGGCGATGCAGGACGGTCAGGCGATAGAGATTGGGATTCAAGGTCATAAAAGGGCCTCCTGATTGAACAGATCAAGCAGGTGACGCTGATGCCGGGACCCCGCGTTCAGGGGGGAGGTAGGGCCAGAGCATCGGAGTCACCCGATGCGGTCCGACATCACGTGACAGGAAACATCCCGCCAACGCCAGAGGGGCCCGGCCCGCATGTCTCCGATTTAGGGTCGCTGCATCGGCCTTTCAAGTCCCTATCGCATCGTGCTAGCCCGCGTGTCGTCCGTTTCGACGTCAAGGAGCCCCGAATGTCCGTGTCTGTCGACCATGATGGTCCGGTTACGATCGTTACCATCGATCGTCCTGCCCGCCGCAATGCCGTCGATCCGGACACCGCCGGCAGATTGCGCGATGCCTTTACCGCCTTTGCCGCCGACGATGGTGCGCGCGTCGCGATCCTGACCGGCAGCGAGGGGCATTTTTGCGCCGGCTTCGACCTCGGCGCGGTCGGCACCTCGCGCTACGATCCCGACGGCCCCGGCCCGATGGGGCCGACACGCATGCTGCTCGAAAAGCCGGTCATCGCAGCGGTTGAGGGACATGCCGTCGCGGGCGGGCTGGAACTCGCGCTCTGGTGCGACATGCGCGTCGCGGCAGAAAGCGCCGTGTTCGGGGTCTATTGCCGGCGCTGGGGCGTCCCGCTGATCGACGGCGGCACGGTCCGCCTGCCGCGCATCGTCGGGCAAGGCCGCGCGCTCGACATGATACTGACCGGCCGCCCGGTCGCCGCCGACGAAGCGCATCGTATCGGCCTCGCCGACCGCATTGTCGCCGATGGCGCGACGCTCACCGCATCGATCGAACTCGCCATACAGATCGCCGCCTTTCCGCAGCTTTGCATGAACAGCGACCGGTTGAGCGCCTATCGCCAATGGGATTTCGACGTCGAGGGCGCGCTCGGGCACGAAGCGCATGCGGGCGTCGCCCCCTTGCGCGAGGGCGCAGCGGCGGGCGCGAAGAGATTCACCGAAGGCGCAGGCCGCGGCGGAAGTTTCAGAACCGGGGGAGAATGACGATGCGAATGTGGATTGCGGCCGCGGCGTTGGCCGCGCTGGCCTCTCCCGCCCTTGCCACGGGCGCAGCGAATATCCCTGCGGCGATTTACACCGACCCGCCCGCCGACAAGGCATATCCCGCGACGATGGAGGTCGTCCATATCCCGGTCGATATCGTCCGGATCAACGGCGTCGTCTATGTCCCCGCCGGAGCGGGGCCCCATCCAACGGTCATCCTGTGTCACGGCCTTCCCGGGCTCGAGAAGAATCTCGACCTCGCCCAGGCGATGCGCCGCGCCGGCTGGACCGTCATCACCTTCAACTATCGTGGTTCGTGGGGCAGCCCCGGCGACTATCGCTTCGCGGGCAACCTCGACGATACCGACGCCGTGCTCGACTTTGCGCGCCATTCCCCCCTCGCCAAGAAGCTGCGCATCGACCCGGCGCGCCTCGTCGTCATCGGCCATAGCATGGGTGGCTGGGTCACCGCGCTGACCGCCGCGCACGACAGGCAGTTGCTCGGCGCCGCGATGATTTCTTCGGGCAACATGGGCGCGCTCGGCGGCCTGCCGCGCGATCAGGCCGCAGCGTTGCTTCGCGCCAACGGGCTCGAAGCGCTCGCCGGCACCAGCCCCGAAATCATGGCGGACGAGATCATCGCCAACAAGGACCGCTTCGACTTCGTCAAGGCGGCCCCGCAACTCGTCGACACCAACCTGTTCGTGCTGACCTCCGACGATGGCTTTGCGCCGATGAGCGATGCGCTGAGCAGCGCGATCAAGGCCGGAGGTGGCACGAAACTCCGGACGCTGCATGTCGCAACCGACCATGGCTGGTCCGGCGCGCGCATCCGGCTGCAGAGCGAGATATTGAACTGGCTGGCGACGCTGAAGCCCGCGAATTGAAGGAAGTCGACGGCCACGCCCAAGCGCGGGCGGCGGCTTTGGGTGGAAAGCGGTCGTTGCTCTCCCCTCCCGCTTGCGGGAGGGGCAACGAGGCTTGCCAGCTTGCTGGCTAGCCGCAGCGGGGTGGGCACGAACGCAACGTCGCTGCCCACCCCCGACCCCTCCCGCTTGCGGGAGGGGAGAAGATGTCCGCAATTGGTCGTTTCCAGACCTTCGTCATCCCGGATGAAGTCCGGGGTGACGATGACAGGAAGGGCAGCTATCGGTCGTTAGCCGCCGTCAAAAGCCGTTTGTGTCGAGCGAAGTCGAGACACCCCTCGACCTTGCGCCGCGCCGATGGGCATCTCGACTTCGCTCGATGCGAACGGGAACAGTTTTGTCCGCAACCGCTCGTCAGCGACCGCCCTCCCACCGATTGGCGAAACCGCCGCCAACCCGTTACAGCACAGACATGGACAATCCCCGATTCCACCAGTTCGGCATCATCGGCGCGGGCCGTGTCGCGCAGGCGCTTGCCCTCGCGTTCGCTCCGCATTCGGCCGCCCGGCCGCTGCTATGGGGCCGCTCCCCCGAGAACGCGCGCGCCGCCGCTGCGCGGGTCGGTGGCGCCGATATTGCCGCGAACATCGGCGATCTGATGGATGCGTGCGATGTCGTCGCCATCGCGGTGTCGGACGATGCCTTGGCAGACATTGCTGCCGATATGGCAAACAGCTTGCCGGCTGGCCGCGCGCCCTTCGTCTTTCATGTCAGCGGGCGCAGCGGCGCTGCGATCCTCGATCCGGTCCGCGCGGCAGGTGCGCTGACCGCGGCGGTGCATCCGGCAATGACCTTTACCGGACATCCCCACGGCGAAATCCGGCGGATGGCCGAGGCGCGGTTCGCAATCACCGGTTCGACACCCGAAGCCACCGGACAGGCGAAACGCATCGTCGCGCTGTTGAACGGCGTCGCGGTCGAAATCGCCGAGGACCGGCGGGCGCTCTATCATGCCGCCCTGTGCCATGCGTCGAACCATCTGGTGACGCTGATCGCCGGCGCGTCCTCCGCGCTCGCCGATGCCGGGGTTGACGATCCGGCGGCCTTGCTCGCCCCGCTTGTCCGTGCGGCACTGGAAAACAGCCTCGATCAAGGCTTTGCCGGCCTGTCGGGACCGCTGCTGCGCGGTGACGCCCGGACGATCGGCGATCATATTGACGCGCTCAATGCCCATTCGCCGGACCTGTTGCCTGCCTATCGCGCGATGGCGCTCGCGACGCTCGACGCGTTGAAGCGTAGCGGAACCGGCCCCTCGACCCGCCTCTCTGCACTGGACAGCATCCTCGCTGTTCCCTAATCGTTCGCGCGTGAACACGCCCTCCATCTCGACGCCCGACCTGCCCCCGCCCGGTCCCTCGGACCCACCCTATCTGCAAGGATTGAATGGCCCGCAGCGGCAGGCGGTTCTGACAACCGAAGGCCCGGTGCTGATGCTCGCGGGCGCCGGCACGGGGAAAACCGCGGCGCTGACCGCGCGGCTCGCGCACATCATGGCGACGCGCCGCGCGTGGCCGTCCGAAATTCTTGCGGTGACCTTCACCAACAAGGCGGCGCGCGAGATGCGCGAACGCATCGGGCGGATGGTCGGCGATGTCGTCGAGGGGATGCCCTGGCTCGGAACCTTCCACAGCATCGCCGCCAAGATGCTGCGCCGCCACGCCGAACTGGTCGGGCTGCAGAGCAATTTCACCATCCTCGACACCGACGACCAGCTGCGCGTGCTCAAGCAGCTGATCCAGGCCGAGGGGCTCGACGAGAAGCGCTGGCCCGCGCGCCAGCTCGCCGGGCTGATCGACAAATGGAAAAACCGCGGACTCGTCCCCGCCGACCTCGATGCCGACGACAAGGAAGCCTATGCCGACGGCAAGGGGCAGCATTTCTACGCGCTCTATCAGGCGCGGCTGAAGACGCTCAACGCCTGCGATTTCGGCGATCTGCTGCTCCACATGCTGGTGATCCTCAAAAACCACCGCGACGTGCTCGAGCAATATCAGGAGCGCTTCAAATATATCCTCGTCGACGAATATCAGGACACCAACGCCAGCCAGTATCTCTGGCTGCGCCTGCTCGCGCAGACGCGCAAGAATATCTGCTGCGTCGGCGATGACGATCAGTCGATCTATTCGTGGCGCGGCGCCGAGGTGGCGAACATCCTGCGCTTCGAAAAGGATTTTCCCGGCGCGACGGTGATCCGCCTCGAACAAAATTACCGCTCGACGCCGCAGATCCTCGCTGCCGCCTCGGCGCTGATCGCGCAGAACAGCGGCCGCCTCGGCAAGACTTTGTGGACCGATCTCGAACCCGGCGACAAATTGCGCGTCGTCGGCGTGTGGGATGGCCCTGAGGAAGCGCGGCGGATCGGCGAGGAGCTCGAAAGCCTCCAGCGCCAGCGCACCTCGCTCGACCGCGCCGCGATCCTCGTCCGCGCGCAGTTCCAGACGCGCGAGTTCGAAGACCGCTTCATCGCGATCGGCATGCCGTATCGCATCGTCGGCGGCTATCGCTTCTACGAGCGTGCCGAAATCCGCGATGCGCTCGCCTATCTCCGCCTCGTCCACTCGGCCGCCGACGACCTCGCGTTCGAACGCATCGTCAACACGCCGAAGCGCGGGCTCGGCGACAAGGCGCTCCAGCGCATCCACCAATATGCTCGCCACGAACAGGCATCGCTGCTCCACGCCGCCGCGCGCCTCATCGAAACCGACGAGCTGACCCCGCAGGCGCGCCGCCAGCTCGCGAACTTCGTCGCGCAGGTCCGCGGCTGGCAGGAAAAGGCGAGCCAGCTCTCGCACCCCGAACTGACCCAGCTCATCCTCGACGAGTCGGGCTATACCGCGATGCTGCAGGCCGACCGCAGCGTCGAGGCCGCGGGGCGCCTCGAAAACCTGTCCGAACTCGTTCGCGCGATGGAGGAATATGAAACGCTCGAGGAATTCCTCGAACATGTCAGCCTCGTGATGGACCGCGACCAGAACGACACGACCGAAACCGTCACGATCATGACGATCCACGCCGCCAAGGGGCTGGAGTTCGATCATGTCTTCCTCGCCGGCTGGGAAGATGGCGTTTTCCCGTCGCAGCGCTCGATGGACGAAGGCGGCACCGCTAGCCTCGAGGAGGAACGCCGCCTCGCCTATGTCGCGATCACCCGCGCCCGGCAGCGTGCGAGCATCTATCACGCCGCGAACCGCCGCATCTATGGCCAGTGGATGAGCAGCATTCCGAGCCGTTTCATTGCCGAAATCCCGCCCGAGCATGTCGACAGCGAAAACAGCTTCGGTGGTGGGGCGAGTTTGTGGCGCGCCAACTGGTCGGCGCAGAGCGATCCTTTCGCGCAGGTCGCCGAGCGGAACGCGACGCGCACCATGACACGCGGCCCCGCATGGCAGCGTGCAGTGGCCGGATCGTCGACCGTCACCCGCGCCCCGGCGCCCAGCGAAAAGGGCCCCGCCGCCTCGGTCGGCGCCAAGGCGCGCGCCGACCTTGCGGTCGGGATGCGCGTGTTCCACGAAAAGTTCGGCTATGGCGACATCACCGATATCGACGGCAACAAGCTCGAAGTCGAATTCGAACAGGCCGGGACCAAAAGGGTATTGGACAGCTTCATCGCCCTCGCCTGAACGCTATTGTCAACTAGATCAGTTATGATATGTCATCCCACGCGGCCAACGAGTCGCGTTTTGGGAGAGTAATCTATGAAAATTAAGCTCTTAGCGGGCGCGATGGCGCTCGCCCTGGTCGGCTGTTCGGAAAAATCGTCCGACGAGACGAGCGTTTCAGGTCCAGCAAATAGCGAAAGCCCTGCCGCAGCCGAAGAAGCCGCCGACACCGCTTCTCCCCCCCGCATCGGCATCGAAGCCGCGCCCGGCGTCGCCTTCGACTATGCCTACACCTTCCGCCTCGCCGACAATCGCATCAGCAAGGTGCAGGAAGAACATGCCGCCGCCTGCGAAACGCTGGGCGTCCAGCGCTGCCGCATCGTCGACGTCCGCTACCAGCTCACCGACGAAAAGCTTGTCGAGGCCCAGACCCAGTTCAAGCTCGAACCCGGTATCGCCCGCAAGTTCGGCGCCAATGCGATCGCCAGCGTCGAAAAGGCCGAAGGCGTCCTCGCCGACGCCAGCGTCGCGGGCGAGGATGTCGGTACCGAAATCCTCGCCTCGCAGCAACGCAGCGCCGGTTCCGAAACCGAAATCGCGCGCCTCGAAGAACGGCTGAAGGCGGGCGGGCTCGACAAGCGCGAACGCGCCGAACTGCTGGCGCAGATCAGCCAGCTTCGCGGTCAGATCGGCGACGAACGCCAGAGCCGTCGCAGCGGCGAAGCCCGCATCGCCTGGACGAGCGTCGCGTTCAACTATGCCAGCGATGGCGGCCTGCCCGGGATCGGCCATGAAAACCCCTTCGCCAGCGCCAGCGAGACACTGATGCGGAGCGGCAGCACCGCGCTCAGCTTCGTCCTGACACTGGGCGCGGCATTGCTTCCATGGGGTATCCTCCTCGCATTGATCGTCGCTTTCTGGCGCAGCCGCTTCATGGTCGCCGTCCGCCAGCAAATGCGCGCGAGACCGGGCGAAAGTGACCCTGCAACGCCTCCCGTGGGCTGACCCGCCTGCGACGCGCCAATGCCCCGTTATGGCGAAAGCCATGACGGGGCATGGGCGCGCCTCTATCGCGACTGCCGCGTTTACCGGATTTGTGAAGGGACGATGCAGGGCCATCTGCTAGTCGCCGCAAAGGACGAGATCCGCAATTTTCGGGGCCGACGAAGCAAAAAGGTCGCTGGTGGAGCCGAGGGGAATCGAACCCCTGACCTCTGCAGTGCGATTGCAGCGCTCTCCCATCTGAGCTACGGCCCCGCGACCGCGGGGTTTTAACGGCACCGATTGACAGTGGCAACGGCTTATCTGGCGGCCGCCGCCGTCGCGGTACGAAAGACAGGAATGGGGGGATTCCGATGGCCAAGGCATGGCATTTGACCAGTCGTCCGCAGGGGCTGCCGACGATGGACAATTTCGCGTTGCGCGAGCTGCCCGATGCGCCGCTGGACAAGGGGCAGTTACGCGTTCGCAATCTGTGGCTGTCGGTGGACCCCTATATGCGCGGGCGTATGAACGACGCCAAAAGCTATGCCGCGGGCTTTCAGATCGACCAGCCGATGACCGGCGGCGCGATCGGCGAAGTTATCGAAAGCACGATGGAAGGCTTCGCGGCCGGCGACCTGGTCCTCCACATGGCCGGCTGGCGCGACGGCGGCGTCGTCGGCCTCGACATGATGCCCAACAAGCTGCCCGCCGAGGCGCTCGCGGCAGGCCTGACCCCGCAGACCTTCTTGCATAATATGGGGCTGACGGGCGGCACGGCGTGGATCGGCCTGCTCCGTGTTGCCGCCGCGAAACCTGGCGACACGATCTTTGTCTCGGCCGCGGCGGGCGCGGTGGGGTCCGCGGTCGTCCAGGTCGCCAAGGCGCGCGAAATGACCGTGATCGGTTCGGCGGGCGGCGCGGAAAAATGCGCGTGGGTCGACGATCTCGGCGCCGACGCGTCCATCGACTACAAGGCGGGGCCAGTGTTGCCCCAGCTTGCCGCCGCGCTCGAACGCCTCAGCAAGCCGGGCATCGACGTCTATTTCGACAATGTCGGCGGCGAGCATCTCGACGCGGCCTTTGCGACGGCGAACGACTTTGCGCGCTTTGCGATCTGCGGCATGATCGATGTCTATAACGACGCGAAACCGCAGGCGATGAAATATCTGATCCGCACCATCCCGGCGCGGATTCGCATGGAAGGCTTTATCTACACCGACCAGTTCATCGACTGCATGGAGGAATTCTATGCCGATATGGGCGGCTTGATCGCCAGCGGCGCGGTGACGATGCGCGAAACCGTGCACGACGGATTGGCGTCGGCACCCGACGCCTTCCTCGGCCTGTTTTCCGGCGGTAATATCGGGAAAATGCTGGTCAGGCTCTGACCAGCATACGGCGCCAATCCGGCGTCAGCTTCCGAAACCGACCGACAGGAAACCCGGCATCGGGCCATTCCAGCCATCGTCGGGACCATCCTGATCGTCGTGCCGATGCGCGGGCGCCGGTTTGCGATCGCCACGCGGCTTCCGGTCTTCACGCGGCTTCGCCGGCGGCGTTTCGGTAACAGCGGCCGGACGCGACGGCGCCTTGTCCAGCTTGGCAGCGTCCGGCTTGGCGGCGCTTTTGCCACGGCCACCGCGTGCCGAACGTCCCCGCCGCGGCTCGGTTTCTTCCCCATCCCGCTCGGGCTTGGCGACATCGGCCGACGGCGCACTCCCACCATCCACGGGAATCTTGTAGCCGGTCAGCTTCTGGATGTTGTCGATCGCTTCGTCATCGGACGGCGTCACCAGCGTGAAGGCGCGCCCATGGGCGCCCGCGCGCCCGGTCCGGCCGATGCGATGGACATAATCGTCGGGATGCCATGGTGCGTCGAAATTGAAGACATGGCTGACGCCCTTGACGTCGAGGCCGCGCGCCGCGACGTCCGATGCCACCAGGATGTTGATCGTTCCGGCCTTGAAGCGGTCGAGCTCGGCGGTGCGGCTCGACTGGTCCATGTCGCCCTGGATCTCGCCCGCCTTATAGCCATAGCGTTGCAGCGATTTCGCCAGCTCGCGCACGGTCGTCTTGCGGTTGCAGAAGATGATCGCGGTATGGATATCTTCGGCCTCGATCAGGCTGCGAAGCGTGTCGCGCTTGCTCCGCTCCGATGTCTTCACCAGAAACTGTTCGATATTCTCGTTCCGGCTCGCCGGGCGTGCAACTTCGATCGTCTTCGGGTTCGACAGGAATTTGTCGGCCAGCCGCTTGATCGGCGCCGGCATCGTCGCCGAGAACAGCAGGGTCTGCCGAGTCGCGGGCAGCTTGGTGCAGATATTCTCGATGTCGGGGATGAAACCCATATCGAGCATCCGGTCGGCCTCGTCGATGACGAGCAGGTTACAGCCGGTCAGCAATATCTTGCCGCGTTCGAACAGGTCCATCAGGCGGCCCGGCGTCGCGATCAACACGTCGACGCCCTTTTCCAGCGCCTTGACCTGATCGCCCATCTGGACGCCGCCGATCAGCAACGCCATCGACAGCTTGTGATACTTGCCGTATTTTTCAAAATTCTCCGCGACTTGCGCTGCAAGCTCGCGCGTCGGGGCGAGGATCAGCGAGCGCGGCATCAGCGCGCGGGCGCGGCCATGGGCGAGGATGTCGATCATCGGCAGCACGAACGACGCGGTCTTGCCGGTGCCCGTCTGGGCGATGCCGATGATGTCGCGCATCATCAACACCGACGGAATGACGCCCGCCTGAATCGGGGTCGCTTCGTTATAGCCCGACTCGTCGATCGCGCGCAAAAGTTCGTCGGAAAGGCCGATGTCGGCAAATTTCATAAGATCATCATGTCCGGAAAAGAGTTGGCGCCCAGCCTCCCACGCAGGCGGACGTTGCCGCGGCCCTTGGGCAAATGGCGATAAAAAGTCAAGGAAAGGCGAAGAAAAACGCGATTAATCGTCGTCGCGGACCGGAACCATCAGCTTGAACTTGTCGATCTCGCATTTTGCGCCGGTCCGCGCGTGGATCTGGTCCCGATCCTCGCAAAGCTTCCCGTCCTTGCTGCCTTGCATGTAGAAGCCGGCGTAGAAATCAAGCGCCCGGCAGCCGCGATTGAGTTGCGCGCGAAGCCGTTGCCTCTGCCGGGTGATCAAATCGATGCTGTCGCGCTGGACCGCCTGCATGCCCATGATGTTGCGCATCGACACGCATTTCGGGGCCTTTTTCTCTTTCCAGACGATGGGCAATTCGGTCGCACGACTGGATGGAGCGGGCCCGGCCGAAAAGCTGTTGAGCTGCGATCGCTGCGCGGGCACGCGAATGATCAACTGCTGCTCGATCACCAATTGCCAAAAGGATGACGTCTGTTCGGAAAGCGGCGCGGAGATTGCCACCAACGGCTCCGGAGCCGCAACGGGCGCTGCCGCATCGGCAGCCGGCGCAGCCGCCACGAACCACAGGAATGCCGCCGTCAGCACAGCTGCGCTGCCGCTCCTTCGGCGTCCTGACAGAAGATTCCGTTCACCCGTGGCTCCCGCGTCCATGCCCGCTGGACGAAAAGATACTATTCGTCCATCGCCCTCTTTAACAAGGGTGATTGAACATCAAATGAACTGTTGTCGATCCCTGCCCGCTTATCGCCCGGTTTGCGGCGGGAGAAATTTCCGGAGTGGAACGGCATGACACGCCCGCCATCTGCATCGCTGCTCGATGCGCTCGCAAATTTGCTCGGGCCGAAGGGCTATAGCATCGACGCCGATGCGATGGCGCCTTGGCTGACCGACTGGCGCGGCAAATATCACGGCCGTGCCGCGGCCATGCTGTCGCCCGCGACAACCGAAGAGGTTGCCGCGATCGTGCGCCTTTGCGCCGAAGCGCAGGTCGCACTGGTCCCGCAAGGCGGTAACAGCGGCATGGTCGGCGGCGCGACACCCGATGCGAGCGGCGATCAGCTCTTGCTGAGCCTGCGGCGCATGAACCGCCTGCGTCATGTCGACGAGGCCGCACAGATTGCCGTTGCCGAGGCGGGGGTCGTTTTGGAGAATTTCCACAATGCCGTCCTCGATCACGGCCTCCGCTTCCCGCTGACGCTGGGAGGCAAGGGGTCTGCGACAATTGGCGGGCTGGTGTCGACCAATGCCGGCGGCACACAGGTGCTGCGCCACGGGACGATGCGCACGCTGGTCGCCGGCATCGAGGCCGTCCTGCCCGACGGCAGCATTTTCGACGGCTTGGCACCGCTCAAGAAGGACAATCGCGGCTACGACTTTCGGCATCTGTTTTGCGGCGCCGAAGGAACGCTAGGCATCGTCACTGCGGCCAGCCTGCGCCTTGTTCCCGCCGCCATGGCGCGGCGCACCGCGTGGGTCGGGATCGATTCGCCCGAAAGCGCGCTGGCGCTGCTGCGCCTGCTTGACCCCGCCATCGGGCGCGAGCTCGAAGGGTTCGAACTGATACCGCAGAGCTGTATCGCGGCGGTCCTGCGCCATATCCCCCAGACGCGCGCACCGCTCGCGGTCGAGCAGCCCTGGCATGTTCTGGTCGAACTGGCGGGCGAAAAGGATCGGGCTCTGGACGAGGCTTTGGAACGGCAACTCGCCGCAGCGCTCGATACCGGGCTGATCCGCGATGTCGTCATCGCCAAAAATGACCGGGAAAGCGAGGATTTCTGGCGATTGCGCGATTCCATATCCGAAGCCGAGCGCGCCGTGGGGCCCGCGCTGCAGCACGACATCAGCGTGCCGGTCGATTTGATGCCGGCCTTTATCGCCGAAAACCCGCGGCGCCTCGAACGAGCCTTTCCGGGCGCGCGCGCGCTGTCTTTCGGGCACCTCGGCGACGGCAATGTCCATCATCATGTCCAGCCGCCGATCGACGTTGATGGCGCAGCATGGATCGCCAAATATGGCGCAGAGGTGAGCCGGCTGGTCTATACGCATGTCATTGAACTGGGCGGATCAATTTCGGCCGAACATGGCATCGGGCAGATGAAACGCGACATATTGGCCGAGCTCGACAGTGTGGCGCGACTGGCCGCGCTGCGCGGCGTCAAGGCGGGGCTCGATCCCGCGGGCATCTTCAACCCCGGCAAGCTGATCGCCTGACGCTTCAAACATCCGCAGCCACACAACATCATCGCCCCCTTGCGCCGCGCGACGCGGGTCAATAAGGCGCTTTATCCTTTTTCGTCCCGACCCACGGGATCCTACCGGAGTTCAAACATGGCCACTGCGCCCGCACCTGCCAACCTGCCGCTCTTTTACAAGGACCTCATCCCGCTCTCGAGCGTCGATCACGCCGACTTTCACGCGCGCCCGCTCGACAACGCCGAGTTTCTGGTCGGACAGCATGCGATCCCGCTGACGTCGGACGAATTCGTCTCGGCCTGCCGCTTTTTCCCGATCGTGTTTTCGTCGGGCGAAAATCCGGTTCCGCTGGCGCTGATGGGTTTGAACGAAGGTATCAACACCTTCGTCAACGACGAAGGCAAGCTGCTCAACCCGATCTATGTGCCGGCCTATGTCCGTCGCTACCCCTTCCTTCTCGCGCGGCTTCAGCCCGATTCGGAAGATTTGTCGCTGTGCTTCGATCCGACGTCGGGCGCGCTGGGCAAATTCGACGAAGGCGATGCGCTGTTCGTCGACGGCCAGCCTTCGGAGCAGGTTCAGGCGGTCCTCGAATTCTGCAAGAATTTCGAGGAAGCCGGACAGCGCACCAGCATGTTCATGGACGAGTTGAAGAAGGCCGACCTCCTGATGGACGGCGAAGTCGCCATCCAGCAGGAAGGCAATGACAAGCCCTACGTCTACCGCGGCTTCCAGATGGTCGACGAAAACAAGCTGCGCGAACTGCGCGGCGACGTGCTTCGCAAGCTGACGCAGAACGGCATTCTCGCCCTGATTTTTGCGCACCTCTTCTCGCTGCAGCTGATGCGTGAAGTGTTCGCCGAACAGGTGAAGAGCGGCAAGATGCCCCTCAACACGGAACTGCCGGCGGTCTGAGGACGAACAGATAAAATGGCCGCCGCTGCATTGGGCAGGGGCGGCCATTTTTGATCCATCGGCCGCGAGCGGCCCAATGCACGCTAAACTATCGCTCTCAAGCGCAATCGCGCGAGACATAAGAGCCGCCCGATCGCTCAGAAATCGACGGCGACCCCTTTCAGTTCCCAATCGCCATAGCGCACGGGGTTACGCCCGCCGGGCTGATTCTCCGCCTTTTCTTCCTGAATCGACGCTGGCGCCGGAACCGCGCTGTTCACCCAGCCTGCGGGTGGCTTCACGTGTGCGGGGCGCTTTACAGCGCGCGGCGTTCCGCCGATGGTCGCGTTCTGGCTGCTGTCGGTTGTCATGACCGTATATATAGGATTTTTCATGAGCCACGCCAACCACGCCGTTTCCCGTCATGACTGATCGCCGCCCGCGCCAGCGCCCCGCAGGCGAAGCCGACCCGGCGGGCACCGCGACACGCCGCGCCGCATTGCGGCTGGTCGACGCCGTTTTGCGCCGCGGCGATCCGCTGGATATCGCAATGCACGCCGCCGCGCAGGGCCTGACCGGCGCGGATCGCGCCTTTGCCGTGGCGATCGCATCCGAAACGCTGCGCTGGATGGCCGACCTCGACGCGCTGATCAACGGCGCCACGACGCAGATCCTGCCCGACGACGTCAAGTCGCGCGCGGTGCTGCGGATCGCGCTCGCCCAGCTGCTGGTCCTCAAGAGCCCCGGCCATGCCGTCGTGTCCACTGCCTTGCCGCTCGTCGCAGGCGGACCGCGGCGACTCGTCCACGCGATCCTGTCGCGTGCGCAGCAGGAAGACTGGCAGCTTCCCGAACGCGCCACCCTGCCCCTGCCCACCGCCGAACGATGGGCCGAAGAATGGGGTTTGGCGATGGTCGAAACGGCCGAGGCCGCGTGGAGCGTGCCGCCGCCCATCGATCTCAGTTTCGCGGCCGAACCCGGCACAGACGAGTGGCCCGACGCCATCACCCTCGCACCGCTGCATCGCCGCCTGCCGCGCGGACAGGCGGTCGAGACGATGCCCGGCTACAGCGAAGGCGGCTGGTGGGTCCAGGATCTGGCGGCTAGCCTGCCCGCGCGCCTGCTCGGGGCCGGCGCGGACCGGACCGTGCTCGACCTTTGCGCCGCGCCGGGCGGCAAAACGATGCAGCTCGCGGCCGCGGGCTGGAAGGTCGTCGCGGTCGATTCGAGCGCGAAGCGGCTCGAACGTCTGCGCGCCAATATCGAACGCACCGGTCTTTCGGCCGAGATCGTCCAGGGCGATATCCGGTCGTGGGCGCCCGACGCAGCAGCCGACGCGGTCCTGCTCGACGCCCCCTGCTCGGCGACCGGCATTTTCCGCCGCCACCCCGACGTCCTTCATCGCATCGAGCCCCGCCACATTGCGGAGATGGCCGCGCTGCAGACGGAGCTGCTGGCGCGCGCGGCGCGCTGGGTGAAGCCCGGCGGAACGCTGATCTACGCGACCTGTTCGCTCGAACGCGCCGAGGGCGAGGATCAGGTGTCGACCTTCCTCGCTTTGCACACGGGGTGGACCATCGATCCTGCACGCACCGATGAATTGCCCGAGGCGATTACGCCCGATGCCGATGGCCTGGTCCGCACCCTTCCCGACATGCTGGCCAACGCCGGCGGCCTCGACGGCTTTTTCGTCGCGCGGCTGCGCGCGCCGTCAGACTGAGCGGCGCGACAGGCGATAAAGGGCCAGTTCGCCATAATCCTTGGCGAGCCGGACCTTGCCCACATAGTCGCAATCGAAATCGCGGGCGTTGCCAAGCGCCAGCATCGCCGCGAGCGGCTGGGTGCAATAGACTTGCCCGACCAGCGTGACCGGCTCGATCCGCGCCGTCCGCGTCACTTCGGTCCCGTACCAGAGCTCGTTGCCGACAACCGGATCGACGCCGCGATAGATCGGACCGAAATGGATGCCGGTCCGCATTCCGGCCTTCTGTCCGTCCAGCCCCAGCCCCAGCCCCGGCGGCAACACATCGAGCGTTTCCTGCATTGCGAGCGCGATCCGCGCCGCGGTCGCCGGTTCGTCGATGATGGCATAGACCGCGTCGCCCCATGTGTTGCGGAACAATACGGCGTCGCCGAAATCGTCGAGGATGCGCCCGATCCCGCCCATCACCTCGCTCGCAAAAATGGGCAGTTCGGCTTCGCCCAATTTGGAGAAACCCGCAAAATCGGCGAACAAGATCGCGTAAAGTCCGCGGCGCGTTCCCTTGGGCGGCGTGGGCGCGGGAGGAAAATCGAGATTGCGGTCGAGATCGCCAACCGGAATCGTGCGTGTTTCGCCGCCATGCTTTTGCCAGAGCGCGATATCGGCATTAGTGCCCGCGATCGCTGCCGACGGGCGCGCCGCAACATCGGGGTCGACGACCGCGAGCTGGAGCGCCGCCGTTTCCAGTTCGCGCGCGCGGAGCTTGGCGAGCCCCATCGCGGTGTGCGAGCCAAGGATGAACTGGCAGTCGTCGCTGACATAGCGTGAGCTGCTGGCGAAATGGACCATCGCCGCGCGATCACGGCAATCGACATAACGCGCGCGCCACATCTCGCCGCCCGAAACGACCGACTGGGCGATGAAATCATCCTCGGCGAAGGGCAGCACGATCGTCAAGTCGATCCCCCGCGCCAGCGCCTCTTCGGCAAACAAGATGTCGGCGCCGCAAGCGAGCGGGCCGATCAGCGCCGACAGCGGCCGGGCGTCGAGCGCGGCGGCAATCGCGGCGCGGGCATTCGCCTCCCCTGCACCGCCTGCGCGGAACATGCGGCCGCAATAGACGCCGACCGGCGGCGGGCGCAGCAAGTCGGCGATCGCCGCGGCGTGGCCGGCGTCGACGGCTCCGCTGGCGGCAAGGCGCGACAATTGCCTGCAGGTCGAGGCGCGATCACCGGCGCGCGTGCCGGCCTGGTCTTTGGCCGTCGTGGCACGGCGCAAGGCTTCTTCGCCGCGATTCAGCAGCAACAGCGCCTCGACCAGCGTCGCCTGATCCCAATAAGTATCGCCCGCACCATTGGCAGCGATCGGCTCCGCCAAAGCCGCCGCACGCTCGCGCTCTCCCAGCAAGGCGTAGAGGCTGGCGGCATTGATCGCGGGAAAGGATGCGCCCGAAAGCCGCCAGGCATGGTCATAGGCAGCGGCAGCCTGTCCCAATAGCATCGCTCGGGGGTCGCCCTCTTCGTCGAACGCCGCATCCTTCCAGATCCGTCCCGCCAGCGCGAGGCTGTCGACGTCATCCGACGCCGCAAGGTCGAGCTGTTCATAAAGATGCATCGCGCCCATGCTGTCGCCCGATGCGGCAAGCGCGCGCACCATCAGATATCGTAGATGCGCACTGTCGACGCCATTGCGCCGCGCCGCCGCGGCGCAATCGAATGCGCTCAGCGCATCGCCCTGTCCCAACCGGTGCGCGACATCGGCTTCGGCCGCCTTGGCGGGATCCGCCGACGCGGTCATTGCGCGGCGGTTTCAGCCGTTTTCAACAGCGCGACATTGGCTTTCTCGATGGCGGACAATTCGACATTGTCGCTGGTCGCGCGATACCAGCTGAACTGGCTGAAATGCGCACGCAGCGACGGGTCGCTGAAACGAAGTCCATTTCGCGCGAAGATTTCGTTGCGCGCAATCCGCAGTTCGAGCGCGCTGAAATTGCCAAGTTCGTCGGCCGACAGCAGACGGTCGGAGGAATCGGGAATGACGACTCCGCTGCCGCCAACGCCGACCGGTGCGGGCACAGCGGCCGGTTGCCCCCCGCCCTCCACCAACCGGATATATTTTCGGAACATGAAGCCCGTCGTGCCGTCCGCCTTGCGCACCCGCCACCAGGAGCCGGGTTGCTTGTAGGTCAGGAATTTTTCGCCCTCGAGCACCTTGCCTACGATGGCGGCTTTGGTGCTCTGCCCCGAACGGATGTTCGTGAAGCCGTCGGGATCGTCGATGACCGCTGCCAGCGTGAAGGCCTCCGCAGGACCTGGAGGATCGTTGGCCGCCGCGCCTGCTGGCGGCTTTCCATCTACGCTGCCCGACGTTGTCACCGCCGCGACTTCGGGCGCTGCCGGCGCGGGCTGCAAAAGCTTCCACGCGAGCAGGGCAACGGCGATGACCGCCAGCCCCAGCAGAGCCCACGGCAGAAACGATGATTTCGGCGCCGACGGTGGCCCTTGCCGATCGGCCGAAGGCGGGGACGGCGCGGCATTTTGGACCGCCGCGGGTTTCGCCGGCGCTGCAGGCACGGCTTCGCGTCCGCAAAGCTCTTCAAGGCTCATCAGCACCTTGCGCCAGCCGCCATGCCCCGGATCGCCGTTCCAGTCGCGAAGATCGGCGAACTGGATCTGGTTGAAGGGCAGCGGCGGCATGACATCGTCGATCGCCGTCTGCACCAGCTTTTTCTGGTTGCGCGCGACATCGGCCTCCGCGCGCACCCATTCGGACTGCGCCGATGCGTGCGACCAGACGACGATCGCCGCCTTGGCGTTGCCGATCTTTTCGGTGATCACATCGCCGTAAGAGCGGTGCGGCGGCAACTCGGCGTCCCACCACACGTCGTACCCCGCCGCAGCCACCGCAGCGGCGATATCGGCCACCCGCGCCTTGTTCTCGCGCGAATAGGAAATGAAGACATCGACCATGGATCAGCCCTTTTTCGGGAGGCTAGCTATCAACGGCTCGATTCGCCAGCCCGCCCTTTGCGAGAGCCCGTACCAGTCGCCATGCGCGCCCGGGCCGCCCTTCAGCGAGACAGCGCACCACTGTCCGCATATCGCTACCCTTGATGCCGCGCGCCGTTGCCGCGCAATAGTCGGCGAACTCTGCGTCGTTCATGCTGCCTACCGCATATCGGTGAGCGAACAATATCTCGGTCTCCACCTCCGCAGCGACGCCAGGCCGACCCAGCACCCGGTCGAGTTCGGAAAGCGTCGGCAGCATGTCCGCGCCGGCAAAAGGGTCAGGCCGACCCGCCATCCTTTCGCGATGCGCGAGCCGTGCATAGACCGCCTGCCGGGTCTGCACCCCATGATTGAGCACACTCATCTGTCCCGGTGACCGGCGATAAAGCAGCAGGGTCTCGGGCAGATTGTCGATACGGGCGATTTCGGACAGGCGAAGGAAAAGGTCATAATCTTCGCAATAGCGAAAAGCCGCCCGGTACAGCCCCGCATCGCGCAACGCCTGGGCGCGGAACATCGCGGTCGGGTTGGCGATCGGCTGCCGTTGTTCGAGCTCGGGATGCACGAGCGCGGTTCCGACAGGCATCGCCACACCATCCGAAATCTTTCGTCCGGCTTCGTCGATCTCTTCGAACTGCGTGCCGAGCGCACCCAGCTGCGGATCGGCCTCCATCCGTTCGAGCTGGCGGGCGAAGCGGTCGGGCATGGCGATGTCGTCGGCGTCCATGCGCGCGACAAAGGGCGTGTCGACCAGCACAAGCATGCGGTTAAGGCTGGCAACGATACCGCGGTTTTCCTGCCGGATCAGCTGTATTCGCGGATCGCGCGCAGCCTTTTCAGCGACCAGGTCGCCAGCCCCGTCGGTCGACCCGTCGTCAACGACGTAGAAAACGAAATCGCCAAATGTTTGCGTCAGAATCGAATCTATCGCCGCGCCAACGAATGGCCGGGAATTGAATACGGGCATGATAACGCTAAGTCGCGATGCGGACATGGGCTCGCTTTCGGACGCGCCCGGTGTCCGGGCGATACTCAACAGGCGCCCTAGGAGCGCGTCCGTGCGTCGTCAACTTATCGATGCGCGAGCCTCAGAAGACCGCCTTCGGCGTATCTTCCTTCATCATCGCCGCGCGCACCATCGGGATTGGCGGCCCCCCGTACGACAGGAATTCGTCGTGGAAGGCTTTCCACTTTTTCCGGTCGCCCTTGGTCCAGTCGTCGCGCAGCTTGCGGATCATCAGCTTGCCCATCGTATAGTTGAGATAGGCCGGATCATAGGTGCCGCGCGCCGCCTGCTGGCGGGCATTGCCTTCGTCCTGATAGCATTGCTCCTTGAACAGCTTCTCGCTGTCCGCAACGGTCATGCCCTTGGTGTGCAGCCCGATCGCCGAAAGATAACGGCAATCGCGCAGCAACGCGTTCGACAGCTGACCGATATGCGTCTCTGGATTGCCCTCGCCCAGCCCCGCGTCCCACATCATCTCTTCGGTATAATGCGCCCAGCCCTCGGCAAAGGCATAGCCGACGAACAGCTTGCCGAAGATGCTCTCGGCGCGGTTCGCGTGGAGGAAGTTGAGGAAATGCCCCGGCCAGACTTCGTGGACCGAGGTGAACATCAGGTCCTTGCGGCCCGGCACGAAATCGGCCTGCGTCTGCTTGTCCCAGCTCGGGTCGGGCGGCGAGATATAATAGACCGACGGCAGGCCTTTTTCATACGGCCCCGGAATATCGATATAGGCACTGTTCTGCCGGTTGTACGGCGGAGATTCCTCAACCTGCGCCTGTTCGGTGCCGGGGATCGTGACGATGTCCTTCTCGATCAGGAAGGCACGCAGCGTCGGCAACTGGCGCCGCGCTTCGGCAACCGGGCCGCCGGCGGGTTTGTCCGAATTCATCTTCTTCATGCAGTCGGCGATCGTCATGCCCGCAGCATAAGTCGCGCAGGCGGCCTTCAGCGCGTCCTGATTGCGCTTGAGGTCGGCCTGACCGATGCGTTCGAGTTCATCAATCGGCGTGTCGACGCCTTCGTTGGTCAGGATCATCTTGGCGAATTTGTCGGCACCGAGCGCATAGCCGTCGGGCGTTCCGGGCTGCGATCCGACATATTTCGCCAGATCGGTCATCGCCGCGCCGGCCTTCGCCGCCGCCTCGTCGAACTGCTTCTGCAGCGCCGCATCCTTGACCGATGCGAAGGCCGCCTTTGCGTCACCGGTATAATAATCGGCAAAACCGCCAAAACCCGCGGTGCCATATTTGACGAAGGTCGCGGGCAGCGGAAGTTTCAGGTTCGCCTTGATCTGCGCCGCGGCTGCGGGGACTTTTTCGGCATAGGCGATGAACGCCTTCATCCGCGTCGTCGCGTCGGCATAGGGCCGCGCGATATAGACATTGGGATCGAGCGCGCCGGTATAGAAAGCTGGGTTCTTCTGCGCAAAATCGGTATCGCGGAGGAAGAACAACTGCCCCTGCGCGACATGGACCAGATAGTCGCGCTCGAATTTCTCGGCCGGGCTCATCTCACCATCAAAGGCCTTGGCATCGGCGATCGCCTTTTCCAGATAGGCTGCCTGCTTCTCGATCCCCTCGGGCGACCAGTCGGGCAATTGCCCGTCAAACTCATGCTTGCCCTGATAGACCGCGAAATTCGGGTTGAGCGGGAAATAGCCGGCAAGGAACCGGTCGCGGAACTCGGTCCAGTTCTTTGCGCTCGGGGCCGTTGCCGACTTGTTGTCCGACGCGTTGCACGCGGTGAGGGCCAGCAACGTCGCGGCCATCGCAGCACCGCCAAAGCGGGCAAATCTGCTTTTCATTCGAGTATCTCCCTGAACTCCTGTGCCGCGCTTGTGCCAGCGCCCCGGACCAATGACATCCGATAATCGACGAACGGCAAAGCTATGCCATCTGGACAGCCGCGAAAAGCCGGCTACGGCAAAGCCTGATGGCAACGATCCCCCCACCAGAAGTCGAAGATCCGGTTATGCCGGAAGCAGCGCCCAAAGCCCCCTCCCCGCTCAGCTATCCCGACTTCCGCTATTTCTGGGTCGCGCGCTTCACCGCGGTGATGGCGACGATCGCGATGGTCGTCGTGATCGGCTACCAGCTCTATGATACCGCGCGCACCGATTATGGCATGTCGATCAGGGACGCCTCGTTCCAGCTCGGGCTGCTCGGCCTGTTCCAGTTCGTTCCGCTCGCGATCCTGACCCCCGTCGCCGGGTGGGCGGCCGACCGGTTCGAACGGCGCAGCGTCGCCATCTTCTCGAACCTCATCGATCTCCTGATCGCCGCCTCGCTCGGCTGGTTCACCTGGCATGACCAACTGACGCTGCCTTTGCTCTTCGGTCTGGCCGCACTCCACGGCGTCGCGCGTGTCTTCTCCGGCCCGGCAATGAGCGCGATCGCACCCAATATCGTTCCCCCCGCCGTGCTTCCCCGCGCCATCGCGATGAGCAGCATCGCGTGGCAGTCGGCGTCGGTGATCGGCCCTGCGGCGGGCGGCCTCATCTATGCCGCGCACCCGGGCTCGGTCTATGTCTTCTCGGCCGTCCTTCTCGCCATATCGGCCTTCACCCTCAGCCGTGTACGGCCGGTCCAGCCGCCGCCCGCCGAGGTTCGCCGCCATCCGCTGCGCGAGATGGTCGACGGGCTGCGCTTCGTCTGGGTCGAGCGCTTCCTGCTCGGCACGATCACGCTCGATCTGTTCGCCGTTCTGCTGGCGGGCGCGACCGCCATGTTCCCTGTCTTCGCCCGCGATATCTTGCACGCCGGGCCCGAAGGCGCCGGGCTGATGCGCGCCGCCGTCGCATTCGGATCGGTCGCGGTAGCGGTGGGCCTCGCCATCCGTCCGATCGAGCGCAACGTCGGGGTGAAGATGTTGTGGGCGGTCGCCGTGTTCGGCGTCGGGACCGTCATATTCGGCCTCTCGACCAATTTGGTCCTCTCGCTCGCAATCCTCGTCCTCATGGGCGCCGCCGATATGTTCTCGGTCTTCGTGCGCGGGACGCTGATCCAGCTCAATACGCCCGATCATATGCGCGGCCGGGTCAGCGCCGCATCGGGGCTCGCCATTTCGGCTTCGAACGAACTGGGCGAGATGCGCGCCGGCGCGATGGCGGCCGCCCTCGGCCCGGTCGGCGCGGTGGTCGTGGGCGGCGCGGCGGCGGTCGGCGTCACCGCACTGTGGGCGTGGATATTCCCCGAGCTGCGACGCGCAAAAACGTTCGAGCCGCAGTTCAAAAAGATCAGCGACTAGCGTCGAAACCGTTCGCCGCATCCCGCGCTCATTCCGTCCGAAGCCTATTGTCAATTTATTTAGTTGAGTTATTACTATCGCACCCGCCACCGCGGTTCCCCCTCTCTCCTTCCGATGGAGCGACCGCCATGCATAATTCGAATATCCGCCACAAAATCCTCACCATTCCGGGCCTCTACAACAGCGGCCCGACCCATTGGCAGAGCCTGTGGGAACGCCGCTTTGCCAATTGCGAGCGAATCGAACTCGGCAGCTGGGACGAGCCGCTCAAGGACCAATGGGTCCAGCGCATCGCCGACGCGATCGAGGCCGAGCCCGAACCCGTGCTTGTCGCCGCGCACAGCCTTGGCTGCCATGCCTTTGCCCATTGGTTCGCTGCCGCCAGCAGCGTCGCCCGCGACCGCATCGCCGGGGCCCTGCTCGTCGCGCCGCCCGACCTGACCCAGCTCCGGCGCGACAAGCGCGTCGAAAGCTTCACCGACTCGCCCGCGCTATCGTCGCAAACCCCGATGATCGTCGTCGCCAGCGATGACGATCCCTATGCCAAGACCGCCTATGTCTGGCGCCTGTCGCGCCACTGGGACGCGCGTTTCGTCAACGCCGGCCCCTTCGGTCATATCAACGCGGACTCGGGCGTCGCGGACTGGCCTTATGGACAGTATCTGCTCGCCTCGTTACAACGCGCGACGACGCCGGCGCTGGCGGACGAGGCACTTTGGCTCCGCGCCGGAGACTGGCCAAATCGTGTCCGTCGCGACCCCCGGTTCGAATTCAAGGAAAGAGCGCACCGATCATGAAAGCCAATTCGATCCTCGATACCATCGGCAATACGCCGCATATCCGCCTCGCAAAACTGTTCCCCGACGCCGAAGTCTGGGTGAAGTCGGAACGCAGCAACCCCGGTGGATCGATCAAGGATCGGATCGGTCTCGCCATGATCGAAGCCGCAGAGGCCGACGGCAGCCTGAAGCCCGGCGGCACCATCGTCGAGCCGACGTCGGGAAACACCGGCATCGGCCTCGCGATGGCGGCGGCGGTCAAGGGCTACAAGCTCGTCCTCGTCATGCCCGAAAGCATGTCGGTCGAACGCCGCCGGCTGATGCTCGCCTATGGCGCGACGTTCGACCTGACGCCCCGCGAAAAGGGCATGAAGGGCGCCATCGAGCGCGCGATCGAGCTCGTCGAAACCACCCCCGGCGCGTGGATGCCGCAGCAATTCGAGAATGAAGCGAATATCGACGTCCACGTCCGCACGACCGGCCCCGAAATCCTCGCCGATTTCAAGGATACGCCCATCGACGTGCTGATCACCGGCGTGGGCACTGGCGGCCATATCACCGGCACCGCGCAATTCCTGAAACAGCATTGGCCGAACCTCAAGGTTTACGCCGTCGAACCCGAAGCCTCGCCGGTCATTTCGGGCGGCCAGCCCGCGCCGCACCCGATCCAGGGCATCGGCGCCGGCTTCATCCCGCGCAACCTGCACACCGACCTGCTCGACGGCGTGATCAAGGTCGATACCGCCGCCGCGAAGGATTTTGCCCGCCGCGCCGCGACCGAGGAAGGCATGCTGGTCGGCATCTCGTCGGGCGCGACGCTCGCCGCGATCGAGCAGAAGCTCGCCGAACTGCCGCCGGGCAGCCGCGTCCTCGGCTTCAACTATGACACCGGAGAGCGCTACCTGTCGGTCCCCGATTTCCTCCCGGAGATCTGAGGCCCACGCGTGCACCCCAATGACGATCAAACGGCGTTGCCCATCGGGCGCGACTGGACGGGCTGGCTGTTCGTTCTGATCGCCGTCGCGGCGGTCGTCGCGGTGCTTTCCGCAAGCCATCGCACGGGCAGCGCGCCGCGGCACGCCCATGCGCGTCCGGTCGCACCGCCGGCCGACGTCGTACCCGACGTCGCGCCGATGGAGCTCGCCCCCGTCACCGAGGACGATGCGCGCGCGCAGAACGCCGAGGTCGCGCTCGTGACCAAGGGCTTCGTCGCGGCCCGCCCCTTCGTCTATGCCGGAAGCGGCGACGCAAAGGCCCGCGCGCGCGACTGCCTTGCCGCCGCGATGATTTACGAGGCGGGCGACGACGCCAGGGGGCAGCAGGCCGTCGGGCAGGTCGTGATCAACCGCGCGCGCCACCCGGCATTCCCCAAGTCGATCTGTGGTGTCGTGTTTCAGGGGTCGGAACGCACGACGGGGTGCCAGTTCACCTTCACCTGCGACGGCGCGCTCAACCGCCGCTATTCGGACGCGGCGTGGCAACGGGCACGCAACAACGCCGACCTGATGCTGTCGGGCGGCACCTACCCCGCCGTCGGCCTCGCCACCCATTACCACACCGACTGGGTGCGCCCCTATTGGAGCGACAGCCTCGAAAAGATCGCGATCGTCGACACCCACCTCTTCTTCCGCTGGCCGGGATATTGGGGCACGCCGGGGGCGTTCCGCGGCGCCGTGTCGGGCAGCGACGGCCCGGTCGCGAAAATGGCCGCGCTGTCGCCGCTGCACGCGATCGCGCTGGGCCTTCCCACCGAAGCCGCGGGCGTCGACGCCAACGCCGCGGTGGGCGAAGCGCGCGTCGTGACCGGCGCCGGCGAAGCGGCGGGCCGCGACACCATCTACACCCAGCTCGACCGCAAGGCCGCACCCGAAAGCTTCGTCACAACCGCGCTGCGGCTGTGCGCCGACAAGCCCTATTGCAAGTTCATGGGCTGGACCAACCCGGTGCTGAAACCCGACAGCGACGCGATGAGCGAAACCCAGCGCGCGGCGATGAGCTTTTCCTATCTGCGCGACGACAAGGCGGGGTTCGAAAAGGCGCTGTGGAATTGCAGCGAATACAAGCGCGACGATGTGCGCCAGTGCATGAAGCGGTAGAACGCGCGAAGGTCGGCGTTGGGGTGGTGAACTGCCATTGCCTCCCACTCATGTTCCCCGGCGAAGGCCGGGGCCCAGAGCGTTAGAAAGCAGATGTCTGCTGGTTGCGCCCTGAACCCCGGCCTTCGCCGGGGAACTGCAACTCTTGGTCCAAATTCAGACCTTCGTCGTCCTGGACTTGATCCGGGATCCACTGCAGCATGGACCCCGGATCAAGTCTGGGATGACGATGAAGGAGAAGGCAGTTTCTGCTCGTATTCGGCCATCTCGGCGGTGAGCGCGCAACTCC
The DNA here is from genome assembly GCF_059415685.1 of Sphingopyxis sp. GW821-FHT10B01. NCBI lineage: Bacteria > Pseudomonadati > Pseudomonadota > Alphaproteobacteria > Sphingomonadales > Sphingopyxidaceae > Sphingopyxis > Sphingopyxis sp. GW821-FHT10B01. Next base: position 122,597 of record NZ_JBWKNS010000007.1, on the reverse strand, counting down.
GGGTTTGGGGTGGGAAGCGGTCTCAGTCATCCTCTCCGCGGAATAATTCATCGACATCTTCTGGCCGCATACGCTTGAGTTTCTCGTCAAGCTTTCGATCATACGCCCGGTCGTTCGGTTCGGCACCCTTCTGGGCCTTCCTGCCAATCTGACGCAAGTAAGTGGCTGTCGCGTTCGCTAACCGATGTTTCTTTTCGGATGCCTTCATCGTGGCGATGCCCTCAGCTCAGGCGAATGGGCTCAACCCGCCCATGGGCCAATCGCCAGACGACGTCCTGCGGAACGGGCAAAGCGAGGGCCTCATCCTTAGCCAGCCCAAGATAGGCTCCGCGAATGAGGCGCCCTGTCAATCCATGCGAGACGGCAAGTATGACGCCGTGCAAGCTATCCAGCCATCGGATCACGCGCGCCATGGCGGCGTCGTAGCTTTCCCCGTCGGGTGATCGGAAAAACCAGTCGAACGGGGTCGTTCCGTCTAATCTGCCGGGCCATCGGGCGTCGATGTCTCTATGGGTAAGACCGTCCCACGATCCCACCGAAACCTCGGCGATCAGAGGCTCCCACCGGGGCTCCGGAAATTGTCCAAAGCTTTGGATAATCGCTGTGGTTTCGCGCACCCGGCCCAACGGACTTGCGACCAGCGCATCGATCCCGGGCGCGACTGCGGCAAGATGCCTTCCATATGCAGCGGCCTGTTCCGTCCCCTTTTCCGTCAAGCGAGAGTCGAGCTTTCCCTGGAAGCGGCCAGCGGCATTCCACTCGGTTTCGCCATGCCGAGCCAGATAGATTTCTTTTTGTGACGACATAGCCACGAACGCCTTCAACTTGTGGTTCTCCGGAAAAAGCCGGGGCGCAAATCCTCGATCGCGGGCCTTGGCTGGCCACACCCTGGACCCCGGCTTTCGCCGGGGCACAGTCCGGCAATCAGCCGTGCGGCTTGATCAGATATTTTTCGCCCGTCCGCTTCGCATTATAGGCCTGCGCCGTATCGATGTTCAACGCATCGGTCAGCGAGACTTCATGGCTGTAGTGGCTCTTGAAGGTCGTCGTCAGTTCGTCGACGACGCGTTTGCGCATCCGGCCGACCGTCTCCATGCCCGCCTTCGCCATGAAGGGAGTGAGCAGAAAGCCCGAGAGCGACCAGGTCAGTCCGAAACTGCGCGCCGAGAAGGTCGTCGGCGACAGGTCAAGCGCGCCATAGATATAGACTTGCTTGAAGGTGTCCGAACCATAGCGGCTGTATGTCATCATCCGCTTCACCGCCGCGGCTTCCATCGCGGTGAGCACCTGCCCCGCAAGCTTGCCGCCGCCGGTCGCGTCGAAGCCCAATGTCGCGCCGGTTTCGACGATCGCGTCGACCAGCCGCTCCATGAAATCATCGGCGCTGCTGTTGACGATATATTGCGCGCCGATGCCCTTCAAAATCTCGACCTGCGCGTCGCTGCGCACGATGTTGACGAGCGGGATGCCGTCCTTGGCGCAAATCTTGACGAGCATCTGGCCGAGGTTCGACGCCGCCGCGGTATGGACGATCGCGCTATGCCCTTCGGCCTTCATCGTTTCGGTGAAGGCGAGGCTGGTCAGCGGGTTGACGAAGCAGGACGCGCCATCGGCGGGATCGGTGCCGTCGGGAAGCGCCATGGTCATCTGGACGGGAAGGCAGCGATATTCGGCATACATTTCGCCGCCCAGCAGTGCGACGGTCTTGCCGAGCAGCGCCTGCGCTTCGGGCGAATCGCCTGCCGCAACGACCGTGCCACAGCCTTCATTGCCGATCGCCAGCGCATCGCCGATACGCCCGCCCATCGCGCGCATGCCCGCGGGCGGCACGTCGGCGGTGATCAGCGGCAGACCGTCCCTCGTCGAAGCGCGCGCGGTCGACATATCGGCGCCGCCGAACAGCAGCCCGAGGTCCGACGGATTGATCGGCGACGCGAGCACCTTCACCAGCACTTCGTGCGGCTTCGGCGTCGGCAACGGCCGGCGTTCGAGCGACACTTCGAGCTGCCCTTCGGGCTTCACGAGCGTCAGCATGGTGAGGTTGGTTTCAGGCAAATCGGTCATCGCGCATCTCCCGTCGCATTTCGGTTTCTTGATGCAACGGATTAGGACGCAGCTGCGCCACTGGCAATGCCCTGCCCGTCAGCCCGGCGAATATTCCGCGGCGAAGCGCAGCACGTCACCGGCCAGCTCCTTCCGGCAGATCAGCAGATCGGGAAGATAGGTGTCCGGATTATTATAACGGATCGGCGCCCCGTCGACCCGGCTGACGTGCAGTCCCGCCGCTTGGGCAACCGCAACCGGGGCACAATTGTCCCACTCATACTGGCCACCCGTATGGAGATAGATATCGGCCTCGCCGCGCACGACCGCCATCGCCTTCGCGCCCGCCGAGCCCATCGGAAGCAGTTCGGCGCCGATCCGTTCGGCAACATACACGGCCTCTGCGGCAGGACGCGTGCGGCTGACGAGCATCTTGAGCGGACTGTTCGCGGGCTGGAGCGGCAGCGGCGCAGCCGAGGTCAGCGTCATGCCAAGCCCCGGCAGCGCGACCGCGCCAACCGTCGCCACGCCATCCACGGCAAGCGCGACATGCACCGCCCAGTCATCGCGGCCCTCGCCATATTCGCGGGTGCCGTCGAGCGGGTCGACGATCCAGACTCGGCTCTCTCCGCAGCGCACCCGATTGTCCTTCTCTTCTTCGGACAACAGCGCATCGCCCGGCCGCGCGGTCCGGATCTCGCGGCACAGCAAGGCGTTGGCAGCCGCGTCTCCAGCCGGCCCCAGCGCCTTGCCTTCGAAACCACCCTGCCCGCGCAGCTCGAGCAGGATGGCGCCCGCGGCATTCGCGAGCCTTTCGGCGAGTTCGGCGTCGGTCTCGGTCATATTATCCCAGCAAGCGGTCGATGATGAGGTCCGCCGCTTCTTCGGGGGTCATCGTGGTGGTGTCGATGCGAATTTCGGGCGTCTCGGGCGCCTCATAGGGGCTGTCGATGCCGGTGAAATTCTTGAGCTGCCCCGCGCGCGCCTTTTTGTAGAGCCCCTTGACGTCGCGGCGCTCCGCCTCCGCCAGCGGGGTGTCGATAAAGACCTCGATAAACTCGCCCTCGGGCAGCATCGAGCGCACCATGTCGCGTTCGACCCGGAACGGCGAGATGAAGGCGGTGATGACGATCAGCCCGGCGTCGGTCATCAGCTTGGCGACTTCGCCGACGCGGCGGATATTCTCGATCCGGTCGGCCTCGGTAAAGCCGAGGTCGCGGTTGAGGCCGTGGCGGACATTGTCGCCGTCGAGCAGGAAGCTGTGCCGGTTCATCCGGTGCAGGCGTTTCTCGACGAGGTTGGCGATCGTCGATTTGCCCGAACCCGACAGGCCCGTGAACCAGAGCAGCGCGGGTTTCTGGTTCTTGAGATTTGCGCGCATGTCGCGGCTGATGTCGCTTGCCTGCCAATGGACATTCTGCGCGCGGCGCAGGCTGAAGTGCAGCATGCCCGCGGCGACCGTCGCGTTGGTGAGCTTGTCGATCAGGATGAAGCCGCCCAGCGTGCGATTGTCGGAATAAGCTTCGAAGACGATCGGCTTGTCGGTCGACAGCTCGACGACGCCGATGCCGTTGAGTTCGAGCGTCTTCGCCGCAAGATGATCGAGCGTGTTGACGTTGATCTCGTACTTCGGCGGCTGGATCGTCGCCGAAACGCTCTGGGTCGCGAGCTTCAGCCAATAGGCGCGGCCCGCGATCATCGCCTCGTCGGCCATCCAGACGAGCGTTGCTTCGAACTGGTCGGCGGCCTCGGGCGGATTGTCCGCTGCCGCGATGACATCGCCGCGCGAGCAGTCGACTTCGTCGGAAAGTGTCAGCGTCACCGACTGCCCCGCAACGGCTTCGTCGAGGTCGCCGCCCAGGGTAACTATCCGATCTACCGTCGTTATTTTGCCGCTGGGCAGGATGCGTACCGCGTCCCCCGGCTTGACCGAACCACCCGATATTTGCCCCGAAAACCCTCTAAAGTCGAGGTTCGGACGATTAACCCATTGAACAGGAAGGCGAAATTCTGAATTTACATCACGCTGCGCGGCAACTTCGACACCTTCCAGATGCTCGATCAACGCCGGTCCCTTGAACCAGGGCGTATTGTCCGACAGCGCGGTGATATTATCGCCCTTGAACCCCGAAATCGGGATCGCGGTGAAATTGGTGATACCGATCTCGCTCGCGAACGCACGATATGCCAGCGTGATGCGGTCGAACACCGCCTTGTCATAGCCGACAAGGTCCATCTTGTTCACCGCGAGCACGATATGCTTGATGCCGATGAGGTGCGCGAGAAAGCTGTGGCGGCGCGTCTGCGTGAGCACGCCCTTGCGCGCGTCGATCAGGATCACGGCGAGGTCGGCGGTCGAGGCACCGGTGACCATGTTGCGCGTATATTGTTCATGCCCGGGCGTGTCGGCGACGATGAACTTGCGCTTCTCGGTCGTGAAAAAACGGTAGGCGACGTCGATCGTGATCCCCTGCTCGCGCTCGGCGGCAAGGCCGTCGACGAGCAGCGCAAAGTCGATCTCCTGGCCCTGCGTCCCCACGCGCTTGCTGTCGGCCTCGAGCGCGGCGAGCTGATCCTCGAAGATCATCTTGCTGTCGTAAAGCAGCCGCCCGATCAGCGTCGACTTACCGTCGTCGACCGACCCGCAAGTGATGAAGCGGAGCAGAGATTTTTGCTGATGCTGCTCGAGATAAGCGTCGATATCCTCGGCGATCAGCGCGTCGGTGACGTAAACAGGATCGGTGGTCATCAGAAATACCCCTCCTGCTTTTTCTTCTCCATGCTGGCGTCGCCGCCATCCTTGTCGATGATCCGCCCCTGTCGTTCGCTGGTGGTGGTGAGGAGCATTTCCTGAATCACTTCGCTGAGCGTCTTAGCCTCGCTCTCCACGGCGCCGGTGAGCGGGTAGCAACCGAGGGTACGAAAGCGCACCGAACGCAGGGCCGGCGTCTCGCCGGGCAGCAAGGGGAAGCGGTCGTCGTCGACCATCAGCAGCAGGCCATCGCGTTCGACGGTCGGGCGCGGCGCCGCGAAATAGAGCGGCACGATCGGGATATTTTCGCGCGCGATATATTGCCAGATGTCGAGCTCGGTCCAGTTCGAGATCGGAAAGACGCGGATGCTCTCGCCCTTTGCCTTGCGGGCGTTGTAGAGATTCCACAGTTCCGGCCGCTGCTTCTTCGGGTCCCAGCCGTGCGTCGCGGTGCGGAAGGAGAAGATACGTTCTTTCGCGCGGCTCTTTTCCTCGTCGCGGCGTGCGCCGCCGAAAGCGACGTCGAAGCCGTGAAGGTCGAGCGCCTGCTTCAGCCCTTCGGTCTTCCACATGTCGGTGTGCAAGGGACCGTGATCGAACGGGTTGATCCCGCGCTCCTTCGCCTCGGGGTTCTGATAGACGAGCAGTTCCATGCCGCTCTCGCGCGCCATGCGGTCGCGCAACTCGTACATGGCCTTGAACTTCCACGTCGTGTCGACGTGGAGCAGCGGGAACGGCGGCGGCGAGGGATAGAAGGCCTTGCGCGCGAGATGCAGCATCACCGCGCTGTCCTTGCCCACGCTGTAGAGCATCACCGGCTTGACCGCGTCGGCCATCACTTCGCGCATGATATGGATGCTCTCGGCCTCGAGCCGGTCGAGATGGGTCAGCTCCAGTGATTTTGTCTGTAACTCAGACGACAACAAACTCGCCTCCTCGCGCTTCCGCCGTGGAACAGCGGAATAGGACATTTTTTATCAAGTTATACGTCCAAACGGACGGGACAACGGAGGTCGCCGTAACCCTGCGTCATGCGAGGGGGCAAACATTATGGCCTTTCGACGCTGCAAGCCAGACTTGGGGAGTGCGGATCATGCGGCGGTATCGACCTTCGCCTGACGCCACTCGGCGGCAATCGCCGCGATCGTTTTCAGGGTGTGGAGCAGCCGCGATTCAACCTCGGGCAATACGCTCCAGGCCGGATCGAGGATCAACCCCAGCTCGCGGCGAAAATCATAGCCCGCAACCTTCAGCGGAACGATGCCGTCAATCGCGAGCGACACCGGCGCGGTGGTAATGCCGATCCCGGCGGCAACCATGCGCAGGCAGCGCTCGTCGCTCTCGCTGCGCAGCGCGAAACGCGGGCGGACCCCATGCCGGGTGAAGAAGCGGCTTGTTGCATCGAGGAATTCGCACGACCGGCGCGCGATCATCGTCTCGGCCGCGAGTTCCTCTGGACCGACCTCGATCCGTCCGGCGAGCGGATGATCGGAGGCGATGAACATCGCGAGCGGCTCTTCATAGAGCGGCACCACATGGCTGCCCCGCTCGCCCGAACGCAGCGGGACAAGCGCCATATTGATACGCCCGCTGCCGAGCGCGGCGCGCAGTTCGGAGTCGGTGTTTTCGATCAGTTCGATGGCGAAGCCCGGTCGCAGCGCAGCAGCGATTGCCTGCAGCAATTCACCCGGCGCCGAGCGGATGACCCCCAGCTTGAGTTCGGTTGCTTGGCCGGAGCCCGCGCGGCCGAAACTGTCGGCCGCCCGAAAGCCGCGGTCGAGATCGCGTGCGATAGGAAGGAAGCGCCCTCCCGCCTCGGTCAGCCGGATCTGCCGGCGATTGCGGATGAAGAGCGGCGTGCCAACCAGCTTTTCGAGTTCGGCTATACCGGTCGACAGCGCAGGCTGGGTGACGCGAATACGCAGCGCCGCCTGTGTAAAGCTGCCGGCGTCGACAGCCGCAAGGAACTGGCGGATATGGGCGCGCTTAATCATAAATTTTCCTTATGCCAAAGATCGTTTCATTTCAATTTCCATATGATCGAAATTTGAGGCACTATCGCGCCTTGTCCTGCCACCTTGATCGATAGGTAATCCATGCGCGCCACCCCCGATTTCGATTTCGCGCTCGGCGAAACCGCCGACATGATCCGCGACACGACCGCCCGGTTCGCCGACGAACAGATCACACCGCTCGCCGCCAAGGCCGACGCCGAAGACTGGTTCCCGCGCGACGAACTGTGGACGCAAATGGGCGACCTCGGCCTGCACGGCATCACCGTCGAGGAAGAGTTTGGCGGGCTTGGGCTCGGCTATCTCGAACATGTGATCGCGGTCGAGGAAGTCAGCCGCGCTTCGGGTGCGATCGGCCTCTCCTACGGCGCGCACTCCAACCTGTGCGTCAACCAGATCCGCCGTTGGGGCAATGCCGAGCAGAAAGCGAAATACCTCCCCAAGCTGATCAGCGGCGAGCATGTCGGCAGCCTTGCGATGTCCGAGGCCGGCGCAGGCAGCGACGTCGTGTCGATGAAGCTGAAGGCCGAGAAAAAGGGCAGCGGATATCTGCTCAACGGCACCAAATTCTGGATCACCAACGCGACGCACGCCGACACGCTGGTCGTCTATGCCAAGACAAGCCCCGAAGCGGGATCGCGCGGTATCACCGCGTTCCTGATCGAAAAGGACATGCCGGGGTTCAGCATCGGGCAAAAGATCGACAAGGTCGGCATGCGCGGCTCGCCGACCGCCGAACTCGTCTTCACCGATTGCGAAGTCTCCGAAGAGCAGGTGATGGGGCCACAGAACGGCGGCGTCGGCGTGCTGATGTCGGGGCTCGACTATGAGCGCGTCGTGCTCGCCGGGCTTCAGCTTGGCATTATGCAAGCGTGCCTCGACACGGTCATTCCGTACGTCCGCGACCGCAAGCAGTTCGGCAAACCGATCGGATCGTTCCAGCTGATGCAGGCGAAGGTCGCCGACATGTATGTCGCGCTCCAGTCGGCGCGCTCCTACGTCTATAATGTTGCCAAGGCCTGCGATGCGGGACAGACGACGCGCTTCGACGCCGCGGGCTGCATATTGCTCGCCAGCGAAAGCGCCGTGAAGGTTGCGGGCGAAGCCATCCAGGCGCTGGGCGGTGCAGGCTATACGAAGGACTGGCCGGTCGAACGCTATTGGCGTGACGCCAAGTTGCTCGACATCGGGGCGGGGACGAACGAAATTCGCCGCATGCTGATCGGCCGCGAACTGATCGGCGCCGGCGCGTGATCTGGCTCTGGCTGTCGGCCGCCTTCATGGCGACGACAGCCGTTGTTCACGGCTTTCTGGGCGAGCGGCGGCTGATCGGGCCGCTGCTGACCCTCGACCAAGGTGTCCTGGGCGTCGATCTGGCGCGCAAAGTGTTTCGTCTGGCGTGGCATGCGCTGTCCCTGTTGATGCTGGTTTCGGCGGCGTCGGTTGTCTGGCCGGGCACGCCGCGAGACCTCATCCTGTTGATCGGCGCGGCCTGGACCGCGACCGGGCTGTTCGATGCAATTTACACGCGCGGACGCCACATCGGCTGGCCCTTCTTGACCGCCTCGGGCATCTTCGCCCTGATCGGCGCGTTGGCATAACGTGCGTGGGCTGGCCCATCATATCGACCTGACGGTCACCGACAAGGAACGCTCGCGCCTCTTCTATGACGCTGTGCTCGGCTTCCTCGGTTATCGGCGCTCGGCCGATTATGATCATGGCAGCGACTGGGACCGTGCGGGCGAACCCTTTCATTCGATCGGAATCGTCGAATCGCTCGGCGCGGGTGCGGAGCGCATCCACGACCGCACTTCACCCGGACTGCACCATCTCGCGTGGACGGCCGAAAGCCGCGAGGATGTCGATCGCCTCCACGAACTTCTGGTCCGGACGGGCACGACGATCCTCGACGCGCCCGCCGATTATCCGCTTTTTGATCCGACCTACTACGCCGTCTTCTTTGCCGATCCCGACGGGCTGAAGCTCGAATTCGTCTTCGGCGCGACGGGCAAATGAGCGACACTTTGCTCACCATCCTGCAATATTATGGCGCGGGGGCGGCGACGCTTGCGGCGCTCGTCGTATCGCTGAACCTTGGCCGGCGCTGGACCGGCTGGGCGTTTGTCGTCTTTGTGACGAGCAGCGCCGCGCTGATCGGCTGGGGGTTCCTGCAACCCGACAGCGAAGGCATCGGGTGGCAGAATATCGCGCTGCTGATCATCAACGCGATCGGCGTCTATCGCTATCTGATCCTCAAGGAAAAGCCCGGCGCACAGCCCGGCAAGGGCGAGGCCGATTGATGCCCCGCCCTTCCCTTACATCATCCCCAAACGCGCACCCGCTTGTCGGGCGCGAGGTACAGCTTGTCGGTCGGCTGGACGTTGAACGCCTTGTACCAGGCGTCGAGGTTTCGCACCGTCAGCGCGCGGTACATGCCCGGGGCATGCCCATCGGTCGCGACGCGCGCGCGCAGCGCCTCGGCACGCATCTTGGTCGCCCAGGTCTGCGCAAACGCAATGAAGAAGCGCTGATCGCCGGTAAAGCCGTCGATCACCGGGGCTTCCTTGCCCCCCAGCGAAGCGCGATACGCGTCATACGCGGCCTGAAGCCCCGCAACGTCGGCGATATTCTCGCCGAGCGTCAGCTTGCCGTTGACCGCAAGATCGGGGAACGGCTTGTAGGTGTCGAACTGCGCCGCGAGTGCAGCGCCCGACGCATTGAACTTCGCCAGATCCGCCTGGGTCCACCAGTTGCGCAGCGCGCCGGTGGAGTCGAACGCTGCGCCATTGTTGTCGAAGCTGTGGCTGATCTCGTGGCCGATGACCGCACCGACCGCACCATAGTTGAACGCGGGGTCGGCCTTGGCGTTGAAGAAGGGCGGCTGCAGGATCGCGGCGGGGAAGTTCAGCGCGTTCTGCACCGGCAGATTCACGGCGTTGACGGTCTGCGGGACCATCCACCATTCGCCCTTGTCCATCGGCTTGCCGATCTTGGCGAGCTGGTGTGCATATTCGGCTTTCTGCCCCGCAACCTCGTTTGCATAGGCATCGGCGCCGACCGTATAGCTGCCATAGTCGCGCCACGTGTCGGGATAGCCGACACCAACCGCAATCGTTTCGACCTTCTTTATCGCCTCTTTCTTGGTTTCGGGCGCCATCCAATCGATCGTACCGACGCGGGTGGCGAAGGCGGTCTTGATGTTCTTCACCATATCGCCGACTTCGGCCTTCGCCGAAGCGGGGAAATATTTGTCGGCATAGGCCTTGCCGACAGCGTCGCCGAGATAGATGTCGAGCGAATCGAGCGCGCGCTTCTCGCGGCTGCGCTGCTGCGGCGTGCCCTTCAACGTCGTGTCGAAAAAGGCGAAATGGGCGCTGTCGATCGTGCTAGGCAGCACATCGGCGTGGCTGTTGATCTGGTGAAAGACCAGCCAGTCTTTCCACGCGTCGAGCGGCTCGGATGCGACCAGCGCCGACAGGCCGGTGATCGCACCGGCATGATAGGCGCCGAACTTCGTCGCGCCATCGAGCTTGGCGGCCGCAAGGAAAGCGGGCCAGTCGATGCCGGGCGCTTTCTTCGCGAAATCGGCGTTCGTCCAGACGTCCGCCGATTTGGTGAAATCCTCGCTCTGTTCACGCGTCGCGTGCGCCTTCGCGATCTTGACCTCGAGGTCATAGATGCGCCTCGCCTTCGCCGCCGTGTCGGGCTGACCGGCGGCGGTCAGCAGCTTGGCGATATAGGCCTGATAGGCCGTCCGGATGGTCGCCATCTTCGGGTCGGCCGACAGATAATATTCGCGCTCGGGCATGCCGAGGCCGCCCTGGAGCAGATAGGGGATCACGTCGCCGGGCGTCGCGAGGCCCTGCGTCACGAAAACGCCGAAGAGGTTCTCGGTCTGGAAGTTGGTCGCGTTGAGCGGGTCGACGTCGGCGCGGAGCTGTTCTCCCAGTATCTTCGACAGACCGGCCTTGTCGGTAATCGCCGCAAAGCGCGCGAGGTCGGCGGCGATGGGCTTCAGACCCGCAGCGTCGATCGCCTTCGTGTCGGTGTAGGCCTTGTAGAAAGCGGCGATGCGGCCTTCGTTGGTGTCGGCTGCGGCACCGCCCTTGACGATCGCATCGATCAGTTCGCGGTTGCGCTTTTCGGTCTCGAGCTGCGCGACGTAAAACGCGCCGATCGACGAGCGGTCGGCGGGGATCGGCGTCGTCTTGTCCCAATTGCCGTTGGCGTAGGCATAGAAGTCATCCCCGGGCTTCGCCGCGGTGTCCATCGCCGCCTTGCTGATGCCAAGGTCGGTGCCCACCGTGTACGTTGCCGCGGCCTTCTCGCCCTTCGAACAGGCGACAGGTCCCGCGACGATCGCGGCGGTGGACAGAAGAACAGCGAAGACAGCTTTTTTCATGGGAACGACCTTGTTTTTGCGAGGGCAAGCAGAAAGCGTAGACCTGTGACAAAGCGGTTTCAACGCCAACCATTTTCGGCCTGCTGCGCTTTTCAATCGACGAGCGACGGGTTAGTTCCAGATCGACTTCCAGGAGATATTATACAGTGAGCGCACCGGTTCTTGGCACCAGCATCAACGTGGACAGCGACGAATATCGCACGCGTACGGCGCATAATCGCGCGCTGACCGACGCGCTGCGGGCGCACGTCGCCGACGCAGCGCTCGGCGGCAACGAGAAGTCGCGCGAGCGCCATACGAGCCGCGGCAAATTGCTGCCGCGCGAGCGCGTCGAGCGGCTGCTCGACCCCGGCTCGCCTTTCCTCGAAATCGGCCAATTGGCCGCGAACGACCTGTATGACGGCGAAGTGCCGGGCGCAGGGTTGATCTGCGGCATCGGACAGGTGTCGGGGCGCCAGTGCATGATCGTCTGCAACGACGCGACGGTGAAGGGCGGCACCTATTATCCGATGACCGTCAAGAAGCATCTGCGCGCGCAGGAGATCGCAGAGGCGAACCGCCTGCCGTGCATCTATCTCGTCGACAGCGGCGGCGCGAACCTGCCGCATCAGGACCAGGTGTTCCCCGACCGCGACCATTTCGGGCGCATCTTCTTTAATCAGGCCAACATGTCGGCGAAGCGTATCCCGCAGATCGCGTGCGTGATGGGAAGCTGCACTGCGGGCGGGGCTTACGTTCCCGCGATGTCCGACGAGACGGTGATCGTGCGCAACCAGGGCACGATCTTCCTCGCCGGCCCGCCGCTGGTGAAGGCGGCGACCGGCGAAGAAATCAGCGCCGAGGATCTCGGCGGCGGCGATCTTCACGCGAAGAAGTCGGGGGTCGTCGACCATCTCGCCGAGAATGACGAGCACGCGCTGACGATCGTGCGCGACATCGTCAGCCATCTGGGCGCGGACAGGGGCTTTGAGGTTCCGATGAAGGACCCGCGCCCGCCAAAATATGACGGCGAAGAGCTGTATGGCGTCGTCCCCAACGACGTCCGCGCGCCCTATGATGTGCACGAAGTGATCGCCCGCATCGTCGACGCCAGCGAGTTTCACGAGTTCAAAGCGAACTACGGCAGCACGCTGGTGTGCGGCTTCGCGCATATTTGGGGCATCCCGGTCGCAATCCTCGCAAACAACGGCGTGCTGTTCAGCGAGAGCGCGGTCAAAGGCGCGCATTTCATCGAGCTCGCGCAGCAGCGGCGCATCCCCCTGCTCTTCCTGCAAAACATCAGCGGCTTCATGGTCGGCGGCAAATATGAAGCCGAGGGCATCGCCAAACATGGCGCGAAGCTGGTCACCGCGGTCGCGACCGCAACGGTGCCAAAGATCACCGTGCTGATCGGCGGCAGCTTCGGCGCGGGCAATTACGGCATGTGCGGGCGCGCTTATTCCCCGCGCTTCCTGTTCAGCTGGCCGAACAGCCGGATCAGCGTGATGGGGGGCGAACAGGCCGCGTCGGTGCTCGCGACAGTCCACCGCGACGCCGACAAATGGACGCCAGAGGAAGCCGAAGCTTTCAAGGCGCCGATCCGCCAAAAATATGAGGATGAGGGCAATCCCTATCATGCGACTGCGCGCCTGTGGGACGATGGCATCATCGATCCCGCGCAGACGCGCGATGTGCTCGGACTGGCATTTTCCGCAACGCTGAACGCCCCGGTCGAGGACCGCGGCTTCGGCGTGTTCCGGATGTGACGGCGATGAGCGACGCACCCGACCGCCTGTTCATCCTCGATCGCGAGTTCGACGATCCCGCTTTTCCTGGGGCGACCTTCTATTGCCGCGATTGCATCCTGATCGAAGGCCTGCTCGCAATGTTTCCCGATCGCACCACCAACCTCGAGGTGATCCGCGTTCCCTGGCCGCGCCCGCGCCCGCTTGTGGTCGATGCAATCGGCGAGGCGAACCAGAATCTTCCCGCTCTTGTTTTTTCCGATGGCGGTTTCGTGAACGAGATCAAGCTGCTGCTTGAAACGCTTCACACCCGCCACGGCTTTCCGGAACCCCACCCATGATCCACTCTCTCCTCATCGCCAATCGCGGCGAAATCGCCTGCCGCATCATCCGCACCGCGCGCGAGATGGGCATCCGCACCATTGCCGTCTATTCGGACGCCGACGCCAAAGCGCTGCACGTCCGTGAGGCCGACGAGGCGGTGCATATCGGCCCCTCGCCGGCACGCGAATCCTACCTCATTGGCGACAAGATCATCGCTGCGGCGAAGGCGACCGGCGCCGAGGCTATTCATCCGGGCTATGGCTTCCTGTCCGAGAATGCCGAGTTCGCGCAGGCGGTGGCCGATGCCGGGCTCGTGTGGGTCGGCCCGAAGCCGTCGTCGATCACCGCGATGGGGCTGAAGGACGCCGCGAAGAAATTGATGGCCGAAGCGGGCGTACCGGTGACGCCCGGCTATATGGGCGAGAATCAGGATCCGGCCTTTCTCGCCGAACAGGCGGCTGAAATCGGCTATCCGGTGCTGATCAAGGCGGTCGCCGGCGGCGGCGGCAAGGGGATGCGCAAGGTCGATGCCGCGGCCGATTTCATCGACGCGCTTGCGTCGTGCCAGCGCGAAGCGGCGGCCTCGTTCGGCAACGACCATGTGCTGATCGAGAAATATATCCTGACCCCGCGCCATATCGAGGTGCAGGTGTTCGGCGATACCCACGGCAATGTCGTCCACCTGTTCGAGCGCGACTGCTCACTCCAGCGCCGCCACCAGAAGGTGATCGAGGAAGCCCCCGCCCCCGGCATGGACGAGGCGACGCGCGCCGACCTCTGCGCCGCCGCGGTGCGCGCGGCGAAGGCGGTCGACTATGTCGGCGCGGGGACGATCGAGTTTATCGCCGACGCCTCGGAAGGCCTTCGCGCCGATCGCATCTGGTTTATGGAAATGAATACCCGGCTGCAGGTCGAGCACCCGGTGACCGAGGAAATCACCGGCGTCGACCTCGTCGAATGGCAGCTGCGCGTTGCGTCGGGCGAAGCGATCCCGCTGGCGCAGGACCAGTTGGCGATCAACGGCTGGGCGATGGAAGCGCGGCTTTACGCCGAAGATCCAGCCAAGGGCTTCCTCCCCTCGATCGGCACCCTCGAATTGTTCCAGCTTCCCGAGCATATCGGCCGCGTCGACACCGGCGTCTATGAAGGCGCGGAGGTCTCACCCTTCTATGACCCGATGATCGCGAAGGTCATCGCCTGGGGCGAGGACCGCGAGGAAGCGCGCGAATTGCTGTCGGAGATGCTCGAGGACAGCGCGATCTGGCCGGTGAAGACCAATTCGGCCTTCCTGATCAATGCGCTCGATCATCCCGATTTCGTCTCCGGCACCGTCGATACCGGGCTGATCGGCCGCGACGGCGACGCGATGACCGCCGAACCGGTCCCGACAAGCCAGGCGCTCACCAATGCCGCGATGGCGCTGGTACCGCGGGCCTTGCAGGCGGGCTTCCGCCTCAACGCACCCGATGTGCGCACCGCTCCCTTTCTGCTCGACGGCAAGCGCGTCGAGGTCGAATTGCATGGCCCCGGCGCCGAACAGCCCGCCCCCGCGATGCTCGTCGCCGAGGCGGGTTCGGTCTGGCAACTGGCGCCATGGCGTGCCCAAGGCAGCGCCGGCGCAGCCGCGAGCGACGGCGCGATCCTGTCACCGATGCCCGGCAAGGTTATCGCAGTCGAAGTCTCGGCAGGCGACAAGGTAATCAAGGGGCAAAAGCTGCTGACGCTGGAGGCCATGAAGATGGAGCACAGCTTGACCGCACCGTTCGACGGTGTGGTCGCCGAACTCAACGCGGCCGCAGGCGCGCAGGTTCAGGTCGAGGCGCTGCTTGTACGGATTGAAAAGGAAGACGCATAATGGCCGGCAAATATTTCGACGAGTGGCAGATCGGCGAAACGCTGACCCACGATATCCGCCGCACCGTGACCGAGACCGACAATCTCCTCTTCACGGTGATGACGCATAACCCGCAGCCTTTGCACCTCGACATCGAGGCGGCGAAGGCGTCGGAATTCGGCCAGATCCTCGTCAACGGCACCTTTACCTTCAGCCTGATGGTCGGGCTGTCGGTCGGCGACACGACATTGGGCACGCTCGTCGCCAATCTCGGTTATGACAAGCTCGTGATGCCGAAGCCGGTATTCATCGGCGATACGCTGCGTGCGGAGAGCGAAGTGATCGGCCTCAAGGACTCGAAATCGCGGCCGAACGCCGGGATTGTGACCTTCCTCCACCGCTGCATCAACCAGCGCGATGAACTTGTTTGCCAGTGCGAGCGTTCTGCCCTTGTCCAGCGGAAGGCCAGCTAATGCGACTTCGTTCTCTCCTCTTCGTCCCCGGCGACCGCCCCGAGCGTTTTGCCAAGGCCGCCGCGTCGGGCGCCGACGCGATCATCCTCGATCTCGAGGATTCGGTATCGCTCACGAACAAGGATGCGGCGCGCCATGCGATTGCCGATTACCTTGTGGGCGAGCGCGAGGTTGTGACCATCGTGCGCGTCAATCCGCTCGACGGTCACCTGACCGCCGCCGACGTTGCCGCGATCATCGCGGCACGCCCCGATGCGATTATGCTGCCCAAGGCCGAGGGCGCACCGAGCATTGCGCAACTCGACACGATCCTGCGCAGCGAATCGGCGCGCGACGCCTCACTCCCGCCGATCCTGCCGATCGCGACCGAAACCCCCGCGGCGATCTTCACATTGGGAAGCTACCGCGAGACGAAGGATCGCCTGCTCGGCCTGACGTGGGGGGCGGAGGACCTGCCCGCCGCGATCGGCGCGACGACCAGCCGGCATGACGACGGCAGCTACACCTCACCGTATGAAGTTGCGCGCGCGCTCACGCTGTTTGCCGCGCACGGCGCGGGCGTCGCAGCGATCGACACCGTATTCCCGGCGATCAAGGATGAAGCGGGCCTCGCGGCCTATGCAGCGCGGGCGCGGCGCGACGGCTTTACCGGTATGATGGCCATCCATCCATCGCAGGTCGAACCGATCAATGCCGCCTTTACCCCCACGGCCGACGAGACGGCGCGCGCGCAGGCGATCGTCGATGCCTTTGCCGCCAATCCGGGCGTCGGGGTGCTGCAAGTCGATGGCAAGATGGTCGATGCGCCGCACCTTAAGCAGGCGAAGCATATTCTCGCACTGTCCGACTGATCATCCGCAGGCGGGACCGCGCAGCCAGCGCTGTGTTTCGTGGCTGCGGAAGCGGACCATGCCCTGGCTCGATTGCATGGTGACGAGATTGTCGAACTCCATGCTGGTGCGGGTGTAGGTGCCCCGCATTGTTATCTGCAAATTGGCATTCGCGTCGTCCCCCGCGGGTTTGCAGTTGAGGTAGCCGCTGATCCTGCCACCGTTCATCTTGAACGCGCCGATCGTGCATTTTGCTTCATGGTCCGGATCGAAAAGTAAAACGTCGGGCTTCGCCGCGACTTTGGGAGCGATGCAATCTTCAGGATCGGGGTCGGTTTCCAGCACTTGCTTGAACTGCGCCACATACTCGGGTGCCATTTCGGGGAACAGGATTTCAACGACTTCGCGTTTACTCGTCCAGATGCCGGGTTCGATGGGATTGTCGGCGACCGCTGCGCCCGGGTCTCCCGATGCAGTACCGCGGCTTTGCCACCAGATACCGCCGCCGATCAAGCCAGCGAGCGCGACGCCGCCCGCAATGACCATCCACAAACGGTTGCGGCGTGGCACAGCAACGGTCGGTATTTGCCGCGCGGTCGTGCCGGGTGACACCGCAGGCGCGCCGCCCGTCGTCATCGCTGCGACGATCCGGTCGACCGCCTGCTCCTCACCCGCGAACCAGTCGATCCACTGATAATCCTTGAGCCAGTATGCGAGCCCCTGCGCGCGCACATCCTCCAGCCGCACCGGCAGGATGATCTTGTTGTTGTCCTCGCCCAGCATCAGTTCGCGCTTCACATGGCGCGACTGGTCCGATTGCGGGCAAAATAACAGGACAATGGCATCGGAGCGGTCGATCTGATCGACGATCGACTGATCGAACGCCGTGCCGGCCGCAATATCGTCGGGGGCGAGCCAGCCGTCGATGCCGCGCGCCGCGAGCAGGCGTTTCAGACGACGCGCCGTTTCAACCTGCGAACTGTGATGGCTGATGAAAGCCGAAAGCCGCTTTGTCTCGGCGGGCGTGGGTGCAGCATCCGACATCGTGGTCATCATATGAGCATGACCCGCGACCGCAAGTGACTAAGCGCACACGCCAATCAGGATGTTTTGTGCCGGAAAGGCCGGTGCCGTTTCATCCAGTTGCGGCCACGGTGCCAGCTCTTCCTGAGACCACGTTCGGTGAGGCTTTCGAACATGGCGTCGGGACTGGTCGGGTCGAGCACCTCATTGTTGGCGATGAATTCGTCCAACGGGCCCGGCGGCACAAGGTCGAGCAGTTCGAGCGAGCGGCCCTTGCCGCGCAGCGCCTCGATCGTTTCGATCAATGAGCCGGTGTCCTTGAACGTCGCCGCCACTGCGTCTTCCTTCACATCGAGATGTTCGGCGATGAGCGATTCCCGAAGGCGCGCAATCACCGGTTCGACACCATGATTCGCCGGAAGCGCGGCGTCGATCGTCACGTCGCATTCGCTGTCGAGCCCCATCGAGCGGTTGTTCATATTGGCCGATCCGACCCGCATCATGCGATCGTCGACGATCGCGGTCTTGGCGTGCACATAGATTGGCTCGCCGCGCTTCGTACGCGGATAATAGACTTTCAGGCGGTCGCCATGCTTCGACTTCGCAATCGCGCGCACCAGTTGCACGCGCGCGGCGTCCATCGCCATCTGCTCGAGCCAACCATCGGCGGTTTTGGGCATCACCATCACGAACTCGGGCGGATCTTCCTCGCTCAGGCGCGCGGCAATCGCGGCAGCAATCTTGCCGCAGGTGAAATATTGATTTTCGAAATAGATGAACCGCTCCGCCGCCGCGATCATGTCGAGATAGAGCTGCTCGATCTCGCGGACTTCCTCGACATTCTCATATTCGGCGCGGGTTCGCGAAATCGCGACATCGACATCCTCGAAATCGGGTTCGAGATCATCGGGCCAATTCTCGCCCTCGCCTTCCAGATCGCGCAGCGGTTTTTTTGTCGCGCGCTTCCAGCGTTCATTACCGAGATCGGCGAGTGCGTTTCCCACTGGCCCGGCGAGGATCATCGTCGAATCATGCCACGGCATATAGGCTTTGCCATCGGGCGCGGTGCGGTGCGGATCGCCATCCTTGTGATCGCGCGTGTCCCAGCGCCGCGATCCGACATCGATGCCGCCGCAGATCGCCAGATGATCGTCGAACACCGCAACTTTCTGGTGATGACTGCACCCGACGGGATGCGCGCTGTCGAGGCGGAAGCTGATCGAGCGCGTCAATTTCCAGCGCGCGACCATCGACAGGATCCGCGGCATCGCAAACTGTTTCAGCCCGCCGAAATTCCAACGCAATATGTCGATGTCGCGATCGGGCTTGTCCTTCGCGAGGCGGAGCAGATAGTCGCCAAGCGGCTCGCCCTTGCCCTGCTTGTCGGGTTTCAACGCAATGCGCGGGTCGAAATCCCATCCGATCAGCAGGATGCGCTGCTTCGCGTCGGCCATCAATCGTTCGAGCAGCGCATAATAGTCGGCGGCATCGACGATCATTCGCGCCTTGTCGGCGCGCTCGATCCGCCAGCAATTGCGGCCTTCGACGACGATTGGTTTCAGGTCGCGCTTGCTCATCGCCGCCGACACGCATGACGGCGGCGATGGTTGCAGGGACGCGGATCAGGCGGCGACAAACTGGTCCGGCGTCAGCGCCATCATCGCTTCGCTGCCCGCCTCGATCTTGCGGCGCAGCGACCCGGCGTCCGGCAAGAACCGTTCGCCGAAATAGCGTGCCGTCACCAGCTTGGCTTCGAGAAACGCCTTGTTCCCGCGCCCCTCTGCGAGCGCCTTTTGCGCGGCTTCAGCCATCATCAGCCACATCGATCCCAATGCAACGTTCCCGAGTATATGCATATAATGATGCGCGCCGGCGCCGATATTGTTGGGGTTCGCCATACCGTTTTGCATGAACCACATCGTCGCCGCCTTGAGCTCGCCATTGGCTTTTTCGAGGCGCGTGGCGAAGTCGGCGAGCGCTTCGTTGCCCTTGGCGCGGCCGCATTCGTCGTCGATGATCGCGAAGAAGGCCTGGATCGCGCGACCGCCATTCTGCGCAAGCTTGCGGCCAACGAGATCCATCGCCTGCACGCCATTCGCGCCTTCGTAGATCATCGTGATGCGGGCATCGCGGACATATTGCGACATGCCCTGTTCCTCGATGTAGCCGTGGCCGCCGAAGACCTGCTGCGCGTTGGTCGCGACCTCATAGCCCTTGTCGGTGCCATAGCCTTTGATCACCGGCGTCAGCAGGCTGACGAGATCGTCGGCACGCTGGCGCTCTTCCTCGCTCTCGGCGGCATGCGCAAGATCGACCTGCAGCGCCCCCCAGGTGCAGAGGGCGCGCAATCCTTCGACCGTCGCCTTGCCGTCCATCAGCATACGGCGAACGTCGGGGTGGACGAACAGCGGATCGGCCTTTTCCTGCGGATCCTTGGGACCGGTGAGCGCGCGGCCTTGGCGACGGTCCTGCGCATATTGGACGGCGTTCTGATAGGCGACGTCGGCCTGCCCCAGCCCCTGAATGCCGACGCCAAGGCGCGCGGCGTTCATCATCACGAACATCGCGGCGAGACCCTTATTTTCCTCGCCGACCATCCAGCCCTTTGCGCCGTCATAGTTCATGACGCAGGTCGAGTTGGCGTGAATACCCATCTTATGCTCGATCGAGCCGCACGAAAGCGTGTTGCGATCGCCGAGCGAGCCGTCGTCGTTGACGATGAACTTGGGCACGATGAAGAGCGAGATACCCTTCACGCTGTCGGGCGCGTCGGGGGTCTTTGCCAGCACGAGGTGGATGATATTCTCGGTGAGGTCATGCTCGCCCGACGAGATGAAGATCTTGGTCCCCGTGACGTCATAGCTGCCATCGCCGTTCGGCACCGCGCGGGTGCGGATAAGGCCAAGGTCGGTGCCGCAATGCGGCTCGGTCAGGTTCATCGTCCCGCCCCATTCGCCCGCAATCATTTTGGGGACATAGGTCGCCTTCTGCTCATCCGAGCCCTTGACGAGGATCGCGGCGGTCGCGCCCTGTGTCAGCCCCGGATACATGGCGAAGGCCTGGTTGGCGGCGTTACGATATTCCTCGACCGGGAAACCGATCACATGCGGCAGGCCCTGCCCGCCGAATTCCTCGGGCGCGGTGAGCAGGCCCCAGCCCGCGTCGCTATAAGCCTTATAGGCCTCCTTGAAACCTTTGGGCGTCGTCACCGATCCGTCATCGTGGCGCGTGCAGCCCTCGAGATCGCCCGACTGGTTGATCGGGAACAGGACCTCTTCGCAGAATTTGCCTGCTTCGGTCAGCACCGCTTCGATCATGTCGGGAGTTGCATTGGCGAAACCGGGCAGGTTCGCATAACGCTCGATCCCGAGGACGTCATTGAGCAGGAACAGCGTGTCTTGCACGGGCGCGCGATAGACGGGCATGAGAAATCCTTCTGAAAAGCAGGTAGCAATGTCACTCTTGCCTGGGGAGAGGCTCAGTCGACCTTTTGGCCGGCGTCGACTTTCTTCACCATATCGATGAACCGCGACAATTCCTCGACAGCACTATCGATATCGTCGCGCTGGCGCTGCAACAAGCCGATACGCTGCTCGCATTTCTCGATCGTGACCTGACGCTGCGTTTTGCGGCCGTCACCCACGTCGTAAAGGTCGATCATCTCGCGAATGTCGGCGAGGCTGAAACCCGTGCGCTTGGCGCGAAGGATCCACGCGAGCCGCGCACGGTCGCGTTTCGAGTAGATGCGCGACAATCCCTTGCGCGACGGGCTGATCAGCCCTTCATCCTCATAGAAACGCAGCGCGCGGGCGGTAACGCCGAACTCGGTCGACAAGTCGGTTATGCTGAATTGTTCACGCCCCAGATGGTCGGGGGTATCGATATGGGCGTGGCCATATTGTTCGGTCATGCAATTGAAACTAGTTTCCGTTGACGTGAACGTCAAGCCCGGCAAATCGGGACGTTCCGGGGAAGGTCAACCGCCGCAAGGACGCTGTATATTGCCCTGACGATCGGACATCCGCAAGCCCCCCGCATCGGTGGCCGACCAGCTCGCGCGCGGCAGTCGCAAACCCGAAAGCGAGGCGCGATCGGGGCACAGACGATCGCATTGCGACGGCAGGTTTCCGGGGATTCGAAGCTCATCCTCTTCTTCGTGCACCAGCGCTTCACAGCCCTCGACGCCTGCGAAGCGCATCCGCCAGTTCTCGCCTTCGCGAACCATCGTTCCGTTGGCGGTACAGGAAAGGCCGGGCCCAAAGGCCGCAGTGACGGCAAAACGCCATTTTCCGGCGCCATCGGGAACGACGCACATCGCATCGCGTCCCAGATCGTGCGCGCGCTCGAAAACGCCAACGGGCGTTGAGGTCTCCGCGCGGACGACGCCGCGCTGGCGGGCGGCAACCTCAAGCGGGTTGCTTGCTTCGACCCGCGAATCCCCTTCATCCGCAGCGGGCCGCCCGCATCCTGCGAGCAACAGCGCCACAAGGGCCGGAAAGACGCTAGCCTTGCGCATCATCCGCCAGGAAGGTCAGGCTGCCATCGGCCTCGACGCGGCGATAGAAGCATGAGCGGCGCCCGGTGTGACAGGCAGGCCCCGCAGGCTTGACACGCAGCAGCAGCGCGTCCTGATCGCAATCGACGCGCATCTCGACCAGCGTGAGACCATTGCCCGACGTCTCGCCCTTGCGCCACAATGTGCCCCGCGACCGCGACCAGAAATGCGCCTGCCCCGTCGCCCGGCTTTGCTCGATCGCTTCGGCGTTCATATGCGCAACCATCAGCAGGACATGCGTTTCGGCATCGGTAACGATTGCGGTCACCAGCCCTGCGGCATCGAAACGTGGGAGAAATCGGTCGGTCGTGTCGCGCTGATCATCCATAAACCGCGCTTTAGAGCAGGATTAAAGCCGCTGTCACGCGGTCCTTTTCAGCCCTCGTGACAATTGCGTGAATTGGGGGGGCGACATTTGCAATGTCCCTCCCTATATGCGCCCCAGTCACTGCCCTCGCTGCTGGACCATCATGCTCACCACTAATCCTTTCGACGACGACAAACTCCGTGAGGAGTGCGGCGTCTTTGGTATTCACGGCGCAGACAGCGCCGCCGCGGTTGTCGCGCTGGGCCTACACGCCCTGCAACATCGTGGACAGGAAGCCGCGGGCATCACTGCCTTCGACGGCAAGGAATTCCACACCCACCGTGCGATGGGTCATGTCGCGGGCAATTTTGACCGCGACGACATCATGCGTCAGCTGCAAGGCGGATCGTCGGTCGGTCATGTCCGCTATTCGACGACGGGCGAGACTGCGCTGCGCAATGTCCAGCCGCTGTTCGCCGACCTGTCGACGGGCGGCTTCGCGGTCGCGCATAACGGCAATATTTCCAACGCCACGGCGCTCAAGAAGGTCCTCGTCCGGCGCGGTTCGATCTTTCAATCGACCAGCGATACCGAGGTGATCATCCACCTCGTCGCGACGTCGAGCTATCGTTCGCTGCTCGACCGGTTCATCGACGCGCTGAAACAGATCGAAGGCGCCTATTCGCTCATCTGCCTAACCGCCGAAGGCATGATCGGCTGCCGCGATCCGCTCGGCATCCGCCCGCTCGTCATCGGCAAACTGGGCGATGCCCATATTCTGGCGTCAGAAACGGTCGCACTCGACGTGGTCGGTGCCGAATTCGTACGCTCGGTCGAGCCCGGCGAACTCGTCATCATTCGCGAGGGCCAGTTGACCTCACACCGCCCCTTTGCCGCGCAGTCGGCGCGCCCGTGCATTTTCGAATATGTCTATTTCTCGCGCCCCGATTCGATTGTCGACGGGACGAGCGTCTATTCGGTCCGCAAGGCGATCGGCGCCGAACTCGCGCGCGAAAACCCGGTCGAAGCGGATCTAGTCATCCCGGTCCCCGATTCGGGAACACCCGCCGCGATCGGTTATGCGCAGGAATCGGGCATTCCGTTCGAACTCGGCATTATTCGTTCGCACTATGTCGGACGCACCTTCATCCAGCCCGGCGACAAGGTTCGCCATCTGGGCGTCAAGCTGAAGCATAATGCCAATCGTGCGTTGATTGCCGGCAAGCGTGTCGTGTTGATCGACGATTCGATCGTGCGCGGCACCACCAGCCTGAAAATCGTGCAGATGATGCGCGATGCCGGCGCGACCGAAGTGCATATGCGCATCGCCAGCCCGCCAACCCAGCACAGCTGCTTCTATGGCGTCGACACGCCCGAACGGGCAAAACTGCTCGCGGCGCAGATGAGCGTTGGGCAGATGGCGAATTTCATTAACGCCGACAGCCTGTCCTTCATCTCGATCGACGGTTTGTATCGGGCTTTGGGCGAGGCGAAGCGCAGCGACGACGCCCCGAAATATTGCGATGCCTGCTTTACGGGTGACTATCCGACCACGCTGACCGATTTCGACGAGCATGGGTTGGAAGATCAATTTTCGCTGCTTGCCGAACGGGTTGTCTGACACAATGACCACAAGGACTGAAGAATTGGCGGGCCAGGTTGCGCTCGTCACCGGGGCAAGCCGTGGTATTGGCGAAGCCATCGCGGAATCGCTCGCCGCACGCGGCGCGCATGTCGTGATCACCGCGCGCACGGCGGGCGGGCTCGAAGAACTCGAAGACCGGATCCACGAAGCGGGTGGCAGCGCGACGATCGCGCCGCTCGACCTGACCGACGGCGACAGCATTGCCCGCCTTGCAAGCGCAATCGCCGAACGCTGGCAGCAGCTCGACATGCTGGTGCTCAACGCCGCGATGCTCGGCACGCTGACCCCCGTCGCGGCGATCGACGGCAAGGAATTCAACAAGCTGCTGACGCTCAACCTGATCGCGCAGCAGGCGCTGATCGCCAATTTCGACCCGTTGCTGCGCCGTGCCGCGAACGGCCGCCTGATCGCGCTTTCCAGCAGCGTCGCGCGCGACCCGCGTGCCTATTGGGGCGCCTATGCCGCCTCGAAGGCGGCCTTCGAAACTCTGGTCACCAGCTATGGCGCTGAAATGCGCAATATCTCCACGGTGCGTACAGCGATCCTCGATCCTGGCGGCACACGGACGCAGATGCGCGCACGCGCCTATCCCGGTGAGGATCCGCAGAGCATCAAAGACCCCGTCGCGGTCGGCGAATATGTCGCGGACCTCATGGTTGCGGGCTTCGACAGCACCGCCTTCCATGCGCTGCCCAAGGTCATGCAAAAAGCTTAACGCCATCTTCGGGTTCCTGCGCTAAAGACACCGACAGAAGACGGGGTTTGCAAGGGCGTTCACATGACCAAGGATATTTTGCGATCGGCAATTGCCGCCGTGGCCGGCATCTTCGTTGCCTTCGGGCTGATCTGGCTTGCCCAATATGCCGGCAGCGAATTCTCGCCTTCGGAGTATGAGGTTGCGACGGGCGAAATCTTGATTCCGATCGGCTCGACCATATCGCTCATCGTTGGCTGGTTCATAGCTACATTCGCCGGCGGATGGCTCGCCATGCGAGTCTCAAACGGCACCGGTCCCGGATGGGTTGTTGCGGGCGCCGTCATTGGCGCAGCCCTCTACACCGCAACGGATTTTTCCGACGCGTGGTGGATCATGGCTTTGGGCGTCGCAGTTCCGCTTGCGGCAGCATGGCTGGCGCAGCGCGCAACGGCGATTGCGGCTGAATAAACTCCGACCACCCCCGCAAAGGCGAGCGCGGCCGGAGATGTTGCGTAAAGCCGATAGCGGCCCCCGCCTTCGCGGGGCGACGTCTTATTTCGCCTCTTTGTCGACTGCCGCCTGCACAGCCTTGTAAAAAACCTCACGCGCTGCGCCGACACCCTCGGGATCGGTCGCGGTCGGCCAGTTGCCGTTCGATGCGATCACGAGCTTGCGCTTGGGATCGATGAAAATGCCCTGCCCGAATATGCCCTGCGCGGCGAAACTGCCGTCGTCGTTGGTCCACCATTGATAGCCATAGCCGCGGCCCGGCAGATCGATGCCCGCCTGCTTCGTCGTTGCGGCGGGGAGCCAGTCGTCGGGCAGCACCTTCTTGCCGCCCACCACGCCGCCGTTCAGGATAAATTGCCCGAAACGTGCATAATCCTTGAGGCTTGCGGACATACAGCAGCCGCTGATCTCGTGCCCCGTCGCGCCGAGCATCCACACCGCGTCCTGCTCCATGCCGAACGGCTTCCAGACCTTTTCGGACAGATATTGCGACAATGTCTTGCCCGTCGCGCTCGATACCAGCACGCCTATCAGATTGGTCTCGCCGGTCTTGTACACCCACTTCGACCCCGCGGGCGCTTCGCGCGGCAAGGTCTTCATATAGCTAACCGTTATGTCCTCGCCCGCGACCGGCTTTTGCAGGTTGAACAGCGCGACGTCGGACTTGGGATCGGTATAATCCTCGTTCCACTTGACGCCCGAGGTCATCGTCAGCAGTTGCCGCACGCTGACGTCGTCATAGGCCGAACCCTTGAGCGCGGGGATATAGACGGTGACCTTGTCGTCGAGGCTCTTGATATAACCGTCCTTCACCGCCGCACCGACGAGGGTCGAGGTGAAGCTCTTCGCGACCGAGAAGCTCGTCCATCGGCCCGCGGCGCTATAGCCGAGGGCGTATTTTTCGAGGCGGATCTTGCCGTCCTGAACGATGATCAGTCCGGCGTTGCGCTGTTTCGCCATATAGGCGTCGATATCGGTGCCAATCTCGATCGGCTTGCCCTGCGGCAGCGGATAGACGGGTCCGCCGGCCTTGACCGTGTTAACGACAACCTTGGGCACGGTCTCCATCGAGCGGAAGGCAGCGTCGCGTTGATCCTGGGTCCAGAACAGCACATTCAGATCCTTTGGCAGTTTGTCGGTGATTTGCTTGTCGACAGTTTGCGTCGGAGCCGGCGCATTGCACCCCGCCGCCGCGGTGCACATCAGCACCGCCGCCAATAATCTTCGCATGCTTCTCTCCCTTATGTTTTCAGGCCGTTTTTTCGAGCGTGACTTGCGCGACGGCGATACCGCCGCCGCGAAAGCCTCCCTCGCAATATTGCAGATAATAGCGCCAGAGCCGTACGAAGCGCTCGTCGAACCCCGACGGCAATTGATCGGCCGCGACGGCCGCATCGAAACGCTCGCGCCACTGGCGGAGCGTTTCGGCATAATCGCCACCAAATCGCTGGACATCGCGCCAGGCGAGCCCCCGCGCTTCGGCCAGTGCGCGAAAGCGACTTTCCGAAATCAGGCAGCCGCCCGGGAAGATGTAGGCCTGAA
This sequence comes from Sphingopyxis sp. GW821-FHT10B01, assembly GCF_059415685.1. Lineage (NCBI taxonomy): Bacteria > Pseudomonadati > Pseudomonadota > Alphaproteobacteria > Sphingomonadales > Sphingopyxidaceae > Sphingopyxis > Sphingopyxis sp. GW821-FHT10B01. Next base: position 95,924 of record NZ_JBWKNS010000007.1, on the reverse strand, counting down.
TGAAGTCGCTGCTCGCCGCATAACGTTCGAACAGCGCGTCGTTGATCAGGATATACTGGATCGCCGCCCGCCCACCGGGTTTCAACAACCGCGCGATCGCGTCGAGATAAGCGGGCCAATAGACTTCGCCCACCGCCTCGACCATCTCGACGCTGGCAATCGCATCATAAGGGCCCTGTACATCGCGGTAATCGCAGATTTCGATGCGCGAGCGCCCCGACAAATCGACCGCTTGCAGCCGTGCATCGGCAATATCGGCCTGCGCCGGCGACAGGGTGATGCCGGTATAAAGAACGTCGTGGCGCTCGACGGCGCGTTGCGCGAGCGCACCCCATCCACATCCGATTTCGAGCAACCGGCTTCCCGACCGCAGATCGAGCCGGTCGAGGATCGCATCGACTTTCGCCGCTTGCGCTTCCTCGAGCGATTGGCCAGGGTCGGTGAACAATGCGCTTGAATAGTTCATGCTCGGGTCGAGCCACAAGCGATAGAAATCATTACCCAAATCATAGTGAGCATGGATATTCCGCTTTGCGCCGCGGCGATCGTTACGGTGAAACGCGTGGATCGCCTTGTTCAGCCAGCGCCAAGGACCATGCGCGCGAGCGACATTGCCCAGCGATTCGCCGTTGCGCGTGAACAGATCGAACAGCGGTACAGGATCGGGCGACGACCATTCGCGCGCCTCCCACGCACGGTACCAGCCAACCGACCCCGACAGCGCGAGCCGCGCAAGCGCCGCCCAGCTGTGGAGATGGATGACCGCCACCGGCCCTTTGCCGCGGCCGCCGAGCAGCCGCACGCTGCCGTCGGGCAGATGGCTTTCGATCGTGCCGAGTCCGAGCCCGGCGTCGATCCGATCGAGCATGCGGTGAAAGAGGCGCCCGGGTGCCAGCGCGATCAGCCGGGCCATCCCGCCAGTGCGGTAGGCACGGTCGGCGCGGAGCAGTTCCTTACCGCGACGCGGGCTGACATGCGTGTTCATAACTGCCTTCCTGCCCCAAACTTGCCCGGCTGACAATCAGTTGCCGCGCCCTGTCATGACGTCATATCTCCGCTCTCATTCGGGACGGCTGGCCGTGTCCGGCGCGGTCAGGCGCACCTGGAACCGATCCTGCGCGAGTGGATGCATGAAGCGCTGATCGCGGAGCAGGATCGCGTCGCCATCGCGTTGGGCGACCGGCATCCGCGACCAGAACAGGAAAGCGCGAGCCGCCGGGTCGGCCTTTACCCATGTCGCGAGTCGCGGATCGTCCATTCCGGTCGGGACACCACCGATGTCGACACCGCCGCCAACGCCTGGCACGAAGCTCGCGGTCCCATAGCGATCGGCGGTTCGCCAGAAGATATCGCGCTTCCAGAATGCGAGCGGCGGCGGACTGGCCACGACCAGCGCGCCGCGATGCCCGCTTGCGTCGAGCGCACGAGATGCCATGCGCTCAGCGGCGCCAGTGATCAGGCCGTTGGCGAAGATATAGGCGCATACGGCGGTAAAACCGATCCACGCCGGCCGCTGCCAGTTGGCGATCCCGCGTCGTTCACGGCGGAGCGACAGCCAGACCGACACGCCGAGCGCGATCCAGATCCACAGGTCGATGATGAAGATGCTGTCGCCATAGAACCATTGCGACGAAAAGGGCTCGAGCAGGCGGATGCCATAGTTGTTCAGCCAGTCGAGCGCAGGGTGGCTGAAGCAGCCTATATAGGCGAGCGCCAGCAGCCAGCCTTTGTGGATCGGCACACGCCCCGGCGGCCGCTTGCCGCGTCGTTCCTGCCACCGGTCGAACGCGAGCATCAATACCCACAGGAGCAGCGGCAGCAGGATGAGCGCGATCGGCCCATGCGTGATCCCGCGCCGCATCGCCAGCGATTCGATTCCGTAGATCGCGCAGCCCGCGTCGATATCGGGCAGGTTCGCCGCGATAATCAGCGTCGGCATCGCAAGGCCGGTCTTTTTCTTGAGCCCCATCTGGCCCAGAATCGCACCGGCGAGGCTGTGGGTCAGATTGTCCATGCGGACCTATAGGTCCGACCCGCGGCGCTGCACCAAGATCAGAGTTCCGGCCCGCCCTCGGTAACAGTCCACGTCTGGCCCTTTTTGAGCAGGCTTTGCAAGTCGGCGGCCTTGCCTTCGGCTGCGACCTGGTTCTGGCGGATGACATCGGCCTCGAACGTGGGGCGCGGGTCGTCATAGAGCACGCCGAGCGCCATCGGGAATTCGCCGAAGCGCATTTCGACGAGCATGTGCGCGACGCTGCGGTTGGTTACGTCGTGGACGATCACCCCCGCTGCCTGCCAATCGCCATCGACGACATCGACCACCTTCAGGTGCAAGGCGTCACTGTCGAGTGCGATGCCCTTGACGCCCTTGGCGAACAGCATCGGTTCACCATTTTTGAGCCAGAGCTGGCGATCCTCGGCACCCTTGGGCGCAGCAAAATCTTCGAACACGTCTTTATTATAGACGATACAATTCTGAAAAATCTCGATAAATGCAGCGCCCTTGTGCGCGTGCGCCGCCTTCAGCACGTTCGGCAATTCTTTCGACACGTCGAAGCCGCGCGCTACAAAGCGGGCGCCGGCGCCAAGCGCGAAAGCCGCAGGCTGCGCGGGCCGGTCGACCGAGCCAAAGGGCGTCGACGGACTGGTTGTCCCGACACGGCTGGTCGGGGAATATTGCCCCTTTGTAAGGCCATAGATCTCGTTGTTGAACAACATGATCTGGCAATCGAGATTGCGGCGGATCAGGTGCATTGTGTGGTTGCCGCCGATCGACAGACCATCGCCATCGCCGGTGACAATCCAGATGTCGAGACCCGGATTGGCAAGTTTCAGCCCCGTCGCGAACGCTGGCGCGCGGCCATGGATCGTATGGAAGCCATAGGTTTCCATATAATAGGGGAAACGCGACGAGCAGCCGATACCGCTGATGAAAACCGTATTTTCGGGCGTGGTGCCGATTTCGGGCATGGTGCGCTGCACGGCCTTCAGGATCGCATAGTCGCCGCATCCGGGGCACCAGCGAACTTCCTGATCGGTTTCCCAGTCCTTGAGCGTCGTCGTGCGAGCGATCGTGGTCATCTCGTTCACTTGATTGCCTCCTCGATGGCGCTTTCGATCTCGGCGATCGTGAAGGGCTGGCCCGACACCTTGTTCACCGGTTTCGCATCGACCAGATACTGGTCGCGCAGCACGGTCTTGAGCTGTCCGGTATTCATTTCGGGCACAATTACCTTGTCATAGCTTTTGAGCAGCTCGCCAAGATTGGCGGGAAGCGGCCAGATATGGCGGATATGGACATGGCTGACATCCAGTCCCTCGGCGCGTTTGCGACGCACTGCCTGATGGATCGGTCCGAAGGTCGAGCCCCATCCGACGACCGCAAGCTTGCCGCCTTCGGCGCCCAGTTCGACGATCTGGTCGGGGACCTTGATGCCGTCGATCTTGGCCTTGCGGATGTCGGTCATCGCCTGATGGTTCGACGCCTCGTAGTTGATGTGCCCCGTATCGAGTTCCTTCTCGATCCCGCCGATGCGGTGGAGCAAGCCGGGGGTACCGGGCTTGACCCACGGACGCTTGAGCTTTTCGTCGCGGCCATAGGGCTTGAACCCGCCTTCGGGCACTTCCGTCAGAAACTCGACCGGGAATGCCTCGTAGGTGGTGAGGTCGGGCACCGCCCAGGGTTCGGCCGCGTTGGCGATATAACCGTCGGTCAGCAAAATCACCGGCGTCATATATTGCACCGCGATGCGCACCGCCTCGATCGCGCATTCGAACGCGTCGCCGGGTGAACGTGCAGAAATCACCGGCATCGGCGCATCGCCGTTGCGGCCATAGACAGCCTGATACAGATCCGACTGCTCGGTCTTCGTCGGCAGGCCGGTCGACGGGCCGCCGCGCTGCGAATTGACGATGATCAGCGGCAGTTCGGTCATGATAGCAAGGCCCATCGCCTCGCCCTTCAGCGCAATGCCGGGGCCCGAAGAGCTGGTGACACCGAGCGAGCCGCCATAGCTGGCGCCAATCGCCGAACAGATCGCCGCAATCTCGTCCTCGGCCTGAAAGGTCGTGACGTCATATTCCTTGAGCCGCGACAAATGATGCAGAATCGCCGACGCCGGGGTGATCGGATAGCCGCCGAAGAACATCGGCAGATTCGCGAGCTGCGCGCCCGCGACAAGACCGAGTGCGATGCCCTCGGCACCCGTCAGCGTACGATAGAGGCCGGGCGCCACCGGCGCCGGATCGACATGATGCTGCTTGAGCGGGCCAGCGAGTTCGGCGGTTTCGCCATAGGCGTGGCCCGCGTTGAGCGCGGCGATATTGGCCGCAGCCAGATCGGGCGCCTTGGCGAATTTGCCGTTGAGCCAGTCGACGAGCGGCTGGCGATCGCGGTCGAACATCCAGAGCGCGAGCCCCAGCGTCCACATATTCTTGCAGCGCAGCGCTTCCTTGTTGCCGAGCCCGAAGGGCTTCACAGCATCCATCGTCAGCTGGCTGATGTTGAGTTTGAGGAGCTGCCATTTGGCAAGGCTGCCATCCTCGAGCGGGTTCGCCGCATATTTCGCCTTGGCGAGGTTGCGTTCGTTGAACTCGCCCTCGTCGGCGATGATCAGGCCGCCTTGCTTGAGCTGCGGCACATTGGTCTTGAGCGCTGCGGGGTTCATCGCGACGAGCACATCGGGCGCATCGCCTGCGGTGTCGATCGCCGACGAACCAAAGTTGATCTGAAACGCCGAGACACCGAACAGCGTGCCTTGCGGTGCGCGGATTTCGGCAGGAAAATCAGGGAAGGTCGCAAAGTCGTTGCCCGCGAGCGCCGACGACAAGGTGAATTGCCCCCCGGTCAGCTGCATCCCGTCACCACTATCGCCGGCAAATCTGACGACTACCGCATCCGAAAGGGGGGACTGCCGTTTGTCGGCTTCGTCCACTACCGCTGTCGCCATTTTCACTTCTGCCTTAAATCTTGCGAACCTGTGACATGGGCCTAGTCCCGTGGAGGCCATGCCGCAATTCAGAAAAAATTGTGCACTGCAAAGGGCAAACGCCAGTCAGTTTCGATTCGCGATTGAATTTGCCCCGCCAATAGCGAATAGCTGGACGATGATATCGCTCAGGGAGAGACTGGATGACCGACGGCACGCCCCATTATACACGCCCCGATGTGGCGGGCTTCCTCGCCTTTCTGAACGCACAGGACGGCCCGAAGATGGAAGAGATGCCGCCGGAGGGCGCGCGCGAGATGTTTCGCGTGATGGGGCAACTCGCCGACGTGCCGCGCGGCGAAATCGCCAAGGTAGAGGACCGGACGATCCCGGGCCCCGCGGGCGATATCGCGATCCGCATCTATGACAATCGTCCCGATCGAGAGGTCGGACCGGTCATGGTCTTCTATCATGGTGGTGGCTGGGTGATCGGCGATCTCGACACGCACGATCCCTATTGCGCCGAAGCGGCGCGCCTTCTCGACATGCCGGTCGTCGCGGTCGACTATCGCCTTGCCCCCGAACACCCCTTCCCCGCCGCACCCGAGGACTGCGAAGCCGCGACGCGCTGGGTCGCCGACAACATTCCTAGCACCGGCCTCGTCTTGTCGGGCGAAAGCGCCGGGGGCAATTTGACGATCGCCACCGCGCTCACCTTGCGCGATCAGCCGGCGTCGAAACCGGTGATTGCGATCCATCCGATCTATCCCGCCGTGACGACGCACGACGATTGGCAGAGCTATCGCGATTTCGGCGAAGGCCATTTGCTTACGGCGGGCAGCATGACCTGGTTCGGCAACCAATACGCCGCCGATCCCGCCGACTATCGCGCCTCGCCGCTCGATTTCCCGGCCGAGGGCTTGCCGCCAACACTGCTGATCACCGCCGGGCTCGATCCGTTGCGCGACCAGGGCCGGGCCTATGCAGCCAAGTTGATCGAGGCCGGCGTGCCCACCACATATCGCGAGGCCACTGGCACGATCCACGGCTATATCAACCTGTCGCAGGGGATCCCGAGCGCGAAGGAAGATATTCGCGGGGCATTGACCGTATTGAAGGCGATCGTCGCCGAGGCTAGTGGATCGGCATGATTGACCATAATGCCCTTCCCTACCGCCCCTGCGCCGGGGTGATGCTCGCGAACCGTGACGGCCGTATCTTCGTCGGCCAGCGGCTCGATACGTCAAGCGAAGCCTGGCAGATGCCGCAAGGCGGAATCGATGACGGCGAGGATGCCGAGCAAGCCGCGATCCGCGAACTCGGTGAGGAAACCGGCGTGCATGGCGGGCTGGTCGAGATCATCGCACGCGGCCGCGAGGAATATTTCTATGATCTGCCCGATGAACTGATCGGCAAGATGTGGGGCGGCAAATATCGCGGCCAGCGCCAGCATTGGTTCCTGATGCGCTTCATGGGCGAGGACAGCGACGTCAATATCCATACGAAGCATCAAGAATTCCGGGCGTGGAAGTGGGCCGAGCTTAACGAGATCGAGAAGCTGATCGTGCCGTTCAAGCGCGTCCTCTATCGCGGACTGGTCGAGGAATTCGGCCCGCTCGTCTGATCCTTCAGCGCGAGCGCGGTGCGAAAAACATCGGCAAACATGGCCGGCGTCAATCGCCCGGTGTTCGTGTTGTAGCGCGAGCAATGATAGCTATCGACCAAGTGGCGCCCATCGGGCAACGCGTGGACCGCACCGTGCGCGAAGGGATAGACCGCCAGCCGCACTCCGGCCGCGCGCAGCGTGGCCTCGTGCGCGATACGCCCGAGCGCGATGATGACGCGAACGCTGGGCAGCGCCGCCAGTTGGGTTTCGAAATAGGGCCGGCAGTTTGCAATCTCCTGCGGTGTCGGCTTGTTCTGCGGCGGCAGGCATTTGACGCTGTTGACGATGATCGCCCCATCGAGCGTCAGGCCGTCGTCGATACGCGCATCGTACCGGCCCTTGCTCAGACCGAAATCGGCGAGCATCGCGAACAGCAGGTCCCCGGCATAATCGCCCGTGAACGGCCGGCCCGTGCGGTTCGCGCCATGCTTGCCGGGCGCGAGGCCGGCGAATGCCAGCCAAGCGTGGGAATCGCCAAATGCATAGACCGGCGCATTCCACCAATCGGGATATTCGACCTGGCATTCGCGGCGAAACGCGACCAGCCGCGGGCATCGCGGACAATCGTGCGGCGGCTCGGTGCCGGGCAACGGGCTGTCAATCTCCACGCATCTGCGATAGGCGCGAGGCCATGAGCAACGCAATGCCGCTTCCCCTTTATGCCATTGGCCTCGGATCGAACCGGCGCCATGCGCGCTTCGGCGACCCGCGTGCGGTGCTGCTCGCCGCGCTCGCGGCGCTGGAAAGCGACGATATCGAAGCCGTCGATGCCAGCCCGATCATCACCAGCGACCCACTCGGCCCGTCGCGCCGTCGCTATGCCAATGCGGTCGCGCTCGTCGCCTCGCCGCTCAGCCCGCCCGAAATGCTCGAACGCCTGCAAGCCATCGAGGCAAGCTTCGGCCGCCGCACCGGTCAACGCTGGAGCGCCCGGACGCTCGATCTCGACATCCTGCTCTGGTCGGGCGGCACATGGTCCGACGCTGCGCTGACCATCCCGCATCCGGCCATCGAGGAGCGCGCCTTCGTGCTGGGCCCGCTGCGTGCGATCGTCCCCGAATGGCAGCATCCGCTGCACGGGCATAGCGTCCGGCAACTTGCCGCGCGCCTCGCCCGTCCAAAGCCGGTTGACCGGGGCGCATCGGCGCACTAGGGCGACGGCTCACTTCGCGGCAGCGCCTTTATCGGCGCCGCGATGGGCCCTTAGCTCAGTCGGTAGAGCAACTGACTTTTAATCAGTAGGTCGCTGGTTCGAACCCAGCAGGGCTCACCACTTTATCAATCGACATGATAAAACCGGCCGGGAACCGACGGTCCCAGCTGCAGACAATGTCTTGGTACGATGCTCCGGATGGAATAGGGCGACCAACGATGGGCGCCAGCGCCAGTGGAGGCAGGTCGAGCGATGAAGATTCTACTGACGGGCGGAGCGGGATATATCGGCAGCCATGTTGCGGCAGCGCTGGTGTCGTCGGGGCACGACGTCGTCTGTTTCGACAATCTGTCCAATAGTGACGCGACCGTAATGGATCGCCTCGAAGCGATTACCGGCACTGCCATCCCGCTCGTCAAAGGCGATATCCGCGACGGAGACGCGCTATGCCGCGTAATGGGCGATCATTCGATCGACGCTGTCATCCATTTCGCGGGGCTCAAGGCTGTTGGCGAATCGGTCGCCGAGCCGATCAAATATTATGACAATAATGTTCGCGGCACGCTGACTTTGCTCGAAGCGATGCGCGATTGCGAGGTCAGGACGCTGGTCTTCTCGTCGAGTGCCACGGTCTATGGTCAGCCGCAATATCTGCCGCTCGATGAAGATCACCCGACCTCGGCGACCAATCCATATGGTCGCACCAAGCTGATGATCGAGGAGATGCTCGCCGATGTTGCCGCAGCCGATCCCGAATGGCGCATCGCAATCCTGCGTTATTTCAACCCGGTCGGCGCACACGACAGCGGGCTGATTGGCGAGAACCCCAACGGCACCCCCAACAATCTGATGCCGTTTATCAGCCGGGTCGCCGCCGGACGGCTGAACGAACTGGCGGTCTTCGGCAGCGACTATGACACGCCCGATGGCACGGGGGTGCGCGACTATATTCATGTCGTCGACCTCGCCGAGGGCCATGTGGCCGCGCTCGATGCGATCGGAAGGACCGACCAACCGCTGTCGACATGGAACCTTGGCACTGGCCAGGGCTATTCGGTGCTCGGCATGGTCGAGGCGTTCGAGCGCGTGAACAATGTCAGCGTCCCCTATCGCATTGCCCCGCGCCGCGATGGCGATGTCGCGAGCTGCTTTGCCAGCCCCGAACGCGCCGCGCGCGAACTGGGCTGGAAGGCAAATCGCGACCTCGACGCCATGTGCGCGTCGAGCTGGCGCTTCGAACGCATGCTCGCCACGCGAAACGCGGACTAGCCGAACCAGCCCGCCGTCTGCGCCAGCACCCACAGGCCGATCACGAGAAACAATCCTGCCGCGACCATGCGGACTTTGGCGAGGTCGACGCGCTTGAGCAGTTCGTGGCCGAGGAAGATTGCCGGCACATTGGCGATCATCATGCCGAGGGTCGTGCCGGCGGTGACCAGAAGGACGTTATGATATTGCGCGCCGAGCGCGATCGTCGCGACCTGTGTCTTGTCACCCATTTCGACGAGAAAAAAAGCAACGAGCGTCGTCAGAAAGGCGCCGAAACGCGGCTTTGGCGCGTCGTCATCGTCGAGCTTGTCGGGGACCAGCGTCCACGCCGCCATCGCGATGAACGACAGGCCGATCGCATAGCGGAAGATCGGGCTGTCGAGAAACGAAGCGACCGACGCACCGAGCAGCGCTGCCAGCGCATGGTTGGCGAGCGTCGCGACGAGGATACCGAGAATGATCGGAACCGGTCGGTTGAAACGCGTCGCGAGCAGGATCGCGAGCAGCTGCGTCTTGTCGCCGATTTCGGCGAGCGCGACGACAGCGGTCGAGGTGAACAAGGCTTCCATGGGTTACTCCGGGGCCGGGCGGCAGGCAATTCCAATAGACATCGTACCCTGCCGCCCAGCCCGGACGGAAGGTTCGATGCCATTGGTCTCGCCCAAGCGGTGATCCCGCTTCCACCGCACCACGACCTCTCGGCCGAGTATGTTGACACGGTGGCCCGTCGCGAAGGACGGCTGGCTACTCCCCAGATGACGCGGGCGGATTAGACGGCTTGACGGCCGGTTGCAAGTCTTCCGATGCGGACACCGCCGCCGCGGCTTCGTCCGATTTGGCAATGTCGGCGTCCATCGCTTTGGCGCGCGCCTCGATCTCCTTGGCCGCTCCGTCGTAGCGAGTTTCGAAGTCGGGTTCGTCCTTGCACGCGGTGAGGAGCAGCAGCGGTACGATGATGGCAGCGCGGCGCATCAATAATCCTTGCGATACCGGATGCTGAGGTTCGATTGCCCCGAACCGCCCGCCTGGCTCAGCACCGACAGCGCCGGGGTCAGGCTGATCTCGAGCTGGGTCGCGGTGTAGCCTCGCGCGTCGGTGATGACCTCAAGATAAATGTCCTTGGTGATATATTGCCCGGCGGCGAGCGCCGTGCCGCGGCCAACCGTATCATCGGGACCGAGGACGCGAAGCCGATCGATACCGGTCGCCGACTGGAGCGCGCCGAGCGGGCTCAGTCCGCCACCGCTACTGCTCAGCGTGTTGAGCGACGAGGCAAGTTGCACCGCCTGCAGCGGCGACAATGTCGTGATCGAATCGCCGAACAGGATACGCGACACGATCTCGTCCTGCGGCAGGCCGGGAACGCTGGAGAAGGCGATTTGCGGATTGCTTGCGCGGCCGGTGACGGTGACCGTCACCGTAACGGTTTCGATCGTATCGCTGGCGACAAGGCGGATCGCGGGATCGAAGGCATCGCCGGTCGGGAAGGTCACCCGCCCTTCCTGGAGTTCGAACGAGCGGCCAGCAAAGCCAAGTGTCCCGCGCACCAGTTCGATCTCGCCCGTCACGCGCGGCGCCTCGGTCGTGCCGCGCAACACGACGTCGGCCTTCCACTCGGATTCCAGACCCATGCCGGTGACATAGATTTCGTCGGGCGCCTTCAGCGCAATGTCGAGGCGGATGAGATCGAACAGGCTTCCGCCGACAGCTGCAAGGCCATCGCCGCTGACTCGTGGGCGCCCCGCGGCGGGTTTCCTCCGCACGCCCGTAAGAACGGGTACTTGGGCCGCCCCTTCACGCACGATACGATAGCGCGTTTCGGGCAGGCGCAGGCTGCCCGACAGTAAAGCGGTCTGTCCGGCGACCTTCTCGAGCGTCAGATTGCCCGTCGCGCGCGCGGCGATATTTTCGCTTTTGGCGAGCCGCGCATTGTCGAGCGTTGCGGAAATATTCATCGGATAGCCATCGGCCGACGCAAGACTGATAGAGCCCTTCGCCTGAACGGTCCCGTCGCCGGCTTTTGCCGTGAGCTGTTCGATCTCCAGCCGGTTGCCCGTGAAGCGGCCATTGACGACCATGTTGGTGAGCCGCGTGCCATAGGTCTGGTTTTCATAGACCATGTCCTTGCCGCGCACGACTCCCTCGAGACAGGGATTCGCGACGCTGCAGCTGAAATCAGCAGCGACGGCGATCGGTCCCGACACATGCTGGTCGGCCGGACCGAAGAAGGAATAGAGCGTGTCGGCCGGGCCATTGTATCGGATGCCGCCACCAAGCGGCGCGGCTTGCAGGCGCGTCGTCCAGTCGCCCGCACCGGGACCAAGCGGGCGCAGCGACGCCTGCAGGCGGCCGATGACGCTGCCGCGCTTGCGCATCACCGCCCGCGCCTCACCGCCATCGCTGAGCAGCTTGCCGGCAAAATTGACGTCGACCGGCTGGCTGACCGAGGCTGCGGTCGTGCGTGTGAAGTCGGAGATCGTCAGCCGCGCATCGGCGCGCGGGACGCTTTCGGAATTGGCCTGTTCGAAATCGAGGCTGCCCGACGCGCGGCCGCCAAGCCCCATGTCGGGATAGACGGCGTTGAGGATCGCCATATTGACGCGGTCGAGGCGGCTCTGGATCATGATGCCATCGCCGAAGCGCCCGGCGACCCGCGCGCTGCTGCCGCGGCCAAGGCTGACCGTCGTCGGCAGCAATTCATAACCGTCTGCACCCGGAATGATGCGCGCGGGCGACGTTGTACGGAAATTGATACCGGTGGCGCGGCCCTGCACCGAAGCGCGCCACAATTGCGGCGCAAGATCGGCATTGGCGGCGATACGGAACGGAACGCCGCTGGTGCCTTCGACCAGCGCCTGCGCCTTGCCGGTCCCGTCGCGATAGTCGATCTTCACGCGTCCCACCGCGATGTCATATTCGCGGATCCGCGTCTGGGCGATCTGGATATCGGCGACGATATGCGGCGTATCGTATAGCGTCACGTCGGCGTCGACGATCGCAGACCCGATCGCAAGCTGTGCGGGTCCGGGCAGAACGACGTCGTTTGCGCGGACATTGATCGCCGCCGCCTGATACTGGCCAGCGGCGCTTAGCCTGACAAGACCGCCAAGGCCCTGTCCCGACGCGTTAAGCTGGCCCACGAAAGGTCCAGCATCGCTCTTCACCATCCGCCCGCTGAAACCGATCCCCGACAGGTCGCCGCGTTCGACATCGATCGTCAGCGGGCCGGTCGCGGTTAGCAGCACGACATCAGCCGACAGCGGGCCATAGTCAGTGTCGCCGGTGGCGGCGAGACGATAGCCGTTCGGCGCGCCGTTGATCTTCGCCACCAGATTGGCGAGCCCGATCCCGAGCCCCGGACGCTCGGCGGTCACCACCGCGCGCGGGTTGCTGATCGTTCCCGCAAGCTGGACCCCGACGGGGCCATAGTCGGTCGAGTTGGCGCGCGCGGTCAGCTGGATCTGGCCGTTCGGGGCATAGCTCCCCTGCCCGCCGGTGACGCGCAGACGCGGCGCGGAAAGCCGCAGGTTCGCGAACCGGACAATTCCGTCGGTACCATAGCGTACATCGCTCGACGCCGTCGCATTGCCGCCAAGGAAATCGCGCACGCCTGAATTGAACAATTTGGTCGACCGCGCGCGGACGCGGCCGACGATCTCGAACCCGCCACGCGGCGCGGTCTTGAGATCGGCGTCGGTGTCGATATCGAAAATGCCGACACTTTCGACCCGGTAATCATTGATCCGCCCGTCGATAGCTCCGGTGTAAAAGCCCTTGTTGAGATCGGCGATGACGATCGCCTTTGCGTCGATGCGCGGCGATCGCAGGCGCAAATTATCGCTGAGGATACGGCCATTGCTGTACGCGAGGTCACCATCAAGCCGGACTGCAACGAGCGTTCCGCCAGCGACCGTGTCGAGTCCGCGGATGCGCGTAGCGCGGCCCGCGACGGGAATGACGATCTGATCGGCATCGACGCGCGCCTTGCCCGCAAGGCTCAGCCCCTCCACGATGATATCGTTGACCGCAAGGCTGTTGGCGTTGGCCTGATAAACAACCGTCGGCAATGCGAACGCTCCATCGAGTGTCGCAGTGGCGCGCAGGCCATTGGCGCGCAGCGCGGGCGCAATAGCACCGGGACGCAGGATATTGGCCGCGAGTTGCAGCCCTTCGTAGCGACTGGCGCCGAAATCGACGCCACCGCTGATGCCCAGCCGCGCCGCATCCGACGAGAGCCGGCCGTCGATTACGGCTTTGCGCTCGTCGAGCTGCGCGGTCAGGTCGATTGCGGTTTCGGCGCCGAGCATCTCGGCCGTCGGGCCGGTCAACAGCCGCGCGGCCTGCGCCGTTCCTTTTGCCGTGAAAGTGCCGTCGCGCCCGGTCAGTGCCACGCGTGCGAGCGGCGCCGCGCCGAGATTTGCGGTCAGGTTGCCGTTCCATGCTTTCCAGTCACCGCGTCCATCGAGTTTGGCGGTCAGCGGTTCCTTGAACCCGCCCATCGCCGCGAGCACGCCGCCTTGCGGGGCATTGACGTCGAGCGACACCGCGAGCCGGTTCTGCTCGGGAACCGCATCGAGCAACAGCTTCAGCGTGTCGCCCTGCCCGCCACCTCCACTGATGGTCGCGGCATTGGCGGTGACCTGCGCGCGCCGGTCGGCGATTGCAACCTTGCCGTTCAGCGTGGCGACCTGCCGTGCGCCGGCAACCGCGGGCTCAAAAATGAAACGATCGACACGCACCAGCCCGACGTCGATATCGAGATCGGGGAGCAGCGGTTCGCCAGTGTCGGGAACGACCTTGAACTCGGGAAATTTCCGCATCGTCATCGTCGCGGCCGTCGCCGAGCGGACGTCGACATGATTTGCAAGATAGCGGATCGGCCGCCAGTCGACCTTCACCTCGGGCGACGCGAGGAACACACCTTTGGGATCGGACAGGGTGAAATCGCGAATGACCGTCCGGCCATAAAGCGAGCCGTCTAGCCGGCCGATACCGATTTTCATCCCGTTTTCGAATTCATATTTTTCGATCTGCGTGACGACGAACCGCCGCCCCGCGTCACTGTTGAGCCCGATAAGGAACAGCGCAAAAAGCAGGACAAGCCCAAGCAACGTCAGGCCGACCCAGCGCAAGATCGTAAGCGGCCATGACCGCGGCTTTGCCGGCGCGGAGTCTTCGGCAGCGAAAGCGGGGTCGTCAGCCATCAAAACGCCTGCCCGATCGAGACATAAACGCTGACTCGCGCTTCACCCGGCTTGCGCCCGATCGGGGTCGCGACGTCGAACCGCATCGGACCGAAATTGGTGTAATAGCGCGCACCGATCCCCGCACCGAAGCGCAGATTCTGGAAGGTCGGCGCCGACGAACGATAGACCTGCCCGGCGTCTACAAAGCCGACGACGCCGAAATTGCCGAAACGGTAACGCGTTTCGAACGCGGCCTCGGCAACGCTACGGCCGCCGATCGGGTCGTTGTTCGGGTCTTTGGGACCAAGCTCCTGATAACCGAAGCCGCGAACCGACCCGCCACCGCCGGCATAGAAACGCCGCGACGGCGCGAGCCGTTCGCGCGCCGCTCCGAGGATCGACCCGACCCTTACCCGTCCGGCAACCACGATGCTGTCGGTGACCGGATAATAGCCGCTGATGTCGGTCCGGAGGCGGCCATAGGGCGAAAACTTCCCGGCGAGCGAGCCTTCGGGCTGGATCAGCGTCGTGATCCGGAACCCCTTGGTCGGATCGAGCAGGCTATCGGTGCGGTCCATCCCGACCTGGCCGGTCAGCCCGAGAATCGTGTAGAAGTCATATCTGCGGCTGCCCGCCGTGAAATCATAATCGTCTTCGCGGGACGCGAGCAGTTCGACGCCATAGGCATAGGTAAATTTCTTCTGCCAGATCGGGGTTGAATCATAGCTGACCCGCGCCCCGACGCGGCCGGTGATCGCGTTGAACGCATCATAATTGCTGCGGGTGACTTCGGTAACGAGTTCGAAGGTCCGATCGCGGCGGCCAGCGTTCGACTGGCGCAGCGTTGCACCGAGTCCCTGCTCCTTCGTCCCGGCCACGCCGCGGAAGATCAGCGCGCCTTCGGGCGGCAAGAAGTTGCGGTGCGTCCAGCTGCCATCCAGCCGGATCCCCTCGCCGGTCCCATAGCCCGCGCTCGCGGCGAGCGTACGCGGCGGGCCGGCGTCCTGCGTGACCAGCATCGTCACATATTCGGTATCGCCGCCAGCGCTTTCGCCGGTCGGCTGCGGTTCGGCGGCGACGGTTGAAAACAGCCCCGTCGCGACCAGTGCCTGCCGGAGATCATCGACCTTACGGCTATCGTACAAGTCACCGCGTTTGAAGCGCGCCAACACCTCGACATGCTCAGCGTCGAACGCCAGATCGCCTGTCGTCTCGATCCCGCCGAAACGCGACCGTTTGCCGATGTCGACCGGCAGCGTGTAAACGCCATCATTGGTCGCGCCGTCGAGCAGAATGTCCCGCTGCCCAACCTTGGCAAAGGGGTAGCCCTCTTCGGGCAGTTTGAGCGCGATCGCGGCTTCGGCGCCCTGAATGCGTTGTGCAACGATCGGTTCGCCGACGGCGAGCGGGAAATTGTCGGCGATCAGCGCGGGCGGCACAGTGGGCGCCGCGTTGATGATGATGTCGGCCAGCGTATACCGCTTCCCCGGCGTCACATCGATGATCGCCTTGACAGCCTGACTGCGCCCTCCTGTCTCGCTACGATCGATACGCGTGTCGACCGCCCCGTCATAATAGCCCTCGGACGCGAGGATACGCTGCATCAGTTCGCCGTCCGAGCTCAGTCGCGCGCGGACCATGGCGGCATTGTCCGCCTTGCCGTCACCTTTGTAGAGTGCCGACAGATCGCCGAAAAGGTCGGCCAGATCGACGTCGGTGCTGTCGTCGGCAGCGTCCAGACCATTGACCTGAACGACATAGGCAATGCTGACATTGTCCTTGTCATCCTCGGCTTCGGCAAACTGGACGGGCTCGACGTCGAAGCTTTCGAGCGGCGGCAACGGCGCAGCGAGTTCGACATCGCTGATCGGGGCGTCGCCAATTGCCTCGACGGCATCGCCATCGGCCAGCGCCGGAACCGGGATGCCGTCGACCTTCGGCGGCTGCGTTTCCACTGTCCCGTCGGCGGTTGCTTGACGCTGTTTTGCGGCTTCGGCAGCTCCGCGTTTTTCAAAGTCGGCAATCGTTTCGAGCGGCCGATCGAGTTCGGGATCATCCTCGGCGCCGATCGACGGAATCGCCTTCTCGAACTCTTCGTCGCTGATGATCGGAGCGACTTCGGGCAGTTGCGCGTCGGGCGGCGGCGGAGACGGGGCCGCGATCGGTTCGCCGGCAGCGCCCTGAAGTGTCGGCACGACCTTGGGCGGCTCGACCTGCTGTGCATGAGCTGCGCCCGCCCATCCCAGGCAAAGAAGGGAAGTCGCGCCGATCAGCAAAGGCCGAATCCGCGAAGATTGGCACCAACAGGATTTACAGGAAATGTCAGATTTCTTCATCTGTGGGCCACCGGTGGGTCCTTGTGGCTCGCAAGATATGGCTGTGCAACCCGTTTCTCCCTGTTTGATACGCAAACTCTCCGACAATGGGACAGTTCCCGGCAATGCGCCGAGTTGCGCCGAGAGAGAGGGTCAGGAATCGGCGCCGAAAAGGTCGCGGCTGTAGACCTTGTCCGCAACGTCGGCGAGGTCGTCGGTCACGCGATTGGCGATGATGACGTCGGCTTCGGCCTTGAACGCATCCAGATCGCGGATCACGCGCGAATTGAACAATCGCTCCTCTTCGACCAGCGGCTCGTACACGATCACCTCGATGCCCTTGGCCTTCACGCGCTTCATCACGCCGAGAATGCTGCTCGCGCGAAAATTGTCCGACCCGGCCTTCATCGCAAGACGGTGGATACCGACGACCCGGGGGTTGCGCTTGATGACTTCGGAAGCGATGAAATCCTTGCGCGTCGTGTTCGACGATACGATCGCCTGGATCAGGTTCTGCGGTACTTTCTCGTAATTGGCGAGCATCTGCTTGGTGTCCTTGGGCAGGCAATAACCGCCATAACCGAAGGATGGATTATTATAGAATTGCCCGATCCGCGGATCGAGGCACACGCCCTCGATAACCTGACGCGAATCCACGCCATGCGCCGCGGCATAGGTATCGAGCTCGTTGAAAAAGGCGACGCGCATCGCAAGATAGGTGTTGGCGAACAGCTTGATCGCCTCGGCCTCGGTATTGCCGGTCTGCAAGATCTCCGCCTCGGGCTTGAGCGACCCTTCGAGCAGCAGGCGGGCGAATTCGGCCGCGCGCGGATGCGTGTTGCCTACGATGATCCGCGAGGGATGAAGATTGTCGTACAGCGCCCGCCCTTCGCGCAGGAACTCGGGCGAGAAGACGATGGCATCGGTACCCAGCTCGGCGCGCATCCGTTCGGTGAAGCCCACGGGAACGGTCGACTTGACGATAATCAGCGCGCCCGGCGCCTTCACCAGCGCGTCGGCAATCACGCTCTCGACCGTGCGCGTGTTGAAATAATTGGTGTCGGGGTCATAGTCGGTCGGCGTCGCGACGATGACGAAGTGGGCGCCCGCGTAGGCCGCGTCGCGGTCAGTCGTCGCGACAAGGTTCAGCGGCTTGTTCGCCAGATAATCTTCGATTTCGGGATCGGCGATCGGTGACAGCCGCGCGTTGATCTGTTCAACCTTGCGAGCATCGATGTCGAGCGCGACCACTTCATTGCGCTGCGCCAGCAATATGGCGTTGGAAATACCGACATAGCCCGTGCCGACGACCGCAATTTTGACGGGCGGCGCGGGCCTAACAGTTTCTGGAGCCAATGACTTATCCTCTGATGGTGCGGCGCCGTCCCTAGCAACTGCAATGCGGCAGCTCAACCGCGACCGCCCGCATCATGTTCCACAGAAGGTCTTGTAGGGCGCAGCGTCATCGGGCCCCGGTTCGGCGAAGCGCTCCAGCCCCGCACGCACATCATAGGGATGCCGCACGACGTCGAGAAGTTCGAGCCACAGCGCCAGGTCGCCAGCCTCAGCGGCTTCCAGTGCTGCCTCGACCAGGTGATTGCGCGGGATATAGAGCGGGTTGACTGCGTCCATGGCGTCGGCATGCGCGAGCGGCCCCGCCGCGTCATGCTCGATTCGGTCCCACCACAGAGCGATCCAGGGCGCCATCGCGTCGGGTGCCGGAAGCAGGCTTTGAAGCATCGCGCCATCGCCGCGCAAGAGCATCGCGAGCGCGCGAAAAAAGGAGGTGAAATCGACGCGATGCTCTTCGAGTTCGTCGAACAGCGTATCGATCAGTTCGCTGTCGTCCGCATCGCCGCCGCCCAGCCCCAGTTTCAACCTGACCCGCTCGTGCCAGATTGCACGAAAGCGGCCGGGAATCGCATCCACCAGTGTCTTCGCGGCATCGACATCGGCCGGCGACACGCGGTGGATCGCGGGAAGCAGCGCCTCGGCGAAACGCGCCATGTTCCAGTGCAATATCTGCGGTTGCCGGCCATAGGCGTAGCGACCATTGGCATCGATCGAGCTGAACACGGTGTTCACGGCGAACCGGTCCATGAAGGCGCAGGGGCCGTAATCGATCGTCTCGCCGCTGATCGCGACATTGTCCGTATTCATCACGCCGTGGATGAAGCCGACGCCAAGCCAATGCGCGACAAGATCGCATTGCAATGTAGCAACGCGTTCTAGCAGGCCCAGCGCCGGATTCGTGGTATCGATAAGATCGGAAAAATGCCGCCGAACGCTGTAATCGACGAGCTTCGCCACATGGTCGGCGCCAAAATGTGCGGCAAAAAACTGAAAGGTCCCGACGCGAATATGGCTGCTCGCAACGCGCGTCAGCACCGCTCCGGGATGCGCACGCTCGCGTTGGACGCGATCGCCCGTGGCGACGGCAGCGAGTGCGCGTGTCGTGGGGACGCCCATGGCGGCCATTGCTTCCGACACCAGAAATTCACGCAGCACCGGGCCGATCGCCGCCTTGCCGTCACCATTGCGCGAAAAGGCGGTCGGGCCCGATCCTTTCAGCTGCACATCGAACCGCGCCCCGTCGGGCACGACGACTTCGCCGATCAACAACGCACGGCCATCGCCCAGCTGCGACGAAAAATGGCCGAACTGGTGGCCAGCATAGGCAAAAGCGAGCGGATTGGCGCCAGCGGGAAGCGATTGCCCCGAAAAGATGCTCGCGAGTTGCGCGTCGCTCGCGTCATTGACAGCGAGGCTCAGTCGTTCGGCAAGCGCATGGTTGAACCCGAGCAGCGCTGGGGCCGAAGGCTTCGCCGCGTCGGCGGGGGCATAAAATCCTTCCATCGAATCGTGGAAACTATTGTCGAAGACGAAGTTCATGCGTCACTCCCATCCTCGCTATGTCGAGCTTGCGAGGCGCGATTGCAACCTCCTGCGTTACCGCGGTCGATCCTGACGCGGGGGGAATTCCCTCTCCGGCGCGAGAGCCACAGTAGACCGGCTATTTCCGGCATTTGCGCTAGAGACACGGAGACACAGTGTAGTGTCCGCTCCGACAAAAGCAAAAGGGCGGACTCTAAGGCAATCGTCACCGACCGGCCGGTTCGGAACAGAGCCCCCTCGGCGCCCGGCCAATGTTCGCTTGAGCGAAATGCCGCAAAAGGCTAGTGACCGCGCGAGAGGGGTGAGGATCAATTTGGAATTGTAACGATAAATGACGATTCTCGACGAAAAATACTGGCAGCAGCTGCGCGCGTCGATTTTAACCTACATTGTCGACCGCCCGCGGAGGCAGCGTCAAGTTGCCGCCATCGTGATCGACGGGCTTCTGTGCATAGCTTCCGTTCTGATCGCCTTTTCACTGCGGCTCGGCGTGTGGGATATCATCTCCCGCCCGATATTGATGTTCAGCATCACCGCGCTCGCCCTTTGGTATCCTATCGCTTGGAAATCGGGGGTGTACCGATCGCTTATCCGCTATTCGGGCGCGCGTA
This sequence comes from Sphingopyxis sp. GW821-FHT10B01, assembly GCF_059415685.1. NCBI lineage: Bacteria > Pseudomonadati > Pseudomonadota > Alphaproteobacteria > Sphingomonadales > Sphingopyxidaceae > Sphingopyxis > Sphingopyxis sp. GW821-FHT10B01. Next base: position 75,901 of record NZ_JBWKNS010000007.1, on the reverse strand, counting down.
CCGTCGCCGACTTGGCAATCGCCTGCGGCCTGCTCATGCTGCCGCTTATCGTCATTCTGGTCGTGTTTCGCGTTCCCGACGTGCCGCGAACATTGTGTGTTCTGCATCCGATCATTTTCCTGCTCCTCCTCGCATCGAGCCGGATATTCGTCCGTTTCGCTTTGCTCGACCTGCTGAAGGTCGTCGACGTGAATGCCCGCCGCGTGCTGGTCTATGGGGCGGGACGCGCCGGCCAGCAGCTCGCGCTTTCGCTGCGGCACGAATCACAGTTAGATCTGGTGGGATTCGTCGACGACGACCTGCGGCTCAAAGGTCAGCGGCTGGACGGCGTTCCGGTTTTCGGGTCCGATCGCCTCGACGGCCTGCTCGACGAAACGAGGGTTGACGAAGTCCTGCTGGCGATTCCGAGCGCGTCGCGCACGCGCCGCCGGGAAATCATCGAAAAGCTACAGAACGAAAATATCTATGTCCGCTCGCTTCCCAATCTAACGAACGTCATCGACGGCAGCATTACCGTGAACGACCTACGCGAGATCCAGATCGAAGAGCTTCTCGGCCGCGAAGCCGTCGCGGCAAATGAGCTGCTGATGGGAAAGACGATCGTCGGCAAGACTGTAACGGTGTCGGGGGCCGGCGGATCGATCGGTAGCGAATTGTGCCGGCAGATAATCCGTTGCCACCCCAACCGGCTGATCCTGCTCGAACAGTCGGAGTTCGCGCTATACGCGATCGAACAAGAGCTTAGCGAGCTCGTAAATGACCTCGGCATCGATGTTCAGCTGACGCCCGAACTCGCCAATGTATCCGAACGATCGTCGATGTCCCGCATCTACCACCATTATCGCCCCGAGACGGTCTTTCACGCCGCAGCCTATAAGCATGTTCCGCTGGTCGAGGCTAATCCGCTTTCGGGGCTGCGGAACAACATCATGGGCACGCTGCATAGCGTCGAAGCCGCCGAAGCCGCCGGTGTAGCCAACTTCATCCTGATCAGCACCGACAAGGCGGTGCGTCCGACCAACGTCATGGGCGCCTCGAAACGCGTGTGCGAATTGATTCTGCAAGCCCGTGCCGAACAACCAGCCGTGAAAACCATTTTCAGCATGGTCCGTTTCGGCAACGTGCTTGGATCCAGCGGCTCGGTCGTTCCGCGCTTCAAAGCGCAGATCGCGGCAGGCGGCCCGGTAACGCTTACCCACCGTGAAATCACCCGCTATTTCATGACCATCCCAGAAGCCGCGCAGTTGGTGATCCAGGCGAGTGCGATGGCCAAGGGCGGCGAAGTGTTCGTGCTCGACATGGGGCAGCCGGTGAAGGTCATTGATCTTGCTCGCTCCATGATCCGCTTGTCCGGCCTCACCATCCACGACGATGACAATTCCGATGGCGATATCCAGATCGTCGAAACGGGATTGCGCCCCGGCGAAAAACTATACGAGGAATTGCTGATCGGCAATAATCCGCAAGCGACGAGTCATCCACGGATCATGCGGGCGCGCGAAGTTTTGTTGCCGTGGGCTCAACTCCAACAATCGCTGCATAATCTGGACGTGACCATCCGGCAAAGCGGCGACGCTAACGCGGCGGTCCAGATTATCGCTGGTCTGGTTCCCGAATATGCCCCCGAGAGCGCCGGAAAGATGAGCGCCTGACAGCGCGGGCGTCGATTACAGTCCGAGTTGCTCAAGCATCGAGACGTTCACTTGATGGACGTCATATTTTTCCTCAGCGATGCTCCGGCTCGCTGCGCCCATGCGCACTCGCTCGTCTGCATCGATGCCAAGAGCGATCATCGCCTGTGCTAAGGCATGGGCATCCTTGACCGGCACAAGCCGCCCGTTGACGCCATCGGTGGTGGTTTCCCGGCAGCCGGGCGCGTCGGTCGTAATGATCGGACGTCCCATCGCCATTGCTTCGAGGACGGTCCGTGGCGTACCTTCGCGCCAGGATGGCAGAACGAACACCGCCGAGGCCGCGATCGCGGGCCGAACATCTTCGAGAAGGCCGAGATATTCGATGCCGTCGGCGATCCACTCGTCGAGTTCCTCGCGGGTCACTGCATCGGGACCGGTGTCGAGCATGCCCGCCACCAATATCCGCGCACCCGGGACAGCTTGGCGAACGGTCCGTCCCGCTGCCGCGAGTTCGTTGAGCCCCTTGCTGTGCAAGAGCCGCGCGATCGTCAGGAAAACCGGCTGGCCGGGTAGAGGCACCGGAACAAATTGTTCAAGGTCGATGCCCGAACCATTGACCATGATCGTCTTGCTGCTGTCGGGTAAACAGCCCGCCGCGATGAAATCGTCCCGGTCGTCGGGGTTCTGGAATATCACATGGCTATTTGCATTGGTCGCCAGCCGGTACAGCCCCTGCGCGACCTTCTGCGTAAGTTTCCGCACCACGCCGCGCCGTTCGATGAAAGCGAATCCCAGCCCCGTCACCATGCTCGCCGATCGGGCGCCGGCGCTTCTGGCGGCCAGGCTGCCCCAGATATTGGGCTTGATCGTATAGTTCAGAACAAAATCTATTTTCGCGTCCCGTACGATCCTCATGATGTTTCGATAATAGAGGATATCGCCGGCGAACGATATTTTGGTGCGTTTCAGCTCGATGTCGTGCGGGATCGCGCCCATTGCCCGAAAATGATCGGCGAATTCGCCCTTGAGGTCGGGCGACGACACATGCACCTCATGCCCCCGTCGGATCATTTCCTCAGCGAGCGCGGACCGGAAATTATAGAGATAGTGGGCGTGTGACCCATTGATAAGAATTTTAGCCATATTTCCGTCTTGTCCTACGCGCTCCGCTTGACGCGTTCGGGTGCGAAGCGTCAAGAGCGGACTTGGATCAAAGCTTGAAATCAAGGCTTGAAACAGCACAGCTCGTTGCAAGGATATAAAAGCAGATGCGTATTGCGGTCGCCGGCGCAGCCGGTTTTGTCGGGCGCCATCTCGTCCGGCACTTGTCGAAGCAAGAGATTGCGGTCGTGCCGCTCGGGCGCCAAATGCTCGAAGCACTCGACCATGCACTGACGGGCTGCGACGCGCTGATCAATTGCGCCGGTGAGAAGAGCGGAATCGGCCCCGCGGCCGATGATGCCAATGTCGTATTGCCCCAGCGCCTCTTCCGCGCCGCCGCCGCCGCGGGCGTCTCACGGATGATCCATGTGAGCAGCGTCGCCGCGCTGACCAGCGCCACCGAAGCCGGGCAAGATGTCTCCGACGCTGATCAGTGCTATCCCACCACCGCTTACGGGATCAGCAAGCGGCGCGGCGACGACGCCCTTTTGGCGTTTGCCGCCAATCATCCCGAAACGCGGCTGGCGATCCTTCGTCCTCCGATCCTGATCGGCGCGGACGGCGGTGGCCCGTTCGCGATGCTTCGCAGCGCGGCGCAACGCGGTGTTCCCCTGCCCCTACGTGGTACAGGCAATCGTCGCAGCATCATGCATATCGACAATTTCGCTGCCGCTTTGCAGGCTACCGCCGGCGCGACGCTTGAGGGAGCCTATATCGTCACCGATTCGCCCGCCATCTCGACCGAAGAATTTTATTCCCGGATTTCGTGCGCGCTTGGTCGCAGGCCGCGGCTATTCCCGATTGGCGGTGCGGGACGCCGCGTCGTCCGCCAGTTGCTGGGACAGCGCGGCGACAGCCTGTTCGGCGACGCGGCCTTTTCCGGCGAACGCTTTGCGGCCGATTGCCCGGTCGAATGGCCCGTCCCCACGGCTGCGCTGGTCGAAAAGGCGACTGCCCCGGTCTGAGATCTAGGCCGAGTCCCGAAACGCGGCATCGCCGCGCCCCCCACCGCCGAAGGTGTGCAGCAATATCCGGATATCGCCAATCAAGCTTTGGTTCGCGACATAGTCGCCGTCGATCGCCGCGAGCCGTTCGGGCTCAGACATGTCGACGCCCTGGACCTGCGCGAGTCCCGTCACGCCCGGACGAACCCGAAAAACACCATAGCGCGCGCGCGCGGCGATCAGCTCGGCCTGGATGGGAAGGCAAGGACGAGGCCCGACAAGACTCATATCACCGCGCAGGACACAGATGAGTTGCGGCAGTTCGTCGATCTTGAGCTTGCGGATCAGCGCGCTCGACCGCGAAATCCGTGCGACCGCCACCTCGTGCGACGGACGGTCGCCGGTCGTCGGCTCCATGGTGCGGATCTTGTAGAGGCGAAAGGGCTTCTGCCCTTTTCCGACGCGCCACTGCAAGAACAGCGGATTCGCTCGGAACTCGATTCCGGAAAATATGGCGGCAACCAGACAGACGAGCAACGCCGGAACGAAAAGCAGCGCCGCGGTCGCCAGATCGAACCCACGCTTCAGCATCCGTCCCCCGCCTCTTTCCGCGCGCCGGTCACTGCGAACGCTGCGCGTCGAGCCATGCCTGGAACATCAATATGTCCCACACATGATAATGCCAGCGGCGGCGCCCGCTCCGGGTTTCGGTCCACAGGCGGCGGACTTCGCCGACGTCGAAGAAACCCTCGCGCTTCAGTCGGTCTTCGCTCAACAGATCGTCGGCCCAGTCGCGCAGCGGCCCCTGTAACCAGTGGTCGATCGGGACGCCAAAGCCCATCTTCGGCCGTTCCATCATTTCGCGCGGAACGTGACGGTAGAGAAGCTGACGCAGCGGCCATTTCGATTCGCCATTCCGCAGCTTGTGTTCGAGCGGCAGGGCGAGGGCGAATTCGACGACGCGGTGATCGAGCAACGGGACACGCGATTCGAGGCTCACCGCCATGCTCGCGCGGTCGACCTTCACCAATATGTCGTCAGGCAAATAGGTCCGCATATCGAGATACATCATGCGGTCGCGGAAATCACGGTCCGCCCAGTCAGGATCCGCCTGAGTCAACACCGTTTCAGGTTCGCGTGCGCCAGGAACCAGCCGCTCGGGGTGCTTCGCATGCGAAACCAGCGAGCGATAGAAATCATCGGCCTGATCGACGTCGAGGACGTCAGCCAGCTTGAGCAGTCGGTCGCCGACCGCAAGTTTGCGCAGCTTTTCAGGCGCGACCTTCATCAGCGTGTCGATCGCGCGTCCCGGCGTCAACCGCAACGCGCCCGCTGCCGCTTTCCGCATCCCGCGCGGCAGCTTCCCCAGGCGCCGCCAGATATCATAGCCCTGGGCATAACGGTTATAGCCGCAAAGCAGTTCGTCACCGCCGTCGCCCGACAGGCTGACGGTCACCTGCGTCCGCGCCAGCTGGCTGACCAGCAGCGTCGGGATCTGCGAGGAATCGGCGAAGGGCTCGTCCCAGTGATGCGGCAGTTTCGGGATCTGATCGAGCGCATCCTGGGGTGTAACATAAAGTTCGGTATGATCGGTGCCAAGGTGCGCCGCGACGCGCTTCGCATGATGCGCCTCGTCATACTCGGCCTCCGAAAAGCCGATCGAGAAGGTCTTCACCGGCCGCTGCGACTGCGCCTGCATCAGCGCGACGATCGTGCTCGAATCATAGCCGCCCGAGAGAAACGCGCCGAGCGGCACGTCGGCCGCCATGCGGATTTTGACCGCGTCGCCGAGCAATTCGCCCAGCGCATCGACCGAGGCCTCGGCAGATCCCGCGAAAGGATTGTCGCGCCCGTCGCGTGCCTTTTGCGCGATGTCCCAAAAAGCGACCGGCTCGCCCGGCGTCCGATCGTCGGGACCGATCTCGACATAGTGAGCGGGCGGCAGTTTCAATATGCCGTCGTAGATCGAATAGGGCCCGGGCACATAATTGTGGCGCAGGAACAGCGTCAGCGCGTCGCGGTTCACCCCGCCACGCCACGCCGGGTGCTGACGAAGCGCCTTCAGTTCGGACCCGAAGAACAGCGCAGAGCCCTGCATCCCGTAATAGAGCGGCTTTTCGCCCATGCGGTCGCGCGCGAGAGTGAGCCTTCGCTCGGCGCGGTCCCAGAGCGCGAAGGCGAACATGCCGTTTGCGCGTTGCAGCGTGCCGAGCACCCCCCAGGCCGAAAAGCCCGCGAGCAACGTCTCGGTATCCGAATGACCGCGCCACGCGATGGAGCCCGCGGCCTCAAGCTCGCGGCGCATGTCGAGATGGTTGTAGATTTCGCCGTTGTAGCTCAGCACATAGCGTCCGTCGCCGCTGAGCATCGGCTGATGCCCGGCAGGCGACAGGTCGATGATCGCCAGCCGGCGGTGCGCGAGCGCGATCCCCGCGTCGGCATCGACCCAATAGCCGTCGCTGTCGGGGCCGCGATGGATGATCGTATCCGCCATCCGCCGCAGCAACGCCTCACCGTCGGCAAAGCCCGCCCGGTCCAGAAACCCCGTAAAGCCGCACATCAACCGTCTCTTTTCATAATCATATCATAAAGTTCGGCATAAGCATCGACGGTGGCGTCGAGGCCATAGGCGGCGACAATCCTAGCGCGCGCCGCTTCGCCGATTTCGGCGCGGCGCGCAAGGTCCATGCGCGCCATTTCACCGATTGCTACGGCCATTTTCGTCGCGTCGCCAGAGGGGACGATGCGACCGATTCCGCCCATCAGCCGCGCGCAGTCGCCGACGTCGGTGGCGATACACGGTAGTCCCACCGCCATTGCCTCGCCCACGACATTGGGAAAAGCCTCGCTTGACGACGACAGGCAAAAGAAATCGAAACCAGGCAGAATCGATTCGACATCGCGGCGACGGCCCAGCGGATGGAAACGCCCGGCGGGCAACGTCTCGCGCCAAGACCCAAGCGCCGCGCCGTCCCGATCAAACCCCTCACCGACCATGGCGACATGAAGATCGGGATGCGACGTCATCGCTGCAGAGGCGGCCGCAAGAAACGTCGGCACGTCCTTTTGCGGGTGAGCACGACCGACGAAACCGAGTACCGGCGCATCCGCAGCGACGCCCAGCGCCTGACGAAACGCAGCCCTCCGTTCCGCATCGGGGCGCCAGCGATCTGTGTCGAACCCGTTCGGGATCACCCGCCCCGGCGCGGAGCCGAACCCGAACGCTTCGTGATGCGCGCGCGACTGATGGCTGTTGTAGACGATTGCGCGCGGCCGAGACGACAGCGCCCTGAGCAGCCGGATCACAGCCCGCGTCCCGCGTTTTTCATGTCCGATATCGTAAAGCGATTGCCGGACGTTCCATGCGCTTGCAGCGGATCGACCGAACAGCGACGCGGCCAGCTCGGCAAAAAGATTTCCGTGGTACATCCACCCCTGGATGATGTCTGGGCGAAAATCGCGCATTACGCGTCTCAAGCCGCCAAGTCCCGACGGGATCGAACGCGTCCCCGCCAGATCAAGCGTATCGACAGTAATTCCCTGTCCTTGCAGGACCGGTCCATAATGGCCGGGACCGCCAAGTGACAACACGCGGTTGTCGAACCGCCGACCGAGATCGCTTTCGAGCAAATTGACCAGCGAACGCTCGGCGCCCCCCTGATCGAGCCCCGTGATGATATGAAGGATTCGCCTACCCATGCCGAAAGCGCTTCTGCTGTGTTTCCGGAACCGGATCAGGCTTGCGGACCGCGGACCGGGACCCGCGCGCGCTGCCCTCCCTCGGTGACGATTGCTATCAACTTGTACAGGATGAATGTGCCGATGAACGTATAGATAATCCGATTGAGCGAGGAGATATTATACACAAGATCGCTTCGGATTACGTAGAAGCACATCAATGATCCGCAAAGAAACAGCGGGATTCGCTTGTACCCCTTCCAGCGATGGATCGCTTTCGAGAACCACATCAGGATCATATTGTGGAGGACGATCCACAGAAAGATTCCGAATACCCCGAACAGGCCATAAAAATTCCCATAAATGTTCGAAGCCAGCCCATATTCTAGCCCAGGGAAGAGAATTTCCTGGAAGTTGAATCCGACAAGCCGTGGATCGAGATCGAAGAATACAGACAGAAAGGGCACGAGCGCGAGAAGAACGCTGGCCAGCGATTCAAAGGGTACGCGATAGTCGTACATCATGACGGTGTTCAGAATCGCCTGGGTTGCGAACGGCTCCGATTTCTCAATCGCCCCGAAATAGATATCAGGCTCAGACAGGCGCGCGAACGCGCGTGCATACTCGCCATATTTGATATCGATATACACCTGCTTGTAAAGAAAAATGAAAAGTATGAAGACAATGGCCGGCAGCACGATTTTCAGTGAGAAAATCCGCTTGGTCCCGATGACCGCGACATAATAGATCATGATCGCGACGCCGGTTATTGCCAGATAGGATCGGAAGCCGACAAAAACGGCAAAAATCAAAGTCCCCAATCCGCATACCAACGGAATCGTCCGACGCGACGCGACGCCGACGAAAGCACAGATTTGCGACAGCGCGCTGAATAGAATCCAGAAACGTCCCTGCGACGCCAGCACGTTGTTCTTGTCTGGGTCGAGAAGCGCAGGTCCCGACTCCGCAAATGCCAGAGCCAGCGAGACGATGGTAGCGATGGACAGCACGACATCAAAGGTCGCCGACGTCTCGATCGGCTTTGCAATAATATTGGGATTTGGCCGGTACATAATCGAAAATATGATGTTTCCCACCAGCGCCGCACAGAACACCCAATAGGTTTCGGGGACCAGCGGAATCAGCGGCTGTATTTCAGGTAGATAGGGGTCCAGAACGACGCCAAAGAGACCCGGCAGGAAATAAATAACAAGTCCAAAGAAGGATGCCGAAAGAAAATCGACCGACCGCCTCGAAAAGACATGGAATATCGCGCCAAAAATAGCGACGGCTATAAATACCTGTTGCGCGAAAGGCATTGACATTTATTGATATCCCTCAGATTCTTAACATTGGCACCGTTGTGGAGTGGCCCACAGGAACCCGAACTGCAGCGCTCCCCTAATCCGACTCAAATTCAGACCGAATGGCAGGGAGATATCACTGCTGTGATGAAGATTGAAACTGTGGCACCACCGCTTCGATGAAAATCCTTTTCCTTCTGTCTTCGATGGAAGCGGGCGGCGCCGAAAGGGTCGCTGCCTTGCTTGCGAGTGCATGGGCCGATCGCGGCGATGACGTGACCCTGATGCCGACATTTTCGCAGCGAGGCAGCTGTGCCTACACTTTGTCGCCGTCGGTGAAACTCCGTTTTCTGTCCGACATGGTCGGTTCAAACCCCAGCAAACTTGAGCGTTTGAAAGCGCTTCGGCGATCCATAAAGACCGCCCAACCCGATGTCATCCTTTCATTTCTGCCGCATGTGAACAGTGCAGCGGTGACCGCAGCTGCCGGCCTCGGCATTCCGGTTATCGCGTGCGAGCGGACATATCCGCCCCTTCTTCAGCCGCCCCTGCCATTCTTCTATCGCATTGCACGGCGACTGACCTATCCCTTCGCCGCCGCGCTCGTCGGCCAGACCGAGACTGCGGCGACATGGCTGAGCGCACGCGCCGGGCGGGCGCTGGTGGAGACGATCCCCAATCCGGTGGTCAGCCCGCTGCCATCGAACCCTCCGCGACAGAACCCCGACGCTCTGTTCACGCCCGATCGAAAGCTCGTCCTGTGGGCGGGACGGTTCGAGGAATCCAAGCGCGCCGACGTCCTGATCGATGCTTTCGCGCGTATCGCGTCCGCCGCGCCCGACTGGGACGTCGTTCTGCTCGGCGACGGCCCAGCGCGTCTGGCCGCGATCGAGCGAGCGCAGTGGCTCGGAATGAGCGACCGCATCCGCCTTCCCGGTTTTGCGGGAAACCTCGCCGACTGGTATAACCGTGCCGACGCCTTCGTCATGACCTCGTCTTATGAGGGGTTTCCCAACGCCCTGCTAGAAGCCATGGCACAGGGCCTCCCGTCGATCGCCTTCGATGTCCTGACGGGGCCGGGCGAGTTGAGTGCCGACGGTCGACGCTTGATACTCCTGCCCGATCGCGACCATGTCAACGCGCTGGCGGATGCTCTTTCGGAGCTGCTATCGAACGACGCCAAGCGTGAAGAACTCGGCCGCGCGGCGCTCGCAACCGCGACAGACTATTCAAAAGAGCGGGTTCTCGCGATGTGGGACGACCTGTTTACGAAGGTCGCTCGTTCAGGTGGTGCGCCGGAAGCGAAACTCTGAGCAGCCCGTCCCGAACAGGCCGAGCTTCGGATGGAGCTCGGAAACGAACTCAGGTTCGAAACCGCGGGTTTCGAGGAAAGAGATGATTTCCTGCTCAGTCGCCGACTCATAAGGATAGCCGCCAAGCCAGTCGTCGATGTCATTATAGAAGTTCATGCCGCGCTGCCCTTTGTAATCGGCGATGAATCTAGTGGGATTTCTGCCGGTCAGCAGCAGGCCCAGCTTGTATCCAGCGATATAGGGCACACGGATGAGCGCACGGACGAGCGAGCCGCTGTTGGTGAAAATCCGCTTCTCGATTTTCCACGCCCAGCACAGCGGGGTCTTGCGATAGATCGCGAGAATGAATTGTCCGCCCGGGGCGACGTGGCTTGCCGCCTTGTCGATCGCGTCACACATCGCGCCGGTGTGATGCAGCACGCCCCATGAATAGACGATATCGAAGGTCCCGAGATCGCGCGCCTCTGGATCGAGGATCGACACGAGCCGTGCCTCGACATTCTTTTCCGGCCAATTGAGCTCCAGCACCTTACGCGTCGTCTCGACCGAATTGGGATCGATGTCGACGGCGGTGACCGATTTCGCGCCGAGGCGCAGCGCCGCTAGGCTGTGCAGTCCCGCCCCGCTACCGATGTCGAGAAAGGTTCGGCCTTCGATATCCGCTTTCGAGATAAGCTTCATAACGCCGGATTCGGCTTGCCGGATGGCTTCTTCGTCGATCTTCTCCGAATAATCCTTCCAGTTCGCGCCGAATTCAAAGTGCGTCGAAACGTCGGTCAGGCTTGTAGGCATTGTCGAAAAACTCCTGGCCCTCCGATCAAGCGATATTTGCTGCAAATCGGCTCAAAGTAGGCGCCGGTCGCGACGGAATGCCGCGATCCGGCTGAAGACTTGACGCGCGGGCCGGAAATTCGTTGCCGCCAGCACGGCACCATAGACCGCTATCCCCGTGAAAATTTGCGCTGCGAGCCGGAGCAATGCCTCCGTCCAACCGCCGACGCCATATGACGGTTGATCGATGACATAGAGAATCGCGGCCATGACGGTCACTGCCGCGACTATCTTTGCCAGATCGACGACCGGCAACGATACCGTCCCGGGCAGGCGGGTCGAAACAAGCGCCGCGACCGTACAGCCCCCCGCCGCGGCGATCACGCTGGCCCACGCCGCTCCGGCACCGCCATAGACGGGGATCAGCAGGAAGCAGCTACCCAGCAGGAGGCCGATCATCACCGCCGCGTTGACGATGGGAAGCATCGTTCGCTTCGCGATTTGGAAGCGCGGGTCGATGATGAAGGATTTGAAATTGATGAAAAAGGCGGTGGCCGCGAACAGGCCCAGTGACTGCTCCGCATCGGCGCGGATCGCCTTGCCGGTGATCAGACCCGCCAGATCGTCCGCCACGAAATGCAGGCCGACCGATGCGGGCAACAGCAGTCCGACGAATAGCAGCATATATTGCCCGTAGAGCCGGCCCTGCTCCTCGTCCTTGCCCTCCGAATGAAGCTGGAGCAGCTGCGGATAATATGCCTGGCTCAGCGAGGCGGCCATCATGCCGATCGAGAACAGCGCAAGGTCTGCCCCGGCCGCGTAGCCGGCGACTGCGTCGATGCCGTGCTGCGCGCCCAGGATATAGCGATCGAGGCTGCTGCCAAGCTGGATGAGCAGGATCGAAAAGGACAGCGGCAGGCCATAGCGCGCCATCGACGCCAGCAGCGGCCGGTCCAGCTGGGCAAAGCGCGCGCCGGAGGCCCAGAACAAAAAACGGGGAATCAGCAGCGGCAGCCAATAGGCGAGCCCCAGCGCCAGCATGAAACGATCGAAACGGTGGAACAACAGGAAGGCGCCGAGCGGCAACGCCAGCGTCAGGATCAGCCTTGCGAACTGAAGCTGAACGAAAAGCGCCGGCTGGCGACGAAGCGACAGCAGGATATTGCAATACTCATAGACCGAATAGCCCGTGAACAGCAGCAAAAGCGCGGCTGTGAGCTCTCCCGTGACCGCTCGTCCCGACAACAGGATCACCGCCAGAGCGCCAGCGACCGAGATCGCGCCCGACAGCAGCAGCGCGAACAACCCGGTGCTTTGCAGGCGCATCCGATCGGCCTCGGCATAGAGGCGGAATACCGACTGCGTCACCCAGGTACAGAACAGCGCGTTGAACAGCGCCGACGTCGTAATCGCCAGCGTGTAGACGCCATAATCCGCCGGCGCGAGAAGACGCGAGAAGATAGCGACTGACGCGATCGTCAAAAAAGCGGCGAGCGCTCGCCCAATCATATAGATGCCGCTTGCTTTGATCACGAACAATCCTTCCCGTTCCCGCGGGGATGCGGGCATACGGGCCCGGTCGTTTTACAGTCGCAGGTCGGAGTCTTCGAGGGGGAGAACCCCCTTCACGTCGACGAGGATCGCACCCTGCTTGCCGAACGCCCGCAACGCGGCGACGCCGCCTTCGATAAACTCGCGGTGCGACACGGCGAGGACGACCGCATCATAATCGGTGCCCGGCTGGGCCAGAACTTCGATGTCATATTCGTGCCGCGCTTCGGTGGCATCAACCCAGGGGTCATAGACCTCGACATTGGCACCATATTCGGAGAGCTCGCCGATCACATCGACCACCCGCGTATTACGGATGTCGGGGCAATTTTCCTTGAAGGCGAGCCCCAGCAGAAGAATGCGGGCGCCCTGCACGGGAAGCCCGCGCTTGATCATCAACCGCACTGTTTGACTGGCGATATAGCTCCCCATGCCATCGTTGACCCGCCGACCGGCGAGGATGACTTCGGGATGATAACCGACCGCCTGCGCCTTGTGCGTCAGATAATAGGGATCGACACCGATGCAATGTCCGCCGACGAGACCGGGCGTGAATTTCAGAAAGTTCCACTTGGTTCCCGCCGCGGCGAGCACGCTGTGCGTGTCGATGCCGAGCTTGCCAAAGATAATCGACAGCTCGTTCATCAGCGCAATGTTGAGGTCACGCTGGGTATTTTCGATGACCTTCGCCGCTTCGGCGACGCGGATACTCTCGGCCTTGAAAGTGCCCGCAGTGATAATCTCGGCATAGAGGCGATCGACCCATTCGGCGACCTCTGGTGTCGAGCCGCTGGTCACCTTGCGGATCGTCGGAAGACGATGCTCCTTGTCGCCAGGATTGATCCGCTCTGGGCTATAACCGCAGAAGAAATCCTCGTTGAACGTCAGCCCGCTAATGCGTTCGAGGATCGGCACGCAATCCTCTTCGGTGCAGCCCGGGTATACGGTACTTTCATAGATGACGATGTCGCCGCGCTTCAGCGCGCGGCCAACCGTTTCGGACGCCTTCACCAGCGGGGTCAGGTCGGGCCGCTTGTGCGCATCGATCGGGGTCGGGACCGTGACGATGAAGACGCGCGCGGTCGACAGGTCGGCGGCATCGGACGAAAAGCCGAGACGCGAGGCCGCCGCCAGTTCCTCGGCCGTCGTCTCGAGCGTATCGTCAAGGCCGTCGCGCAGTGCGGCGATACGGCTCTGGTTGATGTCGAAACCCGTCACGTCGCGCTGGCGGCCGAACTCGACTGCCAGCGGCAGACCGACATAGCCGAGGCCAATGACCGCGAGCGGAGCGGAAGTGAAATCCGGAAGGGCGGAGAGCGTGGTCATTTCTGAAAATAATCCCTGTACCAAGCAACGAACTGCGCGACGCCGTCACGAAAATCGGTCTGCGGGCGATAGCCCGTCAGCTTTTCGAGCAGGCTGGCATCGGCCCAGGTCGCCGGAACGTCGCCCATCTGCATCGGCATCAGGTTGCGCTGGGCCTTCCTGCCGAGCGATTCCTCGATCGCCGCGACAAAGTCGAGCAACCTAACCTTGTCATTATTCCCGATGTTGACGATCCGGAACGGCGCGACGGGCGACAGGCTATCGCCCTCCTCAACCTCATCGGCCGACGCGGGGCGCTGCGGCACTGCGTCAATCAGCAGGCGGATTGCCCGCACAAGATCCTCGACGTAAGTGAAATCGCGGTACATGTCGCCGCCGTTATAAAGATCGATCGGCCGTCCATCGAGGATCGCGTCGACAAACTTGTAGAGCGCCATATCGGGGCGCCCCCACGGGCCATAGACGGTGAAGAAGCGGAACATCGTCGTCGGTACGTTCCAGAGGTGCGCATGCGCATGCCCCATCGATTCCGTAGCTTTTTTGGTCGCGGCATAGATGGTGAGCGGGGTGTCCGTCTTTTCGGTTTCTTGGAACGGCATGTCCTCGTTGGCGCCATAGACCGACGAGGTCGAGGCCATCAACAGATGGCCGACCTTGTTGCGCCGCGCCGCCTCCATGACGTTGAACGTCCCGATGACGTTCGCCTGCAGATAGGCATGCGGGTTTTCGAGCGAATAGCGGACACCCGCCTGGGCCGCGAGATGGACGATCGCATCGGGCTGGAACGCGTCGATGACCTCATCAATCCGATCGCGATCTTCGAGCATCGCCTCGGTCGCCTGGAACGCCTGATTCTGGAGCAGGATCTGGTGCCGCCGGCGCTTAAGGTTGACGTCATAATAGTCGGTCATGCCGTCGAAACCGGCGACTTCGAAACCCTCCGCCAGCAACAGTCTGGCAAGATGAAACCCTATAAAACCGGCCGTGCCGGTCACAAATATCTTACGGCCCACGCGTTTCTCCATCGTGAAAGATCAATTTTGGGATTCGGCGGTCCTGCTTGTGCCGGGCGCCGCACCTTCGCGCCGCAGGTTCAGCTGGCGAACCTCGACATCGACCCCGGCCGCGCTGTTCGACGTGTCGAGTTCGAGCGTGGCCCAGTACCAGCTACAGGTCGATGAACGAACATCCATTGCTGCGCGCCCGGCTCCCGGCGCGAGCAGCACCGGGACGATCGAAACGGCCGCTTTCGATCGGTCTACACAGGCCAGCCGGAACTTTAGCGACGCGTCGGCATCGGTTGTCAGCCCCGACAGCTTCCACTGCAAGCGATAGCGGCCGGGCGCCGCGATGTGAACAAGCTGACGCGCCGCTACACCCGACGCGGCCGGCAGGCTGGACAGCACCAACCGCCCCGCCGCCCGATCGATATCGGCGCCAATGTCACCCGATTGAAACAGTTCCCAATCCAGAGGAACGAACCGCGGTTCCTGTTTGAAGTTCGGGTTCGCAAGAATGTCTCCGGTCGACGACCGCCGTAATCCCAACGCCTGCGAAAGCTGGAACGCGGCGTCCGGATCGAGATTCGCAAGCTCGCGGATCAGTCGAAAGTCGGTCTCGTCGGGCTTGTTCAGTTTCCACGGCGGACCCGCGATCCGCAGACGCACCTTCGCGCCATTAAGAACAAGCGCGTTGTTGCCGGCGATGGTAGCCCAATATTCCGTCGCCCATTCAGGGTCGCGTCCGAGCAGCGGCGGCAGGGCGTTGAGCGCGCCAGGGCTTACGGTCGCCGCCGCCATGCGGCCAACATAGAGGTCGCGGACCTTGTAATTTACTGTCATCGCGCGCCCTAGGAGCAGGAGCGCACGCGACGAATCCTCCGTCTTCATGGCGTCGTCGATCAGCATCGCGTTGATCAGATTGTCGCGCCGCGTCAACTCGCCCGACAGATCGAGTAGTCGCCGCGCTTGCTTTGCCCGCCCCTCGGCCTCGGCCGCCTGGATCAGGATCGGCAACGCCGATGTAGCGAGCGGCTCGGATGCCAGGGCTTCGCGCGCAAGCTTGATTTCCGCTTTCGAGGGTGCTGACTGCGGCCCCTTCGCGATGCGCGCCGCTTGCAGCAAATTGGCCATCGAAGCATCCGCGACCCCATTGAACGGCATACCGAGCATCAACGAGCGGGTCGGTGCGCGCCGCTCGTTCGCGATCGTGAAGCTCTGCGCCGCCGCCGCTGCACCCACGACGAGTCCGACGGCGAAGAGCAGATAGGATTTGCCTGACAGCTTCATCGTAGTTGCCCGAGCTTACTCGGCCTCACCATTTTTATTGCTCGCGCCATAGCCGTATCCATAGCCGTATCCATAACCATAGCCGTATCCATATATCTCGTTACGACGGCTGACCTTGGTGACGAGCGCGCCATAGATTTGCGCGCCGGTCTGACGCAGGCGCGCGAGCGCCGATTTGATCGCGCGCGAGCTGTTGCTCGACGCATCGACCGTGAACATGACGCCTTCGACCGCGCGCGCGAGCAGCGGCGCGTCGGCCAGACCAAGGACCGGCGGCGCGTCGAGGATGACATGGTCGTAATCACGCAGCAGTATATCGACCAACTGGCCGAGGCGCGACGAGCTGAACAGCTCGGCGGCGTTCGGCGGCATCGGGCCGGCGAGCATGTAATCAAACCCGAATTCCGGCGACTTCGCCACTAGTTCGGGAATATTATCGAATCCTGTCAGATAGTTGCTGAGGCCGACCTTGTTGTCGATTTCGAGCATCTCGTTGAGCGATGGGCTGCGGATGTCAGCGTCGATCAAGATGATCTTCTTGTCGGTCTGGCTGAACACACTGGCGAGGCTGAGTGCCGAGCTGCTCTTCCCTTCGGCGGGCCGCGTCGAGGTGAGCATGAAGCTCCGCGGTGCACCGTGGTTCGTCAGAAAGGTCAGATTAGTTTGCGCCGCCAAATAGGATTCATACACCATCGACTTCTTGTCGAGCAGCAGATCCTGAAAATCGTCGGCGTCGATCTTCGGGATCGATCCGAGCAACGGCAGACCGAAACGCGCCGTGACTTCACTCGGATCGCGGATCGACTGGTCAAGCTGCTCAAGCAAGAATACAAGCGCGGCAGCAAGGCCGAGACCGGCGAGTAGCGCCAGCGCCAGGTTCAGGAAAAGATTGGGGCTCGACGGCTTGCGCGATGGAACGCCGGTATCGACGACCGAGATATTGTTCGTCCCGACGCCCGCAGCGCCGATCTCCTTGTAGCGCTGCAGAAGGCCGTCATAGAGCTGGCGATTGGTGTCGACCTCGCGCTGCAGGATCGCATACTCGATCGAGCGGCGCTGCTGATCGCGATATTTTCCGGTAATTCGATCGAGTTCGCCGGTGAGTTGGTTTTCCTGTTTCACGGCGGCGGCATAAGTTTCGCGATTGATGCTTTTCGCGCGGCCAGTCTCCGCATCGATGCCGCGGTTCAGCGTCGCAAGTTGTTCCTTCTTGGAAAGGAGCTCAGGATATTCGTTGCCATAGATGGCGCCGAGACGCGCGATATCGGCCGATAGCTCGGCGCGCTTCTGCCGCAATCCACTGACCGTATTGTTGCTCCAGCTATCGGCAGCCGAGGTCGAGTTATTGAGCTGGCTTTCGGCCTGGACGCGTTCATTGCGCGCCTTCGCGAGAGCGTCGCTGATTTTTTCGACGTCCGCCGACGCGAGCGTGCGCTCGGAAACCGTGCGCCCGCTCACCGGATCGACACGCCCCTCAATCGTTATGATGCCGCTGCTGGTGGCATAGGTGATCAGCTCACGCTCGGAATCTTCGAGGTTGCGGCGCAGCGAAGTGATACGCGTTTCAAGGAATTTTCGGGCATCGCTCGTCGCGGCAAAACGACGGTCAAGATTGGAGGCCACGAACTGCTGGACCCAGAGATTGGTCAGCCTCGCCGAAAGCGCCGGCGATGGCGTCGAGAAACCGACATCGACCAGGCTCGACTGGCGAACGGGCGCAACTCTGACTGCCGCGAGCAGGATCTTCTCGGCCCGCTCAGCCATCCGGCTCCGTTGCGCGCTGTTCGGCGTACCGCCTTCCTCTCCCTCGGTCAGGTCGTATACCGCAAGGAATTCCTTATCGTTCAGTAGATTGCCTGCCCGAACGGTGCGCGCCGCAAGCGAGCGCGATTCCAGCAGGCTGTACTGGGTGTTGAAGAAAGCGATTTCGTTGGAGATCGTCTTTTCGCGCGCGCCTTCGACGTCGGTTTCTACGGGCGACTGCGGCGAGATCTCGATGCGCGACGTGCTCGTATAGAGCGGCGTCATCAGGAACGTCGCGACCAGGCCCAGCGAAAGACACGCCAGAATCGCACCGGCAACCCACACCTTGTGATTCAGGACCGCGACGAATGCCCGCTCCAGCATGTGCATGTCGAAGAAGCCCCCGCGGTACGCCGGCGCTTCTTCATCCAAGTCCGCCATTCCCGCATTCACGACCGCTCGCCGGTCTTTCGCGATATCCATAGTCAGCTTCATCCGTTCAGAAATTGCGGGTCTTAATTGTTGCTGCCGCTGCTGAGATTGCTGAAGACGACCAGCGGCGTGCTGAGCAGCGTCGCCGCGTTGATGACATCTTCGAAAAGGCGGCGCTGCGGCGAATTGCCCACCACGATGACGTCGTGCGGAAAAACCTCCGGATCGGCATAATTACCACGGCGGATCGCCTTTAGATTATAGATGCCGACATATTGCTTGCCCTCAACCTTGCGGAAGACGAGGACATCGTCGAGTTTCGCATATTCGCCAATCCCACCAGCGAGCGAGATCGCGCGCATGAGCGTCTGCTTGCCAACCAACGGATATTGGCCAGGCTTCGTCACTTCGCCATCGATCGTGACGGCCTGCGACAGCAACAACGCAGGATTGGACGATGCCTTGAGATTGACCGTCACCTGCGGGTTGCGGACGTAGCGACCGCTCAGCCGCCCTTCGATTGCCCGCGCAAGTTCGGCGGTGGTTTTTCCAGCACCATCGACGGTTCCCGCGAACGGATAGGAAAAACGGCCGTTGCCGTCGGTCAGGACGTCGCGCCTCAGGTCGGCGATACCATAGACCTCGATGGTCAATTCGGTAAACGGCCCGACAAAGGTCTGACGCGAAGCGTCCTGCGTGTCGAAGCCGGTCGGCTGTGGCAGCGCGCCAAGCAGGGTCACCCCGCTTGTCGGGACAGCTGCCACCGGCGCCTTTCCGCCGCATGCAGCGACACCGAAGCAGGCGATGACAGCAAAAAGACGCAGGCCATTCATGTCACAAGGTTCCAGACAAGATTCTTGGGTAAAGCGGCTCGGCCATAGGGGGAAAATCGCGGATACGAAAGCGCATTTAGGCTCACGAACCTAAATCCTCGGCGGCCGCGCGCTTGCGTGCGAGGATGACGAGGAGGAAGACCGCGACCACCGCAACAGATGGTGTTCGAGCCGGATAATCGACAAGGCTGTGCAGCGCGATCAGGGCCAACGCGCTGATCAGAAGGATAAGTTCGACGAATTCAACCCCGAGCGGACGCGCCCGATTGCGGACCATCGAAAGCAGCCCCGACACAATCCACCCGGCGCCCGCCAGGAAAATCAGCACCGCGGGCAATCCACCCTCGATCGGAAGCTGAAGCCAGTCATTATGGGCTTGGTTGAAATAATCCGGGCGCAGCAGCGCGTCGGGTTCGATGATTTTATACACACTGGGGAACGAGCCGAAACCCGCGCCGAGCAACCAATGGGCTTTCGCCATCGAGGCGACCGTTTCGAGTGCCGCGAGACGAATTTCCTCGACCCCGCCGCCGCTGAAGAGCCGATCGACCGTGTTGTCGCGCCCCGAGAAATAGAAGAGCGCGCCCAACCCGGCGATCAGAAGAAAAGGCAGCAGGCTGGAAAGGATGTGCCGCACGGGCCTTGCGGGGGACCGCGCCGATCCGCGCCGCTGCGGACGTGCGCGCGCCTGATTGATCGGCTTTGGTTCGAACCGATAGCTCCAGCGAACAAGCAAATAGACCAGAAGAAGACTGGCCGCGCCGAAAACCAGGCCGAACCGCGACCCGATGACCAGGATCAGCAGCAGAAAAAACGCCATGCTTCCCATCAGCATTGGCACGATCAGCGGCCACTTCGCACGGCTCGATATCTGGTTTGCAGTAAGCCAGCCCGCCGCCAGGATCGAAATCGACAGCAGCAGCGCATTGTGATTGCGGTTGGCGAACAGCCCGACGAGCGATCCTTCGTTCGTGATCCGGTATAGATAGAAAAGGCTGCGGGGCCCGGCCATGAACTGAAAGAGGCAGAAAACCGCCGAGGCCACTCCAAAGCCCCAGATCGCCCACCAGATCCGGATCCGCTGCGCCGGCGGCACCGCCGCCGCCACGAACAGCGCCGCGGTGGGAACGAGGAGCGCCAACAGGCTGTTGACGGTCTGCGATGGCGTCATGCTGATTGGCCGCCATTGGCCGCTCGTTCCCAGCAAGGTGTCGATCGCAAAAATCCGGTCGCGCAGCGGCAGCGAGCGCCAGATATCAGGCGACAGCGGGACCAGCTGGACAGCCATCCAGAGTGCAAGCAGACCAAGCAGCGCGAGCGGTACTCGGATGCCGCGCCACGCCGCGGCAGGCACCAACGCAAGCATCGCAAACGAGGTCAACGCCGCAAAGCCGCGCAGAGTCGGCAGCGAAGCGACGTCGCTTCGCGAACTGCCACCCGTCAGCGCCACAAGCGCGGTGAACGCCGCGAGAATTGCCAGAAGCGTCGTCGGCGACAAGCCATTCTGCTGCAAGGGTCTCGATACAGGCTTCATCAGGGGCTGTGGTCCAATATTCATTGCGCGGGCCGGTCATGCGTTCGAACCGGCGCGAAGTCCATCGCTTCGTTATGAAGCGAATGAAAAACTAGTTGAGTTCAAAATCGGCTGTATCGAGATACCAGCGCTGATCGCCTTCAAGGCCCACCGTGGTAAGACGGCCGGTCAGATATGCACCCGTATCGATGCCGATACGGTTTCGTGCCTCATCGACGTCATCCGAAATCGTATGTCCGTGGACGATCGTCACGCCATGGTCCTGATCGCCATCAATGAATTCTTCGCGGATCCAGCGAAGATCGGGCAGCGTCTGCCGGTCGAGCGGGACACCAGGGCGAATGCCCGCGTGTACGAAGACATAATCGCCGATCTGGATCATATCCTCTCCACGGTTTAGGAAATCGACGTGCGATTGTGGCACCTTGTGCCGCAGATGCTCGGCAATATCTTCAAAGGTCGTCGCCGCATAGGCCGCATCATCGCCCCAATAGCTGCGGATCGTCGCATCACCGCCGATACGAATGAAATAGCGCACCCGTTTCAGGTCGCCGGTAAGGGCGGCGAGGAAGCACTCCTCGTGATTGCCGACCAGCAGGACCACCTTGTCGAACGGAGTTCCCAAACCGATCGCCCGCTCGATCACCGATGCGGAATCGGGGCCGCGATCAACCAGATCGCCTAGCAGGATCAGCGTTGTAAAAGCCTTGCCGCGTGCAGCATTGTCGGCCTCGATCTTCTCCAACAATTGCGCGAAAAGGTCGTCACGACCGTGTATGTCGCCGATCGCATAGACGCGCTGTCCGTCCGGCACACGCGACAGCGCCGCCGGCACCTGTTCTTCGCGTTGCCGGCGTTTCAAGAAATCAAGAAAGGACATATGGGCGTAATATCAACTATATCAGCAGCTTACAAAAACGAGCTTGTCCATCTACCACCTCGTTGACGGATGCCGTGCCACTTTGTGAGTCAACAACCGGACAGCCGATCGAGAATCCCTTGTGGTCGGCGCGGCGATTAGAGCCAAGTTAAGCCCCCGGCAAGAGCTTTGAGCTAGGGTGGCCGTAAGACTAGCTGAGGAACCACCTGATTATGCCTTTGGAACCGCCTTCATCACCATTATCCGCTCGCCGAAAGATCATGGTCGTGTTCGGCACCCGCCCCGAAGCAATCAAGATGTGTCCGGTTGTCCATGCCATGCGCAAGACGCCGACGCTCGGTGTGCGCGTGTGTGTCACCGCGCAGCATCGCGAGATGCTGGACCAGGTGCTCGAAATCGCTCGCATCGCCCCCGATATCGACCTTGACGTCATGCAGGCCAATCAGTCGCTCGACGGGCTGCTGGCACGACTCGTCACCGGCCTCGGCGAAACATTCGACGCCGAGAAGCCCGACCGTATTCTGGTCCATGGCGATACGCTGACGACGATGGCAGCTACCCTCGCCGCCTACTTCCGCAAAATCCCCGTTGGCCATGTTGAGGCGGGGCTGCGCAGCGGCAACATTTATCATCCCTGGCCGGAGGAGGTGAACCGCAAGGTCGCCGGTGCAGTTGCAGATTTGCATTTTGCGCCGACCGAAACCGCGGCGGTGGCGCTGCGGGCCGAGAATGTTCCCGCAGACCGCATTCACGTCACCGGCAACACCGTCATCGACGCGCTGCTCGCGACCAAGGCGCGGATCGACCAGGATCCTTCGTTGGCCATTGGCCTCGATCCGCTCGTCGCGCGCTTTGCCGGTAAGCGTGTCGTCGCCGTCACGACGCATCGCCGCGAGAATTTCGGCGACGGCATGAGAGCGATAGCCGAGGCGATCGCCGCGATCGCTGCGCGCGATGACGTGGCGGTCGTTTTTCCCGTCCATCCCAACCCGCACGTCCGCACCGCGATGGAGCCGATCCTCGGCCTACTTTCCAACGTGGCGCTGATCGATCCGCTCGACTATCCGCATTTCGTCCGCCTGCTCGCGACGTCCGAACTGGTGCTGACCGACAGCGGCGGCGTGCAGGAAGAAGCGCCATCGCTCGGCAAGCCGGTGCTGGTGATGCGCGAGACGACCGAGCGGCCCGAAGGCATCGAAGCAGGCACCGCCCGCCTCGTCGGAACCGACAAAGCGCGGATCGTTTCCGAAATTTTCAAGCTTTTGGACGACAAGGACGCTTATAATGCCATGGCCCGCGCCCATAATCCATTCGGTGACGGCACGGCGGCCAAACAGATTGCGGAGATAGTTGCGCGTGCCCATTGATACAGAACTGAAGGTCACGGTCCTCGGGCTCGGCTATATCGGCCTGCCGACCGCAGCGCTGATTGCACGCTCGGGTTGCAAGGTCACCGGCGTCGATGTCAGCCAATCGGTCGTTGACACGGTCAACAACGGCAAGGTCCACATCGAGGAAGTCGATCTCGACGGCCTTGTCCAGGGCGTCGTCTCGCGCGGCGCGCTCGTTGCGTCGACCGCGGTCGCGCCCGCTGACACCTTCGTCATCGCGGTGCCGACGCCGCACGACGAAGAACACCGCCCCGACATCAGCCATGTGCTCTCGGCCGCGCGCGCGATCGCGCCGCAGCTTGAGGCGGGTAACCTCGTGATCCTCGAATCGACATCCCCCGTCGGCACGACCGAAAAAGTTGCTGAACTGATTGCCGAGCTGCGTCCCGACCTGAAAGTGCCGGGCGCGTGCGCCGGCGCCGGCGATATCTTCATCGCCTATTGCCCCGAGCGCGTGCTGCCGGGGCGCATCCTCGTCGAGCTTGTCGACAACGACCGCTGTATCGGCGGCATCACGCCGCGTTGTGCCCGCCGCGCCATGACCTTCTATCGCCAGTTCGTCCGCGGCGCCTGCGTCACGACGACGGCGCGCGCTGCTGAAATGGTGAAGCTGGTCGAGAACAGCTACCGTGACGTCAACATCGCCTTTGCCAACGAACTGTCGATGATGGCCGAGCATATGGGCGTCGATGTGTGGGAGGTGATCCGCCTCGCCAACCGTCACCCGCGTGTCAATATCCTTCAGCCCGGCCCCGGCGTGGGTGGCCATTGTATCGCGGTCGATCCGTGGTTTCTTGTCCATGGCGCGCCCGATCACAGCCGGCTGATCCGCACCGCGCGCGAGGTCAATCTGGCCAAAACCGCGCATGTCATCGGTGCCGCCGAGATGCTGGTGTCGCAACATCCACAGGCACGCGTCGCCTGCCTCGGCCTCGCCTTCAAGCCGAATATCGACGATTTCCGCGAAAGCCCCGCGGTCGAGGTGGCTGCCGCGCTTGCGCGCCGCTTTGGCAAGCAGATCGAAATCGTTGAGCCCTATGCGCGCGGCTTGCCCGTCGAATTCGCGGGGACAGGTGCCGAACTGATCGACCTCGACAGCGCACTCGCCGGCTGCGACCTGCTCATCGTCCTCGTCGACCATGAGCTGTTCAAGTCGATCCCGATCGAAGAACGCGTCGACAAGATCGTCTATGATACGCGCGGCCTGTGGCTCGACCAGCCAAGCGGCGGAAATGGCAATCGTTTCCATCGGGCAGCCTGACGCATCGACCTTGACCGCCAGCCGGATGCTCTACATCTTCGAGCGATGCTGACGCGCTTGAAAACCATCGTTGTCGAAAAGCCGTGGGGCCGCACCGATATTCCGCGCGAGTTCGGCGATTTCGATGGTCGCCGCGTCGGCGAAATATGGTTCTCCAACCCCGCGGGCGATGATGCCCCGATCATGGTCAAATTCCTCTTCACGTCGGAGCGGTTGTCGATTCAGGTCCACCCCGACGACGACGACGCGCGGGCGGCTGGCTTCCCGCGCGGCAAGGAGGAGTGCTGGCTGATCATCGACGCCAGCGCCGATGCCGAACTCGGCGTCGGCCTGACCCGCGAAACGACGCGAGAGGCGCTCCACGACGCAGCACTCGACGGATCGATCGTCGATCTGGTCGACTGGCGGCCGTCGAAGGTGAATGATTTCGTCTATAACCGCGCCGGCACCATTCACGCCATCGGCGGCGGGCTGACCGTCGTCGAGGTCCAGCAGAATGTCGACTGCACCTATCGCCTTTATGACTATGGCCGCCCGCGCGAACTGCACCTCGACGAAGGACTGAACGCGGCGACCCCGGGGCCTGTCCACGATCCGCGCGACGCCGTGGTCAATCCGCACACGAACCGCATGCTGGCAAGCGGCCCCCCTTTCTTCCTCGCACAGCTAGCCGGACCGGTCGATCCCGCGCTGCTCGAACAGGCGACAGGCGAACTTACCTTCATCCCGCTGTCGGCGGGCTGCCGTGCTGCGGGCCAAGCCGTCGAACTTGGCGAGGCAGTGCTGCTCACCGACGCCAAAGCGATCGAGATCGACGAGGGCAGCCGGGGCCTTCTCACCTGGGCCTGAGGGAGACGCCCCCTCCCCTTGCGGCCCGCCCACCCATCTCCCATATCCGGCCGCATGACCAATCCTCACGCGCAAAGTGCCGCGCCCTGGCACGGAACCACCATCCTTTCCGCCCGCACCGCTGACAAGGTCGTCGTCATTGGCGACGGTCAGGTGTCGATGGGCCAGACGGTGATGAAGCCCAACGCCCGCAAGGTCCGCCGCCTGCACGACGGCAGCGTCATCGGCGGCTTCGCCGGCGCAACCGCCGACGCCTTTACGCTGTTCGAAAGGCTCGAGGCCAAACTTGAACGCCACAACGGCCAACTGCTTCGCGCCGCGGTCGAACTCGCGAAGGACTGGCGCACCGATAAATATCTTCGCAATCTGGAAGCGATGATGATCGTCGCCGACAAGGAGGTGACGCTCGTCATCACCGGTAACGGCGACGTGCTCGAACCCAAGGGCGGGATCGCGGCGATCGGATCGGGCGGCAATTACGCCCTTTCCGCCGCAACCGCGCTCGCCGAGTATGAAAAGGACGCCGAAGTGCTGGTCCGCAAGGCGATGCAGGTCGCCGCCGACATCTGCGTCTATACCAACGACCAGTTCACCCAAGAAACCATTGAAATTCAGGCATAAGACAGATGAACAAGGATTTGACCCCGAAGGCGATCGTTGCCGCGCTCGACACGCATATCATTGGCCAGGATGCCGCCAAGCGCGCCGTCGCGGTGGCGCTTCGCAATCGCTGGCGCCGCCAGCAGTTGTCGCCCGACCTGCGCGATGAGGTGAGCCCCAAGAATATCCTGATGATTGGCCCCACAGGTTGCGGCAAGACCGAGATTTCGCGGCGCCTGGCAAAGCTCGCCGACGCGCCGTTCATCAAGGTTGAGGCGACGAAGTTCACCGAGGTCGGCTATGTCGGCCGCGACGTCGAGCAGATCGCGCGCGACCTTGTCGAGGAAGCGGTGCGGCTCGAAAAGGATCGCCGCCGCGAAGCGGTGCGCGCCGCCGCCGAGGAAGCCGCGATGGAGCGCCTGCTCGATGCCCTCACCGGCAAGGGCGCCAGTGAAGCGACGCGCCAGAGTTTCCGCCAGCGCATCCGTGAAGGCCATCTCGACGACAGCGAGGTCGAGATCGAGGTCGCGGACGCGCCGAACATGCCGTTCGAACTGCCCGGTCAGTCGGGGCAAATGAGCATGATCAACCTGTCGGATATGCTCGGCAAAGCCATGGGCAGCGCACCGAGGAAGCGCCGCAAGCTGAAGGTTATCGAAGCAGCAACCCGGCTGATCGAAGAAGAGCAGGACAAGCGGCTCGATCAGGACGATGTCGCGCGCATCGCGCTCGCCGACGCCGAGGCCAATGGCATCGTCTTCCTCGACGAGATCGATAAAATCGCGGTCAGCGACGTGCGCGGCGGATCGGTGAGCCGCGAAGGCGTTCAGCGCGATCTGCTGCCGCTGATCGAGGGCACGACGGTCGCGACCAAATATGGCCCGATGAAGACCGACCACATCCTGTTCATCGCGTCGGGCGCGTTTCACGTGGCCAAGCCAAGCGACCTGCTGCCCGAATTGCAGGGTCGCCTACCGATCCGGGTCGAACTGAGCGCGCTCACCGAAGCCGACTTCGTCCGCATCCTCAGCGAGACCAAGGCAGGACTGCCCGAACAATATGTCGCGCTGCTCGGCACCGAGGGTGTGATGCTGTCATTCACCGAAGATGCGATCGCCCGCGTCGCCAAGCTCGCCGCCGAGGTCAATGAGCGGGTCGAGAATATCGGCGCGCGCCGTCTCCAGACGATCATGGAGCGCTTGGTCGAAGAAATCAGCTTCACCGCCGAAGACGTCGGAGGCACGACGCTCGACATCGACGCCGCCTATGTCGACAGGCAGCTTTCGGAGATTGTCGGCGATACCGACCTCAGCAAATATGTCCTCTGATTGACCGCTTTCGAACGGTCCCAAATCTGCATCTTTTCAGCCGGTCGTTTACCGAACTTCATTTGACTTTCGCGCGTCGTCAATGCGATGAATGAGCGACACGGTCGATATGGGTCCAACGACCGGCACGGAGACAGTAATGGCAGAAGAAGACGTCGCCCCGGAACAGGGCGAGTTGGCGATCACGCGCACCGGTGATCGGCTTCGGCTGGCGCGGGAGGCTGCGGGACTGTCACTCGCCGATGTGGCGACGCGGACGCGGATCACCCAGCGCCATCTGGCCGCAATCGAGAAATCCGATTTTTCCGAACTCCCCGGACGGACCTATGTCACCGGTTTCGCGCGCGCCTATGCCCGAGCCGTCGACCTTCCCGAAGCCGAGATCGGTGCCGCGGTTCGCCGCGAACTCGAAGATGATGCCTATGGCGCGCGGCCGCTTTACGAGGCTTATGAACCGACAGATCCCGCGCGCCTGCCCACCGCGAGGCTGACCTGGACGCTGGTCATCGTCACCCTGCTGCTCGCATCGGCCTATGGCGTGTGGCGCTTTCTCTCGGTCGAGCCCGACGAGGCGCTGATTGCAGCGCAGAATCGCGCGGCCGATGCATCCGAAGCACCGCAGAGCGATGCCGCGGTTGCGCCCGCAACCAAGACCGGAGCGGCCGGACAAGCCGCCGTTGCGGCGAACGCGCCGGTGGTGCTGATCGGCGTTTCGGAGGTCTGGATCGGCTTTGACGATGCGAAGGGCAAGACAGAAAATTGGCGCACGCTCGATGCGGGC
This sequence comes from Sphingopyxis sp. GW821-FHT10B01, assembly GCF_059415685.1. Taxonomy (NCBI): domain Bacteria; kingdom Pseudomonadati; phylum Pseudomonadota; class Alphaproteobacteria; order Sphingomonadales; family Sphingopyxidaceae; genus Sphingopyxis; species Sphingopyxis sp. GW821-FHT10B01. Next base: position 48,299 of record NZ_JBWKNS010000007.1, on the reverse strand, counting down.
GAAACCTATCAGGTGCCGCCGGACTATATCGAACAGTTCACGCTGCGTACCAGCATCCCGCAAGCGCTGAAAGTCACCGTTGGCGGCCGCGATATCGGACCGATCGGAGCTGCCGACACGCTGGTCAAGAACGTCTCGCTGAAGCCGGCGGACCTCGTCGCGCGCGCCGAAGGCAATGGCGCCGCAAACACGGCGGCGCCAGCAGCACGTCCTCAGCCCAAGGGCTGAATCGGCCGTCATTCGGGCCGGTCAGAGCGGCAGCGCACCGAAATGGGTTTGCGCTGTCGCACTTTGCCGCGTTATGGACAGCGTAATGGTTAATTTGTGGGGGCCTAACGGCAGATGATGAAGCGTCAGATCACTTTCCTCGGAGCGGCAACGATTGCCCTGGTCGCGGCGATGCCCGCGCAAGCGCAGGAGGGCGCGATCGACAAGCGGGTCGAGCGGCTCGAAAAGGAAATGCGCGCTGTCCAGCGTTCAGTTTTCCCCGGCGGCAGCCCGACTTTCTTCGAAGGCGAGATTGCGCCCGACAAGACTCCCGGCGAACGTGCGCGCAGCAACGCCCCGGTGATCGACCTGACCGCACGCGTCGATGCGCTCGAATCGCAGTTGCAGACGCTGACCGGCCAGACCGAGCAAAATGCCTTTCAGCTGCGTGAACTTGAAAAGCAGTTCACCGCCTACAAGTCCGAAATGGACAAGCGTTTCGCCGATCCTGCGGCGGCGGCAGCAACTGCTACGCCCGCGAGCCTCGCACCAACTGTCAAGCCATCGGTAGCACCGACCACGGTCGCCGCAACGCCGGTCAAGAAACCCGCCGAAAAGCCGGCAGCGAAGCCCGCCACCACTACGCCCGATGCGGCGCGCCTCGCGCTCGTCAAAAAGATCGAGGTTCCGGCCAGCGGCAACGAGACAAAAGACGCCTATGACTATGGCTACCGCTTGTGGGAAGCCAAACTCTACCCGGAGGCGCAGACGCAGCTGAAGACGGTCGTCACCAAATGGCCGAAGAGCAGTCAGGCGAGCTTCGCACAGAATTTGCTCGGTCGCTCCTATCTCGACGAAGGCAAGCCGAGCCTCGCCGCGGTCGCTTTCTATAACAATTACAAGGATCGCCCGAGCGGCGCGCGCGCGCCGCACAGCCTGATGTTCATGGGCGTCGCGCTCGACAAACTTGGCCGCAAGGCCGACGCGTGCAAGGCGTTCCGCGAACTCGAAGAAGTCTATGGTGACAAGGCCCCGCAGGATGTCCGCACCGATGCTGCCGCCGCAAGAACAAAAGCAGGCTGCTGACCGCGACGCCCCCGGCCGGCTGGCCGGCGATCTCGTCGCGCTTCTCGGTCCGGGCTGGCACCGCTTTCATTATGGTGTCGCCGTATCGGGCGGCCCCGACAGCATGGCCCTGCTCTGGCTGATGGCCTCGCTCCTGCCCGGACAGGTCTGGGCAGCGACGGTCGATCACGGTCTGCGCAAAGGGTCGGACGAAGAGGCGCGGATGGTCGCGGGCTTTTGCGAGCGCGAGCATATCCCGCATTCAACGCTGCGCCCGCCATCGCCGATCAAGGGATCGCAGCAGGCCGCCGCGCGGACCGAACGTTACCGCCTGCTCGAACAATGGCGCGAAGCCAATGCGCTGGGCCATATCGTCACCGCGCATCATGCCGACGATCAGTTGGAAACCATCGTCATGCGGCTCAACCGCAGCAGCGGCGTCGGCGGCCTCGCGGCGATCCGTGCGAAGAATGGCATGATCCTGCGCCCGTTGCTTCATTGGCGCCGCAACGAACTGGTCCATCTGGCGCTCGAAAACGACCTGCCCTTCGTCGACGACCCGTCGAACAGCGACAACCGCTTCGACCGCGCACGCCTGCGCCACGCGCTCCAATCGCAGACGGCGATCGATCCCGCCGCGGCAGCGCGCTCGGCTGCTTGGCTCGCCGAAGCCGACGAGGCCCTCGACTGGGCCGTCGAGCGCCTGATTGCGTCGTGGCCCGACGCGTCCGACATCGCGGTGATCCGCGATGACGGTTATCCGCCCGAGATGTTCCGCCGCATCGTCGCCCAGCGGCTTCGCGCGAACGCACCGCAACTCGTCCTGCGCGGCGCCTCGCTCGACGGCGTGATCGCTGCGATGCACGAAGGGCGGCGGGCGATGGTTGGCGCGCTGCTAATCGATGCCGTCCCGGGGCTGCAAGGGACGATTTGGCGCATTTCCGCGGCGCCGCGCCGGAAAACCCCTAAAAAGGGCTGATTGCCTCATTGTCATTTAACCGGATTATCCTATCTTGTTCGGATAGGAGCGCAGTGCCGCGCCGTTGAGGAAAGAATCCGCATGCAGGACGACAAGGAACCGCAGGGCAACCCCTGGATGAAGAGTGTGATGATCTGGAGCGGCATCTTGCTTGCCATGCTCCTTGTCGCCTCGATGTTCGGCGGCGCGTCGCAGCCCGCGGGCAGTCCGCTTGCCTATTCCGAGTTCCGCCAAAAGATCCAGGAAGGCAGCGTCAAGGACGTCATTCTTTCCGAAGACAAGGCAACGGGCACGCTGTCGAACGGCGAACGCTTCACCGCCAATATCGTGCGCGATCCCGAACTGCTCAAGATGCTCAACGACAATAATGTCAAATATGACGGCAAGGCGACCGAAGCGCCAAATTTCTGGATGTATATGCTCATTCAGTCGCTGCCGTTCCTGCTGATCCTTGGCATCGCCTTCTTTGTGTTCCGTCAGGTGCAGAAGAACAACGGCTCGGGCGCAATGGGCTTCGGCAAGTCGCGCGCGAAGATGCTCACCGAAAAGCAGGGCAAGGTGACCTTTGACGATGTCGCCGGCATCGACGAAGCGCGCGAAGAGCTGGAAGAGATCGTCGAGTTCCTCCGCGATCCCACCAAATTCTCCCGGCTCGGCGGCCAGATTCCCAAGGGCGCGCTGCTCGTCGGCTCACCCGGCACCGGCAAGACACTGCTCGCCCGCGCAATCGCGGGTGAAGCCGGCGTTCCCTTCTTCACCATTTCGGGTTCGGACTTCGTTGAAATGTTCGTCGGCGTCGGCGCGAGCCGCGTTCGCGACATGTTCGAGCAGGCCAAACGCAACGCGCCGTGCATCGTCTTCATCGACGAAATCGACGCGGTGGGCCGCCATCGCGGCGCCGGCCTCGGCAACGGCAACGACGAACGCGAGCAGACGCTGAACCAGCTTCTCGTCGAAATGGACGGCTTCGAAGCGAATGAAGGCATCATCATCGTCGCGGCGACGAACCGCCCCGATGTGCTCGACCCTGCCCTCCTCCGTCCGGGCCGCTTCGATCGTCAGGTCGTCGTGCCGCGTCCCGACATCGAGGGTCGCCAGAAGATTCTCGAAGTCCACACGCGCAAAAAGCCGCTCGCACCCGACGTCGACCTCCGTCGCGTTGCGCGCGGAACCCCCGGCTTCTCGGGTGCCGATCTGGCTAATCTTTGCAACGAAGCGGCGCTGCTGGCAGCGCGCAAGGGCAAGCGCCTGATCGCCAACGACGAGTTCGAAGAGGCGAAGGACAAGGTCATGATGGGCGCCGAACGTCGCTCGATGGTCATGACCGAGGACGAGAAGAAGTCGACCGCCTATCACGAAGCTGGCCATGCGCTCGTCTCGCTGCACGTCGACGGCTGCGATCCGCTCCACAAGGTCACGATCATCCCGCGCGGCCGCGCGCTGGGCGTGACGTGGAACCTGCCTGAACGCGACCGTTACTCGACCAATATGAAGCAAATGAAGGCGCGGCTCGCGCTCTGCTTCGGCGGCCGCATAGCCGAACAGCTGATCTACGGCCAGGACGAGCTCAACACCGGCGCGTCGAACGACATCCAGCAGGCGACCGAAATGGCCCGCTCGATGGTCATGGAATATGGCATGTCGGACAAGCTCGGCTGGCTGCGCTATCGCGACAATCAGGACGAGGTGTTCCTCGGACACAGCGTTTCGCGCGCGCAGAATATGTCGGAAGACACCGCACGGCTGATCGACGCCGAAGTCCGCCGCCTCGTCGAAGAAGGCGAAAATGTCGCACGCAAGGTGCTGACCGACCATCTCGACGAGCTTCATCTGCTCGCTGGTGCGCTGCTCGAATATGAGACGCTGTCGGGTGAGGAATCGAAGCGCGCGATCAAGGGCGAAGACATTGGCCGCGAGGGCGATGCCGACAAGCGCGGTACGCCCGTCGCGGGTCATGCGGGCTCGCTGCCGCAGATCAAGCGCAAGCCGCGACCGTTCGGCGACGTCAATCTGCAAGGGGCCTAGGCTCGCGCCTAGGCCTTTCGATTCAGGCATTATTCATTGCCTGGCGGCAAGTTGCGGCATATGACCAACCGGAAATATGCGGGCCTCTTGCCCGCCCTGATCGCCGCCCCCTTTCTATGCGCCATGGCACCCGGCGACATGAGCGTCGCCGCGTTCCTCGCGCGCGCGTCGTCGCTCGAACGGCTCGGTCCCCTCGCCCTCGCGACCCCGCAGGGAAACCAGCTCAAAGGTGAGGTAGTCGCGGCCGGCAAACGCTATAAGGCACGGATAGACGCCGACCGCCGCGCCGGACGCAAAACGACGAGTTGCCCGCCCGAATCGGGTACGATGAGCCCCGACCAATGGCTCGCCCACCTTCGAAGCTATCCCGTTCCCGTCCGCAAGTCGGTGAGCATCAACACGGCATTCGACGCGCTGATGAAGAAACGCTACCCCTGCCCCGCCTGATGCGCCAATGCTGCGGCGGGACAAAAGGAGATGGCGATGATCGGTAAAGCGCGGAAGAGATTGGCGATGGCTGCCCTCCTCGCATTGAGCGTTCAGCCTGCGGCAGCGCAGGGAACCGGCGCGCTCACAAGCAAGATCGAGCTGGAAAAGTCCACACCCTCTCTGGACGGTGGGCTGACGAAAAAGACCTATGTCACGCCCGATGTGGTCGTGCCCGGCGACCGCGTCCGCGTTGCCCTCACCTTCACGAACAACGACGCCGCCCCAGCGGCAGGGGTCAATCTGGTCAACCCGATCCCCGAAGGTCTTGTGTTCGATGACACAGCCGATGCATCGGGCTTCGCCGTGTCGACCGACGGCGGCAAGACATTCGGTGCGCTCGCAAGCCTGACCGTGCCCGTCCAGGGCGCGACTGGTCGCCCCGCCGCGGCCGCCGACGTCACCCATGTCCGCTGGCTTTGGCCCGATGCGATCGCGCCCGGCCAAAGCCGCTCGGTCGCCTTTTTCGGGCGCGTTCGGTGATCCGCGCCAGATGACGATTTACTGCGACGAATCGGGCGGCCTCAATGCCGGCGTGATGACCTTTTCGGCCGTGATGCTGACGCCCAAAGCCGCAGCCGACATCCACGCGCGCTTTCGCGACGTCACCGGACTGCGCGGCGAACTCAAGGGCAGCCGCATCAGCATCGTCGAGCGCGCCTATCTGCTCGAACTGTTCGATCGCGCGGGCGGGCGCGCATGGGTGGCCGTCGCAGAACGCGACAAGCTCGCGCAGAATTCCGATGGCACGCTGCCCAGCGATCTTGCGCTCTATGCCGCGCTGCTCAATCTCGCGATCGGGCGCTGGCTGCCCGAAACAGGCGGTGTATGCACCGATGTCGTCATCGACGACGGTCGTTATGATCCCAAGATCCTCGGGCATGTGCGCGAAGAGATACAGGCGGGACTCGGCGGATGGGGCAGCGCTTCACTGGCCGACAGCAAACGTAGCGACGGGGTCCAGATTGCCGATGTGATCGCAAATAGCCTGTTTAACGTCACCATCGGCTCGCCCCGCGCGCATCGTATCCAGCGGATCATCGACCCGATGCTCGCGTCGAAAGCGATCCGCGTCGCCGAATTGACAAAGCTGGCATAACAAAAGGGCCGCAGTTTCCTGCGGCCCCCTTAATGATCGATGTCGACAGCGCTTATTCGAAGTCGCTGCCACCGCCCGCGGGGCTGCGCGGCGGCGCGGCGGCGGTCAGGCGAAGCGCTTCGGCCGAACGGCTGATCGAGCTGATTTCATCGGGCGTATCGTCATCGTCGATGATGACCTTCTGCATCGATCCGACCAGCGTTTCCTTCAAATCCTTGGGACGCACGGTCTGCTCGGCGATCTCGCGCAGCGCAACAACGGGATTTTTATCCCGGTCGCGGTCAATGGTCAGCTCCGAACCGCCCGAAATTTCACGGGCGCGGTGCGCGGAAAGCAGAACCAGGTCAAAACGATTGGGAACTTTGTCAACGCAATCCTCGACGGTAACGCGGGCCATATTATATCCTTAGAATATCGGAGAGACCAGCCCTGCCTTTAAGGCGTGACGGTAAGCGCAGCACTTTAGCAGGGGGGCATGCCTAATGTCAATCTGAACCGCCCCGGAATTGCCGGAGGCCCTAACTCCTGAGAGGAAGGGCGTAGGATGAGTAAGACAACGAACAAATTCGCACCTGAGGCTCGCGCCCCCGCGAGGCTCTATGGCGGGCTAAGAAGCTCGCCTACTACGAAGAGTTCTTCGGCGCTGCAAGCGGGATCGTCGACCACGCTCCCGACGATGCCAAGATCAGGTTCGCCAATGCCGTTAACAATCTTCACCTCATCGGCTCGGCGGCGGTTATTACCGCACTCCACACGTTCACTGACGAGATTGCTGAATCCAATTCGGCTTCGTTCACCAAGGATCGCCATGACGAACTCTGGTCCCGACTGGTCTGGGAAAATCAGGGCTGATCTTGACGATCCTCCCACATCTGACCCGCCCGCATTTCGCGCGCAGCTCTGGGCGTCCGGCGCTAGTTCGGCGCAGAGCTAGTTGCGAAGCCGAACACATGAGAGATTTCATCCTTTCCGAGATTAAGCGCCTTGCGTCCGAGAACGGCGGAACCGCGCCGGGGCAAAATGCCTTCACAAACTCGACCAGCATTTCGCCGGCCAAATGGCGAGGCATTCATTGGCTTCGCTGGAGCGATGCGCTTGCCGAAGCGGGCTTTGCAGCGAACGCGTGGAACAAGAAAACCGAAACGAACGAGGTTGTTCGCAAATCGCCGAGCTAACGCGAGAATTGCAACGCTTGCCCACAAGGTCCGAAATCCGGATGCGTCGTCAAACCCATCCAGAGTCCCCTTCCCATTCAACAGTCGATGCCTACCTCCGTACCAATGCGAATATGATGCAAGCACTGCTCCAGTTCGCAGAGATTGAAGACGGCTGGAGTGATTTAGCCTGCTATCTTCCGGCTGTCGAAAACGAACCTGATGCGCCTCGAAGCGCAAGTCGGGTGAACGGCTTCGTCTATCTCCTCAAGTCCGGGAATCACTACAAGATCGGACGCAGCGATGACATTGAACAACGCTTCCACGAGATAAAGTTGGCCCTGCCGAAATCCGTGACCCTTGTTCACACCATCCGGACGGATGATTCATCAGGTATCGAGGCATATTGGCACCGCCGTTTCGCCAAACAGGGAATGGTTTTCGCTGACCGGCGAGGATGTTCGAGCTTTTTGCCGGCGCAATTTTCAGTAGCGCTTTGGAGGCGACCTAACCCCTCATTTTGAAACTGAGTCACCACCGCACTCGGTGGCCCCGCCGCGCCCCATGCAAGTGCGGTCTCACTGCGCCCTCATCCGGAACATATCCCGCCGCTCGATTCCGTCACCCTGTCACGGTTCGCCAGAACACGACCTTGCGCGATGAGACGACAATGCTAGGATACCAAAAAATTATAGAAATTCGGATTGTGAAAAAGTGGCGAACAATTCTTCCATCAAAGTTACCAATGACGGCGCATCAGTTGCTACGTTCAACCTGAACATCAACGGAAACTCGCTACTCCTATCGACTTCGGATATTATCCAAGCCATAAACGCGATGCCCGTATTTCAGACAGAAGGCGCAGCCTATGCGACTTGGGTCTGGATGATGGACAACAGTTATCAGTTTGATCCGTACAGCGGAGCAAATTGGCAGCATGCGCCCTATCTTTTTCTTAATTCCATGGGATTCGGCTTTTGCGATGATGTTGCTCAAATCTATGCGTCAATCCTCAAGGAAATGGGATATGAATCGCGTGTCCTTTGGATCGAAGGCCATGTCGTCAGCGAAGTTCTCGAAAACGGAATATGGAAGATATTCGACGTCGATTTGAAGTCGATCTATCTCGACGATTCGATGAATATTCAAGGATACGACTATATATTGTCGCATCAAGATGATTTCGCCGAGAATTTCACCGGATCGGCTTATACTTCTATAAGGCCAGCGTCCTGGGCGTTCGAGAGCTCCGTGCTCGACCTTTACCGGTCAACGAGCGACAATCAGATATTGCCGCCTCCCCAGACCGAAGCTTTCGCGGGATCGGCGGCGCTCACTCTGCCCGTCGGCGCCACGCTGACTATCGAGGATGCGCCCGCAGGCCTTATCCAGTCGCTGAACGGCATCCCTGTCCCTTATCTGTCAGTACTGAAGGTAGGTTTCGGCGACCTCGATAATTTCGCCTTCGACTATCCCCTGATACCCATAGCGATTACCGGTTCGGGGACCGTAACGATCGACGGCATATCCTATTCGATCGAGTCGCCGGCGCTGAATGCGCGACTGGCCGACCGGTCGAAGGCGGTTACCCAGATCTTTGTCGATTCCGAATCCGGCGACAATGAGATCGTCTATCTTCTCAACTCCAAGCGATTTTCGCTTTCCTCGTCCACCTCGGCGACCCTGACCGACACGAACGGTGACTTGAGTCTGGTGCTGGCAGGAAGCGACGGCGCGGACAAGCTTGCCGACGCGCATGTCATGCGCGGCGGCGGTGGCGACGATATCCTGGCCACGACGGCGAACAGCCCCGATCGTCAGCCCGGCGGCGTGATGGACGGCGGCGACAGTGCCGATATTCTGGAAGTGCATCAAGGCGCGAACGGCGTTGGCATCTGGGGCAATTCCGCGTTCGAAATGCTGGGCGGGGCCGGCGACGACCGGTTTGTTCTTGCGGGAACGCAGGTGGCACTGTCGGCATCGACCGCTGCCGTCGTGAACGGCGGAGCCGGATTCGACACCCTCGTCTGGAACGGCGCCTATAATCTGACCCACGGAGGCGCGCAGAATGCGGCGCTAGGTCTCTACGATGGTCTGTACCGGAAGGAAATCCAACTCCGCGACGTCGAAAGGATCGACCTGATTTCCGCGGGAGTGACCGGGCTCAATCTGACATTTTCGGAGCAGGATGTTGCCGATATCACGCTTGGCAGCGATTTCGACCGGTCCTCGCTCGACTTGGGACTGGCAGGCAACGGTAATATGCTTTTTGTCGATTTGGGCGACAATCAGGTTGACCTGACGGGGTGGACGCTGCTGGGCCGCTCGTCGGTCGGCGGCATCGAATATAACATTCTGCAAAATGGCTCGAGCTACTTTGGTATCGCCCTCGTGTCGGACCGGATCATGGACGGGACGACTGCCGTCGACACCCTCATCGGCTTCGCCGGAAACGACGTCATCACCGGCAATGGCGGCGCCGACATTCTCAAGGGAATGACCGGAAACGACATCATCACGCAGGTCGCGGCAACGCTGAACGATGCGGCCGGCACGGTGATGGATGGCGGGGTTGGCGACGACATACTGACGTTCGACGGCAGCCACGCTCAGACCACGTCCTATATTACGATCTTGGGCGGCGCAGGAAATGATATCATCCGCGCGGCGACAGCCCAAGGGCAATATGTCGGGTCGATACAAATCGACGGCGGCGACGGTAACGATCGTATCACGACCGGCCATATCGAAGGCGGCAGCCTGGGAATCGGCTATATCGACGGCGGAAACGGCGACGACGATATAGAGGTGCTCGACACTTGGGACGGGATCGGCGTCTGGGGCAACACGAATTTCCAGATACGCGGCGGAGCGGGCAACGACCGCTTCATTCTGGCGGGTACACAAGTGGCGACCCAAAGGAGTCTGGCGCTCAATTTGAACGGCGAAGACGGCTTCGACACCCTCGTCTGGAACGGCTCCTACAATCTGACCTCGGGACCGCGGCAGCAGAATCCCGGCCTGGACCTAGTTTTCGGCCAATATGAAAGGATGATCCAGGCGCGCAATATCGAGAAGATAGACCTGCAAAGCGCCGGGGTGACAGGACTGAAGCTGAAATTCACGCCCGAGGATGTCGCAACGATAACCGCGGGAAGCGATTTCCATCAGTCATCGCTCGGCATCGGGCTGACCGGCATCGGCAAGACGCTGTTCCTCGACGCCGGCGACAATCTGGTCGACGTCACCGGCTGGACCTTCGTGCAAGACATCGTCGTCAACGACACCAACTATCAGTTGCTGAACAGCGGTGCGACATATCTGCTGCTGGACAGCGTCGCCAACCACATCCTTGCGGAACGGCCAGGCGTCAGCGGATCGACCGAGACGGATACGCGCTTGGCGGCGCTGACCTTTGCCGATCTTGACGCGAATGAAAGCTATGACCTCGCCGCCAGCCTCGTTTTGTCCGCCTGGAGCGGGGGGGGGACGATCCCGGCGGCAACGCTCAGCGCGCTGGCCGGCGCACTGGCCCTTGCGCGCGATGGCGCTTCGGTGAACGCCAGCTTCGGACTGCTCGACAGCCTCGTCGACTTCCTCGGGGCGGGAGAGACGCTGACGCTCACCTATGAGGTGAGCGCGACGAGCGCCGACGGGACGAATTATGTCAAACCAGTCACCTTCACCATTACAGGCGCGACCGATACCCCGGCGCTAGCCTTCGACATGCCCGACCTCGGCGTCGTTACGAATCTGAAGCCGGGCGCGGCATCGGGCATCACCGTGGCCGGCCTCTACGCCGCCGGAAGCAGCGTCAACCTGCTCGACGGGCATCCGCCTCTGACGACGTCCAGCAACTATGCCTTCACCCAGCTGCAAGGCTCGACCAGCGGCTATAACTTTCTGGGCGGGCCGGATTGGTTCGTGGAGAAGGGCATCAGTATTGCGGCACTCGCAGGCGGCACGATCGTCTTCGCCGACGGCACGACCGGCAAGATCAACGAGGCATCCAACGGATCCGCAGCCCTCTCCGAATCCGCCTATGTCTATTATCAGGCTTATGAACCGGGGTCGGCCTGGCTCAGCGAACTGAAAGCCACCAACGGTTCGAACGAGTTGCTTTCCGCCACGATCGGGCTCGGCCTCAACGATACCGACCTGCAGGACACCCATCGGCTGGGCTATGCTCTGGCGGCGTCGGTCTGGAGCGGCGGGTCCGGCATTCCGGCCGAGACCGCCACCGCGCTCGCGAACGCGCTCTCGCTCACCCGGAACGGCGCTTCGATTTCTGCCTATTTCTCCCTCGCGGACCGGCTGGTGGATTTCCTTGCCCCCGGCGAGACACTTACCCTGACCTATAATATGACAGTCACCGACCGCGGCGGCGCTGCCGACATGCGGCCGGTGACGGTCACGATTACGGGGGCGGCCGACGCCGCCGCGCTGTCACTGGACATGCCGGATCTCAGCATCGTTACCAATCTGAAGCCCGGCGCTCCTGCAGGCGCAACGGTCGTCGCTCTCTATGCCCCCGGCAGCAGCGTCAACCTGATCAAGGGCCTCCCGCCCCTTACAACGCTCAACAACTATGTCGTGACCCAGCAGCCAGACTACACCAACGGCTACAATTATTTGGGCAGAAATGGCTGGTTCGCGGCCAACGGCATCAATCTCCTCGCGCTGACGGGAGGAACGATCGTCTTTGCGGACGGAACGACCGGCAAGATCAACCGCGCCTCCGATGGCGCAACCGGAGAATCCGCCTATATCTTCTACCAGGCCTATGAACCGGGCCAAGCGTGGCTGAGCGAAAAGCCGAACACTAGCGGCTCGAACGAACAGATCACTGCGGCGGTGGCACTCACCGCGACCAGCGACCTCAATGCGCTCGGCAGCATGAGCTACAGCCTGGCGTCGGCGAACTGGAGTGGTGGATCCGTCATTCCCGAGGAAACCGCGAGCGCGCTGGCCACCGCCCTGGCACTGAATCGCAGCGGCAATACGATCACCGCCAATTTTGAGCTGGCCGACAAACTGGTCGATTTTCTCGCTGCCGACGAAATATTGACCCTGACCTATAATGTGACGATCGGCAGCCAAGGGACCGGGACCGCCACCCAGCCGGTCACCTTTACGATCAAGGGAACCGCCGACGCGCCAACGCTGGCCTTCGACATGCCCGACCTGAACGTTGCGACCAATCTAAAACCCGGAGCGGTGGCCGGAGCGACCGTCGTCGGGCTCTATGCCGCCGACGGCAATGTCAATCTGCTTGACGGGCGTCCACCGCTGACGGCGCTCAGCAATTATGCCGTCACCCAGCAGCAAGGCTACACGAACGGCTATAACTTCCTCGGAGGACCAGACTGGTTCGTGACGAACGGTATCAGTTCGGGTACGCTTGCTGGCGGCACCATAGTCTTCGCCGACGGCACTACCGGCAAGATCAACAAGGCGTCCAACGGATCCGCCGCCCTTTCCGAACCCGCCTATATCTATTATCAGGCCTATGAACCCGGTTCCGCCTGGCTGAACGAACAGCGAAACAAGAGCGGTTCGAACGAACTCAACACGGCGTCGGTATCGCTCAGTCTTGGCACCGACCTTAACGATAGCTATAGTTTCGGCTTCCGTCTCGCCTCTTCGGTGTGGAGTGGCGGGTCGACTATCCCCATCGAGACGGCTAGCGCGCTCGCGAGCGCGCTCTTGCTTGCGCGTAGCGGCGGATCGATTACCGCCAACTTCGCGCTTGCCGACCGTCTCGTCGATTTCCTCGCTGCGGGCGAGACGCTCACTCTGACCTACGACGTGACCGCCACCGACCAGACGGGCCGATCCGGCTCGAAGCCAATCACCTTCACCTTCACCGGAAGCAACGATACGCCGGCACTTGCGGCGGGCGTCCCTGATCTTTCTGTCAATGCCAACCTCAAGCCCGGCGTCGGCGCGGGGGCGACAATCGCGGCGCTTTACCTGCCCGGCAGCAGTGCCAACCTGCTCGACGGGAAGCCTTCGCTCGTCACCCTGACCGCCTATGCCACCGCCGAGCAGGCGGACTATACGAACGGCTATAACTTCGTCGGTGAGCGCAACTGGTTCGCGGCTAACGGAATCGACATCGTCGCCCTCTCCGGAGGCACTATCGTCTTCGCTGACGGCACGACCGGCAAGATCAACCGGGCGTCCAATGGACATGCGACGCTGAACGAGCCAGCTTACATCTACTATCAGGCCTATGAACCCGGATCGGCGCACCTCAACGAACGCGCCAACACCTCCGGCTCCAACGAGCTTGACATCGCAATGATCTCGCTGAATCTGGGCAATGACTTCGGGGACAGATACAGCCTCGGCTCCGACTTCGTCTCCGCGGGATGGAATGGCGGATCGGCGATCCCCACCGAGACCGCCGCCGCACTCGCGGGCGCCTTGTCGCTCGCTCATAGTGGCAGTGCGATCACCGCAAGCCTCGCGCTCGCCGACCGCCTCGTCGACTTCCTCGGCGCCGGCGAGACGCTCACGATCACCTACCACGTCACCGTCGCCGACCAGGCAGGCACCAGTGCCTCGAAACCCGTCATCTTCACCTTTACGGGGGCATCGGAGGAGAGGGCCCCCGCGGCCACGGCCCAGCTCCGCGATCCGCAGGACATGACCCTCTACATGGGGGATGATATCGCGACCGGCAACATTTCGGTCGGCGGCCGGATGACGCCCGACGGCCAAGCCCTTTATCCGAACACGGAAGCCGGGTCGGCTCCGACGGACCCGCTTCTGGCCTTGATGATCCAGGACATGAACATGTTCGCGGTCGCCGGCGGCGCGGGAGCGGCCACGAATTGGCAACGCGAAACGGCGAAGCCTGTGGATTTCTTCGCCTGACGCCGTCGACGATTAGCGCTCACGGGCCGCTTCGTCCAAATTACTGGCAATCGGCGAAAGAAGACATTGGATGATCCGTCGTTGCCCGGTCTTGATTTCGGCCTGAACGACCAATCTGGGACGATCGATCGTTCCCCGCTATCCACGACAATGGCGCGCTTCAAAAGGCGGATGCGCACCGAATAGATAAGGCCCCGCGACGCGGCAGGCGGGGATAATCCGGATTCGTCACCTCTTGTCTGCGATGCCGGAGCTTCGACGGCGTCGCGGCTGATGTTTCGACAACCCCTGGGACAATGCCATATTGCGTGAACGGAAAGGCTTCCAGCTTGACGCGAACGGGCTGCCCTTCCCTCACGAAGCCGATATCGCGATTGAGAATTTGCGCCTCAACCACGGGCTCGTCGTCGTCCGGAACGATCACCATCAGCGGCTGTGCGGGTTGCATCACGCCACCGATGGTCGCCACGACCAGTTGCTGCACGGTCCCTGAAACGGGCGCCCGAAGTTGCTGGAAGGCCGTTCCGCGCCGCGTCTTCGTCACTTCCTCGCGCGCCAGCCCCGCTTTTTCCTGGCTGTCCGACAGATCGGACGCGACCGATTTTCCGAAGCTGCCGGGCAGTCTGGCGAGCTGCGCGTCGATATCCGCCATCGCCGCTCGTGCCTTTGCGGCATTCGCCCTCCGAACTTTGATATCCTGCTCATGCTCGACCTTGACCTGTTCATATTCAAGCAGGCGGAGATGCGAAAGATATCCCTTCTCTCCCAATTGCCGACGCGCCTCCAGCTGGCTTTCCACCAGTGGCAAAGTCCGTTCGAGCTTCACCAGTTCGGCCTGTGTCGCGGCGAGTTCGGCGCCGCGTTCGGCCCGCTGCTGTATCAGGCTGGCGCGCTCGCCTTCATATTCGGCAATGGCGGCGCGGACGAATTCGCCTGCGCCCGGATCGCATCATCCTCGGTTCCCGGCGGGGCTATGAAACGCGCGGACCGTCCCTCTATATGGGCCATCAACGCCGAATTGCGGGCCGAGAGAACTTCGGCGTTCACGAGACTGTTCGAAGCCTGCGCCGCTTCTGCGCCGACCAAATTCGAATCGAGCTCGACCAATAGATCGGCCGCCTTGACATGCTGGCCGTTGCGGACATGAGCCGCTCGGACATAGCTGATCTCAATGGGCTGAATGACCTTGATGCTACCCGAGGGCACCACGCGCCCCGTCGCGGTCGCGATCACGTCCACCTTCCCTATGAACGACCAGAGCAATGCGGGGGTGAAGAGAGGCACAGCGACAGCATCAATCAACGAAGACCCGGACTCGGCGGCTTTTCATGATTTCCAGGGTGGCGGGCAGGAACTCGGTATCGCTGCTCGGCACCGCCTGTGCCCCGGCTTCGTCCTCGATCTGCCAGCTGTGCGGAAGATCGTCCAATGACGCACGAGGTTGGGGAACCATCGGCCCATCTGCTCGCGAAAGCTCATCCGGGGGCGCTGCCATCTGCTCGGCATGGAGCTGCGCATAGCGCCCGCCCGCACGGAGAAACTCGTCATGACTACCCTGTTCAGTCACCTCGCCTGCCTCGACGGTAATGATCCGGTCGCACTGGCGAACGGCGGACAGTCGGTGGGCAATGATAACCACCGTGCGCGCCCGCCGCTAGGCCCGCCAGATTGTTCCGGACGATTTCCTCGCTTTCGGCATCAAGTGCAGAAGTGGCTTCGTCAAAGATCAGGATGCGTGGATTGTTCACAAGTGCTCTGGCGATCGCGATATGCTGCCGCTGTCCACCGGACAGATTGCCGCCGCGCTCATCGATCACCGTGTCATAATCATGGCTCATTTCAAGGATGAAATCATGCGCACCGGCGAATCCGGCAGCGGCGATGACCGCCTCGATCGGCAGCGTCGGATCGCTCAGCGCGATATTTTCCCGCACGGCGCGGTTGAACAAGATATTCTCCTGCAACACGATACCGAACTGGCGCCTCAGCCAAGGAGGGTCGACCAGCGCAAGGTCGACGCCCTCGATAAGGGCCCGTCCCTGTTCAGGAACATAGAGCCGCTGGATCAGCTTGGTCAGCGTCGACTTTCCCAACCCGGAAGGTCCGAAGATGCCCAGCATCTCACCTGCCCGCAGGTCAAGACTGATCCCGCGAAGCACTTCGGGGGTGTCGGGGCGGTAACGGAACCGCACCTTGTCGAAGGTAACGTCGCCGCGGCTCCTCGCGCGATTGGGGTTATATTCAGTCTCCGCCGACGCGTTGAGCACATCGGCGAGGCGGTGGACCGAAATGCGCACCCACTGGAAATCTTGCCAAAGCTGCGACAGCCGCAAGATGGCGGCCGCGACGCGCGCCGCCAGCATATTGAAGGCAATGACCGATCCGACCGACAGATCGCCGACTATCACTGCCTTCGCATCGAAATAGATGATCGCGACCGTGGTCAGCTTCGACACGATCTGGATCAGATGGCTACCCCAATTGGAGAGCTTCGCGGCGCTGAAACGCGTGCTGGTGGAGGCGGCGAACAGCCTTTCCCAACGGCTTCGCATCTGCGGCTCGACGGCCATCGCTTTCAGCGTTCCGATGCCAGTCAGGCTCTCGACCAGAAACGCCTGATTTTCCGCGCTACGGCGGAATTTTTCCTCGAGTAGCGCGCGCAATGGCGGCGAAATGAGGACCGATATCGCAATATAGCATGGAATCGACAGCAGCACGATCAGCGTAAGGAGCGGCGAATAGAGGAACATCACCTCGAAGAAAACGACGGTGAAGAACAAATCGATCACGACCGTAACGGCATTGGAGCCAAGAAACTCCCGGATATTTTCCAGTTCGCGAACGCGTGCGATGCTGTCGCCGACCCGCCAGGAATTTCGCCACAAGGACGAAGCAAGCCAGCACAGGGTGGATGGCGCGCTCGGCAGGGGCCCGGCGCGCTCAGCAGTCCCGGCCTGCGCCGGATCGAGATCTTCCGGAGCCCCCGTCACTAAATTCGCTCCGGGCAGAGTTCAACTCCGCTAGCGGACTCCGCCGTTTCGTTCCGATGCCGAACTCCGCCCGATCAACGCAGCAAGGAATCCGCTGCCCAGAACAATCGTTCGGCGTCAACATTCAAATCAACTGCCATCCCCTATGCCTTGCGCGGCAGCGCTCCGTCAGTCAACCATTGCGGTCAAAAACAGCCAACGCTTGCCGCATAGATGGCCGCCAGCCTATGAACGACCTATGACCGATGTTGCCAGTGAGGCTCGAAAGACCGAAATGTTGAAGGCGAACATCGCGGGGCATCGGCTTGAGGTGATATTTGACGGCGAGCAGCGGTTCGAACAATTGCTAGCGCTGATCGGCGGCGCGATCAGCAGTATTGACCTGGTCATCTATATCTTCGAGCATGACGCTGCGGGGATACGCATACTCGATGCTATGACCGCCGCCGCGCGCCGCGGGGTGCGGGTCCGCGCGGTGATGGACAGTTTCGGCTCGTCGGACATCTCGGACAGCATCTTTGTTCCCTTGCGTGAAGCGGGCGGCAGCGTGACGTTTTTCTCGCGGCGCTGGCGATCGAGCTATTTGGTCCGTAATCATCAGAAATTGCTGCTGATCGACGACGACGTGGCGGTGACCGGCGGGTTCAACATCGCGACCCCCTATCTTGGCACACAGCCGGACAATTGCTGGTTCGACCTGGGCATCGTTGTGCGCGGGCCGTCGGTGGCGCGCATGGTCGCGTGGTTCGAGGAGATCCACGATTACACCGTGAATAATGACGGCAAGCTGTTCATGCTCCGCCGCCTTATCCGTGAATGGCCTGTTGAGGCCGCGCCAGTGACTTGGCTGGTCGGCGGCCCGACCCAGCGATTGTCGCCGTGGGCGCAGGCGGTGCGCACCGATTTGGTCGGCGCGCACCAACTGGACATGGTGATGGCCTATTTCTCGCCGGGGCAAGGCATGCTGCGGCGCCTTGGGCGCGTCGCCCGGCACGGCCGAGCGCGCTTCATCATGGCGGCGAAATCGGACAATGCTGCGACGGTCGGTGCCTCGCGCCTGCTCTATGGCTATCTGCTGCGCAAAGGCGCGCAGGTCTGGGAATATCGCCCATGCAAGCTGCACATGAAGCTGATCGTTGTTGACGATGTTGTCTATATCGGCACTGCCAATTTCGACATGCGCAGCCTGTTCGTGAATGTCGAGGTGATGCTGCGTATCGCCGATGCCGGTTTTGCCGAGCAGATGCGGGGCTTCATCGCGGCGCAGCGGGCGGATTGCGACGACATTACCACCGCGAAGCACAAGTCGCGAGCCGGATGGCTGACGCGACTGCGCTGGACGTTGGCGTGGTTTGTCGTGGGTGCCGCGGACTATACGGTGTCGCGACGGTTGAATTTCGGTCTCGGTGAGACCGATCCCGACCTGGAAGTTTAGTCTTTCCAGCCCCAGAACAGGAAGCACGGCGGGACGTTCACCCATTCGAACGCATTGTCGATGCGATCGAAATGCGCAGCGAGGAAGTCGCGCGCGCGGGCGCGGAATTGATAGACCAAAAAAGCACCGCCGGGACGAAGCACACGGTGGGTCGCAGCGGCAATTGCCGGGCCAACGCCGGCGGGCAGCGTCGAGAAGGGCAAGCCCGAGAGGACATAATCCGCCTTCTCGAAACCATGTGCGCGCACGATTTCCTCGACATCAGCGGCCGAGCCGTGAACCGCAATGAAACGGCTGTCGCGAATATCCTTGCGAAGATAGTCGATGAAATCTTCGTTGGTGTCGATCGCGATCAACGTCGCATCGCCGGCCATCCGTTCGAGCACGGGGCGGCAGAAGGTGCCGACGCCCGGTCCATATTCGACGAACAGCTTCGTGTTTTTCCAATCCACCGGACGCAACATGTGGCGGATCAGCGTCGGCGACGACGGCACGATCGATCCAACCATGACCGGGTGCTTGACAAAGCCGCGGACAAACATGCCCCAGGGCCCGAAAAAGCGCTTGAGGCTCTCGCGAAGCCGGCGGCCCAACGGAGCTTTCTTTTCTTGGGCCTGCGCCCGCGGATTGGTCATGATGGCTTTCGCGTTGTTGCAGTTGGCAAAGGCGTGGCAAAATCGGCGCCGACGCGCAAGGAAAGAGTCTGTCTTGACTCTGGACAGACAAGCGCTCGCGTGTAGGGAGAGGCAGCGTTACCGACCACGGGCGAGGAGGGGCGAACATGGCGACGACATCGCATTCCATCCCCTCGGACCGCATGGCGGTGCTGTTCGCCGTCATGCTGGTCGCCGCGGCGGGCAATACTGCGATGCAGTCGATCCTGCCGACGATCGTTACGAAGCTGCATATTCCCGACGTATGGGGAAGCCTCGCTTTCAGTTGGTCAGCGCTGCTTTGGGTCCTGACGGCACCCTATTGGGCGCGCCAGTCCGACAAGCGCGGGCGCAAGGCGCTGATGGCGCTCGGCGTCGTCGGCTTCCTCTCGTCGATGGCGCTGTGCGGACTTACGCTCTGGGCCGGGCTCGAAGGCTATCTCGCGGGGAGCGTCACCTTCGTAGTTTTTGCAATATTCCGCAGCCTTTATGGCGGTTTCGGTTCAGCGTCCCCCCCTGCGGTGCAGGCCTATGTCGCTTCCCGGACGGACCCCGAGCAGCGGACACAAGCGCTGTCGCTCGTCTCCTCCTCCTTCGGGCTCGGGACCGTCATTGGTCCGGCGATCGCGCCCTTTTTCATTCTGCCGTTCGTCGGCCTCGCCGGCCCCATGCTGGTATTCGCGCTGATCGGCCTCGTCGTGCTGATCTTGCTGCGGTGGCGCTTGCCCGACGACGTGCCCCGCTTCGCAGCACGAGGGACCATCGCCACCTATCCGGCAGCGGGATCGGCCCCTACCGCGACCGACGAAAGGGAAGATGAGGCTGTTGACCAGCCTGCCGCATCAACGGCACCATTGCGCTGGACCGACAACCGCGTCCGCCCATGGCTGCTCGCCGGCCTTTTGGGCGGGCAGGCGCAGGCCATGACGCTGGGCATTATCGGTTATCTTGTCCTCGACCGGCTTCACCTGCGCCAAAGCACCGATAACGAGGGTGCGGCGACCACTGGCATCGTGTTGATGGCAGGCGCCTTCGCGACCCTGCTCGCGCAGTGGGGCCTGATCCCGATCCTGAAGCTTACGCCGCGGATGACGGTGCTCGCGGGGGCGGCGCTCGCGGGAATTGGCATCGTTATGAATGGCCTTGCCAGCGACCTCCATACCATCGTCATCAGCTTTTCGCTGGCATCGCTCGGCTTTGGCCTGTTCCGGCCAGGCTTCACCGCCGGCGCGTCGCTGTCGGTGCCGCGGCACGATCAAGGGTCCGTAGCAGGCATGACCGCATCGATTAACGGATCTGCCTATATCATTTCGCCAACCATCGGCGTGCTGCTCTATAATTGGCACCCGATGGTCGCTTATGGCCTGATGGCGGCGTTTTGCGTCTGGCTAGTGGTGTGGGGCTGGTCCGCACTGAGGCTGGACCAGCCGCCGACTCGTTAATCCTTCGTATCGTCGCTGTGCTTGCGCTCGCGAACGGGCTTGAGCATACCGGGCGCGAAGAAGCCGATCGGATCGACACTCATCGCGGCCTGCTTGATCTCGCCCTGGATCTTTTCATAATCCTTTTCCATCGCCTCGGTGACCGAGGCGCGGGTGTCCTTCAGCGCGGCTTCGAAATCGTCCATCGTTACCGTCTCGCTGGCGATCGAACGCTTGAGCGCGGCAAGACCCGCGCGCCGCGTCAGGTCTTCGAGGTCGGCGCCGGTGAAGCGATCCGACCTTTCCGCGAGCGCCGCAAGATCGACATCCTTCGCCAGCGGCATCTTGCCGGTCTGGATTTCGAGGATGCGCCGGCGCCCCTCCTTGTCGGGAACCGCAACATAGATCAGTTCGTCGAGCCGCCCCGGACGAAGCAGCGCCGGGTCGATCAGGTTTGGCCTATTGGTGGCGCCGATGACGACGACCGACTGCATTTCCTCGATCCCGTCCAACTCGGCGAGGATCGTGTTGACGACGCGGTCGGTCACCTGCGGCTCGCCCGACGTTCCGCTGCCGCGCGCGGGCACCAGGCTGTCGAGTTCGTCGATGAAGATAATCGTCGGCGCAACGGCGCGCGCACGCGCGAATAGCCGGGCGATCTGCTGCTCGCTCTCGCCATACCATTTCGACAACAGGTCCGACGATTTGATCGAGATGAAGTTCGCATCGGATTCGCGCGCCGCCGCCTTCGCCAGCAAGGTCTTGCCGGTTCCGGGCGGGCCATAGAGCAGGAAGCCCTTCGCCGGACGAATGCCGAGCCGGCGAAACGCCTCGGGATTCTTCAGCGGCAGTTCGATCCCCTCGATCAGCTTGTCGCGCGCAGCGTCGAGCCCCCCGATGTCGCTCCAGCGGGTCTTGGGTGCCTGTACCATCACTTCGCGCATCGCCGACGGCTGGACGCGTTTCAGCGCATTGTTAAAGTCCTCACGCGTGACGCGCAGTTCTTCAAGCACCTCGGGCGGGATCGTGCCCTCGGCAAGGTCGAGCTTGGGCATGATCCGCCGCACCGCCTCGATCGCGGCTTCGCGCGTCAATGCCGCCATGTCGGCGCCGACAAAACCAAAGGTCGTGCGCGCGAGTTCCGCGAGGTCGACATCTTCGGCGAGCGGCATCCCGCGTGTGTGGATGCCCAGGATCTGGCGACGCCCGCTCTCGTCGGGAACGCCGATGACGATCTCGCGGTCGAAACGGCCCGGACGCCGCAGGGCCTCGTCGATCGCGTCGGGACGATTCGTCGCAGCAATGACGACGAGGTTCGTGCGCGGCTCGAGCCCGTCCATCAGCGTCAGAAGCTGCGCGACAAGGCGTTTCTCCGCCTCGCCCTGCACCTGCCCGCGCTTGGGCGCGATCGAATCGATCTCGTCGATGAACAGGATCGACGGCGCAGCCTTTGCCGCGGCCTCGAACACGTCGCGCAGACGCTTTTCCGACTCGCCATAGGCGCTGCCCATGATTTCGGGGCCGTTGATCAGAAAGAATTGCGCGTCGCTCTCGTTGGCGACCGCGCGCGCCAGCCGCGTCTTGCCCGTGCCCGGCGGGCCGTGCAGCAACACGCCGCGCGGCGGATCGACGCCGAGACGCTGGAACAGTTCGGGATAGCGCAGCGGCAGTTCGACCATCTCGCGGAGCTGGTCGATCGTGTCGCCAAGGCCGCCGAGATCGTCATAGGTGACGTCGGTACGGCGCGCGTCATGCGGCTCCTGATATTCAGGAAGCAGTTCAATTTCGGTATTTTCGTCGATGAAGACGACGCCCTTGGGGTTCGCTGAAACGACGAGCAAGCGCACCTCCGCAAGCGCATAGGCGGGCGCGTTGAGCATCTGGCGAAGCTGCGGGGGCATGTCGCCGGACGGCAGCCGCTGCTGCCCCGCAGTCGCGACGGTGTCGCCCGCAACGAGCGGACGCCCAAAAAAGCTGCGCTTCAGCGCGTTGGCGGAGCCCTGCAGTCGCAGATTTTCCTGCGCGGGCGCGAACACGACGCGCGTCGCCGGGCGCGTCTCGATGCGGCTCAGCTCCACCATATCGCCCGCGCCGGCGCCCGCATTGGCGCGCTGAAGGCCGTCAAGGCGGATGACCTCCAGCCCCTCATCCTCAGCATAAGGCAAGACAACGCGCGAAGCCGTCTGCCGCTTGCCGCTGATCTGGATGATATCGCCTTCGGTGACACCAAGCTCGGCCATCACGGAACGCGGGATGCGTGCGATCCCCCCGCCGCTTTCCTCTGCGCGGGCGTTCGCCACCTGCAGTTTCACCTGTTTTTCTTTTACCGCTGCGTCGGCCAATGCGCGTCTCCCTCAAAAAGGTCAGAATGCGAAAGATAGGATGGCGGTTCCCGATTTGCGACCCCCTTCCCCTTCTTATGGCCGCGCCATTTTATGACGCACTGCACAAAATTCTGGCATGTCCGGCAAGGTCATGTCATCATCGGCAACGGATATGCCACGCCTACCCCCTATCAGCAGCATGGAAGCCTTTCTGGAGGTTGCCCGTCATGGCACGGTCAAGGCCGCGGCGATCGAGCTCGGCCTGTCGATGCCCGCGCTGTCGCGCCGGATCCAGACTCTCGAACATGCCGTCGGACGCCCGCTTTTCAACCGCCACCACCACGGCCTCAGCCTGACCGAAGCCGGACGCGCACTGAACGAACAATTGTCGCCGATTCTCGATGAGCTGCGTATCGTGATCGGCCAGGTCGGCAGCCCCGATGCGTCGCTCCGCCTGCACCTCAACGTCCTGCCGCTATTCGCGCAGCAGCGCCTGTTCCCGCGCCTGCCCGAACTGCGGCGTCAGCATCCCGAACTGCATATCGACATCGACACGATGTCGCACGCCGAAGCCCGGTTGGGCGACGGCATCGACGCAGCGATCGCGCTCGCGCGCTCGATCGACCCGGTGCTTTATGCCGCGCGGCTCGACCAAGACAAGGTGTTCCCGATCGCGTCGCGGACGCTGATGGACAATGGTCGGCCCATCGCAGTCCCCGAACAGATGCAGCGGATGACCGTCCTGCTCCACCGCGAAATGCCCGAAACCTTCGCCGAATGGAAGAAGGCGATCGGCATGCCCTATCTGGAGCCCGCCGGGATCGATTATTTCGATTCGGGCCCCTTGATGCTCGAGGCCGCGGCGCAGAGCATCGGCGTCGCCTTCATGCACGGCCATCATTTCGACGATGCCCACGACCCAAGGCTGGTCCGCCTGTTCGATTTCGATGTCGACAGCCCGTACAGTTACTGGTTCGTGTGCCGCCCCCGCGCACTGCGCCAGCCGGCCGTGAAATTCTTCCACGACTGGCTGCTCGCGGCGAAGATCTAGCAGTAGATCAGCATCGGAGACGAACCGAGCGGTCCCCTGAAATCCTGCGATGTATGGAAAATGGTGCTGCTGGACAGGATTGAACTGTCGACCTCGTCATTACCAATGACGCGCTCTACCACTGAGCTACAGCAGCAACCGGGGCGCCCCCAAACGCATGTTTGCTGGGCAGGCGCGGCCTATGAAGGGGCGCCCTTCGCCTGTCAAGGTGCGAGGCTTGACGGCGCGCCGATTTCGCGAGATTGGCCGCTTGTGAGCAAGCCCCCCTCCCCCGCGGATATCGAGCGCGAGCGCCGCTTGGCCGAAGCGCTGCGCGTCAATCTGCGCAAGCGCAAGGCGCAAGCGCGTGAGGCGCAGACCGAAAATCCGCCTAAAGACTGACGGTCACCGTCACCGGGTCGCCCTCGGTCAGCCCTTCGGCTTTTCGCACCGCGGCCTTGACCGGCAAGATCCATCCACCGCTTTCCTTGTGCGGGAAGACCGACGTCTTCCATAGCGTGTCGCCGATCACCGCCTCGACCCGCGCCGATCCGAACCCCTTGCGCCCGTCGAGCCATTGTCCGCTGATCGCTGCCAGGCGGATGCCGTCGGCTACCTCGCCAGCGATGGTGACGAAGAACCATGCAGCGGGCGCCGTGGCCGATTGCCAGCGCCAGAGCGGCGTGGTGATGGTGAATTCCTCCACGGTGCCTATTTCGCAGCGACCGGCCGAATCGGAACGGGAATGTTGCAGATGTCGGCTCCCCCCGCGGGCTTGATGAAGAAGGGGTCGCGGCGGTTGGCGCGGGCATCGACATAGCGGCCGAAGCTGAGACTTGCTCCCGAAAGATATTCAAACTTGGGCCGTTCGGCCGCCGGCATTTCGCTGGCCAGCCGGACCGAGACTATCGGCACACGCTGGGCCGGGTCTTCGTAAAAACCCAACGCCCCGGTCCCGCGCGGAAGGCTCGTCAAATGCTCGATCCCGCTGACCACGCGCCCGACAAGTGCGATATTGCGATCGAGATGCCGCGGAGCCTGCCCGATCACGGTATAAAGTTCGGCTCCGTTACCCGTGTCGGGCGACATATTGCGGCCGACACCAACCATGCCATAGCAATGCACGGGCCAATATCGCCAAAGCTGGTCGCCGACCTCTTCGGCTGCGATCGGCCAGCCCTTGTGGATCTCGACCCACTGCGCGTAGGCGTCTCGTTCGTGCCAGCCGTCCGGTGCTTTGCTCGTCCGCGTCGAATCCATCGAGATTCGCACGCTTTGCTCGCGGACGTCCATTTCGGCTTGCAAGTCTTCTCGCAAACGCTGCAAATTCGCCCCCATCTTGTCGAGATCGGCTTTGCTGGGTGAGGCGGCCTTCTTGGCGGCAAATTCAGCCACGGCCTTCTTATGCGCAGCTTCCGCCGGCCCGTCGGTCACAGCCGTGGCGGAAGGTGTCGCGTCCATAGCATCGGACGTCGTCACATAGCCGCTCTCCGGCATGACAGCCAAACCGGCAGGCAAGACCTTCTTCTCGGTCGCATCGCCCCATTGCACGACATAATTATCCTGCACACGGTTGACGCTGGTGCCGTCCCACCAGTGCGCGGCGGCGAGCTTGCGGATGTTGCCGATCCATCCCTGGCTGAACGGTGCCGGCATCAACTGGATGTCGACGCGGCGCGGCTTGCCTCTGGCATCGGGCGCTAGGTCCATCACCAGCAGATCCGAGAGCGCGATGGCGATCCAGTCGCTCGCCGGCGCAGCAGCCGCAATCTCTCCCGGCGACGGGATCTGGGCAGGCTCTTCCGCATGAGCGGGAAGGAGCAGCGACGCGGCGGCAACGGCCGTCAGGAGCAAATGTTTCATGCCCGATGTCTGCCACGCCCAATCGGCTTGCGAAAGCCCCGCCAAGCGATTAGGGCGCCCGTTCCAAGCATGCGGAGCGGTGGCCGAGTGGTCGAAGGCGCTCGCCTGGAAAGTGAGTATAGGTCAAAAGCCTATCGTGGGTTCGAATCCCACCCGCTCCGCCAATTGCTTTTCTCGGTTTTCGGCACAGTCCAAAGCCTTGAACGGCAAGGATAAATCTGCGGTTCGAAGAGAACCATTCCAGTCATATTCCAAATGAGAGTTGAGGGTTAAGCGAAGGACGATGTGCCTATCCTCAAGAGTTCCATTCTCCCAAAGATTCCAAGGGTTTGCAAAAAAGTCAAAAGCGGTTCGAAAAGTCTCATCAAAAGACTTCGCTACTGTGCCGCAACGCGCCGTTTTTTCCACCATCGCAAGCTTTTCGCGTTCCAGCTTTTCCACTTCGGATTCGTAGCGGGTAATTACTGTCCGGCTCTCCGATTCCATGATCCGGTCCACCAGATTGGCAATCTTCTTTTCGATGGTCGCGACTTCACGTTTTGCGGCTGCTTGGCGCTCAACATTTTTGGCTTCGCTTTCATCCCACCGCTTCCGGAACAGCTTGGCAACAATGCCAATCAGTTCAGGACCGGGAACGAGGCGGCGCAGCATGTCTTCAAACGCTCCCTCGATCTTGGAACGTGCAACTGACCGGCCCCCACCGAGTGGTCCGCGGGGATTGTTAGTGCATTGACGTCTCCATCGCCAGTGTTGGCCGTAGGTGGAGCGAAGCGGAACCGGAGGGCGACACTGGCGATGGAACGGCCTCTGGAGCCGGTGGTCGATATCCCAGCGAGCTGTGCGGCCGGACGGTGTTGTAATGTCGCCGCCACGCCTCGATCAGAATGCGGGCCTCGGCGAGCGAGTAGAAGATCTCGCCGTTGAGCAGTTCATCGCGCAGCGACCCGTTGAACGATTCACAATAACCATTCTCCCATGGCGATCCGGGGGCGATGTAGAGCGTCTTCACGCCGACCTTCGCCAGCCATTCTTGCACGGCGGTCGCGATAAACTCCGGCCCATTGTCAGACCTGATGTGCGCTGGCGGCCCGCGCGTAACGAACAGCTCGGCCAGGGCCGCAAGCACGTCGTCGCTCTTGAGCTTGCGCGCGACCGGCAACGCCATGCACTCCCGGCTCGCCTCGTCGATGATCGACAGGATCCGGTATTTGCGGCCATCGTGGGTGCGACCTTCGACGAAGTCGTAGGACCAGACATGCCCAGGATACTCGGGCCGAAGCCGGATGCATGATCCGTCATTCAGCCAGAGCCGACCGCGCTTCGGCTGCCTTTGCGGCACCTTCAGCCCCTCGCGTCGCCAGATGCGCTCGACCCGCTTGCGGTTCACATGCCACCCTGCGTCGCGCAGCAACGCAGTCACCCGGCGATAGCCATAACGACCATATTGCCGCGCCAGCGCTATGATATCCTCGGTGAGAGCCGCTTCGTCATCTGCCCCGCGAGGCGCCTTGCGCTGTGTCGATCGGTATTGCCCGAGCACGCGGCAGAGCCGTCGCTCGGACACCGGCATCATCATTCTGATGTGGTCGATACAGCGCCTTCGGCGCGCGGGGCTCAGAAGTTTCCCCGAGCAGCTTCCTGCAGGATCAGCTTGTCCAGCGTCAGGTCAGAGATCGCACGACGAAGCCGCGCATTCTCTTTCTCCAGGTCCTTCATTCGCCGCGCCTGATCGGTCTTCAGGCCGCCATATTCCTTGCGCCACCGATAATAGGTCTGCTCGCTGACCGCGATCCGCCGACACGCCTCTGCGGTCGTCGCACCCTGCGCCAGAACAACCTCCGCTTCACGCAGCTTGCCGATAATCTCTTCCGGGCGATGCTTCTTGGTCGGCATTCATAATCTCCTTCGTAATCCAAAATATCATCAATTTTGTACCACTCAGAAGGGGGCAGATCATTCTTCCACATGGACATCGCGGAGGTGCAAACGGCCGAAGGCAAGCTGCACCTGTTCGTCGCCATCGACCGAACCAGCAAGTTCGCAGTCACCCAGCTGGTCGACAAGGCCGACAGGCGAACCGCGTGGGAGTTTTTGGAAGGCCTGCTGGAAGCCGTGCCCTACCGTATCCACACGATCCTGACCGATAATGGCATCCAGTTCGCCGAGCAGCCGCGCAATCGCAACACCGCCTGGTCGCGCCAGATGCGCTTCGACATGATCTGCGAGGCAAACGACATCGAGCACCGCCTCACCAAGCCGAACCATCCATGGACCAATGGGCAGGTCGAGCGGATGAACCGCACGATCAAAGATGCAACCGTCAAACGCTTCCACTACGATAGTCATGACGAACTGCGCACGCATCTCGCCGACTTCATGGATGCCTATAACTTTGCTCGTCGGCTCAAGACGCTCAGCGGGCTCACTCCCTACGAATACATCTGCAAATGCTGGACTTCAGAGCCAGATCGATTCATCGTCAATCCGATCCACCAAATGCCAGGACCAAACAACTAGTGCATTGACGTCTTGAAAAGAAGCGCGTCCGTGGTGACAGCCCGCCTTCTCGTTTCGATGTCAGTTACTCCGGTCAATGAATGACCGATCCCCAGCTGCAAAACTCATCCGTGTAGAAGAGGTTCCGGAGCGGCTGCCCTGCAAACCGGGGTCGCTGGAGCCTTCGTTGCCGGGCTGATTTCTGCCACCCCTCTTCTCGCCGGGCGAGACGTGGGCTTGCAAATTACATAAGAGCTTGCGCGACGGCATTGATTGCAGCCGAACAAACGGAGACACTATGGAGTATCGTGGTGGAAAGATCGGGCGACGCGGCATGCTGGCAGCGGCAGGGTCCTTGGCGATATGGGACTCGTCTGCAAAGGCTGGCGCTGGCATAGGCGAGACGCCGCAGAGCTTACTGGCGCTGGCGCTATCGATCGATCGTCTCCGCTCGCCCACTGGTGGGGAGATGGTGGGCATACAGCAATCAGGAACGGGAGCGATCACCCGCACAGCGCAGTCAAAAGCCCGCGATGTCGTCAGCGTCAAGGACTTCGGCGCGACTGGTGGGAATGCTGCGCTCGATACCGCCGCGATCAACGCCGCGATTGACACCGGCAGCCACGTATTTTTCCCGATTGGTGTTTATAGCTATGTGCCGTCAGGCAAGGCGCTGGCGTTCGGTCAGGTTCTCTACGGCGAAAGCCCGCTCACCACCCGCATCGCCAAGGTCGATAGCAGCGGCGACATGTTCACAATGGCGGCGGGGTCTGGCCTGCGGGACATCGGCTTGCAGGGGAACGGCGGAATCCTGACCGGGCGCGGCTTGGTAGTTGGCGCCAGCACCGCGAACATCACGCTTCAAAACGTCAATATCCTCGACATGAACGGCTATACGGTCGAGGTGACAGCGAACAACGGCGGTTCTCAACTTCGCATCATCGGCGGGATTTACGACCGGACCGACCCGGCGCTGGCTGCAATCCAGATGCCTACGGGTGACACTCAGGCTACCCCGCGGCATCTGGTGGGTGTGTCGTCAACGGGCGTTCTGATCGACACGGCGGGTGCTGACAGTCTCTTGCTGACCGGGATTTACACCCGTGATGTTTTCTTTGGCGCCGCGTCGAAGAAAGTCATCCTGTCCGGTTCGCGCATCAGCACCCTTGGCAGAGGGATGACGGTCAAGGGGACGGACAACGTCGTTACCGGCAATGCCGTAGCTGGCAGCATCATTATACACTCCGGCGCGGCTACCTGTGTCGTCTCGGGCAACGTGGTGGTCACTGCCTCATCCAACACCGACAACAGCGCGGTTGGAGCCAACACGACTGACTTTCGTTATCGCGGCTCCAAGACATATGATCCAGGAAGCATTGCAGACCGCGCCGGGGGCAGTACGACCGTGACGTGCACAGGCGCGAGGATGGGCATGATCGCCTCTGCCGCGATCTCCATTGATCAGGCGGGCGTGATGCTTGCAGCTTACGTTTCGGCGGCTGACACTGTCACTGTTAGCTATCAGAACGAAAGTGGCGGAACGGTCGATCTTGGCTCACACACCCTGCGGGTCGAGGCGCGATGATGACCGGCCCGCTGGCTCACAAGTGGGTGAGCGAGCTTATCGAGCTGCCAGAATATCGGGCGCTTGATCTGGACGGGCAGGCGAAGGCTATCAAGTTCATAATGGAAAAGGCTCGCGAAGCTGCAAAGGCCAACGTCTTGGGCGGGGTGCCTATCCCTCCCCTGCGCCCGGTCAAAGGCGAGCGTCATTCTCCAACTCGCCAGCGTTCCGCCATTCCCCCGCCGCCTCCCGGGTTCGAGATTGAGCGCTAGTCCGACCGAGCCGGTTTATTGGCCTCGTCGCTGTGCGAAACTGCGATAGTTTTTTCGCAGCTTCAAGATTTGGGGCCGTTCGAGGAAATATGCCCGAGTTTTCACAGTTGAGACAAGGTGCTTCAGGTGGGGCGGCAGCGGCGCGTTCGGGTCCGTTTTAAGATCGCGACCATACCAGTAATGTTCTGTAGCAATTGTGTTGGCCGCTTGAAGGCCCACAACGTCGCCCACCGCTGCAAATGTGAATTGAACCCGCAAGCCCGCTGCATCCACTCGTCGCCGCGCGTCATCCAAAAGACTTTCAGCTTCAGAATTGCGCTGCCCCTGATCAAACACGCAAACCATCCGGCTGGCATGCCGGAGGCGAGCCGAATGGCTATATCCGCACAAGCCGAAAGCGCTACCCCGCTCGCCCCCGTAGCATATTCATTGCGCATCTTACCCGTCACGATCTGGTCCCACGCCTGTCGGTCCACGCCAAAACATACGGAGAAAATTCCAGACTCTAGGATCGTGGATCGAAACAAATTTCTAACTAAATCTCGTTCTGCCGGAGAGTATCGCGCAAAATCACCTTCGCCCCATCGACAATGACCAACGCCAAAGTTTGTGATGGGCGCTTTGCCCGGTAGCGGCTCAGCGAGCAGTCGGCGCCAAGCGCTTTCCAGTTTAAGGAAATGCCCCGTCGCACCGACTACGCCGCCCCATACGGCGAAGTCGGATTGGGCATGGGCCCCGCTATCGTCGAAAAAGCAATGCAGCATGCCACTGCGTAGTCGCTCAAAGAACGACACTGCAACCAGCGTATGCGAAACGATAGAATGAAGTTCGCAAACCCAGCGAAATGCCGCGCCGCGCTTGCTATATGATTGCTAGAAGCAAAAGGCCTTCCGCATCGAAACGCGGAAGGCGTTGGAATAGCTGGTGCACCCGGAGCGATTCGAACGCCCGACCCTCAGATTCGTAGTCTGATGCTCTATCCAGCTGAGCTACGGGTGCGTGGAGAGGCGCCTTTAAGGGGCGTCGCGCGGGGGCGCAACCCCCTATTTCAGCTTTGTGACCGTCCGGCAGGACGATTGTCGGCGTACCGCGTCGAGCGCCCCGATTTCTGCGGGGTCTTTCAGCAAAAGACGGATCAGGGCGATGCCGTCATCATGGTTCGTGCGGACGGTTTCGGCGCCCGCAGGCACCGCCTGCCCCTCGCGCGCGACGATGATTCGGAACGGCTTGCCACCCGCCTCGACATCGTTGCGGACGAAAATAACGTCGGTCGCCGCGTCGAAGATGCTGAGCGACGTGTAACGCCCCGGCACCGGAGTGACATCGATCGCGATCGGCCCGTTCGACAGATCGTAAGGGCAGCTCGAATAGGCGAGATCGGGACTCGGCCGGACAACCGGCTGGCGCTTGGGACTAGCAAGATTTCCATAGGACATGGTGTTGATCCCGCCCTGCCCCAGCCGCTCGATCGCGACGTTCATCAGGCCATAAGGAATCGCCCAGATCGCGGCACAGGCGGTGGCGGCCGCGACGATCAGGCCAAAGAAGAGCGGGCGGAGCCAGCTACGCATTTCAGCAGCCCTCCTTGACGATATGCGGCAGCGAAGCCTTCGCAGGATCGGCGCGGAAGGCTTTGCCAGGGTTGTACATTCTCAGGGTCAGGTGGAAGGGCTGCCCCTTGGTCCCCGGTAGCCACGCGCCCTCGGCGGGCTTCTCCGGCGCGATGGTGACACGCCATTTGCCCCCGGGATCGAGCGCGACATTGGCGCCGTTGACCGACCAGATGTTCACGGGGTTGGCGACGAGATACCCCGCCACGTCATAGATGGTGACGCTCCACCAGCGCGCGTCGAGCGGAGCGCCCGACAGGCTGTAGCGGCAATTGCCGTCGAGCGGCGCCCCCCCGGCATCGGTCTTTGCCGCCCAATAGACGGTTTCCTTCGCCGGAAGCGCGAGCAGGCCCGCGCGCGCGACCGCAGCACGAGTTACCGGATCGGTCGCTTTGGTTCCGAAACCGAGCGAGGTCGTCCACGGGCCGTTGGCGATCGCGCCGCCACTAAGACCGCCGCCGGTTATCGCCCAAGCGGCGCCGAGCCCCACCGCAATTCCGCCCACCAAAGTGATCGCATAACGGTGCCAGCTCTTCATGCCCCATCCCTCACCCGTTCGTCACCCCGGCGAAGGCCGGGATCTCAACCTCGCATCAGGATGCAGCGGCGAGACCCCGGCCTTCGCCGGGGTGACGAAGTTAGGAGTTATCCCCGCTTCAGCGCCGCCTGAGCTGCTGCCAAGCGTGCAATCGGGACACGGTAGGGCGAGGCGCTGACATAGTCGAGGCCCGTCTTTTCGCAGAAATGGATGCTGGGCGCATCGCCGCCATGCTCGCCGCAGATGCCGAGCTTGACGTCGGGGCGTGTCTTGCGCCCGCGTTCGGCCGCCAGTTCGATCAACTGCCCGACGCCTTCGACATCGAGGCTGACGAACGGGTCGGTCAGGAAGATGCCCTTGTCGACATATTGCGTCAGGAAGCGGCCCGCGTCGTCGCGGCTGATCCCGATCGTCGTTTGCGTCAGGTCGTTGGTGCCGAAACTGAAGAATTCGGCGGTCTCGGCAATCTCACCCGCCATCAAGGCAGCGCGCGGCAGTTCGATCATCGTGCCGACCAGATATGCGATCTCGCGGCCCTTTTCGGCGAACACCGCCTTGGCCTGCGCGTCGACGACCGCCTTCATCAGATCGAACTCGCGGCGCGTCGCGACGAGCGGGATCATTACCTCGGGGATCGGCGCCGCGCCGGTTTCGGCGGCAACGTCACACGCCGCCTCGAAGATCGCACGTGCCTGCATTTCGTAGATCTCGGGATAGGTGACGCCGAGGCGGCAGCCGCGATGCCCCAGCATCGGGTTGAATTCGTGGAGCTCGTTGGCACGTGCCTTCAGCGCCTCGATCCCAACGCCCGCAGCCGCGGCGACGTCGGCGAAATCCTCCTCGCGCATCGGCAGAAACTCGTGGAGCGGCGGATCTAGCAGGCGGATGGTGACCGGAAGCCCCGCCATGACGCCGAAGATAGCCGCGAAATCGCCGCGCTGTTCGGGGAGCAGTTTCGCAAGCGCGGCGCGGCGGCCGTCCTCATTTTCGGCAAGGATCATCTCGCGCACCGCGGTGATGCGCGCGGCGTCGAAGAACATATGTTCGGTGCGGCAAAGCCCGATGCCCTCTGCACCGAAGTCACGTGCAACCTGCGCATCCTGGGGTGTTTCGGCGTTGGCGCGCACCTTCATGCGGCGGACCTTGTCGGCCCACACCATCAGCGTACCGAAATCGCCGACGAGTTCGGGAAGCAGGGTCGGAACCTCGCCCGCCATGACTTCGCCAGTCGAACCGTCGAGGGTCAGGATGTCGCCTTCGCGAAGCTCGCGCCCGCCGACGCGCAAGATACGCGCCGCGCCGTCGATCGACAGCCCGCCCGCGCCCGAGACGCACGGACGCCCCATACCGCGTGCAACGACCGCCGCGTGTGAGGTCATCCCGCCGCGTGCGGTCAGGATGCCCTTGGCCGCGTGCATGCCGTGAATGTCTTCGGGCGATGTCTCGACGCGCACGAGGATCACGGCCTCGCCCATTTCAGCCGCCTTTTCAGCGCCATCGGCCGTGAACATGATCTTGCCCGAAGCCGCGCCCGGGCTGGCGGGCAGCCCCTTGGTCAGCACGTCGCGCGGCGCCTTCGGATCGAGCGTCGGGTGGAGCAACTGGTCGAGCGCGCCCGGATCGACACGGCCGACGGCTTCCTCTTCGGTGATCAGCCCTTCGGCCGCCATGTCGACCGCGATCTTGAGCGCGGCCTTCGCCGTGCGCTTGCCGCTGCGCGTCTGGAGCATCCACAAAGTCCCGCGTTCGACGGTGAACTCGATGTCCTGCATGTCGCGGTAATGCGTTTCGAGCGTGTCGAATACGCGGCCAAGCTCGGTGAAGGTCTCGGGCATCGCCTCTTCCATCGATGCCGGTTTGGCGCCGGCTTTTTCGCGCGCGACCTTGGTGAGATACTGCGGCGTGCGGATGCCCGCGACGACATCCTCGCCCTGCGCATTGATCAGCCATTCACCGTACCACGCGCGCTCACCGGTTGCGGGATCGCGGGTGAAAGCAACGCCGGTGGCCGAGGTATCGCCCATATTGCCGAACACCATCGCCTGAATATTGACCGCGGTGCCCCATTCAGCGGGGATCGAGTTCAGGCGGCGATAGACTTTCGCGCGATCACTTTCCCAGCTTGCGAACACGGCGCCAACGGCGCCCCACAGTTGGTCGTTCGGTTCTTGCGGAAAAGGTGCGCCGGTCTCGCGCTCGACGATCGCCTGATATTCCTTGACGAGCGCCTGCCAGTCTTCAGCCGACATCTCGGTATCGAGATAGAAGCCTCTGTCTTCCTTGGCGATTTCCAGCGCTTCCTCGAACTCGGCATGGTCGAGGCCCATGACCACGTCGGCGTACATCTGGACGAAGCGGCGATAGCTGTCCCATGCGAAGCGCGGATCGCCCGACGCATCGGACAGACCGACGACGGTGCGGTCGTTGAGCCCGAGATTGAGGACAGTGTCCATCATCCCCGGCATCGACACGCGCGCGCCCGAACGGACCGAGACGAGCAAAGGGTCGGCGGGATCGCCGAACTTCTTGCCGGTGATGCCCTCGATATGGACGATGCCCGCGGCCACTTCTTCGATCAGGCCCGCGGGAAATTGTTCGCCATTGGCGTAATAGGCGGTGCAGACGTCGGTGGTGACCGTAAAGCCCGGGGGGACCGGCAGGCCGATCGAGGCCATTTCGGCAAGGTTCGACCCCTTGCCGCCCAGCAACTCCTTCGACCGTTCGGCTGTCGTTGCGTCGCCGCCGAACAAATGCACCATCGTCGTCATCTTATGCTCCTGCTGCCCCGGGGAGGAGGTTGCGGCTGGATAGGGTGGAGAAGTCTTATCGTCGATTCAGTTTTACTTCATTCGCTGCAAAGCTGCCGTAGCGTCAGCCCTCGATCTTCGAGAAATCGGCGACGCCATGCACCGCGCCGGTAAATCGCGCGAGCAGGCCGAGACGATAGGCACGAACATCCTCAACGGGGTCGTTGACCATCACCCCGTCGAAAAAGGCGTCGATCGGCGCGCGGAGTGAGGCGAGCGCGGCCA
This sequence comes from Sphingopyxis sp. GW821-FHT10B01, assembly GCF_059415685.1. Taxonomy (NCBI): domain Bacteria; kingdom Pseudomonadati; phylum Pseudomonadota; class Alphaproteobacteria; order Sphingomonadales; family Sphingopyxidaceae; genus Sphingopyxis; species Sphingopyxis sp. GW821-FHT10B01. The sequence continues at coordinate 13,174 of NZ_JBWKNS010000007.1, read as the reverse complement.
TCGCGTCGGTGAAGCGCTCGTCAGCGACGGCGGAGGAGGCCGCAGGCTCGGCGGCGGCGAGCGCGGCGAGCAGCGTGGCGTCGGCCTCGGTCGGCGGCGTCGCGGCGGCGGTGCCGCTCACCTCGCCCGCCTGCTTCAGGATATTCGCCGCGCGCTTGTAGCCCGCGAGCAGGTTCGTGCCGTCCTCAGTCGCCATGAACGCCTGCAGCGCCTTCACGCGGGCGAGCAGGCGGACGAGATCATCCTCACCACCGAGCGCGAACACCGCGTCGATCAGGTCGTGGCGGACGCCAGCTTCGCGTTGCTGGACCTTGAGGCGGTCGGCGAAGAAGGCTGCCAGCTTCTTTTCAGTGTGGCCTTCCCAGACAACCCCGAACTTATCGAGATCATCCTCAACTGCCTTCAGTAGCACCTGTTCCAGGCGGAAACGCAGGCCGTTCCGTAGAATGATAGCAATCACGCCCAAGGCCGCGCGCCGCAAAGCAAACGGATCTTTCGATCCGGTCGGCGCTTCATCGATCAGCACGAAGAATTGGGTAAAGACGTCCAGCTTATCTGCCAGCGCCACCGCAACCGTTACCGGAGCGGTCGGGACGTCATCGCCCTGCCCGACCGGCTTGTAATGATCGCGGATCGCGTCGGCGACCGCGTCGGGCAGGCCCTCGGCGCGAGCGTAGTAGCCGCCCATCAGGCCTTGCAGTTCGGGAAATTCGCCGACCATTTCGGTGACGAGATCAGCCTTGGCCAGCCGCACGGCGAGTTCGGCCTGATCGGCCAACTCTTCCTTGTTCCCCGGCGTAGGCCGGGGTCCAGTGCTGGATAATGCTGCGGTTTGCCCTGTGTCGCTCTGGGCCCCGGCCTTCGCCGGGGAACGGTCTGTGACGATGTCTTCTTCAACCAGCCAGCGCGCCAGCTTCGCGACGCGCTCGACCTTGTCGGCGACGGTGCCGAGCTTTTCGTGGAAGGTGATGTTTGCGAGCTTCCCGGCGTGCTGCGCGAGGGTCTTCTTCTGGTCCTGTTCCCAGAAGAAGCGCGCGTCGGACAGGCGCGCCGCGAGCACCTTGCGGTTGCCCGCAACGATCTCGGCGCCGCCGTCGACCGCGTCGATGTTCGCGGTGCAGACGAAGCCGTTAGCGAGCTTGCCGCCCGCATCGCTCACGACGAAATATTTTTGGTTCACGCGGGCCGTCAGCTGGATGACCTCGGGCGGCACTTCGAGGAACGCTTCGTCGAAGCGGCCGAGCAAGGGCACCGGCCATTCGGTGAGGCCGGCGTTCTCGATGACCAGCCCCTCGTCCTCGACGAGCGTAAGACCGGCGTCGGCCGCAGCCTTGGCGGCGCCGTCGCGGATGATCGCCTGGCGTTCTTCATGGTCGACGATGACATGGCAGGCGCGCAGCTTCTCCGCATAGTCCGATGCCGAGCCGATCGTGATCTCGCCCGGGCAGTGGAAGCGATGGCCGCGCGTCGCGAAACCCGCGGAAATCCCGCTAACTTCACACTGAATCAGCTCCTCGCCGAAAATCGCGACAATGCCCGACAGCGGGCGCACCCAGCGCAGACTCTCGCTGCTCGCGCTTTCCTTGCCCCAGCGCATCGACTTGGGCCAAGCGAAGGCGCGGACGATCGCGGGGATCGCCTCGGCGAGCACCTCGGCGGTCGCGCGGCCGGGTTTGTCGATCACGGCGAAATAGACGCCGTCGCGGTCTTCGAGCTGGTCCTGCGTCAGGCCGGTCTTGCGAAGGAAGCCTTCGAGCGCCTGCGGCGGGGCGCTGGTGCGCGGGCCCTTCAGCTCCTCGCTGACCGCGGACGTCGCCTCGGGCAAGCCCTTGGCAATCAGTGCGAGGCGGCGCGGGGTCGACCAGATGGTGAGGTCGCCAACAACAATGCCCGCGGCTGCCATTTGGGCGCGGAACAGTTTTTCCAGTTCGGCGCGCGCGCCAGCCTGCATCCGCGCCGGGATTTCCTCGCTGCGCAGTTCGAGAAGAAAGTCGGTCACAGAGTCCACCCCGGATATTGTGCGGTCCAGCGCTCGGACTGGCTGTCGATCCACGCCTTGCAGCTACCCTTCGCGAGGTCGCGGACGCGCGCCATATAATTGGCGCGCTCCTGCACGCTGATCACGCCGCGCGCCTGGAGCAGGTTGAAGAGGTGGCTCGCCTCGATCGCCTGGTCATAGGCGGCGAGCGGAACATTTGCGGCGATCGCGCGCTGACATTCGGCCTCGGCGGCCTTGAATCCCGCGAACAGGCTGTCGGTGTCGGCAACCTCGAAATTCCATTTCGAGAACTGCTTTTCATTCTCGAGGAAGACGTCGCCATAGCTGATCCCCGGAACGTCGCCGACGGCGTCGGAGAAGCGGAGGTCGTACACATTGTCGACATTCTGGATATACATGGCGAGGCGTTCGAGCCCGTAGGTGAGTTCACCCGCGACAGGCTTGCAGTCGAAGCCGCCCATTTGCTGGAAGTAAGTGAACTGGGTGACTTCCATCCCGTCGCACCAGACTTCCCAGCCCAAGCCCCACGCGCCGAGCGTCGGCGATTCCCAGTCGTCTTCAACGAAGCGGATATCGTGGAGGAGCGGGTCGATACCGATCGCGGCGAGGCTACCCAGATATTGTTCCTGCAAGTCGGCCGGCGACGGCTTCAGAATGACCTGATACTGATAATAATGCTGGAGCCGGTTGGGGTTCTCGCCATAGCGGCCGTCGGTCGGGCGGCGGCTCGGCTGGACATAGGCGACATTCCAAGGCTCGGGGCCGAGGCTGCGCAATGTCGTCGACGGGTGAAACGTCCCTGCCCCGACGCGCATGTCGTAAGGCTGAAGGATCGCGCAACCGCGCGCCGCCCAATAGGCGTGCAGCGTCAGGATCATGTCCTGAAAGCTGAGTGGTGTCTTGTCCGCCCCGTCGGCCACGGCCGCAATTCCTTCGCAGGTGCAAAAATCGCCGCCGCATTGGCCCAGCGGGGCCGCAGGGTCAAGGCTCCCCGCCATGCCCCGCACGAGCAAAACGCGCGACTTTGTCACGGTTACGGAACTTTTTGTAAGGTGTTATTGACATAGTCAGCAAATCGCGACATATAGTCATGTGTACATGACACTAAGACATGCAAACATGACTTAGTCCAAACTGATCTAAGGAGAATAGACATGATGAACCGCGCTCTGATCCTTGCTCTCTCGCTCTCCATCGCCGCGACCCCCGCCATGGCTACCGAGGCAGAAAACAAGGTCGCGACGGTCCGTATCGATGACCTCAACCTGACTCATGCTGCCGATCGTGAACGGCTCGATGCCCGGCTGAAGAGCGCCGCGCGCAGCGTCTGTTACTCGGGAGGCCTGCGCGGGACCGCCGGGATGACGCGCCGGTTGGAATGTATCACAGCCGCCGCCGCACAGGCCGAACCGCAGGCCGAGCGTGCGATCGCTCAGGCACAGGCCGGTACGGAGCTTGCCCTGCTGATGGTGATCGCCGCCCGGTAACGGAAGAATGACAGTTTCGTTCTGGCCGTGCCTTCCCCGGTGGCGGCTTGGCGACCTGGGGCTGGAGCGCCCCCCCCCACCCGGTGGCGGCGCTCCAGTCTCTTGCAGTAAGACGAACGGTCCGAACCTTTCGCCGCAAATCCGACCATCCTGAAGAGAATGGCAAATAATTCACCTTCCCCGACAGATTGCTGTTTATGGGAAGTCATGTCCCTTCGGATGGAAATGCTGACGAGGCGTCGATGAACAACAAATTGAAAGTGCTGCGCGCCATGCGAAACTGGAGCCAAGCGGAACTTGCCGACCGGCTCGATGTGTCGCGGCAGGCGGTCAATGCGATCGAAACGGGCAAATATGACCCGTCGCTGCCGCTGGCCTTCAAGCTCGCGCGCCTGTTCGAAATGTCGATCGAGGAAATCTTCGATGACGCCCACGAGGGAAACAAGGATGACTGAAGCCGACACCAAGCCGCGCCGCGGCATTTCGCCGCGTAAACGGCGGTATCGCTTCGCGCTCGGTTTCGCGGCCGTACTGGGAGGGATACTTGGCGGCTCGATGATCGTCGACCAGCCGGCAGGCCGCAACGGCCTCGAAGCCGCGTTCCATGGTTCGCTCAGTGCCGGCTTCGCGATCGGCGCATCGCTGTTCTGGGCGTTAGGACTTGCCATCTCGCTCATCATTTATCACCGGGCGATCGACGATCACGAAGAGCGTGCATGGCTCTGGGCCGGCCTCGCCGGCTGGTACGCTTTCATCGTCCCCGCTCCGGTTTGGTGGATCCTGAATCGGGCTAGCCTTGCTCCACCCGCCGACACGATGCTGCTGTTCCTCTTTTCGATGGCCGTGAACGCGATCGTCTGGTTGTGGCTGAAATATCGCTGACCCTTTTCCTTTCCTCTCTTCTATGGACCGGCCATAAGCACTGAAAATGAAAGGTGATTTCTCCATGAAAAGCTGGTTCAAGACGCTCGCAGCCACGTGCGCGGTCATCCCCTTTGCCCAATGCTCGATGGTCCCCGGCAGCAATCGGGCTTTTGCCGCCGAACCCGCTGCGGTGACGGCCCCGGCAACGACCGATGCCGACCCCGCGCTGTGGGTGGTGAAGGACGCGGACACGACCATCTATCTTTTCGGCACCGTCCATGTGCTGAAGCCCGGCCTCAGCTGGTTCGACGAGGCAGTGAAGAGCGCGTTCGACAAATCCGACCAGTTGATGATCGAGATGGTGATGCCCGAAGACCAAGCCGAAATGGCGAAGGTGATGATGCCGCTGGCGATCGACCAGAGCGGCAAGACCCTGTCGTCACGCCTCGATCCCGACCAGCTCAAGGCCTATCAGGCCGCGATGGCGAGCGTTGGTCTGCCCGTAACGCAGTTCGACATGTTCGAGCCCTGGTTCCCGGCGATCACCCTGTCGGTGCTGCCACTCACCAAGCTTGGCTATGACCCCGAACAGGGCGCCGAAAAGCTGCTGACGTCCTTTGCGAAAAAGGCCGACAAGCCCGTGCTGGGCCTTGAAACCTTCGCCGAGCAACTCGGTTTCTTCGACGCGCTGCCCGAGGCGCAGCAGGTCGTCTTCCTGAACTCGGTGGTCAAGGATCTCGACAAGCTGGGGCCGCAGCTCGACAAGATGGTCGTGTTGTGGGCGAAGGGCGATCCCGACGGGCTGGCCGTGTCGATGAACGAAAGCCTAGCCGCAACGCCCGAACTTGCCAAAATACTGCTTTGGGATCGCAATGCCCGCTGGGCCGACCAGCTCAAGGCGCGGATGGAGCAACCCGGCACCGTTTTCGTCGCGGTCGGCGCAGGCCATCTTGCCGGCAAGCACAGCGTCCAGGATTATCTGAAAGAACGCGGTCTGACCGCAAAGCGGGTCAAATATTGAGCTTCGAAACGCTCCGCTCCGGACATTGGGGTCGCCGCCTCGCGGTGGCCCTTTTGCCGTGCCTACTTACCGCCTGCGGCACCGCGGAGCCTGCACAGCAAGCGCGGCCCGCCATGTGGCTGGTCGCGGACGAGGATACAAACATCTATCTGCTCGGCACGATGCATGCCTTGCCGCGTGGGACCGACTGGAGCGAGGGTAAGGTTGCGGGCGCGATCCGCGCGGCCGACGAGCTGATACTGGAATTGTCGCCGACCGAACTCGCTGCGGCCGGCGTCGTGTTCCGGAAGCTCGCCCCGCGAACGGCCCCGCTCGCGATGGACGCGCGCCTCTCGGGCGAGGCGCTGACCCGTTACCGCGTACTCGAAGCAAGCGGCAGCGGTTTTAGCGGCGAGAGTTTCGACGATTGGGCCGTGATGGTGTTGATGGGGCAGCGGGTTGCACAAAACGCCAGACTGTCGCCTTCCGACGGCGTCGAAACCGGGCTGACCCAGATGTTCAAGGCGGGCGGAAAGCCGATCGGTGGCCTTGAGACCGCGCAGGAGCAGCTGATGTTGTTCGAAACGCTCGACGCGCCCACCCAGCGCACGCTCCTGACCCGTGCAGCCGAAAAGTCGAACGACGCGGTGAAGGACGTCGGCGAACTGACCGCTGCGTGGGGCCGCGGTGACGTTGCGGCGCTGGAAAAAGTCATCAACGAGGACGTCGATGCCGTACCGGCGGCGCGCCGGGCGATCCTCACCGACCGCAACCGGCGCTGGAGCGCGTGGGTGAAGCGGCGCATGGACCAGCCCGGCACGGTGCTGATGGCGGTCGGCGCGGGTCATCTGGTCGGGACCGACGGCGTACCGGCGATGCTCGAGGCCGAGGGACTGAAAGTCAGCCGCGTACAATAAACGCGCTGACGCTTGCATTTCGGGCATTGCGCCGCTAAGCGCCCTCGCTTCCGACCATGGTCATCCCTGGAGGCGTGGCGGACTGTGTAATCTGTTTCTCGGAGAAAAATGATGAGCGACCAGCTGGTGCTGTCGGCCGAGACGCGTGATCGCGGAGGCAAGGGAGCCTCGCGTGAACTGCGTCGTAATGGCCGCGTCCCCGCCGTTGTCTATGGCGGCAAAGAAGAACCCCTGATGATCCACGTCGAAGAAAAGCTGCTGATGAAGCAGCTGATGACGGGTCACTTCATGAATTCGATCGTGATGATCGAAGTCGATGGCAAGCAGGTGCGGACCCTGCCGAAGGACGTCGCTTTCCACCCGGTCAAGGATCGCCCGATCCACGCCGACTTCCTGCGCATCAGCAAGGATGCCAAGGTCACAGTCGCGGTCCCCGTGGTATTCATCAACGAAGAAGCCTCGCCGGGCCTGAAGCGCGGCGGCGTGCTCAACATCGTTCGCCACGAGCTCGAGCTGATCTGCGATTCGGACAAGATGCCCGACGACGTTCAGATCGATGTCACCGGTTTTGATGTCGGCGATTCGATCCACATCAGCAGCGTCACCCTGCCCAAGGGCAGCGAAAGCGCGATCACCGATCGCGACTTCACCATCGCGACGATCGTTGCGCCGTCGGCGATGAAGTCGAACGCCGGTGATACGGCGGCCGAAGGCGAAGCAGCCGAAGGCGGCGAAGAAGCCTGATCTTATCCGGGCGGCCCCTCCCCTTGCGGGAGGGGCCTTCCACGAAAGGCGGATAGCATGCAGCTCTGGGTCGGCCTCGGCAATCCCGGGCCCCAATATGCGATGCACCGTCACAATGTCGGCTTTATGGCCGCAGACGTCATCGCCGACGTCCACGACTTTCCCGCACCCGCGAAGAAATTCCAGGGCTGGATCCAGGACGGGCGTATCGGATCGCAGCGAATCCTGCTGCTCAAACCCGGCACCTTCATGAACGAAAGCGGCCGCAGCGTGCGCGCCGCGCTCGATTTCTACAAATTGACCGCGCAGGACGTCACCGCCTTTTACGACGAACTCGACCTCGCGCCGATGAAGGTGAAGGTCAAACAAGGCGGCGGTGCCGCAGGCCACAATGGCATCCGGTCGATGATCCAGCATGTCGGCGAGGATTTTCGCCGCGTGCGCATCGGCATCGGCCATCCGGGGCACAAGGACCGGGTTACCGGTCATGTCCTCGGCAATTACCACAAGAGCGAGATGGAGCCGCTGATCGATCTGCTCGGCGCCATCGCCGCCGAGGCCAAGTGGCTCGCCGACGGCGACGATGTCCGGTTCCAAAGCGATCTCGCGCTGCGGTTGCAGGGATGACGAGCTTGCGGGCCGCGGCGGCGAATGATGCCGACGCGGTAATCGCAATCTGGCACGCCTGCGACCTGACGCGCCCATGGAACGACCCGCGCGCCGATTTCATGCGCGCGCTCGATCATTCGGCATCGACCATCTTCGTCGCCGAACGGAACAACCGGATCATCGGCACGGCAATGACCGGTTTCGACGGCCATCGCGGGTGGATTTATTATTTGGCGGTCGCCCCTGATCAACGCGGCGAGGGTATCGCTCGACAATTGCTCGATCACGCCTGCGATTGGCTGAAGCTTCGCGGCTGCCCGAAGGTCGAATTGATGCTGCGCGAGGGAAATCCCGCAGCCGGACTGTACGAACATCTTGACTGGGAGTTGCAGCCGGTACGCGTCTTTGCTCGATGGCTGGCCTGATCGTCGATCGGCGCGAACCGTTCGCGTAACAAGACCGTCACAAGAGTCGACCCTTCCCGACATGGTGGAGCCATGGTGCTGACACCTCCCTCTGCAATCGGTGCGCCACCTCATCCGGACAGTCAGTCCGGGGCTCAACCGAAAAACAGGGGAACTGCATGTCACATCTTACCGACGACGCTCGCGCGCCTTATCGCGGCGAAGCAAACGACCTTCCCGGCCCCGACAGCCTCGAGGCACTTGTCGCCCAAAACCCGTCGCGCCGTACGCTTTTGCGCAACGGCCTGTTCGGGCTGTCGATCATTCCCGCGGCCGTGCTGGCGGGCTGCGACGACACCAGCGGCGACCCCACCGTCACGCTGCCGACGCCCACACCCACGCCGACCCCGACGCCAACCCCGACGCCGTCGGCCAGCTATGCCGTCAATTTCGCGGCCGTCGCCGCCAATCAGGACGACAAGGTCACGGTGCCCGCGGGCTATACCGTCGACGTGCTGCTGAAAGCGGGAGATTCGGTCGAGACCGGTACCGCCTATTCGGGCAGCTTCCCGACTCCGGCGGTTGCCGAGAAATGGGCCGGCGGCAACCATGACGGGATGGAATATTTCGCCTTCCCGGGTGTCGATGCGAACAACCGCGGTATCCTCGCGATGAATTACGAATATCCCGACTTCAACATCCTGATGGCGGGCAACTATGACGCCGCCACGGCGACTGCGGACCAGAAGGCGCTCGCCCTGTCGGCGGTCGGCATCGGTGTCGTCGAGATCGCCAAGGGCAGCGACGGCAAATGGGCGGTACAGCCCGGATCGACCTATAACCGCCGCTATACCGGCAACAGCAGCTATCGCGCCGGCGGCCCCGCTGCGGGCCTGCTCTCCGGGACGATCAAGGGTATGCTCAACAATTGTTCGAGCGGCCGCACCCCGTGGGACACCTATCTGACCTGCGAAGAGACCACCGACAATTATCTCGACCCGACGCAGCCGGCGACCAATTATGGCTGGGTTGTCGAGATCGATCCGCTGCGCGAGCTCGCGCAGCCGACCAAACGCACCGCAATGGGGCGCTTCAATCACGAGAATGTCGCCTATATGGCGAACGCCGACCGCCGCGTCGCATTTTACATGGGCGACGACTCGACGCCGGGCTGCATCTATAAATTCATCCCCGACCGCGCTTACAGCGCCACGAACCGGGCAGCGAACACCGATATACTCGACTATGGCACGCTCTACGTCGCCCGCTTCAACGGCAATGGCACGGGCGAGTGGCGCGCGCTTGTGGTGGGCCAGAATGGCCTTGTCGCCGGCGCCTCGGACCCGGGCAACGTCAGCCAGAGCACGACGCCACCGGCACCCCGTATCGTCAACTTCAACAACCAGGCCGACGTGCTCATCAACTGCCCATCGGCAGCGCGCGTCGCGGGCGGCACCGTGATGGATCGTCCCGAATGGCTGACCGTCGCGCCCGACAACAAGGCGGTCTATTGTACGCTGACCAACAACAGCGGCCGCCGCGTCACCGACCCCGCCAACCCGCGCGTCACCAACCTGCACGGCCATATCATCAAGTTCCGCGAAGAAGGCGATTCGCCGCTGGCGACCAAGTTCACGTGGGAAATCTTCCTGACGGCAGGCGATCCGTCGCTGGCGGCAGGCGGCAGCAATCTGGTCGGCAACATCAATGGCGACACCTTCTCCAGCCCCGATGGCCTCCGCATCGATCCGCAGGGTCGCATGTGGGTGCAGACCGACCATAGCGTCCCCGGCAACTCGGGCGTGACCGGCAAGACGATCGATCAGGCGTTCGGCCATAATGCGATGTTCTATGTCGACCAGACGAGCAAGCAGTCGAAGCGTTTCCTCGTCGGCCCGCTCGGCTGCGAGATCACAGGCCTTGCCTATACGCCCGATCTCAAGACCTTCTTCGTCAACATCCAGCATCCGACGGGCAACTGGCCGGTTGCCGGACAGCAGCCGCGTTCGTCGACCATCGTCGTACGACGGACCGACAGCCAGCCGGTCGGCAACTGACGAAGCAGAGGCCCCGCCCGCACCGAAATGGCGGGCGGGGCAACCGCTAGGGTGTGCGCCTTGGCGGTGGAGGCGGCGAACCATCCGGGGTTTGCGACATCAAAGTCACGCACATCGTCCGGTGCACCGGGTGCCGCCCGCACGCGACCCCCGCATAGCGATGCTCCGGACGGAGCAGGCTGTGGCGATGCCCACGGTCCGGCACGCCGTCATCGATCAGCAACTGGTCGACAACGCCCGCAGGCGTGTGATGGCCGTAGGTGATGACTTCGTTGACATAGGGACCGCCACCGCGCGCTTTCATCCGTTCGCCCGGCCCACTGCCCCTTGTGTAATGGCCGACGGCGCCTGACCGCGACTGGACCGCAACATGGTCCGCCGCGGCGCGCGCCAGCGGATTGCTCCATTCGAGTTCGGCGAGCGGCTTTTCCCGGCGGAGGTCACGGATCGCCTCGTCGACCGCCCCGACGCCTTCGCGCGTCATGATGTCGATTTCGCTGTCGTCGTCGCTGACGAGGAGCTTGCCCTCAAAGCGCGGGCGATAATCGCGCAGATATTCGGCATAGGCGGCGGGATCGCTGCGAAAGCGATTAAGCTCGACGAAAACGCCTTCCTCGAAGCTGCTCTGCGCGGCGACGGCGGCGGTCGCGCCGAGAGTCAGAAGGATACCGGCGGCAAGGAAGCGGGATTTCATCATGGCTGGAGCGATAAAGGCGCAAGTCTGAACCGGGCGCAACGGCAAAGCGCGGCGGCAAGGACTGGCGCCGGAGGCAATCTGGCGCTAGGGGCGCTGCAACACCGGCGCCTCCCTCAACAGCGCGCCGAACCTCACGGAGTTTTTATGGGTTTCAAATGCGGCATCGTCGGCCTGCCCAATGTCGGCAAGTCCACCCTGTTCAATGCGCTGACCGAAACGGCGGCCGCGCAGGCGGCGAACTATCCTTTCTGCACGATCGAGCCGAATATCGGCAATGTTGCGGTGCCCGATGCGCGGCTCGAGAAGCTGGCCGCCATCGCGACCAGCAAGAAGATCATCGCGACGCAGCTCGCCTTTGTCGACATCGCCGGCCTCGTCCGCGGCGCCTCGAAGGGCGAAGGGCTCGGCAACCAGTTCCTCGGCAACATCCGTGAGGTCGACGCGATCGTTCATGTCCTGCGCTGTTTCGAAGATGACGACATCCAGCATGTCGAGAACAAGGTCGACCCGGTCGCCGACGCGGAGACGGTCGAGACCGAGCTGCTGCTCTCCGATCTCGAAAGCCTCGAAAAGCGCGTTCCCGCCTTCACCAAGAAGGCCGCGCAGGGCGACAAGGAAGCCAAGATTGCAGCTTCGGTCCTCGGCCAGGCGCTCGACCTGCTGCGCGAAGGCAAGCCCGCGCGGCTGACCGACCCCAAGGATGAGGAAGAGGCCCGCGTCCTGCGCACCGCGCAGTTGCTGACCTCGAAGCCCGTCCTCTATGTCTGCAACGTCGATGAAGGCAGCGCCGCGAACGGCAACGCCTTCTCCGAAAAGGTCTTTGCCAAGGCCGCCGCCGAGGGCGCACAGGCCGTGGTCGTCTCGGCCGCGATCGAAAGCGAGCTGGTGACGATGGACATGGCCGACCGGCTCGAATTCCTCGAAGAAATGGGCCTCCACGAAACCGGCCTCGCGCGCGTCATCCGTGCGGGCTATGAGTTGCTCCACCTGATCACCTTCTTCACCGTCGGCCCGCAGGAAGCGCGCGCCTGGACCGTCCACACGGGCGCCACCGCGCCCGAAGCCGCGGGCGAGATCCACAGCGATTTCCAGAAGGGCTTCATCCGCGCCGAAACGATCGCCTATGACGATTATGTCGCGCTGGGCGGCGAAGCGCGGGCGCGCGAAGCGGGCAAGCTGCGCGCCGAGGGCAAGGCCTATGTCGTGCACGACGGCGACGTAATGCACTTCCTGCACAGCTGATCCGGCTTCGTCATTGCGGGGCCGGTCGGCACCAGGGCCGCGCAATATTCCAAAGTTCAGGAAAGTTCAGCCTTACGCGCGCCCGGTTTGGGCCTCGCGTCATGCTGACGCGTCCGGCACGACTCCGCCGTGGCCGACCCGCAAACCGGACGGCGACCGCTTTTTGTCCACCGAATGCAAGAGCCGGATGAAGGCTGGCATGGCCGGATAATGTAGGAAAGGCTTATTTTAGGGTGATGTCGGCATTGGGGTAGGAAGCGGACATTTCCAGTTTCGATGCTAGCGCATCATGGTACTAGATGGCTCATGGGTATGATCGGCACAGCGATAGTCTTAGCATTGGCATTCCAAGCTGTTGAATCCGCAGAAGCTTCATCTTCTGGAGACGAAGAAACGCTGGCGACTTTCCTTTGGTATGCGCATCCGATCAACAAAGGGAAGATGGCGTGTGACAAATCGACCCGTAGCCAGCAGGAAGCGTTCTTTAACCGGCGTTCCAAAAAGCGAATTGAACAATTGAAGAAGGCTTACGAGGCTGAAAACGGAGCCGATCCAGGCTTGGAAGTTATTCCCGCTCTGAGATGCGTGAGGGACAGGGGCTTAGTGAGATCGGCCTTCGCGCAAGGCGTGTCGGAATTTGAAGTTTCTCTGGAACGTCTGGAGCAAAGATTTGGGCTAGTTCGCTAACGTCCGCAATCGGTCGATTGCGCCTCATCCGTAAGGTAGCCTATGGCAGCCGGCAGGGAACGAAAAGGAGAAACAATGGCCGCGTCATTTTCAGTGGACGAACGACGCGAGCATTTTGCTTATTGCGTCCAACTATTTGGCGGCACCACTGCATTCTCGCGGCGCCTTGGCATAGACGAGCGGGCTATCCGCCGTTTCATCAATGGGGAGCGGCCTCTTGGTGACGGACTACTGGAAGACACCGCCAAGGCATTGCTCCTGCTCATAGATGAAGCAAACGCGGCCGAAGCACAGATCGCTGCCACATTGCGCGTTCCGCCGACCGATCCGTCGTAGCTGAAATCGCTCGTTTCCGGTCATTTTGATCAAATTGGTAGCGAACGCCCACTCTGGGGTGGTGAACTGCCATTGCCTCCCACTCATGTTCCCCGGCGAAGGCCGGGGCCCAGAGCGTTAGAAAGCAGATG
>NZ_JBWKNS010000006.1:0-350202 GCF_059415685.1 Sphingopyxis sp. GW821-FHT10B01 | reverse complement strand
CCGTCGAACAGCTGTGTCGTCGTGCGGCCGATCTCGTCGATCAGTGTCCGCGCGTCGCCGTGGATGTCGTATTTCGTTTGCTTGATCCCGCCGTCGGCGGCGATCTGCTGGGACACCAGCGCTTCGCTGCCGCCATAGCCGGTGCCTGCGAGCAAGGTCAGCCGCGTGAGGTTGCCCGTGTTTGCCACCTTGGTGCCGCTGCCATCATAGCTGCCGTTCGCGTCGCGCGTTGCGACAAGGCGGCCCGATTGGTCGTAGTAGAAGTCCTGTGCAGCGCGGACCGTCTGGACGGCGCCATTCTCCAAGGTGATGCTGGCGGCCGGGCCTTCGCTGCGGATCATCCGGCCGATATTGTTGTAGCCATATGTGGTCGTCGCACCCGCGGCATTGGTCTCGCTCACGACCTCGCCGAACGCATTGGTGCTGCGCGTCGAGGTGAGGGTCTGGACGGTGCCCGCACTCAGCCGCCGCTGCTCTTCGGTGACGCTGACCGCCTGCCCGCGCGCGTCGTACATCGTATAGGTCGCGTTGACATTTTCGTTGCCGACCAGCGCCAGCGCCTGGTCGAAGCTCAGCCCCGCAAGGCTCGCCCCCGCCGAGGTGATCGCGATCGTCTGGTTGCCGTTCGCATCATAGCCGAAATGCTTCCACACCCCGTCGCCCGCATTCGTCGCGATCAGACGGCCCGCGCCATCGTAGCGGTTCTGCTGCTGCGTGACGCCGCCAACCGCAACGCTCGTCGCTTCGCCATAGGCGTTGTAGGTGGTGACCGTTCGCGGACCGCTATCGACCCAGCCCGTGCCCGAGACATGGTTGGCCTGCCATTGCTGCACCATCCGGCCGGCGGCATCGTATGCGGTTAGCAGGCCGTCATATTCGGAGACGGCGGTCCCGTTCGATCCTGTACGTATGTAATATTTGAACGTCTCTCGCCCGACGGCGTCGTACCAATAGGCGGTCAAGAATCCCGTTGCATCTACCGTCCAGCGCAGCTTGTCGCCTTCGTAGGTATAGGTGGTTACACGATGCGCGCTGTCGCCGGCACCGCGGTGGCGTGTACGGGTCAGGTTGCCGAGGCCGTTGTAGTAATAATCGACAGTTGGAGTGACCGTTGTACCAGCATGATCGGCGTAGCCCGAACGCCATTCGAGCATGAGGCGACCGCCGGCATCATAGGTGTAATCGACGAACTCGCCCGTAGCCTCGGTCTTGCGCACCACTTGGCCGAGGCCGTTATATTGATAAAAGATAATCGACGTGGTCGAGGTGGCAGCGCCCGCGCCATTGTGTACGAGAACCCACTCGCGCTGCTCATGGGTCCGGTTGCCGTTCCGGTCATAGCCATATTGGGTGAAGCGGTCGGCTCCATCGGTCGCGACACTGGGGATCGTCGCAGTCGTAGGCGTGCCCGTAAAACGCGTCGCATAGCGCCGCTCGCCGCTCACATTGCCCTCGGCGTCATAGGACCAATAGGTAACATAGCCGCCGGCATCAATCTGCGCCCGCTTTTGTCCCAAGCCATTGTAATAATAGAAGCTCGCCTGGCCACCCCCGTCGATCGTTTTGACAATATTCCCGTTGGCGTCATATTCATAGGCGGTCGTGATCGCGGCGGATGACGACACCCAGGTCGAGCCGTTCCAATAGCGGGTCGTCGCACCCGTCACACTGCTCGTCAGCAGGCGGTTCAGATTGTCGTAGGTAAAATTGGTGACGCGGGATGCGCCGCCGGGCGCCGCGGGCTTTTCCTCTTCGGAACCGCCATCGGCAGGCACCGCGACGGCAGTTCCATATATCCTCGTCGAGGTGATGTTGCCATTCGCGTCATAGACATTCTCGCTGTAGGTTCCAACAGCATCGATCGTCACGACGACCCGGTCCAGGTCATCATAAAAATAGACCGTCCGCGCCCCCGCCGGATCGGTGCGGCTGGTCATGTTTCCGCGGGCGTCATAGGTTAGACATTCGATCGGCGTCATGCCGAGGAAGGTCTGGCCGGTCGTCTTTATGAGACGGTCGGCCTTGTCATATTCATAAGTGGTCGTGCGGGCTTCGATCAGGCGCGCAGCTTCGACCATCTGCTTACGGTTGCCGCGCGCGTCATAAGCATAGGTGTTGGTGACGTCCGACGATTGAACGCTGCCATCGTTAAGATAGGAGGCGACGGGCAAGGTTTCCGACACCAGCAATCCGCGCCGATTGTAGACATAAGTCGTTACGCCGCCGGCGACTTTATAGCTATCTTTCGACTTCGCTGTAACACTTGTCCGGTTTCCGAACGCGTCATAGCTATAGCTTTCGAAGAAGCCCTCAGCATCGGTCGTCTTGATGACCAGCCCGCGCTTGTCATATTCGAAGCTCGTCGTCGCATCCTGCGCGTGCGCGACGACCGTCGGGGACGTCGCCGTGCTCGCCACATCGCCGGTACGGTTGTAGCGTCGGGTGACGCTCGCGATCTCACCGAAGGCGGTGTAGCCCGTCTCGGTCACATAATTCTCGGCATCGCGGACCTTGGTCACGCGCCCTAGCCCATCATAATAGCTGTAGGTGACGAAGCCTGCCGGATCGGTCGTCTTCACCACCTCGCCGAACGCATTATATTCGTATGCGGTCACCCCGCCCGCCGCGTCGGTCTTCGTCAGCACCAGGCCGCGCTCGTCATAGGTATAGCGCATCACCTTGCCGCGCGGGTCGGTCACGCTGAGGAGGTTGCCGAGGCCGTCGTAGCTGTAGAAAGTGACCGCCTGCTCGGGTTCGCCATAAGCGGCATATTCGGCGACCAGCCGCCCCGCGCCGTCGTAGACATAAAGTTTGAGACTCTGGTCGGCGGTTCCATACCCACCGAACACATGCCCCAATAAAGCGTTGGGATAATAGTCGCGTACCTCGACCAGTTCGCTGCCGGTCAGGCCATTGGCGTCAACGATCCGGACGGCCACACGATTGCCGTCCTCGTCGTAGGAATACCATTTTCCGTTATAGCCTGCGTCTCCGTAGAGCAGGCCATAGATGGCATCGGCGCTGGTCCCGTCGCTGATGGAATAGACGGTGTTCCAACGATATTCGCTGCCGACCTGGCCCGCGGCATCATAATCGAAACGGGTGACGAAGCCTTCACTGTCGACGGTGTAGCGAAGCTCGCCGCGCGCGGTGTACCAATTTCGCGTGATGCGATTGGCGGCATTGCCGATATTCGCCGAGCACCAGCCCGACATCTCATCCCAGCCGGGGAGTGTCGTCGTCGGCCGCTTTGCCGCGAATGCCATCGATTTGATGACATTTCCCGCCGTGTCATAAGTGAAGGCGGTGACCGCGCCGTCCGCGTCGATCGAATAGGAGAGGCGCCCCGCCCAGTCATAGACCGACCAGCTGGTCCGGTTCTCGGCGTTCGAGGCGTTCGCCGCGACCAGCGCCTTCACATTGTCGTAAGTGAAGTCGTTCGTGACGATCGAGGTAGCGTGCCGGACGGTCGACCAGACCGGACCGACAGCGCCCCAGTCCCATCCCGGTTTATAGACATATTCGGTGACCTGGCCCGCATTGTCGACGGCAAAGCGCAGGAAGCCCTGGCCGTCATAGACATAGTGATTGCGCCGGTTGGCGCTCGATGCCGGCGCCGCGCTCGCGCGGAGCTGGTCGAAGCTGCCCGCATCCCAATAGGCGGACGAGGTCTTCGCCGCATAGGCAATCTCCTCGACCTTCTGCCCCGCCTTGTCGTAGACGATCTCGGTCAGATAACCCTCGCCGTCGAGCGCGCCGATCAGCAGTCCGTCGCGGTCGTAGAAACTCCGGCTCACCGTGTCGCGCCCGTCCGCCACGGGAACCACCAAGGCCGTCGGCGGCGCCATCCGGAAGCCAGCGAGTTGACCCGCCGATAGCTTGGCGTAATAGTTGACCGTCTTTACCAGGCGATCCGAGCCATCATAGCTGAAGACCAATACACCGCCGGAGCCGTCAATCTTCTCGATCAGTCGGCCCGCCTCGTCGTAGACCGACCAACTCCAGATATCATAGATATGCGACCCGGGCCGGATATCCGCCATCTCGAGCGCATTGCCGGGGTCGGCAAGCGCCGCGAGCTGGCCGGCCGTGAGCGCGTTGGTATAACGCGCGGTCGCCGCGACGCGGCCCGCGGCATCGTAGCGATATTCGGTGGCGTAGCCGTAGTGGTCGATCTCGGCGACCTTGCGGCCCGCCTTGTCGTACAGATAATAGGTCTTGTAGCCCGCCGCATCGGTCGCGACGCGCAAGCGGCCGTTCTTATCGTAGAGATAGGCGCTGGCTCCGCCCGTGACATGAAAACCGCTGTCGGTCGTCCCGACCAGATCGCCCGCCTTGTTGTAGCTGCTGACCGTCGTGTAGCCCGATCCGGTCATCACCGTCGTCGTCAGCGCAGCGTCGTTGAACATGATCGTCGTCGTGCCCCCCGCCATGTCGGTCGACCCGACAAGGCGGCCGAGCCCGTCGTAGACGAAGCTTTCAGCCGCCAGCGTCGCGGTTTGACGAGTCAGGAGTTTGCCAGACTGATCGTAAGTGAAATAGCTGTGCCTATAGCCTTCGGAGGTCACGCCGTGACCTCCGGGGGCGGCATAGCCATAGTCGACCTGTTGGATCCGGTTGCCGCGCGCGTCATGAACATAGGTGACGATCTTGTCGCCCTGTTTGTCAGCAATCGTTCCACGCCATGCGATGACGTCCGTCTCGCTCGGCGCCGTCGATCCAATTGGGAAGCCATGCTCCGTATATTGAATCTGTTGACTGACTTCGCCCGCCGCTGTGTAGATATATTCGCCGACCCGACCCTCGGCGCTGATGGCATAGCGCAGATGGTTCTCGGTATCGTAGACGTAACGCGTCGTGTGACTGAGCGCCGCTCCGTCTGCGTCGGATCCGGTGCGCGTTTCGGTCAGCAGTTCGTTCTTCGAACCATAGGTTCGCGTGACGATATTGCCGTTCGCATCGGTTGCCGTCAGCTGATTACCCTGTGCGTCATAGCTATAGGTGGTGACCTTGCCCGCACTGTCGGTGACGCTCGTCAGATTGCCCGCCGCATCATAGGCGAACTGCAACGTCTGCGCCGCAGCGCCTGCATGCGCCGGCGGCGCCGTGATCTTCGTCAACTGACGCAGCGACCCGTCGGGAATGCTGTTTTTTGTCAGCACGGCGCCCGAAACGATCAGCTGCTGACCATCGCGGCAACCGCCCTGCGCGTCCACATAGATGACCCCGCTGACCGTGTCGTTCTGGGCAAAGGTCCGCGTCAGTTCGATGCGCGTCGCCTGCGTCGTCGACAGGCCGACGATCTGAAGAAAGCCGTCGCCATTGTGCACGAGCGTTCCGGGTCCCGAGACGATCCGCGCGACGCCGCCGCTGCCTGCCCCCCATTGGGTTGCGTCACCATATAGCCCCACCTGCTGTGCAGTCGCTGAACCCGCCACCGCTTGCAAGTTGAAGGAGAAGGTCAGCGTGTCGCCTGCCGATACCGGCATCGGAGCGACCTGATGCGTACGGATGCCCGACCAGCCGACGCCGCCGGTGGCAGTCAGCATGGTCGCAGGCTCGCCATTGACCGCCCCCGCGGAATCCCAGAGGACATAGGGGTTGGCGACCCAATCGAGGAGCGAAGGCGGGACGAGGTTTCGGCCGGCATAGTCGAGGCGGGTGACCTGTCCGTCGGGCCCGGTGACATTGGTGTGGTTGGCGCCATAGGCGAGGCTGGTGACACGTATGTCGCCCGCCGCCACCGCCTGGGTCAGCGTGGTGACACGGCCCGCTGCGTCATAACCGATGGCGAGGCTCGATCCGTCAGTCTGGGTGATCGACGCGACACGCTTGCTCGACCCGTCATAGGTGTAGGTGGTGGAATAATATCTCCCGTCGGCCATGCTGGCGTCTTCTGGGCTGAGGTCGACAAGGACCTGCACCAGCCGGTTCTGTTCGTCATAGGCATAATGGGTGCGCACGAGCGACCGCGCGACATTGTCGGCGTCGGTGGACGTGTCGCCATAGTCCATATAGCCGGTGACGATCTGGCCGATGTTGTTGCCCGCCCAGACATATTGGACATAGCTCATCTCGACATGGCCCGCGCCGTCGGTGCGGCCATGGTTCGCGGTTGTCACATATTCGAGCTTGTCGGTGCCAGCGACATAGAGATAGCCGAGTGTATTGCCGTCGGTGTCGGCGAGCGCCTTGAGGCGATAGACCGCGGGGTCTCCGGCCGAGGCCTCATAGGTCTCGGTCACCCGGCTCGACCCGTCGGTCCAGATCCAGGTCGAACCCGATTTGACGAGCGTGTCGTGCGCACCGTCGCCGTCGGTCCCCACATAGGCCGACAGGCTTGCGTCCCAGCCAAAGCTGACCGCCGATCCATCGCCCGCCTGACGCCGGATCATGCTGCCCGCCGCGTTCAGCGTCCCCGTCAGCCCGAACACCCGCCGCGTCGTCGAAAACTGCCACTGGTCGCCATTGTCGCCGTCGCCCACCTCGGCGAGGCTGTTGTAAGTTCGCGATATCACCGCATCGGGTCCGCGGCCGACGAGAAACTCGTCCTGCTGCGAAATCAGTAGATTGCCCGTCGCCGCATTGACCGAAACGCTCTCGCCGTTCCGTCCCTGCACGCCCGAGCCTAAAATCCCCGACGAGCCCAGCGCCGCGCCCGAACCCCGCGCAAAACCCGCGCCCGAACCCACAAATATCGATGCCATCGAACCGTCCCGACAGAATTGGCCACGGATGCCAAGCCTATCGGTCCGACCGAAGCCTCCAGCACCCCTGCCAGGCTAGTCCGACGAAATCGGCGGATGTTTAGATCTTTGAGGAGATTTTCCATGGGTGGCGGCCGCCTTCAGGCGCTCAACTTACGATAGCTGCCGACGCCGATCGGTGGCGTCGGCGCGCGGCGGCTTTCAATCAGTGCTGCCCGTTAAATGTACCCTGATGAACATCGGCGCCTTACAAAGGCCGTCAGTCAGCTGCCTGCAGAAGGTTCAGGGCGCTTACGCATTCCCCGCCCTGATAGTGGTCGGTATGCTTGCCGCTGGCTGTCCCTTCACTCTGTCTGTTGCTTTGCCTTGCGCTTGTTAAGCTGGATCACCTGCTGGCGCAGCTCCCAAAGGGCCGCTTTTGCATCCCCTAGCACCTTGTCGAAATAAGCCATGGATAGCACCTGAACCAATCTGTGGGGCTTGTCGCCGCCCTTGATTTCAAAGCGCATCAGCATCCCTCTGTCATAGAGCATAGGCCCATGGGCAACATTGTTGCGCTCCTGGAGCGCCTTGGCGCACTTATTGAGGATGATGGGGAGTTGGCCATTCACTTGGTTGGGACAATCATCGGATTTCACCAAGCGTTTGATGGCTGCTATCATTTTCGATGTATCTAGGTCATGGCCCAGATAAGTAAAAATCGCTGGGTTCAGACCCACGATGTGCGCGAATAGATCAGCGAGCTGCTGCTGTATCAGCGCACATACCAAGATGATATCGCCAGCCCTGGTGCGGAATTCCACTGGCAGGTGATCGATCTCTGTAATGTCAGGGGTCAAGCGAATGCTTCCCATAAGTCAGCTCCCTCTGGCTAAGGCCGAAACTATGCCTGCAGGAGCTTCCAATGGCGATCAGCTCGTAGAAATCAATCTCAGCCAGCTAGCCGGCTCGACCATCGGCGCGTGACACAGCTCAATAGTATGTCCGGCTTTGGGGTGAGATCTAAAACGCTGCTATGACCGCAATCGGGCGCAAAGCGGCCAACGCTCGACAATCCCAAAGCGCCCCATCCGACACCGTCGAAAGCACGAAACCTGTCGACAAGAATCGGCTGCTCTGGCATAGGTAAATGACAGTCTGAAACACGCATCGGGTATGCGTGAGGTAGGATGTGTGGTAAGAGTTTCTGACGAGAGAGTTAGTCTAACTATAACAAATAGTTAGAAAATCCCTACGGGATCCTCACTCTCCTCCATTTTCTTATTTCCATACACCCACGACCACCTGCTAAGAGCCTAGGGGAACCTAGCCTCTCCGGGGCGATTCTGATCGCCACCTGTCCCCGGCTCTCCAGACCGGAACATTTGCCTGTGTGGTATGGAAATGCAAAGGCGAGATGACCGATTGGAGGTGAAAGCCAATGAGGCTCTTGTTCTGCCTGTTCGCCGTGTCGTTCGCCTGCGCCAGTACAGCCCAAGCGAGTTTCATCTCGGCAAAATGGCGGGCGGTAAGACCTCGGCGTATGAGCGGGAGCGGAGCATGGAACGAGAGACCAAGCAGGCGGTGTTCCTGATGCCCTGGCTCAACGGCGAACAAAGATGAGCACCGGAACGATATTCGGGCGGCGGGCTTTGCTGGTTGGGTCCGCGGCACTGATCGCCAGCGGCTCGGCGTCCGTCCATGCCGGGACGCCCCCCCTATGCCCGGACGGCAATGCCGGCTGGATTCCTTCCGCGAACCTCGTTCGGGACCTTCCGCGCCTCATGCGAATTGCCGGGGTGCCCGGCATCGCCATCGCGGTCGTGGACCGCAAGGGGCTCGCCTGGAGCGGTGGCTTCGGCGTGAAAAATATCCTCACCCGCGACCCGGTGCGAGAGGATACACTGTTCGAAGCGGCGTCGATGACCAAACCGGTCTTCGCCTATGTCGTGATGCGGCTGGTCGACGAGAAGCGCCTCGATCTCGACAAGCCGCTCGTTGCGTATCGCCGGCCGGCAAATCTGGGTCGTGACTCCAATCTTGAACTCATCACGGCCCGGCATGTTCTGGAGCATTCGACCGGCTTGCCCAACTGGGCCTCCGAGCCGCTCGTTACGAGTAGCGCACCAGGATCGCGTTACACCTATTCCGGCGAAGCATTCATCTGGCTCCAGCTGGTCGTCGAGAAAATCACGGGCGCCGGCCTCGGCAGCGTGATGCAGGCAAAGCTGTTCGGCCCGGCCGGGATGTCCCACAGCAGCTTCGGCTGGGACGAGGAGATCGCAAGGTCGCTGGTTTTCGGCCATTCCGAACCTCCGGAGGGCGAGCAGACCCTTCCTCGCCAGCCCACGCGCGAGTTGGGCGACGGTCTGCTCCGGATCGCTGCAAGGCGGCGCAAGCCGATCCTGTCCTGGACATACGAAGATTCGGTCGAGGCGATGCGAGAGATGGATCCGGAGACACTACCGTCGACACACGACCTCCTGGTCAATTCGGCGGGCGGGCTCCTTACGACCGCGTCCGACTATGCGAAGTTCATGATGCTCATGATGGACCGGCCAGAACGGGCATCCTGGGAGATTAGCGACGCGGCCCGGCAGGCGATGCTCACCCCCCGGCTCGAAGTGCGCGGGCGCGACATTTCACGGGGGCTGGGTTGGGAGCTCGAGCAATCCCCCACGGGCCCGCTGTTCCAGCACAGCGGCAGCAATTACGGGATTTTCAAAACCATGGGCGTTGGTGATGCCCGGAGCGGACGAGCGATCGTCGTCTTCACCAATGCCGCGAACGGAAATGCGCTTGCGGCCCGGATCATTCGGGAGGCAACGGGGATCGACCGGTTAAAATCTCTGATCTGACCATCCGGGCGAACAGCCGCCCCGACACAGTGCCGGGACGGCCATGCGTTGTTATCCCCTGATGCTGAGCAGCGAGGGTGCCGTCAGTGCGGCGACGACCGCGCCCACGATCAGGAACAGCACGATCGCAACGATGATGACGACGACGGTATAGCCGATCGCCTTGTCCTGCGGCGCCTTCATCAGCACCGGCAGACCGAGATAAAGCAGATAGAGGCCATAAAGGCCGAACAGGGCGCCGATCAGCCCAAGCGCCGGAACGATCCCGAAGATGCCGCCGATCCAACCGGCGGTGGCCGAATAGGCCGCGACCTTGAGCGCCTGAATCTGATCCTTTTGCCCACCGAAATTCGGCGCCAGCCCGTCGATCACCAAGGCAAGGATGAACACGGTCGCCAGCGTCAGACCGTAGGACAGGATCGCCGATCCCAGCGCGCTGCCGAGTGGCGGATGATAGGTGACGCCGAATGCCGTAAAACCGAAGACCTGGCCGCCGATGAATTGGGCGATGGGCCCGATTGCCGCGAGCATAACGACATAAGGAACGTAGATCGACTGGGTCGTTGCCGGCTCGGCAGCGATAACCGGCCAGGTCTCTTTGGGTTTGAGAAGGATATCTTTCGCACGCTGGATGATGCCCGAAGCCGGGCCGGAAATATTGGGTGGTAGGTCGGTCATATAAACGTCTCCCCTGATCGTCGCGGCCCGCAATCCAATCCGGAAATGCAAAGGCCAGAAGGGCGTGATAGCTCGAACAGCCGGTGCATCTGTAACCTCGATCACAGCCCGATTCGGCAAACCGCAGCCGGACTGAAGTGTAACGGACTTGAAACGCGCGTAAACAGCCATAGATTGATCATATGACGCCCGAATCATCTTCCGACCTTCCCGCGGTTACCGCGCCGCTCGTCGGCCGCGCCCGCTTTGCGCCCGGCGACATCGTGCGTCATCGCATGTTCGATTTTCGCGGCGTCGTGTTCGACATCGATCCTGTCTTTGCGAACAGCGACGAATGGTATGATGCGATCCCGGAGGACATCCGTCCCGCGAAAGAGCAGCCCTATTACCATCTGTTCGCCGAAAACGGCGATTCCTCGTACATCGCCTATGTCAGCCAGCAAAATCTGGTTGCCGACGGCGATGGCGGACCGATCGATCATCCGCAGATCGACGCAATGTTCGAAGGGCTGGACCACGGCCGCTATCGCGTCCGCGCCATCCATCGTCACTAAGCAGGCGTCAGGCCTTCAGCTTCCAGCCCGAGGCGAGCAGGCGATAGGTCAGCAGCCCCAGCACGATATTGACCGCAACCAGTGCGAGCGCGGCGGTCAGCACCGGATTGGCGATCGTCGAATCGACCGTTCCGATGAAGCCGTACCGGAAGCCCATGATCGCGTAATAGACGGGATTGCCGTGGGCGATCGTCCGGAACCAAGGCGCCAGCTTGTCGACCGAGTAGAAGGTCCCCGAAAGTAGCGCGAGCGGCGTGACCACAAAATTCGTCACCGCGGCGGCGTGATCGAACTTTTCGGCCCAGATCGACGTAATCAGACCGAGAAAACCGAGCATCGAAGCGCCAAGCACGCCAAAGAGGGCCACCGCCCACAAATGGTCGGGCATCACATGCACCCCCGGCCACAACAGCATCGCAAGCCACAACGCCAGACCAACAAGAATCGACCGCGTGATCGCCGCGCCGACGAGGGCAATGATCAATTCCCCAACCGCGAGCGGCGGCATCAGATAGTCGACGATCGTCCCCTGGATCTTGCCGACGAGCAGCGAGAAACTCGAATTGGCAAAGCTGTTCTGCAGCATCGCCATCATGATCAGGCCCGGTGCGATGAAATCGGCGAAGGGTACGCCGATGACCGTGCGCCCCGCACCGCCCAGCGCGACGGTGAAAATGACGAGGAACAAAAGCGTGGTAATCGCCGGGGCCCAGATAGTTTGCAGCTGGACCTTGAAAAAGCGCCGCACCTCCTTGACATATAGCGCCTGCATGCCCGGAACGTTCAGGGTGTGGATATGAGGTACGCCGGGTTCGGCAAAGGTCGGTACTGCGGCGAAATTGCTCGAGTCGGGGCGCGAAATTTGGGGCTGGTCGTTCATGGCGTTCTCGCCTATCGCCTCCCCGATCTTACCGCAAGCTGGGCAGCGACTGAATGCCGGCCTCCAAAAGGCCGGTAACGCGGATCGTTAAACCGCCCGCGGCGTGGAATGATAAGGAATGAACTATGTCATGGACCGATGAGCGCATCGAAAGCCTGCGCAATATGTGGGAAAAAGGGCTGACCGCCAGCCAGATCGCCGACGAACTCGGCGGCGTGAGCCGCAACGCGGTGATCGGCAAGGCGCACCGTCTCGGCCTGAAATCGCGCCCCTCGCCCGTCAAGGCGACCGAGAAGGCCAAGCCGGTCAAGGTTGCGGCACCCGCTGCACCGAAACCCGCGGCCCCCGTGTCGGCGCCCCGCGCCGCCGCGCCTGTGGCGCCGCGTCCAGTCGTCGCCGCTCCGAAGCCCGAAGCCCGAATCCCCGTCGAGAGCCCGAACGCCGATGGCGCACTGGGCGACTCTACGCCGAAGGCCGATTCCCCGCGCATCGTCTCGATCGGGCCCGGCGGTTTCATCCGTCAGGGGCCCGGCGACCAGCAGGCACCGATCCCGCCCGCGCCGCCGCGCCGGCTGGTGCCCGCGAAGCCCAGCCCCGAGATCGCCAACAAGACGACCTTGCTCGATCTCAACGACCGCATCTGCCGCTGGCCGATGGGGCATCCGGGCGAGCCCGACTTCCATTTCTGTGGTGAAGCGGTGAACCCCGGCTTCCCCTATTGCGTCGAGCATTGCGGCCGCGCCTATCAGGCGCAGCTGCCGCGCGGTACGCGCCGTCCGCCCCCGCCCCCGCCGTTCGGTGGCCCCCGGGTTCGTTAAAGACGTCCGGTGAAGCCCTTCGGGCAGGAATTTGAATTCGCACGCGCGCTCGGCCTGCAAATGGTCGAGCGCGGTGACGGACGTTGCACGATGGCAATCGACATCGATCGCCAGCAGCATTTCAGCCCGCAGGGCGCCGCGCACGGCGGCGTCGCTTACTCGCTCGCCGATACTGCCATGGGCGGCGCGCTCAGCAGCGTGCTCGGCGACGATCAATGGTGCGCGACACTCGAAATCAAGTTCAACTATCATGTCCGCGTCGGCGAAGGCCGACTGACATGTGAGGCCGAGGTGCTGCACCGCGGCAAGCGCGTCGCCAATATTGAGGCAAAACTCTATCAGGACGGCCGCCTCGTCAGTAGCGCGAACGGCAATTTCGCGATTTTCGCGGCCCCTGCCTCCAGATAGGCGAAAGGCGCCGGGTCTTTCGACCCGACGCCTCCCGTTCCCGCTCCCAAGAGGTTAGAAGCGGTAGCTCAGCGAACCGCGCACGCTGTGCGTGCGGAAATGTGCATTGCTGCGCTGAATGTCCGTCCCGCCGCCGTTCAACAGGAAGGGATTGGTCGCGGGCGCCGTGCCGGCACCGACGTTGACGACATAATCCTTGTCCTTGAGATCGGTGTAGAGATACTCGAGGCCGACGGAAATATTCTTGGTCACCATGACCTCGGCACCGCCGCCCGCAGCATAGCCCCAACCGTTCGTCTTGCCATTGTCGGCAAAGCTGTTGGCGGTGTTGCTCGTCGTGAACTTGTTGTCGAGGCGCGCATAGGCGCCGCCACCGGTCACATAGAAGAGCGCGCCGCCGCCGGGGGTATAGCCGGCGCGTAGGCGTGCGTTCGCCTGATAGTCGGCTTCACGGCTCATCGTGTAGCTGGCAGGCGTGGTCGAGAAGCCGCTAACGCTGTCGCGTGCGTGGCTGCGGCCACCTTCGATCACGGCGCCGAGGACGAAATTGCCCATGCGCTTGTCGAAACCGAGCCGCGCGACATATTCCGGGCCGTCCTTGTCGTTGCGACAGCCAAGATTAGCGGTGCCCGTCGCGGCGCCGCTACAGAAACCCGGCGAAAAGGCATTTGCGCCGCCGACCGTTGTCACCTGATCGCCATAGGTGCCGTCGCGGTTGGTATCGAATACCAGCGTTTCACCGCGATCGCTGCCCTGCAGCGTACCGCCACCGGCAATGCTGATATAGGGTCCGTTAAAGTCCTGCGACGTGTCGCGACCATCCTGGGCCATCGCAGGCATAGCAACCGCGCTGGCCGCAACCGCGGCAAGGAGAGAGAGAGTTTTCATTTTTTGCTCCATTTTTTGATGACTTTACAGTCAGCGCCCCAACCCCTCGCGCGCGGTCAAAGTTCCCCCAGGACACGGAAACGGGACGAACCGAGCCGCCCGCAGCCGCCAAAAAGCGCCCTTGCCAGCCGCCTTTCCCGCCCCCTATAGCTGGGTCATGAGTCACGATTTGTTCGACAGCAGCACCCCCGCGACCGACAGCTACAACGCCTCGCAGATCGAGGTGCTGGAAGGCCTCGAACCCGTCCGCCGCCGTCCCGGCATGTATATTGGCGGCACCGACGAGCGCGCGCTGCACCATCTTGCCGCCGAAGTTATCGACAACAGCATGGACGAAGCGGTCGCGGGTCACGCGAACCGCATCGAAGTGACGCTCGACGTCGGCAACCGGCTGACCGTCGTCGACAACGGCCGCGGCATGCCGGTCGATCCGCACCCGAAATTCCCCGGAAAATCGGCGCTCGAGGTCATCATGACCATGCTCCACTCGGGCGGCAAGTTCGAGGGCAAGGCCTACGCCACGTCTGGAGGCTTGCACGGGGTCGGGGTCAGCGTCGTCAACGCGCTGTCGGTCGAAACCGAAATCGAGGTCGCGCGCAGCAAGCAACTCTATCGTCAGCGCTTTTCGCGCGGCACGCCGCTCGGCGGGCTCGAAGAGCTCGGCCCGACCCCGAACCGACGCGGGACGAGCGTCAGCTTCATTCCCGACCCCGAAATCTTCGGCGACCATGGCCGTTTCAAGCCGCAGCGGCTCTATCGCATGGCGCGGTCGAAGGCATATCTGTTTGCGGGCGTCGAAATCCGCTGGAAATGCGCGCCCGAGCTGATCGGCGACGACACTCCTGCCGAAGCGACCTTCCAGTTCCCGGGCGGCCTCGCCGATCACCTCAAGGAACAGATCGGCACCCGCGAATGCGCAACCGCCGAGCCGTTCGTCGGACGGCAGGATTTCCCGGGCGACCAGGGCCGCGCCGAATGGGCGATCGCTTGGCCGCTCTGGTCCGACGGATCGTACAGCTGGTATTGCAACACCATCCCGACCCCCGCCGGCGGCACACATGAAGCCGGCCTTCGGTCGGCATTGACCAAGGGCCTGCGCGCCTTCGGCGAGTTGATCGGGCAGAAAAGGGCCACGCAGATCACCGCCGAGGACGTCTTCAACGGCGGCGAGATGATGCTCTCGGTCTTTATCCGCGAACCGCAATTCCAGAGCCAGACGAAAGACCGGCTCTCCAGCCCCGAAGCGGCGCGCCTCACCGAAAACGCCGTGCGCGACCATTTCGACCATTTCCTGTCGGACAATATGGACCGCGGCCGGGCACTGCTCGGCCTTATCCTCGACCGGATGGACGAGCGGCTGAAGCGCAAGGCCGAGCGTGACGTCAAGCGCAAGACCGCCACCAGCGGCCGCAAGCTTCGCCTGCCCGGCAAGCTCACCGACTGTGCGAACAATGGGCCCGAAGGCACGGAATTGTTTATTGTCGAAGGCGACAGCGCCGGCGGCAGCGCCAAACAGGCGCGCAACCGAAAAACGCAGGCGATCCTGCCGATCCGCGGCAAGATATTGAACGTCGCGAGCGCCAGCGCCGACAAGATCCGCGCCAATCAGGAAATCGCCGACCTCGCGCTCGCGCTCGGATGCGGGATGCGCAAGGATTGCGACGCCGACCGGCTCCGTTACGAAAAAATCGTGATCATGACCGACGCCGATGTCGACGGCGCGCATATCGCGACCTTGCTCATGACCTTCTTTTTCCAGGAAATGCCCGACATCGTCCGGCGCGGTCATGTCTATCTGGCGCAGCCGCCGCTCTATCGCCTCACCTCGGGCAACACCTCGGTCTATGCGCGCGACGACGCGCATCGCGCTGAAATCGAAGCGAAACAGTTCAAGGGCAAGAAGGTCGATGTCGGCCGCTTCAAGGGCCTCGGCGAGATGAACCCGAACCAGCTCAAGGAAACGACGATGGACCCGGCGACGCGCTCGATGCTGCGCGTCACCTTGCCGCAGGAATATGAGGAGCGGCACCTGGTCAAGGATCTGGTCGACCGGTTGATGGGCAAGCATCCCGAGCACCGCTTCCAGTTCATCCAGGCCAATGCGGCGACGCTCGACGAGGCGGCAATCGACGCCTGATTTTAACGCGTGACCTATGGCGGGGCGGGACCGCGAAGACGTTGGAGAGAGCTTTGGTGAGCAAGCGATACAGCGGCGGGTGCCTGTGCGGGAACATCCGGTTCGAAGCTGTCGGAGCGGCCGCCAAGCCCCACACATGTTCCTGCAAGATGTGTCAGCGTCACACCGGAGCCCTGACCGTCGCATGGGTCGAATTTTCCAGAGACGAGGTCAGCTGGACCGGCCCCGGCGGAATACCCTCGACATGGCGATCATCCGATTTTTCGAGCCGCGCCTTTTGCCCGACTTGCGGAAGCACGCTGGGCGCGATCGATGACGAACCGGTTGTCGCGCTGATCCTCGGCGCTTTCGACAAGCCGGCCAGCAAGGAATTGATGCCTACGTCGCACGCTTTTCGCGGTGGGCAGCCGAAGTGGTGGTGCATCGAAGCAAAGGCGGATGGCCCGCAGCCTTTGGCATCACCGGATTGAGGAGAAGGCCGTGAGATCCGTCCTCAAGATATTGACTGGTGCCACAATGCTGGCGGCTATCGTCCCCGCTTCCACCGTCCTCGCGCAATCCTCCGAAACCATCCTTTCAGCACCCGCCACCACCTTCGATCGTCGCGCCGCCCAACTGGTCGACCTCCTCAGCGGCAAGATCGCCTTTGCCGACTATTTCGATCCCTCGTTCCAGTCCGAAATTTCCGAAGCGCAGTTCAAGACGATTAGCGCCGGCCTGATCGCGCAATATGGCCAGCCGATCGCCGTCGAAAGCGCCACCTCCCCCGACGGCCGCTCGGGCACGATCCTGTTGCGCTTCGACAAGGGCGTCGCAACGGTATTGATCGACGTCAGCGCCGCGCCCGACCAGCGCGTTACCGGGCTTCGCTTCACCGGCTTTCAAATGGCCGGCGACAGTTTCGACAAGGTCGCCGCCGACATCGCCGCGCTCCCCGGCCAGACCGGTTTTCTCGTCGCCGAACTGGGACAAACGGGCATCCACCCAGTCGCCGCAGCTAACGCCGACCGGCAATTCGCCGTCGGATCGACGTTCAAACTCTATATCCTCGACGAACTGACGGCGCAGGTCGCAGCGGGCAAGCGCCGCTGGTCCGACGTCGTGCCGCTGTCGCATTTCAGCTTTTCGTCGGCCGCGACGGCAAACTGGCCCGCCGATACGCCCGTCACGCTACAGACGCTGGCCAACTGGATGATCTCGGTCAGCGACAATGGCGCAACCGACACGCTGATCCACCTGATCGGCCGTGAGCCGATAGAGGCGCGGATGCGGGCTGCAGGGCACAGCGCCCCGTCGCGTAACATCCCCCTGCTCACGACGGTCGAGGCCTTCGCGCTCAAGGGCAATAATTTTGCGGATCTGCGCCCGCTCTTCGTCAACGGCGATGACATGGCGCAACGCAAACTGATCGAGAGCCATCAGCGCCGTCTGGTGCTCGCCAATGTCGACGGGGTCAGCTTTACCGCCGGACCGCGTTTCATCGACAGCCTCGAATGGTTCGCCAGCCCGAACGATATTGCGCGGCTGCTGACCGATCTGCGCGCGCGCCAGTCGAAAACCTTGCTTGCCGCGCTGGCGATCAACAATGGCGTCGGGCCGGTCGCCGCGGCCGACTGGCGATATCTCGGCTACAAGGGCGGCTCCGAAAACGGCGTCCTATCGATGAGCCTGCTCGGCGAGCGCAAGTCGGACGGAAAATGGTTTGTGGTGACGGTCAGCTGGAACAACCCCGACGCCAATGTCGACACGGGGCAGATGGTCGGGCTGGTCACCCGGCTGCTCGCGCTGGCGGCGAAATAGCCCTTCAATCGTCATCCCGGCAAAGGCCGGGATGATGCGGTGGGAGAGGGTTCAGGCGGCCGTCAGCGCCGCCACCAGTGCCTTGACCTTCGCTTGCCGCCATTGCGGCGTCGGCGCGACGAGCCAGTAACCGCGCTTCACGGCGAAAGCCTCGCCCACCAGTCGCACCCGGCCCGATGCGATATCGGCGTCGGCGAGCATCGCGGGGACATTCGCCTGCCCGAGCCCGTTCGCGGCGGCATCGATCGCGAGGCCCGCATCGCCCAGCCGCAGCGCCGGTTCGCCATCTGCGACTGGGCAGCCCGGCCAGGCGATCCGCGTGTCGCTTTCGCTCCCCGGCCCCGCAACGGTGACCATCAGCGCCTCGGCCAGCGCGACGCCTTCATGCTCACCCGCACCATCGGTCCAGAAAATCGCGATATCGAGGTTGGCCTCGGTGAAATCGATTCCGCTGTCCGCCGACACCAGAGTGAAGCGCACATCGGGCGCCTGCTGGCTGTAGCGCGCAAGCCGCGGCGCGAGCCATTTGGCGGTCAGGTCGCGCGGCGCGGCGATCGTCAGCGACTGCGACGACTGGCCAGCCTGCATCGCGCGCACCGATTCTTCGAACTGCAAAAAGCCCTGCCGCAACGCGTCGAGGCCGGCATCGGCCTCGCCCGTCAGCTCGAGCCCCTTGGGTGTGCGGCGGAACAGCACGACGCCCAGCATATCCTCGAGCGCGCGGATCTGTTGCCCGACCGCGGCGGGGGTCACCGCCAGCTCGTCGGCGGCACGCGTGAAGCTGAGGTGCCGGGCAGCGGCATCGAAAACGCGCAGGGCGTTCAACGGCAGGTGGGTGCGCTTCATGACGCGGTCGCAGGCGCCACGAGCGGGAAATGCGGGATGGCAACGAGCAATTGCGACCCGTCGCCCAGTTCCATCGCATAACTGCCGACCATCGATCCCTCGGGAGTCGGGAGCGGACAGCCCGAAACATAATCGTAAGCGCCACCGGGATTGATCAACGGCTGTTCGCCGACGACCCCCTCGCCCTCGACTTCGCTGATCTGGCCGCGTCCGTCGCTGATCCGCCAGTGGCGGCTGAGCAACTGCACCGCGGTCTCGCCGTGGTTTTCGACGCGGACATGATAGGCCCAGAACCAGCGGCCAAGCGCCGGATGCGATTGTTCGGGCAGATAGCTGACCGCCACGCGCACGGTGATCGATCCGGTGGTCGCCGCAAAGGGAAAGAAGGAGTCGATCATCATGCTCATGGTGCCAGCGTCGCTCAAAGCCCGACCTTGGTCAATGCCTGGTCCAGATCGGCAATGATGTCGCGCGGATCTTCCAGCCCGATGTTGATCCGCAACATGCCCTCGACGACGCCCATATCGGCGCGTGCCTCGGCACTGACGCCATAATGCGTCGTCGAGGCAGGGTGGCAGCAGAGGCTGCGCGAATCGCCGATATTGTTCGAAATATCGACGAGTTCGAGCGCGTTGAGCAAACCCATCGCCTGTTCACGCCCGCCGTCGAGGACGAAAGAGAAGATCGGCCCGCACGCATCCGACTGGCTCATTGCCAGCTCATGCTGCGGATGGCTGGGAAGCCCCGGGTGAAGCATCCGCGAAACGCGACGTTCGATCGCCTTGCCAACCGCCAGCGCATTTTCCGACTGGCGCCGCGCGCGCAGGTCGAGCGTTTCGAGCCCCTTCAGCACCACCCATGCGTTGAACGGTGACAGGTTCGGTCCGGTATTGCGCTGGAACGGCAACAGCACTTCGTTGATGAATTTCTCGGTTCCGCAGACGGCGCCGGCAAGGACGCGTCCCTGCCCTTCCATCAGCTTCGTCGCCGAATAAGCGACAACATCGGCACCAAAATCCATCGGCCGCTGGAGCGCCGCGGTCGCAAAGGCATTGTCGACCACGGTCGTAATGCCATGCGCCTTCGCAACAGCGCACACATGCTTCATGTCGACGATATCCATCGTCGGATTGGCGGGGGTTTCGAAAAAGAAGACCTTGGTGTTCGCCTTGATCGCCTTTTCCCACGCGTCATTGTCGCGCCCGTCGATAACGGTCGTCTCGATGCCGAAGCGCGGGCAGAGATGATCGACCAGCCAACGACACGACCCGAACGCCGCCTTTCCGGCGACGATATGGTCGCCCGCCGACAATTGACAAAGCAGCGCCGTCGTCATCGCCGCCATGCCGGTTGCCTGCGTGCGGCACGCTTCGGCGCCCTCCATCAGCGCGATCCGCTCCTCGAGCATCGCCACCGTCGGATTCTGCAGCCGCGAATAGGTCATGCCCTGCGCTTCGCCCGCAAAGCGCGCCGCGACTTCCTCGGCGTTGTCATAAGTATAGCCCGAGGTCAGGAAGAGCGCTTCGGACGTCTCGCCATGCTCGCTGCGCCAGGTACCGCCACGCACCGCCTGCGTTGCGGGGTGCCAGTTCTTCGTCTTGCTGCGATCGAAACCCGTGGTCTTCTTCATTCTCTTATCCGTTCAAAACCGAAACAACCGCGTCGCCGAGCGCCGCCGTTCCCATCGTACCGCCCAGATCGGCGCCGCGGCACCCGTCGCTCAGCACCTTGGCCACCGCCGCTTCGATCCGCGTGGCACTCGCCTCGTCGCCGCCCGAATGGCGCAGCAACATCGCAAGCGACAGGATCATCGCGAGCGGGTTGGCAATACCCTTGCCGGCGATGTCAGGCGCACTGCCGTGGATCGGCTCGTACAGCCCCTGTTTGCCTTCGCTCAGCGAAGCCGAGGCGAGCAACCCGATCGATCCGACGCACATCGACGCCTGATCGGACAATATATCGCCGAACAGATTGCCCGTCACGACGACGTCGAACTGCCCCGGATTGCGCACCAGCTGCATCGCGGCATTGTCGACATACATGTGGCTGAGCGCCACGTCGGGATAATCGGCCGAAACCTCGATCACCACGTCGCGCCACAGCTGCGAGGTTTCGAGCACATTGGCCTTGTCGACCGAGCAGAGGCGTTTCGCGCGCCCTTGCGCCGCGCGGAAGGCGACATGCGCGATGCGGCGCACTTCGCTCTCGCTGTACGACATGACGTCATAGCCTTCGCGCTCGCCACTTGCGGTCGTGCGCGTGCCCTTTTCGCCGAAATAGACGTCGCCGTTGAGTTCGCGAACGATCAACAGGTCGATCGCCGACGCGACCTCGGGCCGCAGCGCCGAGCTGTCCTCCAGCCCCGCGAATAGTTTGGCCGGGCGCAGGTTGGCGAACAGGCCGAGTGCGCTGCGCAGGCCTAGAATAGCCTGTTCAGGGCGCAAATGGCGTTCGACATTGTCGAAGCGCGGATCGCCGACGGCGCCAAAGAGGAGCGCATCGGCGGCTTTCGCCTTCGCCAGCGTTTCGGGGGGCAGCGGGTGGCCCGTGGCTTCATACGCCGCGCCGCCGACGAGCGCGCGGTCGAGCGTCACCGGTAATGCGAGCGCGGTCAGGACCTTCTCGGCCTCCACCATGATTTCCGGACCGATACCATCGCCAGCCAGCAGCAGGATTTTCAACGTGTCGCCCTTTCGTGTCTCGCCAGCCGCTTAGACAGCGGCGGCGCGTCACGCAACCGCCCTGCCCAGCCGGTCGAGCAATCTTTCCCTTACGGACAGCAAGTCGCGGTTGCGGCCATCGAGAATGTCGCGGTCGAGGAAATGGCCAGTGATCGCCAGCCCGTCAATCACATCGGGCAAGGACGGGTTCGTGTCGGCGCCGCGCAGGAAGGGCGGCAGGCGCATCAGCCGCGCCTCGTAACCCGCCGCCGCGCCCGCGCTGACCGCCCCGCCCGATTTCGGGCTGACGAACGCCAGATCGTCGGATGAGCCCGTTACGACACATTCGTCGAGATTCATCCCGAACCCCAGTTCGGCGAGCAGCAACAGCTCGTAGCGCGCCAGCGCCGCGGCCCATTGCCGCGCCGACGATGCTATGCCGATCGCATCGAGCAGCCCCGACAGCGCCGAATAAAGCGGCGGATAGGGCTGGCTTTCGGGCAGCGTCGCCGCCGTCAGGCTCGTCACCCAGTCGATCGCCGCCGACGGCAGCGGCTCGGCGAGCAACGGCGCACGGCTCGACAGCAGTTCGGCGGTTGCACTCGCCAATTGCTCCTCGGTGCGCGCGCGAAGCTCGATCGCTACCAGATTGCCCGGCATCAGGATCGGGCGCAATCGCGTCGACCTGCCTCCCCGCACATAGCCCGCGACCAAACCGGCCTCCTGGGTCAGTGCGCGCAGGATTGCGCCATGCTCGCCGTGGGCGCGAACCGCGCAGACGATCGCATCGGCGGTCAGGCTGGCCAAAGCACCATCTGCGTCTGTGTCACCAGTGCGACCTCGGCGCCATCCTCGGTGCGGATGCGCGTCTGCCATACCGACAGCCGCTTGCCGATTTTCACCGGAACCGCCTCGCCGACCAGCACCGAGCCCACTGGCCCGGCGCCGAGGAAATTGGTCTTGCTTTCGATCGTCGTCGTGCCGTTCGCCCCCTCGGGCAGCGTCAGAAAGGCGCCGACCGCACCAAGGCAGTCGGCAAAGGCCATGATCGCCCCGCCATGGACGATCCCGCCCGCGGTGCAGATTTCGGCGCGCACGGGCAGTTTGCCGGCCACACGATCCTTGCTGCCCTCATCGATCACGACCCCCAAAGTTCCCGCAAGCGGCATGGCTACTGCAAAATCCATTATCGTCCCCTCACCGTCCCGAATGATAGAAATCATGCACCGCCTGCGCGACCGCAGCGCTGACCCCCGGCGCCTTCTGCAAATCCTCGAGGCTGGCGCCGCGCACCGCGCGCGCGGTGCCGAAATGCATCAGCAGCGCCTTCTTGCGCGACGGACCGATACCCGGCACCTCGTCGAGCGGCGACGACCCCATCGCTTTGGCGCGCTTCGCCCGGTGCGCACCGATCGCGAAGCGGTGCGCCTCGTCGCGCAGCCGCTGGATATAGAAGAGCACGGCGTTGTTCGGCGGCAGCGTGAATTCGCGCCCGTCGGGGTGATAGAAGGTCTCGCGCCCGGCGTTGCGGTCGGGGCCTTTCGCCACGCCCACATAGGTCAGGTCGTCGATGCCCAGTTCGGCGAGCACGGCGCCCGCCGCCGACACCTGCCCCTTGCCGCCGTCGATCAGCACCAGATCGGGCCATTCACCCTTGCTGCGTTCGGGATCTTCGTCGATCGCGCGCGCAAAGCGGCGCTGGAAGACCTCGCGCATCATCGCGAAATCGTCGCCCGGCATCGTCTCGGCGCGCTTGATGTTGAACTTGCGATACGCGCCCTTGATCCAGCCCTCGGGCCCCGCGACGACCATCGCGCCCAGCGCGTTCGTGCCCTGGATATGGCTGTTGTCGTAAATCTCGATCCGCTGCGGCGGATTGTCGAGATCGAACAGCTCGGCCAGTTCGCGCCCCAGCTTCGCCTGGCTGCTGCTCTCGGCCAGCCGCCGGTCGAGCTCCTCGCCCGCATTGCGCACTGCCTGTTCGAGCAGGCGGCGGCGGTTGCCGCGCTGCGGGACGCTAATCTCGATCTTTCGCTCGCCCAGTTCGCCCAGCGCCTCGGCGAGCAGCGCACATTCCTCGGGCTCGCGATCGACGAGGATCAGCTTCGGCGGCGGCACGCCTTCGTAAAACTGCATCAGGAAGCTCGCCATCACCTCGGCTTCGGGAACCCCCGACACATGCGCCGGAAAGAAGCTGCGGTGCCCCCAATTCTGCCCGCCGCGGATGAAGAAACCCGCGATGCACAATTGCCCGCCCTTCGCCGCGAGCGCGAACACGTCGGCGTCTCCCAGCCCGTCGGCATGGACCGACTGGCTGCCCTGGATGAAGGTCAGCGACTTCAGCCGGTCGCGCAGCACCGCCGCCTGCTCGAAATCCATCGCGTCGGCGGCGTGCGTCATTGCGGTGCCGAGCCGCTTCTGGACCGCGGTCGAGCGGCCTTCGAGAAAATCCTGCGCATCGCCAACCAACTGCGCGTAATCCTCCTTCGAAATGCGATCGACGCACGGCGCACTGCACCGCTTGATCTGGTAAAGCAGGCACGGGCGCGACCGATTGGCGAAAAAACTGTCGGTGCAACTGCGCAGCAGGAAGGTCTTTTGCAGCGCATTGAGCGTCTGCGCGACCGACCCCGCGCTCGCGAACGGCCCATAATAGCGCCCCTTGGCGCGCCGTGCGCCACGATGTTTCTGCACGCGTGGAAAATCATGGTCGGTGCGCAGCAGGATGAAGGGAAAGCTTTTGTCGTCGCGCAGCAGGACATTATACGGCGGGCGATAGCGTTTGATCAGCTGCGCTTCGAGCAACAGCGCCTCGGCCTCGCTCGTCGTGGTGACGATCTCCATCGCGCGCGTCTGCGACACCATGCGCTGGAGCCGCTGCGGCAGGCGCGCGACCTGCGTATAGTTCGTCACGCGGTTCTTGAGTGCGCGCGCCTTGCCGACATACAGCACGTCGCCGCGCGCATCGAGCATGCGATAAACCCCGGGACGCGTCGGCAATTTGCGCACGACGCTGCGGATCGCCTCGGCGCCGCGCTCGAGGTCGGGCTGGTCGCCCTCCCCGTCGCTGCCACGCATCACATAGGTGGCTTTGTCTTCGTTGAATCGGTCGGGAGCATTCGGGCGAGCCATGAATTTGCATGTAGGCGATGGCGATGCGACCCGCCATAGTGTGCGAGGTAAAAGGTCATGGGAGGGGTCGCATGGATTTACGGGGTAAGCTCGCACTGGTCACCGGCGGCAGCGACGGGATCGGGCGCGAGATCGCGCTGCAACTGCAGGGCGCGGGTGCTGACGTCGTCGTTACCGGGAGATCATTGGAGAAATTACAGACAATGTCCGCCCTCGGCTTCACCACGATTGCCGGTGATCTATCGACCTCTGCCGGCGTCGATGCGGTGGTACATGGCGTCTCGGGCAAGCCGCTCGCCTTGCTCGTCAACAATGCCGGAGTGGGCAGCGAATATGAACTCGACGATGCTGCGACGCTGGAAAATGCTGCGCTCTGCATCCGCACCAACCTCGACGCACCGATCGCACTCTGCACCCGGTTGCTGCCGACGCTCCGCGCGCAGCCCGAAGCGGCGATCGTCAACGTGACTTCGGGTCTGGCGATCGCGCCGCGGGCCGGCGGGTCGATCTATTGCGCAACCAAGGCGGGGCTGCGCAGCTATACGCAGGCGATCCGGCACTTGCTCAAGGACAGCAATGTCCGCGTGATCGAGGCGCTGCCGCCCGTTGTCGAAACGAACATGACGGCAGGGCGCGGGGGCCGCAAGATGAGCGCCCACGCCTGCGCCGCAGAGATCGTTCGCGGCATCCGCACGAACAAGAGCGAAGTCAACGCCGGCATGGTCAAGCTGTTGCAGCTCGTCCACAGCATTTCGCCCGCACTTGCACGGCGAATCATGATCCGCTTCTGACCACCCCTCTTGCGCGAAGAACGCGCAGGACGGTCAGGACCGGCGATCCAGCATCGGCATCTCATCGGGGCGCAGCGTCAGCACTTCGACGCCGGTTTTCGTGACCGCGACGGTATGCTCGAATTGCGCGGAGAGCTTCCTGTCATCAGTTACGACCGTCCACCCGTCATTCTCGGTCGAAACCTTGCGGGTGCCTTGATTGACCATCGGCTCGACGGTGAAGACCATTCCTTCGCGCAATTGCATGCCCCTGCCCGGACGGCCAAAATTGAGCACCTGCGGCTCTTCGTGCATTTCGCGGCCGATGCCGTGTCCGCAATAGTCGCGCACGACCGAATAGCCATTCTGCTTGGCATGGCGTTCGATCGCAAAGCCGATGTCCCCCAGATGTGCTCCGGGCCGCACCTGGCTAATGCCTTTCCACATCGCTTCCTGCGCCACCCGGACAAGACGCCGCGCAGCCGGAGGCGTATTGCCCACCAGATAGGTTTTGCTCGAATCCGCAATGAACCCGTTCTTTTCCAGCGTGATATCGAGGTTGATGATGTCGCCGTCGCGGATAATCTCGTCCGCGTTGGGCACGCCGTGGCAGACGACATGGTTGATCGAGCAGTTCAGCACATATTTGAAACCATATTGCCCCTTGCTGGCGGGACGTGCGGCCAGGTCTTCGGTAATGAAGCGGTCGACCAGATCATTGACCGCCATGGTCGACATTCCGGCGAGCTCCTGCCCGTCCAGCATCTCGAACACCGACGCCAGCAGTTTGCCCGATATGCGCATCAGCGCGAGTTCGTCGGGGGTTTTCACCATATCAGGCGACCGCAAAGTCGGAGAGACGCACCTGAGCGGCGGCCAGCTGCGCCTTGACGATGTCGTTGAAGGACAGGGTCGGATTGGCTTCGGCAAGCATCCCGATCTTCATCCAGAACTCGGCCTGCGCGTTAATCGACCGGCACATCACCGTACTGGCGTTGCGCGCTTCCTCGTGCAGATCGTCGTCGATTTTTACGATACCCATGGACGTCTCTCCAAGCCAAATAACATACGAACCATATATATTTCATATGCTCGACAGTCAATCCAACGCGCGGCCCGCACAGCAAAACGCCCGCGAAAACCGCGGGCGTTCTGTTGTTAGCAATGTCGAGAGGCGGTTCAGCCCTTGGCGACGCCCGCGATCGCCTGATCGACCAGCGCCTTGTCGGCCTTGGCGTCATGCTTTTCGGCAATCAACGCGGCAGCGGCAGCGGTCGCAGCCTTTGCAGCGGCCGAACGGACTTCGGTGAGTGCCGTCGCTTCAGCCGCTGCGATCCGGTCTTCGGCCATCTGCTTGCGGCGACCGATCAGCGCGGTGGCGTCGACCTTCGCCTTGGCGACCAACGCCTCGGCTTCGGCTTCGGCGCGAGCGCGCATGTCGTCGGCTTCCTTCGCCGCATCGGCGAGCTTCGCTTCATATTCGGCCTTCAGCGATTCGGCATCGAGCCGCAGCGCTTCGGCTTCCTGGAGCTGCTTCGAAATCTCGGCAATCTTCTTGTCGAGCATGCCCGCAACGAGCGCCGGCACCTTCTTCCACAGCAGGATGCCGATGAAGATCGCCATCGCAATCGAGACCCAGACGGTCGCATCGATGATACCGAACGATGCCGGCTCGACATGCACTTCACCCGCCGCTTCGGACAGGATGGTCAGAACATTAGCCATGGAGCACCGCCTTCACCGCTGCCTTGGCATCCGCCGCAGCAATTTTCACGCCCGACAGCTTGGCGACGAGGTCGCCCGCTGCTTCGGCCGCGACCGATTCAATTTCAGCCATCGCCGACGAGCGCGCCGTGGCGATATCGGCTTCGGCCGCCGACAGCTTGTCCGACAGTTCGGCGTCGACCTTGGCAAGACGCTTTTCGGCGTCTTTCGCGGCCTTGTCCTTGGCGTCGGTTACCGCCTTCTGCGCAGCGGCGCGGCTTGCGTCGCTCTGCTGGCGATAGCTTTCTTCGAGGTTGTCGGCTGCGGCGTGCGCGGCTTTCGCCGCTGCCAGATCGTCGGCAACCTTGCGGTCGCGCGCGTCCACTGTCGCCTCGATCTTCGGCAGCATGCCGCGGCCGATGACGAAAAAGACGAAGCCGAAGGTCAGCAGCACCCAGAAAATCTGCGATGCGGCGTACCAGCTTTCAGCGAATTGGCTGATTTGAGGCATGGATTTACTCGACCGACAAAAGAAAAGCAGTCGCGGGGCCGGCCCTTAGGGAGCCAACCCCGCAGACGAAATCAGGCTGCCTTGAGGTACAGCAGGATTGCGATCAGGAACGACAGCAGGCCGAGAAGTTCGGCAGCCGCGAAGCCGATGAACAGGCGACCCTGCTGGCCGTCGGCAGCAGCCGGGTTGCGCAGCGCGCTTTCGAGGAAGCTACCGAACACGTTGCCCACACCGATGGCGGCCATACCGGCACCGATAGCGGCCAGACCGGCGCCGATGAGCGAAGCAGCTTGAACGTCCATTTTATAACTCCTTGGGAAAAACGTTGATTAACTAGTTGAAATATCAATGCAGGTTGATCGCGTCGTTCAGATAGAGCGACGTGAGCAATGCGAACACATAGGCCTGGATCCCGGCGACCAGCAGTTCGAGGCCGCTGATACCGACCATCAGCGCCATGCTGGGGATACCGACGCCAAGCCCGATTGCGGGACCGGCGGCGATGCCGTCGATGATGAACGAGGCAAACACCTTCATCAGCACGTGGCCGGCGGTCATGGCGACGAACAGTCGCAGCGCGAGGCTGAACGGGCGGACGAGGAACGACACCAGCTCGATCACGGGGATCAGCCACAATAGCCACCAGGGCGTGCCGTGCGGAACAAAAAGCGAGAAGAAATGCAGGCCGTGGCGCCAGAAACCGACGACCAGCACGATCGAGAAGCTCAGGATCGCGAGGAAACCGGTGATCGCGAAGTGGCTCGTCACGGTGAAAGGATGCACGCCGAACAG
Organism: Sphingopyxis sp. GW821-FHT10B01; assembly: GCF_059415685.1. NCBI lineage: Bacteria > Pseudomonadati > Pseudomonadota > Alphaproteobacteria > Sphingomonadales > Sphingopyxidaceae > Sphingopyxis > Sphingopyxis sp. GW821-FHT10B01. The sequence continues at coordinate 322,080 of NZ_JBWKNS010000006.1, read as the reverse complement.
GCCGAGCGGCATCAGCCCGATCACGTTCAGCATCAGGATGAACATGAAGAGCGAGAAGACATAAGGGGTGTATTTGCGGCCTTCGGGGCCGATGTTCGCGTTCATCATGCCCGAAATAAAGCCGGTGAAGCCTTCGACGGCGACCTGCCAGCGACCGGGAACGAGCTGACGCTTCATCCCGCCGATCATGAAGACCCACAGAAGCAGGCCGGCGATGACCATCCACATCGCACTGGTCGTAAAGGCAACCTCATGATTGCCGACATGAAACATGTCGAACATCTTCTGCACCTCGAACTGGTGCATCGGGTCCACTTTGCCTTGATCCGCCACGCGATACCTCGCCTAAATCCCAGTAAATCCAGCTTCAATCCGGCTTTGACGGCCGAATATTCGCTATCCGAAATATGCTTCTGAAGGCGACGACTATTCCAAGGAACAGTACCACCAACAGGCCCCAGGGTGCGGTGCCGGCAAAATGATCGATCGTCCAACCGACCAAGGCGCCGCCACCGATACCGCCCAGCAGTTCGGCCAGAACACGATTACCGAGCTTGTAATTCGCATCGGTCTCCGGTCCGGCATTCACTGCGGTCCGTTTTGCTTCTGCGGCTTCGGCCTGGCCCAATCGCTCTTCGAGCGAGACCAGACGCGAATCCTCCGAAGCTGGTTCCGGATCGCTGCCATTCCCCGTCATTTCCGCCATCCTCCTGAAACAGAGCCGATATCCATCGATTCCGCCTGCGAAAAAAGGCCCGAAAACTCGGGGGACCCCTAAGGCGCGGTCCGTTTAGGAACGACGCCCGATTAAGTCAATGCTTGTACGCAGGTGCACAAAATTGACGCCGCACTGACGCACAAAAATGCCGCCGCGTTTAGGGGCGCGGCGGCATGTGACGCCCGCAGGCGTCCTTGTCGGAAAGATCGGTCAGGGACAGCGAGCGTCACGCTCGGGCGGGCCGCCGTCACGCGTTTTCCAGGCGCCGCTCGGCGTTTGATATTTCTCGCCCGTCTTGGTGTTCGCGATCAGGTTGCAGCCGCTGGTAAAGGCGAACTGCTCGACCGTGCTGCCGGTCGACTGCGCGCTCGCGGTATAGGCCGCCTTGCGCTTGATATTGAGGTCCTGGACGAGCGCGCGGATCGCCGGCGTGGGCGTCGTCGCGAATCCCAGATAGCCATCGGGCTGTTCGCCGATCTGACCGTCAGCGCGCGCCGCAGCATAAGCAGGGTCGCGCTGCGCCATCGCCGACGGCACGGCAAAAGCCACCGCAGCCGTCACCGCGATCGCAGCAAGGGCCAGTCCGGTCGGTTTCCACTTGTTCTTCAACATCACATTCTTCCCCATCAGAATATCTCGCTATTCTGCTCGATGAGCTTCTTGGCATCGCCATCCAGCCTGTACACCACTTCCTGACGGATGTTGATATTCAGGTTGATCTCGATCGGCTTGTCGGGGGTGTCGATCTGTACGCAGCCCGCAAGGGCCCCCATCAGGGTTGGCGCACCGATCATCACCGCAACATATCGACCGTATATGGCCAGCCTCCTTGCTCCAGTCTTGGTCGTCTTCATCGCATGGGCTCGCTTTCTGGAGGCTGAACGGGTGGTAGTGCGCCTTTTGCGGCGGCTTCGGCTTTTTCCTGCGCGCGCATCAGTGCGGGCAGATTCTGTTCGATGAGCAGCGAAGGATCGTAGAATCCCTTCGCCGACGTCAACAGCTGGCGGAACGGTGCCCGGATCTTCACATTGAAGATCAGCGGCAGCTTGGCGACCTGATTGGTCAGGAAATTGCGCGTCGAGCCCTCGCCCTGCCCTACGCCGCCAAAACGGATATCGGTCACCATCTCGCCGTCGAGGTCCCCGTTCAAAATGATCGTCAGATCATCATATTTGAGGCTGCGCAGCGCGCCAAAGGCAAAATTGGCGATCACACCCAGATTGCGGTTCGACAATTCGCCGACATAGGCCAGCGTCCCGCCGCCGCCGCGCGAATCGATGCGCCCATCGACAATCCGTCCGCCCAATCCGTCGAACTCGACCGGCAGCGTGCCGTCGAACACGCCCGTCGCATTGATATTGTCGAAGCCAAAGCTTTGCAGGAACACCGCCGCGTCGACTCCGACAATGTCGAAAGACAGCCGCCGCGCCGACGTCGCTCCGAAATCGAGCGTTGTCGGGTGGAGCAACAACTTGCCCCCGCCGAATGGCCAGCTGCCGCCTTCCACGCGGACGCGATTGTCGCCGAGCAACTGATACTCGATCTCGCCATCGAGCACCGGGATTCCGGGGTTGACCTCCTTGACCTTCGCAATCTGTTCGCGCGCAGATTTGAGGCCGATCAGGTCGTCGAAGCTGATTGTCGTTGTCAGCCCCGTCACCGGACCGAACGCCGCGGCCAGGCTGGTGTCGGCAGTCGCGAATGTACCGCGGCTCGTCACGCCGTCGGCGGTCCATTCGATGCGGCCGTCGCCCACCACCGATCCGCGCACATTGGCGACAACGCCAAGCGCGAGGCTGGTGAGCTGATCGGGCTGAAATCTCTCGTCGAATCGCAACTCTTTCACCGCAAGGCCCGCCGACCCGATGCTGTCGGCAAGCCGGTGACGAATCACCGCGTCGAGGATTTTCGTCCCCGTCTTCTGCTCGCTGAACCCCGCCTTTGCGTCGATCACACCGCCCGCGAAGCGCAGTGTCGCATCCTTGCTGACCAGCGGAAAAAAGCGCGGATCGGGCGCGGCGTCGGTCAGCGACAGGCCGCCGTCCAGCGTCAACGCGTCATCGGCCCAGCGCCACTGTCCGGCGATCTCGCTCATGTTCAGTGGCACGGCGCCGATCTTGCCGTTCGCGCCGCGCAAATCACCCGCCATGCCCTGCGGCGTTGCGCGGCCGCTCAGACTTTCGGCGCTGAAACGGGTGACACTCTCGCCCTCCCCCAGCCGGATATCGGCGAGCGCGAGCGACCAGCGCATCGCGGAAAGGTCGATATTCGCCGGCCCGCTTTTCAGACTGAACGGCGAACTGCCGCTCGTCCCGCGCAGCGCGATGCCGGGGATGCGGATGATTCCGCGCAGCCCGTCAGGCCCGGCGCTCAGCAGCGGCGCGCCCGGACGGCTGCACAGATCGATCGCGCTTCTCCCCAGGCGGAACCCGCTCACGTCGATGCGGTCCGCGCCGACGCGGCTGCATCCGCCGTTCAGGGCAAGCGCGCCCGTCGGCGCGAGCACGCCGGCCAGCGGCACAGTGAGCCGCTCGACGCGCCCACCCGCGAGCGGCCCCGACAACGCCGCCGTCGTCGCAAAGCGCAGCAGCCCGCCGGCGCCGCCGGAAAAGCTCACCGGCGTCAGCGCGAGGCGCGCGCCCTCGGCTTCATAAGGCGCGAGGTTGGCGAGCCCTGTCACCCTTCCGTCGGCGCGGCGGTCGAGACTCAACGTTCCCGTCGGCAAATCTCCGCCCCCGAAGCTCCAGCGACCCGACGCCAGCACCGCGGGCTCCGGCGCGCCATAGAGATAGCCGATACGGCTGTCCTCGCTGCCCGCGAAGCGGGCGCCGCTTGCGCTCGTCAGTTGCGGGGCGATCAGGTCGACGCGCGCCGCGGGGCCTTCGCCGGTCAGTGCGAAACCGGCACTGCCGCTGGCATCGGCGAGGGCGCGGCTCAGTGCCGCGACCGCCTTCGCTGCCAGCGGGCCAACGGGCGTTCCGGAAAGACTCCGGGAACTCTCGACAAGCGAGCGGCGCATCGCGTCGCTGCCGCTGGCCCGCGCAAAGCCGATGCGCCCCTCAAGCTGGGGTGCGGCGCTCCCGACAAAGCCCTTGGCGTCGAGGCTCACCGTTTCCGCCGCGAAATCGCCGCCGCGCAGGCGCGCCATGTCGGCGTCGACTTCCACTTTCGTTCGCAGCGCGGTTCCGTCGAATTGCGCGAGCACGCCCAGCCGGTCGGCCTTAACCGGTCCTGCAACCAGCGCAGCAATGCTCGCGTCGGCCTTGCCCTTCCAGCTTTGCATATCTTCGGAGAGCGAGAGGTCGAGCGCGATTTGCGGCGACTCCGCGGTCACGCGGCTGTCGGCACAGCGCAGGCTGCGGCCGCGCAAGGGGCCCACCAGCTGCGGACGGACATTGCGGACGAGCAAGCTGCCATAAAAGCTGAAATCGCTACCGCTGCATCCCCCCGCCGCGACGCTGGGCGCGACGAGAGCGAGCTTGCCCGTAAAATCGTGCCGCAAATTTCCGCCGCCATTCAGCGCGGCGCCGATGGCGCCCCATGGTGTTTCAACGCGGGCCCGCGCGTCGCTCAGTACGACCGACAGGTCGGGCAAGGCAAAGGGGTCGGTGCTGGTCGGGTCGCGAAATTTGTCGAGCGAACCGAATGACAGGCGGTCATCGACGAAGCGGCCATAGAGCCGGACACCTTCGGCGCGAATGCCCGAAACATAAGGGCCCGACCACCCATAGCCGAGAAGCACCTCGACGCGTTGCGCGGTCAGATCGGGACGCGCCGGATCGCCGATCACGACATTCGACAGACGCTCGCTGCGGAAGCCGATGGCATCGATCTGGTAGGTCGCAGGAACCCCGCGGCTGTCGAGCTGATCGCTGATGAACTGGTCCGCGATCGGCTCGCGCACCAGCCACACCCCCGCGACGAGGATGATCACCGCGCCCGCGGTCAGCCAGCGCTTCTTGAACAGCAGCTTGCGATATCGCCACTTCGGCCGTGGCATCTCGCCCGCCTCAGCCACGGAAAGGCCAGGCGACAAATAACAATGCGCAGCAACGGAAAGCGGACAATGGCGTCATGGCGTAAAAGTTTGCCCTTCGGACTGAACCCCGTTCGGGGAAGCAACGCCGGAAATTCCGTTTCGCTGCAGGAAATTGGTCCAGATCGCCATCATCCTTTTCCTATGACCGTTGAGTGCGCCTCACAAGGCGGTTATTGCCGCATCCATGGGGGAAACACCGGATCATCTCGGTCACCGCTCGCGGCTGCGTGCTCGCCTGCTCGACGATGCCGAGGGTCTGGCCGACTACGAGCTTGTCGAATATCTGCTCACCCTCGCCATCCCGCGCCGCGACACCAAGCCGCTGGCCAAGGCGCTGCTGCGCGAATTCGGTTCGCTCGATCAGCTCATCAGCGCCGATCCCGAATCGTTACGCCGCGTCGACGGACTGGGCGATACCGGCATCGCCGCGCTGAAAATCGTTCAGGCGGCGGGCCTGCGATTGCTCAAGGGCGAATTTCGCGACAAGCCGATCCTCTCCAGCTGGGATGCCCTGCTCGACTGGCTGCGTGCCGACATGGGGCCAATCGACATCGAACGCGTCCGCATCCTCTATCTCAATTCGCGCAACATGCTGATCCGCGACGAACTTGCGAGCGAAGGGTCGATCGACCAGTCGGCCATCTATGTTCGCGAAGTGATCAAACGCGCGCTCGAGCTTGGCGCAACGGCGATCATCCTTGTCCACAATCATCCGAGCGGAAGCCCCGAGCCGAGCCGGCAGGATATCGCAATCACCCGCGATATCGCCGATGCTGCGGGGAAGCTCGGGATCGCGCTACACGATCATATCGTCATCGGCGCGAATGATTATCGCAGCTTCCGGGCGATGGGCCTTCTGTGACTGTCTTTTTCTGTGATGTCCGGCATTTGACTTCCTCGGCCCCCTGCGACATCATTCCGGCCATGCAGATTCGGCGCAGCCTTCTTCGCTTCCGTCATGACGGGGGACAGCTTCTCGCGGGCATTTAGCCCCGGGTTCCGGCGCGATTGCCCCGAACCCGGGGCAAATCTCTTCCCAACACTGCCGCGTGCGACCGATCGTCGTGCGCCAGCCGGAAAGCCCGTGCCATGACCAGAAAAAATGCCGCAAGGCCAAAAATCCGTATGATCGACAGCGAGGCCGACACGCTGACCGAGCTCACCCTGCAGAAGCAGCGTGATTCCGTAAATCTTTATGAGGAGTTGCTCGACGAAATCGATCGCGCGACCATCTGCAGCCGCGCCAAGATCCCGCCCGACGTGGTGACGATGGGGTCGGACGTCACCTTCCTCGACGCGAAAAGCGGCGCCGAGCGCACGGTGCGCCTCGTCTATCCGGGCGATGCCGACATATCCGCGGGGCGGATATCGATCCTGACCCCCATCGGTGCCGGCCTGATCGGCCTGAGCGTCGGCCAGTCGATCAACTGGCCCGATCGCGGCGGGGCGGAGCATAAGCTGACGATCATCACGGTGCAGCAGCCTTGATTCCGGAACTTACGGCCCCGACCGACCGCCTTTTCCACACAGCGATGCAGCCGCCGGATCGCTCCGACGGCTGCACCACCCCACGCGAACTGCCGTTTAGGCGCCGCGCGACAGGAAACCGGTCAATTCGGTCTTGTTGACCGCACCCGATTTGTCACCATCCGCCGAGGCGAATGCCTGGCCGATCCAGGTCTTGACCTCCGCCGATTCGACATCGGCGCTCGGGTCAGTCGCAGCACGCAGCTTTTTCATCCACGCGCCGAACTCGGCGGCATTCAGATCGCCATTCTTGTCACCGTCATAGGTCGGAAATTCCTGTTCGACGATCTGCGCGATCTGCGTCGGCGTTGCCGCTCCGCCCGAAGGTGCGGGCTGGCTGGTTGCCGAGGGGGTTGACGCATCGGGCGTCGGAGCTGGCTCGGCGGCCGCCGGCGCAGCGGCAGGGTCCGAAGCCGGGGCGGTCGTTTGCGCCAGGGCGGGGAAACTCACCGCAGCGGCGCCGATCAAAAGCATCTGTTTCAACATCGTCTTTCTCCTGTGTCGTGGGTTTGGGTGTTATTCCGGTTTCGATTCGGGTGCCGGAGCGGGCTGATCAGCCGGAGGGGTCGGCTCAGCCGCGGGGGGCGTGTCGCTCGGGGTAGCGTCCTCGGTGGGTGCCGTTTCATCCGTCGGCTTCGCATCGTCCGTCGGGGCATTATCCGGCGCGGGGGCCGTGGTATCGGTCGGCGCCGGCTGCGACTGCGTCGTCGGGGCGGGATCGTCGCCAGCCGGAGCGGTCGTCTGAGCCAGAGCGGGGAAGCTGATTGCCGCCGCGCCGATCAAAAGCACTTGTTTCAACACAATTATTCTCCTCTAGCGGCGACGTTTGATGGTTGTTGCGACCCGTCGCCTTTTTGATGGGGCATAAGGGCAACCCACCGCATTTGCGCAAAGTTGCACCCCATCCGATTTGGCGAAACGCCTTGTCCCTGCTACGGGGCGGCCCGTCGCGGTTCCGCAGGGATTCCGCGACAAGGCGCCCAAAAAGGAAGGAAATTCAATGGTTCCGCGTTACGCACGGCCGGAAATGACCGCAATCTGGTCGGCCGAGAATCGCTTTCGCATCTGGTTCGAGATCGAAGCGCACGCGACCGATGCCCTTGCCGAACTGGGCACCGTGCCGAAATCCGCTGCCAAAGCGCTGTGGGATTGGTGGGCGACGAACCCGGTGATCGACGTCGCCGCGATCGACGCGATCGAGGCCGTCACCAAGCATGACGTCATCGCCTTCCTGACGTGGGTTTCCGAGAATGTCGGCGACGAAGCGCGCTTCATGCATCAGGGCATGACCAGCTCCGACGTGCTCGACACCTGCCTTGCGGTACAGCTCGCACAAGCAGCCGATATCCTGATCGCCGATCTCGACGCGCTGCTCGCCGCGATCAAGCGCCGCGCCTATGAACACAAGCTCACTCCGACGATCGGCCGCAGCCACGGCATCCACGCCGAACCGGTGACCTTCGGATTGAAGCTGGCCCAGGCCTATGCCGAATTCGATCGCTGCAAGGCACGCATCGTCGCCGCGCGCGCCGAAGTTGCCACCTGCGCCATCTCGGGCGCGGTCGGCACCTTCGCCAACATCGACCCGCGCGTCGAAGCGCATGTTGCGGCCAAACTCGGCCTCGCGGTCGAGCCGGTATCGACACAGGTCATCCCGCGCGATCGTCACGCGATGTTCTTCGCGACGCTCGGCGTCGTCGCCGGATCGATCGAACGCCTTGCAACTGAAGTGCGTCATCTTCAGCGCACCGAAGTGCTCGAGGCCGAAGAATATTTCTCGCCCGGGCAAAAGGGTTCGTCGGCGATGCCGCACAAACGCAACCCGATCCTGACCGAAAATCTCACCGGTCTTGCCCGCATGGTGCGCAGCGCGGTGGTCCCGGCGCTCGAAAATGTCGCACTGTGGCATGAGCGCGATATCAGCCATTCGTCGGTCGAACGCTTCATCGGGCCCGACGCGACGATCACGCTCGACTTCGCGCTCGGACGCCTGACCGGTGTGATCGACAAGCTGCTTGTCTATCCCGCACGCATGCAAAAGAATCTCGATCGCATGGGTGGCCTCGTCCACTCGCAGCGCGTGCTGCTTGCCTTGACGCAGGCGGGCGCGAGCCGCGAGGAAAGCTATGTGCTCGTCCAGCGCAACGCGATGAAGGTGTGGGAAAGCGACGGCGAGCTATCTCTGCTCGAACTGCTCAAGGGGGACGCCGAAGTTACGGCACGCCTGTCAGACGACGAGCTGACCGCGCTGTTCGACCTTGGCTATCATATGAAGCATGTCGACACGATCTTCGAGCGCGTGTTCGGGGCTGGATAGCCCCGGACTGGAATCACCCGGCAATCTGTCATAGGGTGGGTGCCAGACCGACAGAGGAGCAAGACGAAGTGGGAATGCTGCGAACGATCATCTGGGTCTTGCTGACCGCCATCCTCGTCATTTTCGCGATGGCGAACTGGATACCGGTGACCGTCACGATCTGGCCCGGACAGGTGCTCGACACCAAATTGCCCGTCCTGATCCTCACGGCCTTCCTGATCGGCAGCGTCCCCATGTGGATCGCGCTGCGCACGACCCGCTGGTCGATGAAGCGACGCCTCGATGCCAGCGAGCGACAGGCGGCGGACTTGCGCGCGCTCGCCAATCGCCCCGTCGAAGTCACGCCCGCGGCGGCGCCAGTCAACGATGTTCCGCCCGCCCCGACCGACCTTTTCACAACGGACAAGCCATGACGTCGCCGCTTTATCTTGCCATCGACACCACGCATCTCGACGCCGCACTGACGCTCGCACAGAAGGTGCGGCGCCATGTCGGCGGGTTGAAGCTCGGCCTCGAATTCTTCTGCGCTAACGGGCATCATGGCGTGCATGAAATGGCGAAGATCGGCCTGCCGATCTTCCTCGACCTCAAGCTCCACGATATTCCGAACACCGTTGCAAAAGCGATCCAGGCCCTACGCACGCTCGAGCCCGCGGTCCTGACCGTCCATGCCGCAGGCGGCCGCGCAATGCTCGAAGAAGCAAAGGCGGCTGCGGGACTGAATACAAAGGTTGTTGCAGTCACCGTACTCACCAGCCTCGACGCCCCCGATCTCGAAGACATCGGCGTCGGCGGCACCCCGCACGATCAGGTGGTTCGCCTTGCAGCACTTGCACGCGAATCCGGGCTCGACGGTATTGTCTGCTCGGGCCAGGAAGTGAAGGCGGCGCGCAAAGCCTGGCCAGGCGGCTTTTTTGTCGTCCCCGGCGTACGTCCCGCGAACGGCACGGCCGGCGACCAGAAACGCGTCGTTACGCCGGCGCAGGCGATGGCCGACGGGGCCTCGATCCTCGTCGTCGGCCGCCCGATCAGCCAATCGGCCGACCCCGATCTGGCTGCGCGCGAGATCGAAGCGACGCTTTAAACACCATATCCGCCATCCCGGCGCAGGTCAGGATCTCGACGTGGCAACATATCGCTCCGTGGAGATCCCGGCCTTCGCCGGGATGACGACAGGAAAGACATCATGCTCCCACTCGTCAAAATCTGTGGCCTCAAGACGATCGAAGAGGTCGAGGCCGCCATCCGGTACGGCGCGACGCATATCGGTCTCAATCACTATGAGCCGAGCCCGCGCTACGTCGATCTCAAGACCGCCGCCGAACTGCGCAAGCGCGCGGGCGCAGCCAATGTCAAGGTTGCGTTGCTGTTGGTCAACGCACCGCAGCAACTCACCGGCGACGCCCTCGCGGCGGTACGCCCCGACATCATCCAGTTCCACGGCACAGAAACCCCTGAGTGGCTTGGCGTGGTGAAGCGGCTGACCCCGGCGGAAGTCTGGAAAGCCGTCGGCCTGAAGGACGCTGAAACGCTCGCCCGGATGCAGAAATATCACGGCGTGGCCGACCGCATCCTGTTCGACGCGCCCGCTGCTGCGATGCCCGGCGGGACCGGCACGCGCTTCGACTGGTCGCTGCTCAAAAACCATCGCCACAATATTGACTGGGGCATCGCGGGCGGCCTAACCCCCGAAAATGTCGCCGAAGCGATCGCCGCGACCGGGGCACCGCTGGTCGACGTGTCCTCGGGCGTCGAGAGCGCGCCGGGCGTCAAGGATGTGGACAAGATCGCCGCTTTCCTTAAAGCCGCCGGTCGATGACCGATTTACCCAACAGCCTTCGCACCGGCCCGGACGAGCGCGGCCACTTCGGCCAGTTCGGCGGGCGTTATGTCGCCGAAACGCTGATGCCGCTGATCCTCGACCTTGAACACCATTATCGCGCGGCGCAGGCCGACCCGGCGTTCAAGGCCGAATTCGACTATCTGCTCAAACATTATGTCGGCCGCCCCAGCCCGCTCTGGTTCGCCGAACGTCTGACCGACCATCTTGGCGGCGCGAAAATCTATCTGAAGCGCGAAGACCTCAACCACACCGGCGCGCACAAGATCAACAATTGCATCGGCCAGATCCTGCTCGCGAAACGCATGGGCAAGACGAAGATTATCGCCGAAACCGGCGCGGGCCAGCACGGCGTCGCGACCGCAACCGTCGCCGCACTTTTCGGCCTGCCCTGCACCATCTTCATGGGCGCGGTCGACGTCGCGCGGCAGCAGCCCAATGTGTTCCGCATGAAGCTGCTCGGCGCCGAAGTCGTCGCGGTCGAATCGGGCGCAAAGACGCTCAAGGACGCGATGAACGAGGCGCTCCGCCACTGGGTCGCGAACGTCCACGACACCTTCTACATCATCGGCACCGTCGCCGGCCCGCACCCTTATCCCGAACTCGTCCGCGATTTCCAGTCGGTGATCGGCGACGAAGCGCGCAAACAGATACTCGAAGCCGAAGGCCGCCTCCCCGACATGCTGATCGCCCCCGTCGGCGGCGGATCGAATGCCATCGGGCTGTTTCATCCCTTCCTCGACGACGCCGATGTCGAGATCGTGGGCGTCGAAGCCGCCGGCGAAGGCCTCGACGGCAAGCACGCCGCCAGCCTTGCAGGGGGGCGCCCCGGCATCCTCCACGGCAACAAGACCTATCTACTGCAGGACGAGGACGGCCAGATCACCGAGGCGCACAGCATCTCGGCGGGACTCGATTATCCGGGCATCGGCCCCGAGCATAGCTGGCTCCACGAAATCGGCCGCGTCCGCTACGAACCCGTCACCGACGCCGAAGCGCTCGCCAGCTTTCAGAAGCTCACCAAGCTCGAAGGCATCATCCCGGCGCTCGAAAGCGCGCACGCGATCGCCGCCGCCGAACGCATCGCGCCGACGCTGGGCAAGGACAAGATCATCATCGTCAACTGCTCGGGCCGAGGCGACAAGGATATCTTCACCGTCGCGGACGCGCTGGGGGTGGAGTTGTGAGCCGTTTCGCCGCCGCCTTTGCAAAGCCCCACCCCAAGCTCGTTGCCTTCATCACCGCCGGCGACGGCGACACCGCCGCGAATCTCGACGCGCTCGTCGCGGGGGGCGCCGATGTGATCGAACTCGGCATGCCTTTCACCGATCCGATGGCCGATGGTCCCGCGATCCAGGCCGCGAACCTGCGCAGCCTCGCCAAGGGTACGACGACTGCCGACATCTTCGCAATGGCGACGGCCTTCCGCGGCCGCCATCCCGAAACCCCGCTCGTCCTGATGGGCTACGCCAACCCGATGACAATCCGCGGCGGCGACTGGTTCGCCGCCGAATGCGCGAAAGCGGGCGTCGACGGCATCATCTGCGTCGATATTCCCGCCGAGGAAGATCCCGAACTCGGCCCCTCGCTTCGCACAGCGGGCGTCGACCTGATCCGTCTCGCTACCCCCACGACCGACGCCGCGCGCCTCCCCGCCGTGCTCAGCGGCGCGGGCGGCTTCCTCTATTATGTCTCGGTCGCCGGCATCACGGGCCAGCAACAGGCCGCGCAGGCCAGCATCGACGAAGCTGTCGCGCGCCTCAAGACCGCGACCGACCTCCCCGTCGCGGTCGGCTTCGGCGTCCGCACCCCCGCACAGGCCACAGAGATCGCCAAGGTTGCCGATGGCGTCGTCGTTGGCTCGGCCTTCATCGACATCATCGCCGAGCATGGCGCCGCCGCCGCGCCGCATGTCGAGGCCTTCACCCGCACCCTCGCCGATGCTATTCACGGCGCAAAGGAGATCGCCGCATGAGCTGGCTCGACCGCGTTCGCAACGCCCTGCCCTTCACCGCCAAGCGCGATACCGCCGACAATCTCTGGCACAAATGCCGCCAGTGCCAGCAGATGGTGTTCGTCAAGGAATGGGAAGACAATCTGAACGTCTGCCCGCGCTGCGACCATCATGACCGCATCGGCGCGACCGAGCGTTTTGCCCAGCTGTTCGACGGCGGCCTGCATGAATTGATCAGCGCGCCCGCCGCGCCCGAGGATCCGCTGAAGTTCCGCGACACCAAGAAATATGTCGACCGCATCAAGGCGGCGCGCACCGCGACTGGCGACCGCGACGCCTATCAGAATGCGGCGGGCAAGATCGACGGCCAGACGGTCGTCATCGGGGTCCAGGATTTCGCCTTCATGGGCGGCTCGATGGGTGTCGCGGTCGGCGAAGCGTTCGTCGCGGGAGTCGAGGACGCAATCCGCCGTCGCTGCCCCTATATCGCCATCACCGCTGCGGGCGGCGCGCGGATGCAGGAAGGCACGCTGTCGCTGATGCAGATGCCGCGCGCCACGGTGGCGCTCGCGCGCCTCCGCCGCGCCGGCCTGCCCTATATCGTGCTGCTCACCGACCCGACCACGGGCGGCGTTACCGCCAGCTATGCGATGCTCGGCGATATCCAGATCAGCGAACCCAAGGCGCTGATCGGCTTCGCGGGCCAGCGCGTGATCGAGAATACGATCCGCGAAAAACTGCCCGAAGGCTTCCAGCGCGCCGAATATCTGCTCGATCACGGGATGATCGACATGGTCGTGCACCGTAAGGATCTGCCCGAAACATTGGGCCGCCTGATCGACTATCTGGCACCAGAAAAGGCGGCGTAGCAAATCCCCCTCCCTGCAAGGGAGGGGTTAGGGGTGGGTCTCGACAGGCGGGGCTCGACGCCCCGACTGGCGATATTTTGCTCCGAACCGTTGCCGCGCGGCTGTGCCGCGCACCCACCCTCAGCCCCTCCCTGATAGGGAGGGGAGGAAAGCCATGCCCGACCACGCCCACAGCTCCGATCCCGCGGTCCAGATCCAACTCGACCGCGTTGCCGCGCTCTCCCCAGGCCGCGACATCCTCGGCCTCGAACGTATCGCCGAACTTTGCGCGCGCCTCGGCAATCCGCAGGACCAGCTCCCACGCACCTTCCATGTCGCCGGCACCAACGGCAAGGGGTCGACCTGCGCCTATCTGCGCACGATCCTCGAAGCGAGCGGGCGCCGCGTCCACAGCTACACCAGCCCGCACCTCGTGCGCTTCAACGAACGTATCCGCCTTGCCGGCCAGCTGATCGACGACATGCTACTGGCCGCGTTGCTCGAAGAGGTTCTCGACGAAGCCGAAGACCTGCAGGCGAGCTTCTTCGAAGTCACCACCGCCGCCGCCTTCCTCGCCTTCACTCGCGTCCCCGCCGACGATTGCATCATCGAGGTCGGCCTCGGCGGACGCCTCGACGCAACCAATATCATTCCGCCGCCGGCGGTGTGCGGCATTGCATCGCTCGGCATCGACCATGAGGCCTTCCTGCTCGAACCCGAAGCCGGCACACCCGCCGAACCTGCCGCGCGCATCGCGTGGGAAAAGGCCGGGATCATCAAGCCCGGCGCCCGCGTCGCGACGTTCGACTACCCGCCGCTCGTGCGCGACGTCATCGCCGCCAAGGCCGCCGCTGTCGGGGCGACACTGTTTTCGGAGGGCGCCGACTGGACGGTGGAGCCCGACGGCCACGGCTTTCATTGGACATCAGCATCGGGTTCCGTCGCCCAGCCGCTGCGGCCGCGCATGGCTGGCACGCATCAGATGCGGAACGCGGGGCTCGCGATCGCGATGCTGCGCCTCGCACCCGACCCGCAGCCGGGCGACGCAGACATCGTGCGCGGGGTTGCCGACGCCAACTGGCCGGGGCGTATGCAATTGCTTGGCCCCGGTCCACTCACCGCGCTGATGCCGGACGGCCACGAGGTCTGGATCGACGGTGGCCACAATCTCGACGCAGCAAGACAGGTCGCGAATTTTCTCGGAGAGACGCTGGCACGGCGTGAACCGGTCGATCTTGTCCTCGGCATGCTGGCAAACAAGGACGCCAGCGCCTTTCTGCACATGCTCGCGCCGCATGTCCGTCGCGTGATCACGGTACCGATCCCGGGGCACGAGCATCATGACCCGGCAGAGCTCGCACGCATCGCGCTCGCCGCCGGCATCGCTGCGGCGGTACCGAGAACCGACGTCGCCAGTGCGATGCGCGCGCTCGCCGCGGATGCCCCCGCGCGCAACACCCTCATCGGCGGATCGCTCTATCTTGTCGGGCGGGCGCTCGACATCAACGGCGAATGGCCGGCCTAGTTTCCGCCTCGCCAGTGTCCGCTTCGCCCGATCGTGCTTCTTAGTTATGCCGTCGTTTCGCCTTCACGCGCTGTTCCCGCCGTGCCCACCGACAGATCGACCAGCCCGGCGCGCATCATCCACCAGAACAGCAAGATTCCCGGTAGCGCCGCAACGACGGTGAACAGGTAGAAGTTCACATTGCCGAACTGCTCCATCATCGCGCCAGCGGTGGTTCCAGTCAAAAAGCGCCCCACGATGCTCGCCGCCGAACTGATCAGCGCATAATGCGCCGCGGTAAAACGCAGGTCGCACAGCGCCGAGAAATAGGCGACGACGACGACGCCGCCGATGCCGCTCGCGACATTTTCAAAACCGATCGCGCCGGCGAGGCCCCAATTACTGTGCCCCGCTGCCGCGAGCAGTGCGAAGCTGAAATTGCTGATCGCCATCAGGATCAGGCTGATCAGCACCGACCGCTTCATACCGAGCCGGGCATACATAATGCCGCCGATGAAGATGCCGATCAAATAGGCCCAGAACCCGATCCCAACGTCGTAGATGGCAATCTCGTCGTTGCTGAAGCCAAGGTCGTTGAGCAGCAAGCGCAGCGTCAAATTCGCCAGCGTGTCACCGATCTTGTGGAGCAGGATGAACAGCAGTACCAGCCATGCGCCGTGGCGGCTGAAAAATTCGGTGAAGGGTCCGACGATGCCTGCGATGATCCCGGGCCGCCCCTCGCGCTTCACCGCTTCTCGATGTCGTTCGGGTTCGCCGGCCCAGAAGGCCGCGATGACCGCGGGTAACGCGAACATTGCGCACGCCAGATAGGCCGCTTCCCAGCCCTGTCTCGCCGCCAAGAACAGCGCGAGCGCGCCCGCACCCGCCGAGCCGATACGCCAGCCATATTGCGACATGCCCGACCCGACCCCAAGTTGTTCTGGTTTCAAAATCTCGATGCGATAGGCATCGATCACTACATCGAAGGTCGCGCCGGCAAAACCGACAAGCACGGCGCCGATGGCCATCTCGAACAGGGCGGCATAGGCGCCCTCACGGCCCATCCCGAACCATTGCATGAACTGGCCGACCGGCGATTGCCCGACGTGCTGCGGATCGACCAACGCAAGGTTGCCCACGGCGAGCATCACCAGCGTCGAGGTCAATAGCATCCACGACACGCGCTGGCCGAGACGCCCGATGCCGGGCAGCCGCACCGCATCGACCACCCAAGCCCACAGTGGCTTGAGATTATAGACCAGGAAGGCCAGCGAAAATGCAGTGATCGACGATTTCTCGAACCCATCCTGCGACAGGCGCGTCGTCAGCGTCGCGCCGATCATGGCATAGGGAAAGCCCGACGATATCCCCAGCAACAGCGCAGCGAGCGGCGCACGCTCCAGATAGGGACGAAAACTCTCACTCCATCCCTTCGCCGCCGGCAAAGCCGCTTCTGTCGCCATACTAAAATTCCCTCCCGCGGTACGCGCGATTGCGGCACCCTTTCCCGAACGGCCACAGGCCTAAAGCGTCAGGAATAAATTGGAAGCAGCGAATTGGCCATTGATCCGCTGCGGCGTTCGCCCGGTCGCGCTCACGCAGCGGCGGGGCGCCAATAGGTTTGCAGCCCGCTGACCTTGCGCGGGGCCTGATTCTTGCACGTCATCGTCTCGACCGCACGCAGCGCCGCAACGAGCGCCGACGCGCTATGCGGTTTGCCGAGGCAGGCAACGGCAATGTCCGCGGCATCCTCGGGACACTGGCCCGTTACCAGCAGCACCGCGATCCCGCGATCGCGCGCCAACCGCGCCACTTCGCGACCCGTCATATGCCCGGCAAGCCCCAGATCCAGCACCAGCGCGTCGATCGGTTCGGCGGCGATGATCGGGACCGCAGCCTCGCCCGAATCGACCGTCGCGACGACGTCATATCCGCTGTGTTTCAGCGTCCGCTCATTGTCGAACGCGACCAGCGGATCATCCTCGATGATCAGCAGCCGCTTGATGCAGGACGGGCGAGACATGAAGAGCATAGACACTCCCTTTAGAGGCCGCCATGAGCCGCTCTGCGCCGTCCTGCAAGATTGCTTCTGCTTACCATCGACGAAGCGACACTTTTCCGGCTATGAGCGTGACCACAACGCAACACTATTTTCCCGAATAACGACAAGAAAGCCGCATCTGTTCCGATGACGACACGCCGTCCACCCCGCTCCGCCCCCCGTCCAGCGCCAAAGACCCCTGGCGACCGCGACGCCCCGAAAGGCCGCCGCGCCGGTCGCGGAGCAGCTTCCGCTCGCGTGGCGAAACCGGACGAAGGCGAGCATGAGGACGGACCCCAGCGCATCGCCAAGCTGCTCGCACGCGCCGGCGTCGGCTCGCGCCGCGACGTCGAACGGATGGTCGAGGAAGGACGCATCGCGCTCAACGGCGCGGTCATCGTCCAGCCCGCCCCGCTGCTCACCTCGCTCGAAGGGCTGACCGTCGATGGCAACCCCGTCGCAAAACCGGTGTCGACGCGCCTCTATCGCTTTCACAAGCCCGCCGGCTGCATCACCGCGGCGCGCGATCCCAAGGGCCGCAAGACGATCTATGACCTGCTACCCAAAGGCCTGCCGCGGCTGATGCCCGTCGGCCGCCTCGACTATAATACCGAGGGGCTGCTGCTCCTGACCAACGACGGCGAATTCAAACGCCAGCTCGAACTGCCCGCCAGCGGCGTCGAGCGTACCTATCGCGCGCGCGCCTTTGGCGACATCAGCCAGACGCAGCTCGAGGAACTCGCGATGGGGATCGAGATCGACGGCGTCCGTTATGGCAAGATCGACGCCAATCTCGAACGTCGCACCGGCCGCAACCAGTGGATCGAAATGACGCTGACCGAAGGCAAGAACCGCGAAGTCCGCAAGGTGCTCGAACATTTCGGATTGCAGGTCAGCCGCCTGATCCGTACCCGCTATGGCACGTTCGAGCTCGACGGCATCCCGCTCGGCGCCGTCGATGTCGTCCCCCGCGACGAACTCTTCAAATTTCGCCGGCATCTCGGCTGATGCGCGTCATCGCTGGCGAATGGCGCGGCCGCAAACTGCTCGCCCCCAAGAATGACGCGACGCGCCCGACCGCGGACCGCACGCGCGAAACGCTGTTCTCGATGCTGACGAGTCGCCTCGGCAGCTTTGAAGGGCTGGTCGTCGCCGACCTGTTCGCCGGATCGGGCGCGCTCGGTATCGAGGCGCTGTCGCGCGGCGCGGCGCAGTGCCTGTTCGCCGAGCAGGACCGCGACGCGCTCGACGTGCTGCGCAAAAATCTGGGCGCGCTGGACGCCGCCGCGCGCGCCGACATCCGCGCCGGATCGGTCATGGGCCTGGGTCCTGCCAAGCGCACCTACGACCTGCTGATGCTCGATGCGCCCTATGACACCGGCGCGGGCAGCGTCGCGCTCGACAAGCTCAATCGCCTTGGGTGGATCGGTCCCGACAGCTGGATCTCGATCGAAACCGCGCAGAATGAAAGCATCGACATCGCGGGCTTCGAAATCGATACCGATCGCAAGGTCGGCAAGGCGCGACTGACGTTGCTGACCCCGATCTAGATTGATCGCAAGAAACGGGACGGCATCGCCGGGCGCCTGCCCCTAGGGCATTTTCATGATGCAACCGATCCGATTCCGCATGGGCGCCAGCGAATGGGCCATCCTCATCGTCCTTTCGGTCCTGTGGGGCGGCTCCTTCTTCTTCCTCGGGGTCGCGCTCGCCGAATTGCCGCCGCTGACGCTCGTCCTCTACCGCGTCGGCCTGTCGGCGCTGCTCATGGTCGCGTTCATGGCAATCACACGCCGGACAATGTCGAAGCGCCCCGGGCTGTGGCCGGCACTCTTCTTGCTCGCCGCGCTCAACAATGCGGTCCCCTTCTCGCTCTTCGCTTATGCCCAGACGCACATCGCCAGCGGCCTTGCCTCGATCCTCAATGCAACCACCCCGCTCTGGGGAGTCGTCGTCGCCCATTTCCTGACCGCCGATGAAAAGGCGACCCCGGCGAAACTCGCTGGCGTATCGATCGGCATCGTCGGAGTCGCGATCATGATCGGCGGCGATCTGTGGACGCGCCTCGATGGCGACCTGACAGCGCAGCTGGCCTGTCTCGCCGCGACTTTTTCTTATGCTCTGGCGGGGGTTTATGGACGCCGCTTCCGCACATGGGGCGTCGGGCCGCTGGAGGTCGCGACGGGCCAGTTGATCGCCGCGACGGTTCTGATCCTGCCGCTCGCGCTGCTGATCGAAACCCCCTGGCACCTCCCCTTCCCGGGAACGCAGACATTGTTCGCGCTGGCCGGGCTCGCGCTCTTGTCGACGACGGTCGCCTATTTTCTCTACTTCAGCCTGATCGAGCGCGCGGGCGCCACCAATGCGCTGCTCGTCACCCTGCTCATCCCGGTCACCGCCATATTGCTCGGAACCCTCGTGCTCGGCGAGGTCCTGTATCCGCGTCATTGGGCAGGCATGGCGCTGATCGCCGCGGGGCTCGCCGCCATCGACGGGCGGCTTCTCGATCGTTTTCGCCGCAAGGAATGATGAAGCGGCCCTAGGCTTCCCCTGCGTGAGCCCCCCGCCGCACCATCAGCAATCCCAGCCAGCTCACCACGCCAGCCAGCGCCAGATACAGCCCGACCATTTCGGTCCCGCCGCGTTCGGCCAGCGCCTGCGCGACGATCGGCGCCATCGCGCCGCCCAAAATCCCGCCCGCGTTAAACGCCACCGACGCCCCGGTATAGCGGACTTGCACCGGGAACAGCCCGGTCAGCCAGCCGCCGAGCGGGCCGTAAACCAGCCCCATCACGAACAGCGCCGCGGCAAGCCCGAGGAAGATGACAAACCAGTTTCCCGACGCGAGCGACGGACCGAACAGGAACCCGACCAGCACCGTCGCGCCGCATCCCCACGTCAGCACGCGCTGCGCACTCGACGCATCGCTGGCATAGCCGGCGAAGATGATCCCGACCGCCATGAACAGGATCGCGCCGAGCTGGATCAGCAGGAACTGTTCCTTCGGATAGCCGAGCGTGGTCGTGCCGTGCGCGAGCGCGAAGCTCGTCGCGAGGTAGAAGATCGCAAAGCAGGCGACGACCGCGAAGGTCCCGGCCAGCGTTGCCACCAGATGATGCCGGAACAATTCGCCCAGCGGCACCGCAACCGGCGCCTCCTTCTCCATCGCCTCGGCAAAGTCGGGCGTCTCGCCGATCTTCAACCGCACCCACAGCCCCAGCCCGACGAGCACCGCCGACAGCAGGAACGGGATGCGCCAGCCCCATGCCGCGAAGTCGGCATCGCTCAATCCGAGGCCCAGCAACAGGAACAGTCCGTTCGCCGCGATGAAACCGACCGGCGCACCCAGTTGCGGGAACATGCCAAAGCGCGATCGCCACCCCGGCGGCGCATTCTCGACCGCGAGCAACGCCGCCCCGCCCCACTCGCCGCCAAGCCCGAAGCCCTGCCCGAACCGCAAGATGCACAGCAGCAACGGCGCGACCCAGCCGATCATCGCATAGGTCGGCAGGAAGGCGATCAGCAGCGTCGACGCCCCCATCAGCATCAGCGACGCGACGAGTGTCGATTTGCGCCCGATACGGTCGCCATAATGGCCGAACACGATCGCCCCCACCGGCCGCGCGAAGAAGGCGAGTCCGAAGGTCATGAAGCTATACATCAGCTGCGCCGAATCCGAGCTTTCGGGAAAGAAGAGCGGCCCGAACACCAGCGCCGCGGCCGTGCCATAAATATAGAAATCGTAAAATTCGACCGCGGTGCCGACGAGGCTCGCGGTCAGGATACGGCGATGTGCGCGATAAGGTCCCAGATCCAAGGTGAACGCCTTTCGATGTCGGCGCCGCTTTGACCGCGTTATTCCGTCCGGCGCAAGCCGGAATGCGGCGCCTCTATCGGCCCTTCGCCGAAAGCTGCGCGCGAAGCCGTTGCAGCTCCTGTCCCGACAGGGGCGAAAGCCCCGACGCCGGCTTGCCCTCGCGAAGCCGCTTGCGGTCCTTCTCCGACGGCTCGATCCGGCGCACGCGCACCGCGGCGTGGCCCTGCGCCTTGATACCCAGCTCTTCGGCGGCGCCGCGCGACAGGTCGATGATCCGGCCCTGTGCGAACGGCCCGCGATCGTTGACACGCACGATGACACGGCGTCCGGTATCGAGCGCGGTCACCTCGACATAGGTCGGCAAGGGCAGCGTCGTGTGCGCCGCAGTGATCCAGCTCGGACGGAATTGCTCGCCATTGGCGGTGCGGTTCCCCGACTCATTCCCGTACCAGCTCGCATATCCGACCGCGTCATAGGCCAGGGCGGCGGCGGGCACATAGGTCGTGCCGCGGACCGTATAAGCCGGCCCGATCCGCACCGGCGCGTCGGCCACCGGCCGGAAATTGCCCCCCGCGCAAGCCGACAGCATCAAAATCGCCGCCGCGGCGAACCCCATTCGGATTGTCGGATATTCATGCATGGCCCGACCGTAGATGCATAGAATGTCGAGATAAAGTCCCCATGGCCGCTTTGCGGTGGGAAGCGGACGTTCTTTCTCTCCTTCGTCATCCCGGACTTGATCCGGGATCCACGGCAACGCTGAAGTCATGGGCCCCGGATCGAGTCCGGGGCGACGAGTAAGGAAATAGCTTCCCTTTGCCGGAGGCGTGGCGAGGATGCCAACGACCGCAGCCGGTCGTTAGCGGTCATTCCCGTTTCCCGGCGAAGACCGGGCCCGAAGCGTTAGGGAGCGGAAGTTTGCCAATTGCGTGGTCCCCGGCTTGTGCCGGGGAACCGCTTCTTTCGATCGCTGGCCGGCGCTCCCGCCTATTTCTTCGCCATCAGCTTCATCGTCATCGCCGTCAGCGCCTCGGTCGCGGTCGAGATGACCGCCGGCGCGTCGGGCGCCCAGAAGGGCGAGTGGAGGCTGGGCAAGGTCCGCCCTTCCTTCTTCGCCGCATCATATTCGGCCTGCGGCACACCGCCGACCCAGACGATCAGGCTCTTGATGCTCTTGTCCTCGCGGCCGAAGCGGCTGAAATCCTCGCCGCCCATCACCGGCGGCATCTGCACGACGCGCTTCTCGCCGAAGCTCGTCTTCAGATACGCGGCCATCTCTTCGGTGAACTCGGGGGTGTTGAAAGTCGACGGGGTGAACTCTTTCTTGTCGACGCTCACGACCGGCATCCGGTCCTCGGGCATACCCGCGGCGATTGCTTCGCCTTTCGCGATGCGCGCGATACCGTCGAGCAGGTGATCGCGGACTTCGTCGCTATAGCTGCGAACGGTCAGCTGCAGCTTCGCCTCGTCGGAAATGATATTATGCTTCGCCCCCGCATGGAAGCTGCCGACGGTCACCACCGCGCTGTCGAGCGGGCTGATCTCGCGCGACACCAGCGTCTGCAACGCGCCGACAATTCGGCTGGCAAGCACGATCGGATCCTTGGTCGTCTGCGGATAGGCGCCGTGACCGCCAACCCCTTTGACCAATATGTCGACGCTATCGACATTGGCGAGCGCATAGCCCGGCGTATAGCCGATCATCCCCGCCGGAAACTGCGCCGCGTCGTGGAAGGCCAGCGCATATTGCGGCTTGGGAAAGCGGGTATAAAGCCCGTCGGCGAGCATCATCCGCGCGCCGGCGCCGCGTTCCTCGGCGGGCTGGCCGATCATCACCAATGTGCCCGACCATTTGGCCTTGTTCGCCGCCATCAGGCGCGCGACGCCGATCCAGGCGGTCATATGCGTGTCATGGCCGCAGGCGTGCATCACGCCGGTTTCGACGCCTTCGGCGGTCGTCACACGCACTTTCGAGGCGCCGGCGAGCCCCGTCTGTTCGGTAACCGGCAAGCCGTCCATGTCCGCGCGCACGAGGACCACGGGTCCGGGACCGTTCTTCATCACCGCCACGATACCGGTGCCGCCGACCTTCTCGGTCACCTCGAAACCCAGTTTGCGGGCCTCGGCCGCCAATATTCCCGCCGAGCGCACTTCCATGAAGCTCAGTTCGGGATTGGCATGGAAATCCTTGTAGATCGCCATCAGCGACGGCATCTGTTTCTCGACCTCGCGGCCCAGCGTCTGCGCCGCCGCAGGCATGGCGCCAAAAGCGCCGAGGGCCAGCGCCGCAGCGCTCGTCCACAAAATTCGCATCTCTCGTTCCCCTGTTGATCTTGTCAGCTCGCCGGGACCAGTTCGATCACGTCGAGCAAGGATTCATACGCCGGCGCAGGCAGCACGAGCCGCCACCTGTTGTCGCCGATCCGCTCGACCAGCCCGGCCATGTCGCGCATCCGGTCGCTGCCGTAATTCACGGCCATCTTCTCGTCGCCGAGTTCGAGCGTGCCGAGAAATATCTGCCGTTTCAGATTGTCGGGAAAGATCAGCCCGACGGGCCGCTGCGATCCCGTCAACTTGGTCAGGCTCGACAATCCCTGTTCGGCCGACACGCGGCACCGGAACCAGCCATAGCCGACAGAGCCGAGACCGGCGCGCCCGAGCGCCCCGAGCTTGACGGTCCGGCAACGATAATCGCCCGCTGGCAAATGCGGGTTGGGCAGCGCCGCCAGCGGCTGCAGCAACACGCCTTCGCGATCGACATCGGCGCCATTGCCCTTGGCCCGCGCGTCGGCCAGCGCAGCCTGCCAGCTTTTATACCAGCCGCGAATCCGCTCCTGATCCTGACCGGTTGCCGTCGCACGCCATGTACCGATCTCCTCGGGCGCGTCGGCCGCCGAAGGCGGTATCGACGGCACCGTTCGGCAGGCGCTAACATTCAAGCCCAGCGCCAGGGCTAAAATCAACTTGGTACGACCCCTCATTCTCCGTCACTCCCCGGTCCGGTTGCGTTAACCATAGGAGGCCAAAGGAGATTGCTCAAGGGCTGCGGCGCATCACGCCGCGGTCCAGCCCCCATCGACGCTGAGGTTCGCGCCGGTGATATTCGCCGCCTCGTCGCGCGTCAGGAAGGATGCGATCGCCGCGACCTGCTCGACGGTGACGAACTGTTTCGTGGGTTGTCCGGCGAGCAGTACGTCATTGATCACCTGTTCGCGCGTCATGCCCCGCGCCTTCATCGTGTCGGGGATCTGATTCTCGACCAGCGGCGTCCACACATAGCCGGGGCTGATACAGTTCACGGTGATGCCGGCGTCGGCGACTTCGAGCGCAACCGTCTTGGTCAGGCCTGCCAGGCCGTGCTTCGCGGTGACATAGGCCGATTTGAACGGCGAGGCGACGAGCGAGTGCGCCGACGCCGTCGCGATGATCCGCCCCCATTTTTTCTTGCGCATTCCAGGGACGGCATGACGGATCGTGTGGAACGCCGCGGTCAGGTTGAGCGCGATGATCATGTCCCATTTCTCGACCGGAAAATCCTCGACCGGCGACACGAATTGCATGCCGGCATTGTTGACGAGAATATCGACCCCGCCGAAATCCTTGTCGGCGCGCCGGAACATCGCTTCGATCTCGTCGGGCTTCGTCAGGTCGGCGCCATCATAGGCAGCTTTCCCGCCGCTGGTCGCCTCCAGGGCTTTGCGCTCGGTCTCGATCGCCTCGGCCTCGCCAAAGCCGTTGATGATGATGTTCGCGCCTTCGGCGGCAAAAATCTTCGCGATGCCCAGCCCGATGCCGGAGGTCGATCCGGTAACGAGGGCGGTCTTTCCGGTGAGACGCATGATGGATCCTTTCAGTGGGGGAGAGATTCAGGAAACGTCGGGGATGGTCTTTGGTCGCAATGCATTCGATTGCACCGCAAAACTGTCCGACCTTCCTTCGACGATGCTGTCGGCGAGCAGATGTCCATCCTTCATCGCCGCCTCGACCGCGTCGCGGCCAAGCGCCCAGTTGACCTCCATCGTCGACCGCGAGAATTCGAAATCGCGCGCGCCCGTCTGCCACACGGGCGGTTCATGGATCAGCTGCACGACATTCAGCGCCTTGCAGTCGACCATCTTGCGGACGGCTTTCACTTCGGACAAATCGGCGAACTCGGGCGGCAATTTCTGCAGCATCCGGTCGATCAGCCGATGCTCCTTGCGTCGCCGCACCAGCCCGTCCGAGATCCGGCGCGTGCGGCTGGAATAGCGGATATCCTTTTCGCGCGACCAGGCCTCTTCCATGTCGTGCGGACGGTCCCCGCGCGCGGGAAACAGGTCGACCTGAAACACCAGCATATCCTCGTTCGCCGCCTCGACGACATGCTCGAGCGGGGTGTTCGACACGAGCCCGCCGTCCCAATACCATGTTCCGTCGATCTCGACCGGCGGCAGGCCCGGCGGCAGCGCCCCCGAGGCCAGGATGTGCCGCGCGTCGAGCGTCTCGAGCTTCGTATCGAAATAGCGGAAATTCCCGGTCTCGACCGCAACCGCGCCGACCGACAGCCGCACCTTTCCGTTGTTCACGCGGTCCCAGTCGACCAGCCGGTCGAGCGTCGCAACCAGCGGCGCGGTGTCGTAAAAGCTGATGGCTTCGGGGGTTTGCCGCTCGGCAAAGGCGGGCGGCGGAAAACGCGGAGTGAAGAAGCCCGGGACGCCGAATGCCATAACCTGTCCAGCGGCGGCCATATGCGTCCATTCGCGCGCCCAGTCATTGTCGAAGATCGGCAGCGATGGCAGCGCCGACGAGACGCCTTCCCAGAATTCGCGCATCTTGCCGACCGCCTGGTCGCGCTCATTCCCGGCGATGATCGCGGCGTTGACCGCGCCGATCGAAATCCCCGCCACCCAGTCGAGTTCGATGCCCAGATCGATCAATGCTTCGTACACGCCGGCCTGAAACGCGCCGAGCGCGCCGCCGCCTTGTAAAACAAGCACGACGAGGTCGGGCAACGGAAGGGCGGCACGGGCGGCGCGGCGGGGCATGGACTCGAAAATCCTTCGTCGTGAGCGTGCCGGTTTTGTGCACCGCAACACAGCCCATTGCAATGGCTCGATTATATGCGAAGCCCCTTCCAATTGCTCGACGCTGCTGTAACACTTGCGCCGAAACGACCATTTTACCGGTGGAGAAGCCGCATGCGCCTCGACGACTATGATCCCGGCGACGATATTCGCGATCTGGGCCGCGGCGGCGGCGGCAGTTTCGGGGGCAGCGGAGGCGGCGGGCTCGGCGGGCTGTTGATCGGTTTTCTGCCGATGCTGCTGGGACGCAAGATGGGCTGCGGGACGATTCTCCTGATCGGCGTCGCGGCATTCTTCCTCCTCGGTCCCGGCGCAAATATGCTGAGCAGCGGGAGTGGCTCGGCGGATCCGGCGGCGGATAGCCGCAGCGGCGCCAATGTGGCGTGCGATACCGAGTCCGAACGCTTTGCCTGCAACGTATTCGGATCGACACACGCGGTTTGGGGCGGGCTGATCAATGGTTACAAGAAGCCTACGCTATATTTCTATGAGCAATCGGCCCGCAATTCAGGTTGCGGGGCTGCGAGCTCGGCGATGGGTCCCTTCTATTGCCCTGCCGATCAGGGCGTCTATCTCGACACCAGCTTCTTCCGCGAACTCGACCAGAAGTTCGGGGCGGCGGGCGATGCGGCGCAGGCCTATGTGATCGCGCATGAAGTCGGCCATCATATCCAGACGGTCAGCGGCATTTCGGATCAGGTTCGCCGCGCGCAGCAGCGCGCTTCGCAGGCCGAAGGCAATGCGCTGCAGGTCCGCATGGAGTTGCAGGCGGATTGCTACGCCGGCGTATGGGCCGCGCGTGCCAGGACCAGCGCCGGGCAGCCGGTGATGGAAGCGGGCGACATGGAAGAGGCCATGCGCGCCGCCAATGCGATCGGCGACGACACGCTGATGCGTTCGGCGGGGCAGCGGCCGGTGCCCGAAAGCTTCACGCACGGAACGAGCGAACAGCGGATGAGCTGGCTGCGCCGTGGTCTACAATCGGGGGATCCGCGCCAGTGCGACGCGTTCGCTTCGGGCACCTGACGGCGGCGCTCGCGGCGGCGCTCGTCACAGCGCCCGCGTCGGCCGAAACGCTATATATCGAGGCAGGGCGCCTGATCGACGGCGTCTCCGGCGACGTGCGCACCGGCCAGTGCATTACGGTCGACGCGGAGCGTATCAAGGCGGTCGGCCGGTGCGGTGCAACACCCGAAGGGGCGACGCGAATCGACTGGTCGGGTTTCAATGTGCTGCCCGGCCTGATCGACCTCCACACCCACCTCGCCGACTTGGGCCAGAGCGCGGATCTGGCCGCGCCGCTGAAGGCTTCGCCCGCCGAAACGGTACGTGTCGGCGCGCGCAATGCCCGGGTCACACTCGACGCCGGCTTCACCAGCGTGCGCGATGTCGGCACTTATCGCGGCCTCACCGACGTGACGCTGCGCAACGCGATCGAGCGCGGCGACGTGCCGGGACCGCGCATGTGGGTCGCCGGCGCCTATATCACGATCCCGAAGGGCGGCGGCGAACTCAACGGCGTCGTCCCGAACGAGCAATTGCCCGCCGACATGCGTCTCGGCGTCGCCGCGACGCCCGAAGAAGCGGCGGCCAAGACGACCTATCTGCTCGATCATGGCGCCGATTTCATCAAGACCATCGCGACGGGCGCGGTCCTTGCGATCGGTACCGAACCGGGGGCGCCCGAACTCACCCTCGACCAGCTGCGCGCGGCCGTGAAGGTAGCGCATGCCCGCGGCAAAAAGGTCACCGCGCACGCGCACGGCGCGATCGGGATCCAGAACGCGATCAACGCCGGGGTCGACAGCATCGAGCACGCCAGCCTCGCCGACGAAGCGACGCTCCAGCTCGCGAAAAAGCACGGCACCTGGCTCGCGATGGATATCTATAACGGCGACTATATCGAGGATATCGGGACAAAAGAGGGCTGGCCAGCCGAATATCTCCGCAAGAATCGCGAGACCACGGATGCCCAGCGCGCCGCATTCCGCCGCGCTGTCGAGCTTGGGATCAACATCGGCTACGCAACCGACGCCGGCGTTTATCCGCACGGGCTCAACGCGCGCCAGTTCCGCAACATGGTCAAATACGGGATGACGCCGATGCAGGCGATCCAGTCGGCTACCGGCCGTGCTGCAGTCGAAATGGGTCGCGACGACATCGGCGCGATCGTTCCGGGGCGCTATGCCGATTTCGTCGCCGTGAAAGCCGATCCGCTCGCCGACATCAGCGTGCTCGAAAAGATCGACCATGTGATGAAGGGCGGCGCGCTGGTACGATGATCGCCGCCGTTCTGGTCCTGCTGCTGCAATCCGGGCAGCCGGCGTCCGAAACCGTCGCGGACAACGGCGAGTGGGTTTGCACCGCGCGTGCGAAGGGCAAGCGCGACGCGCGCGTCGATGTCAGCATCCGGGTGACGACCGATCGCGACATATTGACGCAAAATGTCGGTTGGTCGCCGCCAAGAGCGTCGCGCGCGGCGACTTCGAGGCCGGATGTCAAAGCCCCAAGTCTGACCCTCTATTACGAATATGCCGAGGCCGAAGAGATCGGCGAAGTGACCAATGCGCTGGGCGACGTATCGAGCATCGACGCGCCCGCCGGCACCTTCGACAAGATGGCGCTCGGCGTGCGGATCGACCGCGGCAAGACATGGTATGTTGCCCTGGAATCGCTGGAAACGATGGAAACGCCACCCGATCACCGGATCGGCACACGCCAGATCGGCGACTCCACATATGATTTTCGTTCGGCCTGGCTGACCGACGGCGATACCGACATCGATCCGCTGGAAGCGTTACAGGCGGCACGCATCGCGACGATTTCGATCGTCAATCGCAGGGGGCATCCGGTGTCGCAGATCAGCTACGACCTCTCTGCGACCGCCGAGCGCGACCGCCTGTTCGCCAAAGCATGGAAAAGGGCGGAAACGCTTTCCATGCGCCCCCAGCGGTGCACCCCGGCTCGCGACGAATAACGGACTCCGCGCCTTGCGCAGGGCTATCCTACAATTTTACGCTGCGCGCCGCCGCATGAACCTCGGCGCGTTCGAGCAGCAGCGCGAGATCTTCGCGGCTGATATCGAATGTTTCGCCAAGGTCGTCGAGCGCCATGTCGATATCATTCATCAACAGCCCCGAAACCGGCGCCGGCGAAAGCGCCTTCCCTTCGACGGGCTTGGCGCGGTGCGGGTAGGAGTGCCCCGAAAAGCGATGGAATATCCAGCCGATCGCGACCAGCAGCAGCGAATTGACGAACACGACGGCCAGAAAATCGATCACGTGCGCCGAAAACAGCGCATAGCCGCCCAACACCGCGCTGAGCGCGGCGGCGCCGCCCGGAGGATGCAGGCAGCGCAGCAGCGACATCGTCAGGATCGCACCTGAAACGGCAACCGCTGCGGCAATCGCGGGATCGGGAAAGAGTTGCGCGACGATCGCACCGACGATCGCCGAAATGACGTTACCGCCGGCGATCGACCAAGGCTGCGCGAGCGGACTTGCCGGCACGGCGAAGAGCAGCACCGCCGATGCCCCCATTGGCGCGACGATCCACGGACTCGACGACGGGAACAGTGCGACGCAGGTCAGCCCGACGAATCCGATCCCGAGCAAGGCCCCGATGCTGGCAATCACACGGTCGCGCAGGCTCGCGCCGGCCAACAGCGGCACGAATATCCGGGTCGTGTTCAATATGGCGCGGAACATCGATCCCCCTCTCGCTTGGCGGCCATTGCGATGCGACCTTTGCAGCTGTGCGGCCAGAGAGGTTTATTTGGCCATCGGCAAGCCAGAATATCGCCTGCCCGCAGCCCGTATCGACGTAGCGTGCGTTCCTCCTTGAACCCGCGCTCCGCATCGCTAAACCGTTTTCATGCGAAACCAGATCCTCTGCAGCGCGATCGCGCTTGCCGCCGCCCTCTCCACCCCCGCCTTTGCCCGGCCGATGACCGAGGTCGACCTTGCGACGCTCAAGCGCGTCGCGGCGCCGACTGCGTCGCCCGACGGGCGCTGGGTCGTGTTCCAGATGACCGAGACCGAGGCCGAGACGTACAAGCGCTCGACCGGCCTCTGGCTCGTCGACCGCAACGCAAAGGACGGAAAGCCGGTCGCCATCGCCGACACCGCGGGCAAGAATGAAAGCTCGCCCGCCTTCGACAAGAACGGCAATCTCTTCTTCGTCTCGAACGCGTCGGGCAGCGATCAGGTCTGGCGCATCGATCTGAAAGCGAACCGCGCTGCAACGCAGGTTACCAGCGCCAAGGCCGAAGTCTCGGGCTTCAAAATCTCGCCCGACGGCACGAAGCTGCTCGTCTGGGGCGACGTGCCGCGCGAATGCACCAGCTTTGGCTGCGACGCCAAGGACAAGGGCGCACTCACCGGCCCGGGCAGCGGCCGCCTGTACAAGGATGGCGCGGGTTTCGTCCGCCATTGGGACCAGTGGGAAACACCCGGCACCTACAGCCGCCCGTTCGTCTTCAACCTGGTGGACGGCAAGGCCGTGATGGACCGCGCCGTCGACGCCGGTCTCACCGGCGACAGCCCTTCGAAGCCCTTTGGCGACGGCAGCGAACTCGCATGGGGACCCGACAGCCGGACCGTCTATTTCACGCTGCGCAAGGCCGACAAGGACGAGCCGACCTCGACCAATCTCGATATCTATAGCTGGCTGGTCGACAGCCGGATGATGCCGGCCAATCTGACGCAGGACAATCGGGCGACCGACACGCTGCCGACCCCGTCGGCAGACGGCAAATGGCTCGCCTATGCCGCGATGGCGCGGCCGGGTTATGAAGCCGACCGACAGATATTGATGCTGCGCAACCTCGAAAACGGCGAGACGAAGAAGCTGACCGATGCGTGGGACCGCTCGGTCGCCTCGATCGCTTGGGGCGCCGATGGCAAATCGCTCTACGTCACCGCGCAGGACACGCTCGAGCATCCGGTGTTCCGCGTCGATGTCGCGACCGGCAGGGTGGAGAAGCTCAAGGCATCGAGCGAAGCCTTCGACGGCAATATCGGCGACGTCACGCCGCTCGCGGGCGGCGCCTTGCTCTACTCGCGCAACACTGCGCTCGCCCCAACCGACGTCTATGTTCGCGACGCCAAAGGCAAGGTGAAACAGCTCACCGCCGTCAACGCCGCGAAGCTTGCCGAATTCGATACCGTCGAGCTCGATCGTCTCCAGTTTGCCGGCGCGAACGGCGACAAGGTGTGGGGGATGATCCTCAAGCCCGTCAGCCCCGTCCAGAAGCTGCCGGTCGCCTTCATCGTCCATGGCGGCCCGCAGGGCAGCTTCGGCAATAGCTGGTCGACGCGCTGGAACCCCCGCCTCTTCGCGCAACAGGGATATGGCGTCGTCACCGTCGATTTCCACGGTTCGACCGGCTATGGTCAGGCCTTCACCGATGCGATCAACAAGGATTGGGGCGGCAAGCCGCTGGAAGACCTCAAGCTTGGTCTCGCTGCAGCGGGCAAGCAGGATCCGCAGCTCGACCTCAATAACGCCTGCGCGCTCGGCGCGTCCTATGGCGGTTATATGATGAACTGGATCGCGGGCCAGTGGACCGATGGCTTCAAATGCCTCGTCCAGCACGACGGCGTCTTCGACCTGCGCGCCATGGCGTTCGAGACCGAGGAATTGTGGTTCGATGAATGGGAACATGGCGGCCCCTGGTGGGAACGCACCGATCCCGAAAAATGGAACCCGGTGAACCATGTCACCAAATGGAAGACCCCGATGCTGGTGATCACCAGCGAGAAGGATTACCGCATCCCCTACAGCCAGGGTCTCGCCGCCTTCACCGCGCTCCAGCGCCGCGGCGTCGAGAGCCAGCTTCTCGTCTTCCCCGACGAAAACCATTGGGTGTTGAAGGGCGCGAACAGCGTCCAGTGGCACCGCACCGTGTTCGACTGGATGGGCAGCTATTTGAAGAAATGATCGGCCGCGAGGATCGGTCGACATTTCCGCGATAATATTTCCCGTCCGGTGGGCGGGAAATTACGGGCAATATTTGGCGAAATACGCCTTCAAACCATCGGTCGACGATTCGGGAAGCGGGGCGTTCAACGTCCCGCTTTTCCCGTCGATCGTCTTGACCGTTGCAGTCAGCGTCTTGGCGCTCACGATGGCGTCGCGGAACGCGGTGGCCTGATCGGCAGCGACATTGAAGCTGGTGCGCGAAAATTGAACCGCGCTGAACGGTTTGCCGTCGACATTGACCTCCATGGTGCCGCGTTCCTTGTTGCTCGAATCATAGGCCATCTCGAAAGGCACGTCGATCGATGCGCTCCATTGCTGGTTGCTCGGTCCGCCCCATTTCGCGGGGCAGCGCAGCGTGATGCGCGAATTGCGGAACGCCATTGCGCCTTCATTGGGAAGCTGGGAGAAAGTCACGATGGCCGAACCCTGAAAGCTGTCAGCGCCGCCCGGGGTCGGCGCGGTGATCTGCCAGCGCTTCCCCGCGATGATATCGCTGCCGCCGGCCAGCGCCGCGAGAGCGCCAAGGTCGCCCTTGCCCTTGAACCCAAGGCCGGCATAGCAGGCCAGCTTGGCCTGATCGTCGGCGATCGCGACGCAGCCCGCCAGTTCATGACCCTGCGCCGAAATGACGCCCGCGACCGTATCGAACGCCGCCGGAATATCCTGCTTCTCCGCCACGCCGATAATCCCGGCATTCACATCGCCGCCCGCACTGCTGGTTGCCGCCTTGTCGCAGCCGCTCAGCGAAAGCGCCGCAATGGCGCATAGCCCGGCGATCGCGCGCGCCGTGGTTGCCGGAGTTGGTGCGGCGATCTTCGAGACAAAGTGCATAGACTATCTTCCCTGGGCTTATTCAGTTTTAACAAAGAGATACGCTAGGGTATGTTCGACGCTTTGCAAAGTGCCGCCGCCGGATGCGCTTCAATACGACGGGAAAGCGCTAACCCCCTTGCCGCGCCGCACCATGGCTGGCAAAGCGCGGGCCATTATGCCGATGGAAAAAACATTCGATCCCGCCGCGATTGAGGCGAAATGGGCCCATGAATGGGAAAGCCGCGGGCTGTTTCGCCCGGCGCGCCCCGACGCAACACCGTTCACGATCGTCAACCCGCCGCCGAACGTCACCGGCGCGCTGCACATTGGCCATGCGCTCGACAATACATTGCAGGACGTCCTCGTCCGCTATGAACGCCTGCGCGGCAAGGATGCTCTGTGGGTTGTCGGCATGGATCATGCCGGAATCGCGACGCAGATGGTCGTCGAGCGCCAGCTCAACGAACGCCAGCAAAAGCGTACCGATTTCACGCGCGAGGCGTTTGTCGACAAGGTCTGGGAATGGAAGGCGGAAAGCGGCGGACAGATCACCGGCCAGCTCCGCCGCCTCGGCTGCTCGATGGACTGGAGCCGCGAGCAGTTCACGATGGACCCGCACTTCACCCGCGCCGTGGTCAAGGTCTTCGTCGACCTGCACAAAAAGGGTCTGATCTACCGCGACAAACGGCTCGTGAACTGGGACCCTGCGCTCAAGACCGCAATCTCGGATCTCGAAGTCGAATCGCACGAAGTGCCGGGCCATATGTGGCACTTTAAATATCCGCTCGCGGGCGGTGAAACCTACACCTATGTCGAGCGCGACGCCGACGGCAATGTCGTGCTGGAGGAAGAGCGCGACTATATCGCGATCGCGACGACGCGTCCCGAAACGATGCTCGGCGATGGCGCGGTCGCCGTCCACCCCGACGACGAACGTTATCGTCCGATCGTCGGCAAATATTGCGAGATTCCGGTCGGCCCCAAGGAACACCGCCGGCTGATCCCGATCATCACCGACGAATATCCCGATCCGCATTTCGGATCGGGCGCAGTCAAGATCACCGGCGCGCACGACGAGAACGATTATGGCGTCGCGCAGCGCAACGGCATTCCGATGTACCGCCTGATGGACGAAGTCGCAGCGATGCGCGCCGATGGCCCCAGCTATGCCGAAGCCGCCGCGCGCGCGGTCGAAATCGCCAAGGGCGCGGCCGCGACCCCCGCCGAAATCGACGCGCTCAACCTCGTGCCCGAGGAATATCGCGGGCTCGACCGCTACGAAGCACGCAAGCGCGTCGTCGCCGACATTGATGCCGAAGGGTTGATGGTCAAGGTCGAGGACAAGCTGATCATGCAGCCGTTCGGCGATCGCGGCGGCGTCGTGATCGAGCCGATGCTCACCGACCAATGGTATGTCGATGCCAAGACGCTGGCGCAGCCGCCGATGCAGGCGGTGCGCGACGGGCGCATCAACATCGTCCCGAAGACGTGGGAAAAGACCTTCTTCAACTGGATGGAGAATATCCAACCGTGGTGCGTCTCGCGCCAACTGTGGTGGGGTCACCGAATCCCGGCTTGGTATGCCGAGGATGGCCGGATCTTCGTCGCCGAGACCGAAGAGGAAGCGCAGGCCGAAGCCGGCGCGGGCGTTGCGCTCACGCGCGACGAGGACGTCCTCGACACCTGGTTCTCCTCGGCGCTCTGGCCCTTCGCAACCCTCGGCTGGCCCGAAGACACCGACCTCGTAAAGCGCCACTATCCGAATGACGTCCTCATCTCCGGCTTCGACATCCTCTTCTTCTGGGATGCGCGTATGGCGATGCAGGGGATGGAGTTCATGGGCGAAGTGCCGTGGAAGACGCTGTATCTGCACGGCCTCGTCCGCGCGCCCGATGGCGCGAAAATGTCGAAGTCGAAGGGCAATGTCGTCGACCCGCTTGGACTGATCGACCAATATGGCGCCGATGCGCTGCGCTTCTTCATGTCGGCGATGGAAAGCCAGGGCCGCGACATCAAGATGGATGACGCGCGCCTCGCCGGTTACCGCAACTTCGCGACCAAGCTGTGGAACGCCGCGCGTTTCTGCGAAGCGAACGGCATTTCGGCGTCGACCAGCATCGAGGCGCCCGCCGCGACGCTGCCGGTCAACCGCTGGATCATCGGCGAAGTCGCCGCGACCGTCGCCGCGATGGACAAGTCGCTCGCCGACTATCGTTTCGACGAAGCAGCGAACGCGATCTACAGCTTTGCATGGGATCGTTTCTGCGACTGGTATCTGGAACTGATCAAGGGCGCGATCGACGACGAGACCAAGGCCGTCGCCGGCTGGGTGCTCGACCAGATCCTCGTCATGCTCCACCCCTTCATGCCCTTCATCACCGAAGAGCTGTGGACCGGGCTTGGCGACCGCGCCGACTATCCACTGATCACCGCAAAATGGCCTGCGCCGGGTGCGGCGCGCGATGCCGACGCGAGCGCCGACATCGACTGGCTGATCAAACTCGTCAGCGAACTGCGCGGCGCGAAGGCCGAGCTCGGCCTGCCGCCGGGCGCGCGTCTGACCGCGCATTTCCCGGCGTCGCTGAAGGGCCGCACCGACAAGCTCGCGGCGCAGCTCGACCGCCTCGCGCGCCTCGAAGCGGTCAGCTTCGATCCCGCTCCGGCGGGCGCCTCGGCGCAGCTTGTCGTCGAAGGCGAGACGATCACCGTCCCGCTCGAAGGCGTGATCGATATCGCCGCCGAACGTGACCGCCTGACCAAAGCGCTCGCCGCCGCGGCGAAGGAACGCGACGGCCTTGCGGGCCGCCTGAACAACCCGTCGTTCGTCGAGCGCGCCAAGCCCGAAGCGGTCGAAAAAGCCCGCGCCGACCATGAAGCCAAGGAAGCCGAAGCCGATCGTCTGACCGCCGCACTGGCGCGGCTGGGGTGATAGCGCGCGGGCCGATCTTGATCGCGGCAACGGCTCTGCTTTTCGCAGCGCCGCTTGCCGCCAGGCCGACCGCCCCGCACACCCCCGCTGTTGGCAGCGCCGAGCGTACGGCCATCATCCAGACGCTGCGATGGCATCCGGATGCGCGCTTCACTTTTCGCCACCTCCGGGTCTGGCGGAGCGGCGACCGCGCCATCGCTTATGCCGAGGGAGACAATGGCCTGATCGGCGGCTTCAAGATCATCCTGACTCGCGACGGCGAGGCTGGCTGGCGCGAAGTATGGGCCGAGGGTGATGGCGGCAGCGACAGTTGTGTCGCCGGTGCCCGGCACTATGCGTGGGCGATAAAATTGATCCAGTCCTACCACGTCGCACCCGATGCGCTTGTCCCGGGGATAGTCAGACAAACCCGCGAACTCGAACGCATGGCAAAAAGCGATCCGGATCTCCAGTGCGTTGGCGATCTGGACGGAGGTCCGGCGTGACCGCGTCCTCGCGATATGAAATGTCGGTGTTCAACGTTGCATTGGTATCTGTAAGATGAACGAAGAAACCCCCGTCACGCCGACGCCGGTCGCAGCAGCGGCGGACCCCGCGGCGGGGCCCGTCCCGCCGCGCCAGACGGCGCGCAGCGGCGGACGGATGGATCTGACCAGCGGGCCGATCACAAAAACGCTGATCCTCTTCGCGCTGCCGACGCTCGCGTCGAACATCCTCCAGACGCTGTCGGGGTCGGTAAACTCGATCTGGGTCGGACAGTTTCTCGGCAATAGCGCGCTCGCCGCGACCGCCAATGCCAACATCATCATGTTCCTGATGTTCGGCGCCTTCTTCGGTTTCGGCATGGCGGCGACGGTCCTGATCGGCCAGTCGATGGGGCGCGGCGATATCGACGCGGCGCGACGTGCGACCGGCGGCGTCATCGGCCTCGCGCTCATCTTTTCGGTGGTGATCGCCATCGTCGGCTGGTTCGCCTCGGACCAGATCCTGCGCTGGCTCGAAACCCCGCCCGAGGCCTTTACGCTAGCGCATGATTATCTGCGCGTCACCTTCCTCGCCGTGCCCGCCTCGATGCTTTCGGTCACATTGATGATGGCGTCGCGCGGCGCGGGCGACGCCGTGACGCCGCTGCGCTTCATGATCCTCGCCGTGGTGCTCGATATCGTCTTCAACCCCGTGCTGATCCTCGGCCTTGGCCCCTTCCCGCGCCTCGGCATCGCGGGCAGCGCACTCGCCACCGCAGTGGCGGGCACGATCAGCCTCGCCGGCATGATCGGCTGGTTCTATGCGAAGAACCATGTGCTGCGCCTGCGCGGGCACGAACTATCCTATCTGCTTCCCAAATGGTCGGAGCTGCGTTTCATTATCGGCCGCGGCTTGCCGATGGGCGCGCAGATGCTCGTCATCTCGGGCGCCGGGCTGGTCATGGTCGGCCTCGTCAACCGCGAAGGGCTCGTCACCGCCGCCGCCTATGGCGCGACGCTGCAGCTGTGGAATTATATCCAGATGCCCGCGCTCGCGATCGGCGCCGCAGTCAGTTCGATGGCGGCACAGAATATCGGCGCCGGGCGCTGGGACCGCGTATCGTCGGTGACGAACAGCGGCATCGCGATCAATCTTGCAATGACCGGCGTGCTGATCGCGTTGCTCCTGCTGTTCGATCGCGCCGCGCTCGCGCTGTTCCTTGGCGGCGAAAGCCCGGCGATCGAAGTCGCGCGCAATATCCAGCTGATTGCGACCTGGACCTTCCTGCCCTTCGGCACGACGATCGTGCTGATCAGCACGCTCCGCGCCAATGGCTCGGTCGTGCCGCCCCTCGTCATCCTGTTCCTGTCGATGTTCCCGATCCGCCTTGGCATCTATTATTTCGGCTATCCGGCGGTCGGAAGCGACATATTGTGGTGGAGTTTTCCGCTGTCCTCGCTCGCCTCGCTGGCGATGGCGTGGGCGATCTACCAGCGCGGCGGCTGGCGCCGCACGCTGCCGCAACCGGGCGGCTGATCGACGCCCGGCTTTCGACCAAGGCGCGGACCGCTTCGACTGGCGGCCCGGCGCCTGCTAGCCTTCGATCAGGCTTTGGCGCTAAAGCAGTCACAATGAACATGACAAACCGCAAGGATGCACTGCGCGATCAGCGTGCAAAAATGTTGGCGGCGGCGCCCGACTGGCGCGCCTCCGACGCCCGCGTCAATCCGCGCGTCGCGATCGGCTCGATCATTGCCATGTGGCTGCTCTATTTCCTGATCACCACCGGTCTTGCAATGCTGACCGGCGTACCCGAACAATGGCCGTCCGCCGGACGCCGCGGTATCGTGGTGATCGCCGGCATCCTGTGCACTTTCGTCCTCTATCAGCTTCTCCAGCGCGCCCAGCCCCAGAGTTTCGGCGCCCGGCTGGCCGCGGCGTTCGGCGCCGCGGTCCCGCTCGTGATCGTCTATGCGACGGTCAATCTGCTGGTTTTCTACTACTGGTTTCCGGTGTCTGACAGCGCCAAGATCATCGAAGAAATGCAGTCGAAATACCCGGTCGCGTGGGAGACGATGCTGATCCTCGACAGCTCGATCCGCTGGTATTTCTTCTTCGCGGTCTGGGCGGCGCTCTACGTCGCGTTCGGCTATGCCAACGAGATGCGTGCGGTCGAGCGGCGCGCCAATCATTTCCGGATGGAAGCCAAGAATGCGCAGCTCCGCGCGCTGCACTATCAGGTCAATCCGCACTTCCTGTTCAACACGCTCAACTCGCTGTCGACGCTCGTCCTCAAAGGATCGAAAAGCGAGGCCGAGACGATGATCATGAATCTCTCGTCCTTCCTGCGATCGAGCCTTGCGGTCGATCCCGAACAGCTCGTCAGTCTCGACGAAGAAATCGCACTCCAGCGCCTCTATCTCGACATCGAACAGACACGCTTCCCCGACCGGCTCCAGGTCGAGGTCACGATACCGCAGGAGCTTGAGCATGCCTGTGTGCCCGTGCTGATCCTGCAGCCGATTATCGAGAATGCGATCAAATACGGCGTCGCGCCCAGCAAGGGAAAGATCGCGATCCGCCTGCACGCCAGCGCCGAATATGGTCTGCTGGTCCTGCGCATCGAAAATGACATCGATCCGAAAGCCCCCGCCCCCGCTTCGGGTACCGGCCTCGGCCTCGGGAATGTCCGCGAACGCCTGCTCACCCGCTATGGCCCCTCTGCCGGGTGCGATTGGGGCAGATCGGACAATGGCGGCTTTGCCGTGTCGCTTTGGCTACCACTGGCGCGGGAGGCCTGCTGACCCATGATCCAGACACTCCGAACCCTGATCGTCGATGACGAACCGCTGGCGATCGAACGACTGCAGATTCTGACCGGGCAACAGGACGGCATCTCGCTCGTCGGCACCGCCAGCGACGGCGCCTCGGCGCTTCGCATGGTCGACGCGCTCGCCCCCGATCTGGTGCTCTGCGATATCGCAATGCCCGACCTCAACGGGCTGGAAGTGGCCGCCGCGATCGAGGGGCTCGACAATCCGCCGGCCGTTGTTTTCGTGACCGCCTTCGATCGTTACGCGGTCGCGGCATTCGATGTTGCCGCGGTCGACTATCTGCTCAAGCCCGTATCGCCCGACCGTCTGGCCCGCGCGCTGTCGCGCGTTCGCGAATGGCGCGCCACCGAGCGCTCGCCCGCGCAGAAGAGCAAGTGGATCAACGAATTCTGGGTCCAGAACCGCGGCGAGATGCTGCGCATCGACGCTGGCCAGGTCGACCTGATCGAGGCCGAGCGCGACTATATGCGCCTGCATGTCGGAGGCCGCAGCTGGTTGATCCACCAGACGATCAAATCGCTGGAAGCGCGGATGAATCCCGACCAGTTCATGCGTATCCACCGATCGAAAATGATCCGCCGCGAAGGCATTGTCGGGCTCAGGCACCATGGCGACGGGGCGTGGAGCGTCGACCTGGGCGAAGGCGGCGTGCACCGCGTCGGCCGCACCTATCTTCATGACGTAAAAGCGATCATGCACGCCTGAACAAGGAAAGGCGGCCATGCCGCCGGGGCATGACCGCCTTCCGCGTGACCGGATTGGCCGTGTTCGTCAGGGAGCGGCAACCACCACCGGCCCCTGGTCGGCCAACCGGGCGCTGCTGCCGTTGAACAGGCTCGCAAGCCGGGTATCGGCCTGACGGTTGGCGTGCAGTTCGCAAGCCTGCTTCGCGGCACGCTCGGACAGCGTCAGCCGGTTCGCGGAGCCGCAAACCTGGCGCACGGCCATTTTGACGCGCGTCGTCAACCGGTCTCGGCCGCTTTCGCTCGACAGGTTGAGGTCGTCATAGGACACGACCACGCTCCGCGGCTCGCCTTGGGCAAAAGCGGGAGCATTGATGCCAGCCGCAATCAGCGGTGCCGCCAGCAGGATCAGGTGGTAATTCGCCATGGGGGAGTCCTCTCTTCAAAAGGATGCGGGATACCGGATGGCGGACCGGGGAGACCGTCGTCCGATATCCCGCAAGGGGGTGATATCCCCTAGACGTCATGAGAATCGCCTTTGGATCGATCGGCGCGAACCACCGCTCGATTTACAGACGAAGGATGTTGATCCGCCGACCAACGGCCGACCGGCAAGCAACGTCATGGCGCCGAGCTTGCATCCGACGCACGGCCATGGCCAAATTGGTCGGTGAGAAGGAAATTATCTTTCGCTGCGAGTCGCAATTGGGGCGTGCGGCTGTTCCGCTGGTCGGCGATGGGGCTCATCAGCGTTGTCGGCGGGATAATCCTTGGCGACATGACCGTCGGACCGCGATTGGGCGGCAGCGCGGTCGAGCCTGCGTCCTATTCGCACCTCAGCGCCAATCCGGATGCGCTGGCGCCACATGACAATGGGGCCGTGCCATGCCCGGGCTGTGCCGATAGCTATGGCGTCGCAATGCGGTTGCGCGCGCATCGCGATGACAGGATGAACGACGAATTCCGCGAACTAGGTGCGGTCAACACCGATCCGCCGATGCTGGCCGATGCGGGCGACGATTATCGCTATGGCGGCCGCTTCCCCGATCCGGTGCCGGTCGCGGCAGCCACGACAGAAGACCCACACACGATCAAGCCGGCGGGCGATTCCTCGCCCGCCAACATAATTACACCGGTGCCCGCGGAATATTGAGGCCTTTAGCGCGGCGGCGTGGTCGACGGCGCGCAGCGGGTGGTGTCACCGGCCTTGCACGCCGCGGCATCGGCCTCCCACTTCATCCGTTCTTCGGCCGACATCGCGGCAACGCGTGCTTTCTCGGCCTCATAGGCTGCGGTTTCCTCCGTGAACACGGTTTGATCGTGCGCGACCTGTTGCTTTGCAGCGGACACTTCCTGCGCATAGGTGGTGTTGTCGGTCCTGGCGCGCGAGGCCTGTTCCGCGTTGAGCCGCGCCGTATTCGAGCGCTCCTCGGGCGTCGTGCCGTCCTTGACCGGTTTCTGCGTTGCCGCCGTTTCGGCCGGCGCCTGGAAGGCTGCTGCCTGACCCGAGGCGAGCAGCGCAAGCGCAGCGGTGGCTGCCAATATCCTTCTGGTCATCAAAGCTTCTCCTTCAATCGCTGTTCCGCCGGTCCAACGCTTCGGCCCGGCCGCACGTTCCCGGCCGCGAATTGACCTCTTCAAGGGCAACCGTCATGCTGGACATCCTCTTCATGTCCGATCGGCCGATCATTTGCCAGCACCACCGCAGCATCCCCTCAACCGCCCCGTGTTTTTCACGCCGCTGGCGGTGCTTCTCGCCGCCGTGATCCTCAGCCTGTGGCAGGGCGCCGCGGTCGTCGCGGCCGAAACGGCGATCAACGACTGGATCCTGCAGAATTTCTCGCCGCTCTTTGCGTGGGCTGGAATCGGTTTCCTTATACTGCTCGG
This sequence comes from Sphingopyxis sp. GW821-FHT10B01, assembly GCF_059415685.1. Classification (NCBI taxonomy): domain Bacteria; kingdom Pseudomonadati; phylum Pseudomonadota; class Alphaproteobacteria; order Sphingomonadales; family Sphingopyxidaceae; genus Sphingopyxis; species Sphingopyxis sp. GW821-FHT10B01. The sequence goes on along the minus strand of NZ_JBWKNS010000006.1, from coordinate 280,819 downwards.
ATGCATCGCACTGTCGCCGCTCGGCGGACGGATCATCGGCGGGCCCGATGCGAAACCGATATTGACCCGCTGGCGATGGTTTGCCGTCACGCTCTGCACGACGATCGCCACCGGCATCCTGTTCTGGGGCGCGGCCGAACCGCTGTTCCACCTCAACGATCCGCCCGCGATGCTGGGACTTCAACCGGGCAGCGACGCCGCCGCGACCTTCGCGATGTCGACGATGTTCCTGCATTGGACGCTGACGCCTTACGCCATCTACACCGTCGCAGGGCTGGCGTTCGCGCTCGTCTATTATAACCGCCGCGAGCCGTTCAGCCTATCGTCGCTCTTTGTGCCGCTGATCGGCCAGCGCGCGCACGGTCCGGTCGGCACCGGCATCGATATCATCTGCCTGTACGCGCTGGTCGCCGGAATGGCGGCATCGCTGGGCGCCGGACTGCTCGCGCTTGCGGGCGGAATCGAGGGGATTGGCGGCTTTGACGGCGGGACCGCCCTGCGCTGGGGCATCGCGGCTGCCATCGTCGGCAGCTTTCTGCTCTCCGCCGCGACCGGACTCCAAAAAGGCATCGCGGGCCTTTCGGTGCTAAACACTTGGATTTTCTTCACAATTATCGCCTTCGTGCTGGTCGCGGGCCCCACCGCCGATATGTTCAACCTCTCGCTACGTGGCACTTTCGACTACTTCCAGACCTTCATCCCCCGCAACCTCGGCCTCGATGTCGACACCAGCTGGCACCGGCAATGGACGATCTTCAACTGGGCCAACTGGTTCGCCTGGGCGCCGGTGACCGCGTTGTTCCTTGGCCGCCTCGCGGTCGGATACAGCGTCCGCGCCTTCATTCTCTACAATCTGATCCTGCCGTCGCTGTTTGGCGCCGTGTGGATGACCGCCATCGCCGGCGCGACCATCGCACTCGACCAGCAGAGCGGCGCCAGCCTTTACGCCATATTGACAGCACAGGGTCCCGACCCGGTGCTGTTTCGCCTGTTCAGTGCATTGGGCGGCGGGCCGGGCGTCGCGGCGATCGTGCTGTTCGCGATCTTCCTCTCTTATGTGGCGGGGGCCGACGCCAATGTCTCGGCCATGAGCGCGCTGTCGACGCGCGGCATTTCGCCCGACGCACCCGAAGCGCCGCTGTGGGTGCAAGCGGTGTGGGGGATTACCGTGGGGCTGGTCGCGATCGTTCTCGTTGCAGGCGGCGGCATCGACGGCATCCGCATGATGTCGGTGCTCGGCGGCTTTCCTGCGCTGTTCGTCATCGTCGGCGCAGCGCTGTCGCTGACTGTCATGGCGGTACGGGGACGGCACGAAGCCGCCCCCGCCCAATCCTGAGAAAGGGGTCTCAGGACTACCAGATCCGGGTGCGTTCCTCGGGCTTCAGATAATATTTGGCGCCCGCGGCGACGCTGAACGCCTTGTACCACGCATCGACGTTGCGCACAGGCCCGATAATGCGCCAGCGCGCCGGGCTGTGCGGATCGCTCGCCACCTGCTGCTTGATCGCATCCTCGCGCTGCTTCGTCCGCCACGCCTGCGCAAAGGCGAGGAAGAAGCGCTGGTCGCCGGTCAGCCCGTCGATCACCGGCGCGGGCTTGCCGCCGAGCGACCGGCGATAGGCGTCGTAGGCGACCTCCAGTCCCGCCAGATCGGCGATATTCTCGCCCATCGTCAGGTCGGGATTGATGAACGATCCCGGCGCCGCCTCATAGGTCGCATATTGCGCTCCGAACGCCTTCGCCTGCGCGTCGAAGCGCGCCGCGTCCTCGGCGGTCCACCAGTCGCGAACGGCGCCGTCGGCGTCGATCTTGCGGCCCTGATCGTCAAAACCATGGGTAATCTCGTGGCCGATCACCGCGCCGATCGCGCCATAATTGACCGCATCGTCGACGCTCTCGCTGAAATATGGCGCCTGCAGGATTCCGGCCGGGAACACGATCTTGTTCTCGAGCCCGCCATTATAGGCATTCACTTCCTGCGGGTTCATCGACCATTTCTTGCGGTCGACCGGCTTGTTGAGGTCCGACAATGCATAGGCATATTCGAACGCCGCGCTGCGCTTCACATTGCCATAGAGATCGGCGGGATCTATCTTCAGCCCCGAATAGTCGCGCCATTTGTCGGGGTAGCCGACCATGACGTCCATCTTCGCGAGTTTCGCCAGCGCCGCGTCCTTGGTCGCGGGGGCCATCCAGCTGTTGTTCCGGATGCGGTCGCCCATCGCGAGTTTCAGGTTGGTGACCAGCACCTCCATCTTCGCCTTCGCGCTCGCCGGGAAATATTGCTTCGAATAGGTTGCGCCGACCAGCTCGCCGAGGCTGCCGTCGACCAACGTCAGGCCGCGTTTCCAGCGCGGGCGCAGCTCGCCGACACCGCTCAGCGCCTTGGTATAGTCGAACCGGCTGTCGACGAATGCCTTCGACAGATAGGGTGCCGCATTGTCGGCAACATGGAATTGCTGCCACAGCTTGATCGTGTCGAGTGGCGTCTTGGCATAGAGCGCAGCGATGTCGCGCACCGCGGTCTTTTCGTTGACGATGATGCGCTTTTGCGGCGTGATCCCCGAACCCGCGAACCAGGCGCTCCAGTCGAGCCCCGGCGCATAGGCGGCCAGTTCGTCCGCCGACATCGGATTGTTGATCTTCCCGATATCGCGGCGGTCGGCGATCGCCCAGCTGACTTTCGCGATCTCGGTCTCGAACGCCATGATCGCATCGGCCGCCTTTTCGGGGTCGGCGTTGCCCGCCATTTTCATCGTCCGTGCGATATAGGCGCGGTACGCGTCGCGCTGCGGCTTGAAGCTGTCGTTGAGGTAATAGTCGCGTTCGGGAAGGCCGATCCCCGCCTGCCCTAGCCACAGGACGTTAACGGTCGGATCGGCAGTGTCGGCATAGGGGCCGCCGCTGACGATCGTCGAACCGAACGTCCCCTGCGTGCCGCCCATGAAGCGCGCCATTTCGCTCTTGTCCTTGATCGCGGCGACCGCAGCGATGTCGGCCAGCAGCGGCTTGGCGGCGAGCGCCTCGACCCGCGCCTCGTCCATGAAGCTTTGATAGAGTCCGCCGACCTGGCTCGCCGCGGGCGCTCCGGCGACAACCGCGCGAAGCTGGCGCTGGGTCAGGTTATAGACGTCGTAATCGACCCCCGCCGACGCCTGATCCGACGGAATCTCGGTGCGCGCGAACCAGTTGCCATTGGCATAACGATCGAAATCGTCGCCGGGCTTCACCGATGGATCGCGCGCGTCAAGGTCGACGCCCCATTTGCCGAACGACAGCGCTTTCAGCGATCCCTCCGACGAAGCATCGCCCTCGTCGGCAGCCTTCGCTACGAGCGTCGCATCGCTTCCCGCCTCGCTCGCGGCGGCGGCCGCCGGTGCAGCAGCCAGCGCAGCTACGATCGCCAGTCCCGCGGCGCCGCAAAAAAAGCTCTTCATTTCCCCAGTCTCCCAATTGCCCGCGCCATCGGGTCGAGACGGCGCACATGGTCATCCTTGTCCGCCCGTGACGCCAAGCGGTCAAGCGAGCGACACGACGCTTGGTCGAAGCCGTTGGTATGTTGGTGGAAAGAGTAAGCGAATAGCCCTGCATTGCGGTGCGACCCCGACCATCCTATCTATGAGGCAACCGCGCAAAACCGCACTTGCGCCCTTAGAACAAATCTGGAACAAATCCCTCCCATGAGTCTCACCCATATTTCCGTCCGCGGCGCGCGCGAGCATAATCTCAAGGGCGTCGACGTCGATCTGCCGCGCGATGCGCTGATCGTCATCACCGGCCTGTCGGGCAGCGGTAAGTCGTCGCTCGCCTTCGACACCATCTATGCCGAGGGCCAGCGGCGCTATGTCGAGAGCCTCTCGGCTTACGCGCGCCAGTTCCTCGAAATGATGCAAAAACCCGATGTCGAGCATATCGACGGGCTATCGCCCGCGATCAGCATCGAGCAGAAGACGACGAGCCGCAATCCGCGCTCGACGGTCGCGACGGTGACCGAGATCTACGACTATATGCGCCTTCTGTGGGCGCGCGTCGGCATTCCCTATTCGCCGACGACCGGCGAGCCGATCAGCGCGCAGACCGTGACCGACATGGTCGACCGCGTGATGGAACTGCCCGAAGGGACGCGCGCCTATCTGCTCGCCCCCGTCGTCCGCGGCCGCAAGGGCGAGTATAAAAAGGAACTCGCGCAGTGGCAGAAGGATGGCTTCACGCGCGTCCGCATCGACGGCGAATTTTACGAGATCGGCGAGGCGCCCAGCCTCGACAAGAAGTATAAGCATGACATCGAGGTCGTCGTCGACCGCATCGCGGTCCGCGAAGGCCTCGGCACCCGCCTCGCCGACAGCTTCGAGACCGCGCTGAAGCTCGCCGAAGGCCTCGCCTATGTCGACCTCGCCGATGGTCCGGTTCCGGGCCGCGAGGAAGAAGACACTGGCGGCGCGATGAAGGGCGCGGGCATTCCCGCGAACCGCCTCATTTTCTCCGAGAAATTCGCCTGCCCCGTCTCGGGCTTCACGATCGCCGAGATCGAACCGAGGTTGTTCAGCTTCAACGCGCCGCAGGGCGCGTGCCCCGCATGCGACGGGCTCGGCGAACGGCAGGAGTTCGACCCCGACCTCGTCGTCCCCAACCACGCGCTCAGCCTGAAAAAGGGCGCGGTCGTGCCGTGGGCAAAATCGAACCCGCCCTCGCCTTATTATATGCAGGTGCTCGAAAGCCTCGGCAAAGCCTATGGCTTCGACCTCACGACGCCGTGGCAGGACCTGCCGGGCGAGGTGCAGCTGATCATCCTCTATGGCAGCGGCGGCAAACCCGTCGAGCTGACCTTCAAGGACGGCAAGCGCAGCTACACGACGCACAAGGCGTTCGAGGGCGTGATCGGCAATCTCAACCGCCGCCTGCTTCAGACCGAAAGCGCGTGGATGCGCGAGGAACTGAGCAAATACCAGACGCCCCAGCCGTGCGAGACGTGCCACGGCGCACGCCTGCGCCCCGAGCCGCTCGCGGTGAAGATTGCGGGCGAAGATATCAGCATGTCGGCGCAGCGCTCGGTCGCCGACGCGCTCGGCTGGTTCAGCACGCTCGACGCGAAACTCAACGACACGCAGCGCCAGATTGCCAAGGCGATCCTGAAAGAGATTAACGAGCGGCTCGGCTTCCTCAACAATGTCGGGCTCGATTATCTCAACCTCAACCGCACGTCGGGCACGCTCTCGGGCGGCGAAAGCCAGCGCATCCGCCTTGCCTCGCAGATCGGGTCGGGCCTGTCGGGCGTGCTCTACGTCCTCGACGAGCCGAGCATCGGCCTGCATCAGCGCGACAACGACCGACTGCTCGAAACGCTGAAGCGCCTGCGCGACCTCGGCAACACCGTGATCGTCGTCGAGCATGACGAGGATGCGATCCGCCACGCCGACTATGTCGTCGACATGGGGCCCGGCGCGGGACTGCATGGCGGCGAGATCGTCGCCGAGGGCACGCTCGAACAGGTGCTCGCGAACAAGAACAGCCTGACCGCGGCGTATCTGACCGGCGCGAAAAGGATCGAAATCCCGAAACATCGCCGCAAGGGCAATGGCTTCGACCTCGTGCTCAAGGGCGCGCGCGCGAACAATCTCCAGAATGTCACCGCAAAGATCCCGCTCGGCACCTTTACCTGTGTCACCGGCCTGTCGGGCAGCGGCAAGTCGAGCCTGATCATCGACACGCTCTACGCCAGCGCAGCGCGCGTGCTCAACGGCGCGCGGATGATCGCGGGGCCGCACGACAGCCTGAAAGGGCTGGAGCATTGCGACAAGGTCATCGACATCGACCAGTCGCCGATCGGCCGCACCCCGCGATCGAACCCCGCGACTTACACGGGCGCCTTCACGATCATCCGCGACTGGTTCGCGGGGCTGCCCGAAAGCCAGGCGCGCGGCTACAAGCCCGGGCGCTTCAGCTTCAACGTCAAGGGCGGACGCTGCGAGACCTGCACCGGCGACGGGCTGATCAAGATCGAGATGCACTTCCTGCCCGACGTCTATGTGACGTGCGAGACGTGCCACGGCAAACGCTACAACCGCGAAACGCTCGAGGTGAAGTTCAAGGGCCACAGCATCGCCGATGTGCTCGACATGACGGTCGAGGATGCGGCCGAATTCTTCAAGGCGGTGCCCTCGATCCGCGAGAAGATGGCGATGCTCGTCCGCGTCGGCCTTGGCTATATCAAGGTCGGGCAACAGGCGACGACGCTGTCGGGGGGCGAGGCGCAGCGCGTCAAGCTTGCCAAGGAGCTGTCGCGCCGCTCGACCGGGCAGACGCTCTACATCCTCGACGAACCAACCACCGGCCTCCATTTCGAGGATGTCCGCAAACTGCTCGAAGTGCTGCAGGCGCTCGTCGATCAGGGCAACAGCGTCGTGGTGATCGAGCATAATCTCGATGTCATCAAGACCGCCGATTATATCCTCGACCTCGGCCCCGAAGGCGGCGTCAAGGGCGGCGAGATCGTCGCCGCGGGCACCCCCGAGCAAGTGGTGAAGGAGAAGCGCAGCTTTACGGGGCAATATCTGGCGCCGCTGCTCGCGAAGTAAGCGCCACCCTTCACCTTATCGTCACCCCGGGCATGGTCCGGGGCCCATCGCCGTCGCGCAAATGGGTGGTCCGGCATGGCGAAGAAAGCGAAGCCCTGCCCGTTTGCGGGAGGGGAGAAGATCACCCCATCAGCTTCGCGGTGATATCCTCGGCCGCATAGATACGGATCACCGGCGGCTGCGGCGACAGCGCGCGCATTTCGGCGACGAAGACGGTCGACGCGGGCACCGCGAAATGGGTGCGGACCGCGTCGATGCTCTCCCACTCCTCGACAAAGACGAGGCGGTCGGGCTGCTCGACATCGACATGGCAGCGATGCGCCAGACACCCCGCCTCGCCGCGCGACCGCGCGCTATGCTCTGCGCCGAGCGCGATCATTCGCTTGGCGTTCTCGGGGGTCATGATGACGTGGCCAGTGATGAGGATCAAGGGGAGTTCCTATGCAGTGTGGAACGATGAACAAGCCAATTCGGGATCGCCAATTCAACTTGATAATTGTCGAACCGCTGGCTCTTAAAGAGCATCGTCATGGCCCTTCTTCGCTTCCTCACACACGCCTTGCTTTTGAACAAACATTTCGTTTTCTGGCCCGCGAAGCCGAAGCGGCCCTGTTTCAGTCTCCACGAGGATCCAACGCTGGAGAGGCTTTTTAGAACTTAAACAATGAACAAAGCATCCCCGAAGCGTAGTTATAAATCTCGGATCTGGTTTTACCGACGGCAGGTTCAACGGCGCTATCAGGCCAACGCGGATGTCCGTGACACTTATATGACAAACCCTGTCACATACACGTCACACAACTCCCCCAGAGGGCAGTCAGCGAGTCGCCGCGGGGGTGGTGGCTTGGATCGGTAACGACCCCCACCACAGGATCTAAGATGACCCAGAAATTCGCTCTCGCCGTCGGCGCCGCCGTGTGCGCGCTGGCGCTTTCCGCTTGTCAGGACCAGGCCTCCTCGGGTGGCAGTGCGCGTGATTATATCAGCGCGGTCGGTTCCTCGACCGTCTATCCCTTTGCGACCGCGGTCGGCGAAAAGTTCGCCGAGGCGACGGGCAACAAGACCCCCAAGATCGACAGCACGGGCACCGGCGGCGGTTTCGAACGCTTCTGCGCCGGTGTCGGCGGCGACACCCCCGACATCGCGAACGCATCGCGCCGCATCAAGAAGAAAGAGTTCGACACCTGCGCCAAGAATGGCGTGAAGGACATTGTCGAAGTCCAGATCGGCATCGACGGCATCGCGCTGGGCGAAGCCGCCCGCGGCCCCGGCTTCAAGCTGTCGGAAGAAGATGTTTACAAGGCGCTGGCCGCCAATCCTTATGGCAAGCCGAACACCGCCAAGACGTGGAAGGATGTGAACCCCGCCCTCCCCGCCGTCGCGATCTCGGTCTTCGGCCCGCCGTCGACCAGCGGCACCTATGACGCGTTCAAGGAACTGATCCTCGGCAAGGGCTGCGACGCCAATGCGGAGATGAAGGCGCTGAAGGACAGCGACAAGGAAAAGCACGAAGCGACCTGCACCACGCTGCGCGGCGCGCCCTTCTATGTCGAGCAGGGCGAGAATGATAACCTCATCATCTCGAAGCTCGACAAGAACCCGACCAGCCTCGGCATCTTCGGCTTCAGCTATCTCGATGCGAACAAGGACAAGATCAAGGCGGTCCCGGTTCAGGGCATCGCCCCGACCTATGCCGCGATCGCCGACGGCAGCTACCCCGGTTCGCGCCCGCTGTTCATCTATATCAAGAAGGCGCATGTCGGCGTCGTCCCGGGCCTCGCCGAATATGTCGCCGAGTTCCTGAAGGGCGCAGGCGAAGGCGGCTATCTGAACGCCAAGGGCCTGATCGTGTCGCCGAAGGATATCGCGGCGACCGCGGCCGCAAATGGCAAGGCCATGACCGCGCTCGACGGTTCGGCGCTGAAGTAAGCAAATTAGACTGCTCTCCCCCTCTCCGTTCGTGTCGAGCGAAGTCGAGACACCCATCGTTGGTGTACGCCCTCACGGCATCTCGACTTCGCTCGATGCGAACGGGTATTTTTGGAACAGCTGAAACGTGACCTTCAACGCCGCCGCCCTTTTGCTTTTGATTGTCGGTCTCGCGCTGATCGGCTGGCTGGCCGGTCGCGCGCGGTCGAACCTGCTTGCGGGCCGTTCGGGCACCAAGCTGCATTCGCGCCCGCAATATCATGGCTGGTATGTCGCGCTGTGGCTGTTCGCCCCCGCGGCGCTGTTCCTCGCCGTGTGGGCGAGCGTATCGCCCGCGCTGATCACCAATCAGGTGCTGTCGAGCGAGGCGGCGCAGAGCCTGCCCTCCTTCGGCTTCGAGCGCGGCGCGATCCTCTCCGATGCGCGCAATGTCGCGCTGGGCAGTCAGGACAAGGTGCGCCTGCCCGCTGCGGCGGGGCTGGTGCAGCCCTACGCCGACGCCGCCCATAAATATGCGTGGATCGGCATCGCCGCGATGCTGGCGCTCGCGCTGGCGGGCGGGCTCTATGCCTTCACGCGCATCCGTCCCGATTTCCGTGCGCGGACGCGGGTCGAAAAGATTGTGATGCTGCTGTTGCTGCTGGCGTCGCTCGTCGCGATCCTCACAACCTTCGGTATCGTGCTGTCGCTATTGTTTGAATCGATCCGTTTCTTCCGCCTCGTCTCTCCCGCCGAGCTTCTGTTCGGCACCGAATGGGCGCCGGCGAGCGGGGCGCCGCAGCCCGACACCTTTGGCGGCATTCCTTTGTTCTGGGGCACTGTGCTGATCGGTGCGATCATCGCGATGATCGTCGCGATCCCGATCGGGATGATGACCGCGGTCTACCTCACCCAATATGCTGCGCCGACGGTGCGCAAGTGGGTGAAGCCGATCCTCGAGATCCTCGCGGGCGTGCCAACGGTCGTTTACGGCTATTTCGCCGCGCTTACGGTTGCGCCCGCGTTGCGTAACTTCGCGGTGATGCTGGGCATTCCCAACGCCAGCACCGAAAGCGCGCTGGCCGCGGGTATCGTGATGGGCGTGATGATCATTCCCTTCGTCTCCTCGATGGCCGACGACAGCATCAACGCGGTGCCGCAAGCAATGCGCGACGGATCGCTGGCGCTTGGCGCGACGCCGAACGAAACGATCCGCCAGGTGCTGATCCCCGCAGCGCTTCCCGGCGTGATGGGCGGCATATTGCTCGCGGTCAGCCGCGCGATCGGCGAGACCATGATTGTCGTCATGGCCGCCGGCCTCTCCGCCAACATGACCGCCAACCCCTTTGCCAGCGTCACCACGGTGACCGCGCAGATCGTGAAATTGCTCACCGGCGATCAGGAGTTCGACAGCGCGAAAACGCTCGCCGCCTTCGCGCTCGGTCTCGTCCTGTTCATCGTGACCTTGCTCCTCAACATCGTCGCGCTGCGCATCGTCAAAAAGTATCGTGAAGCTTATGAATAGGCAGACCGTCTCACGTTCCACGGCCCCAACCGACTGGAAAGGCTCCGTGATGCAGTCCCGCATCGCGAAGCGCTATGCCGCCGAACGCCGCTTCAAGCTGCTCGGACTGGGCGCGGTGCTGCTCTCGGGCGCCTTCCTCGCCTTCCTGCTGTTCGTGATGGTCGGCAACGGCGCGCGCGGCTTTACCTATACGCATGTCGCGGTACCGGTCGATTTCAAGGCGATGCCGCTGACGATCGACAAGACGCGGCTGGGCGATGCCGACGCCGATCAGGTGATCGCGAACGCCGGCCTGTCCGACATCGTCGCCTTTGCCGCCGACGAGGCGCTGGGTCATGGCGGGTCGGAGCTGATTTCCGAAAATGCATGGAAAGAGGTGCGCTCGCAGATCAAGGCCGATCCCGAGTTGCTTACGGCCAAGACGGTGTTCGAACTGCCCGCGTCGTCCGCGGTCGGCATCGCCGCCAAGGAAGGCGCCAAGGGTGCGCTTGGCGCGACGGTTGCGAAGCTGAAGCAGGACGGCAAGCTGTCGACCGGCATCCACTGGCCCTTCTTCAAGAACGCCGATGCCACCGACCCTGCGGTTGCGGGCATCTGGGGCGCATTGAAGGGGTCGGTGCTGACGATCTTCATCGCCTTCCTGATCGCCTTCCCGACCGGCGTGCTCGCGGCGCTGTATCTCGAAGAATATGCGGCGAAGAACCGCTGGACCGACCTGATCGAGGTGTCGATCAACAATCTTGCCGCGGTGCCCTCGATCATCTTCGGCCTGCTCGCGCTCGCGGTGTTCATCAACTGGTTCGGGCTATGTCAGGCGAGCCCGCTCGTCGGCGGCTTGACGCTCGCGCTGATGACGATGCCGGTGATCGTGATCGCCAGCCGCAACGCGATCAAATCGGTGCCGCCGTCGATCCGCGACGCCGCGCTGGGTGTCGGTGCGAGCCCGGTGCAGGTGGTGTTCCACCATGTCCTGCCGCTCGCGCTGCCCGGCATCCTGACGGGCACGATCATCGGCATGGCGCGCGCGCTGGGCGAGACCGCACCGTTGCTCCTCGTCGGGATGCGCGCCTTTATCGGCGACGTTCCGGGCGGCATCTGCTCGCCGTCGACCGTGCTGCCGATGCAGATCTTCCTCTGGTCGGACGAAGTCGACCGGGGCTTTGTCGAGAAAACCTCCGCCGCGATCATCGTGCTGCTTATCGTGCTGCTGTCGATGAACGCCTTTGCGATCTATCTTCGCAACAAATTCGAAAAACGCTGGTGACCCCATGACCCAAGACGATCTCACTATCGCCGACCCCAAGATGAAGGCGCATGGCGTCAATGTCTTCTATGGCGAAAAACAGGCGATCAACGATGTCTCGATCGATGTCGGCACCGATCTCGTCACCGCCTTCATCGGCCCGTCGGGCTGCGGCAAGTCGACCTTCCTGCGTTCGCTGAACCGCATGAACGACACCGTGGCGAGCGCGAAGGTGACCGGCCAGATCGAACTCGATGGCGAGGATATCTACGCGCCGTCGATGGACGTCGTGCAGTTGCGCGCGCGTGTCGGGATGGTGTTCCAGAAACCGAACCCCTTCCCCAAGTCGATCTATGACAATGTCGGCTATGGCCCGCGTATTCACGGCCTCGCACCGAGCAAGGCCGATCTCGACGTCGTCGTCGAGCGCGCGCTGGTGCGCGCCGGGCTGTGGGACGAGGTCAAGGACCGGCTGGCCGAAAGCGGCACCGCGCTGTCCGGCGGCCAGCAGCAGCGCCTGTGCATCGCCCGCGCCATCGCGGTCGATCCCGAAGTCATCCTGATGGACGAGCCCTGCTCGGCGCTCGACCCGATCGCGACCGCGAAGATCGAGGAGCTGATCCACGAACTGCGCGGCAAATATGCTATCGTGATCGTCACGCACAATATGCAGCAGGCGGCCCGCGTGTCGCAGCGCACCGCCTTTTTCCACCTCGGGACGCTGGTAGAGTACGGCAAGACGACCGACATCTTCACCAACCCGAAGCAGGAACGCACCAAGGACTATATCACCGGCCGCTACGGTTGATCCGTAGCCGCGAAAGGACAAGACGATGGCAGTAGTCAACGATCATACCGTCAAAGCGTTCGACGAGGATCTGAACCGCCTGCGCGGACTGATCAGCGAAATGGGCGGCCGCGCCGAACAGGCGCTGCTCCAGGCGATGAACGCGCTCAATAGCGGCGACCTCGACCTCGCCGCGCAAGTCGTGCGCGACGACAAGAAGATCGACGCACTCGAAAGCGAAGTCGAACAGCTGACGGTCCAGACGATCGCCCTCCGCGCCCCGATGGCCGACGATCTGCGCGAGATGATTGCAGCGCTGAAGATCGTCTCGGTCGTCGAACGCATCGGCGATTATGCAAAGAATATAGCCAAGCGCGTCGCGCTGATGGATCAGACGCGGTCGATCGAGGCGATCCCGGTTCTGATGTCGATGTCGTCGATCGTCGCCGAACTGATCCACGACGCGCTCGACAGCTTCGCGGCGCGCGATGCCGAACTCGCGGTGCGGGTGACCGTCCGCGACAAGAATGTCGACGATTTCTACAACAGCATCTTCCGCACGCTCGTCACCTTCATGATGGAAAATCCCAAATACATTACGGAAAGCGCGCATCTGCTGTTCGTCGCAAAGAACCTTGAACGCATGGGCGACCATGCGACGAACATCGCCGAGATGGTCTATTATGTCGTCACCGGCGACCATATGGAAGAACGCGAGCGCGGCGAGACCCCCGAAGGCGCCGCGTCGGCGGAGCAGGAGCAAGGCTGATGCCACAGCCCGACCTGCTGCTGATCGAGGATGACGAGGCGATCGCCGAACTCATCGTCTGGCATTTCGCACGCGAAGGCTTTTCGGTCCGTCAGACCCCCGACGGCGAACAAGCACTCGTCCTCGTCGAGGAACGCGTTCCCGACATCGTCCTGCTCGACTGGATGATCGAGAGCCTGCCCGGCATCGAGGTGTGCCGGCGTCTGCGCCGCAACCCGAAATCGGCGAACGTCCCGATCATCATGCTCACCGCGCGCGGCGAGGAAGAGGACCGTATCCGCGGCTTAGAGACCGGCGCCGACGATTATGTCACCAAGCCGTTCAGTCCGCGCGAACTGGTCGCGCGCGTTCAGGCGGTGCTCCGCCGCCTGCGGCCCGCGCTCGCGGGCGAAATGCTGACCTATGCCGACATCGAGCTCGACTCGGTCGCGCACAAGGTCGTGCGCAACAGCCAGATTGTTGCGATGGGGCCGACTGAGTTCCGCCTGCTGCGCCATTTCATGGAGCATCCGGGCCGCGTCTTCTCACGCGGACAGTTGCTCGACAGCGTTTGGGGACAGGACAGCGACATCGAACTGCGCACCGTCGACGTCCATATCCGCCGTCTACGCAAGGCGATCAACCTGCCCGGCACGACGGATATCATCCGGACGGTGCGATCGGCGGGTTATGCGCTGGATTCAGGCAAAAGCGTCTGACGAGGCGCTGCGCCTAGGCGAACAGGCTCATCGCGACAAAGATTGCGACGATCGTGCCAACGAAGAGCCCGAGCGCGATCCACAAAAGGCGTAGCGATCGCCCGAAGATGCACACGACCGCCGCGATCGCGACGAGGAGCAGCGAGACGGGCGGCCAGAGTATGAGCAAGCGCAGCCAGACGCCTGAATCGGTGAAATGCGATCCGGGCGCGTCGAACGAGAAGCCGATCATCAGCATCGACAGGAAGAAGAGCAGATAGGCACCCCCGAGCGCCGCGAGCGCGCCGAGAAGAAGTATGATCGTTCGTGCGCCCTTGTTTCCGTGGCGATCGGACGCACCGGCGGGCGTCGGCTCCGCGCCGCTCGGTGGGTTCGATAGGTCGGTCATATATTTCCCGTCTCAGCTAGCCATTGTCGGCGCAGCTTGGCCCGATCATTATATTTTGTATGTGATTCAACTCACTGGTCATCGCTTTGCACATGGCGGAGCAGTCCGTTAGTCCGCAACGGTCAATCAGCGCGATCACGGATCGACGGGATGAAGACTAGTCTTGGCGGTCGGGTGGTCTTTCGTGCGGACGCACCAAGCGAAGAGTCGTTAGCTTCACGCCCATTCCCTACCGACGTTACAGTCCGTTAAAAGTCGAACTGAGTCCGCAGGCCGAAAGCGTCGGCAGAATAATCGCGATCGCCGGCGGCGGTGACTGCGGCCTGATCGAAATTCAGCCGGCCATAGTTTGCAATGATCCGGACATATTGGATCGGCGCCCAGACGAGCGAGATTCCGGCGGTGCGTTGCTTGCCGCCGACGATACCCTTGTCGATCAGGTCGAGATAATCGTAGCGGACATTGACCTCGATCGCGCCGATACCGCCCTGATCGATGCCCTTGCGCGGTGCCAACCGGTCGAACGCGCCATCCTTGTAAATGCGGCTGTCACCCGGCGTGAGCACCAGTCCGGCCTCGACATAGCCGCCAAAAAAGGTCGGATCGGCAAGGCCGGGGCGACGCGCGGTCTGCCAGAAAGCTTCGCTGGCGACGTGGAACGGGCCGCGTAGCGCGGCAGCTTCCAGCCCGAACCCGCGTTCGCCGGTGGCGCCGATATTGCCGGTGTCGACAATCCGGACGTCGGTGGTGCGGACGAAGGGGCGGGCACGATAGCGGGTGCTGCTCGCCTGATCGTTGAAGCTGCGAAAATGGCCGCTGCCACCGAGATGGATCTGGGTGTTGCCGAGCTTGGGCATGAAGACCGCCCGCGCGTCGAAACTGACACTGTTGTCGGCGTCGCTCAGCAAGTCATTTGCATTGTCGCCAAACACACCGGCCTGCAACATTGCCGTCTTTGTTTTATACTGCGCCGAAAGGCCGACCCGGCGCTCGAAGCCGAACGCTTGGATGAACGCCGCGCGTTCGTTGAAGCTGGTGAACAGGTCGCTGGTCAATTCCTCGAGGGACCAGAACGGCTTGGTCTGACCCGCCATGACCGTCAGCGGGCCGGTGCCATAGGTGAGATAGACGTCGGTCAGTTCAACCGCGCTGTTCGCGAAATCCGCCTCGATCCGATAGCCGAAACCGCCCGGGATCTTGCCATCGACGCCCAGGAAAATGCGGCGAAACTCGGTCCCGATGCCCAGGCTGTTGCCGCCGACGCTGCCGGGTGCATCGACCCCCGCGATGTCGACCTGCATGCGTCCGCGCGGCTTGAAGCTCCAGCCATCGGCGGTCTTGATCTCGGGACCGCCTTTCCAGCTGATCTCGGTCGCGGGCTTTGCGGTTACCGACGGCGGAGCGGGCGGCGCCGCCGGAGCGGGCGCCGGCGGCGCCGTCGCCGCATCGAGCCGTGTTTCAAGCGTCTGGACCTGCGCCTTGAGCGCAGCCAGCTCGGCGCGCAACTGGCCCGCCTCTTCGGCCGTCATCGCCTGCGCGTGCGCCGCAGTCGGCAGGCTGAACATCGATGTTGCCAGCAGGGTGGAGGCGATGACGTGGCGCATGACGAATTTGCTCCATTGCGTAAGGTGACAATCTGACGGCGCTGCTATGACGGTTGAGTGACAGTTGCACGTCATTTGCATGACATTTTTGTTTCACCGGTCACTTTTCTCTCCCTCTTGCCAGCGGAGTGCGAACGGCTAAGGACGTTCCAGTTTTTTCGGGCAACCCTTTTTGCGGGAGGCCCCTTCCGGGAGACCATCATGACGATCAAATTTGACGGACGCGTTGCTATTGTTACCGGCGCCGGCGGCGGCCTTGGCCGCGCCTATGCGCTCGAACTCGCGCGCCGCGGTGCCAAGGTCGTCGTCAACGACCTCGGCGGATCGCGCGACGGCACCGGTCACTCGGATGCCGCACTGCAGGTCGTCGAGGAAATCCGTGCGGCGGGCGGCACCGCGATGTCGAACGGCGGCAGCGTCACCGAATATGACCAGATGGTCGAATTGGTGGCGAAGGCGAAGGAAGAATGGGGCGGCGTCCACGTCCTGATCAACAACGCCGGCATCCTGCGCGACAAGAGCTTTGCCAAGATGGAACCCGTCGATTTCGATCTGGTGCTCAAGGTTCACGTCAGCGGTAGCGCCAATGTCACCAAGGCCTGCTGGGACCTGATGCGCGAACAGGCTTACGGCCGCATCCTGATGACGGCATCGTCGACAGGCCTCTACGGCAATTTCGGCCAAGCCAATTATGGCGCAGCAAAGCTCGGCCTCGCGGGGCTGACCAAGACGCTCCACCTCGAAGGCGCGAAATATAACATCCGCTGCAACACGATCGCACCGGTCGCGGGCACGCGGATGACCGAGGATATCTTCCCCGCCGAGCTGTTCGAAAAGTTCACCCCGGAGAATGTCGTCCCCGCCGCACTCTATCTGGTCAGCGAAGATGCGCCGACCAACATGATCGTCGGTGCCGGCGCCGGCGCGTTCCACGCCGCCTATGTCACCATGACCCCCGGTGTGGCCCTGCCCGAAGGCGAACGCACCCCCGAAGGTGTCGCGGCGGCGTGGGAAAAGATCATCGACCGCAACGGCGAAACCGTGCCCCAGTCGGGCAGCGAGCAGTCGATGGCCGTCATGCGCGCCCTGCAGGCGCTGGGCTGACCTCGATCCGATCCTCTCCGTCGCGGCGCGACGGGGAGGATCAGCCGCAATCCGCATCACTGTATTGACACAGTAATACGCATATGCGATGACGATTGCGGGGCAAGGGGATCGGACAGAAGGACGACCCCGATGTATAGTGAAACCGACCTGCAAGCCGCGGTCGATGCAAAAGTACTGACGCCAGAGGCCGCATTGGCCTTTCGGTCGCATATCGCATCGGTGCGCGCCGCCCCCGGAGCGGACGAGGAATCGTTCCGCCTGATCACCGGCTTCAACGATATTTTCGTCAGCATCGCGGCGGTCATCCTGCTCGTCGCGGTGGCGTGGATCGGCGCATCGATCCATCCCGCGCTCGGCGGCGCGTTCGTTGCCGCCTCGGCCTGGTTCCTCGCCGAATATTTCACACGCAAGCGCCGCATGGCGCTGCCCAGCATCGTGCTCGTCCTTGCCTTTGCGGGCGGGGTCTTTGCAACGATGGTCGGCTTCCTTGTCGAGCATGGCGAATCCATTTTCAGTAACGATCCCGGCGAGACCGTCGGCGCGATCGTGATCGGTTCGATGGCAGCGGTGACTGCCGGCGCAACCTGGCTCCACTGGAAGCGCTTCATGGTGCCGATCACCGTTGCTGCGGGTACTGCGGCCCTCGCCGCGACCGCTGTAGCACTCGTGCTCGCGATCACCGGCCTTCTCAGCCCCGACGGCACGCTGCCGATGGCGCTGGTGCTGATCGCCGGGCTCGGCGTGTTCACCCTCGCCATGTGGTGGGACCGCAGCGACCGGGTGCGCCAGACGCGCCGCAGCGACGTCGCCTTCTGGCTCCATCTGCTCGCCGCCCCGATGATCGCGCACCCGATTTTCCACCTGCTTGGCGTCACGCGCGGCGACGACATCGGCAGCGCCGCGGCGGTAATGGTGATCGGCGTTTATATCCTGTTCGGCTTGATCGCGCTCGCGATCGATCGCCGCGCCCTGCTCGTCTCGGCGCTCGCCTATGTGCTGTTCGCGATGACCCAGTTGTTCAACACCTTTGGCGCGGTCGAGCTGAATGTCGCGCTGACGGCGTTCGTCATCGGTTCGGCGCTGCTGCTGCTCTCGGCCTTCTGGCAGAATGCCCGGGCGGTGGTGGTCGGCTTCCTGCCCGACAATCTGGCAAGCCAGCTGCCCGCGACGACGCGGACGGTCAGTCCGATACCAGCTTCATAAGCTTGCGTTCGACGGGGGCGAGCACGTTCGCGAGCTCGTCCCCGCGCTTCAGGATCGCCCCGGCTTCGGAGACAAGGGCCCACATGCCCTGCCTGCTCCGCAAGGCGGGGCGTTTTTCTATGCGATATTCGGGACGCTCGGAGGCGCGGCGGAATGCCGAGAAGATCGCCGCATCGCGGTGGAAATCCATCGCATAGTCGCGCCAGTGACCCGCAGCGACCATGCGGCCGTAGAGGTCAAGGATGCGCATCAACTCGGGGCGCTCGAAGCCGGTCTGCTGCGGAACCGCTCTGATATTGCCGAACGGTAGAGGCGTGACCGTTCCCATCAGGCGCGGGTCCGGCCCCCTTTGCGCTGCGGCGCTTCATCGTCGACGGCCGCAAGTTCGCGTTCGTCGAGCAAGGCCTTCAGCTGCTTCTGCATCTGATCGAGCTGGCATTGCAGCAGTTCGACCTTCTGCGTCGCCGGATCGAAATTCTCGCTGCATGGTGTACCATAGGGGACGAACTCGCGGGCATATTCGGTCGCGTCGAGCAAGGTCGAGCGTGCGGGAATGCCGACCATCACCGCGCCCTCGGGCACATCTTTCGTCACCACGGCGTTGGCGCCGACACGCGCCCGCGCGTTGACCATCACGGGGCCAAGGATCTGTGCGCCCGACCCGACGATCACATCATCCGCGAGGGTCGGATGGCGCTTGCCGCCGATGCCGTTCGCGGGGTCGGTACCCCCGAGCGTGACGCCCTGATAGATGGAGACATTGTCGCCGATCTCGGCGGTCTCGCCGATGACGACGCCAAAGCCGTGATCGATGAACAGATGGCGCCCGATCTTCGCCCCCGGATGGATGTCGATCGCGGTCAGAAAGCGCGAGAAGTGATTGACGAAGCGCGCGAGGAAGAACAGCCGCGCCTCGAACAGCCAATGCGCGGCACGATGCAAGCCAACCGCGAGAATACCCGGATACAGCAGTATTTCCCAACGCGACCGCGGCGCAGGGTCGCGCGCCTTGATCGAATCGAGATAGGCGACCAGCCCGTTGAACATCGCATTGTCCCCTGCGACCCCGTTTGTTCGCAGCAAGATAGATGCTCGGGCGTGTCATTTCCACCCCCGGACGCGTTTTAATCGTCAGCGGCCGAACAACCCGATCCGGAACAGCAGCCCACCTTCGCCGCGCCAGCGCCGTTCGCCGTCGTTTTCGGCGATCGCGCCTGCCCAGCGATCGAGCATCAGAAGCGGCCGGTTTCCGGAAAAAATGCGCCGCGACGGCGCCGGCAGGGCCTTGGCGTCGTCCAGCAAGTTGCGCGCTTCCCTCTCATCCTCTTCGACCCCCGCGCCCCAAAGGAGTCCCCAGCGCTTTCCGCCGGCCTCTTGGCCGCCCGACAGCGCAAAAAGCTGCATACCGAAGCTTTCGGACGCAGAGCGGCGGTCGTCGGTGGTTTCGGCAAGCAACATCGCTTCGGCGGCGTCGACCAGCGCGTCGAGACCGCCCTGCCCCGCCCAAGTCGCCTGAAGCTCGGCGAGTAGCGGCTCGCCCTTCGGCAGTGCACCCGGATCGTTCGCCAGCATCGCCGTCATGTCGCGCCACCAGGCGAGCTTGATCTGGCCGATCAGCGGTTCGCGCGCGTCGATCAGCAGCTTGGTCAGTCGCGCCGTCAGTCCCCATAATGCCGCCATGGCCGCACGCCGCGCGTGCGGTACGGAGACCATCACGCGCGGATCGCGCATATCGGGATAAAATGCCGCCTCCGGGTCGTCAGGCGCGATTGCGGACCGCCTTCACCGCCGCGACGACGCGCGGCGTATCGATCAGTGCCATCTTTTCGAGATTGTGCGCATAAGGTAGCGGCACATCCTCGTTGCACACGCGCAGGACCGGGGCATCGAGATCGTCGAAGCCATGCTCCATCGCGACCATCGCGAGTTCGCTAGCGATCGAGCAGGTCGGCCAGCCTTCCTCGACGATGACAAGGTGATTGGTCTTCTTGAGGCTCGCGAGCACGGTTGCGGTATCGAGCGGGCGGAGCGTGCGCAAGTCGATGACCTCGGCGTCGATCCCCTCGCCCGCGAGCTGGTCGGCGGCTTCGAGCGCAAGCCCGACGCCGATCGAATAGCTGACGATCGTCACGTCGCTACCAGCCCGCATGATCCGCGCCTTGCCGATCGGCAGCACGAAATCGTCGACTTCGGGCACGTCGAAGCTGCGGCCGTAAAGCAGTTCGTTTTCGAGGAAGACGACGGGGTCTTCGGTACGGATTGCGGCCTTGAGCAGCCCCTTGGCATCGGCGGCATCATAAGGCGCAATCACGATCAGGCCGGGGACGCTCGCATACCAGGGCGCATAATTCTGGCTGTGCTGCGCGCCGACGCGCGCCGCGGCGCCGTTGGGGCCGCGGAAGACGATCGGGCAGCGCATCTGGCCACCCGACATATAATTGGTCTTCGCCGCCGAGTTGATGATGTGGTCGATCGCCTGCATCGCGAAGTTGAAGGTCATGAACTCGATGATCGGACGCAGCCCGCCCATCGCAGCCCCGGTGCCGAGGCCGGCGAAGCCATATTCGGTGATCGGCGTATCGACGACGCGTTGCGCGCCGAATTCCTCGAGCAGGCCCTGTGTGACCTTGTACGCGCCCTGATATTCGGCGACTTCCTCGCCCATCACAAAGACGCGGTCATCCTTGCGCATTTCCTCGGCCATTGCATCGCGCAGGGCTTCGCGGACCGTCAGACGCGCCATCGCAGTGCCTTCGGGGATCGCCGGGTCCGATGCACGTTCGCTTGCGGCAGGTTTCTCCGTCGCCCCCGCGGAGGCGAGGGCCGCTGGAGCCGGTTCGCTAACGCTTGCGGCCCCCGCCTGCGCGGGGGCGACGTCCTTTTGTTCAGCAAGCGCAGGCGCGGGCGCCGGAGCAGCCGCTTCCTCACCCTCGCCCGTAATCGTTGCGATCACGGTACCGACCTTTACGTTATCGGTGCCCTCGGCGATCAGAATCTGGCCGATCGTGCCCTCGTCGATCGCTTCGAATTCCATCGTCGCCTTGTCGGTTTCGATCTCGGCGAGAATGTCGCCCGACTTCACCGTGTCGCCTTCCTTGACGAGCCACTTGGCGAGCGTGCCTTCTTCCATCGTCGGCGACAGCGCCGGCATTTTCAATTCGATGGCCATCTCAATATTGCTCCACCAGCACGTCGGTATAAAGTTCATGCAATTCGGGTTCGGGCGCACTTTCCGCAAAGTCGGCGGACTCGGCCACGATCGCGCGGATTTCCTTGTCGATATCCTTGAACTTCTCCTCGGTGATGCCCGCGTCGGTCATCAGCTTCTTCAGATGTTCGATGGCGTCGGACTTGTCGCGCACCGCCTGCACTTCCTCGCGGCTGCGATATTTGGCGGGGTCGGACATCGAGTGACCGCGATAGCGATAGGTTTTGAGTTCCATCAGCACCGGTCCCTTGCCCGCGCGCACCCATTCGAGCGCCGCTTCGGCCGCGCCGCGCACCGCGAGCACGTCCATGCCGTCGACCTGCATACCGGGGATGCGAAAGCTTTCGCCGCGGCGATAGAGCTGATCCTCGGCCGACGAGCGGTTAACCGAGGTACCCATCGCATATTGGTTGTTCTCGATCACGAAGATGATCGGCAGCTTCCACAGCTCGGCCATGTTGAAGCTTTCGTACACCTGGCCCTGGTTCGATGCGCCGTCACCGAAATAGGCCATCGCAACGCCACCGTCGCCGCGATATTTGTGCGCGAAGGCCAGCCCGGTGCCGAGCGACACCTGCGCGCCGACAATGCCGTGGCCGCCATAGAATTTATGCTCGACGCTGAACATGTGCATCGAACCACCCTTGCCGCGCGAAATACCCGCGGCGCGGCCGGTCAGCTCGGCCATGATCACCTTGGGATCGATACCGTAAGCGAGCATGTGGCCATGGTCACGGTAACCGGTGATGACGCTGTCCTTGTCGCCGTCGAGCGCCGACTGGAGACCGACCGCGACGGCTTCCTGACCGATATACAAATGACAGAAACCGCCGATCAGGCCGAGGCCGTAGAGCTGCCCCGCCTTCTCTTCGAAGCGGCGGATCAGCAGCATCTCGCGATAGAATTTTTCCAGCTCTTCGGGCGTCGCGTCATAGGGAACGGGATCGCGCGGTTGCTCGCGATTGTTCGCGGGAGCCGGGGTGGATGCAGTCTTTTTTGGCGCGGGGGAGGTGCGCGCTGGTGCTTTGGCCAAGACGGGTTCCTTTGCATTTTCGCCGTTACGGCAAGCCGCCATATAGGAGAGCCACGCCGCACTTGGCAACGCCCACCATCTGATGGGGTGAAGCCTACTTACGTATGCAGCATGGGTGCAGCAAAGCTGCGGCGAAAGCTTAAGGTTTTGCGGTCTTGTCCATCGGAATGATATACTCGTCCTGATGATAGGCGCCGAGCTTCTCGCGCACATATTCTTCGGCCAGGTCAGGGTCGACGCTTCGCCGGTCGAGCAAGTTGACGCGGTTCTGCAGATCGCTCTGCTTCTTCGTCAGCTCGCTCAATATGACACGCTTCTTTTCGACCGACTGACCATAGTCACCCCACGCATAGAGCCCGGTCGGACCGAAAATGATGTAGCCGATCATCGCCAGCACCACCATCACCGCGATGGCGGGACCGGCGGCCCGGTTCATCGATTTGCGGAATTTGTGGCGCTGCGTCATTCCGGCCCTTGAATCAGAGTTGATTCATGGCGTCAAGCGCCGATCCCACGCTTTTCCACACTAAATTGTGGCCGAGCGGATTGGGGTCTGCCACAGTCGCGCGAATGTTTTTGCCGGGGGGTTCGATATGCGACTGATCTTCACTGCCGTTCTGCTTGCCACCGCATCTCCGCTTGCCGCACAAATCGCGACCCCCGATCGCCCCGTCACCGATCCGCAATCGATCGTCTCGCCTGCCAATCCGGACAGCCGACCGGTGCCGCTCGACGACAT
Organism: Sphingopyxis sp. GW821-FHT10B01; assembly: GCF_059415685.1. Lineage (NCBI taxonomy): Bacteria > Pseudomonadati > Pseudomonadota > Alphaproteobacteria > Sphingomonadales > Sphingopyxidaceae > Sphingopyxis > Sphingopyxis sp. GW821-FHT10B01. The sequence goes on along the minus strand of NZ_JBWKNS010000006.1, from coordinate 258,032 downwards.
CGGGGTTACCCGCTCGCTCTATGACGCGGTGTGGAGCGCCGACGGCAAACAGATCTTTATCGCCACCGACCTGTCGGGCCGTGTCAACATATGGCGGATGGAAGCCAACGGTAGCTGGCCGGTACAGCTGACGCAGTCCGACGACGCGCAATCGGGTCTCGAGGTATCGCGAGACGGCAAATGGCTTTACTTCACGCAGGACGTCGGCGGAAACGAATATCCCGATGTCTATCGCCTGCCGGTCGGCGGCGGCACCGTCGAGAACCTGACCAACACGCCCGACCGCCGCGAAGACAGCCTGCTCGTCGGCCCGTCGGGCGGCCTCGTCGCGCTCTCGACCAAGCTGAAGAGCGAAGGCCAGACCAATGTCGCCGTGATGGACGCGAGCGGCAAGATCCGCACGCTGACCGCCGAAAAGGATCCCGCCTACAACTGGTCAGCGGCAGCGTGGATCGATGGCGGCAAGGCGATCATCGCCAACCGCGCGCGCGTCGACGGATCGGTTGGCGAAGTCTGGCGGATCGGTGTCGCCAGCGGCGCCGCGACAAAACTGCTCGCAAAGCCCAAGACCATCTATCAGGCGACCGGTGCAAGCTCCGAAGGAACGACCCTGGCCGTCACCACGGACGAAGGCACCGGCCAGTCGCACGCGGGGGTCTATACCGTAGCGACGAAGGCATGGCGCTGGCTCGCGCCGACGCCATGGGAGGAATCGAGCGACATCATGACTCCCGACGGGAGCGCGATGTTCGTGCGCACGAACAATGACGGCCGGTCGGCGCTGACGCGCGTCGACCTTTCGACGATGGTGAGGACCGATCTCGCGCTCGATCCCGGCCGCAATGCGATCCCCGGCCTGACGGCCATCTCGCCCGACGGGCGAAAGATGTTCGTCACGCGCAGCGGCGCGGATTCGCCGACAATGCTCTACACATACGATCTCGCCGCGAACAAGGCGGTGGCGACAGTGCCGCTTGCGATGGCCAGCCTGACCCCGGCGCTGCTCCCGAAATCGCAGGTCGTCACATACAAGAGCTTCGACGGCACGCTGATCAGCGCGATCGTGACGACGCCGTTCAACCTGAAACGCGACAGCAGCAACCCCGCGGTCGTTTTGCCGCACGGCGGGCCGACCGGACAGTCGCAGGACGGTTTCTCGCGCTATGCCACGGCTTTCGCGACGCGCGGCTATGTCGTGATCCAGCCCAATTTCCGGGGCTCGACCGGCTATGGCAAGGCGTTTCAGGAAGCCAATTTCAAGGATCTCGGCGGCGGCGACCTGAAGGACACCGTCGCAGCCAAGGACTTCCTCGTTCGATCGGGCTATGTCGACAAGACGAAGGTCGGCATTTTCGGCGGCTCGTACGGCGGCTTCATGACCCTGATGGCGATTGGCCGTACCCCCGACGAATTCGCCGCGGCGGTGCAATGGTACGGAATCATCAACTGGCGCACGATGTACCGCGATCAGGACGAACTGCTTAAAGCCTATCAGCGCACGCTGCTCGGCACCCCCGAGGAAAACCCCGCGGTCTATGATGCCTCGTCACCGCTCACTTACATGAAGGCCGCGAAGGCACCGCTGCTCAGCCTGCAGGGCGAAAACGACATTCGCGTGCCCCGCGGCCAAGCGCAGGAGGTCGAGGACATACTGAAAGCCAAGGACAATGTCGTCGAGACGGTCTTCTATCCCGCCGAAGGCCACGGCTTCCAGAAGCGCGAGACGCAGCTCGACGCGCTGCGCCGCACGATCGGCTGGTTCGATAAATATCTGAAGGGGAAGTGAGCGCGCCCCGGTCATGATCCCCGGCGAAAGCCGGGGCCCAGATTTCCCGGCGCTCGGCATGTGGGGCCCGGCTTTCGCCGGGGATCACATATTAGCCGAAAATCGCCACCCCTGGATAACGCGCCATGTCGCCCAGCTCTTCCTCGATGCGGATCAACTGATTGTACTTGGCGAGCCGGTCCGAACGCGCGAGGCTGCCGGTCTTGATCTGGCCGCAGTTGGTGGCGACCGCCAGGTCGGCGATCGTCGAATCCTCGGTCTCGCCAGAACGGTGCGACATCACCGCAGTGTAGCGCGCGCGGTGCGCCATATCGACTGCGTCGAGCGTTTCCGACAGCGTGCCGATCTGGTTGACCTTGACGAGCAGCGAGTTGGCAAGACCGTCCTTGATCCCCTGCTCCAGACGCAGCGGGTTGGTGACGAACAAATCGTCGCCGACGAGCTGGCACTTGTCGCCGACCAAGTCGGTGAGCGCCTTCCAGCCAACAAAATCATCTTCGCTCATGCCATCCTCGATCGACTTGATCGGATAGTCCTTCACGAGCGCGGCGAGATATTCGGCCATCTGCTCGGGGCTGAGCGACAGGCCCTCGCCGCTGATCTCGTACTTGCCGTTCTTGAAGAATTCGGTTGCAGCGCAATCGAGCGCAAGAACGACGTCGGTACCGAGCTTGAAGCCAGCCTGATCGACCGAGGCGGCGATGAAGTCGAGCGCGGCGCGCGTCGAGGCGAGGTTCGGGGCGAAGCCGCCTTCGTCACCGACGGCGGTCGCGAGGCCCTTTGCCGACAGGCCCTTCTTCAGCGTGTGAAAAATCTCGCTGCCCCAGCGCACGGCTTCGGCGATGCTGCCGGCGCCGACGGGCATGATCATGAATTCCTGCACGTCGATCGGATTGTCGGCATGTTCGCCGCCGTTGATGATGTTCATCATCGGTACCGGCAGGGTGCGCGCCGAGACACCGCCGACGTAACGATAGAGCGGCAGGCCGCGCGCGTCGGCGGCCGCCTTGGCGACGGCGAGGCTGACGCCGAGGATGGCATTCGCGCCGAGCCGGCTCTTGTTCGGGGTGCCGTCGAGGTCGATCATCGCCTGATCGAGTTCGCGCTGATCCTCGGCGTCGAGGCCGATCAGCGTTTCGGCGATGTCGCCGTTTACGGCGGCGACCGCCTTGATGACGCCCTTGCCCAGATAGCGCGACTTGTCGCCATCGCGCAGTTCGACCGCTTCGTGCGCGCCGGTCGAGGCACCCGAGGGGACTGCGGCGCGGCCAAAGCTGCCGTCTTCGAGTAGGACATCGACTTCGACGGTGGGGTTGCCGCGGCTGTCGAGGATTTCGCGGCCGTGGATGTCGATGATGGCGGTCATGAGTTTTGTCCTGCTGGCGGCCAGCGACGGGCCGGTAGGGAAAGGCGCCCGCCTGTTATCGGCGAGGTGCCCTTAGTGCAACCACTGCATAGGAATTTTGCGCGCCTATGGAACCATTGGGCGCGCTTTGCTATATATTGAGGCAGGACCAAAGGGATGTTCGCCGATGCGGCACCCGACATAAAGAAGAGGATGAAGTCGATGGCCAAAGCCGCTACTCCCGTGACGAAGAAAGTCGCTGCTCCCCGTCCCAAGGCACCCGCAAAGGCCGCGGCCACCAAGGCTGCCCCCGCGCGCAAGCCCGCAACCGCGAAGGCCGCCAAGGATCACCCGATCCGCGACCAGATCGCTGCGACCCGCGACACCATCAAGACCGAAGCATCGAAAAAGGCGGCTTCGCTGAAGGAAGAAGCGACGTCGCTGAAGAATCAGGCCTCGGTCAAGGCACGCGACGCCGCGAACAAGGGCAAGGACAAGGCGGCCGAAGCTGTCGGCAGCCTGGCCAAGCTTCTCGAGGACAGCGCCGGCACCGTCGACAGCAAGTTCGGCAAGCAATATGGCGACTACGCCCGCTCGGCGGCCACGACCGTCGCCGGCCTCGCCTCGACACTCGACAAAAAGGATCTCGACGAACTCGCGGCATCGACCCGCGACATCGTGAAGAAGAATCCGGCGATTGCCGTCGGTGCCGCCACGGTGATCGGATTTGTTCTGGCCCGGATGCTCAAGGGTTCGAACAACAACTGATCCATCCGAAATGTCATCCGCAAAACCTGACACCCCCTCCCCGTCCGACGCGTCAGGCGAACAGGCCACGTTCGACCGCGTGAGCCACGGCTATGCGCCGGACGGGAAGGCGGCCACACCGCCGCCTGTCCCGCTCGAGAAGATTGTCGGCGATGTCGTCGACAATGTGAGGGCGACCGCGAAGGCCGAATTCGCACTGATCGAGGCGCGGGGCGAGTTGGCCTTGCACGGCGCGACATGGACCGCGGTGTGGGGCACGATCGCCGCATGCGCGCTTGCTGTCGCGATGCTCGCGCTCGCCTTTGGCGCGATCCTCGCGCTCGCCCCGCATGTTGGTCCGTTTGTTGCGACATTGATTGTTGTCGCCATACTCGCGGCTATGGCAGGCTTCGCGGGTTGGCGTGCACAGCGCAGCTATGGTGACATTCGCACCGCGCTCCGCCGTGACCTGACGAACGAAGGGATCGATGCCGATGCCGCGGACGCGTAACCGTTTGATCGCCGCCGCGCGTCGTTCGATGCTGCAGCGTGCAGAACTGCACCGGCGGCTCGATGTCGCGAGGGCGGCGCTCAAACCCGGGGCGCTCGTCGATCGGGGCAAATATAACATCGGCGGAAAGGTCGATGATGCGGCCCATGCGGTAAGGGAAGAGTTCCGTAGCAACCGGCTGCCGATCGCGATCGCGGCGATTGCCGGCGTCGCGTGGCTTTTCCGCGAACCGATCAAGGAACATGTCCCGAGGCTCGGGCGCAAGATTCAGGACCTGGCGGCAAATGTCGCCGATCATTTTCGCCCTGCCGACGATTTGGCGGACGAAGATGAAATCGAACCATTGGAGGATGAAGATGAAGCCGTTCGGTGAAACCGCCCGCGAGACGCGTGCAAAAGCGAGTGAACTTGCGGAGAAAACCGCCGAAAACGCCCGCCTGACCGCCGAAGCGGCCAAGGCGCGCATCCAGGACGGCTATGGCCGCGCCCGCGCCGCCACCGAGGATTTCGCAGCGAAAGCCAGCGAACAAGCCGGCGTCGCCCGCGAAGCCGCCGGTGAGGCGCTCGAAAGGGGCAAGGCGCAGGCAAAGCGCGCGAACAGCAAGCTCAAGGATGCGGCCGAGAAGCAGCCGCTGGCTTTGGTCGCGGGCGCGGTCGCCATCGGCGCGCTGCTGGGCTCGCTGCTCCCCAAGGGTCGCAAGGACGATCCCGACAGCTGAAAGACTGCTGACTTGCTTATTCGCCCGTGGGAGAATAGGGGGCTGCGCTTCCCCTCCCCAAGACTTTTACCGTCAGGAATCCGAAGATGAGCAAGCTTCACCTGGTTTTCGGCGGACGCGTCAGCGATCCGCAGGGCCTCGATTTTACCGACCTTCATAACCTCGACGTTGTCGGCCTTTATCCCGACTACAAGACGGCCGAAAAGGCATGGCGCAGCGCCGCACAGCGCACCGTCGACGATGCCGAAATGAAATATGTCGTCGTCCACCTGCACAAGCTGTTGCAGCCGGACCAAGACGCCTGATTGCGACGGCCCTTCGGGGCCGTCTTTTTATCAGCGAAAATTGTCGGCGTAGGCCTGAATTTTCAGCGTGCGGACGGGTGTCGTGACGACCTCGGCCTCGATGCCTTCACGCGTCGCATAAGCCACCGCTTCTTCGCGGCTCGCGAAACCAAGGCGCAGTTGACGCTGCGTGTCGCCGCTGCCTGCCCAGCCCATCAGCGGATCGGCCTTGCGCGCTTCGGCGGGGGCGAACTCCAGCATCCAGCGCTGGGTTCCGGCACGCCCCGACTGCATCGCATTCTTGGGCTTCTGGAAAATACGCGCTTTCATCGGGGTCGTCCTGTTCTGGTGCCTGTGCCGCCGCCTTAGCGCCAAGCGGCGCCCGCGAAAAGGGGCCTATTGCGCATCGTGCCGCGCCTGCGCCGCTTTCGTCATCAATGTCGGCCGCGCGTTCGCCGGATCGTCGGGCCAGCTATGTTTCGGATAGCGCCCGCGCATCTCGCGCGCCACATCGTGCCAGCTACCGCCCCAGAAAGACACAAGGTCGCGCGTCGTCTGGATCGGGCGATGCGCAGGCGAGGTCAGCGCAAGTATCAGCGGCACAGGCGGGTCGCCGATCGTCGGATGGCGCGCGAGCCCGAACAGTTCCTGCACGCGCACGCTGACCGTCGGCCCGCCGTCGGCGCCATAGTCGATGGCATGCCGGCTCCCCGCCGGGGTCGTATAGTCAGCAGGTACGTGCTTTTCGAGCAGCTGACGCGCCGACCAGTCGAGCGTCGCCATCAGCGCGTCGGCGAGCTTGCGATCGCCGATGTCACGCAGGCCTCGGCAACCGGCAAGCAGCGGTTCGAGCCATATCTCGAGACTGTCGGCAAGCGCGCCGGTCGACAGGGCATCGATGCCCGCAAACAACGCGCGCTGGCGCAGCGCCTGCGAAGCCGGTCCCCAACCGATCAATCCCAGCCCCTTGTCGCGGACAGCCGCCATCCGCAACGCGACATCATCCTCGGCCCCCTCGCCTCGACCCGCCTGCCCGCTCGCCAGCGCAATCGCGCCGAGCCGCCGTTCGCGGCGATGGTCGACGCGGTCGTTCGCGCTGTCGTAGCTGCTCGCCGAATGGGTAACAATCCGGTTGCCAAAGATCGCCTCGATCTCGGCCAGTTCGATCGGCGCCGCCGCGAGGATCCGCACCCCAGCCGCATGCCCCTGTGCATCGGCGATCGCTAGCCATTCGCTGCCTGCCAGCGGCTCGACCGCGTCGATGCGATAGGCCCGGCCGCCAACGCTGAGATACTCGCCCCGTTGGCCCGCGCGCTGGCGCGCAACACGGTCGGGCCAGGCAGTGGCGATCCAGCCGCCGATCGAGCGCGGCGCAACCCCGTCGGTTTCCGCCGCGAGCTTTTCGCCGATGGTTGCAAGCCGCCGCGCGAGGCGCCCCGCCCCTTCGCTGCGATCGCCGCGCTGCCCGCGCCAGCGCCCAAGCCGCGCCTCGACATCGACGCCGCGCCCGCCGAGGCCGGGCTCGGTGAGCAGCACCGCAAGGCGCCCCGCCATTTCGGCTTCACCCGCGCGTGCGGCATCGAGCAACATATGCGCAAGCGGCACCGGCAGCGGGATCGACGCCAGCGCCTTGCCATGCGCAGTGATGCGGCCGTCGTCGGCCAGCGCACCAATCGCCTGCAACCGGGCCTTCGCCTCCGAAATTGCGGCGGGCGACGGCGGGTCGAGCCAGCCGAGCTGGCGCGGATCGACGATGCCCCAGCTCGCGCAATCGAGCACGACGGGCATCAGATCATTCTCATGGATTTCGGGCGGATCGAACGGCGGCATGCCTGCGGTCGCGGCGGCCTCCCACAAGCGGTAAGCGACTCCCGGCCCCTGCCGCGCCGCGCGCCCGGCGCGCTGCGTCGCCGATGCCTGGCTTGCGCGTTCGGTGACGAGGCGTGCAATGCCCGCCGCCTTGTCGAAGCGCGGACGGCGCGACAGGCCGGCGTCGATCACAATCCGCACGCCCTCGATCGTCAGGCTGGTTTCGGCAATGCTCGTCGCCAGGATGAGCTTGCGCCCGCCGTCGGGGTCGCGAACGAGGGCCTTGCGCTGCAGCCCCGGATCGATCTGTCCGTGCAGGCGGTGGACAACGAGCGGCAGGCGCGCGTCCTCGACCGCGGTCGCCGCGCGTTCGATATCGGCCGCCCCGGGCAGGAAGGTCAGTATATCGCCCCCCGCCTCCTCGCTCAGCGCTTGTCGCACCGCGCCCAGCACCGACGCCTCCAGCCGGTCCTCGGCGCGGCGGCCGATATGGCGGAGCTCAAGCGGCCAGATCTTGCCCTCGCTCTTCACCACCGGCGCGTTGCCGAGCAGCGCGCCAAAGCGCGCGCCGTCGAGCGTCGCCGACATCGCGACAAGGCGCAGGTCATCGCGCAGCCCCTGCTGCGCGTCGATCGCGAGCGCGAGCGCGAAATCGCCGTCGAGGCTCCGTTCGTGAACCTCGTCGAACAGCACGGCGGACACGCCTGAAAGCTCGGGATCGGCGAGAATGCGATTGCGGAACAGCCCCGGCGTCATCACAAGCAACCGCGTCGCCGCCGACTGCTTGCTGTCGAGCCGCGTCGCATAACCGACATGTCCGCCGACCGCCTCACCCATTTCCTCGGATATGCGCTCTGCCGCGGCCCGCGCCGCCAGCCGACGGGGCGACAGCAGCCACACCGCGCCCTTGCACCAGGGCTGGTCGAGCAAGGCCGGCGCGACGCGCGTCGTCTTGCCGGCGCCGGGGGGCGCCACAACGACGGCGTTGGGTTTCAGCACCAGCGCCGCCATGATGTCGGGCAGAACGATGTCGATCGGCAGCGGTTGCATCAGGCGCGCGCCGCGGGATTGCCCAGTTCGGCGTTGAGGCGGAAGGCTTCGGTGGCGAGGGCCTCGACCGTTTCAGGCGTAACCCCGGTCGCCTCGGTCATCACCAGATTACCGAGTTCATATTTGCCGCTCGCCTTGATCCGAGGCTCCAGTCTGCGCAGCCGCTTGCCGCGCCAGAAACCGAGCAGGACACGGCATTCTTCGGCGCGGATCAGGATGCACGGACCGTTCGCCATGAAGACGAGGTTGGTCCATTTGATCGTTTCTTCGAAAGGCGCGGCGCGCAGGATCGCTGCGCGGAGCATGGTGCAACGCTCAAGCTGCCAACCGGAAAGCGCCGCAATATAGGCATCCGGATTTGCCGCCGCCGGGCCCATCATCGACATTCCGTCACATCCCCTCTGCTTCTTCTTCGTGCCTTTGCGCCTTTGCGTGAGATTTTTCTGGTTTCACGCAAAGGCGCAAAGGCACGAAGAAGAAAATGGAATCCCGCTGTCGCGGGAACGGCTCAAATATCAATAAGCGCGCGCGACGGCGAAGGCGACCGCCTCGGTCAGGGCCGCTTTGGCCTGGCTCGCACGGAAGCCGCCGATCGCATCGACCGCGCGCTGGCCATAGTGGCGTGCGCGCGCCAGCGTGTCTTCGATCGTGCCATGTTTGCGGAGCAGGCTGGTCGCAAAGACAAGATCCTCGTCCGACGTCCGGTGGCCGGTGATCGCGAGCTTCCAGAATTCGCGTTCCTCGGTGTTGCCGCGCGCATAGGCAAGGATAACGGGCAGCGTAACCTTGCCGTCGCGGAAATCGTCGCCGACCCCCTTGCCCATCGTCTCGGCGTCCGAAACATAGTCGATCGCATCGTCGACGAGCTGGAACGCGATGCCAAGGTTGCGGCCATAGGCGTCGAGCGCCGCCTCGGTTGCGTCGTCGCGTTCGGCGACGACCGCGGCGATCTGGCACGCCGCGGCGAAAAGTTCGGCGGTCTTGGCGTTGATGATCGCGAGATACTGATCCTCGCTCGTTTCGATCCGGCGCTGTGCCGAAAGCTGGTTGACCTCGCCCTCCGCGATCACCGCCGACGCGTGCGACAGGATTTTCAGCACCTTGAGCGACCCGTCCTCGACCATCACTTCGAACGCGCGGCCTAGCAGAAAATCGCCAACGAGCACCGAGGCGCTGTTGCCCCAGATGTTGTTTGCGGTCTTGCGGCCGCGGCGCAGGTCCGATTTGTCGACCACATCGTCGTGGAGCAATGTCGCGGTGTGAATGAACTCGACCGCCGCGGCGAGCTTGCAATGGCGGCGGCCGGGATAGTCGAGCAGCTTCCCGCACGCGAGCGTCAGCATCGGCCGCATCCGCTTGCCGCCCCCCGCGATCAGATGACCGGCGAGTTCGGGGATCAGCGGGACTTTCGACTGCATCCGGTCGAGAATGACCGAATTCACTTCGTTCATGTCGGCGGCGACAAGCGCCATCATCGGGTCGAGCGAAGGCGGCCGGTCGCCGTGAAGCTGATGAATTTCCGCAGTCATAACGCGGCGAGCCTTGGCGCCGCGGTCACGATTTTGCAACGACTTTCGGCTTGCCACCGCCCCCTCGCCGGTGCCAAGCGTTCGGGGCAAGAGAGGAGCCGCGCACCCATGGACGACCAACTGAGCCGCTATCGCCAAAGCATCGACAATATCGATGCCGCGCTCGTCTATATGCTCGCCGAGCGGTTCAAGGTGACCAAGGCCGTGGGCGAGCTGAAAGCACGCGGCGGCCTGCCCCCCGCCGACCCTTCGCGCGAGGAGCGCCAGATCGAACGGCTGCGCAGCCTCGCCCGCGATGCCGATCTCGATCCCGAATTCAGCGAAAAATTCCTGCGCTTCATCATCGAGGAAGTGATCCGCCACCATCAGCAAGTGCGCGAGGCCGGAGTATGAGCGCCGAACATCCGATCTTCGCGCGTTGGCCCGCCCGGCACCCCGACCGGCTCCAGCTCTTTTCCGCCCCGACGCCGAACGGCGTGAAAGTCGGCATCATGCTGGAGGAAACGGGCCTCGCCTACGAACCGCACCGGATCGATATCATGGCGAACGAGAGCCATGACCTGGCCTTTCTCGCGCTCAATCCCAACGGCAAGATCCCCGCAATCTACGATCCCGAAGGTCCGAGTGGAAAACCGCTGGCGCTGTTCGAATCGGGGGCGATCCTGCTCTATCTCGCCGATAAGAGCGGCCAGTTTCTGTCGGCGGATCCGAACACGCGCTATGAGACGATCCAGTGGCTGATGTGGCAGATGGGCGGCGTCGGTCCGATGTTCGGCCAGCTCGGTTTCTTCCATAAATTCGCCGGCCGCGAGTATGAGGACAAGCGCCCGCGCGATCGGTATGCGGCCGAATCCTCACGGCTGCTTGGCGTGCTCGACGAGCGACTGGCGACACGCGAATGGGTGATGGGTGCCGAGTACAGCATCGCCGACATCTCGCTGCTCGGCTGGGTCCGCAACCTGATCGGCTTTTATGAAGCGCGCGAGATCGTCGGATTCGATCGGTTCGGCCATGTGAAGCGCTGGCTCGATGCGGGGCTGGCAAGGCCGGCGGTGCAGCGTGGGCTCGAAGTGACCGCTGCCTGACGGCAAGAAGCGGAACGAATGTCGGCTAACGACAGATTACGGTCGTTGGCATCCCTGCCATGCCTCCGGCAAAGGGAAGATATTTCCTTCCTCGTCACCCCGGACTTGATCCGGGGTCCATGACTTCAGCACTGCGGTGGATTCCGGATCAAGTCCGGGATGACGAAAACGTGGATTGTCCGCTCCCTCCCCCCAAAGCGGCCACCGATTCCCTATCCCGCGGGCAGCCTGAGCCGCACCAGCAATCCGCCCAAATCCTCGCTCTCTTCAAGCCCGATACTGCCGCCATAGATTTCGGCGACATCGCGAACGATCGCGAGACCAAGCCCGGTGCCCGGTTTGCCGCTGTCGAGCCGCACGCCGCGATCGATGACGCGGTCACGGTCGGAGAACGAGATGCCGGAACCATCATCCTCGACGATGATTTCCGCCATCCCGGCCTCATGCTGGATCGTCACGAACACGCTGCCGCCACCATATTTGGCCGCGTTTTCGAGTAAATTGCCGACCAGCTCGTCCAGATCCTGCCGCTCGACCCGCACGACAAGCTGCTTATCGCCTGCAGCGTCGAGCCGCACATTGGGATAAAGCGCGGCAACCGCACGCGACACGCTGTTCACGCTGTCCCACACGACCGCACGCGCCTGCGCCGCCCCGCGCCGCCCGACCGCGCGCGCGCGCGCCAGATGATGGTCGACCTGCCGTTGCATCGTCGCCGCCTCGCGGCGCACCGTTTCCGCCAACTCCGTATCCGAGCTCGTCGCACTGTTGACGAGAACGGTCAGCGGGGTCTTGAGCGCGTGGGCCAGGTTGCCGGCGTGAAGCCGCGCTTCTTCGGCCTGTTTCTCGTTATGCGCGAGCAGCGCGTTCAGTTCGTCGACCATCGGCTGCACCTCGAGCGGCAGCGGCGCCGTGACGCGGCGGTTCTGTCCGCCGCGCATCGCGGCGATCGCCCGCCGGATATGGCGCAGCGGCCACAGACCATAGAAGGTCTGGAGCGCCGCGAGGATGATCAGGCCGAGGCCGAGCAGCGCGAGGCTTGGAATCAGCGTCGCCCGCACCGCGCCGACCTGCGTATCGAGTGCCTCGCGCGACTGCGCGATCTGGTAACGCCAGTTCGTCTTGCTGCCCGGCAGGATGACATTGCGTTCGAGGATGCGCAGCTCTTCGTCCGGAAACTGGTTGCTGTCATAGGTGTGGATCTGATTGTCGATGTGCGGCGTCGGCGCTTTCAGCGAGCGTTCCCACAGCGAGCGTGAGCGATAGGGCTCCTGCTCGCCGCCGCTGATCTGCCAATAGAGGCCGCTGTACGGCTCGAGGAAACGCTGGTCGCCCAGCGGTTCGACCAGCCGCACCTCACCGTCAGGCCCGATCTCCGACGAGCGGATCATCGCGATCAGCACATATTCGAGGCTGGAATCGAAGTTGCGCGTGATCGCGCCGGTCAGCACCCGGTCGAGCGCGAAGCCGCCGCCGATCAGCAGCACCGAAATCCACAGCGCCGCAATCGCAATCATGCGCCGCGCGAGCGAACCGGTGATACGGCCGCTCAGCGCCGCCGGTTTGTCCGCCGCGTCCGGGTCCGTTTCGACCGCCGGGGCGACGTCGGCCTCTGCCACAGCTTATTGCGGATCGTCGAGCTGGTAGCCGAGCCCGCGGATCGTCGTGATGATGTCGGCGCCGAGCTTTTTGCGGATGCGCGTCACGAACACTTCGATCGTGTTCGAATCGCGGTCGAAATCCTGATCGTAAATATGCTCGATCAACTCGGTGCGCGACACGACCTTGCCCTTGTGGTGGAGCAGGTACGACAGGAGCTTATATTCCTGCGCAGTCAGCTTCACCGGTTCACCGGCCAGCGTGACGCGGCCCGAGCGTGTGTCGAGGCGCACCGGCCCCGCAATCAACTCGCTCGACGCATTGCCCGCAGCGCGGCGGATCAGCGCGCGCAGGCGGGCGATCAATTCTTCGGTCTGGAACGGCTTGGCCAGATAGTCGTCGGCACCGGCATCGAGTCCGGCCACCTTGTCGGACCAGCTGTCCCGCGCGGTGAGCACAAGCACCGGGAAGTTGCGCTTTTCGCGGCGCCACCGGTCGAGCACCGTCAGTCCGTCGATCTCGGGCAAACCGAGGTCGAGGATCGCCGCGTCATAATTTTCGGTCGCGCCAAGGAAATGGCCGTCCTCGCCATCGGTCGCCAGATCGACCGCATAGCCCGCGCCTTCCAGCGTCGCCTTCAGCTGCGGTCCCAGCGTGGGTTCGTCTTCGACAATCAAGATCCGCATTCAGGCGCCTTTCCTTTGCGGTCCGACGGGGCCGGCCGCATGTTTCGACTGTGTATCAAGTCCGGACGATCATCGCAAAATGTCGTTGCGATGAAACGTAGATATCGGGGTGTCAGGGTTTGCGTCCCACGATCCGGCCGGTGCGGGCATCGACATAGACAACAACCACTTGGCTGCCGTCCATGAATTTCAGCGCATAGATCATCCGGTCCGCGTCGAATTGCGGGCCGCCGAGATAGCTCATCTCATTATAAGGCGGACGCGAACGGATTTCGGCGATCAGCCTGTTGAGCGGAATCACCTGCCCTTGCGCCGCCGCTTCGCGCAGATTGTCCTGATCGCGATCGCCGCGCGCAAACGCAGGCGAACCAGCCGAAATCAGCAGGGCGGAGGCGAGGGAAAGGGTCAAAGTGCGGATCATGGCCGTTTCTCTAATGCGAAAGCATTGAATAGGCGATGAATGGCCCGGTCAGCGAGGGTTTCGTTTCCGGGGATACCGCCAAGGTCATGGTGGGCGCGGCAGGGATTGAACCTGCGACCCCACCCGTGTGAAGGGTGTGCTCTACCACTGAGCTACGCGCCCGTTCCGAATTGGACATGTCCGATCTTCGAAAGCCGGACGTCCATAGCCGCTGCGACGATGATTGCAACGGGCATTCGCATCGAAACTGCCAGCCGATGCAAATCGGGCCGCAGCTTTCGCCGCGGCCCGAAATGTTTTTCACCCAAAGGGGGCACCGATCAGTTGACGGCGTCCTTGAGGGCCTTGCCGGCCTTGAACTTGGGCTGGTTCGACGCCGCGATGGTCATCGTTTCGCCGGTGCGCGGGTTGCGACCGGTCGATGCCTTGCGCTGGCTGACCGCGAAGGTGCCGAAGCCAACGAGACGGACTTCGCCGCCCTTCTTCAGCGAACCGGTGATCGCGTCGAACACGGCCTCAACGGCTTTGCTCGCATCACCCTTGGTCAGGCCGCTCGAGTCAGCGACGGCGGCGATCAGGTCTTGTTTGTTCATGCCTAAGGAACCCCTGCTTATGGTTGGTTAAATGATTCATGGTCTCTGCCATGGCGCGCCACTAACGCCGTTTCGCCCCACCTTGTCAAAGCAAAAAGCGGCGAGAAACGCCCCAAAACGACGTTTTTGCGACGAAAAGCCCGCTCGCCCCGACCGCAGCGAGCGGTCAGTGGCGAATCGTGGTTTCGGGATCCGTACCCGGGGAAACCAGCGGCGAAGCGGCAAGTTCGTCAGCTTCGGTCCATTCGATGGGCACGACCGGACTCACCAAGGCCACCGCCAACACCTCATCGACGTGGCTGACCGGAATGATCTTGAGCCCCGTCGTGATATTCGCCGGGATTTCAACCAGATCCTTTTCATTTTCTTCGGGGATCAGCACGGTCGTTATCCCGCCTCGGAGCGCCGCGAGCAGCTTTTCCTTGAGCCCACCGATCGCCAGAACGCGGCCGCGCAGCGTGACTTCGCCGGTCATCGCGACATCGCGGCGCACCGCAATTCCCGTCAACGTCGAAATCATCGCGGTCACCATGCCGACGCCAGCCGAGGGGCCATCCTTCGGCACCGCGCCTTCGGGCAAGTGGATGTGGATGTCCTTGCGCGCGAACAAGCTCGGCTTGATGCCATAGGCGGGCGCGCGCGCCTTCACGAACGACAGCGCCGCCTGCACCGATTCGGTCATCACTTCGCCAAGCTTGCCGGTCGTACGGACCTGCCCCTTGCCCGACGCGGTAACCGCCTCGATCGTCAACAATTCGCCGCCAACCTCGGTCCACGCAAGCCCCGTAACCGCGCCGACCTGGTCTTCCAGATCGCCCATGCCGTGGCGGAATTTACGGACGCCTGCGAATTCGGAAAGATTGTCCGGCGTAACGGTGACGCTTTCCGTTTTGCCTTCCAGAATCCGGCGCAGGGCCTTGCGCGCCAGACGCGCAATCTCGCGCTCCAGCGTACGCACGCCGGCTTCGCGGGTGTAATAGCGGATAAGATCGCGGAGACCTTCTTCGGTCAGCTCGAACTCGCCGGCCTTCAGCCCATGCGCCTCGACCTGTTTCGCGATCAGGTGGAGCTTGGCGATCTCGACCTTCTCGTCCTCGGTATAGCCTTCGAGCCGAATGATCTCCATGCGGTCGAGCAACGCCTGCGGCAGGTTGAGCGAGTTCGCTGTCGTGACGAACATGATGTCCGACAGGTCGACATCGACCTCCAGATAATGATCCTGGAATTTGCCATTCTGTTCGGGGTCGAGCACTTCGAGCAACGCCGACGCCGGATCGCCGCGGAAATCCTGGCCGAGCTTGTCGATCTCGTCGAGCAGGAACAGCGGATTCATCGTGCCGGCCTTTTTGAGGTTCGTCACGATCTTGCCCGGCAGCGAGCCGATGTAGGTGCGGCGGTGGCCGCGGATTTCGGCCTCGTCACGCACGCCGCCGAGCGACTGACGCACGAATTCGCGGCCCGTCGCCTTCGCGATCGAACGGCCAAGCGAGGTCTTGCCGACGCCCGGAGGGCCGACGAGGCAGAGGATCGGCCCCTTCAGCTTGTTGGTACGCGCCTGCACCGCGAGATATTCGACGATCCGGTCCTTGACCTTTTCGAGCGCATAATGGTCGTCGTCGAGGACGGCCTGCGCCTTTGCGATATCCTTCTTGAGCTTCGACTTCTTGCCCCACGGCAGGCCGATCAGCGTGTCGAGATAATTGCGAACGACCGTCGCCTCGGCCGACATCGGCGCCATCGCGCGCAGCTTCTTGAGCTCGGCCTGCGCCTTCGCCTTGGCTTCCTTCGACATTTTGAGGCTGTCGATCTTGAGCTGCAACTCGGCGAGGTCGTCACCGCCCTCGCCATTGTCGTTACCGAGCTCGCGCTGGATCGCCTTCAACTGCTCGTTGAGATAATATTCGCGCTGGCTCTTTTCCATCTGGCGCTTCACGCGGCCACGGATCTTCTTTTCGACCTGCAGCACGCCGAGTTCGCCTTCCATGAAGGCGAAGACCATTTCGAGCCGCTTCGACGGTGCATCCTCGACAAGCAAGCCCTGCTTGTCGGAAACCTTGATATTAAGGTTGCCCGCGACCGAATCGGCGAGGCGCGAAGCGTCCTCGATCTGCGACAGCTGCACCGCGGTTTCGGCGGGCATCTTCTTGTTGAGCTTGGCGTAATTCTCGAACTGGTCGACGACCGAGCGCATCAGCGCCGCAGTATCGACGCTGTCGTCGACCGTGTCCGCAACAGGCTTCACACTCGCCATGACGGTCTTGTCGTTGCTGGTGAGCGCCAGCAGCTTCGCGCGCTCCTTGCCTTCGACAAGGACGCGGACGGTGCCGTCGGGAAGCTTCAGAAGCTGCAGCACGGTCGCAATAACGCCGACATCGTACAGATCGTCACGCTGCGGGTCGTCCTCGCCCGGATCGAGTTGTGCGACGAGGAAGATTTCTTTGTCGCTTTCCATCGCGGTTTCGAGCGCGGCGACCGAACGGTCGCGGCCGACGAACAGCGGCACGATCATGTGCGGGAAAACGACGATGTCACGCAGCGGAAGAAGGGGATAAGATTGCGTCATTACGGCTCCTGGACGGGCGCCGCGACCGGACGCACCGCCCTTCTATAGGTGGTTCATCGCTAATATGGCGTAACTTCGCACGCATTCAATGTCGCTGCGCTAAACCGCGCGCCCCAGAGGGATTTGGGGCCGGCTCAGAACGGCAACTTGAAGCCCGGGGGCAGCGGCAGGCCGCTCGTCATCCTGCCCATTTCCTCGTTGCTCGCCTGATCGGCCTTTTCCCGCGCGTCGTTAAACGCAGCGGCGAGGAGATCTTCGAGCATCTGCTTGTCCGAGAGAACGATCAGGCTGTCGTCGATGCTGATCGACTTGATGCGGCCTTTCGCGCTCGCAAGAATCTTAACAAGACCGCCGCCCGAGACGCCTTCGACCTCCACACTGTCGAGCTTCGCCTGCGCCTCCTGCATCTGGGCCTGCACCGTGGCGGCGGCTTCCTGCGCCGCCTTCATCATTTCTTCGATCGATTTCATGGGTTCGACTTATGGCGATTATCGGCTTCGTCGACAAGCCTTGCATCGGGAAAAGCGGCCAAAGCGGCCTTCACGACGGGCAATTCGCGGATTCGCGCGTCATTGTCGGCAAGCGTCGCGGCGCGGATGCTGCCAAGGCTCGGGCGCCCCTCGCCTTCGCCAGCACGGACGTGCCAGCGGCTGCCCGTCGCGGCGAGCAATGCGTCACCCAGATCGCGTGCGAACGACGCGTCGAGCGCGGCGACAGGCGCGAAAACAAGGCTACCGGGCTCAAGGGCAATGATTCGCAGATGATCATAGACATGGACCGCAAGCCTGTGATTTCCCGCGCTTTCAAGGAGTTGATGAATCTGCGCGACAGTCAGCGATGCGGCTGGCTCGGCGTTTGCAGGCATCGCGGCTTCAGCTTCGGCGACCGGTTCAGCGGCCATATTTTCCTGTCCCGAGGGCGCCGACGGTGCGGCGAGCGGCATCGCCGGAACGCCACCCTTTTCGAGCAATTTTGCAAGCTCGCCCGGGTCGGGCATCGCGGCAGCGTAGATCACGCGGAGCAGCAGCATCTCGAGATGCTCGAGCGGATTGTTTGCGCGCAGGACCTCGTCATGCCCCTTCAGAAGCAATTGCCAAAGCCGGTTGAGCGGCGCGAACCCGAGCTTTTGCGCCCAGTCGCCGATGCGTTCGCGGTCAGCCTCGGCCAGCGCGGGATCGTCGTGGCGCGACACTTTGGCGAGGGTCACAGCATGGGTCAGGTCCATCAGCCCGCGCACCATCGCAACCGGCTCGATTCCGAGCGCATATTGGGCGCGTGCAAGGTCGATCGCGCCGCCGGCATCGCCTTCGAGGATCGAAGCCATCAATTGTCCGATCGCCGAACGGTCGGACAGGCCGAGCATCACGCGAACCTGCGCCGCACCGATCATCCCGCCGCCATCGAGATCGGCATGCGCAATCGCCTGATCGAGGATCGAGAGGCCATCGCGCACCGATCCCTCGGCGGCGTTGGCGATCAGCCAGATCGCGGGTGCCTCGGCCTCGACGCCTTCCTTTTGCAGGATCGAACTGAAATGCGCGAAAAGCATGTCGGGGGTGATGCGGCGGAGGTCGAAACGCTGGCAGCGCGACAGCACCGTCACCGGCACCTTGTTCACTTCCGTGGTCGCGAACAGGAATTTGACGTGCGGCGGCGGCTCTTCCAGCGTTTTCAGCAATGCGTTGAACGCGTTACGCGACAACATATGCACTTCGTCGATGATATAGATCTTGTAGCGCGCCGACACGGCAGCGTAACGCACCGCCTCGATAATCTCGCGCACGTCGTCGACGCCGGTGTTCGATGCGGCGTCCATCTCGATCACGTCGATATGGCGGCCCTCGGTGATCGCGCGGCACGGTTCGCACACGCCGCACGGATCGATCGTCGGCCCGCCCTGCCCGTCGGGGCCGATGCAGTTGAGTGCCTTGGCGATCAGGCGCGCGGTCGAGGTCTTGCCGACCCCGCGCACCCCGGTCATCAGGAACGCATGCGCGAGCCGGTCGCGCGCGATCGCATTGCCGAGCGTGCGCACCATCGCATCCTGACCGATCAGTTCGGCAAAGGTTTGCGGGCGATATTTGCGGGCAAGGACGCGGTACGGGCCGCTCGACGGCTGCGGCGCGGCCTCGGGCAGGTCCATTCCCGGCATCGTGGGTTCGTCGTCGGCGGAATCGCTCATAGGCTCGTCTTAGGAGGTCGACTTGCCTTTGTCGAAAGCAAGATGCACCTTCACCCGATGTTTCGCGATCAGGACAAACTCGACCATCTGTACAACCGCGCCCTGCACATTCAGGCAGGGCTTCGGAACGGTTTTTGCGAGCCGATCTTCCGCGCCTTGGCCATCCGGAATTATGATCATGGGCAAGTCCTGTTCGCATGCGATTTCGCGGCCGAAAAGATGCGCGGCAATCATCCCGCATCGTCGACCTACTGGTATCGAAAAGCATGGCGAAGCGGCGATGCGAATGCGGCGCAGCATATGGCGATGAACTGCTTCGCGGCGAATGACCTGCAAGGTTACCGTCGCTGGTTGCGCCGTGCCGCGCGGCTGGGCGACACCGAAGCCGCCTTCGAACTTGGCAAGTTCGCGACGCGACTGCCCTACGCGCGCCTCCGTGCAATCCGCCGCATACGCCCGGAATACCGGCGCAAGACCGGCGGCGCCCATTCGTTCGACATGTGGTAAGGGTGGGAGCCGGAACGACCCGCAGCGAATTCGTTGCGGCTGCTTCCTTCCGGACCTGACCGGGTTGGCGAAGACTGCGTCCGCCCGACTCCCGCGGCGCATATGGCGGGGGCGCAGGCGAAAAGCAAGGGTCGGCTAGGGCAGGTCGCGAACGACCGCACGGGCGATGTCGGCAATCGTCGCATTCGCGGCATCGCCCTCGACCGCCGGCCGGTCCAGATAGACCGCAATCATATATTTTGCGCCGCCCGGTTCTTCGACAAATGCGACGTCATTATAGGCCGTGCCGCACGTTCCCGTCTTGTCACCCGCCAACCAGCCTTGCGGCAACCCGGCACGGACGCGTTTCAGGCCGGTCTCGCTCTCGATCATCCAGCCGCGCAATTGCCCCCGATAATCCGCATGCAGCCGGTTGCCGAACACGTAGGAAGCGGCGCCTTTCGCCATCGCCGCCGGGCTGGTCGTGTCGCGCACGTCGCCCGGCGCGTTTTCGTTCAGTTCGGGCTCGATCCGGTCGAGCCGGGTCACCGTATCGCCTGCGCGGTGGAGCGCGGCAGTGAAGACCGCAGGGCCGCCCATCTGTTTCAGGATCAGATTAGCGGCCGTGTTGTCGCTGAGCACGACCGCGTCGCGTGCTGCAAAACCGAGCCGCTGCTCGCCCTTCCCGTCCGGCCCGAGCAGCTTTTCGGTTCCGGGCGAATAGGGAATGAGGTCCTCTCGCGCGAAAGAAAGCGGCGTCCGCAGTGATACACCGCCCGCCGCGCGCTCGAGCACCTGCCCCGCCAGCAGCAGCTTGAAGGTCGAGCACATTGCGAAACGCTCGTCGGCGCGGTGGCCGAATAACAGATTGCCGCGCGCGTCCGTCACCGCGACGCCGAGCCGGCCGCCGCTTCGCGTCTCGATATCCGTGACCTCTTTGGCGAGGATCACCGAATCGCCGGTCGGTTCACGCAGCGTAGCGGCACAAGCCGAGGTTGCGAGCAGCGCGGCGAGGATAAGGGCGCGTTTCATCAGCGGGGCCCCTGCATGTTGCGGCTTTCGCCGGGGATATGCACCGTCAGACCGTCGAGATCGGCGGTCAGCAGGATCTGGCAGGCGAGGCGGCTCGTCCGCCGCACCCCGGCGGCGAGGTCGAGCATATCCTCTTCCATTTCGCTCGCAGGCGGCAAGCGGTCGAAATCCTCTTTCGCGACGATGACGTGACAGGTCGAGCAGGCCATCTGGCCCTCGCACGTCCCTTCGAGCGGCATCAGATGCGCCTGCGCGACGTCGAGCAGGATCGAGCCCGGCTCGGCCTCGGCCTCGGTGCGGCCCTTGCCGTCGGCGTGGATGAAGGTGACGTGCATTAATTCACCCCCTGCAAGCGTGCGGCGTCCCTGATCGCAGTCAGGCCGTCGCGCAGCTCCTGCTCTGACGTGTAGCGCCCCCAGCCGAGGCGGATCGACGCGCGTGCATCGACCTCGCTGACCCCCATCGCGCGCAGCACATGGCTGACCTTGCCCGACCCGCTACCGCACGCGCTGCCGAGCGAAAAGGCGATTTCGCGGGCGTCGGACATCAAGCGAAGGCCGTTCACGCCCTCGCGTCGGACGTTGAGATTGCCATGATAGCGGCGGGTCGCATCGCCGTTGATCGTCCATTCGGGGAGCAGATCCAGTGCGAGCGACCAAAGGCGCTCGACATGTTCGCCGTCGGCCTCGAACCGGTCCGATGCGAGCGCCGCGGCGGCGCCGAAACCGGCGCAGAGTGCCGGAGATACGGTGCCCGATCGCATCCCCTGCTCCTGCGCGCCGCCAAGCATGAACGGCGGCAAATCGACGCCGTCCTTGACCCACAGCGCACCGATCCCCATCGGCCCGTGAATCTTGTGCGCCGAAATCGCGATCAGATCGGGACCTTCGGGGATCGCGACGCGGCCATAACCCTGCACGGCATCGCAGAGCAAAAGACTGTTCTTCGCATGAGCGGCGGCGGCGAAGTCGGCCACCGGCTGGATCGTTCCAACCTCATTGTTCACGAGCATCGTCGCCACAAGCCCGCCTTCGGGGATCAGCGCGTCCTCCGGTGGCAGCGCCAGTCCGTTGGCATCGACAGCCAGGATCGTTGCGTTCAGCCGCTCCAGGCATTGCAGCGACGCAGCATGTTCGATGCTGAGCCCCGCGACACCGCCCGGCATCGCGTCGGCGCCGCGCAGCAAAGCCCAGTTGAGCGCCTCGGTCGCGCCCGAGGTGAAGAAGACACGGCCGCCCTTGGGCAGCAGCGCCGCAACCTGATCGCGCGCAACCTCGACCGCCGCCGCGGCAGCGCGTCCCGCTTTATGCGTGCTCGAGGGATTGCCGAAGCTGGCATCTTCCCCTGGCCCTGCCAGCCAGCGCAGCATCGCTTCGCGCGCCTCGGGAGCGAGCGGCGTCGTGGCTTGGTAGTCGAGGTAAATCATCCGGCGGACAGGTCCTTATTGCGAGCGATTCGCAAAAGTTGCAACATGCTACGCAATTTCTATATAGGCGCCATCTTCGCTCCGCCACCCTGCCAACCCGGCGATTCGGTCGTGAGCTCAAAAAGATAAGAGGTGCCCCCATGCCCGACGTGATTTTCCCCGGCCCCGAAGGCCGTATCGAAGGCCGTTTCTCGCCCCCGCCGCGCCCGCGCGCGCCGGTCGCATTGATCCTTCACCCGCATCCGCAGGGCGGCGGCACGATGAACGACCGCATCACGCAGGCGATGTACAAGAGCTTCGTCGCGCGCGGCTTCGCGGTTCTCCGCTTCAATTTCCGCGGTGTCGGCCGCAGCCAGGGCACGTTCGACAACGGCATCGGCGAACTGAGCGATGCCGCCTCGGCGCTCGACTGGGTCCAGTCGATCCATCCCGAGGCGCAGACGACGTGGATCGCGGGCTTCAGCTTCGGCGCGTGGATCGGTATGCAGCTTTTGATGCGCCGCCCCGAGATCCGCGGCTTCCTGTCGGTCGCACCGCCGGCGAACATGTACGACTTCAGCTTTCTCGCGCCCTGCCCTTCGTCGGGCATCATCGTCGCGGGCGGCCAGGACGAGATCGTCCCGCCGGGCGCGGTGCAAAAGCTCGTCGACAAGCTGCGCACGCAAAAGGGCATCACGATCCATCACGACGAGATCCCCCGCGCGAACCACTTCTTCGAGCATGAGCTCGACCAGCTGATGAAGTCGCTCGATAATTATCTGGATATGCGGCTCGCGCCCGATTCGCCGATCCGCTGACGATATCCGTCGCCTCCGCCATCGCGGGGGCGACGGGCAAGTTACTTTACCGGTACCAGCCAGACCGCGACATTGGCGAACATCACCAGCGCAGCGATGAGCATCAGCAGCGCGCGGCGGCGATCGCCCTTGCGAAAGATATAGACGGCACCGCCCGCGAGGAGGACGCCGGTCAGCATCAAAATAGAGATGATCGTGTCGGACATAGGGGCCCTTTATCGGGGGCGTCACAAATTTGCCACCTCGCTTATGGTCAATCCGCGCGGCTTCGCCTAAAGCGCGCTCATCGATTCCCTTGACCCATGCGGGAGCCGCGCCGATGCGCATTGCCATAGCCTCTGACCACGCCGCTTACGAGCTGAAAGCCCTCCTCGCGGACTGGCTTCGCGAACAGGGCCACGAGGTCGAAGACCTCGGCACCAACGGCCCCGATAGTGTCGATTATCCCGACTATGGCTATAAGCTTGCCGAAGCGATTGCCGATGGCCGCGCCGAACGCGGCGTCGCGCTCTGCGGATCGGGCATCGGCATTTCGATTTCGGTCAACCGCAACCCCGCCGCGCGCTGCGCGCTCGTATCCGAGCCGCTTTCGGCGAAGCTGTCGCGCGAACATAATGACGCGAACGTCATTGCGATGGGGGCGCGGCTGACCGGCATCGACATGGCCAAGGCCTGCCTCAAAGCCTTCCTGACCACCGAATTCGCCGGCGACCGCCATGCGCGCCGCGTCGACAAGCTTTCCAACCCGCCCCAACTGGAGACCAGCCGATGACCACAAACACACTCGACAAGCCCATCAAATCGGCCGGCTATTTCACCGACGGCGTCGGCACCGTCGACCCGGCGGTCGCGGCGGCGATGAAGCACGAGCTCGACCGCGAGCAGTATCAGATCGAACTGATCGCGTCGGAAAACATCGTCTCGAAGGCCGTGCTCGAAGCACAGGGCAGCGTTTTCACCAACAAATATGCCGAAGGCTATCCCGGCCGCCGCTACTATCAGGGCTGCGCCCCGTCGGACGAGGTCGAAACCCTCGCAATCGATCGCGCGAAGCAGCTGTTCGATTGCGGCTATGTCAACGTCCAGCCGCATTCGGGCGCGCAGGCGAACGGTGCGGTCATGCTCGCGCTGACCAAGCCCGGCGCGACGATCCTTGGCATGAGCCTCGACGCCGGCGGTCACCTGACCCACGGCGCCGCGCCCGCCATGTCGGGTAAATGGTATAATGCCGTGCAATATGGCGTGCGCCCGGACGACCATCTCGTCGATTTCGATCAGGTCGAGGCACTGGCGAAAGAACATCGCCCGACGTTGATCATCGCGGGCGGCTCGGCCTATCCGCGCACGCTCGATTTTGCGCGCTTCCGCGCGATTGCCGACGATGTCGGCGCGCTGCTGATGGTCGACATGGCGCATTTCGCGGGTCTCGTCGCCGGCGGCGCCCACCCCTCGCCGCTGACCCACGCGCATGTCGTCACCACGACGACGCACAAGACGCTGCGCGGCCCGCGCGGCGGCATGATCCTGACCAATGACGAAGCGATCGCCAAGCGCATCAATTCGGCAGTGTTCCCCGGCCTGCAAGGCGGCCCGCTGATGCACGTCATCGCGGCAAAGGCCGTTGCGTTCGGTGAAGCGCTGCGCCCCGACTTCAAGGATTATGCCAAAGCGACCGTCGCCAATGCGCAGGCGCTGGCGAACCGGCTCAAGGCCCGCGGCGCCGACCTTGTTGCGGGCGGCACCGACACGCATCTCGCGCTGATCGACCTGCGTCCGCTCGGCATCACCGGCCGCGACGCCGACGAAGCGCTCGAGCGTTCGGCGATCACCTGCAACAAGAATGGCATCCCCTTCGACCCGCTGCCGCCCGTCAAGACCAGCGGCATCCGCGTCGGTTCGCCCGCGGGCACAACGCGCGGCTTCGGGGTCGCCGAGTTCGAGGAAATCGGCGACATGGTCGCCGACGTGCTCGAAGCGTTGCGCGACAAGGGCGAGCATGGCGACGCCGATGTCGAAGCGAATGTCCGGGGCCGCGTCCGCACTTTGTGCGAACGCTTCCCGATCTATCAGGGGTAAAACAATGGCGCGGCAGCATCCCGAGGAACCCACGCTGGTCGAAGTGACGATCGAAGAGGTCAAGGCGATGGGCAAGCAGGGCATGGCCCATCCCTCGACCCGTCCGGTGCTCACCGGCGGCGTCGTGGGCGCTGTCGTTGGTGCCGTGCTGCCCGTCGTGAGCTGGCCGGTTGGCCTGCTCGCCGGGGCGGCAATCGCGCTTTACAGCCGGGTGAAACGCTAACCGATGCGTTGCCCCTACTGCGGCCATGAAGACAGCCAGGTGAAGGACAGCCGTCCGACGGAGGATGGCGCCGCCATCCGCCGCCGGCGCCAGTGCGAGGATTGCGGCGCACGTTTCACGACGTTCGAACGCATCCAGCTCCGCGAAGTCGGCGTCACCAAAGCCGACGGCCGCCGTGAACCCTTCGACCGCGAGAAATTGATGCGCAGCATCCAGATCGCATGCCGCAAGCGACCGATCGACGGCGCGCGGATCGAACGGCTGGTGTCGGGCATCCAGCGGCAACTCGAAACATCGGGCGAGAGCGAGGTCCAGGCACAGCAGATCGGCGGCATGGTGATGGAAGCGCTCAAGGGCTTCGACAGCGTCGCCTATATCCGATTCGCCAGCGTCTACCGCGAATTCACCGAAGCGAAGGATTTCGAGGAGTTCGCCTCTTCGGTCACCGAGGCGGCGCACAAAAATTGAGCCTCGCCCCGCCCCCCGTCATCGTCCTCGTCCGTCCGCAGCTTGGTGAGAATATCGGCAAGGCGGCCCGCGCCATGCTCAATTTCGGGCTGACCGAACTCCGGCTCGTTACCCCCCGCGATGGTTGGCCCAATCCCGACGCCGGTCCGGCATCGGCCGGCGCCGACATCGTGCTGGCCGAGGCGAAAGTGTTCGACAGCCTCGCCGAAGCGGTTGCCGACTGCACCACCATCTATGCCACCACCGTGCGCAAGCGCGGCGTGATGAAACCCGTGCTGACCCCCGAAGCGGCGGCGCGCGAGGTTCATGCCAGCTCAGGCCGGTCTGCCTATGTCTTTGGCGCCGAGCGCTCGGGCCTCGAAACCGACGATGTCGCGCTGGCGCACGCCATCGTCACGGTACCGATCAACCCCGAATTCGCATCGCTCAACCTCGCGCAGGCGGTGATCCTGCTCGCTTATGAATGGTCGAAGGGCATCGCGCTTGCGAGCCCGCCCGAAGTGCCGCTCGACCCGACCGCGCCGCACGCCGAACTCGAAGAATTAATCCAGCATCTGGTCCGCGATCTCGATACGAGCGGTTATTTCGTCCCGCCCGAGCGCACCGACGCAACGCTCCGTACCTTGCGCACCGCGCTCACCAAGACCGGCTGGTCACACAATGATATCAGAATGATGCATGGCATCATAACCTCACTTGGCAGAACGCCCCGGTCGCGATAACGGGTGGGTTTCGCCCTTGGAGACCCTCAATGCTGACTCTCGTACTTTCCCTCGCTCTCTCCACCGCCACCCCCGAGGCAGCCGTATCGCCGCCGGCGACCAGCGAAACGAAGCCCGTGAAGCCGAAGATGGTTTGCCGTGCCAACAAGAGCACCGGATCGCGTCTCAAGAGCCGTATCTGCAAGACGCAGGAAGAATGGGATGGCCAGCAGAGCGATGTCCGGAATGATGCCCGGCTACGGAGTGTCAGCGGCAACTGAGCCCGATTGACGATCAGCGACCGGCGCGCAGGCTATCCCACCGGATAGCCTCATAGGCGATCGATTGCTCGACCAGTTCGTTCCAGACCGCCCGCAAGCGCTCGGGCTGGAGACCTGCGGCTTCGGCTTCGCGTGCGACATTGTCGAGCACTTGCGCCTTGCGCGCTTCGTCGCGAACCGCACTGCGGTCGGCCTTGATGCGCGCAGCGGCATCCATATAACCGAAACGGCGAACGAGGAGTTCGACAAGCGCGCGGTCAACCGCGTCGACGCCCGCGCGCACATCGGTCATTGTTTCACATTGTTCGGGAAGTTTGGCGGACGTCATGCGCGCTGCCTTTAGCGGCTTTTTCCATTCTGTCGAGCGGACCTTGACCGCTTGACTTTACCCCCCTCGCCGTCTAACCGCGCGCCTTCGCAATGGACCCCGCACCCCGGTGAAGCGGCGGTCGCATATGGCATCTGGCCATATGGTGCGACCCGGGAACCGCCGAAATCCTTCGGCACACAGCAAGTTGGAGACGACATATGTCGAAGCGCCATAGCGCCAAGTATAAACTCGACCGCCGGATGGGTGAAAACATCTGGGGTCGCCCGAAGAGCCCCGTCAACCGCCGCGAATATGGCCCCGGCCAGCATGGTCAGCGCCGCAAGAGCAAGGTGTCGGATTTCGGCATCCAGCTCCGCGCGAAGCAGAAGCTGAAGGGCTACTACGGCGACATCACCGAAAAGCAGTTCAAGAAGAACTATTTCGAAGCATCGCGCATGAAGGGCGACACCGGCCAGAACCTGATCGGCCTGCTCGAACGCCGCCTCGACGCGGTCGTTTACCGCTCGAAATTCACGCCGACGATCTTCTCGGCGCGTCAGCTCGTCAGCCATGGTCACGTCTATGTGAACGGCGTGAAGTGCAACGTCGCCAGCCGTCTTGTGAAGCCGGGCGACGAAGTCACCCTCGGCAAGAAGGCGCAGGAAATGGCGCTGGTTGCCGAAGCGCAGAGCCTGCCCGAGCGTGATCTTCCCGAATATCTGGCGGTCGACGGCACCAAGTCGACCTACGTCCGCGTTCCGACGCTCGACGAAGTGCCCTATCCGGTGAAGATGGAACCGAATCTGGTCGTCGAATTCTATTCGCGCTGATCGCGTTCGATACCGAATTCAAAGGGGGCGGTCCGGAAACGGGCCGCCCCTTTTCGTTGCGCCCATCATTTCGGCAGAAAGGCGGCGATCCGGCTCAACATATCGGTGCGCGCGTCGCTGCCGGCCAGACTGTGCGCCAGACCGGGGTACTCGATCAGTTCGGCGGTTCTGCCCGCATCTTCGATCGCGCGTTTCATCCGCCGCGATTGGTCTATGTCGACATTCTGGTCGAGCGCCCCGTGAAACATCAAAACCGGCGCCTGAATCGCGGCGGCATTTTGCGCCGGCGATCCCTCCCGGATGTGCGGTCCGCTTCCGATAAAATCGCGAGCCAGCGCGCCCGTCGTGTATTTTTCGGCCTCCTGCTTCAATTTGGCGAGGTCGGTTACGGGTGCGATCGCAACGATCTTTTTGAACAGAGTCGGAGCAAGCGCGCCGGATTGCAGCGCCGCATAACCACCATAGGACCAGCCGACGATCGAGAGTCTGGCCGGGTCGGCCCCCTCTTTCACCAGCCAGCGCCCGGCATCGGTCACATCGCCAACGGCGGTACGCCATGATTTGAAGCCATTGTTTTGATACCATTGGTCGCCATAGCCCGACGATCCGCGAAAATTCGGCTGAACGACGGCATAGCCCTTTTGCGCGAAAAATTGTGCGATCCAGTCAAAACCCCATTCGTCGCGCGCCGAAGGGCCGCCATGCGGCATCACGATGGCCGGCAATCCCTTGGCATCGGCGCGTCCCGGCGGCAGAGTCAGATAGCCGGGTATCATCGTCCCGTCGGCGGCTGCATAGCTGATCGGCTTTACCGGCGACAGGGTCTGCCCGGCCAAAAGCGGGCGATCTTCCAGCAAGGGGCGAAGCTGCTTTTCAGACGGCGTGTAACGATAATAGCGGCCGGGATCGACGTCGGACCCCGCCCAGACGAGCCACTGCCGCTCGTCTGCCGAGGCATCGACGAAATAGACATCCTTACCGCCCAAGGCACGCGACAGCGCCTTTGCCATCGTATCCACCTTGGGATCGGTCGTCACCATATGTCGTCGTTCGGTGACATAGGTGGCGCCCACCACCCGCATGTCGCGGCCGACGCGGACCAGCCTGTCGACGTCAACCTCCGGATGCTGAAACAATATCGATCCCTTGCCGGTGCCGTCGAGTTGCACGGCGCTGACGGTATAACGCCCGTTCACCTTGGCAAAACCGATGGCACGGTCGGTCGCGGCATCAACCGCCACCGCATCGAAACCCTGATTGGTCGTCATATCCACAGCCGACAGGGGTTGCCATGCACCGCCCCCGCGCGGCCGGAAGAAATAACGCACGGTGCGGCCCAGATACTGGGTCTGGCCGGCCGTGCCGTGAACCGCCATCACCCGCACCGCCCCTTTGCCGTCGGAGATATATTCGGTCGCATCGCGGCGCGGTTTTTCGACGACCTTGGTCGCGCCCGTGGTGGCATCGACCAGGTCGACGCCCATCCCGTCGGCGTCTTTGGTGATCAACGAAGCACCGCGAAGATTGGCCTCGGGAACATAGCTGCGCATCATCAAGACGCTGCCCGGCGTTCCCGGCTGCCAATCGATGACGCTGCCGCCGCGAAAGTCATAACCGATGGCATTCGACCCACGCTGCTTGCTCAGGACCTTGGTATTGCCACCCGCGGCATCGACCCCGACCAATGTGGTGTAGCCATAAATCTGGCCGCCATATTCCTGCTGACCGCCCACCTGACAGATCAGCCGCGCATCGCTGGCCCAGTTGCACCAAAGCAAAATTTCGGGGTCGCCGGTCGCGCGCAAAATACGAAGCGGCGCCTTATCCTCGCCGATATGGATCACGAAAAGATCGTTTGCCCGCCCCTTGCCAGGCGCGATGAAAGCCAGTTTCTGCCCATCGGGCGACAGGCTCGCCTGACTGACGCCGGGCAGCGTTCCGAACGAGCGCGCCGCGTCCCCTTCCTGCGCCTGCGCCGCACCGACGACGAGCAAAAGCCCCGACAAACCCAGGAAGCGCCCCAGCATCCGATACCCCCCTGTTATTCCATCCCGTTTTTCCATTGCTAAGGATATTGGCATCGATTTCCAAGCAACAATGATTCCGCGGCGGTGGCGACGCTTGCACCCGCGGCATCCGGCTGGCACAAGCCCGGTCGTCGCAAACGAAACTTTCCAAGGAAACTCCATGCTTCGCTTCCCCAGAGCCGCCGCGGCCGCCGCGGTCCTTTTATCCGTTGCCGCGTGCAACACCTCCGACAAGGCG
Organism: Sphingopyxis sp. GW821-FHT10B01; assembly: GCF_059415685.1. NCBI lineage: Bacteria > Pseudomonadati > Pseudomonadota > Alphaproteobacteria > Sphingomonadales > Sphingopyxidaceae > Sphingopyxis > Sphingopyxis sp. GW821-FHT10B01. The sequence goes on along the minus strand of NZ_JBWKNS010000006.1, from coordinate 228,228 downwards.
GCGACTTCCGCTACCGCCATTCCCGACGTCCAGATCCCCGAACTGTCGCTCGCGACGTTGCAGGAAGTGACGAAGGAACTGTCGTCGGACGCCTTTGAAGGCCGCGCTCCCGGCACCCCCGGCGAGGAAAAGACCGTCGCCTATATCATCAAGAAATATGAGGAAGCGGGGCTGAAGCCCGGCAACAACGGCAAGTGGACGCAGGACGTGCCGCTGGTAGAAATCGCCGCGAAGAATGCGACCCCGTTGAACTTCACCGGCGGCAAGACGCCCGTCACCGCGCAATATGCCAAGGACTATGTCGCGTTCAGCTATCGCGTGCAGCCCAAAACCGCGATCAAGGACAGCGACGTCGTCTTCGTCGGTTACGGCATCGTCGCCCCCGAAAAGGGCTGGAACGACTATGCCGGGCTCGATGTGAAGGGGAAGACCGTCGTCGTCCTCGTCAACGATCCCGACTGGCAGACGAAGGAAGCCAAGGGCGAATTCAACGGCCGTGCGATGACCTACTATGGTCGCTGGTCGTATAAATATGAGGAAGCCGCGCGGCAGGGCGCTGCGGCGGTGCTGATCGTCCACGACACCGAACCCGCCGCCTATGGCTGGAACGTCGTTGAATCGAGCAACACCGGCGCCAACTATCTGGCCGAAACCATGGATGGCGGGGCGAAGGAAACCGTCGCCAACGGCTGGATCCAACTTCCGAAAGCCAAGGAACTCTTCGCGAGCGCCGGACAGGACTTCGACAAGCTGCGCGCCGACGCGGGCAAGAAGGGCTTCAAGCCCGTCGCGCTGACCGGCGTGAAAGCGTCGTTCGGCTTCGACAACGAGATTTCAAAGAAGATGTCGCGCAACGTCATCGGTGTCCTGCCGGGTGCGAAGCGTCCCGACGAATATATCCTCTACACCGGCCATTGGGATCACCTCGGCCGCTGCACGCCCGTCGCGGGCGACGATATCTGCAACGGCGCGGTCGACAATGCCAGCGGCATCGCAGGCCTCGTGACCTTGGCGCAGGCGTTCCATAAGGCGGGCGCCCCCGATCGCAGCATCGTCTTCCTGTCGGTGACTGGTGAGGAATCGGGGCTACTCGGATCGAAGTTCTACGCCGAAAACCCGGTCTTCCCGCTCGCGCAGACGGTCGGCGGCGTGAACATGGATGCACTGAACGCAATCGGCCCGGCGAAGGACATCGTCGTCGTCGGCCGCGGCAAATCCGAACTCGACGCCTATGTCGCCAAGCTCGCGCAGATGGAAAAGCGCGTGATCAAGGACGAACCGACCCCCGAAAAGGGCTTTTACTATCGTTCGGACCACTTCAGCTTCGCCAAGCTCGGCGTGCCGATGTTCAACTTCGGCAGCGGCGACGACCTGGTCGAAGGCGGCGTCGAAGCTGGCAAGAAGGCGGCCGAAGACTATGAAAAGAACCGCTATCACGCACCGGGCGACGAATATGAGGCGATCACCAACTGGGGCGGCATGATGTCCGACCTGCGCCTCTATTACGCCGCAGGCCGCATGCTCGCGATGACCGATGCATGGCCGAACTGGAACAAGGGCGACGAATTCCGCGCCGCCCGCGACAAGTCGCGCGCCGGCAAATAAGCGAAAGAGTGCGCGCCCATGACGCTGACAATGCCTGCCGAATGGGCGCCGCACGACGCCGTCTGGATCGGGTTCCCGCACCTCGCCGAAGAGTGGGCCGGGGCAATCGATGAAGGGCGGCGCGACGTCGCCGCCTTTGCCAACGCCGTGAATGACGGCGGCCGCGGCGAGGAGGTGCGGCTCGTGGTCAACGACGCGCGGCAGGCGGACATCGCCGCCGCGCTCGTCGATCCGGGCGTGCGCATCCTGATCCAGCCCTTGGGCGATATCTGGCTGCGCGATACCGGGCCGATCATCGCCGGCACGGGTGCCGCGCGCCGCGCGCGCAATTTCGAATTCAACTGGTGGGGCGAGAAATTCGTCATGCCGGGCGATCAGGAAATCGGCGCCGCGCTCGCCGCCGGATCGGGTTTGCCTGTGGACGATCAGGACTGGGTGCTCGAGGGCGGCGGCATCGACGTCGACGGCACCGGGCTGTGCGTCACGACCGAAGAGTGCCTGCTCAACACCAATCGCAACCCGACGCTGACACGCGAGGATATCGCTGTGCGACTGCACCAGTCGCTCGGGATCGAGCGTCTGCTGTGGCTCGGCAACGGGCTCGTGGGCGACCACACCGACGGCCATGTCGACAATCTCGCGCGCTTCGTCGGCGAAGGGCGGCTCGCCCTGCCCGTCGCGGCGGGTTCGGACGACCCCAATGCGCATATCTACGCCGATGCCCGCGCACGCACCGCAGCGTTCGGCGGGGTCGAGATCATCGACCTTCCCTCACCCGGCCGCGTCGAAGTGGGCGGCGAGGTCGCGGCAGCGAGCTATATGAATTTCTATATCGGCAATAGTATCGTGGTCGTGCCGACCTATGGCGTTGCGAACGATCAGGCGGCGGTCGACACGCTTGCCGCACTCTTCCCTGACCGACGCGCCGTCGGCGTGCCCGCGCGCGGGATCATCGTCGGGGGCGGCAGCTTCCACTGCTCGAGCCAACAGGTGCCTAGGTGATGATTTCCGTAGCCTTACTCGCGCTTGCGTCGACCCCGGCAATACCGGTCGCGCGACAACGCTGGTTTGACAAACTGGATTATCCAAGTGATGCGCTCGGTGCTGGGGCGCAAGGCGCTACCGAGTTTCAAATTCTCATTGGAAACGACGGCAAACCGAAGAGCTGCCGGATTCTTAAGTCGGCAGGCCACCCATCGCTCGACGAAGCCACCTGCAAGATTATAATGCGCCGTGCTAGGTGGAAGCCCGCGCTCGACGATTCCGGGCAGGCCGTCGAGAGCAGCTTTTCAAGCCGCTTTACGTGGATCATTCCTCGTTAGACCGGGCGTCAAATCGAAGGCAACTAACATGACCCGCACCATCACCGTCGCCGCGCTGCAGCTTCCCTTGCCCGGCCCCGTCGAGCCGAACATCGAGGCCGTCACTGCGCTTGTCGAAGAAGCGGCCGCGAAGGGTGCGCAAGTTATCCTGCCCCCCGAACTCTTCGAAGGTCCCTATTTCTGTCAGGTCGAAGACGAGGCGCTGTTCGCCAGCGCCCGGCCGACCGCCGAGCATCCGAGTGTCGTGGCGATGCAGGCGCTCGCCGCAAAGCTGAAGGTCGCGATCCCGACGAGCTATTTCGAAAAAGACGGGCCGCACTATTACAACACGCTCGCGATGATCGGCCCCGATGGCAACATCTTGGGGACGTACCGCAAGAGCCACATTCCCGATGGTCCCGGGTATGAAGAGAAATATTATTTCCGCCCCGGCAACACCGGCTTCAAGGTCTGGGACGTTTTCGGCACGCGCATCGGCGTCGGCGTCTGCTGGGACCAATGGTATCCCGAATGCGCACGCGCGATGGCGCTGATGGGCGCCGAACTCCTCTTCTATCCGACCGCGATCGGCAGCGAGCCTTACGACGCCGACCTCGACACCAGCCGCATGTGGCGCCGCGCGATGCACGGGCACGCCGTGTCGAACTGCATGCCGGTGATTGCCGCAAACCGCATCGGGACCGAAGACGACGCCAGTTTCTATGGCCACAGCTTCATCACCGACGAATGGGGCGACATGACGCAGGCGTTCGGCGCGGCCGAAACCGGGGTGCTGATCGAGACGATCGACCTCGACCGTGCAGCGAAGCATCGCGCGGGCATGGGCTTCTTCCGCGATCGCCGGCCGCAGCTCTATGGGCGGCTTGTCGAAGACATCTGAACGCAGCTTGGGGGCCGCAATGATATTACCCGACGACATTTTCACCGAGCCCGAGGACGTCGATCCCGAAACGCTCGCCCACTTGGGCCCGTTGCGCCGCCTTGCGGGCATCTGGGACGGGCAGCGCGGGGTCGATATCAATCCCAAGGCCGACGGGCCCGAGACGCGCGAATATTATGAGCGAATCGAGATGCAGCCGATCGACCCGCAGGCGAACGGGCCACAGCTATTCTACGGGCTGCGCTACCACCTCCACGTCAACACGCGCGAGGAAGAGATCAGCTTTCACGATCAGGTCGGTTACTGGCTCTATGAAGCAGCGACCGGGCTGATCCTGCAAACGCTGGCGATTCCGCGCGGCCAGATCGCGATTGCAGCAGGCCATGCCGAACCCGATGCAAAAAAGCTCGTCCTGAAAGCGACCCGCGGGCAAACCGACTATGGGATCTGTTCGACGACCTTCCTCGAACTCGCCTTCCGGACCGACAGCTATCAGATTACCGTCGATTTCCACGACGACGGAACGTGGAGCTATGTTTCGGATACGACGCTGATCGTCAAAGGCCGCGACGAGCCCTTTCTGCATCGCGACCGCAACAGGCTGACCAAGATCGGCGAACCCGATCTCAACCCTTGGGCGAAGATCGTCCGGGGCGCGAGCGCTCCCACAAAATAGGCTCAGCTTTCGAAGCGGCGAATGCTCTCAAGGTCGGCGCGATCGAGCGGCTGGGTGAGCCAAAGGCCGCCCCGCCCCGCCCGCGACCAACGAACGATCGCCTTGCGCCGGACGTTGCCGGCCAGCACCAGCTCGAATTCCTTGCCGACTTCCAGATGGCCGTCATGGATGAAACCGGCGCCATTTTGCGACAGATCGACCAGTTCGATCTGGCTCGTGCCATCGTCGGTCACCGCCTGCGCCTGCGTGCGCACCGGCAGGCGCGGCTGGCGATAGCCGGTGGCGCGTTGCTCGGCCGCCAATTGCTTCAAGACATCGGCGACGTCGACTTCCTTGTCGAACGCAACGCCGCACCGTCCTCCCTCCGACCATACGACATCGCCTTGCAGCGTCACCGTATCGGAAAGTGCGATTTCCAGCTTCTCGCCGACGGTGATCGGAACCTCGGCGGCAAGCATCATGCCCTTGTCGGAAATATTGCGAACCCGCCACAGACCCGCGTCGCCATTGCGCACCACCTTCGCGATGCGCCAGACCGTGCGGTAACGATCACCGCCACGGCGATCTTCGCCAGCGGCCATGTCCTGCTCCTCTACCGGATCGGAGAAGCGCCGTTGGTTCATGTCATCTACCTTATCGAAGCAGCATTGAATGGAAGCAGAACTTCCTGCCTATACTGCAAAACACACAATCCCCACTTCACCACATTACTTGAATTAATCTTATAATTCAATCGTATTGCGGATCATAGTAAACGTCGCTTCTGTCAAGAATGCGGAGATGCATCACTCCGACGTGCCGCCAGCTGCGTCAAATTCATATTATGCATATTTTACGGCGCGAGAGTGCCGGGATTAAGTGCCAGAATGGCAGGTATCGACGATGCCACCCATCGCTGCGACCGGTCGGCCGAACCGAGCGGCGCTTTGCAGCATGAAAGCGAAACTACGCTTGACGGCATCAACTCTACCGATCAAGTTGAGTTGCCGGTTTGATCCCGACCGGCGCAGGCCTTTTTCCCGGGATCCGCGGCTTTTGACCGGGAAGCAGCTTGCTCCGCGTTACCAACAGCTAAAGCGCGCGATGCTCAGGCGACAGCGCCAGGTATCGTGTTCCCCTCAGTCGATGAGGTGATACGATGCACGTCTCTCTACCGCGATAGCGGCCCGCGTCCGAGCCGGACGCTTCCCTGAACCAGGTGCACCGCCGATTTTGGCGCCGCTGTTTACCACCATTTTCGGTGCCGCCCGGCGGTCGCCGGCCACATCGCCGCGCGTCTCGGCGCCGCGATATCAATTCAACAAGGAATTCGACATGACCGTCCAGACGCTCGAGCATAGCGAAACCGCCACCAAAGCCTTCGCCGTCACGCCGCTGCAGCCGAGCCTCGGCGCGCAGATCAGCGGTATCGATCTGGCGCAGCCGCTCGACCGCCCAACCTATGACGCGCTGCGCGCCGCGCTGCTTCAGTACAAGGTGCTCTTTTTCCGCGACCAGGATTTGACGCGCGAACAGCATATCGCGCTGGGCGCCGCGTTCGGCGATCTTGAAGAGCATCCGGTCTTTTCGCTGCCCGACTATCCGCAGATCCTGCCGCTGATCTCGCAGGAACTCAAAGGCAAATATCGCCAGTCGACCGACAGCAACTGGCACGCCGACACGACCTTCCGCACCGAACCCTCGGCGGCGTCGATCCTGATCCAGCGCGTCTCACCCTCGCTCGGCGGCGACACGGTCTTCGCCAATGCGGTCGCCGCCTACGAGACGCTCGACGAGGAAACGAAGGCGCGGATCGACGGCCTCACCGCCATCCACGACCCGAGCGTCTTCATCCAGTTCCTCGACACCGAGGAGAAGAAGGAGGCACTGCGTGCCAGCTTCCCGCCGGTCGAGCATCCCGTCGTGCGCATCCATCCCGAAACGGGCGAGAAAGTGCTCTACGTCAACTCGGTCTTCACGCGCTACATCGTCGGACTGCCCGAAGAGGAGAGCAAGGCACTGCTCGCGCGGCTCTTCGACCAGGTCAAGCGCCCCGAATTCCAGGTGCGCTGGAGCTGGCAGCCGGGCTCGATCGCCTTCTGGGACAATCGCGCGACGCAGCACTACGCCGTCCCCGACTATAGCGAGGCGCGCCACATGGAACGCGTGACGATCGTCGGCGACCGTCCGGTCGGCCCGAACGCCGCCTGATCGCGCTGCAGCAGATGACACTCTCCCTCACCCCTCTTCGCACGCTCGTCGCCGGCGCCTTTCTGTCGCTCGCGGCGTGCGGCGGCGCGGCCGACAACGGCACGACAATCAAGATCGGCGACCAACTCCACGCGCTCAAATCATCGCTCGACGTCTCGGGCGAAGCCAAGCCGGCGGATTACAAGATCGAATGGGCGAATTTCGTCGGCGGGCCGCCGATCATTGCGGCGCAGACGGGCGGATCGCTCGATGTCGGCTGGATGGCCGAAACCCCGCTGATCTTTGCGCAGGCCGCAGGTAGCCCGGTGAAGGTTGTCGCGGTCAGCAAGACAGTCGACGGCGGCGGCTCGCCCTATGCGCTGGTGGTGAAACCCGGCTCTCCGATCCGCAGCATCGCCGATCTCAAGGGCAAGTCGGTGTCGTTCATGAAAGGCACGGTGCTCCATTATTTCGTCGCGCGCCTGCTCGACAAACAGGGCCTGTCGCTGAAAGACATCAAGCCGGTGCAGGCAACGGGCTTCGGCACCGGACTGCTCGACAAGGGATCGGCCGACGCGATCACGATCGGCGAACCCTATCTGACGCAGGCACTCGATGCCGGGAAGGTGCGCGTGCTCGCCAGCGGCGCGCCGCCCAACACGCCGGGCTTCTTCTACCTCGTCGCCTCCGACGCGGCGCTCGCCGATCCGGTGAAGGCAAAGGCGATCGGCGATCTCGTCGCCCGCGCGGCGCGCGCGACGCGCTGGCAGCGCGAAAACCCGACCAAGGCTGCACCCGCGCTCGCCAAACGCTATAACGTCGATGCGGCAATCGCGGAAAAGATCATCACGCGCGCACCCGCCAGCTATGCGCCGATCAGCGACGCGATCGTCGCGGCGCATCAGGACGAGGCCGATCTCTTCTTCAAGGAAGGGCTGATCCGCAAGAAACTCGACGCGTCGCAGATCTTCGACAAACGCTACGACGCGATAGTCGCGGCACAGGAGGCCCAGAAATGAACGCGCCCACCCCAATCACCCTCGCGGGCGATCCCGGCCGGCTCGTCCAGCCCGTCGTCCGCCAGAAGGGAAACCGGTCGGAGCGCTTCTCTTTCGCGCGCCGCGCGACGGGACCGCTGATCATCGTCGCGCTGTGGGCGATCTCGACGAGCGCGGGGTGGATCGATCCGTCGATCCTCCCCTCGCCCGCCGGGCTCGTCGCGGGATGGCAGCAGCTCTGGACCGAACAGGCGCTCGCCTCGCAGATCGCGACCTCGCTTACCCGTGCGCTCGTTGGCGGCGCGGTGGGAATCGTCTTCGGACTGATCCTCGGCACCATTGCCGGGCTATCGAAACTGGGCGAGGAAGTGTTCGACGCGCTGCTCCAGATGCTGCGCACCATCCCGTTTCTCGCGCTCGTCCCGCTGTTCATCGTCTGGTTCGGGATCGGCGAGGCACCGAAACTCCTCCTCATCGCGCTCGCGACGATGTTCCCAATGTATCTCAACACCTATGCCGGCGTGCGCAACGTCGACCGCAAGGTGATCGAGGCGATGCGCAGCTTCGGGCTCGGCGGGCGCCGCCTGATCCTCGAGGTCGTGCTGCCGCTCGCGCTGCCGCAAATCTTCACAGGGCTGCGCTTCGCGCTCGGCGTCTCGGTGCTCGTGCTGATCGCGGCCGAACAGATCAACGCCTCGGCGGGGCTCGGCTATCTTCTCAACAGCGCGCAAATGTACCAGCAGGTCGACGTCATCCTGATCTGCATCGCCATCTACGCCGTGCTCGGCCTCGGCGCCGACTTGATCGTCCGCTCGCTCGAACGGCTGTTCATGCCGTGGCGCGCGGGCGTTGCCATCCGATAGGAGATTTATCGATGTCCGCCGTTATCTCGATCGACTTCGCCGCCGCCGAGCGCGTCGCCGCCCCCGACTTTTCGCACCGGCCGGTCGCGGTCGAGGTCAGCGATGTCAGCCGCAATTTCACCGGCACCAATGTCCTCGACAGCCTGAATCTGACGATCCACAGCGGCGAGTTCGTCGCGTTGCTCGGTGCATCGGGCAGTGGCAAGACGACCCTGCTGCGCATCCTCGCCGGGCTTGACGCCCCCGACGGCGGCGAAGCCTGGGTGCCCGAGGCGCGCACCGTCGTCTTCCAGGAACCGCGCCTCGTCCAGTCGAAGAGCGTGTGGAAGAATGTCGTGATCGGCCTGCCGGGCAAGCAGGCCTCACGCGAGCGCGCCGAGGCGGCGCTCGCCGAGGTCGGGCTCGATCATCGCACCGATGCCTGGCCCGCGACGCTGTCGGGCGGCGAGGCACAGCGCGCGGCGCTCGCGCGCGCGCTCGTGCGCGAACCGCGCCTGCTGCTGCTCGACGAGCCCTTTGCGGCGCTCGACGCGCTGACCCGGCTCAAGATGCAGCGGCTGATCGGCGAACTGTGTCAGGCGCATGGCCCCGCGACCCTGCTCGTCACGCACGATGTCGAGGAGGCGATCCTGCTCGCCGACCGCATCCTCGTGCTCAAGGAGGGGCAGATCGGCTTCGACACGCGCGTCCGCCTGCCGCACCCGCGCCGCGCCGGCGGCGAGGAATTCGACGCGCTGCGCGATACTTTGCTCGCCGAACTGGGCGTGCCACAGGCGCACTAGCGCGCCGTCAGCGAACCACAGCAAAGGCTTTGACCACCCCCGCATGCATCGGCATGCTGGGGTCAGGGGGATTTCGACTCATGGTGATTTCGCGCGCACGGGCCTGGGCCACGCGCATGCCCGGATCGGGCTGGATGATCGTCGCGCTCGTCGTCGGCTTTACGATCGGTACCTTTGTCGCGGCATCCTCGCCCGTGGTCGAGGCGGCGCAGCTGGTCGGCGGCATCTGGCTCGATGGGCTGCGCATGACGATCGTCCCGCTGATCTTCGCGCTCGTCGCGACCGGCGTCGCCAGCCTTGGCATGGGCGACCATCACGAAGCCGCACGGCTCGGGCGGCGCTTGCCCCTCGTCCTGACCGGTCTGCTGATCGTCTCTGCCGTGATCGGCGCTGTCCTTGTCCCGCCGATGCTCGGCGCGGTTACGATCGCGCCCGCCGATATCGCCGCGCTGCGCAGCGCCTTCCCGGCGCCGCCCGCACCGGCGGTGCCGGGTGCGGCCGAGGCGATACGCGCGATGATCCCGACCAATGTCGTCGCGTCGGCCGCCGAAGGCGCGGTCCTGCCGCTCGTCATCTTCGCGCTGGTGCTCGGCCTTGCGGTCGGCAAGATCGACCGCGACCGCGCCGAGGCGGTGATCCAGCCGCTGCGCGGGCTTGCCGATGCGATGATTATCGTCGTCGGCTGGGTGCTGCGCGTCGCGCCCATCGGCATCTTCGCGCTGGCGCTGGCGATCGGCGCGACGGTGGGTACAGCGGTGATCGCGATCCTCGCCCAATATATGACGATTTCGATTACCGTCACGCTGGTATTGATCGTCCTCGGCTATGCCATTGCGCGCTTCGCCGGGGGCGTCGCGCTCGGGCGGTTTGCCCGCGCCATGGCGCCGGCGCAGGCGATTGCGGCGAGCACCCAATCGTCGATCGCAACGCTGCCCGCGATGATGGTGAGCGCCGAGCGCATCGGGGTCGAGGAACGCGATGCCGCGGTCATCCTGCCGATGGCGGTCGCGACCTTCAAGATCACCGCGCCGTCGAACACCGTGATGATGGCGCTCGCGCTCGCGTGGATGGCAGGCATCGAAGTCTCGCCGCTGCAGATCGCGGTGGCGCTGCCGCTCGCCGTGCTGTCGTCGCTCGCCATCCTCGGGATGCCGGGGCAGATCAGCTTTTACGCGTCCGTGGCGCCGACCGCGATCGCCATCGGCGCGCCCATCGAGCTGTTGCCGATCCTGCTCGCGATCGACGTCATCCCCGACATGGTTCGTACCGTCGCCAATGTAACGCACGACGTCGCCGCGGCGGCGGCGATTGCGCCGCCCGCCGCGGTCGATCAATAGCGGCCCGACAGCAGCGCCCCTGCGCCCGGAACCTCGGCCCGCAGCCCCAGGCGCGTGAGCATCTGGTGCGCGGTGCAGATCGCCGCCGAGACGACGGGCAGGCCGATCGCATCCTCGATCTTCTGCACCGACGGCAGCGACGGCATCTGGACGCATGCCGACAGCACGAGCGCGTCGATGCCCGTCAGGTCGAGCCTTTTATAATGGTCGAGCAGGTTGGCCGGGTCCTGCGCAGCAACCTCCAGATTGTCCGGAATTTCCAGTGCAAGCCAGTCGCTTACCTCAATATCTTCATTCTGAATGTAGGAAACGACCATCTGCGTCAGCGGCTTCATATAGGGTGCGACGAGCGCAATGCGCTTCGCCTTCAGCGCCGCCAGCCCCTCGATCAGCGCTCCGGCGCTGGTGACGACGGGTGCGGCACGCCCATTCTCGACCGTCCGCTGGTGCAGCCGCGCCTCCGACACGCGATGATAGCCCTCGCCCATGCTCATGATCGCGACGAGGCAGGCATAACCGAGCACATCGACCGCGGCGTCGGACAATTCGAGCGCGCAGCGATCGGAATCGGCATCCATCGCCGCGAGTTCTTCCTTCGTCACCTTCTTCATCCGCATCCGCGACGAATGGAAAGTGAAACGCTCGGGCGCGATGCTTTCCCTTGCGCGGAGCAACGCAGGGATTTCTGTTTCCATCGTGACGTTCGAGCTGGGCACGATCTGCCCGATGCGGATGGGTCGTGTCATTGGCCGCTCCTCAGACCGCGATGATCGGATTGCGCAGCGTGCCGATGCCCTCGACGGTGCATTCGACGACGTCACCCGGCCACATGAATTCCTGCGGCGACCGGCCTGCGCCGACCCCCGCGGGCGTGCCCGTCGCGATGATATCGCCAGGTTCGAGTGTCATCACGCTCGAAATGTCGGCGATTAACTGGTTGATATTGAACAACATGAAGCGCGTATTGCTGTTCTGCTTCTCCACGCCGTTCACATGCGTCAAGATATTGAGATTATGCGGATCGCCGATTTCGTCGGCTGTGACGATGCACGGCCCCATCGGCGCGAAGCTGTCCTGCCCCTTCGACACGATCCACTGCCCGGCGCGGCGGCAGTCGCGCGCCGACACATCGTTGATCACGGTGTAACCGAACACATGGTTCAACGCGTCGCCTTCGGCGACACCGCGCGCGGTGCTGCCGATGATCACCGCCAGCTCGGTTTCCCAATCGAGCTGCTGCGTCACCTTCGCATTGTGGCGGATCGGATCGCTCCACGCGACGACCGCGGTCGGCGGCTTCGAGAAGATCACCGGCTGCTGCGGCAGTTCGTTCGACGTGTCGAGCGAACGCGCCGATTCAGCGACATGCTCGGTATAGTTGAGACCGATTCCGAAGATATTCTTGCGCGGTCGCGGGATCGGCGCGAGCAAGGTCGCATTGCCCTCGGGCAGCGAGGTGCCGATCAGGTCGGCCGTGGTCGCCGCCGCAACGGCGTCCCGAAGAAAGCGGAGCGCGATTGGCCCCAAGTCGATGAAATCGAGCATCGTCGAGGGCAGGTCGTGCCCGATCGCATCGCCGAAATATTCGACGTCGATCACGAGCCCGTCGTGGAGAAGGCCGAGCCGCGGTTCGGTCAGGGCCGTGCGATAAGTCACGAAGCGCATAGATAGTCCTGTCTGCTCAGGCGGGCTGGTGGCCGCCATTGTCGGAATAGGGTTCCTCGATCCGGACGCCGAACGCCTCCATCACGGGAAAGTCGTTGAACGAGAAGAGGAAGGCCTCTTCGGAAGGATCGAGATTGACATGTTCGTGCCACACCCACGCGGGCACGCAGAAAATGTCGTGCGTGCCCCAGTCGAAGCGCTCGCCGCCGATGATCGAATAGCCGCGCCCGCTCGCGACATTATAGACGACATTGCCCGTGTGGCGGTGCGCTTTGCCGCGGAATCCGGGTTTGAGAAGCTGCATATGCGCACCCATCGTCTGGAGCGCCCAGCCGCCGGTCAGCGGGTTCGAATAGCGCACCATATGCCCATCGAACGGCGTGCCGTCGGACACTTTGGCGAGGTTCCACAACGCGTCGCGCGTCGCTTCCCAGCGATAGACCATCACCGGCGAATAAGGCTTCTCCCACGTCGGAACGCCCTCGGGCCGCAGCCCCGCGCCGCCATAGCTCAGCGGCAGGTCGTCGGCGGGGAACGCCGCGGTCTGCGCGGGTTGGTCATAGACCGCATAGAAATTGGTCTCGAGGCTGTTCATCAGCGGAATGTCGAGCCCGTCCTGCCAGATCGACACCTCGCCGTCGGCGACGACGCCATGGTCGTGCCAGGCGCCGTTCGGGGTCAGCACATAATCGTTGGCGCCAAGCGTGATGCGGTGCCCGTCGACGACGGTATAGGCACCCTTCCCTTCCATGATGAAGCGGTGCGCCGACGCAGTGTGGCGGTGCGCGGGGGTGATCTCGCCGGGGCGCATCGCCTGCATCCCGCTGAACAGCCAACCGCACACCGCGACATTCTCGCGCCCTGCGTCGCTGTCGTTGAGCAGGGTCACGACGCGGCGCCCGGCTTCCTCGGGCTTCACCAAATCGAGCGCGCGCAGGCACATGCCGCGCATCTCGGCATAGCGCCAGAGCGTCGGGCGATAGCGCGTCTCGGGCTCCCACGGCTCGATCGCATTGGCGCGCTTCCAGAAGGCGCCTGCATTGCGCGCCGCAAGCTCTTGATAAAAGGCTTCGAGTTCGGGCGTGTCGGTCACACGCGCGCGGCCGAGCACATCGTCGCGCGGGTCGATGATCGTGGAATTTTCCGTCATGACGGCTCCTCCTCGTCCGGATCGACGGGCTGCGGCTCGTCGACAAACAGGGCCGACGCGCGGGGAGTCCGGTCGACAGTCAGGTTGAAGATGTCGAAGCGGTTATAGCCGCCGATGATGTCGTGCATCAGCTTGGGCCGGATACACTCGCCAAGGTCGATATCGGCATAGACGATGCCCTCATCGTCGATCAGCGCCTCGCCCACCAGATTGCCGTGCGGGTCGATCACGCCCGAAAAGGCGCTGTTCGGCCGCGACAGCAGCTCGCGGTTTTGCGGGCGCCCTTCGGACATCGCCGCGATGATTTCCTCGCTTACCGCCGAGCAGGCGACGATCGTGAACACCTTGCCTTCGAAGCTGTGCGCGGTGGCGCGGATCTTGATCGCCTCGGCCATATTATACGACGCGGGCGCGACGGGCAGCGCGATATAATTGGCAACATGGACCAGCTCGCCCTGCGACAGCAAAGCGAAGCGCGCGAGCGTGTTGGTATTCTCGCCGCATGCCAGCGTCCCGAGCGGCCCGACCGGCGTATCGTAGACGCGGATCGAGCTGCCATCGCCGCCCGCCCAGGTCAGTTTCTCGGCCCAGGTCGGCACCAGCTTGCGATGCCGCCCGAGCAGGCTGCCGTCGGCACCGATGATCAGATTGGTGTTATAAAGCGTGCCGACGCTCACCGGATCGCGTTCATTGATACCGATGACGACGGTGCAGCCATGATCGCGCGCCGCAGCGCACAGCGCGGCGACCTCGGGGCCGTCGATCAGGAGCGAGGCGCGATAGAGGCGCTCGTGCCACTCGGCGCCCTCGATCGGCGTCATCAGCCAGTTCCAATAAGGATAGGCCGAAACGAACACCTCGGGGAAAGCCACAAGCTGCGCGCCGTTGCCCGCGGCCTCGGCGATCAGCGCGCACGCCTTGTCGACGGTGCGCGCCGTATCGAGGAAGACCGGCGCGGCCTGCACCGCGGCAACGCGCGATTGGGGCAGAAAGGGGGCCGACATGTCGCTCATGTCACCGCCGCCCGCTGGTGATATTGCGGCTTGTCCCACGCGCGCGTCGCACAGACCCTTTCGAGCCGCTCGACGGTTTCGACGATGTCGCGATAACGCAGGTAAAGCGGCGTCAGCCCGAAACGCAGGATGTCGGGCGCGCGGAAGTCGGCAATGACTTCGAATTCCTTGAGCGCCTGCACGATCTGGTAGCCCTGCGGATGCGCATAGGCGACCTGACTGCCGCGCTCGGAATGACCCTGCGTGCTCACCAGTTCGAAGCCGTAGGCCTCGCACAAAGGCTGCATCTGCTCGATGAACAGGTCGCCGAGCGCGAGCGACTTGCGACGGATTTCTGCCATGTCGGCTTCGAGCATCAGGTCGACGCCCACCTCGAGCGCCGCGAGCCCGAGCACTGGCGGGGTACCGCACTGAAAGCGTTCGATTCCCGCGGCGGGGTCGTAATCTTCCTCGAACGCGAAGGGCCGTGCGTGACCGAACCAGCCTGACAGCACCGGCGTCGCGCCATGGTGCCGCGCCGCCGCGAACAGAAAGGCGGGTGCGCCGGGGCCACCGTTGAGGAACTTGTATCCGCAGCCGATCGCAAAATCGGCGTTCGCGCCATTCAGGTCGACCGGGATCGCGCCCGCGCTATGGCTGAGATCCCAGACGACGAGCGCGCCGACGTCGTGCGCGCGCTTGGTGATCGCCGCCATGTCGCGGACACGACCCGATTTGTAATGGACCTGCGTCAGCAGCAGCACCGCGACGTCCTCATCCAGCGCATCGACGATCGTGTCGGGCACCACGGTGACCGCCTTCACGCGTCCGCCCGAAAAGGCCTCGATCCCCTGCATCATATAGACGTCGGTCGGAAAGTTCGTCGCTTCCGACAGAATGACTCCACGCTCACGCCGTAACGAAAGAGCGGCCGTGAGCGCCTTGAAAATATTCACTGAAGTCGAATCGGTCGCGACGATCTCGCCCGCGTTGGCGCCGATCAGGCGCCCGATCTTGTCCCCGATCCGCCGCGGCGCGGTCGACCATTCGGCGCCGAGCCAAGAGGTAATCAGCCCCTCGCCCCATTCACCGCCGACAACCTCGGCGAGCCGGTTGCCCGTCGCCTTGGGCAAGGCCCCGAGCGAATTGCCGTCAAGATAGAGGAGGCCTTCGCGAAGCTGGAAACGGTCGCGGAAAGGCGCGAGCGGATCGGTGGCATCGAGCGCCGGCACATCGGCGGCAAACATCGTGTCGGTCATGCGATTTCCCTCAAAATTGCGCGCACCGGGCTGGCGTCGGCGCCCACGATACGCAGCGGCAGCGCGACAAGCTCATATCGGCCGGGTGGCACGTCATCGAGCACGAGGCCCTCCAATATCCGCATATCGGCCGCCCTGACCGCCTGATGCGCGTCGAGTGTCTTCGATTGTTCGGGGTCGAGCGACGCCGCGTCGGTGCCGATCAGCCGCACACCGATCTCGCCAAGCCGAGTGATGACATCGCTGGCAATCGCGGTGAAATCCGAGTCCCACTGGTCGTGCGGGAAGTGCTCATAGGTCCGCAGCAGAACGCGTTCGCTGCCTTCGATCGCATCCCAGTCGATATCGGCAATCTCGACGCGTCCGCGTGCGTGGCGCATGTCGAGCAGCACGCAAGGCCCGATATAGGCACCCAGATCGCAGTCGGCCGACGACGCGCCGTCATTGGCGTAGTGCAACGGCGCGTCGCCGTGTGTGCCCGCGTGGAGCGGCGTGAACATGCCGCCGACATTGACCGGGCAGCCGTCGCCGATCACCGCATGGCTGTGGAGCGCGAACGCCGGCTCGCCCGGCCACACCGGCACCGCGGCGTGGAGCGGCTGCGAAATGTCCCAGATGCGGGTCATGCGCCTGCTCCTCCACCATAGTCGCCGCCTTCACGCGGCGCCGCCATGCGCGTGCGCATCGACCAGAGTTCGGGGAAGAAGCTGAGGTCCAGCGCCTTGACCAGATAATTGACCCCGGACGAACCACCGGTCCCCGGCTTGTGCCCGATCACGCGCGCGACGGTCTTCATGTGTTTGAAGCGCCATTCCTGGAAATAATATTCGAGCGCGGTGATCTTTTCGGCCAGCGTGTAGAGGTCCCAATGCGCGTCGACATCGGTGTAGATTTTCAGCCAGGCGTCCTCGACCGCTTCCGACGCCGCATAGGGCTTGGTCCAGTCACGCTCGAGCGTGTCCGCCGGAATGGCAAAACCGCGCCGCGCGAGCAGCCGCAACAGTTCGTCATAAAGCGACGGCGCCTCGAACGCCGCGCGCAACCGGGCCGTGGCCGCGGCGTCGTCCTTGTGGACGATCATCATATCTTCGCGTTTGTTGCCGAGCAGATATTCGAGCTCGCGATATTGTTGCGACTGGAACCCCGACGCACGGCGCAGGAAACCGCGGAAGGTCAGGAAATCATGCGGGGTCAGCGTCGCGAGCACTTCCCAGCTATGGATCATATGCCGCTGGATCGTCGCAATCCGGTCGAGCCCCTTGCCGGCGATCTCGAGCCGGTCGGCCTTGATCGCATCAAGAACCAGCCGCCCCTCGTGCAGCACCAGCTTGATCCACAGCTCCATCGTCTGGTGCATGATGATGAACAGCATCTCGTCGGGCTTGTCCGACACAGGGACCTGCGCCGACAAGAGCTGCGCGGTCTGCAGGTGCCGCGCATAGGTCAGGCCATTGTCCCACTGGATCGTCTCGCCGTCGATCTCGGTCTCGAAAATGTCGGTGCCGCCGTCGCTCGTCTGCCTGATCATAGGGATACCTCTCCGCTTGCCGGCGCGGCCGGCAGGTGCCCTTCATAGGCGACATCGCCGCGCCAGGCATCTCCGGGTTCGAGCGCCGCTTCGCCCGCGATTTTCCGGTAGACGCTCGCAAAGTCGGTTTCCTCGGTCGCGCGCAGCAAGTCCCCGAAGCCCGCAACGACGAAATAGGTCTGCTGGAATTCATCGAAATGATATCGCGTCCGCATCACGCGCTCGATATCGAGCCAGATGCGCCGCGGCTCGGGCGCGGTCAGCGCCGATAGCGTTTCGGCGAAACTCGACATCAGGCCGCCGCCAAAGGCGCGCAATTCGCCATCCTCGACCACCAGCCCGAACTCGACCGTGTAAAGCCACAACCTTCCGAGAAAGTCCGATGCCCCCAGCTTCTCGGCGCGCAGCCCTGCCTCGCCATAAGCGACGAGAAAGTCCGAGAAGGCCGGATCGGTCAGCATTGGAACGTGCCCGAATATGTCATGAAACATATCAGGCTCTTCACTGTATGCGATCTGCTCGGGAGGGCGGACGAAGTTGGCAGCCGGAAAGCGCTTGTTCGCAAGATGCTCGAAAAAGGGGGTGTTCGGGATCCAGCCGGGCACCGCGACCACCTCCCACCCCGAAGCGGGCTTCAGCAACGCATTGAGCTCGGCGAAGTCGGGAACCCCGGGCTCGAGCTGGCGGAGGATGTCGAGACCTTCGAGAAACGACCGGCACGCATAGCCATCGAGCGCTGCGGACTGCCGGTCGAACAAGCTCCGCCAGGTTTCGTGCTGCTGCGCCGTAAAGGAGCGCCAGTTTTGCGGCATCGTCCAATCGGCCGCGACACCTTCGGGCGGTGCATCGAAAATATGTGTCGCGGCCATCGGTCTCTCTCCAAACCTTCGACCGTGAAACTAGCGTGTGCACACGCAAACATTGTGCGGATTTCAGGTTGGCAGGTCGATAAAATTTCAATTTTGTTCTGCCATTCGCATGATTTGCAGGATGATATTCTTTCAATTATGACTCCACCATCGCGTTTACGCGCAAACCCGATTCAGGACGGAACGCATGGACAGGCTCGACTGGAAGATCATTGCAGCACTCGAAAGCGACGGCCGGCAATCCTATGCCGAATTGGGCGAGCAGGTCGGCCTGTCCAAATCGCCCTGCTGGTCGCGGGTGAAAAACCTCGAGGAAAGCGGCGTGATCGAAGGTTATGCCGCGCGACTCGACCCCATCGCGCTTGGGCTTGCGGTGCAGAGTTTTGTCGAGGTGCAGATCCGCTTCGACGCGCATACCGAATTCGAGGCGGCCGTGCTGGCACACCCCGCTGTCGTCGAATGCCACACCACCGCGGGGGAGAGCGATTATATGCTCAAGATCTTCTCTAGATCGGCCGACCATCTCGACGAATTGCTGCGACACAATCTGTCAAAACTGCCCGGAGTTCAGCGGCTGAAGACCGTCGTGTGTCTCAAGACCATCAAGCGTCAAGGCAACCTTGCCGAATGGGCGCGAACGACCGAGGGTCGCGCACGCGCGCCCGCATCTTTCGACTAGCGCTGTTGCGGTGGCGACGGCCACATCTTACTCCTGCCCCATGACCGAAATCCTCCTCCACGGCTTCTGGCGTTCCAGCGCCGCCTATCGCGTCCGTATCGCGCTCGGACTCAAAGGCCTTGCCTGCAGACAGCGACAGCACGACCTGCTCGCGGGTGAACAGCATAGCGAAAGCTATGTGGGTATCGCGCCCCACCATCTCGTCCCCGCGCTCGAATATGATGGCCAGGTGCTGATCGAGAGCCCCGCGATCCTTGAATGGATCGATGCAAGATGGCCGGAGCCGCCACTGCTTCCGCAAGATATCGACGATGCGGCGGTGGTCCGCAGCATGGCGGCACTCATCGCCTGCGACATCCACCCGCTCAACAATTTGCGCGTGCTGAACGCGATCCGCGGCGATTTCGGAGCAACCAATCCGCAGGTGAAGACATGGATCGCGCGCTGGATCGGCGAGGGCTTCGCGGCGCTCGAAACCCTCGTCGCGCGGCATGGCGGAACATTTGCCTTTGGCGACACGCCGACACTGGCGGACTGCTATCTGGTTCCGCAACTCGACAGCGCCGAGCGATACAAGACGGACCTGAGCCCTTTCCCGCGGATTCGCGCGGCTGGCGAAGCGGCCCGGGCGTTACCGGCCGTCTCGGCCGCTCGCCCTGAATTGCAGGACGGCGCTCCGGAACGCAGCCCGCCGGCATAACTTCCGTCAGTGTTTCAGATACTGGCTCGGCGGCACACCGAACGCCCGGCGGAACATTGCGGCAAAGCCGCTGGGGCTGTCATAGCCGACGTCATAGGTGACCTGTGTGATCGACGCGCCCGCCGCGAGCAGCGAGAGCGCCTCCATCAGCCGCACCTGCTGCCGCCAGACGGCAAGGCCCATCCCCGTTTCCTGCTTGAAGGTCCGAGTAAAGGTCCGCCGTCCCATCGCCGCGAGCGCCGCCCAGTCATCGATATCGCGCGGGTCGGACGGATCGGCGATAATCGCGTTGCATACACGAAGCAGGCGCGGATTGGACGGCATCGACACCTGATAGGGCGCGTTCGGCATCCGCCCGATCTCGTCGAGCAGCAGCGTGATGATCTGCCCCTCGCGCCCGTTGACGTCGTAAAGCGCCGGAAAGTCGACGACCTCGAGGATCAGCGATTTGACGAGGTGCGACACCTCGAACACGCGGCACGCCTTGTCCTGCTCGCCACGCCCGCATGGCAAATACAGCGTGCGAAGCGACACCGGGCCGCGGCATGCGACCTCGTGCCGCGTACCTGCGGGCAGCCACACGGCGCGCTGCGGTGGGATCACGAAACTGGTCTCGGGCGTGCGCACCGACATCACCCCGGCCGACGCATAGAGGATCTGGATATGGTCATGACTGTGCATCGGGTCGATGAAGCCCCCAGGATATTCGTCCTGCAGGGCAATGACGGGACGATCGTTCGTCAGAACATCAAGGCTATGCTTCATGGCCCAATCCTCGCAAATCTTAGTCAACTGCACGATATAGGCCGCGCATGCGCCTGACCAGCAAAGATGCGGTCACTGGCCTGTCCTGCGCGGTGATTGGCCCAATCGGGCGATAGGGTCAGCGGTGTAAAAGCTATCAGGCGATCAAGGATCGTTTCGAGAAGGAAGTGCCAAATATGTCAAAGGGCTTGAGCGCCGTGCAGGACGATATGGCCGACCCCGATATTCGGCGCTTTGTCGACGCCATCAACGCGGCCTATGCCGAGCATGGCGCATCGGCGGGCGCAAGCATGGCGACGCGCCGCCAGGTCGCCGAACGCGTACGCAAGCCCTGGCGCGAAGATGGCCCGATAATGGCAACAAGCCATGAAATGGATATGGGCGGCGTCCGCCTGCGGCTTCATCGCCCGGTCGCGGACGAAAAGCTGCCCGTGATGCTCTATATCCACGGCGGCGGCTGGATGTTGTTCAGCATCGACACGCACGACCGGTTGATGCGCGAATATGCGGCGCGCGCCGGCATCGCCGTGCTTGGGATCGATTACAGCCTGTCACCCGAAAGCAAGTTTCCGGTGGCGCTGGAGGAATGTGCCGCCGCGCTCGACTGGATCGAGGCACAGGCGGACGCGCTGAACCTCGATGCCGGGCGCGCGCTGATCGGCGGAGATTCCGCCGGCGCCAACCTCTCGGTTGCCACGTGCCTGCTTCAGCGCCAGCGCGGCCGGCCGCTACCGATCGCGATGCTGCTCAACTACGGTGCTTTCGCGCCCGAACGCACGCCGAGCTATGCGCGCTTTGGCGACGACTATTCGCTCGAAGCCGACGAAATGGACGCCTTCTGGGCAGCCTATGTCGATGGCCCCGAACAGCTCGCCGATCCGCTGGTCGCGCCGCTGCGCGCCGACCTGACCGATCTGCCCCCCGCCTTTCTCGCTATCGCCGAGTGCGACATATTGGCCGACTGCAACGATAGCTTTGCCCGCAAACTCGAAGCGGCCGGCGTGCCCACGCACGCGGTGACCTATCGCGGCGCGACGCACAGCTTCCTCGAGGCGGTATCGATCGCCCCCCTTGCCGATCGCGCGTTCGACGAACAGTCGGCATGGATCCGTGATATTGTCGGGGCATGACCACGCCATACGAACCACGCAACGCCGCCGACATCCGGCAACTGATCGCCGACTATCCGCTTGCCTGGCTGATATCGGGGAATTTCCATGCCAGCCCGCTGCCGCTGATCGCAGAGACCGACGACAGCGGCGCGGTCGTCGCGCTGTTCGGCCATTGCGCGCTGCGCAATCCGCTCGTCGCGGGTTTCAGGGCGGACCCGCGCGGCCTCATCCTGTTCAACGGGCCGTCGGCCTATGTCCCGACCGGGTTGCTTTCAAAGCCCGACTGGGCGCCGACGTGGAATTATGCCGTGCTCCGCTTCACAGT
This sequence comes from Sphingopyxis sp. GW821-FHT10B01, assembly GCF_059415685.1. Lineage (NCBI taxonomy): Bacteria > Pseudomonadati > Pseudomonadota > Alphaproteobacteria > Sphingomonadales > Sphingopyxidaceae > Sphingopyxis > Sphingopyxis sp. GW821-FHT10B01. Next base: position 206,552 of record NZ_JBWKNS010000006.1, on the reverse strand, counting down.
CGAGGTCGAGTTCGTTGGCGCCGAGACGCGTGAAGCCATCGAACGGCTCGTGGCCAAAATGGAAGGCGGCGGCTGGTCGACAGAAAGCTTGGGGCCGCGCTATGAAAGAATGCTCGACCAGATCATCGCCTTTCGCGCGCACGTCCGCTCGGCCGAGCACAGCTTCAAGCTCGGGCAGGACGAAAGCCCGCAGGGCTTTGCCGAGATTGTCGCGGGTCACACCAACCGGACGCTCGTGAAATGGATGGAAGGACAGGCCAAAAGGTGAAGCTTTTTTTCGACGATCGCCAGACCACCCATGCCCCCTTGCGCGAACTGCACAATGGCGACTGGGTGCCCTATGCCGAAAATGTCGAGCGCCCGCGTTCGATCGTCGCGCAATTCACCGACTGGAATCCGGTCCGCGATTTCGGCATGGCACCGCTTCTCGCAGTCCATGACCCCGATTATCTCGCGTTCCTCGAGCGTGCGCATCGCGAATGGCTGGCGGCGGGACGGAATGGTGACGCCATCGGCTACACCTTTCCGGTCAGGCGCCGACGACCACTGAACTTCGGACGCATCGACGCCGACCTCGGTGCCTACAGCTATGACGCCGGGACGCCGATTGCCACCGGCACATGGGAATCGGCCTATTGGTCGGCGCAATGCGCGCTGTCGGCGCTCGATGATCTGGCGGCCAGCGATGCACGCCACGTCTTCGCGCTATGCCGGCCGCCCGGCCACCATGCCGGACGCGATTATATGGGCGGCTATTGCTACCTCAACAACGCCGCCATCGCGGCACGCGAAGCGCATCGGCGCGGCTTCGGGCCGGTCGCGGTGCTCGACGTCGATTATCACCACGGCAACGGGACGCAGGATATCTTCTATGACGATCCCGATGTCTTCTTCGCCTCGATCCACGCCGACCCGCACACCGACTATCCCTTTTACTGGGGCCATGCCGACGAGACCGGCGAAGGTGCGGGAGCGGGAACCACGCTCAACCTCCCCCTCTCCCGCGGCACCGATGGAGCGAGCTATGCACCGGCGCTGGAAACGGCACTGAGTGCGATTTCGAACTGGGGGGCGCGGTATCTGATCATCTCTTTCGGCGCCGACACGCACAGCAGCGACCCGATTTCGAGCTTCGCGCTCGAACGCGAGGACTATGTCGCGCTGGCCCGACGCATCTCCGCGCTGGGCGTCCCGACGCTGATCGTGATGGAGGGCGGCTATGCCGTCGGCGATCTCGGCAAAAACGTCGCCGCTTTTCTCTCGGGCTTCTGAAACGACAAAAAGGGCCGCCCCGCTCAAACCGAGCGAGGCGGCCCCTTTTTGTCCTCAATTCAGGCTGAAGCGCACGCTCGCACCGACCGTACGCGGCCGCACGACCGAGCCCGCGAACGAGAAGGGCGCGTTCAGGATGCCATATTGGTTGAACAGATTCTTCGCGAACAGGCTGAGTTCGATCCGGTCGCTCACCGTGACCGACGCATTGAGATCGATGATATTGAAATCCCCCTTCTCGAGCGTCGAGCCGAATGCAACAGGCGCGGCCGACATATAGCGGTGCGACAAGCCGATCCGCGGCTTCAGCGGCGAATCCGGGAAGGTCAGGTCGACCGAGTTCGACAATATCCATTCGGATGCCCCCGGAAGCCGCGAGCCCTTGGCATAACCGCCACCGGGCGCAAAGCTGTCGGGCAACAGCGACGACAGCCGCGCATCGTTGTACGAGACGTTCGACGCGAAGGTCAGGCCACGCGTCGGGCGCAATGTCAGGCTGAGTTCGACCCCGTCGATGTCGGCACCGCCGCCATTGACGGTGTAGGCGCGGGTATCGGGGGTGAAGAGGCGCGCCTGGATATTGCCCCAATCGATATGATAAGCCGTCAGATCGACCGACAGCGTGCCGTCGATCAGGTCGAAGCGCGTGCCGATTTCATAGTTTTTGGTCGTGTCGCTGCCGAACGATTGCGGCAGGTTTGGATAGGGCAATGCAAAGACGTTGAGGCCACCGATACGGAAACCCTCCGAATAGAGCGCATAGACCATGAAATCGTCGTTGGGTTTGAAGGTCAGCGACGCCTTGGGAATGAAATCGGACTGTTTGTCGGCATCGGGCGCATAGTTGAACGCTGGAACCAGATCGACGTTGGGCGCCAGCGTCGCCTGCGAGCGGGTGCGATATTCGAACACGCGTCCGCCAAGGGTCAGGGTAAGCTGATCGACGATTTCATAGTTGATTTCGCCGAAAATTGCCTTTTCGGTGACATGGTTGCGATAGGTCGAGCGGCTGGTGAAATCGTCGGGCGTGATCACGCTGCTCGGCTGGCCGCCGAATTGGCCCGGGTTGGCATCGACATAGTCGGCGATGCCTTCGAGCTGAAGCCGGTCGTTGCCGAACCCGCGCAGGCGCGTGTAGTTTGCGCCGAGCAGCCAGCGGAGGCGGCCGCCGTCGGGCGATGCAAGCCTGAGCTCGCCATATTCGGTCTTCGAATTGCCGAACCCGATGCCAACGAGCGGAGTACCGGTGCGCGGATCGAAGGCACCAAGGCCATAATCGAAGCGCGAACTCGCTTTCTTTTTCGTATAGCTGCCGACCGCAGTCAGCGTCGCAAAGCCCAGATCCTGCTCGGCCCGCAGGCTGTGCATCTGGAAATCGCTGTCCTGATATTCGCTGACGGTGTTCGGGCGCGTGTAATTGCGGCCCGGCGCAATGAAGACATAGGTCTGATCGTCGAGATCATATTCCTGATACATGCTGAGCAGCGAGATGCGCGTCGTTTCGGTCGGGGTGAAGACGATCGAACCACGAAGGCCGCGCACGCGCAGATCGTTGCTGCCCTTTGTGCCCGTACCCGGGCTGTCGAGGAAACCCGCGTCGAAACGCTGCAGCGCGACAAGGCGCACGGCGAGCTTGTCGGTGATCAGCGGCGCGTTGACCATGCCCTTCACCGCATAACCGATCTCGCCGGCACGCTTGGTCGTCGACACCATTCCCTCAAAGCCTGCATCGAAGCGGGCGGGGTCGGCTTCGTTGACGACATAGTTAATCGCGCCGCCAAGCGACGACGATCCGAACAACGTCCCCTGCGGCCCGCGCAACACCTCGACGCGGCTGACGTCGAAGGCATCGACATCGGGAATGACGAGCGGGAAGCCGGGTTCGCCGAGCGGCAATTCGTTGAGATAATAGCCCGTCGTCGCCTGGTTCGCCTCATGATAGGTCGATGAGGCGATGCCGCGGATGACGACTTCGGACACGCCCGGCTGATAATCGTTGAACACCACGCCGGGGACGCGGGTGATATAGTCCGAGAGACTCTGGGCATTGAGTTTTTGCAGCGTCGCTTCGCTGACGGCGCTAACCGAACCGCTGACGTCACGCACCGACTGTTCGCGCTTGGCTGCGGTGACGACGATCTCGTTGTCGTCTGTCTCCTGCGCCAGTGCGACCGTCGCCTGACCCAGCGCCAGAACGGAAATCCCGCATGCGGCGACGCGTCTGATCGATGCAAACCCCATTTTTGCCTCCCTTATTGATATTGCCTGTCGGTAAGAAAATCCGATGCTCAAGCTATCATGCGAAACTGGCGTGACGGCGATGGTCGGGCCAGTTTCCAGCCGGATCGGGCCAGCACGACGACGCAAGAAAGCGCGGTTTAGCAGGGGCTTCCAGCCAATTTGCCCGATCGATGGATTGGGCGGCCTGATCGGCGCAGTAAGCCATCCGGCACGACATACACTGGACGCGACATCCCAGCGCGTCAAAAGAGGGTCGGCATGCACAGCATCGAGAACAAGGGGCGGAGAGCGTTTATGAGCAGCGCCGCGATGGCGGCACTCCTGTTGGGGAGCCGTGCTGCTTGGGCGCTCGAACAAGGCACCACCGGGCGCTGGCCCAAGGTGGCACCGCCGCAGTCGCCCCGCGTTTCGCATGTCATCGATCAATTGGGCCGCCAGCGCGACGATGCCTATAGTTGGATGAAATTCATTCCCGCCAACGGTGAGCGCTCACGCGATAACCTGCCCGATGCGGTCAGCACGATGCTGAAGGCCGAGAATGATTATGCGGACGCAATTCTTGCGCCGCTGGCGGGAGAGCGCGCCAAACTGCTCGATGCGATGCTGGCGCGGGCATCGGGCGACATGGCGGCGCCCGCGCTCGAAAAAGACGGTTGGGACTATGGATCGGTAACGCCCGCCGGCGCAGCGCATGCCGTCTACACGCGCAACAGGAAAGGCGGAAAGCCCGAGCGACTGGTCGATGAGGCTGCGCGCGCGAAAGGCCAGCCCTATTTCCGCAGCACCGGCCACCAGCCGAGCCCCGATCACCGCTATTTCGCCTGGGCCGAGGATGTCATCGGCAACGACCGCCACCGGATCGTCATCCGCGACAATCAAAGCGGCGATGTGCGCACGATCGTCGACAAGGACGCCTATGGTTATGGCGGGCTCGTCTTCGCTCCCTCCTCGCGTTGGCTGTTCTGGATCTGGCGCGACGCGCGCAACCGGCCGACGCGGCTGTATCGCACCTCGGTCGACGGGAAGGTCACCGACCTCGTCTATGAGGAAAAAGACCCCGCGATCTTCATGTCGGTCAAGCGGACCGCGGCCGATGGTTTCGTTGCCCTCACCCTCGCCGGCCCCGAAACCGCCGAGGTCCGGCTTGTGTCCGCCGCCGACGAAACGGCGGCACCCGCCGTCGTCTGGCCGCGCAAAATCGGCGTCCGCTACGACATCGACGAGTGGAACCGCGGCCTCGTCGCGCTGACCGATGCCGACAATGCCTTCGACATGGAACTGATTGGCCTTGACCCTGAAAGCTTTCGCACGCTCGCGACGCTTGTCCCGCACCGCGCGGGAACGCCGATCCTCTCGATCCTGCCGTTCGCGGCGGCTCTGGTGCGGCTTGAGCGCGTCGACGGCCTTCATCGGCTCGTCATCCTTCGCGTCGACGGATCCGAACAGGCGATTGCCTTCGATGACCCCGCCTATGCGATCGAGCTGCCACCCGAGCAAAGCTATAGCGCCGCGTCGGTGATGATCGTCCACCAGTCACCCAAATCGCCGCGCCGCTGGATTTCCATCGATCTGGCAAGCGGCAAGCAGACGATCGTCCAGCAACAAGCCGTCGCGAATTTCGATCCCGACGACTATGAGGTCGAGCGATTGTTCGTCCCCGCTCCCGATGGAGAGATGGTGCCGATCACCCTGCTCTCGCGCCGCGGCGCGCCGAAGGACGGCAAGGCACCGCTCCTCCAATATGGCTATGGTTCGTACGGCGTGCCGAGCGATCCCGAATTCTCGATCCCCGCGCTCGCGCTCGTCGATCGCGGTTGGCGTTATGCGATCGCGCATGTCCGCGGCGGGTCGGAAAAAGGACGACGCTGGTTCCTCGGCGGACGCAAGTTCACCAAGCGCAACAGCTTCACCGATTTCATCGCCTGCGCCGAACATCTGGCGGCCGAAGGTTACACCGCGAAAGGCAAGGTCGTCGCCTATGGCCTCTCGGCGGGGGGTCTGCTCGTCGGCGCCAGCATGAACATCGCGCCGACCCTGTGGGGCGGTGTGATCGCGCAAGTGCCTTTCGTCGACATGCTCAACACGATGAGCGACGGCGCGCATCCGCTCGTGCCGCTGTTCCGCCCCGACTGGGGCGATCCGCTCGCCGATCCCGAAGCCTATGACTATATCGCCTCGATCTCACCCTATGAGAATGTCCGGGCGACCGCTTACCCGCCCCTGCTCTGCACGGCGGGACTGAAGGACGACCGCGTCGCCTATTGGGAACCCGCGAAACTGGTCGCCGAAGTGCGTCGCCGTTCGACGAGCGGCAATCCTGCACTCCTGCACACCGATATGGATAGCGGGCATCAGGGCAGCGCCGACCTGAAAAGCGAGTATCAGCAGAAAGCGCTATTCTGGGCCTTCGCCATGCGCTGCGTCTAGAAACCGCGGAACGTCGGTACCGGATCGAACATCAGCGCGATGAAGCCGTAAGCGCTGGCGAGCAGCAACAGCACGCCCGCGGCGGCGATCAACCAGTCAGCGCGCAGGCGGCGGACCAGCCAGGCACCGATCGGCGCGGCAATGGCCCCACCGATCAGCAACCCAATCGCGGCGGTGCTGAAGCTCTGCCAGCCCATTGCGCCGATGAAGCCGGCCGCGATGGTCACCGTGACGAAAAACTCCGACGCGTTCACCGTCCCGATGACGATGCGCGGTTCTGCGCCCTGTGCCAGCAGATTGGCGCTGACGATCGGCCCCCATCCGCCGCCGCCCGATCCGTCGGCAATCCCGCCGATCAGGCCGAGCGGGCCGACGAGCTTGATGCTGCGATAGGTTTGCGGACGCCGCGCACCGCGCCAAAGCAGATAGATGCCGACGGCGCCCAGATATGCGAGCACAACGGGGCGCGCGATGCTGTTGTCGATATTGGTCAATATCCATACGCCGATCAGCCCGCCAATGATGCCGGGTACGACGAGCCGGCGGAACAGCCGCCAGTCGACATTGCGCTGCATCGCGTGCGCAAGCCCCGACACCCCGCCGGTAAAGCTTTCCGCGACATGGACTGCCGCCGAGGCCGACACGGGCGGCAAGCCGAGCACCAGCAACAGCGCGGTGCCGATGACACCGAACGCCATGCCGAGCGCGCTATCGATCAGCTGCGCGGCAAATCCGACGACAATGAAGGGCAACAGCGCCCAAAGCGTCAGCCCGTCGAACGCCGTCATCGGATGGCCTGCCGGGTGCGGGTGGTTTTGGGTGCGCGGCGCGTAAAAAGAAAAACCGCCGGAAAGCAGAGCGCGATCAGCGACAGAGCGCCGGCGAAGATCGGCTCTCCCCCTGCAAGCCAGGGCAGGACGGCGGCCCATATCGATACGCCGAGCACGGTCAGCAAAATCTGCTCCTGATCGATATCGGTGGCTACCGCGAGTGGCACGCCGCGGGCATCCGCACGAAGGGCCTCGAGGCGACGTGCGACCGGACTGTGCGGCACCGCCCGCGCACCGGGCGTCAGTGACGACAGCACCGACCCAAGCCCGGCCCCGACCAGCCGGACTCCGACCGCGCGGGCAAAGGCGCGCGGCTCCTCGAGCCGGTCGCCAATCGCACGCAGGCTGAGCCGGCCACCGAAAACGAGGTCGATCAACGCCTCGCCGGTCACCGCCTTGATCGGGCGATCCTGCACCTCGTGGCTCGCCTCGATCCAGTCGAAGATCGCGTTGGGAACGTCGACGCTGCATGCCCGCTCCAGCCCCTGGAACCCCGGCGCGCTATTGGCTTCGCAGATCCTGTACCCTTCATTGTCGAACAGGATGTCGATCCCCGCGACCTCCAGCCCCAACGTATCGGCGGCGCGCGCGGCAAGGTCGGCCATTTCGCCGGTCGGGGTATAGGCGATGCCCACACCGCCCAGCGAGACATTCGATTTGAAATGGCCCGCGGGCGAACGCCGCTCCATTGCCGCGATCACCCGCCCGCCGATCACGAGCACGCGCACGTCGCGGCCATGGCTCGACCGCACATAATGCTGGAACAGGAAATCGGCTTTTGCGTCAGCGCTTTCGAGCAGCCCTGCCAGATCCTCGAACTGGCTGCGGTCCTCGCATTTCAGAACGCCGGTGCCGCGCGTGCCGCGCAGCGTCTTGACGATCAGCGGGAATCCCAGCTCCTCCTCGACGATGTCGACCCCCATCGGGAATTTTCCCAGGATCGTTGCGGGAATGGGCAATCCTGCGCGCGCAAGCCGCTGCATCGTGTGGAGCTTGTCGGCGACCAGATCGATGGTTTCGGGGCCGTTGACCAGCCGTACGCCGCGCCGCTCGAAGTGGCGAAGCACGGCGAGCGTAAAATAGTCGGTTTCGGCGCCCGTCCGGCAGAGGATGAAGTCGGGCCGCGCGAGCGAATGGCCTTCGTAATGGACCGACCAGCCGTCCTCGGGTGCAGCGACGATGTCGAAATTATGCGGTTTCAGCACGTGAAGCTCGATTCCACGCGCCGCCGCGGCTTCCTGAAATCGCAGGATTTCCGGCACTTCCGGCAATGCCGGGTCGAGATCCCGTTGGAAGAAAATCCAGCCCAGCAACGATCGGCTCCTTTGAACATCTGGTCGAACGCAATCGCTCAGTGCCAGAGAACGTCCCGCTCGCGCAATCGTTCAAGCGGTAAATTGACTTAAGTCGCTGTTTTGACGTTCCGATTGTACCAGCCGCTCCCCAGCGGCATCCTGACGACCGAATAATCCTGCGATATTCGGGATATCGGCCTTAAACCCGCCCTTCCGGGCTCGTTAACTGTCGCATGACCACCAAAGCGACACAATCGAATGAGCCGGTAGGACGGCTCCTGGGTTGGCTGGGGCTTCGCCACGCACGCGGCGCCCCCCCCGAAGGGGGACATGCGCCGCCCGATGGAGGCGGGCCGCGCGACATCGCGCGGCAGCTACGGTACGAACTCGCCGCTTCGATCACTTCCTTCCTCGTCGACAACGACCTCGATGTGTCGCCCGCCAACCTGCTGTTGGCGCATAGTGCCTTTTCGGGGAAAAACCCCCGGCTAGCGCGTCAGATCGTTGCGCAGGCTCAATCGGCCGACGGCATCAGCCAGCGATGGCTCAACGACCTTGGCGAACAGGAAAGCGGCCAGCCCGACCGCGCCGATCTCGACCGCCTTATGACCCGTCTCGAAACCAATCTCGAATCCTTCCAGGCGAACACCAAAGAAGCCCGCGACGTCACCAGCGACTACGGGACCGAACTCGAACAGCATGTCATCGATCTCGAACAATTGCAGAAAACGGGGCGCATCGTCTCGAACCTCGCCGACCTTGCCAGGGTCATGCTCGACCGCACGCGCAAGGCCGAAGACGACATGCGCAAGAGCGAAGATGAAGCAAAGGCTCTCCGCCGCAGCCTCGAGCGCGCCAAGCGCGATGCCGAGGTCGATTATCTGACCGGCCTGCCCAACCGCCGCGCGTTCGAAACCCTGCTCGACCGGCATCACCAAGAAGCCCGTGCGGCGTGCGAACCGCTAAGCGTCGCCTTTTGCGACATCGACGAGTTCAAAAAGGTCAACGACATCCATGGCCATGACGCGGGCGACCGCGTCATCAAGGCAATCGCCGACACGCTGGCGCGGATATCGAACGACCATTGTCATGTCGCGCGCCACGGCGGCGAGGAATTCGTCATGCTGTTCCGCGGCATGACGCCGACGCAGGCGGCCGAGAAGCTCGACGATGCCCGCGAAGCCCTCGCCCACCGGCGGCTGATCAACCGCAAGACCGACGAACCCTTCGGCCAGATCACCTTCTCGGGCGGGGTTGCCGACATCTTTGGCTATGGCGACGCGCGCGCGGCGCTCAAGGCCGCCGACGCTGCGCTCTATAAAGCCAAGACGGCCGGGCGGAACCGCGTCGTGATCGCCGACCCCGCATAAAGTTCGAAGCTCCCGCGAGGGGGCGGGTAAGCCGCGGGCGATTGCGCGTCAGAGCCATCGCCCGCGGCTTTAACCGTCAGGCCGCGGGGCGCCGGGCGTAGATGCCGAACGCCGCAATGATCGCATAGCAGAGCGCTGGCAGCAGCAATGCCGTCGCGAGGCTACCGGTAAGGTCCGCCACCGCGCCGGTTGCCAGCGGCACAACCGCACCGCCGAAGATCGCAACATTGATGATTCCCGATCCGTCCGCGGCGCGGCTGCCGAGCTTTTCGGACGCAAGGCTGAAGATCGTCGGGAACATGATCGCGTTCATCAGGCCGATCGCGAGAAGACTATAGCCCGAGAAGACGCCGGTGGTGCTGGTCGAGATCAGGATCAGCGTGATCGCTCCCACCGCAACACAGGCCAGCAGCTTGCCCGGGCTCACAACGCGCATCAGTCCCGAACCGATGAAACGGCCGATCATCGCACCGCCCCAGTATAGCCCGATCAGCTTGCCCGCCGCCTGCTCCTGAAGACCCATCACGCCGGGCTGCATCAGATAATTGACGATCAACGACCCGATCGACACCTCAGCACCGACATAGAGGAAGATGCAGAGCGCGCCGAAACCGAAGCGCGGGCGTTTCAACAGGTCGAAACCCGCCAGCCCCGCACTCGCTTCATGCTTTTCACCCTGCAGCCGGTTGCGGAACAGCCACACCGCACCAGCGACGACCAGCAGTGCGACCGCGATGCCGAGATAGCCGTGAACGATCGCCTGACTTTCGGCGGTACGATAAGCATCGAGTTCGGCGCCCGACAGATCCTCCGCCTTCATCGTTGCAAGACTGCCGAGGATCAGCACCGATCCCGCGATCGGGAATATGGTGGTCCCGAGCGAATTGAACGCCTGCGCGAAAGTCAGGCGGCTGTGCGCCGTCTCGGGTTTTCCGAGTAGCGAGATCAGCGGATTGGCGACGACCTGCACGATCACGACGCCGCTAGCCAAAACGAAGAGCGCGAACAGGAACAGGCCATAGACCGCGTTCTGCGACGCCGGAATGAAGAGCAGGCACCCGACCATCATCGTCAGCAACCCGGCCACCGCGCCGCGCATATAACCGATCTTCTTGACCAGCTTTGCGCCCGGAATGCCGATCACCAGATAGGCGGTGAAGAAGCAGAATTGCACGAGCATCGCCTGCGTGTAGTTGAGCGTGAACAGCTCTTTCAGCTTGGGAATGATCACGTCGTTCAGACTGGTGATGCCGCCGAAAATGAAAAACAGCCCCATCACGAACAGACGCAGTTCGGGCGCATCGACATGCGCGTCCCCGGTCTCGCCGGTGGTGCGATCGCCGCCCGGCCCTATTTCTGGCACCAATGCCATCTATTCTCTCCCCAACCTCGTTTCAGGCCAACCCTTGCGCTGGTCTTGTCATTTTGATGCGGGCGGGCAAGGCAGATTTTCCCCGACCGCTTCTACATTCGTATTCAGCAGCGTCGCGGCAAAGCCCTTGTCGCCTTGCACGGTCATCGCATAGTCGACCTGACGCAGATTGGCGCCAGCATCGGCGAAGCAGCGCAGCGGCACCTTGATCGTCGACACCTGCCCCTTCGGCGCGGCCCTGACCATGGCAGAGATGTCGAAGGTCGCGCCGCCGAGCGCCAGCTTCACCGGGGTGTCGTGCGCCGCATCGACCCGCCAGTCGATCCGCAATGCGAAGCTGTTGTTGAGCTGGCGCGACAGATCGGCATAAGGGCCCGTCAGATGCAGCGAGGCGGGTCCGGTCCAGACGAAGGATTTGCCATCCTCCTGCGCCCGCACGTCGACCGAGCGAACCGCAATCAGGCCGCCGGGGCTCGACACCGGTCCGGAATCGACCGGACGCGCCCCGCCGGCGTCGGTAACCGACAGGACCCACGGTGCCCGCGCGCGCCCGCCCGAGAAGAAATTCTCGACATTCAGCGCCTGCGTGATGTCGATGCCAAGCACTTCCGAAAGCTGCGGCACAGCCGTGCTCGCGCCATATTTGAGACCGTAACCAACGGCAAACTGCGGATTTTCGACCGGCGACCGCGCATCGGAAGGCCAGGCGAAGGGCAGCGTGCCGGTGAAGGCCCGCGCCGTCTTGCCGTCGCGGCCGGCGACAAGCACGTCGGCGACGCCGGCGGCTTGCGAGCCCGGAAGCCACCCGGCGACGAACGCATCGGCGGCGTTGATTTCGGGGTTGGTGAACATCGGCCGCCCCGAAAGGAACAGCGCGACGACAGGAATACCCGCGGCCTTCAGCTTCTTGAGCGTGGCCAGATCGGTCGCTTCCGACGGCTGATAATCGAGCGTGGCGACGTCGCCCTGGAATTCGGCATAAGGCGCTTCGCCAAATACGACAATCGCGACGTCGGGCTTGTCGGTAAAGCTGCCATCTACCGACAGCGCCGCCTTGCCGCCCGCATCGCCGACTGCCTTGCTCAACGCCTCCCATATCGTCTGCCCGTTCGGGAAATCGGACCGGACCACGTCGGTGCCCTGCCAGCTGATCGTCCAGCCGCCCGATTGCATCGCCATATTGTCGGCCCCGGGGCCCGCGACCAGCACCTTCGCGCCCGGCTTGACTGGCAGAATGTTACCGTTGTTCTTGAGCAAGACCAAGGACTTGGAAACCGCTTCACGCGCCACGGCCAGATGGTCCGCCGCGCCAACAGCGGCAAAGTTACCGCGGTTAACATGGCCCTCGACGAACAGCCCCAGCTTGTATTTCACGCGCAGGATACGGCGCACGGCATCGTCGAGCCGCGCGGCCGGTATCGTGCCGTCCTTCGCATGTTTCAGCGTCGTTTCGTACAATCCCTTCCAGCTATCGGGCGCCATGAACATGTCGAGCCCGGCGTTGATCGACTGCGCGCAATCGGTGACGCTGCATCCCGCGACCTGTCCGTGGCCGTTCCAGTCGCCGACGACGAAGCCCTCGAACCCCATCTTCTTTTTGAGCGCGTCGGTCAGCAGCCCCTTGTTGCCGTGATGCTTGACACCCTGCCAGCTCGAGAAGCTCGCCATCACGGTGAGCGCACCGGCATCGATCGCGGCGGGATAGCCCTGCGCATGCTTCGCGATCAGTTCCTTTTCGTCGACTTTGGCGTCGCCCTGGTCCTTGCCCTCGAAGGTCCCGCCATCGGCGAGGAAATGTTTGGCGGTCGCCGCGACATGCGTGCCGTCGACCGAGCGACCGGCGACCAATGGCCCCTGCAATCCGAGCACCATCGCCTTGGCATATTCGGCGATCAGCTTCGGATCGGACGCATAGCCTTCATAGCTGCGGCCCCAGCGCAGATCCTGCGGCACCGCGAGAGTCGGGGCAAAGGTCCACTCGATCCCGCTGCCCGCGATTTCGGCCGCGGTGACCGCGCCGATGCGCTGGATCAGTTCGGGATCGCGCGCGGCGCCAAGTCCGATATTGTGCGGGAACAACGTCGCCCCCGGGATATTATTGTGCCCGTGGACCGCATCGACGCCGAAAATGATCGGGATCGCCACGCCGTTCGCCTGCGGACGCAACGACACCGAACGAAAATCGCCGACGAGTCTGGCCCAGTCGGCCGCGCTCGATCGTTCATTACCACCCGGGCCGCTGTTGCCGCCCGCGAGGATCGATCCGAGCGGATAGGTTTCGAGGTCCTTAGGGGTAATCGTGCTGATATCGGCCTGAACCAGCTGGCCAACCTTCTGCTCGATCGTCATTTTCCCGATCAGCGCGTCGATCCGCGCCTCGGTTTTGGGATCGGAAATCGCCGCCGGCGTTTTCGCCGCCGGCCAGAGTTCCGCATGGACTACGGCCCCTTCCGTCCCTGCGTCCTGCGGTGCAGCCATTGCGGTTCCTGCCAAAAGCAGCGCGGTCGCCATCACCATTGCCTGTCGGCGCATCGTCTCTCCCATCCCTCTATGTGAACGTTATCAAAATTGATGTCGCATAGTGGCCAGATGAAATCAAGCGCTCTATTTCGGGCGGGGTTAGCGCAGGCACGGCATCGTCGCGAGGAGGAGCACGGCGATCGCCGAGAGTCCCGCAAGCAACAGGAAAAGCGCGTCAAAACCGAAGCCCGGGACGAGCGAGATCGTCAGCCATGGCATGATCATCGAGGGTACGGTGTTGGTCAGGTTGAAGATGCCAAGATCGCGCCCGCGGCGATCGGAGCGCGGCAGGATCCGCAGCGTCTGGCTGGAATGAAGCGACAGGAACACTGTGCTCGCGATACCGAATACCAGATAGCTCGCCTTCGCGGCGTCCAGCCCCGTCGCCATCGCCATACCGACCATCCCCATGCTCGACACCGCTGCGGCCGCGACGAGCGGCAGGAACGGCCGATCGGTGCGATCCGCCCAGCGTCCGCTGGCCAGCGCGATGGGAATGGCAAGCGTCAACGCCATGCCGAACAACCGCGCCTTTTCATTGTCGTGCATGTCGGGATCGATCGATCGAAACCAGAAATAGAGATAGGCGAACAACGCCGCTTCGGCGATCTGGACCAGCAATCGCGCGAGCCACATCCGCACTGCGGGGCCGGTCGGTCGCGGCGACGGCTTGCCCGTAATCCGGAACGGCGGCGGTGCGGTAAGGTCCGGGAAGGGCCGCGGGCGGCCGAGGAGCAGGACCGGTAGAACCGCAGTCGCCACCAACAGGGCGATGACCACCAGCCGCTGTTCCGCTGACACCAGCCCCGGCCAGGTGACAAGCCATCCCGACCAGCCGCCGAGTGCTGGCGAAAAGGCGAGCAGCCCGCCAAGCAGGCCCTTCTGCTCGTCGGGTACACAATCGCCGGCCCACGCCGCCAACGGCCCGAGCATCATATTGAGCGTCAACTGCCAAGCAATGATGACCCCGACGAGTGTCCAGATGTCGTGCGCCAACGGAACCAGCAACAACAGCGCGATGGTCGATACCAGCCCCGTCAATATCCATCCGCGCCGGTTGCCCGTCCGGTCGCTGAGCCAGCCAAAACCGATACCGCCCAGACTGGCCGCAATCGCACCGAAAAAGGTGACATAGCCCAGCATCCGGACATCGGCCGCCCCGGCAAGCTCGGTCATCCGTGACGGCAACCAGATCGTCAGGAAGGGAACATAGGCGATCGCGCCTCCGGCGGCCGCAAACGCATAAAGCAGAAGAAAGCGGATCGACTGGCGGCGCGGGGCCGATGTCTCAGCCATGCACGACGACAGGCGGCGCAGCGCTCGACCCGCGCTCGACAAGGCCGCCCGGCACGCGCGTCGGCTCGATCGGACGCGGAGCCCCCCGCTGGGCCGCGATGATCAATTCGACCGCACGCGAGGCGGTTTCGGCAACCGGCTGGTCGACCGCGGTCAACGCCGGCTGGGTAAAGCGGACAATCGGGGTGTTGTCGAAGCTGACGATCGATAGCTCGCCGGGCACATCGAGACCCCGCTCGCGGGCGACCTCGAGCGTCGCGAGCGCCATCTGGTCGCTGCTCGCAATGATCGCGGTGGGCGGATTGGCGCTACCCAGCAGATGCCGCGCGGCGGCCGCGCCGGAGGCATAGGTGAAGTCGCCTTCGGCCAGCAGCCCCTCGGTAGACAAGCCCGCAGCCGCCATTTCGGCTTCCCAGCCGTCGATGCGCCAGCGGCTCAAACTATATTCGGGCGAACCGGAGATAAAGCCGATGCGTTTGTGGCCGAGGTCGATCAGGTGACGCGTCGCGCGCCGCGCCGACCCTTCATCGTCCATCGTCAGTGCGATCCCCGCCGCGCCGCCGCGCGATCCGATGCGCGCGAACGGGATTTTCTGCTGGTCGAGCAGACCGACGATCAACGGATTATCCGAATGCGGCGGGGTCAGGATCACCCCGTCGGGCTGCAGCGCCGCAATCGCTGCGCGCAGCTCGCGCTCGACATGGTCGTTGTGCGTGTCGACGAGTTCGAAGATCATGCGATAGCCGAACTCGGCGCATTTCAGCATCCCGCCGAGCAGCATCTGGTCGACCCAGTCGACCCCCTGCCGCCCGCGCCAGTCGGCAATCGTGCGTTCGCGGTCGTTGATCGCAAGGATCAGATAGGAGCGCGACCCGCTCATCCGCTGTGCGGCGATCGACGGGACATAGCCGAGCTTGTCGATCGATGCCTGCACGCGCTCCTTCATTTCGGGGCGGACGTTGGGCTCATTGTTGATGACGCGGCTCACCGTCTGCAACGACACACCCGCGTCGGCTGCAACATGCTTGATCGTAACCGACTGCCGCCGACGCCCCATTATGCCCCCTGGCCTCTTATATGCCCGCCATCGCTAACGGCATCGCGGTGACAATGCCAGCCGCGAACCCGGCCTGCTTCCACAATTTGCCGATATTTCCGATTATCGATGGTCATGCTGCCTTCGGTTCTTCGGCGCCGCAATAGCGCGCGACATAGGCGTGATGCTCGGGCAGCGTCGCGACGGTCTGCGCGATATTATCGCGGATCGACTGGAACAACCGCTCGACCTCGTCGTCGCGCAGCTTGTCGGCGATGGGGTGATAGCTTTGCGGCTCGATCCCCTGCCCCATCATCACCTGCACCCAGCTATTCTCCGCAAAAAGCTCCTCATATTTGCGGAACACACGCCCGGTTTCGCGAAACAGTTCGATCTTCTGCTGCAACGAGTCCGGTACCGGCATGTTCGCGACATGGCGCCAGAACGGGCTGTCGCGGCGATTGGTCGCCTTGTAATGCAGGACCACGAAGTCGCGGATCTGCTCGATGTCGACGCGCTGCTGGTCGTTGAATTCGGCGGCGTCGCGTTCGCTGACCCGCCCGTTCGGCATCATGCGGATGAAGCGCAGCACCGCGCGCTGGATCAGGTGCACCGTCGTCGCCTCGAGCGGCTCGACGAACCCGCCTGCCAGACCGACCGCGACGCAGTTGCGGAACCATTGCTTGCGCCGCACCCCGCCCTTGAACTTGATGTCGAACGGTTCGATCAGCGGATCGCCGACGCTGCTCATCAACCGGCCATACGCTTCGTCGCGCGACAGATAGCCGCTCGAATAGACGATGCCGGCGCCCATGCGATGCTGCAGCGGGATGCGCCATTGCCAGCCGGCATCGTGCGCGATCGCCTGCGTATAGGGCTGCGGCGGGCCGAGATGCTTCGATTGCACCGCAATCGCGCTGTCGTTGGGGAGCCAGTGGCTCCAATCCTCGAACCCCGCATGCAGCGCGCCATCGATCAAGAGGCCGCGAAAGCCGGTGCAGTCGACGAACATGTCGCCCTCGATCCGCCGGTCGCCACCCAGATGCAGCGCGGCAATGTCGCCATTTTCGCTGTTCAGTTCGACGCGCGCTATCTTGCCCTCGACGCGCTTGCAGCCGTCGGCCTCGGCCAGTTTGCGCAGGAAGCGTCCATAGAGCGTCGCATCGACATGATAGGCGTAGTTCATGCGGTCTTCGGGCAGGTGCGCAAACTTGCCCTCCATCCCGGCGACGAGTTCGAGGCAATAATCGCTGTACGGCTGTTCGTGCCCGCGCTCGCGCGCGTTCAGCCAGAAATGCTGGAACCCCGCCGACCAGTGATCCTTCCCCGACAGGCCGAAGCTGTGGAAATAGCTGTCGCCGTCGTGCTTCCAATTGTCGAACAGGATGCCGAGTTTGAAGGTCGCCTGCGTCGCGCGCATGAATTCGGGTTCGGGGATGCCGAGGATGCGGTTAAAATTGACCAGCGGCGGGATCGTCGATTCCCCGACCCCGATCGTCCCGATCTGTTCGGATTCGACGAGCGTCAGGTCGACCGTCTTGCCCATCGTGCGGGCAATCGCCGCCGCCATCATCCAGCCTGCGGTGCCGCCCCCGGCGATGACGACGCGCTGGACAGGTTTCTTGTCGCTCATTTACTCAAAGCCCTCAGCAAGAAGGCGCGCAGCCGGCCCGCCGTTTCGGACGTAAGCGGGGCGAGGATGCTGCGCGCGGTTTCGGGAATATGGTCGGTGACCTGCTCGTCGTTGTCGAAGACATAATGGTCGAATTGCGCGCGCCAGATCGCCTTGTCCTCTGCCGGTAGATCGCGGATCGCGAGGATCGCGTGATTGAGCGCCGACTGCGGCTGACCAAGCCAGGCGGGCGTGCGCCGCCACCAGTAATTGACCAGGATGTTGAAGCCCTCGAGCCCCTCGACATGGTGCCACCACATCGACGGGATGAAGATCGCATCGCCGGGCTCGAGCTCGACGGTCTGCGCCTCGGCCATCGCATCGACGAAGCGCGGGTGCGCGACGAGATCGGGTGCGTCGAAATCGACCATGCTTACGACGCGGCCCGCGGGGGTGTTGTCGATCGGCCCCAGATAGAGGTTGCGAAAGGCGCTCGGCGGAAACAGCGTGAAACGCCGACGGCCCACCGCGCAGCAGGCGAGATTGTCGGGATAATCATTGTGCGCCGCGATCTGCGTGCGCGTACCGATCCAGATGCTTTTCAGCGGATCGCGCGCCCCAAGGTCCATCGGGTTCGCTTCGTCGAGCCCGTCGAAATGCGACGGGATATCGATCGACGCGAGATACACCGTGCGGCTTTCGCTCTTTTCCTCGGCCGTATCGATACCGGCAAAAATATCGGCGAGCTTGCCCGTCCCGATCCGGAAATTCATTTCCATCTTGGCGTCGTAGAACAGGCGCCCGTCGTGGCCCGGCGGGCCGATCGATACCTTGAAGGGCCGATCGCGCGCACGATCGAGCAAATAGCGCCGCGCGTCGCGGGCCGAGCGCTTCCCCGCCTCGACCAAAGGCCAGTCGGCAACGAGCCCGCGAAGGACAAAGGGCTCGCGCGCGCCTTCCAGCAACGCGCCCGGCCCCGCCCCCTTATTCCATTCGCGCTCGCGCACCGGCGCGAGGCGGTCGTATATGGCGCGGTCGCGCTCAGCCATCGGCCAGCCTGCGGTTCTTGCGTGCGACGAGCACCGACAGTTGCGACAGCGACGCGAGCGCCATGAACATCGGCATCAGATGTCCCGCTGCGTGGAGGCTACCCAGTGCCTCGGCATCGAGTGCACGCAGCTTCGCCTCGTCGATGATGTGAAAGCCGACGAGCGAGTGGATAGACCCGTCGTCGAGTGTGACTTCGAGGCTGAAGGGTTCGAGCAGGTCATAGGCGAGTAGCGCGTCATAAAAGGCGCCGCTCTCGCGATAGCCTTCGTCCAGATCGCCAAGCCGCTCGACGATGCCCTCGAGATAGGGCGTCATCGCGCCTTCGGCGTCGAACAGCCGGATGCCTTCGCCCGACGTCGCGATGCGCGGATGGTCCATATCGATATGAACCTGCCCCGGGCCGTCGCCGTTCGCCGGATGCCCGATCAGGAAAGGCTGGATTGCGACCGACAGCGGGCGATAGCGTGCGTCCCAGCGATCCCCGTGGAGAAACAGATTCTCGCCATTCTGGAAACCGAACATCGCCAGCGCCGAAAAATCCTCGCGCCCGGTTTCGCGGCGGAACAGGATCGGGAAATGCGCCTGCACCCGCCGGAACTCGCTCGGCACCGTCAGCGTCGCCATGATGTCGTCGCCCAGTTCCGCGCCCGCATCGGTCCGGACGCGCAGATCGCGGTGGGTCTTATTGTCGAGGACGGCGTGGCGGGTCATCAAATTTCTTTCCTATCGCGCGGCTGCGGCATGGGGCTCGTCTCGCAGGGCGTCGAGATAATCACGATTGGCCGGAAGCGCCGCGGCGAGCGAGCGGGCGCGCTGCCAGTTCTCGGCGAGCAACGCCGCGGCGCGCTCGCTCGCCGGCAGATCGGACGGGGACGGATAGCCCATGCCATAGAGGATATATTGATGGCTTTCGGCCGAGAAAATCTCGTCGACGCGCGGAAAATCCCACGTCGACGGCGGCTGGTCGCGCCACAGCCGCAACATTTCCGCGAGGCGTGGCGGCATATGCGCGGGATCGCGCTGCGCGAGCCAATAGGGCTCTTCGCGCCGGCTGAGTGCATAGTGGAGCTTGAGGAATTCGACGATGCGGTCCCAGCGATAGCGGAACAGCTCGTTGAAGCGATCGGCGTGGATCGGCATCGCGGCGCGGCTTGCGGGAAAATTATCGAGCAGCGCGTTCAGCGACAATTCGATCAGGACGATGGCCGAGGCCTCGAGCGGCTCGATGAAACCCGCCGACAGGCCGATCGCGATACAATTGCCTTCCCAGAAACGCGCGCGGTGGCCGGTCGGAAAGCTCAGACGGCGTGCCGGAACGTCGGGCGCGTCGGGCAGCACCTGCGCGATATAGGTGCGCAGAATCGCCTCGGCCGCATCATCGTCCATGAAGCGGCTCGCATAGACGCAGCCGATGCCGCGCCGCCCCGGCAGGCCGATATCCCAGATCCAGCCTGCGGCGTGCGCAGTCGAAACCGTCTGCGACGCGACCGGGCTGCCCGGCGCCACCGGAACCTGCGCCGCGAGAGCGCGGTCGTTGAACAAGGTATCGCTGCGATCGATCCACTCGACACCAAGCTCGCCGCCGATCAACAGCGCAGCATGACCGCTGCAGTCGATGAACAGGTCGCCGCCGATATCGCCATTCTGCCGCGTCGCGACCGAGACGATGCCGCCTTCGGCATCGCGCATGACCCCGACAACATGGTCCGCAACATGCCGCACGCCAAGCCGCTGGACCGCGTGCGCCGCGAGCAGCGCCGCAAACTTCCCCGCATCGAGATGATAGGCGTAATTCGCCGCCCCCTGATAATCGGGCATTGCGCGCTGCCGCGGCGCGAGATCAAGATCGCAGACATGCGCCTGCGCAGTCATCGCCGCCGCGAATGCCAGATCCGGCGCCCCTGTCTGCCAGGCGGCCAGCAATTCTGCGGTCGGTGCGGCGGGCGGCGACGTGAACGGGTGCAGATAGCGGTCGCCCTCGGCACCGGTTACCCAGCCATCGAACCGCGATCCCTGTTTGAACGATCCGTCGCATGTGGCAAGAAATTCCGCCTCGCCGATCCCGATCGCCGCCAGCGTCGCGCGCATCGTCGGCCAGGTCCCCTCACCGACACCGATCGTCGGAATATCCGGCGCTTCGATCAGCGTAACCGAGATTTGTCCCGCCAAGGCCCGGCGCGAACTGGCAAGGCGCGACGCCGCGAGCCAGCCGGCGGTGCCGCCGCCCACGATGACAACCCTCTCGATCGCGCTATCCATTGCTATCGATCCTAAGCCAGCTTGCCATCGCCGTCACGCAAAAGAGCCGCGCCCAGAAAAGCGCGACCCCCTTGCCAGCGATCCGGCGGAAATGGCCCATCCGCCCTAGAAGCTGAACCGGACCCCGGCCGCGTAGCGGGCGAAACCTGGCTGCACGAAATTGACGTTATTCTTGTGCCGCAGATGCCCTCGCCGACCTTCTCCGGTCAGGTTGATCGCCTCGACAAATGCCGTGAGACCCGGGATGAACTCATAGCTCGCACTCGCGTCGATCTGCCAATATTCCTCGATATATTCGGGATTTGGCCCCGTCTTCGTAAGGAATTCATCGCGCCAGTTCCACGCGACACGCGCCTGAAGACCGTTCTTGTCATAATAGGCGACCGCATTCGCGCTGTCGCTCAGGCCGGTCAACGCAAACTGCGGCACCGTCGACGGCTGCGCGTTGTCATAAGTCGCGTCGCCGTCGACCTTCGTATAGTTCAGGATCACGCCGAAACCGGTATCCCAGAAACTATGCTGGATCGCGAACTCCCAGCCGTCGAGCGAGGCCTTCTGATCGCTGTTGATCGGCGTCGTAATCTCGAAATTGACCAGCGGATCGCCCGGCGCTGCGTTGATGATGTTGCCAGTGACGGTGCTCGGGAACCGGTTAATAATCTCCTGGCGAATCTGCCCGACGGTCGCATTTGGCCCAAGCGCCGCAACCACAGCATTCCAGCGCGGCCCGCCTATCGGCGTCGTAAGGCCGAACGCATTGGCATCGATCCGCGATGTGGCTATGAAGTTGCTGACATCCTTGTGGAAATAGCCCACCGAAATATAGCTGTCGCGCGCGTAATACCATTCGGCGGACAGGTCGATATTCTTCGATTTATAGGGGATCAGGCCGGGATTTCCCTGTGCGCCTGTGCCGCCGCCAACGCGGAACAGCGTATCGATCGTGCGGCCGCCCTGCATGTTGGCATAGTCGGGCCGCGTAATCGTATGGCTGTACGATGCCCGCAGCTTGACGTCTTCCATCGGCGAGATGTCGAAATCGACCGCAGGCAACCAATTGTCGTAGGATCCCTTGAACCGGGTGAAATCGCTGTCGCCCGAAAAGACGACGTTGAGTTCATTGTCGCCCACCCAGCGGGTGGTCACCGGCACCGGCACCAGCGCGGCCGACGAAATGTCGGTCGTCTCGTAGCGGATGCCCGCGACGAAATGCGCAGGGTTCTCGAACAGGTCGAACACCGTCGCCACTTGCAGATAGGGTGCCAGCGTTTTTTCCGAGATGCGCCGATCGGTATTGAAATTGGCAAGGCAGGTGCCGGCCCGAGCCGAGCCCGTCGCCGGATTGCTGCACGTCTGGAAATTCTGCTCGACCAGATCCGCCATGCGCTCGAAATCGAAGCTGTAGAAGCTCTGGATCATCCCCGGCTGGGCGAGCCCCGGGAATTTATCCGGCAGCGTCACAAGCTTGAAGATGTCGTCGGGAATGGTCGATGCGGGCCCCGCTCCGCCCCAGGTGTCGTCGTTCTGGATCGTACCAAAGGCCGATCGCACCTTACTATCGACATAGGATACGCCGAAATCGATGCTGTCGAGGAAGCCGCCATCATGGTCATATTGACCGCGCAGTTGCACCTGATTGATCCGGTTCCGGAAAAAAGCGTTGCGGAACGCATTGCCGGTCGGGGTGATCAGCGACGTGTTCAGCGGGTCGATGCCGGGGAACATGCCATAGGAGATAACCGGCAGGTCATTCTCGAAATTGACCGTCTGGTTCTGGACGCCAAAGACGGCATTGCCCAGCGACATGCTCGACCCGAACCGGTTGACGGGATTCACCTCTGCCGTCGAATGATGTCCGTCGAGTTCGAACGTGATGCCGCCGGGGCCCTTCCATTCGAGGTTGACGCCCAGCGATTTATTCTCGGCGCGATTTTCGGCCAGCGAGCCGCTGTAGGACAAATCCTTGCCGCCATAAAGCGCGTTCGGCCCGGGAACGCCGGTCGGCGCGGCAAATCGCTCGGTGTAAAAGAGCGGCCCCGCGACGGGGCCGTCGGTCCATGCGCTCGACGTATCTTCATGGTTGAACCACACGCCGACATTGCTGTTCCGCGTTTCGACGGTGTTGCGCGAATAGATATAGTCGACCGTCGCGGTGAACGCGTCGCTCGGACGGAATTGCAGTACCGCCTGTCCGTTGATGCGCTCGCGATTGATGTCTTCGAGGTTGTAGGAAGCGTTCTGCGGCACCTGATAAACGTCGGTTGGATCGGGCCGGTTGGTGATATTTGCCGCACGCGGGGTGCCCGGCTGCGCAAGCGAACCCCAGTTGTTCTCGCTGCCGAGATAGCCGTCGCGCCAGCCCACGCTGGCGGTGTTCGTGCTCGACTTGCGCTTCTGGTAAGAGCCGACGAGCGCAATGCCGATCATATCGTCGGCGAATGTGGTGCTGAAGATGCCCGACACTTCGGGCGTGATCGGTTTGCCCGCGTTGCGTGAGCTGTCGTACACGCCCTTCACCGACAGGCTGCCACGCATTCCCGGGTTGTCGAGCGGGCGCGGCGTACGAATGTTGATGGTCGAGCCAATGCCGCCCGATTCAATCGTCGCGCGGCCGCTCTTGTAGACTTCGACCGCCGAAATGCCTTCGGACGCAAGGTTCGCGAAGTCGAACGAGCGCGAAGACGGCGCACTACCACCATCGCCGATCAGCGCAGTCGGCACCTGGCGGCCATTGACCGTCACCAGGTTGAACTCGGGCCCGAAGCCGCGGACGGTGACGAGCTGGCCTTCGCCGTTCGACCGGTCGATCGACACGCCGGTGATGCGCTGTAACGACTCGGCGAGGTTGGTGTCAGGGAATTTGCCGATGTCTTCGGCAGAAATTGCGTCGACGACGCCCTGCGCCTCGCGCTTGATATCGGCCGATGCCGCAAGGCTGGCGCGGATACCGGTGACGACGATCTCGTCGCCATTGGCAACGCCTTCCGCCGGCGCGTCTTGTGCAACCGCCGTTTGCGCCATGCCCATCAAGGATAGTACCGACGTACCGACCAGAAATTTGGCAAGCCACTGCTTTCGAGACGCCCGCATCCCCATTCCTCCCAAAATAACCGCTCTTTTGTGGCGGCATAGCCCGTATGTGAACGTTATCTAAATGGGAACGTTATCATTGTCAACGCATCGACAGTGGCAATTCGATCACAATGTTACAGTTTTGGGGCAGCAAACGTATGCAATATGACGTCGCGAGAATGGCCGGTCAGCGGCTCCAGCGGGCAAAAATGGCAGTCGGGAGCAACAATCCGCGCGCTTCTTCGCGCACCGCCAGCTCCCCGCATTCGACCGTGCCCGGCAGGTCGGCGAAGAGTTGCGCCATTAGCTCGCCGATCGCAAGCGCCGACATACGCACCGCATAAACGGTCAGGAACAGCGCGCGGCTGTCTTCGTCGAGAAGCTGGCGGCAGTCGGCGAGCAGCGGCGCGAGACCTTCCTCGAGTTGCCAGCGCTCGCCACCCGGGCCGCGACCGAATTTGGGCGGGTCGAGCAGGATCGCATCATAGCGGCGCTCGCGCCGGACTTCGCGGGAGGTGAACTTGCCAGCGTCGTCGACGATCCACCGGATCGGCTTGTCCGCCATGTCCGCGAGCGCAGCGTTCTCGCGCGCCTGCCCCACCGACTTTTTCGATGCGTCGACATGCGTCACCGACGCGCCCGCGGCGGCGAGCGCCTGGCTGCCGACGCCGGTGTAACCGAACAGGTTCAGGAAGGCAGGGTCGGCCTTGTCGGCGACACGCTCGCGCAGCCAGTCCCACACCGGCGCCATGTCGGGGAAAAAGCCAAGATGGCGAAACGGCGTGCACTGCGCGGTAAAGCGCGTTTCACGCCATGCCAGCGGCCAGCCTTCGGCGGGCACCGGCTTGTTGTAATACCAGCGGCCACCGCCATCGTCGTCGGACGCGGGGATGAACTCGCCGTCGGCGGCTTCCCATTCGCTTGGCGAGAGCGCGGGCGTCCACATCGCCTGCGGCTCGGGACGGATGAAACGATAGCGACCATAGCGTTCGAGCTTGCGCCCGTTGCCGCTGTCGACCAGACCGTAATCGTCCCACGCTTCGCCGACGAGCGTGACCAGCGGGAGCAGATCAGCCACGCGCTGCTTCCGCGAGGACAAAGGCCTTCACGGCGTCATAATCGCCCGGCAGGCGCGCGTACCGCTCTTCCCGGTCAAAAAGGTTGCCGAGACGTGCGGGAAGCGGCGGACGCACGCCGGTCGCCCGCTCGACCGCTTCGCGGAACTTTGCAGGATGAGCGGTTGCGAGCGTGACGACGGGAATATCGGCGTCGATCTTCAGTGCGCGCGCCGCCGCGAGGCCGACCGCGCTGTGCGGATCGATGATCTGCCCGCCATGCTCCTGCGCCCAGCGCAGCGCGAGCGCCATCGCGTCGCCGTCAATGCTCGCGCTGGAAAACAGCCCGCGCGCGCCCGCAAGCATGTCGGCGGGGATCGTCATCGCGCGCTTCGCGTCGAATTCGCCCATCATGCCGGTGATCGCGGCGCCGTCGCGGCCCGACAGGTCGAAGAGCAGCCGTTCGAAATTGCTGCTGACCTGAATGTCCATGCTGGGCGTCGCGGTCGGCGTCACCGTTCCCGCGCTATAGTCGCCGCTGGTCAGTGCACGGTGGAGGATGTCGTTGACGTTTGTCGCAACGACCAGCTTCGCGATCGGCAGCCCCATCTGCGCCGCGACATAGCCCGCGAACACGTCGCCGAAATTGCCCGTCGGGACGCTGAACGCGATCGGGCGGTCGGGACCACCGAGCCGGACGGCGGCGTAGAAATAATAGACGACCTGCGCCATCAGCCGCGCCCAGTTGATGCTGTTCACCGCCGACAACGTAACCTGACTGCGCGCTTCTTCGTCGCCGAACAGCCGCTTCACCATCGCCTGCGCATCGTCGAAGCTGCCGTCGATTGCGATATTGTGGACGTTCGGTGCCAGCACCGTCGTCATCTGCCGCCGCTGGACGTCGCTGACGCGCCCTTCGGGGTGCAGCATGAAGATCTGGATATGCTCGCGCCCCGCGACCGCCTCAATCGCCGCCGATCCGGTGTCGCCCGAGGTTGCGCCGACGATCGTGATATTTGTGTCGCCGCCGGCAAGGAACTTCTCGAACAGCTCGCCGAGCAATTGCAGCGCGACATCCTTGAACGCCAGCGTCGGGCCGTGGAACAGTTCGAGCAGCCAGTGGCGATGGTCGAGCTGGACGAGCGGGGTCACCGCATCGTGGCTGAAGCGGCCATAGGCGGCGCGGCACAGCTCACGCAGTTCGTCTTCGGTCAGCACACCCTCGACGAAGGGCCGCATGACGCGCACCGCCGTCTCGGCATAGTCGAGGCCCGCAAGCGCGCGAATTTCCTCGACCGGCATCTGCGGCCATTTGGCCGGCAGATACAGGCCGCCGTCGCTGGCGAGGCCCGCAAGCGTTGCGGCACGAAAGTCGAGGGTCGGCGCAGAGCCGCGGGTGCTGATATAGTCCATGACGCAAATGCGCCTAGCGGTGGCGGCTCAAGGCCGCAAGCGGCGACGGACGGCCAATATATAGATGACGAGCGCGGCGGCGGCGAACAGGAACCATTGTCCCGCATAAGCGAGATGATTGTTCGGCGTATTTTCGGCCGACGGCACCGCGCTGGCGCGAAGGCCCGCGACCGGCACGTCGGCAATCAGCATCGCGCGGGCCGGAACGCCTTTGCCCATCGCGCGCTCCATCACCGTCGGTTGTTCGGGGCCAGGGACGATCGTCCCCTGCACCGTGCCGCCCTTCCATGGCGGCGGCGTGAAATCGTCGCCGATGCCGACATCGACCAGCACGCCCGGCCCCTCGGCGCCGGTCCGGCAGTCGGCGATCATGCGGATGCCCGCCGTCCCCTTGCGGTCGGTGCCGCTGCGCGGGTCCCAGCGGACGGGCTCGAGACAGACGACGCTGCTTTTGCGAAAGAGAAAGGCGTCGGGAACAGGCGGCAGTTCGGGATACGTCACCAACGACGACATCGCCGTGTTGCGCTGGAACAGCGCGATCAGCGCTTCCTTCTCGGTCTTGCGCTGGAGCTGCCAGATGCCGAGCGCGATCATCACCGCCACCGCGGCCAATACGAGGAGCGTCGGGATCAGCGGCCAGCGCCGCGCAGGTCTGGTTGTTTCAGTCATGCGTGTCATCCATCTGGCGGCCCTCGGCGGCCTGACGCTGATGCTCGCTTGC
The DNA here is from genome assembly GCF_059415685.1 of Sphingopyxis sp. GW821-FHT10B01. Taxonomy (NCBI): domain Bacteria; kingdom Pseudomonadati; phylum Pseudomonadota; class Alphaproteobacteria; order Sphingomonadales; family Sphingopyxidaceae; genus Sphingopyxis; species Sphingopyxis sp. GW821-FHT10B01. The sequence continues at coordinate 179,711 of NZ_JBWKNS010000006.1, read as the reverse complement.
CAGCAGGGCCCCCTTGCCGACGCGCAGGCCATAGACAATGCCGGCGGCCGTCAGCGGCACCCAGAGCAAGACGTGCACCCATAGCGGCGGCCGCACCGCCGCATCGAGCGTGAGAGCAAGTGCGATCAGCAGCGCACCGACAATAAGCGTGAGGAAAGCAGCGGGACCATCGCCGACATTGTAGCGGCTGTAGTCGAGCCCGCAGCTATCGCATGCCTCCCGGAACTTCACCGGCCCGTCGAACAATGTCGAAGCCCCGCATTCGGGACAGAGACCAAAAAGGGCAGCGCGCCATATCGGCGGCTGCCCCTTTTGAATGGAATCGCCGGTCGGCAATTTAGTGCGCGGCGACAGGTGCGCCCCAGCCGCCCCAGACATAAACGATGATGAAGAGGAACAGCCACACCACGTCGACGAAATGCCAGTACCAGGCCGCGGCTTCGAAACCGAAGTGCTGGGTGGGGGTGAAGTGGCCCTTGTAGGTGCGGACAAGGCAGACGATCAGGAAGATCGTGCCGACGAGCACGTGGAAACCGTGGAAGCCGGTCGCCATGTAGAAGGCCGAGCTGTAGTTGCTCTGCCCGAAGCCCCACGGCGCGTGCATATATTCATAGGCCTGGATCGTCGAGAAGATCGCGCCAAGGATGATCGTGAGCCACAGGCCCTTTTTCAGCCCTTCGCGGTCGCCGTGGATCAGCGCGTGATGCGCCCAGGTGATCGTCGTGCCCGAGCAGAGCAGGATCAGCGTGTTGAGCAAAGGCAGCGAGAAGGGATCGATGACTTCGATGCCCTTCGGCGGCCACATGGTCATCGCGGCGGCGCCGTCCTGACCGAACAGCGAGGTGACCGCGCCATCGACATATTCAATCGGCACCGGGAAGAGCGAGAAATCGAACCACGCCCAGAACCAGCCGACGAAGAACATGACTTCGGACGCGATGAACAGGATCATGCCATAGCGCAGATGAAGCTGGACGACCGGCGTATGGTCGCCGGCATGTGCTTCGTTGATGACGTCCGACCACCAGCTGAAGAAGGTGGCGATCACGCCCATGAAGCCAAGGCCGAGAACCCATTTGCCGATGCCGCCGAAATGATCGGCATGCATCGCCATGACGAGTCCGAAGAACATCGTGAGTGCAGCGACCGAGCCGATGAGCGGCCAGACGCTGGGGTTTACGAGGTGATAGTCATGATGTTTCGCACCGGACATGGCGTTTTTCCCGTTTTTAGCAGCCCCAGCATGACGATTCCCCATCATCTGCCGGTCTTGTTAGACTCTTGTTCGCGGCCTTAGCTCGCCTTTTTACCCTCGTCTACAGGGTGGAAGGTGTAGCTGAGGGTGATTTCCTGCACGTCGCGCGCATCGGGGTCATCCTTGATCTTGGGATCGACGAAGAACAAGACCGGCATACGCATCTGCTGCCCCGGCTCCAGCCGTTGCTGGGTGAAGCAGAAGCACTGGATCTTGGTAAAATACTTCCCCGCCTGATCGGGCGTGACGTTGAAGCTGGCGGTCCCGACAACCGGGTGTGCCGAATTATTCTCGGCAATGAAGATCGCCATGTCGCGCGCGCCGATGCTGACCGTATCGGTCGGATGCTCGGGATAGAATTTCCACGGCAGGTTTGGTGAGACATTGGCATCGAAGCGGACCGAAATGGTATCGCTCAAGATCTGCGGTTCGGCCGCGGCGGCGACGGGATCATAGCGCTGGGTCGTGCCGCCGAAACCGGTGACGCGGCAGAAGAGATCATAGAGCGGCACCGCCGCGAAGCCGAGGCCGGTCATCGCGAGCGCCATCAAGGCAGCGAGGCTTGCGGTCTTCGCGTTCGGCGACATGCGCCCGATCACCGGAAAGGACGTCATGAGAAAATCTGCATCTTTGCGATGGTGATGAAGAAAAACAGGATCGCAAGTGCGCCCAGCATCCACGCCATCATATTCGCACGGCTGCGCTGGCGGCGGCGATATTCCGCCTCATCGAAAGGCTCGAGATTCGGTTCTTCGGTCATAATGGCCACCAATGGTCGGCGACGACAGCGCCGAACAGAATGAAAAGATAGGCGATCGAATAGGCGAACAGGCGCTTTTCTGGCTGCATCAGATCGCCCTCGCCCGTCGTGCGCGTGCCGACCTGGACCGACAGCGCGACAAACAGTGCCGACAGGATCACCGCGGTCCAGCCATAGAGTGCCCCGGTGTAACCGAGCGGCCAAGGGGCGATCGCGGCCACGGCCATGATCAACGCATAAAAGAGGATCTGCCGCCGCGTCGACTTCTCGCCCGCGACAACGGGCATCATCGGGATACCTGCGGCGGCGTAATCCGAGCGTACGAACAGCGCGAGCGCCCAGAAATGCGGCGGCGTCCACAGGAAGATCAGCAGGAACAGCAACACCGGCAGCGGCGCGATCGAACCCGTCGCAGCGACCCAGCCGATCAGCGGCGGAAAGGCCCCGGCGGCGCCGCCGATAACAATATTCTGCGGCGTCCGCGGTTTCAGCCACATCGTATAGACGAAGACGTAGAAGAGAATCGAGACGGCGAGCAGCAATGTCGCCTGCCAGTTCGACGCGAACAGCATCAGGAACAGCGAAAAGGCCGCAAGGCCGACGCCGAACTGCAGCGCGGTCTGCGGATCGAGACGCCCGGCGGGAAGCGGCCGGCCGGCGGTCCGCTTCATCTTGGCATCGAGGCCCGCCTCATACCATTGGTTAAGCGCGCCCGAGGCGCCTGCCCCCAGCGCGATCGCGAGGATCGACGAAAAAGCGAGAACGGGATGCACGCTGCCCGGCGCGGCAAGCAGCCCGCATAGCGCAGTGAACACCACCAGCGACATGACGCGCGGCTTGGTCAGCGCGAACAGGTCGCGCCAGTCGGCGGGTAGTGCCGTTTCGCCGTGGGTCAGGCTCTGCGCCATCTTCACTCCAATAAATCCCTAACCTGCATCGTCATGCTGAACTTGTTTCAGCATCCATGGTCTACCCTCTCCACTGGCGTTGCGCCGAAGGAAAGGGATGGGCCATGGATGCTGAAACAAGTTCAGCATGACGAAGGAAAGACGCGGATATTGCATTCTTTCCCGTGTTCCCCTCCGCCGCGCCGCGCCGGAGGGGCGATACCGATCAGGCGATACGCGGCAGTTCGTTGAACTGGTGGAACGGCGGCGGGCTCGACAGCGTCCATTCGAGCGTCGTCGCACCTTCGCCCCACGGATTGTCGGCGGCCTTCTTGCCCGCGAACAACGAGTAGCCGATGTTCAGGAAGAAGAAGAGCATGCCGACGCCCATGATCACATAGCCGTAGGACGAGATCAGGTGCCAATGCGCATAGGCTTCCGCGTAGTCGGGATAACGGCGCGGCATGCCCTGCTGGCCCAGGAAATGCTGGGGGAAGAACATCACGTTCACGCCGATGAAGAAGATCCAGAAGTGCAGCTGGCCGAGCGCCTCGCTGTACATCCGGCCCGACATCTTCGGGAACCAGTAATAGAAGCCGGCGAAGAGCGAGAAGACCGCACCCAGCGACAGCACATAGTGGAAATGCGCAACAACATAATAAGTGTCGTGCAGGTTGGTGTCGACGCCGCCATTGGCAAGCACAACGCCGGTCACACCGCCGACGGTGAACATGAAGATGAAGCCGAGCGACCACATCATCGGCGTCTTGAACGTCATCGAGCCGCCCCACATGGTGGCGATCCAGCTGAAGATCTTGATGCCCGTGGGGACCGCGATGACCATCGTCGCGGCGGTGAAGTACATCTTGAGGTTCACGCTCATGCCGACCGTGAACATATGGTGTGCCCACACGATGAAGCCCACGACGCCGATCGCGACCATGGCATAAGCCATGCCGAGATAACCGAACACGGGCTTTTTGCTGAAGGTCGAGATGATCTGGCTGACGATGCCGAAGCCCGGCAGAATCATGATGTACACTTCGGGGTGACCGAAGAACCAGAAGAGATGCTGATAGAGGACGGGGTCGCCGCCGCCGGCCGCATCGTAGAAGGTGGTGCCGAAGTTACGATCGGTCAGCAGCATGGTGATGGCAGCGGCCAGAACCGGCAGCGCGAGCAGCAGCAGGAAGGCGGTGACGAGCACCGACCATACGAACAGCGGCATCTTGTGCAGGGTCATGCCCGGCGCACGCATGTTGAAAATGGTGGTGATGAAGTTGATCGCACCGAGGATCGACGCCGCGCCGGCGAGGTGAAGCGAGAAGATCGCCATGTCGACCGCAGGTCCGACCGACCCGCTGGTCGACAGCGGCGCATAGACGGTCCAGCCGGTGCCGGCGCCATTGCCACTGCCCCCGGGCACGAACAACGACCCCATCAGCATGACGAAAGCGACGGCGGTGAGCCAGAAGCTGACGTTGTTCATGCGCGGGAATGCCATGTCGGGCGCGCCGATCATCAGCGGGACGAACCAGTTGCCGAAGCCGCCGATCATCGCAGGCATGACCATGAAGAAGACCATGATCAGGCCGTGCGCCGTGATCATCACGTTCCAGAAATGCTTGGCCGCGGTAAGGTCCTGCGCGCCGCCGAGGGCCTGCGCCCAAGTGCCCAGATACTGGATGCCGGGATGCGCGAGTTCGAGGCGCATCAGGCCGGACAAACCGCCCCCGATGATGCCGGCGATGATCGCGAAAATCAGATAGAGGGTGCCGATGTCCTTGTGGTTCGTCGACATGAACCAGCGGACGAAAAAGCCCGGCGTGTCGTGATCATGGTCGTCATGCGCATGATCGGCATGGCCATGGGCAGGTGCAGTTGCAGCAATATCGGTCATCTGTCGGACCCCTTGTTATTTCTTGGCGGCCGGAGCGGCGGCGGGCGCCGCTGCCGGTGCAGCTTCGGTCGTGACGGCGGCCGGCGTTGCGGCAGGCGCCGCAGCCGGAGCGGCGGCAGCGGGCGCCGGTGCGGCAGCGGCGGGAGCCGCAGCTACCGGGCCCTTGGGGTTGCCGCCCTTCGAGCGGACCCATGCTTCCCACTTGTCGACCGGGAGCACTTCGACGGCGATCGGCATATAGCCGTGATCGACACCGCAGAGTTCGGAGCACTGGCCGTAGTAGACGCCGACCTTGTTCGCGGTGAACGTCGTTTCGTTGGCACGGCCGGGGACCGCGTCCATCTTGGTCCAGAAGGCGGGGACCGCAAAGCTGTGGATCACGTCGGCACCGGTGATGATCAGCTTTACCTGACGGCCGACGGGAACGACCATGCGGTTGTCGACGGCGAGGTGATAGGGCTCGCCCGCGGCGATCGCCTTGTCTTCGGGCAGGATCTTCGAGACATATTCGCCGATGCCCTGATCGGGATAGGCATAGCCCCAATACCACTGATAGCCTGTGACCTTGATCGTCAGCGCGTCCTTCGACGGCGGCTCATACTGCTGGGCCAGAAGCCGGATCGACGGCACCGCGATCACCGCGAGGATCAGGACCGGAATAGCGGTCCAGATGATTTCGATGAAGGTGTTATGCGTCGTCTTCGACGGCACCGGGTTCGCCTTGGCGCGAAAACGGAACATCACCCAGAGCAAAAGACCGAGCACGAGCAGCGTGATGAAGGTGATCACCGGGAGCAGGATGACGTGGTTGAACCAGTAAGCCTGCTCGCCGACCGGGCTGACCTGCGGCTGAAAATCGATGCCTGCGTCGACCGGCTGGCCGACCCCGGGGGTCGGCTTCATCGGGACGTAGGTGGCATCGCCAGCCGGAACGACGGCGGGTGTCGCCACCGGGGCCGCTGCCTTGGCAGCCGGATCCGAAGCGACCGGAGCCGGATTCGCCGGAGCCGTCGCAGCGGGCGCTTCGGCCGGAGCCGCGGCGGGTGTCTGCGCATGCGCGGCGCCCACCGCGCCCAGCGACAAAGCCGCCGCAATTACAAGGGTTTTCAAGCTCTTCATAAGGATAGTGCCGCCCGTTGCCTGTTGTTCTTATTGATGCCCCTTCCCCTCTGCTGCAGCCGCCGGACACACGTCGCGGCAGCCGGCCGAGGGGCTGAAACTCGCGGGCGCTATAGACCCGCTTGCCGCTTGCCTCAAGCATCTCTAACACTATTTTGCGGCTGGATAATCTTCGCCGCCAAAACCCGGTCGCCCATGACGGACGACGCACTGGACAAAAGAACAATTCTCCCATGACCGATGATGAAATTCTGGCCGAATTCCGTGCCGCCGACGCCTTGCTACATGGGCACTTCCTGCTGTCCTCGGGGCGGCATAGCGAATATTATCTGCAGTGCGCGCGCGTGCTGATGGACACAGAGCGCGCCGGACGGCTCGCCGTCGCCCTCGCCACCAAGCTGCCGCGCGACCTGAAACAGGCGATCGATATCGTCGTTTCGCCCGCAATGGGCGGCGTCATCATCGGGCATGAAATGGGACGCGCGCTCGGCAAGCCGGCAATTTTCGTCGAACGGCCGACCGGCACCTTCGAACTGCGCCGCGGCTTTACGATCGAACCCGGTGCCAAAGTATTGATGGTCGAGGATGTCGTGACCACCGGCCTGTCGTCACGCGAAGCCATGGCGTGCGTGCAGGCGGCGGGCGGCGAAGTCATCGCCGAGGCCGCGCTGGTCGACCGCTCGGCGGGCCATGTCGACCTCGGGGTGCCTTTCTATCCGCTCGTTGCGATCAATTTTCCGACCTATGCCGAAGACGAGCTGCCGCCCGAACTCGCGGGGACCAAAGCGATCAAGCCGGGGAGCCGCGCGAATTGAGCCCGACGCAGCCCGGCCGCCTTCGCCTCGGCGTCAACATCGACCATGTCGCGACGATCCGCAACGCGCGCGGGGGCGAGCATCCCGACCCGGTGCGTGCGGCGGAAATCGTCGCAGCGGTCGGGGGCGACGGCATCACCGCGCATCTGCGCGAGGACCGGCGCCATATCCGCGACGACGATCTTGCGCGAATCCAGGCGGCGACCGACCTGCCGCTGAATCTCGAAATGGCGGCGACCGACGAGATGCTCGAGATCGCGCTGCGCCATATGCCGCATGCGGCGTGCATCGTCCCCGAAAAGCGCGAAGAGCGCACGACCGAAGGCGGACTCGACGCTGCGGGGCAACACAACCACCTCGCCCCGATCGTCGCGCGGCTGAACGACGCCGGCATCCGCGTCAGCCTGTTCATCGAACCCGATCCGCGGCAGATCGAGGCGGCAATGCGCCTGCGCGCGCCGGTCGTCGAATTTCACACCGGCCGCTATGCGCATGTCGAGGGCTTGGAACGTGCCGTGGAACTGCGCCGCCTCGCCGACGCCGCCGCCCTCGCGTGGAAGAATGGCATCGAGCCGCACGCGGGCCACGGCCTGACATATGAGAATGTCGTTCCGGTCGCCGCGATCCCGCAGCTCGCCGAACTCAACATCGGCCATTATCTGATCGGCGAAGCGATTTTCACCGGTCTCGATCCCGCCGTGCGCCGGATGCGCACGCTGATGGATGAGGCGCGGGGCGCGCTGTGATCATCGGCCTCGGCTCCGACCTCTGCAATATCGAGCGTATCCAGAATTCGCTCGAGCGGTTTGGCGAGCGGTTCGAAAATCGCGTGTTTACCGATATCGAGCGCGCGAAGGCAGCGCGGCGCCCCTTCACCCGCGCCGGCACTTACGCCAAGCGCTTCGCGGCGAAGGAAGCCTTCTCGAAAGCCGTCGGTACCGGATTCAAGCGCGGCGTCTTCATGAAGGACATCGGCGTCGTTAACGCCCCCTCGGGCGCGCCAACGCTGGCCCTGACCGGCGGCGCCGCCGAGCGGCTCGCGCAGATGATCCCGGCGGGCCACACCGCACATATCCACTTGACGCTGACCGACGACCATCCCTGGGCGCAGGCCTTCGTCATCATCGAAGCAATCAAGGACTAACCGGAAATGGCCAAAAACGGTTCGCGAAACGGGGCAAAGGATGAAGGCGGCTGGGGCAAGCTGATCCGCGATATCGTGGTCATCCTGCTTTTGGTGCTCGGTATCCACAGCTGCGTCGCCAAGCCCTTCTATATCCCCTCCGATTCGATGATGCCGGTGCTGCGCAACGGCGACCGGCTGATCGTCAGCAAATATCCCTATGGCTGGTCTTACGCCTCGGTCAGCTTTCACCTCGCGCCCAAGAAGGGCGGCCGTTTCTTCGGTAAATTGCCCGAACGCGGCGATATCGTAGTGCTCGAGCATCCCGTGTCGCGGATCGATTATATCAAGCGCGTGATCGGGCTGCCCGGCGACACCATCGAACTACGCAACGGCGAGCTCAGCATCAACGGCAAGCCGGTGAAGCGCGAAGTTCAGCCGATGATGTCGATCCCGGTCGATCCCAATTTGCCCGGCCCCGACAGCAGCCTGCACCGCTTCGTCACCCGCGGCGCCGACGGGCGCGCGGCGCTCGAAGTGCCGATTGTCCGTGAAACGCTCCCCGGCGGCGCAACCTTCGACACGATCGACATGGGCCCGGGCTATACCACCGACGATTATGGCCCGATCACCGTGCCCGCCGACCATCTGTTCCTGATGGGCGACAACCGCGACGGCAGCGCCGACAGCCGTGTCAGCACGATGCAAAAGGGCCTCGGCGGTCCCGTCCCCTTCGACGCGATTGCCGGACGCGCCGAGATCATCAGTTTTTCGACCGACGGAACGGCCGAATGGTACAACCCGTTGAGCTGGTTCAACGCCTTGCGATCGGGCCGTGCAGGAACCGACCTGCGGCCCGAACGCGACACCAAAATTAAATAGGGAATAAAGGCATGGCGGCGACGACCACGACAAGGAAAACCACCGGAACGCGCGCCGCAAAGCCCGCCGATGGGCACACCGAAGCCCCCGGCCCCACCGAAATCCGCAGCCAGCTCGTCCGCACCGAGTTGTTGAAAGCGGGCGTCTGGCTTGGCCTCGCGCTGCTGATCGGCGTGTGCATCATCCTCGTCCAGCCGATCCTGCTGATCTTCGCCGGCATCGTCATGGCCTCCATGCTCGACGGCGGAACGCGCCTGCTCGGCCGTGTGTTGCCGATCGCGCGCGCTTGGCGGCTCCTGATCGTCTGCCTGTCGCTGCTGGCCTTCCTCGTCTGGACGGTGATGTTCGCGGGTTCGCAAATCGCCGATCAGGCCGCAACGCTGCAAACGGTCGTCATGGGGCAGGTCGAGCGCATCGCCGCATGGGCCAGCGAACATGGCATGGGCAATCTGCAGCTCGATACGAAAACGATCACCGACAATCTCGCTGGCACATTCGGGCGCGTCACGGCCGCCGTGGGCACGGTCCTCGGCGGGCTGACCAGCCTGATCATGGTCCTTGTTCTAGGCATCTTCATCGCGATCGAACCGCGGCTCTATGAGCGCGGCGTCGCATGGATGCTGCCGATGAAGAGCCGCGAGAATTTCTACATCACCACCGCGCGCATGGGCTTCACACTGCGCCGCCTGATGGCGGGCCGCCTGCTCGGCATGCTGGTCGAAGGCATCGGTACCTGGCTTGCCTGCCTCGTCGTAGGTATCCCGATGGCGGCGCTGATGGGCCTCCTCACCGGCTTGCTCGCGTTCATCCCCAATATCGGCGCGATTGTCTCGGGCGTACTCCTCGTGCTCGTCGGCTTTTCGGCCGGAACCGACACCGGCCTTTGGGCGATCGCAATCTACTTCATCGTCCAGACAGTCGACGGTTACCTGATCGTTCCGATGGTCGCAAAAAAGACCGTCGACCTCGCCCCCGCGCTCGTCCTCGGCGCGCAGATCCTGTTCGGCGCGCTGCTTGGGCTCATGGGGCTGTTCCTCGCCGACCCGATCGTCGCGATGATCAAGGTCGCGCTGGAGCGCGAAGCCGAACGGAACGCTGGAACCGCCAAAACGAAAACGGCGGCGGACATCTGAGCCCGCCGCCGTTTCGGTTCTTCTCTGGTCGCCAGCTTTACGGCTGCGGTGCGCCCGGGGGAGGACCTACCGGACCACCCGGAGCGCCGCCGGGCGCGCCCTGCATCATCTGTTGCTGCTGCATCATCTGCTGCTGTTGCTGCATCTGCTGTTGCATCGCGCGAACCTCGGCCTCCGAGCGGAAGTCGAGCAAGGTCACGTCAAAATGGAGCGTGCTGCCCGCCGGGATCGGACCTGTGGCGCGGTCGCCATAGCCAAGCTGCGCAGGGATGGTGATCTTGTATTCGCCACCCTTTTTCATGCGGGTCAGTGCTTCGGAAAAGCCCGGAACGACCCCTGCAACCTGCATCGGCGCCTGTTCATTGGCGTCGAAGACGGTGCCGTCGTCGAGCTTGCCTTCATATTTGACCAGCACGACGTCTGCCTTGGTCGGGCTGAGACCGGTGCCTTCCTTGACGACTTCGAAGGTGATGCGCGGGGTCATATGCCATGCGAAGGCTGCGCCCGCAACGAGTAGTGCCGCGAGGCCGAACCACATCAGCCACAGGCCGCCCTTGTTCACCGGACGCAATGGAACCGTCGTCACGCTCATTTGGCTGATCCTTCGAATGCCCCGGCCGGGGCGAAAATATTGGCGAGGCCTATAGGCGGAGCAGAGCGGGCCGGTCCAGAGGCAATTATGCGTGCGCGCATAACGAAAAAGGGCGCTGCGTTGCCGCAGCGCCCTTTTCACGATCGGATCCCGAACGGGAGACGGTCTTACTTGATACCGTCGCGTTCCATCCGCTTGCGCTCCATCTTGCGGGCGCGGCGGACGGCAGCAGCGTGCTCACGCGCGCGCTTTTCGCTGGGCTTCTCGTAATGACGGCGCAGCTTCATTTCGCGATACACGCCCTCACGCTGCAGCTTCTTCTTGAGCGCGCGAAGGGCCTGGTCGACATTATTGTCGCGAACGATGATCTGCATACGCCGTGTCGTCTCCGGTTCGTCCAACGATCAACGGCCACCGGATATCCGGTCCGCCATAAATCGCCGATATGAGGGCAATAAAAGAAGCGCCGCGAAGCCGCGACCTTCCGATGGCTGGGCCACTAAAAGGATTCGCGGCGAAATGCAAGCCCCTGCGCGGTAAACCGGGCTTGTCGCGCTATCGAACCGCCCTGCCCGCTCGGGATTGTGCCGCGCCCTATCCTTATGGCATAGGTAGCAGGACGAAACTAACATCATAATGAGGGACAGGCCATGGCGACCCAGCTCAAGCGCAACAGCAAATATAGCGAAGCCGAATGGACGGCGCGGCAGGAGCTTGCCGCCTGCTACCGCATTTTCGCGATGATGGGCTGGGACGAGATGATCTTCAACCATATCACAGTGAAGCTGGACGATCAGGAAGGCGCCTTCCTGATCAACCCCTATGGCATGCATTTCAGCGAAGTGACGGCATCGAGCCTGATCAAGATCGACATCGACGGCAACAAGCTGGACGAGGATAATCCGTGGCACGTCAACAAGGCGGGGTTCGTCCAGCACAGCCTGTTCCACCGTGTCCTGCCCGACGCGCATGCGATCATCCACACCCACACCACCGCGACGATGGCGGTGTGCGGGCTCGAGGGCGGATTGCAGCCGACCAACTTCTACGCCTGCAACTTCATGGGCCAGCTCGCCTATCATGATTTCGAGGGCATCACGGTGCGCGAGGAAGAGGGCACGCGGCTCGTCGAACATCTGGGCGACAAGCGCATCCTGATGCTGCGCAACCACGGCCCCGTCGTGATGGGCAAATCGCTGTCCGACGCCTTCATCAAATATTGGGCACTGCAACGCGCGTGCGAAATCCAGCTCGCGACGATGAGCATGGGCAAGCCGATCCTGATCAGCGACGATGTCGTCAAGGTCCATCAGCGCGACCTTTATCTGGCGCAGATTCCAGGTCGTCAGTCGGGCAAGGCCGAATTCGACGCGATGGTGCGCAAGGTCGACAAGATCGACACGAGCTGGCGTGACTAATCCGGCGAGTCGGCTACAGCTCACCGCATGACACGATTCTCGGTCAACGACCGCCCGGTCGAATATCGCATGGAGCCCGAAACGCCCCTGCTTTGGGCGCTGCGCGACGCGTCGAACCTGACGGGCACCAAATATGGCTGTGGCACCGGTGAGTGCGGCGCGTGCACCGTCGATATCGACGGCGAGGCGATTCGCAGCTGTATGGTTACGATTGCCGAGTGCGAGGGCCGCTTCGTCACGACGATCGAGGGGCTGTCGCGCGACCGCAGCCATGCGGTGCAACAGGCGTGGGTCGCCGAACAGGTTCCCCAATGCGGCTTCTGTCAATCGGGGATGATCATGGCGGCCGCCGCGCTGCTGCGAACGAACAGCAATCCGAGCGACACCGAAATCGACGCGGCGATGACCAATATCTGCCGCTGCGGCACCTATCCGCGCATCCGGACCGCGATCCGTCTGGCCGGGCGCGTGCTGCGCGGCGAGGAGCGCATCGCTGCCGCGCCTCCGCCGGGGATCCGCCCCGAGGACGCCGCGCACGCCGTCCCTGCCCTCCGCCTGCCCCCCGGCACCTGAACAGCCCCGTTCATCTAGCTGAACCGCAGGCAACAGCGCGGTCAGCCATCGATCATCTTGCCAATGGTAAGAATCGATTCATCATCCCGGCTGGTGTCTCCAGCAAACGGGACATGAGTTGGAGAATGGCGAGATGAAGAAGATGTTCGGAGGGTTGCTGATCGCTGCAACGATCCTGACCCCCATCGCCCCGGCAGCCGCACAGGCGTCGGGCGAGCGGGTGCAGATCGCGCAGCGCGGCGACCGGGGAGACCGCGGACCGCGCGGCCCCGAAGTCCGGCGCGGCGGCAATTGGGGTGGTCAGGCCCGCCCCGAACGCCAGCAGAGCCAGCAGCCGCAGGGCGAGCGCCAGCAGCGCAGCGACGTGCGCCAGCAACAATGGCAGCAACGCGGCAATGATCCGCAGCGCGAAGCGCAGCGCCAGCAATGGCAGCAGCAGCGTGAGCAACGCGGCAACGACCAGCAGCGGGAAGCCCAGCGTCAGCGGTGGCAACAGCGTGGCAACGATCAGCAACGCCAGCAATGGCAGCAGCGACAGGCCGAGCAACGCCAGCGCGGCGACAATGCCGATCGCAATCGCGACGGCCGCGTCGATCGCCAGTGGGATCGTAACCGTAATGGCCAGGTCGATCGGCAATGGGATCGCAACCGCGATGGCCAGATCGATCGCCGGAACGACAATAACCGGCGCTATGATCGCAACGACAACCGGCGTTACGATCGCAACGACGACAACCGCTATGACCGGAACCGTAACGGATATGATGACCGACGCTATCGCGACGGCCGCAACGACCGCTGGAACCGCGACTGGCGCAGTGACCGTCGCTACGACTGGCGCAGCTATCGCAACCAGAACCGCAACCACTACCGGATGCCGCGCTATTACAACCCATATCGTGGTTATGGATATACGCGGTTCAACATCGGCTTCAGCCTGAGCTCGCTGTTCTACAGCTCGCGATACTGGATCAACGACCCCGGCTATTACCGCCTGCCACCCGCCTATGGAGGCACGCGCTGGATCCGCTATTATGACGATGCGCTTCTGGTCGACACCTACTCGGGCGAAGTGATCGACGTGATCTACGATTTCTTCTGGTAATTCCTTTCGGTTACCTGAGGACAAACTGAGGGGTCGGCTCGTCCGGCCCCTCTTTTTATGCGCTTGCCCTCCCCCGCCCGTCGCGCCACGGTAGCGGAATCAAACAGGGGAGACTTCATGCGTAAATTGGGAATGGTCGCGGCCGCGACGCTCGCGCTGCTCGGCACGACGGCATATGCAAAAACCACCATCGTCTATGCAGGCCGCGTTATCACCGACGCCTCCAAACCGGCGCAAGGCCCCTCGACGATCACCATTACCGACGACCGGATCACCTCGATCGCCCCCGGCCGCACCGAAGCGCCCGCAGGCGCCGAAATCGTCGATCTCGGCGACAAGACTTTGCTCCCCGGCCTCATCGACCTGCACGTCCACCTCACCGGCGACCCCGGCGACGATTATCGCGCCGCTGCGGTCGATCCCACCGAATGGGGTGTCGTCGTCGGCGCGAAGAACGCCGGCATCACACTGCGCGCGGGCTTCACCACGGTGCGCGAGGCGGGCTCGGCGCAATATACCGCATTTTCGCTCCGCCGAGGCACCGCGAACGGCTTTATCGAGGGGCCGCGCATCATTGCTGCCGGCCCTGCGCTGTCGATCATCGGCGGGCACGGCGACGTGACGGGCTTTCGCGAGGACATTCATGCCGTCCTCGATGAAGGCTATACCTGCACTGGCGCGGTCGAGTGCGCCGAAAAGGTCCGCAAGGCCTCGCGCGCCGGCGCCGACGTCATCAAGATCACCGCGACCGGCGGCGTGTTGTCGCAGCAGGCGCGCGGGCTAGAGGGCCATTTCACCAGCCCCGAACTACAGAGCATCGCCGATACAGCCCATTCGCTGGGCCTGAAGGTGATGGCGCATGCGCATGGCGCCGGCGGGATCAAATCCTCCGCTGCGGCCGGCATCGACAGCATCGAGCACGGGACTTTCGCCGACGACGCGACGCTGCAGGTCATGAAGGCCAAGGGCACCTATCTCGTCCCGACGCTGATGGCGTTCGAGGGCATCCGCGAGCGGCTCGGCAAGGGCATCTACACCCCCACGGTCGAGAACAAGGTGCGCATGACGCTTGGCGACGTCGGCAAGGCCGTGACGCGCGCCAAGGCACTCGGGGTTCCGATCGCCTTCGGTACCGACGCCGGTGTGTTCGAGCATGGCCGCAACGGCGGCGAGTTCGCGCTGCTCGTCAAATATGGCCTGACCCCGCGCGAGGCGCTGGCGAGCGCGACGACGGTCGCCGCGAAGCTGCTGTCGCTCGAAAATGAAATCGGCCGGATCGCGCCGGGCATGTCTGCCGACATGATCGCGGTCAGTGGCGACCCGCTCAGCGACGTCACCTTGCTTGAAAAGGTCGACTGGGTGATGGCACGTGGGCGCATCGCCCACTGACCCGTCAGGCGGCGCGGCGGATCCGTCCCCGCGTCGGCCCGGCTGCCTTCGGGCCGATGAGATCTTCGATATCGACCGCGACGGCGAACTGGACGCCGACGCGGTTGCCGGCCGACCAGCGTGCCTCGGCAGCGAGCGACTGATCGGGCCCGAATTCGAGCGTCAGCGGGGTTCCGGGCGGAACATTCCATAGCCCTTCGATCAGCGCGCCGCGGGGCGACATGTTGCGGACGATCGCTTCATACTGGTAGCCATCGCTGTCGACCTGGATCGTGCGGAACGTCGTCAGGCGTGGTTCGCGCGCGCTCTTGTAACCGCGTGCCTCCGCCCGTCCCCCGCCCTCGCGGAGCAACGCCAGCACCTCGACGAGGTCCATCGGCTTGCCATAGATATAGCCTTGGACATGACTGCACCCAAGCCCGCGGATCAGCGCGAGGTCGTCGTGCGTCTCGACTCCCTCCGCGGTGGTTTCCATGTTGAGCGCAGTGGCCAGACCGACGATCGACGAGATGATCGCCGCGTTCATGCTGCTCGGGTCGGCGGCGCCAAGAACGAAGCTCTGGTCGATCTTGATCTTGTCGAACGGCGCTTTCTTCAGATAGCCGAGCGCCGAATAGCCGGTGCCGAAATCGTCGAGTGCGAGGCGAATGCCGGTGCGTTTCAGCCTCTGGAACATCGCGAGATTTTCGGAGCTTTCGTCGAGGAACACCCCCTCGGTAATCTCGAGCTCCAGCTGCTCGGGACGGATCCCCGCCGCCGATACCGCACTCATGATCGTCGCCGGCAGCTTTTCATTCGCGAACTGGCGCGGCGAAACATTGACCGCGACGCGGTATCCGGGGCCGAGGTGCGCGATTGTCGCGCAGGCGGTACGGATGATCCACTCGCCGATCGGCACGATCAGGTTCGACTCCTCGGCAATCGGGATGAATTTCGAAGGGCTGATCAACCCTTCGGTTGCATGATGCCAGCGGATCAGTGCCTCGAACCCCGATATCCGCTCGCTACCGACGTCGACGATCGGCTGATATACCAGCCGCAATTCATCCTTCGCCAGCGCATCGCGCAGTGCATCCTCGATCGCTTTGCGCTCGCTCGCCTGATTGTGCATCGCGTCGGCATAGAAACGGTAAACGCCGCGCCCCGCGTCCTTTGCTGCATAGAGCGCGAGGTCGGCGTTGCGGACGAGCGCCGACGCGGTCACGCCCGGCCCCTCCGATACCGCGATGCCCAGCGACGATCCGACGCGCACCTGCTCGCCCTCGATGGAAAAGGGCTTGGCGAGGCTGAGAATGATCGCATTGGCAATACCCGCCAGCTTTTCGGGTTGGCTGATCTGCGGCACGACGATCTGGAACTCGTCGCCGCCAAGCCGGCCGACCTGTCCCTTGTCGCCGACGATCTGCGTCAGCCGTCCCGCGACCTGCTGCAACAGCTGATCACCGACCGGATGGCCCAGCGTGTCGTTCACCGCCTTGAACCGGTCGAGGTCCATCAGCAACAGCGCACAGGACTGCGGCTGGCCGCTATGACTCTTGAGCGCGCGTTCGAGCAGATCGGTGATGTGCCGCCGGTTCGCAAGGCCGGTAAGCGTATCGTAGCGGGCAAGCTGGTTGATCTCGCGCTCCGACCGTTTCTTGTCGGTGAGGTCGGTGCCGCTGCCGCGGAAACCTTGAAAATTGCCCAGCTCGTTGCTGATCGGATGGCCGGAGATCGACCACCAGCGCTCTTCGCTCGCCACCGCGGCCTGCACCGTCAGTTCCTTGAACGGGGTACGCGATGACAGGCTGAAACCCAACGTGCGCTCTTCGCTCTCGTCGTTGCCGATCCGCTTGCGGATGATGTCGGTAAAGGGATGACCGAGCAGGTCGGAAAGCGGGCGCTCCAGCCGCGCCGCGACGGTCGGCGAGATATAGACCAGCCGGCCATTGCGATCGGTTTCCCAGAACCAGCCGCGGCCAGCGCGCTCGAAATCGCGCATCAGGTTCAGCGCGCGCTGCTGATCGCTGACGCTCAGCCGCGCAGCCCGCGTCGCGCGGCGCTGGTGGCGGATATCCTCGCGCATCATCACGATCAGCAGGCCGAGAAAGATGACCCCCGCAACGGCGAACGGCCACGATGCCACGCCAATCGCCCCTCCCAGCGCAGTCGCCCCTGCGAACGCGAAGAAAGCAGGACGGACGACCGCAACTGCCGACGCTCCGACAAGCAGCGAACCAATGTGAATAGCGGCAAAGGCGTCGAAATGGGAGCTGCCGTCACGGATCGCGACCGTGTCGAACATCCCCGCTGCGTTGAGCAACGTACCGAGCGCGATCAGCGCCATGCACAGCATCGCCATAGCCCGTACGCGCTCATGCGTGATCGGCCGGGGTTTGCGCATCGCCTGCCCGATCACGGTCAGCACGACATCGCACGACAGACCCGCCACCATCACCAGCCAGTGCGAAAGATGATCGAAGAATCCGGCAACGCCGGGCAGGAAGGCAAAGGCCAGGAACGCAAGGGCGCGGCCGATCAGCACATAGTGCCACAGCTTTGCCACGCGCATCAGATGCGTGACAAATTCCGGCGAATCGAACAGCGATTCGTCGGATGACAATTCGCTGGCCGCAGGCCGGATGATGCTACGCCGTACCCCCAATTTCCCAATATTCCTGCCGACTGGTCCCACCCGGTTCAGTGTCGGAAAGGGGTTGCCAAATCCTTACCGCAACATCGTGATTTCTGCCGATATTGTACCAAAACGGAAGGGGTTACGTTTCGGTTCGCAACTTGTTATGAATGGGCCATGTCAGCCGTCCGCCTCTTGCCGCCCACTCAGTTTTTCGATCGCGCCGAATGGTCCGCGATCACCACCGCCTCGCGCTGGCACGGCATCTGGTTGGTCGCCCATGCCTGGATCGTCAGCATCGCGCTCGTCGGCCTTGCCGCCTGGTCGCATAACCCCGCCGCATGGCTGCTCGCGATTGTCTTCGTTGGCGGGCGTCAGCTCGGACTCGCTATCCTGATGCACGATGCGGCGCACGGCGCGCTGCATCCGAACCGGAAGCTCAACAATTTCCTCGGCCAGTGGCTGACGGGCGCCGCGGTCGGATCGGACCTGATCGCCTATCGCACCTATCATCTGCAGCATCACAAATTCACCCAGCAGCCCGAAGACCCTGACCTGGCGCTGTCGAAGCCGTTCCCCACCACGCGCGCCAGCCTGTGGCGCAAAGTGCTCCGCGACCTGACTGGCCAGACCTTCTTCAAACAGCGCGTCGCGCAATTCGGTTTCGCTTTTATCGGCCTGAGAGCGATGCTGCGCGGCGAGAAGGTCGAGAAGGGCGCCAAGAGCACCAAGGCCGGAACGCCGTTCAACAAGCAGTCGGACGACGGCATGACGTCACCGACGGTCGACGTCGCGGGCGCAATGGCGGTGGCGCGCGCGGTCGGCCGTTTTCTGATCGTCCAGGCGGTGCTGCTCGCGGCCTCGCTCGCACTCTACGGCTGGACGCCTTACCTCCTCTGGCTCGCCGGGCTTGCGACGACCTTCCAGCTTTACCTGCGCGTTCGCAACATCGCCGAACATGCGTGCACGACGACGGGCAGCGACGATCCCTTCACCCATGCCCGGACCACCCATGCAAGCTGGCTGGCACGCGCGACGGTTGCGCCATATTGGGTGAATTATCACGCCGAGCATCACCTGTTCATGGGGGTGCCCTGCTATCGCCTGCCGCAGGTTCATGCCGCGCTGGGCCGCGCGGGCCGGCACGAATCGATGACGATCGCGCCGAACTATGCCGCGGTGCTGCGGCAGGTCACGGCAAAGGGCTGAGCCCTATTCCTCGACGAAACGTTGCCCGGCGCGGTCCTTGACCGCCTTTTCGGGGTCGAAGATCAACCCGTTCATCGCGACATAGACGCCGGGCGGCAGCGTCTGCACCGCGGCAAGCGCGAAGCCGACGTTGAACTCGGCATCGCTCGCGCGCACCGACGCGGGCTGCATGGCCCCCGTCAACACGATCGTCTTGCCAGTGATCCCCGCCAGCACGCGGCCGGTGACGACCATCGTATCGGTACCGTGGGTGACAAGGATATGTGTGGCATCGCTCGCCGCGACGGCGGCGCGAATGGCTTCGCGGTCGGCATCGTCGAGTTCGAGGCTGTCCTTGCGCATCAACTGCGTCACACGGTGCGCGACATGGACGTTGTTTTCGCGCAGCAGGTCGGGGATCGCCGCAGGGCCGATCTGGAACTCGCTGAGCGCGTCGAAATAGACTTTGTCGATCGTCCCGCCGGTGGTGAAGATGTCGATCATCAGGCCCAACCTCCCATCCCGTTCGTGTCGAGCGTAGTCGAGACACCGTGAAGTCGTGCTTTGACGATCGGCATCTCGACTTCGCTCGATGCGAATGGAAAGAGGGGGCGCATTATGCCAAAGCCTCGGCGATCAGCCGCCGCGTGTTGTCGATCCCGAACAGCGCAATGAAGCTTCCCATGCGCGGCCCCGCGCTCGACCCGAGCAGGGTTTCATAGAGCGCCTTGAACCAATCGCGCAGATTTTCAAAACCATAGGCCTCGTTCTTGCCGATCTCGTAGACGATGTTCTGGATATCGTCGGCGCCGGCATCGACAGGCAGCGCCGCGAGCTTGTTGTCGAGTTCCTTCAGCGCCGCGCCCTCGCCGCCCTGCGGCTTGCGGCGATTGAGCGTCGGCGCAACATAGTCACGGTTGTACGCCATCGCATTGTCGATCAACTGGTCGAGTTCGGGCCAGGTCGCGGCGTCGGCGCCCTCGACATATCGGCCGAGGTAGCGCCAGATCTGGTCCTTCGACGCGTCGGCGCCCATCACTGCGACGAGATTGAGCAGCAACCCGAACGTCACCGGCAGTTCCGCCGCGGGAATCTCTTCACCGCGCGCGACATGGACATGGTGCACCGGATTGCCGAGGCGCTTGTCGGGCTCCTGCGCCGGATAGCTGCCACGCATCTGCAGATATTCGTCGATCGCCTTCGGGATCACACCGATATGCAATTGCTTCGCCGCCTTGGGCTCGCGATAGGCGAAAAAGGCGAGGCTTTCCTCGCTGCCATAGTCGAGCCACTGCTCGAGGCTGAGGCCATTGCCCTTCGACTTCGAGATCTTCTCGCCCTTTTCGTCGAGGAACATCTCGTAGATCAGCCCCTCGGGCTTGCGCCCGCCAAGCGCCTTGGCGATCTTGCCCGACTGGACACCGCTGTCGGTCAGATCCTTGCCATACATTTCGTAATCGACGCCCAATGCGACCCAGCGCATCGCCCAGTCGACCTTCCACTGCAGTTTCGCGCCGCCGCCAAGGACGCTGTGCGTGATCGTCTCGCCCGCATCCTCGAACGAGACGAGGCCGGCATCGGCGTCGACGATGGTCACCGGCACCTGCAGCACGATTCCCGATGTCGGGCTGACCGGCAGGATCGGCGAATAAGTCGCCGCGCGCTCGGCGCGCAGAGTCGGCAGCATGATATCGAGGATATCCTGATTGTGGTGCAGGACATTCTTAAGCGCGTCGTCGAATGCGCCCGACTTGTACCGCTCGGTCGAACTGACAAATTCATATTCGAAGCCGAACCGGTCGAGAAACTCGCGCAGCATCGCATTGTTATGATGCGCGAAACTCTCGAACTTTCCAAATGGATCGGGGATGTCGGTGAGCGGCTTGCCGAGATGTTCGCGCAGCATGTCGCCGTTCGGCACATTGTCGGGAACCTTGCGCAGCCCGTCCATGTCGTCGCTGAACGCGACAAGACGCGTCGCGGCGCCACCGGTCAACGCCTCATAGGCGCGGCGGACCATCGTCGTGCGCAGCACTTCGTTGAACGTGCCGATATGCGGCAGGCCCGACGGACCATAGCCCGTTTCGAACAGCATTGCTTCGCCGCCGGGCTTGCCGCCCGGATAGCGTTTGACCAGTTTGCGCGCTTCCTCGAACGGCCAGGCCTTGGACGTTTGCGCGGGTTCGCGCAGCGAAGGATGAAGGTGCAAGTCAGTCATGCCGCGCCCATAGCCGGAAGAAGCGCCCTTGGAAAGAAGCGCGGAAAACTGCGCAACTTCACACTGAAATCATCTGTGACCCCGGGCTTGATCCGGGGGTGAGCGACCGCGGCGGTCCACATGGAGCCCGGATCAAGTCCGGGATGACAAGACGATGAGATCGGCGGCCTTGCCGATGAGATCGGCAGCTTTGCCGAAATGGCAGAAAACCGCCCAAGTTTACGCCGGAATCGCGTTTTCATATCCGTTTCGACATGCCCAAAAGCGACAAAAGATACCGACGCGCACGCGCATTTTGTCTCCTTTGTCGCTTTAAGCCGGGAGGGGGCAGTGCAGGACATCCGAAAGTATCAGCACAGCGCAGGAAAGTAGGAAAGCCAGTTTCCGTCTTCACGACGAAGACGTCCGACGTCAAAAAGCGGCGATCATGGTTACCCGAAATTTACCATGCGAGCGTAGCCTCGGCCCATGGACAGATTTCGCCCCCCCGCCCCGCGCGGCCACAAACGCACCGACGTTTCGATCGAGGTGACCGTCAACGGCGTGCTCAACTTCATCGACGGCCGGATCACCGACCTGTCCGAAGGCGGAGCACGGATCGACGGAGCGAGCATGCCGGCGCGTTCGCGCTGCGAAATCCACTATGGCGGACAGGTCACCTATGCCGTGGTCATGTGGTCCGAAGTCGACCGCATGGGGGTGCGCTTCCCCTATGAGCTCACGCACGGGCCGCTCCACAACGCACTGGTGCGTGCACGCGGCGCGTCGATGATCGAACCCGCACAGATTTTCCTGAGCAACCGCGCGCCCGTCTTCGGACGCCGCGGTCTCAGCTGACCGTCAAAAGGGTGCGATGGCGACGCCCTCACGCTCATTGTCCCAGATCATCGCCATGATCCGCCAGCCGAGTTCGGGATCCTTGAAGAGCTGAATCGAATTGATCCCGCGCCGCTCGGGTTCGGCGTCGCCCAGCGCGGCACGCGCCTCATAGGCGCTCCAGACATGGGCAATATTGCCCAGGACGTCGATCCGCCGCCCGATCTCGATTTCGAAAAAATCATTCTCCGCGAAAAACGGGGTCGTGTCGCGCGCATAGTCTTCGAGCGCCATGCTCCGGAACGTCGCGCGTCCGTCGGCGTCGATCCACGTCCGGATTTGCCGCGCGTCGGGGTGAAAGCAGTTTGCCTGCCGCGACCAGTCGCGCGGGCCCTTCGGCCCCGATATCATCGCATACATCTCGTCGATCACTGCGCCGATCGCCGTCTCTTCGCTCATCCGAAAGGTCCTTTCGCGTTGTGGAAAGGAGGAATCCCCTCCTCCGTTCGCCCTGAGCTTGTCGAAGGGCCGTTCTTTCTTCTACCTAGGCAGTGGGGTTCTGGGCCTATATCCTGCACTGCCGCGGCGGCACTTTCTACACGGGTCACACGGATAATCTTCCTCACCGCATAGGACAGCATGAATCTGGCACTATAGCCGGCTTCACCGCTGACAAATTGCCCGTCGTTCTTGTTTGGAGCCAGGAATTCTCCACACGCATTGAGGCATTGGAAGCAGAACGCCGGATCAAGGGATGGAGTCGTGCCAAGAAGATGGCTCTCATCCGCGGCGACTGGGACAAGATTTCGGCTTTGGCAAAAGGCAAGAACGGTCCTTCGACAAGCTCAGGACGAACGGATGAAAGATAGTCCGAAGGCCTCCATCCGCCTTGCCGCGTTCGCCTTTTGTCCCTAGCTTGGGCCGATGGCTCCCGACCCGCTTTCTCTCCCCGCCGTTCATGCGAGTCACATCGGCATCTGGATCGCCGACACGCACGGGCGCGTGCAGCGCGTCGGGCGCGGTGAAGCGATTGCCGCGGTTGCCGCGTCCCCGCACCTTTTGCTCAATGCGACGCTGACCGGCGACCGACTCGGCTATCCCGAGCTTTCGGGGCTCGACCTGCTCGAACTTTTCGCGTTCCTTTATCCCGCACGCTTTGCGGTGCCGACGCCGGCGGGAATCGCCGCCGCGATCGGGCTGGAGCCGCCCAAGAGCGAAGAAGACATCGCCGTTTTCCTGCCGAAGGCCGCCGCGGCGATGCTCGCCAGCATCGACACCCCCGACTGGCCCGAACGCGAGGGCGCCTGGCACGGCATGCAGGCCTTGTCGCGCCAGCGCTGGTCCTGGTCGCCGCTGATCCAGCCGCATCTGTCGGTGCCCGATGGCAATGAGCGCTGGCTGTTTTCGCGCCTGCCCGAATGGGAAGAGGGGCCGCCGCGCGGACCGCCGCGGCAGGTCAAAATCAACGTCGAGGATGTCACGGCACGGCTCGACCGGCTGACCGGCGATGGCGCCGAACGGCGGCCGGGGCAGCAGGACTATGCCCGCGCGAGCGCCGCGATCTTCGAGCCGCGCGAACGCAAGGAAGCACCGCAGATGCTCGTCGCCGAGGCGGGAACGGGAATCGGCAAGACGCTGGGCTATCTCGCCCCCGCCAAACAATGGATCGACCAGTCGGCGGGCGCCGTCTGCATCTCGACCTTTACCAAGGCGCTGCAGCGGCAATTGGCGCGCGAGACCGAGAAGCTCTATCCCGACGCCGCGACGCACCGCGAGAAGGTCGTCGTACGCAAGGGGCGCGAGAACTATCTCTGCCTGCTCAACCTCGAGGATGCGTTGCAGGGCGGCTTCTCCGGCCGCGCCGCGATCCTTGCCCAGCTTGTCGCGCGCTGGGCCGCCTATACACGCGACGGCGACATGGTCGGCGGCGACCTGCCCGGCTGGCTCCCCGCGCTGTTCCGCCGCAACGGCACCACCGCGCTGACCGACCGCCGCGGCGAGTGCATCTATGCGGGCTGTCCGCATTTCCGCAAATGCTTCATCGAACGCTCGGCGCGCGCGGCGACGCAGGCCGACATCATCATCGCCAATCATGCGCTGACGATGGTGCAGGCGGCGCGCCCGCGCGATGGCGGCGCGCCCGCGACGCGGCTGATTTTCGACGAAGGCCATCATCTGTGGGACGCCGCCGACAGCATGTTTGCCGCGGCACTGACGGGACAGGAAGCGGTCGAGATCCGCCGCTGGGTGCTCGGGCCCGAGGGCAAGTCGCGCGGACGGCGGCGCGGGCTCGCGGCGCGCCTTGCCGACGTCGCCAGCTATGACGAAGCGGGCGACCGCGCGATCCAGGCCGCGATCGCCGCCGCCGCCGAACTACCCGGCGACGGCTGGCTCGCCCGATTGTCCGAAAACGACCCGTGGGGCGCGATCGAGCGATTGCTCGTCGCGGTACGCGGGCAGGTTTATGCACGCGCGGTCGACACGCGCACCGCCGACGCGGGCTATGGCCTCGAAACCGAACTCGCCGACCCCGATTCCGATCTGGTGACGGCGGCGGCGGGCGCGAGCGACGCGGTCGAGGCGCTGTTGCGTCCGCTGATGGCGCTCGGCAAGCGGCTCGACGCGCTGGTCGACGATCCGCCCGACTGGCTCGAC
Source organism: Sphingopyxis sp. GW821-FHT10B01 (assembly GCF_059415685.1). Classification (NCBI taxonomy): domain Bacteria; kingdom Pseudomonadati; phylum Pseudomonadota; class Alphaproteobacteria; order Sphingomonadales; family Sphingopyxidaceae; genus Sphingopyxis; species Sphingopyxis sp. GW821-FHT10B01. The sequence continues at coordinate 155,269 of NZ_JBWKNS010000006.1, read as the reverse complement.
GGACAGGCGCGGGCGCGCGTCGACGGGGCACGGCACAGCCTTGGCACGCGGATCGACACGCTCGGTGGCTGGCTGTCGCTGCTCGGCCGCGTTGGCGGCCCCGCCGATCCCGATTTCGTCGACTGGCTCGCGATCGACCGCTACGACGGGCGCGAATTCGATACCGGATTGCACCGCCACTGGCTCGACCCGGCAAAGCCGATTGCCGATGTCGTCTATCGCCCGGCGCAGGGCGTGCTCGTCACCTCGGCAACGCTGCGCAACGGCGGCCGCGGCAGCGCCAACGATTTTGGGGGCTGGGCCGACGCCGATATCCGCACCGGCGCGCGGCACATGGACGGCGGGGTCCGGCATTTTGCGGTCCCCAGCCCGTTCGATTATGCGCGCCAGTCCGAAGTGCTGATCGTCACCGATATCGCGCGCGGCGACCTCCCCGCGCTTGCCGGCGCGTACAGCCGCCTGATCGAGGCATCGGGCGGCGGCGCGCTCGGGCTGTTCAGCGCGATCCGGCGGCTGCGCATCGTTCATGCGCGCATCGCCGACCGGCTCGCCCGCGCAGGCCTCCCGCTTTACGCGCAGCATGTCGACCCGCTCGATACCGGCACGCTCGTCGACATTTTCCGCGCCGATCCGCACGCCTCGCTGCTCGGCACCGATGCCTTGCGCGACGGGGTCGATGTGCCCGGCGAATCGCTGCGGCTGGTGGTGATGGAAGGCGTTCCCTGGCCGCGCCCGACGATATTGCACGCGGCGCGGCGCGCGGCGCAGGGCGGCAGCGCTTATGACGATATGGTCATTCGCGGCCGCATCGGGCAGGCGTTCGGCCGCCTGATCCGCCGCGCCGACGATTTCGGTCAGTTCGTGATGCTCTCGCCCTCCTTCCCCTCGCGATTGCTCAGCGCTTTCCCCGAAGGCACCCCGATCCGCCGCCTGCCGCTCGATGAAGCGGTCAACCATGTGGCGGCGGCGAACGTCGAAAGGCGAAAAAGCGCCTATCCAGCCTTTTCACCGTCATAAGATTGCGGCACAAGGCCTGCGAAACCGAGGGATAGCGCTGCGGCGCGGGGAGAGATTTTGAAGACTTTGACGATCCTGCGCCACGCCAAATCGGGTTGGGACGTTCAGGTAGAGCGCGATTTCGACCGCCCGATCAACAAGCGCGGCGCGCGCGGCGCCGAATTGATCGGGCAGTGGTTGAAGCGGCAGAAGCTGCCGGTCGACCGCATCATCGCGTCGCCCGCGGTGCGCGTGACCGAAACGCTCGATATTTTCCAGCCGGCGGCCGATCTCGACACGCTCGAGCCGCATTGGGACCGGCGTATCTACCTCGCCTCCGCCGCGACGCTGATCGACGTGATCCGCGATACCGGACGCGACGCCGATCATCTGCTGATTTCCGGGCATAATCCGGGGCTGGAGGATCTGATCCTGATGCTGGTCCCCGAATCGGACGGCGATGAATTGCGCGCGAAGGTCGAGGAAAAGCTGCCGACGTCGGCGCTGGCGCGGCTCGAGATCGATATCGACGACTGGCACGCGCTCGACGTGAACATGGCGCGGTTCGCCGCTTTCATCCGCCCGCGCGACCTCGACCCGGCGCTCGCCCCGGCGATGGACGACTAGGCAGCGCTCCGCGCAACCATCGCCACAATGATCGCGCGCAGTTCCATGCGGGCTTCGACATCGGCGATATCGCCCGCCGCGGCGGCATGCGAAAGCGATTCGGCGCTTCCCAGCATTGCCCACAAGGCGGCGGTTCCAACGCCCTTCGCCCCCGCGAAAGGCGCCAATATGGACCGGCATTCTTCGATGAAGCCCAGCTGAAAGTCGCGCTTGAGCCGCTCCATCTCGGGCGATCCCGCCAGTGCGGCTAGAATGGCGGGGATCTCGCGGCCTTGCCGCAGGACGCATTCGACATAGCAATCGGCGATGACCGAGGCCTTGGCATCGAGCGTGTCGTCGCTCGACGCCAGCGCGCTATCCATCGTCTCGCTCTGGCGTTCGTCATAATCGCTGTACAAGGCGGCGAGCAGCCCCTCGCGCGTCCCGAAATGACCATAAACCACCGGTTTGGTGATTCCCGCCTGCTCGGCGAGGCGCCCGAGCGAAAGGGCGTCGGCGCCGCTGTCTCCGATCATATGCCACGCCGTCGCAACAAGTTGGCGGCGGCGGTCTTCGCGCGAAAGGCGCTGGCGGCGCGGCGCCCCTTTCGATGGTGGCGGGCTTGACATGCTATATACCTTTAGTATCTTACTAAAAGTATATAGAAGAATATCTCCTCCCCGCAAGCCTCATGAAAGATCAGACAGATGCACAGCCTGATTGTCGTTTCGCACCCCAGCCCCACCGCCTTGACGCACGCCGTCGCGGCCGAAATCGAGCGTGCGATCGCCGCCGCGTCCCCCGCCAACAGCGTCGAAATCGCCGACCTCAGCCGGGAGGATTTCGATCCGCGATTCTCGCTGAGCGACATTGCCGCCTTCAATCTCGAAGCGCCCCTCGGCGACGATGCTCGCGCCGAACAGACCCGGATCGAGCGCGCCGCCAGTCTAATTCTCGTCTATCCGGTCTATTGGTGGTCGATGCCGGGCTTGTTGAAAGGCTGGATCGACCGGGTTTTCACGAACGGCTGGGCCTATGACGAAAGCGCCGACGGCAAGGTGGAAAAGAAGCTGACCTGGCTGCGCGTCCACCTCGTCGCAATCGCTGCCGCACCCTCCGAGATGTATATCCGCCGCGGATATTCGCAGGCGATGACAACCCAGATCGACAAGGGAATCTTCGATTATTGCGGTGCGCCCGTGATGTCCTCGGACATGCTCTCGATCCCCGATGCCCGGGCAACCGACGAGATTTTGGTCGAAGCGCGGCGGATCGGGGCCCGCATTGGCGCGGGCGAAGGCCGTCGCGACGCCGCCTGACGGTTCAGCCGATCGCTGCGGCCAGTCGCTGGCGAAGCGCGACCAAGGCCGCGACCGGGATCCCGCCCGGCGCGGGAGCAGCGTGATCCAGCGTAACCGGCGCGTGCGTTTCCGCGACCGGCACAGCGGCGCCCGGCGCGGACAAGGCTTTACGCGCGCCCTCGACGGTAAAACCCTGCACATGCAGCAGATGGTGGATCCGCTCGGCGAGCGCGACGTCCTCCGCACGATAATAGCGACGGCGGCCCGACCGCTGGAGCGGCTTCAGCTGCGGAAATCGCGTTTCCCAATAGCGTAGTACATGTGTCGGGACGCCGATCCGCACCGCCAGCTCGCCGATGGCGAGCATGGCGCCGGACGCCTTGCCGCCATCGTCGGGCATGTCAAAATCCGACATGGGTCAGGTGCAGCCTATTTTCCGGCAACGCGCGCTCGCATCGTCTGGCTGGCGCGAAAGGTCATCACGCGCCGCGGCAGGATCGGCACTTCGATGCCGGTCTTGGGATTGCGGCCGATGCGTTGCGCCTTGTCGCGGAGTACGAATGTGCCGAAGCCCGATATTTTCACATTCTGACCGACCGCAAGCGCGTCGGACATATGGTCGAGAATCGATTCGACGATCGATGCCGATTCGTTGCGCGACAGACCAATCTGCTGATTGATCCGCGTTGCGATGTCGGCGCGCGTAAGAGTCCCTGCGGTCATGCTGATCCCTTCCCCCTCATGAAGCGAAATGCGAAATTGAGTCCCGGACAGCCCCCACCGTCACGAGTCCTGTCGGTATATGTAACAAATGCGAATTAATCCGCCAAACTGAAACGGATGGACGGAGAAGTTGATGCGCCGGAACGAGTCATTAAACCCGCAAGACCGCTGCGCCCCATGTGAAGCCACCGCCCATCGCCTCAAGAACGACGAGGTCGCCGCGCTTGATGCGCCCGTCGCGAACCGCGAGGTCGAGCGCCAAGGGAACAGAAGCCGCGGACGTGTTGGCGTGCTGGTCGACGGTCAGCACGACGCGTTCAGCCGGCAAACCCAGCTTTTTGGCGGTTGCGTCGATGATCCGCTTGTTCGCCTGGTGCGGCACGACCCAGTCGATCGACTCGGCTGACAGGCCGACGTCGGCCATCACTTCGCCCAGCACCGAGGCGAGGTTGGTAACGGCATGACGGAACACTTCGCGGCCCTGCATGCGGACATGCCCCACCGTTCCGGTGGTCGACGGCCCGCCGTCGACATAGAGCATGCCTGCGTATTTTCCCTCGGCATGAAGCCGCGTCGCAAGGATGCCCTGATCGTCGTCGACATCTTTCGCCGACAGGACGATCGCGCCCGCGCCGTCGCCGAAGAGGACGCAGGTCGTGCGGTCTTCCCAGTCGAGGATGCGGCTGAAGGTTTCGCTGCCGATCACCAGCGCATGTTTCGCCGCGCCCGTGCGCAGCATCGCATCGGCGACCGACACCGCATAGAGGAAACCCGAGCAGACCGCAGCGACGTCGAACGCGATGCAGTCGGGGCTACCGATCAGCGCCTGCACCTTGGTCGCGCTGGCGGGAAAGGTGTTGTCGGGAGTCGCGGTGGCGACAATGATCAGGCCGATGTCGGAGGGCTCGAGGCCGGCGGCCGCGAGCGCCTGCTGCGCGGCGGCAGCCCCCAGCGTCGCCGTCGTCTCGTCGGGTTCGGCGATGTGGCGAAAGCGGATGCCAGTGCGCTCGACGATCCATTCGTCGCTGGTGTCGACACGCTCGGCAAGCTCGGCGTTCGAAACCCGCGTGCGCGGCAAGGCCGAGCCGGTACCGGCCAGAATCGCACGCAGCGTCACGCGGCGTCGCCGCTGCGGAAATTCGCGAGATCCTCGGTCACCTGACGCGTGATATCCTTCTCGATCAGCTCGGCACAGAGGTGGACACAGTTCGCGACCCCCTTTGCATCGGCGCTGCCATGGCTTTTGAGCACGACGCCGTTCAAACCAAGGAACACCGCGCCATTGTGATTGTTGGGGTCGAGATGATGCTTGAGCAGTTCGGTCGCGGGGCGCGAGATCAGAAAGCCGATCTTCGAGCGCGTCGAGCTGGTGAAGGCGCGGCGAAGCAGGTCGGTCACGAAGCGCGCCGTCCCCTCGATCGTCTTCAACGCGATATTGCCCGAAAAACCGTCGTGAACGATGACATCGACATCGCCGCGCGACAATTTGTCGCCCTCGATAAAGCCGGTGAATTCCATCGGCAGCCCGTGCGCTTCGCGCAACCGCGCCGCGGCATCGCGAATCTCGTCGGTGCCCTTCAGCTCTTCGGTGCCGATATTGAGCAGCGCGACGCGCGGGCGCTGAAGCCCCATGGCGGTACGCGCATAAGCCGCGCCCATCACCGCGAACTGGATCAGATTGTTGGCGTCGCAATCGGTGTTGGCGCCAAGATCGAGCATGACGACGTCATTCTCGCCCAACGTCGGCAGCAGCGCCGCAAGCGCCGGCCGGTCGATCCCAGGCATCGTCCGCAGCGCGAGCTTCGACATCGCCATCAGCGCGCCGGTGTTGCCGGCCGACACAGCACCGCCGGCATCGCCGCGCTTTACCGCGTCGATCGCGAGCCCCATCGAGGTGCTCTTCGCCTTGCGTAGCGCCTGGCTCGGCTTGTCCGAACCCGACACCACGCCGTCGGTGTGGATGATATCCGATGCCGCGCGCAGATTCGGGTGGTTTTCGAGTGCCGCCTTGATCTGCACCTCGTCGCCGACGAGGATGAAGCGGAGGCCGTCATGCTTATGGCGTGCCATTGCGGCGCCGGCGAGCATCATGCGCACGCCGACGTCACCGCCCATCGCATCGATTGCGATTCGCGGTGTCAGTGCCATTGTGACGCCCTCCGGCTAATGCTTATGCGCCGACCGACACCACTTCACGGCCATTATAATGGCCGCAAGAGTTGCAAAGATTGTGCGGGCGCTTCAGCTCGCCACAATTGGGGCATTCCTGAAAGGCTTCGACCTTCAGGCTGTCGTGGCTGCGACGCATGCCGCGCTTCGAGGGCGAGGTTTTTCGCTTGGGAACGGCCATGATATTTCCTGCATTCTTAAAGTGTGTGTCACGAATCGGCTACCCGGATTTGTCACCCCGTTGCCGGAAATGACTGGCCCGCCCGCCACGCCGAAGCTCGCTCCTGTCTATATTTGACAAGAAAAATCTTCCGCAGGAGGGTGCCTCAACGCCAGATGGTGTCGGGTGCCGGATCGGGCGGGGCTATAGCGTTTTTGCCCGCAAAGGCAAGCCCAATGCGTCACAATTGCGCGGACTTGCCGCTCCGGTCCGGGGATGCCAGAGCTATATAGTCCGATCACGGTAATGTGACGGCAAACAATGGGGGAAGCCAAATGATAATCTTGCCGATCAGCCTGACAATCGCCGCCGGCGCGGCGCTGCTCAACCTGTGGCTTTCGGTGCGCGTCGGCCGCGTGCGCACCAAGGAAAAAGTCTTTATCGGCGATGGCGGCAACGACCTGCTGACGCGGCGGATGCGCGCGCACAGCAATTTCGTCGAGAATACCGCGTTTGTGCTGATTCTGCTCGCGCTGGTCGAACTCGGCCTCGGCTCGTCGCTGTGGCTGTGGGGAATCGGTGCGCTCTACCTCGTCGGACGCATCCTGCACGCGCTGGGCATGGACGGGATGATGTGGGGCCGGATGGCCGGCACGATCGTCACCATGCTGACCCAACTCGGCCTCGCGCTCGGCGCGCTCGCGATCGTCTATCTGACGCCGGCGGGTATCACGACGACCGCAATCGAGGAAACGGTGGTCGCGGCGCCACGCTGATCTTTGCCCGTCCCGCCTGCCGGGAGGGGGGTTACGCCCCCAGCGCCATATCGCCGACAAAGGGGTTGGTACGCCGTTCATGCGCGAAATTGCTGTGTGCGCCGTGCCCCGGCAGGAAGGTCGTATCGCCGCCGAGCGGCCACAGCTTCTGCGTGATCGAATCGAGCAATTGCTGGTGATTGCCGCGCGGAAAATCGGTGCGGCCGATCGATCCCTGGAAAATTACGTCGCCGACAATCGCCAGCTTTGACGGCGCGTGATGGAAAACGACATGGCCGGGCGTGTGCCCCGGGCAATGAATGACATCGATGGTGAGGTTTCCGACGGTCACCGTGTCGCCATCGACCAGCCAGCGGTCGGGCTCGAACGTTTCGCCCACCATGCCGAAACGCGCGCCATCTTCGGCAAATTGTTCGATCCAGAACCGGTCGTCCTCGTGCGGCCCTTCGATCGGCACGCCGAGTTCCTTCGCGAGCATCCCGGCCTGTCCGCAATGGTCCATATGGCCATGGGTGACGAGGATCTTCTCGACCTCGACGCCGGTCTGCCCGACCGCTTCCTTCAGCTTGTCGAGATCGCCGCCGGGATCGACGAAAGCCGCCTTGTTGGTCTCGGTACACCACAGCAAGGTGCAATTTTGCTGGAATGCGGTGACCGGCACGATCGCCGCGCGCAGTGGAGGATTGGGAGCGTTCATGGCGCTCGATGTGGGCAAAGTGCGCGGATTTGGCAAGGGCGGGCGTGTATGGGATATCGAGCCAGCCTGCGAACGGAGACAAGATGGAAAAGATCGACTTCAAAAAGACCCGCAAACCACTGTACAGTCCCCCGGCCAGCGACTTTGTCGCAGTCGACGTCCCGAAAATGCAGTTCGTCAAGGTGGACGGCGAAGGCGACCCCAATAGCGCTCCTGCGTATCGCACCGCGGTCGAATGGCTCTACGGGACCAGCTACGCGATGAAATTTGCCGCCAAGTCGGTACTCTCGCAGGATTATGTCGTCCCGCCGCTGGAAGGCCTATGGTGGGCTGATGATCCCCAGAGCTTCGTCACGCGTGAAAAGGACCGGTGGCGTTGGACGATGATGCTCATGGTTCCCGATTTCGTCACGCGGGCGATGTTCGAGGCGGCCGTAGCCAGCACGATCCGGAAATCCGGCCAGCCACCGGAAAGCCTGCGCCTCGAAGACTATGATGAAGGCCCCTCGCTCCAGATTCTGCACGTCGGCCGGTATGACGATGAAGGGCCGACCCTCGCCCGGCTCCACGAGATCGTCATGCCGGGGCAGAAACTGGACTTCAACGGGCCGCATCACGAAATCTATCTGAGCGATCCGCGCAAGACCGACCCGTCAAAGCTCAAGACAGTCCTGCGGCAGCCGGTAAAAGCTTCTACGTCGGGACAATGATCGTCGCGCCTCAGCGCAGCGTCATCGTATCGCCTTCGACATTGACCGCAGCGAGTTTCGAGAGGAAGCTTTGTCCGAGCAGCGAGACGCCCATATCGGCATCAATCACCGCCGCCTGCACAGCGCGCACCTCGATCCCCTCGACTTCGATGCTATCGAGCGTGACCAGCCGCATCGGCACGACGCCGCCCGCTGTGCTGGCGCTACCGCCGACCGGAAGATCGTCGACGTTGATCCCGATCGCCTCGGCATCGCGGCGGGTCAGCGCGACGATCGACGCGCCGCTGTCGACAAGCATGCGAATATTCCGCCCGTCGATCTCGGTGTCGGCATAGAAATGCGAATCGCCCGAACGTGCGAGCAGGACCTCGCGCGGTCGGCCCGAACTGCCAGCGGCTTCGGCGGCGGCCATAGACCGGTCTTTACGAAGTTTGTGCGTCGTCCAATTGTCGTGATTGCCGGAAATGGCTTCGGGCGTTTCGACAACATCAACAGCCTCATTGGACGACGACCGGCTGGCGACTCCCGCCAAGCCGACCGACACCGCCGCAATACCTGCGGCCAACCCGAGAAAGCGCCCCAACATGGGTCGGCTTGTCGCAGAAGAGGGTTGGAGATTGGTTAAGCCGGTCGGCGCTATTCGACGAAGGCGCGCCAGGTCGGTTTGTCACCGCGAATGCTGTAGGTGATCCGCGCACAGGCATAAGGGCGTCCCGGCCGATTGTCGGCGTCGACCGTCGTCACTGGCCAAGGTCCTTCGCCAGTGCCGCCCGCGGACCAGCAGACCAGCGCCTCGGCTTCCTGCCCCGCCTCGATCGCCGCGCGTTCCTCGGCATTCAGGGATTGCGGTGCAGTCCATCCGAATATGGCGTGGGGCGTGGCGTCGTTGGAAAATAGCGCAGGAAGAAACGGGCTGGTCGGGTCGCGGAGCAAGCCGTCGACGCGATTCCGGCCGTCGGCCGTCAACCATTTCCCGCCCAGCAGCGGTCCCCATCGCGCCTCGTTGCGCGACCGGAGCGCGGCCGCCAGTTCGCGCGCCGCGGCTTCGAAGCGTGGCGCCCACGCCGAATCGGCGGCGAGCGGGGCCAGTCGGGAAGGCAGCAAAGCCGCTTCGGGAGCAACCGGCAGCAGCGAATCGGGCGCTCCGTCATCGCCAGCTTCACCTGCCATGACCGGCGTGGCGACAAATGCGGCGGCAAGCGCCGACGAAATCAGGAAAGCGCGCATGCCAGGCAGTCTAGCAGCAAAGGCTGCATCTGTCATGAACCGGCTGCCAGCCCCTCGCGCAGCCACAGCGGAGCAACAGCCGCATCGATATTCTCGACCCGCCGATGTTCGACCGACCAGCCAAGTTCGGGATAAGCGATCACCTGCCGCTTTTCGTCGGCCTCGGCCAACGGAACGACAGCAAGCCGCCGGTTGACCTTCTGCCGCCAGTTCATCCGCGCGGTATTCTCCTGCCCGACATAACAGCCCTTGGTGAAGCTGACGCCGTTCAGTTCGGCAGCATTGCATTCGAGCCACAAGGTTGTGCCATCGCCCAGTTCGCCGCGTCCCTCGGTAACACCGAGCAACAACCGGTGCTGGCGCCACGCGGCATCGGCCCCCTCGCCTTCGTCCGCCGGCGCGAGCCAGCGCTGGCCGAGCCCGGACAGGCGCGGGTCGACGACACCCAGATCGCCCTCGCTCGCCCAATGGACGGCCAGATCCGGTTCGGGCGCAATGGTGATCGCGCGGCGCAAACGATAGAGCGTCAACCGCCTGGTCAGATCGCCCGCCGCATCGCGTTCGCAATCGATCAATATGTCGTCGCCGTCGCCCCAGATCAGGAAATCGAACAGCGCCTTGCCCTGCGCAGAGAGCAGCGCCGCCCACACCGGCAGATTGCCCGATGTATCATTGGTCACCAGCCCTTGCAGGAAGCCCCGGACATCCTCCCCCGACAGACGGATCAGGGCGCGGTCGTTGAGGGTAGTATTGGTCATATATCGAGAGATAGGACAGCCGGTGGACGACTTAAAGCCCCTCCCGCTTGCGGGAGGGGTTGGGGTGGGCAGCAACATCCGCTAAGCGCGCGACGGACTCGCCCACCCCCGACCCCTCCCGCAAGCGGGAGGGGGGAGACAGAGATGACCGACCGCCTGACGATCCGCCGCCCCGACGACTGGCATGTCCATCTGCGCGATGGCGCGATGCTGAGCCATGTCGCGCCTTATACCGCGCGCCAGTTTGCGCGGGCGATCGTGATGCCGAACCTGTCGCCGCCGGTGACGACCGCCGAAGAAGGACGCGCCTATCGCGACCGGATCAACGCCGCGGTGCCGGCCGGACTCGACTTCACCCCGCTGATCGTCGCCTATCTCACCGACCACAGCGACGCCGGTGAAATGGCGCGCGGCCATGCCGAAGGCGTCTTCACCGCCGCCAAGCTCTATCCGGCGAACGCGACGACCGGCAGCGCGCATGGCGTGACCGATATCGCCAAGATCATGGGCGTGCTCGAACGGATGCAGGAGATCGGCATGCCGCTCCTCATCCATGGCGAGGTCACCGACCATGATGTCGACATCTTCGACCGCGAAGCCGTGTTCATCGAGCGCACGCTCGAACCTTTGGTCCGCGCGCTGCCCGGGCTCAAGATCGTCTTCGAGCACATCACCACCGCCGAAGCCGCGCAGTTCGTCGCCGATGCACCCGCCAATATCGCCGCAACGATCACGCCGCAGCATCTGCACATCAACCGCAACGCGATGCTGGTTGGCGGCATTCGCCCGCACGCCTATTGCCTGCCCGTCGCCAAGCGCGAGCATCATCGCCTCGCGGTCCGCAAGGCCGCGACCTCGGGATCGCCCAAATTCTTCCTCGGCACCGACAGCGCGCCGCACGCGGTGCATACGAAAGAAAATTCGTGCGGCTGCGCGGGTATCTTCAATGCCCCCTTCGCGCTCGAAAGCTATGCGATCGCCTTCGATCAGGACGGCGCACTCGACAAGCTAGAAGGTTTTGCGAGCGAGCATGGCCCGCGTTTCTATGGCCTGCCGCTCAACACCGGCACGGTGACGCTGGAACGCGCGCCGGTAACCGTCCCCGACCTGATCGGCGAGGTTGTTCCCTTCCATGCTGGCGAAACGATCGGCTGGCGGCTGGTTTGATTTCCCTTCCCATATGGAGGGGAAAAAGATTGGACGGCTTCAAGCCGCCGGCATCATCCGGTCGGCGCGCATCTTGCGCCACATGTCGAAACTGAACACCGCGATGCTCGCCCAGATGAGCAGGAAGCAGAGCAGTTGCACCGGCTTCAGCGGCTCGTCGAACACGAACAGGCTGAGCAGGAAGGCGATGCTGGGCGCCAGATACTGGACGAATCCGAGCGCCGCATAGCTCATCCGCCGCGCGGCGGTCGCAAACAGCAGCAATGGCACCGCGGTGACGATACCGGCGGCGGCAAGAAGCCAACTGATTCCGGCATCCGACCCGAAACCGCGTCCGTCGCCAAGCCAGATATAATAAGTCGCGGCGGCAACCGACACGGGCAGCAACAGCGTCGTTTCGATCGCGAGCCCGGGCAGCGACCCCACAGGCACGATCTTGCGGATCAGGCCATAGGTCCCGAAACTGAGTGCGAGCGTCAGGCTGATCCACAATGTGTCGAGCGCACCCGCGAGCAGAATCGCTACGCCGATGCCCGCGATGACGACCGCAAGCGCTTGCAGGCGGCTAAGCCGCTCGCCGAGGAAGATCATTCCCAGCATCACATTGACGAGCGGGTTGAGATAATAGCCGAGGCTCGCGGCGAGCACATGGTCGGAAAAGACCGCGTGGATATAAACGAGCCAGTTGAGCGCGATCAGGACCGAGCTCGCCAGCAGCATGCGCAGCACGCGCCAGTCCCTGAACACGGCCAGATATTCGCCGATCTGTCGACGAAACAACATGATGAGGAAACAGAGCGGTAGCGACCAGAGAATGCGCTGCGAGAGCACTTCGAGCGGCGGCACGCTTGACAGCAGCTTGAAGAACAGCGGGATGAAGCCCCACATTACATAGGCGCCGACCGCGTAAGGCAAGCCGCCCTGATTGCTCCCCGCCGGGGCTTTATCTTGCGTCATGATCGAAAAGCTGCCTTCCGGCGGAGAATTAGATGATGCCGCCGCCCAGCATCAGGCGGATAACGCCGATAACGATAACGACGATGTTCAGGTTTCGCCCCGACGTCTTGTCCGACATCGCGCCAAGCGCGAGTCCGACAACGGCAAAGGGCACGATCACCCAGTTCGCCCAGCCGAGCAGCGGGATGAACGCAAAAACGGCCAGAACCAGCGCGATAACGCCAATGACGAGCGATCCGATATTGAGCATGGCCGGGTTGTCGCATGCCTCCGTCAATGCGGCAAGAGGCTTTCGGTTCGTCGATGAATGCGCTCGCTTCGTCTTGTTGCCTAGGGTTAATGCAACGCCATCGAGACCTTGCTCGTTCTCCCACCGAAGCGCCCGGTCTTGCCAGGCAAGACGAGGCGCAGAACCAGGAAAGGATTTGATATGCATAATTTCACCAAGGGCCTGATGGGCGCATTTGCCGCCGCCAGCGTCGCCCTGACCGCGCCCGCCTATGCGGGGATCGCGGCTCCGGCGAAGGCAGACGGCTTCCATCAGCTCGACCAGTCTTCGGGCTTCTACAAGAAGCGCAAGGATCGCCGCTATTATGCCCGCGACGAGCGCATTGGCGACAACACCCGCGTCTGGCGCGACAATGACGGCCGCTATCGCTGCAAGAAAGACAATGGCACGACCGGCCTGCTGATCGGCGGCGCTGTTGGCGGTTTGGCTGGCCATGAGATCGCAGGCGGCGGCGACAAGCTGCTCGGCACCGTTCTCGGCGCAGCCGGTGGTGCCCTGCTCGGCCGCGAGATCGACAAGTCGAAGTATCGCTGCCGCTAATTAGCGAACCGTCTCGGGTGCGGGTCCGAGACCCCTCCGCCCGCACACACGATGGAGAGGGCGCCGATCTTGTGTCGGCGCCCTCACGCGCGTGGGCGCTTGCTCCACCCGCGATCTTGCCGCAGAAGCGGCGGCCATATCTGCGGGAGAGAATATATGCTGAACGGCCCCCTGCTCGTCACCGAACGGCTGATCCTGCGTCCGCCCGCGACCGAGGATTTCGACGGCTTCGCCGAAATGTGCACCGAAGAGGACACGATGCGCTTCATCGGCGGCACCTGCCCTCGCTCGCAGGCGTGGCGTATGTGGTGCACGCTCGCCGGCGCATGGCACATCCGCGGTTTTTCGATGTTCTCGGTCATCGAGCGCGCGTCGGGCGAATGGGTCGGCCGCCTCGGCCCCTGGGAGCCAGACGGCTGGCCGGCTCCCGAGATCGGCTATGGCGTACGCGCCAAATTTGCTGGCAAGGGCTATGCGCTCGAAGGAAGCGTCGCGGCATGCGACTTTGCGGTCGAATTCCTGAAATGGCCCGAACTGATGCACAGCATCGATCCGGATAACATACGGTCGCAGGCGCTCGCGAAGCGGCTTGGCGCAACCAACAGTGGCCCGACCCGCCTGCCCGCTCCCTTTCAGGACGCGCCGGTCGACGCATGGACACAAAGCGCCGACGCCTGGCGGGTCAAACGCAAGGAATTCCTTCCGTGAGCGAAAGCCACGTCGATCCCGAACGCGCGCAATTCGACGCGTTCAAGGCGCTACCCCGCGACTGCATCATTCACATGCTCAACCTCGTCCGCTTCAAGGCACAGGCCACTTATCCCGACGGGCATCCGCTCGCGGAACAAGAGCTGACCGGGGCCGAGGCCTATCGCCATTATGGCGCCGACAGCGGACCGGTGTTCCAGCGCGTCGGCGGCTCGATCGTCTGGCGCGGTACGATGGAGGCCATGGTGATCGGCCCCGCCAACGAGTGGTGGGATGCGGTCTTCATCGCCGAATATCCGACCAGCGGCGCCTTTATGGAAATGGTCACCGACCCCGTCTACCGCGCGGCCGTCATCCACCGTCAGGCCGCGGTCGAAACGTCGCGCCTGATCCGCTGCAACCCGAAAGCGTCTCGCTCCGAGACAGTTTTCGGCTAACAAAGTCCCGCCCGTTAACGCATTTTATTTGCGCCTTTTTGATCCGGATCGGGCATTCCGGTACAGGATTAAGGGAGTGTTAGCGATGATGTTGCGCGGAAAATGGCTGATTGCCGGCTTGCTGATGGCCACGGCCCCGCTCGCTGGCTGCCGGGACAATCCCGACGCCAAGGCCGATCTTGCGCCGCTCGACGACGGGCTGACCAACGCCGACCCGGCGATCAAGGGGTCGCTTGAAGACAAGATCATGGTCGATCCGAAGCTCGCCGGCCAGTCGAACCAGAATGCCGTTGGTCCGGGCAACAAGCCCGTCGACGGGGGCGTTCCGGGGATTGCCGGCGGCAAGGCCGCAACTGCGGCCGAAGCGGCGGCGGCACAGGCCGCGGGGAAACTGCTGACCGCGCCGAAGGCGCTGCCGTTCGAGGCGGGATGCGATGGCTGCGAAGCGCAGAAGCGCCCGGTCACAATCGGCGCGCTCGCCCGTGACCAGCAAAAGGGCGGCTGCGATGCCAAGCTGACCTATGGCAACGCCTGGGCCGACCGCCTGCCCGCCGCGTTCAAAGTCTATCCGCGCGCGACGCTGCGCGAAGCCGCCGGCATCGCCGGCGGCAAATGCAACATTCGCGTCGTCAATTTCCAGACCGCGGCGTCGATGCAGGCCGTCCTCGATTATTATCACACGATGGCGATCCGCGCCGGTTACACGAGCGACCACCGCGTCAACGGGAATGAGCATATGCTCGGCGGCACGAAGGGCGATCTCGCCTATGTCGTGATGCTCCGCCGCGACGGCGGGATGACCGACGTCGATCTGGTGGCGTCGGGCGGGAAATAGGCCTCGCACATCGCGATCAAAAAAGGCCCCGGTTTCCCGGGGCCTTTTCTTTGCGTGACGGGCAAGGCGTCAGATCTTGTCGCCAAGCGCGCCTTTGACCTTGCCCTTCAGATTCTGGGCTTCGCCCTTGCGCTCCTGCAGTTCGCCTTCGGCGCGGAGCCGCTCATTGTCGGTCGCCTTGCCGATCGCCTGCTTGACGTTGCCGGCGGCTTCGTTGGCGAGGCCCTTTGCCTTGTCGGTGAATTCACCCATGGGGAGTCTCCTTGGCTATCGAGGCGGGAGGGGCTCGCCTCGTGCAGGACCAACGGGCGCTCAGGCTGGATGTTCCGGCGCATGGGACCAGATGTTCCCGGCATAGGGTAGTCAGACCGGCCGCCCGACCTTGCATTTTGAAAAAGGCCCTGTCCCTGCGCAGACAATTGTTCTTGATACGTTCCCATAAACTTTCTACCTCGCTGATGCTCGACCATGGGAGGTGGCAGTGAAACTGGAACCCGGCTGCATCATAGAGAAGGCAGACATGTCCGGCTGCGACTTCGCCGACATCGATCTGGCTGGCGCGGCAATCTCGTCATGCGTGCTGCGCGACGTTCAATTTTCCGGAACATGCCTGCAGGATGCCCGCCTGACCGGGTGCCGGCTGATCCGGTGCCGCTTCGCCAATGTCGATATGCGCGACGCGGTTTTCGACAATTGCTCCTTCATCGACGACGCAGGCCATGCCGGGGCGCAATTCGCCTTCTCGCGCCTTGACCAGGCCCGGTTCGTCCGCAGCGACCTTTCGTTCGCGAAATTTGATCGCTCCGCGCTCTTCGGTGTCGAATTCGATGCCTGCAACATGCGCGGCGCGGCGTTTCACAAAGCCGATTTCAGCCGTGTGTTCGGGCGCAAGCTGGTCAAAATCGCCGCGACAATGCGCGGCTGCAACCTCGAGTTCGCCGACCTGAACGGGATCCGGATGCCCGGCGGCGACTTCTCGGGTTCGAATTTCCGCGAAGCCGTCCTGTTCGATGCCGATCTGGAAGGCGCGGACCTGCGCGGTTGCGATTTCGTCCTGGCGCTTATCGCCGGTGCCAAGCTCGCGCGCGCCGACCTTCGCGGAGCCGACCTTGCCGGCCTGAATCTGAAAGAGCTCGCGACCCTCGAAGGCCTGATCGTGTCGACCGACCAGCAATCGCATCTGCTGGCGGCCATGGGGCTGGAGGTCTATCCGGGCTGAAACGTCCTCAGATCAACCCCGCCAGCGGACTCGACGGATCGGCATAGCGCCGCAGCCCCATGCGCCCCGACAGATAGGCGTCGCGACCGGCCTCGACCGCAAGTTTCATCGCACGCGCCATGCGAATGGGATCCTTGGCCTCGGCAATCGCCGTATTCATCAGCACACCGTCGCAACCAAGCTCCATAGCGACCGCGGCATCGCTCGCCGTACCGACCCCCGCATCGACGAGCACCGGCACCGACGCGCCCTCGACGATCAGGCGGATGGTGACGCGATTCTGGATACCCAGCCCCGATCCGATCGGTGCGCCGAGCGGCATCACCGCGACCGCACCGGCATCCTCGAGCTGCTTCGCGGCGATCGGATCGTCGACGCAATAGACCATCGGCAGAAAGCCTTCCTTGGCCAGTACCTCGGTCGCCTCCAACGTTTCGCGCATATTCGGATACAGCGTCTTCGCCTCGCCGAGCACCTCGAGCTTGACCAGATCCCAGCCGCCGGCTTCACGCGCCAGCCGCAGCGTGCGGATCGCATCGTCAGCGTTGAAGCAGCCCGCGGTATTGGGCAAATAGGTGATCTTCTTCGGATCGATATAGTCGGTGAGCATCGGCGCTGTCGGGTCCGACACATTGACGCGGCGCACCGCGACGGTAACGATCTCGGCCCCCGACGCCTCGACTGCGGCGGCGTTCTGCTCGAAATCCTTGTATTTGCCGGTGCCGACAATCAGCCGCGACGTGAAGGTGCGCCCGGCTACGCTCCAGGTGTCAGTTTTATCCACATTCAATCCTTGTTCTGTACCACATTCGCGATATCGCCGAGCGGATCGCGAACGAAAAAACGTCGAACGCCCCACGGTTCGTCGCGCAAGGCGTATATGATCTCGTGGCCGGCTTCGACCGCACGCGCATGAACCGCGTCAACATCGTCGACGCCGACCGAATAGGCCGGGCGCAATCCTGAAGGGTCTTCGGTCAGGATGCTGATCTGGGCCATCGGCTGCGCATCCGAGCGATAGGTGGTGATAAAGTTCATCGCCATCGCGGTCTTCAGTCCCAAGACATCGTCAAAGAAGCCTTCGCCCCTCCGTGGATCATCCGTATAGCGATTGGGTATTATCCGGGCGACCGGCATCAGCCGCCTCCAACAAAATGGACAATTTCCAGCGCGTCCCCCTCGGCGAGCGCGACATCGGCGAGCGTCGAGCGCGGCACGATCTCGCGGTTTCGCTCGACCGCGACCTTCTTCACATCGAGGCCCAGCGAGGCGACGAGGTCGGCGATGCTGCCTTCGCGCACCTGCCGCGTTTCGCCGTTGAGGATCACAGAAATCACCGCGTACCCGCCTTGCTTTGCCTTTGCCGAGCAGCCCATATAGGGGGAGCGCGCGTCCTCGCAACCGAAAGCCAAGCCCTTGACCAACGAGCGTACCGACAAGCCGACCGTATTTGTCTTCTCCGGCCCCAATCTCAACCTGCTCGGCACGCGCGAGCCCGAGATTTACGGCCACGACACGCTGAATGACATCCACGCCCGGCTCGAGGCGCAGGCCGCCGAGCTGGGATTGCGCGTCGAATGCCGCCAGACCAACCACGAAGGCGTCCTGATCGACTGGTTGCACGAAGCCTATGTCGCGGGCGCAAAGGCGGTCCTGCTCAACGCCGGCGGCTATACCCACACCTCGATTGCGATCCACGATGCGATCAAATCGATCAAAGTGCCGGTGATCGAGGTCCATCTGTCGGACCCGATGAAGCGCGAAGAATTCCGGCATTTGAGTTATGTCGGCATGGCTGCCGTTGCCCATTTTGCCGGGCATGGCGCGAACAGCTATACGCTGGCGCTGGACGCCGCCGCGCGTCTCTGACAATAGGGCGCATCAAAAACGGGGTCTGAGCGTCCCGGACAAGGGGCGCCACAACAACAGGAAATATTCTCATGGGTGACCATAAAGACAATGGCATCAACATCGATCCGGCCTATGTCCGGGCGCTCGCCGAGCTGCTCGACGACACCGGATTGTCCGAAATCGAAGTTGAGGACGGCGAGCGCAAGATACGCGTTGCGCGCCAACTAACCGCCGCCGCTGCGCCCGTCGCCTATGCACCAGCACCGGTCGCAGCGCCCGCTGCCACACCTGTAGCAGCCGCTTCCGCAGCTCCCGTGGCTGACAGCTTCGCCGACGCCGTGAAATCGCCGATGGTCGGCACCGTCTATCTCTCCCCCGAACCCGGCGCGCCGAACTTTGCCGCTGTCGGTTCTGCAGTGAAGGCTGGCGACACCATCCTGATTATCGAGGCGATGAAGGTCATGAACCCGATCGTTGCACCAGCATCGGGCACGCTCAAGGGCGTGCATGTCGAGAACAGCCAGCCGGTCGAATTCGACCAGCCGCTGTTCACCATCGGCTGAGTTCCGCATGGCTATTGAAAAGCTCCTGATCGCCAACCGCGGCGAGATCGCGCTGCGTATCCATCGCGCGTGCCACGAAATGGGCATCAAGACGGTTGCGGTTCACTCGACCGCCGACACCGATGCGATGCATGTCCGCCTCGCCGACGAAGCCGTGTGCATCGGCCCGCCGGCCGCGAAGGACAGCTATCTCAACATTCCGGCGATCATCTCGGCGGCCGAGATCACCGGCGCCGACGCGATCCATCCAGGCTATGGCTTTCTGTCGGAAAACGAGCGTTTCGCCGAGATCATCGAAGCGCATGACATGATCTTCGTCGGGCCGAAGCCCGAACATATCCGTACAATGGGCGACAAGGTCGAAGCCAAGCGCACCGCGGTCGCGCTCGGCCTGCCGGTCGTTCCAGGTTCGCCCGGCGCGGTCACCTATGGCGATGAAGCCCGCAAGATTGCAGAGGAAATCGGCTATCCGGTGCTGATCAAGGCCGCATCGGGCGGCGGTGGGCGCGGCATGAAAGTCGTGCCCGACGCCGACAGCCTCGAAAGCCTGATGGGCCAGGCATCGAGCGAGGCCGCGGCGGCGTTCGGCGATCCGACCGTCTATATGGAAAAATATCTCGGCAACCCGCGCCACATCGAATTCCAGGTGTTCGGCGACGGCCGGGGCACCGCGATCCATCTCGGCGAACGCGACTGCTCGCTCCAGCGCCGCCACCAGAAAGTGCTCGAAGAAGCGCCTTCCCCGATCATCTCGGCCGAAGAACGTGCCCGCATGGGCAAGGTGTGTGCCGACGCGATGGCCGCGATGCAGTATCGCGGCGCCGGCACGATCGAATTCCTTTGGGAAAATGGCGAATTCTTCTTCATCGAGATGAACACGCGCATCCAGGTCGAGCATCCGGTGACCGAAATGATCACCGGCTTCGACCTCGTCCGCGAACAGATCCGCGTCGCAGGCGGCTCGGACTTGTCGGTAAGACAGGAAGATCTCGAATTTCGCGGCCATGCGATGGAATGCCGCATCAATGCCGAGGATCCGCGCACCTTCCTGCCCTCACCGGGCAAGGTCACCAATTATCACGCCGCAGGCGGCATGCACGTGCGCGTCGATAGCGGGCTATACGCCGGCTATTCGATCCCGCCCTATTATGACAGCATGATCGGCAAGCTGATCGTCTATGGCCGCACGCGCGAAAGCTGCATGATGCGGATGCGCCGCGCACTCGAGGAAATGGTGATCGGCGGAGTAAAGACGAACATTCCGCTCCATCAGGCGCTGCTCGCCGACCCGGACGTCATCCATGGCGACTATACGATCAAGTGGCTGGAAGAATGGCTGGCGCGGCAGGATGAAGAGGCGAAAGCCTGATCATCTAAACTTGCGACGGAGTGTGCGGTAGCTCACTTTAATTGCGGAGAGTTTTTGTCTATGGGCTTTAGCCATGGTCAAAAACTCTCCATTTTCGGCGCGTCCTGCTGCGGCGCTTTTCCTTCCTCTGAGCCTGCTGGCGGCTCCCGCACTCGCGCAGCCGGGGGTCAAGGAGGATTCCGTGATCCTTCAGCCCGATAAGGTGAAGGATGACGCCCCTGTCGTCGAAACCGCAGCCGAAGCGAATTTGCCAAGCTGGTCGAAGCAGAATGCCGAAGCGCTGCTGACGTCGATCGAGGGTATCGGCGCCGAAGGCCTGTTCGCGAAGGATTATAACCCCGACACACTGGCGGCCGCGATCATGAGCGACGATCAGGCGCGGCTCGACAAGGTCGCAACCGATACGTTCCTGCTCCTCGCGACCCATCTGCGCGACGGCCGCACCCCCAACGCGGCGCGCAAACAATGGTTCATGGTCGACAGCGACGGCAACAGCGAGCCTTTGCTGTCGCTGCTCGCCGCGGCGCTGGGCGCGGGGACAGTGAGCGAGACGCTTGCCACCCTGGATCCCGTGCACCCGGATTTCGCGGTGCTCAAGGCCTCGCTCAAAAAGGCGAAGACCCCTGCCGATGCCAACGCGATCCGCGTGAACATGGAACGCTGGCGCTGGATGCCGCGCGCGCTCGGCGAGCGCTATGTCGTCAGCAACGTGCCTGAATATCTGACCCGCGTCGTCCACGGCGGCACGATCATCGCGACGCACAAGGCCGTCGTCGGCAAGGCAGCGACCCCGACGCCGCAGCTCAATCCCATGGCGACGGGCATCATCGTCAACCCGACCTGGACGCTGCCGCGCAGCATCATCAACGAAGGCATCGGCGCGACGATCGCGCGTAATCCGGGCGCGGCGCGCGCGCAGGGCTATACCTGGACGGGCAGCGGCAAGACGCTGTCGGTCGTGCAAAAGGCCGGACCCGGCAACGCCCTCGGCGTAATGAAGATGGAAATGCTCAACCCGCACGCCATCTATCTGCACGACACCCCGTCGAAGGGCGCATTCGCCGCCGCGGCGCGTGCCTTCAGCCATGGCTGTATCCGTACCGAACGCGCGCTGCACTTCTCGGGCCTGATGGCGGTGATGTTCGCGGGGAAAAGCCCCGAAGAATTCGGCGAGGCAATTGCCAGCGGCAATACGACGCGCTTTGGGTTCGAAAACCCCTTCCCCGTCTATGTCGCCTATTGGACCGTCATTCCCGACGGCAAGGGCGGCATCAAAAAGCTGGCCGATATCTATGGCCGCGATGCGCCTGTCGTGGCGAGCTTTGCCAAGCCCGGCCGCCCGACCGCGACAATCATCGCGCCAAAGCCGCCCGAAGTCGTGCCGACGGTCACGACCGCACGCGCGACGACGCCGGGAACGTCGGGGATCTATTGAAATTGGCGCCGCCCCCGCGAAGGCGGGGGCCGCTATCGGCGTAGCGCAAGGTTGCCAGCGGCCCCCGCCTTCGCGGGGGCGACGGGCCTCTTTTAGTCCGCCGTCTTCGGCAACGGCCCGCTGACCGAACTCGCGCGACGCATATTTTCCATTCCCGGCAGCGGATCGGCAGGCGGCAGTTCGAACGGCTTGGGCATCGGCGGCGGCATGCTCAACCGATCGGCGAACAGCAGCCGCCCCGGACCGAGCTTGTAGAGGATCATCGGCAACAGCTCTTCGCCAAAGACGAAACAACCTTCGCTGCGACCCAGCTTGCCCTGCGTCGCGATCAGCGCCGGGTCGGCATACCAGGCCCCATGGACGACGATCGCGCGCTGATCGGCCGAATAATTGTCGGGTTCCAGCCCGGCGAGCCGCATCGACGACCCGTTGGCGCCCCAATAATAATCGCTGGTGCGGTATGCGCCGCGCGAGGTCGCGAGCGATCCCATGCGGTTCGAAAAGCTTTTGAGCCAGCCGTCGTGCTGCGGGTCCGACCCACGGCCGTGCGTCACCGGGAACATATCGACCTTGCCCGCGATCATATCGACCAGCGCAAAGCGCGGGCGCGACGACGGCAGGCCGAAATCGACGACGCCGACGCGGTCGCTCTGCGGGATATTACGCCCCTGCATCGCGAGTTGCTTCTTCGCAACGGCGAGATAATCGACCGGCGGCGGCAAAGGCGCCACCGGCTGCTGAACCCAGCTGGGCAACTGCGCGCGCGCCGGTACGGCGGCCAGTGCCCCCGCGCCTGCGATGCCGGCCAACAACGCCCTGCGATCAATCAATTCATTCACTTGCAACACAACCCCGCATTGGCCGCCTTTTACGGTCCCTCGACTTCGCATAAGTCGTGTTTGCGCCGTGAAAGGCAAGCAGGTGGTTCCCCTTCATGCGGGAAGTTGTGCCATATATGCTATGAATAGCGAGTTTACGCTGCTGACAGGCTGCGTTAGGATGCGCGCCATGAGAAAGCAACCATCTGGCATAACCCCGCTTGCGGCACCTCGCGCAAGACACTGGCAATCCTTCAGGAAACGCCGGGCGTCGACCTGACCGTCGTCGAATATCTCAAAAACCCCTACAGCGCGGACAAGTTGCGCCAGCTGTTCAAGGACGCAGGCCTGACCGCCGCCGACGCCCTGCGCCTGCGCGGCACCGATGCCGAAGAACGCGGACTGAAGGGCGCCAATGAGGACGAGATCATCGCCGCAATGGCCGCCCATTCCGCCTATGTCGAACGCCCGATCGTCGAAACCGACAAGGGCGTCCGCCTGTGCCGCCCGCAGGATTTGGTACGCGAAGTCCTCTGAGCCTCCGCGAAATCAAGCACCCCGATCTTGGGAACGAAGGTCCTTCTTGTCCCACGGCGACCCTTCGCCATTGCCATTCGATGTGCGTTCGCCGTTGCAGCGCGTCAGCACGGCGGGCGTCGGTTCGCTTAGCGTGAACACGCCATCGGTGCGTATCTGGATCGCGCCCGATGCCGAACGACGCTGCATAACGGTGATGCAATAGTCGCTGTGGTTCGGCCAGATGGAATCGAACTGCCATGAAGGAACCGCGATATCCGTGCCTTCCTTGACCGCAAAGGGGTCGATCTCAACGGAGTCGCGTCTGCCTCTGCGTCCATGGCTGGCATATTTGATGGGGTAGATGGCCGGCTCGAACTCGGCGGACGAAAACCCGAATTCCGTCCAATCGCTGATTCTCCAGGCAGCCTCGCCGCCCGCGAAGCCGGTCAGCAACGGGAGGAACAACAGGATCATCAGCTTCTTCAATAACCCCATCGGCTGATGCGGCTTGGCGATGACAAGCAACGCGAGCGGCACGCCGATTACGAGTCCGATCACACGCATGCCATTGAGAAAGGTCGTGTTGATCGGCGTTATCAACGACGTACCCGAAAACATCGCTTCGATACACAGCAGGGCCAGCACGCCTCCGAACACATATCCGAGAAGGTGCAAAACCGAAATGCGACCCGATGCGTCGTCGGTCTCCATCATATAAAGCAGGCGAGAACCGGTTTGTGGCGCGTCGGGAGCCACACCCGTCAACGCGGAGCGCCGCCGTCCAAAACTGCCGCCGCTCAGATTATTTCGCGCATCCATAGCCATGCCCCCTTCCCTAGCCGCTTAGATCGGAAGCAATAATATGGAGTTACTCAGACTGCTCCGATCCTTCCGCCCGCGATCCGGAAGCGCGTCACCGGTCCCGGCATGTCGTCGAACAGCGCCGCCTCGGTTCCCGTCAGCCACGCCTGCCCGCCCTGCCCCGCCAGTCGCTCATAAAGCGCGCCGCGGCGCAACGGATCCAGATGCGCCGCAACCTCGTCGAGCAGAAGCACAGGGCGCTGCCCGCGCGCGCGCGCCACGCTGTCGCCATGCGCAAGGACGAGCGAAAGCAGCATCGCCTTTTGCTCGCCGGTCGAACAGCGCGCCGCAGCACGCCCCGTCGCAGCGTGGACCGCGGACAGATCGTCGCGGTGCGGCCCGGCGGTCGCGCGCCCTGCGGCAGCATCGATGCGGCGGCGCGAGGCGAACAGCGCTTTCAGCGTTTCGGCCTCATGCGGCGCGTCCCGCGTGACACCATCGCTGTCGACCAATGTCAGCAGCGGACGCGCGAACGGCGCGTCGGGCTGCCCCGCGAGTTCGGCGGACAGGCCGGTCAGCATATGCTGCCGCGCCGCGTCCATCGCCGCGCCATGTTCGGCGAGCTGCGCCTCGAGGCTCGTCAACCATTGCTGGTCGGCCTGCCCTGGATCGGCGAGCAGCTTCCCCCGTGCGCGGAGCGCCGCCTCGTAGCGATTGCTATGCTGCGCATGGCGCGGGTCCAGCGCGAGCACGAGCCGGTCGAGGAAGCGTCGCCGGTTGCCCGCAGTCTCGACGAACAACCGGTCCATCGCGGGGGTCAGCCACAGCATCGCCAGCCATTCCCCCAGCGCTGTCGCGGCCGCAGCGGCGCCGTTGATACGGACGATGCGGCGCCCCGGGTGCACGGGCTCGATCCCCGTGCCCAGCGCCACCGGCGTCAAGTCGGCCGTCGGCTGAACCTCGGCAAAAATGGCAAACCCCCCGCTTGCACCATCGCGCACCATATCGGATAGCGCGGCACGGCGCAGGCCGCGCCCCGGCGCAAGCAGCGAGATTGCTTCCAATATATTGGTCTTGCCCGCGCCATTATCGCCGTGCAGCGCGACGAGCCCCGGCGCAGCAGCCATGTCCGCGCCGGCATGATTGCGAAAATCGGTCAGCGAAAGGCGGGTCAGCGTCATCCGTCTTGCGCCTACCCCAGCGCCTGTTGCGATTCCAGCCCGACGCCGCGTAAAGTTTCGTTGAACATTTTCCGACTAACGGGAATTTTCACCATATTAGCGTAATTTTCGCTCTGAAACAATCTGTCGCAAACCCGAAAACCCCGGTTAACCGCCAATGAATGAAACTGGCACGGTCCCTGCATTGATATCGGCATCCACCGGATGATCCGGATGGAAGGTTCAAGGAAGGAAAATATCATGGCCCATTTCAATGTCGACTCGTTCAAGAGCTACGCAATCGCCGCAGTTGCTTCGCTTTACTGCTCGATGATGTTCCTCGCTGCCGTTGGCTCGCACGGCCTGGTCGCCTGATCGGCCACCGCGCTCAATAACGCCGGCCATCTGGCCGGGATGGAAAGGGAAGAAATGAAACAGGGTTTTCGCAAGAATCGTCGCGATGGCGTGATCTTCGGCGTGTGCGCCGGGATATCAGACCAATTCGGCATCGACGTCTTGTGGACGCGCGTCGGCTTTGTTGCTCTGACGCTTTTGGGCTTCGGCCTGCCTCTGCTGCTGTACCTCGCCGTCGCGATCCTCGCGCCTTAAGGACACAGCCAAGGGCCGGACGCCTTACAGGCGCAATCGCACCGGCCCGCATATTCCCAGGACCAAGGGCTCACCGGCCACCCGGTGGGCCCTTTTCTATTTGTTGGTGGTAATCCCACCTTCCGTTCGCATCGAGCGAAGTCGAGATGCCCCTCAACGTAGCACTATCTCGAAGGGTGTCTCGACTACGCTCGACACGAACGGCTTTTGACGGGGGCTAACATCTTCTCCCCTCCCGCATGCGGGAGGGGTCGGGGGTGGGCTAGAACGGTACGCCTTGATGCCCACCCCGCTGCGACTAACCAGCAAGCTGGCAAGTCTCGCTGCCCCTCCCGCTTGCGGGAGGGGCGAGAAACAGCCGCTTTTCACCCCAAAGCCGCCAAAGAAAAAGCCCCGCCGGATCGCTCCGGCGGGGCTCGTTTCTGTCAGCCCGAGGCTTGAGGAAGCTTATGCCTCGCCTTCGCCTTCGGGGCGCTCTTCGACCATCACATCATCGGTGGTGAAGTCTTCGCCCTGGACCTTGCCCAGCGGATCGTCGCCGATCGCGGCTTCGGGGCCCTGCGCCAGTTCGGCGGCATGCTCTTCGGCAGCGGTCTTCGGAGCGATCAGATGCTCCTGGTTCGCGGCGCGCATGGAGGCGCGCAGCGCGGCATCCTTGCTCGACGCGGTGACGCGGACGCGGTTCATGGCAGCGCCGGTACCCGCCGGGATGAGGCGGCCGACGATGACATTTTCCTTGAGGCCCTGGAGCGAGTCGATCTTGCCCTGCACCGAAGCCTCGGTGAGAACACGCGTCGTCTCCTGGAACGATGCCGCCGAAACGAAGCTGCGCGTCTGCAGGCTCGCCTTGGTGATGCCGAGGAGGACCGGGCGCCCTTCGGCGTGACGGCCATTCTTCGGCAGCTTGGCGTTATATTCCATCATCTCCAGATAATCGAGCTGCTCGCCCGGCAGCAGCGTGGTGTCGCCGCCGTCGGTGATCTCGACCTTCTGCAGCATCTGGCGAACGATCACTTCGATGTGCTTGTCGTTGATCTTCACGCCCTGCAGACGGTAAACTTCCTGGATTTCCGCAACGAGATATTCGGCCAGTGCTTCCACGCCCATGACGTCGAGGATGTCGTGCGGGTTCGGCGAACCGCTGATCAGTGCGTCGCCGCGCTTGACCTGATCGCCTTCCTGCACTTCGAGGACCTTCGACTTGGGAATGAGATACTCGATCGGATCGCCTTCTTCCGGAACGATCGCGATCTTGCGCTTCGCCTTGTAATCCTTGACGAATTCAATGCGGCCGCTGATCTTCGCGATAACGCTATTGTCCTTCGGAATACGCGCTTCGAACAGCTCGGCAACACGCGGCAGACCGCCCGTGATGTCGCGCGTCTTCGACGCTTCGCGGCTGACACGGGCCAGAACGTCACCCGCCTGCACCGTCTGGCCGTCCTCGACCGAGAGCATCGTACCGACCGCAAGCAGATAGCGCGCAGCTTCGCCCGACTGATCGTCGAGCAGGGTCAGACGCGGCTGAAGGTCTTCCTTCTTGGCGCGGCCCGCCGAGCGATATTCGATCACGACGCGCTGGGCGATGCCCGTCGCTTCGTCGACCTGTTCGATCAGGGTCTTGGTATCTTCCAGATCCTGATACTTCACGATGCCCTGCTTTTCGGTGATCAGCGGCATGGTGAACGGATCCCATTCGGCAATCCGCTCGCCCTTCTTCACCTTCTCGCCGTCCTTGTGCAGGATCTGCGCACCATAAGGCAGCTTGTGCGACGCGCGTTCGCGGCCTTCGCTGTCGATGATCGCGATTTCACCCGAACGCGCGAGCGCCAGACGGCGGCCACGCTGGTCGACGATGGTGTGCATTTCGCGATATTCGATCGTACCGTCCGAAATCGCTTCCGCATTCGACTGCTCGTTGACCTGCGCCGCGCCACCGATGTGGAACGTACGCATCGTCAGCTGCGTACCCGGCTCACCGATCGACTGCGCGGCGATAACGCCGACAGCTTCACCGATATTGACCGGGGTACCGCGGGCAAGATCGCGACCATAGCATTTGCCGCAAACACCCAGCACCGCTTCGCAAACCAGCGGCGAACGGATCTTGACCGACTGAACTTCGGCGTCTTCGATCTGCTGTGTCGTCGGTTCGTCGAGCAACGTGCCGACGGGGGCCAGAACATTGCCGTCCTTGTCGAGGACATCTTCCAGCGTCGTGCGGCCCAGGATGCGCTCGCCCAGCGAGGCGATCGTCGAACCGCCCTGGATGATCGCGCGCATTTCCATGCCGCGTTCGGTGCCGCAATCTTCCTCGATCACGACGCAATCCTGCGACACGTCGACCAGACGGCGGGTCAGATAACCCGAGTTCGCCGTCTTGAGCGCCGTATCGGCAAGACCCTTACGCGCACCGTGCGTCGAGTTGAAATACTCGAGAACGGTCAGGCCTTCCTTGAAGTTCGAGATGATCGGCGTTTCGATGATCTCACCCGACGGCTTGGCCATCAGGCCGCGCATGCCGGCGAGCTGCTTCATCTGCGCCTGCGAACCACGGGCACCCGAGTGCGCCATCATATAGATGGAGTTGATCGGGGCCAGACGACCCGTCTTCGGATCCTTCGGCTCGGCGCGGATTTCGTCCATCATCGCGTTCGCGACCTTGTCGCCGCACTGCGACCACGCATCGATCGCCTTATTGTACTTTTCCTGCTGCGTGATCAGGCCGTCCTGATACTGCTGCTCGAAATCCTTCACGAGCGCGCGGGTTTCGTCGACCATCCCTTCCTTCGACGCCGGGATGATCATGTCATCCTTGCCGAACGAGATGCCCGCCTTGAACGCGTTGCGGAAGCCCAGCGCCATGATGGCGTCGGCGAACAGCACAGTCTCTTTCTGGCCGGTGTGACGATAGACCTGATCGATCACGTCGCCGATTTCCTTCTTGGTCAGAAGGCGGTTGACGACGTCGAAGGGCACCGTGTGCGACTTCGGCAGGCATTCACCGATCAGCATGCGACCCGGGGTCGTTTCGAAGCGGCGCTGATATTCATTGCCCTTCTCGTCGGTCTGCGGGACGCGGCTGATCACCTTGGTGTGCAGCGTCACCGAACCGGTGAACAGCGCCTGATGCACTTCGGCCATGTCGGCCAGCAACATGCCCTCACCGGGCTCGCCGGCACGCTCCATCGACAGATAATAGAGACCCAGCACCATATCCTGCGACGGGACGATAATCGGCTTGCCGTTCGCGGGGGACAGGATGTTGTTCGTCGACATCATCAGCACGCGTGCTTCCAGCTGCGCCTCGAGGCTCAGCGGGACGTGAACGGCCATCTGGTCACCGTCGAAGTCGGCGTTGAATGCGGCGCAGACCAGCGGGTGAAGCTGGATCGCCTTGCCTTCGATCAGCACGGGTTCGAACGCCTGGATGCCCAGGCGGTGAAGCGTCGGCGCGCGGTTCAGCAGGACCGGGTGCTCGCGAATGACTTCGTCGAGGATGTCCCAGACTTCCTTGCGTTCCTTCTCGACCCACTTCTTCGCCTGTTTCAGGGTCATCGACAGACCCTTGGCGTCGAGGCGCGCATAGATGAACGGCTTGAACAGTTCGAGCGCCATCTTCTTCGGCAGGCCGCACTGGTGCAGCTTGAGTTCCGGACCGGTCACGATGACCGAACGGCCCGAATAGTCGACGCGCTTGCCGAGCAGGTTCTGACGGAAGCGGCCCTGCTTGCCCTTGAGCATGTCGGACAGCGACTTCAGCGGACGCTTGTTGGCGCCCGTGATCGTGCGGCCGCGGCGGCCGTTGTCGAACAGGGCGTCGACGGCTTCCTGCAGCATGCGCTTTTCGTTGCGGACGATAATGTCCGGCGCGCGCAGCTCCATCAGGCGCTTCAAACGGTTGTTGCGGTTGATCACGCGGCGGTAAAGATCGTTAAGGTCGCTTGTCGCGAAGCGGCCGCCGTCGAGCGGCACCAGCGGGCGCAGTTCGGGCGGGATCACGGGGACGACTTCGAGGATCATCCATTCGGGGCGGTTGCCCGAATCGATGAAGCTTTCGACGACCTTCAGGCGCTTGATGATCTTCTTGGGCTTCAGCTCCGACTTGGTCGTCGCCAGGTCTTCGAGCAGATCGGTGCGCTCCTGTTCGAGATCGAGATTCTCGAGCAGCACGCGGATCGCTTCGGCACCGATGCCGGCACTGAACGCGTCTTCGCCATATTCATCCTGCGCATCGAGCAGTTCGTCTTCGGTCAGAAGCTGGAACTTCTCGAGCGGGGTCAGGCCGGGCTCGAGAACGATATAGGCTTCGAAATAGAGGACGCGCTCGAGCTGCTTCAGCTGCATGTCGAGCAGCAGGCCGATGCGCGACGGCAGCGACTTCAGGAACCAGATGTGCGCGACCGGCGCGGCGAGCTCGATATGGCCCATGCGCTCGCGGCGGACCTTGGTCACCGTGACTTCGACACCGCATTTTTCGCAGACGATGCCCTTGTATTTCATGCGCTTATACTTGCCGCACAGGCATTCATAATCCTTGATCGGACCAAAGATGCGCGCGCAGAACAGGCCGTCGCGCTCGGGCTTGAACGTGCGGTAGTTGATGGTTTCAGGCTTCTTGATCTCGCCGAACGACCACGAGCGGATGCGCTCCGGGCTCGCGATGCCGATCTTGATCATGTCGAAGGTTTCGGGCTTCGCGACCGGGTTCATGAAGTTGGTAAGCTGGTTCATAATCTAGCTCCACTGCCCCTCCCGCGCGGCGGGAGGGGTGAGGCAATATCTTTTACTCGGCGGCTTCGGGAAGGGCATCCGGGAGATTGTCGGGATCTTCTTCCGCATAGGAAGACAGTTCGACATTGAGGCCCAGCGAGCGCATTTCCTTGACGAGCACGTTGAAGCTTTCGGGAATGCCGGCCTCGAAGGTGTCGTCGCCCTTGACGATCGCTTCGTAAACCTTGGTGCGGCCGATCACGTCATCGGACTTCACCGTCAGCATTTCCTGAAGCGTGTACGCCGCGCCATAGGCCTGCAGCGCCCACACTTCCATTTCACCGAAGCGCTGGCCACCGAACTGCGCCTTACCGCCCAGCGGCTGCTGGGTAACAAGCGAGTAGGGCCCGATCGAACGTGCGTGGATCTTGTCGTCGACAAGGTGATGGAGCTTGAGGATATACATATATCCCACCGTCACCTTGCGGTCGAACCGGTCGCCGGTACGGCCGTCGTAAAGATCGACCTGTCCCGACCGGTCGAGACCCGCACGCTCCAGCATCGTCGATACGTCGCCTTCGCGCGCGCCGTCGAACACCGGCGTCGCAAAGGGCACGCCCACCGAAAGATTTCCGGCGAGATCGATGACCTGTTCCGCGGTACGCGCCTTGATTTCCTCCGCATATTCATCGCCATAGGCATGAAGCAGCGCTTCGCGCACCGCCTCGGGCGGTGCCCCGGCCTCCGGGTCGGGGTTCGCCATGCGCCAGTCCTCGAGCGCCGTGGTGATCTGGCGACCAAAGCCGCGCGATGCCCAGCCAAGATGCGTTTCCAGAATCTGCCCGACGTTCATACGCGACGGCACACCCAGCGGGTTGAGCACGAAATCGACATGCGTCCCATCTTCGAGGAACGGCATGTCCTCGATCGGCAGGATGCGGCTGATGATGCCCTTGTTGCCGTGACGGCCGGCCATTTTGTCGCCCGACTGCAGCTTGCGCTTCACCGCGACGAAGACCTTGACCATCTTGAGCACGCCCGGGGCGAGTTCGTCGCCGCGCTGCAGCTTTTCGACGCGATCTTCATATTTCGCGCTGATCCGCTTGATCGCGTCGTCATACTGCGCCTTGATCGCTTCGAGCGCGGTCTGGCTATTGTCTTCGACAACGGCCAGCTTCCACCAATCGGCGCGATCGAGTTCGACCAGCATCTCTTCGGTAACGACATCGCCCTTCTTCAGGCCCTTCGGAACCGCGCTGGTCGTCTGACCGATCAGGATATCCTTGAGGCTGGAGAAGGTCGCGCGGTTGAGGATGGCGCGCTCGTCGTCCGAGTCCTGCTTCAAACGCTCGATTTCTTCGCGTTCGATCGCAATCGCACGTTCGTCCTTGTCGATACCGTGACGGTTGAAGACGCGGACTTCGACGACCGTGCCCGACACACCCGGCGGCAGGCGAAGCGAGGTGTCGCGCACGTCGCTGGCCTTTTCACCGAAGATCGCGCGCAGCAGCTTTTCTTCCGGCGTCATCGGCGATTCACCCTTGGGGGTGATCTTGCCGGCCAGAATGTCGCCCGGGCCGACTTCGGCACCGATATAGACGATGCCCGCTTCGTCGAGGTTGCGAAGCGCTTCCTCGCCGACGTTCGGGATGTCGCGCGTGATGTCTTCAGGGCCAAGGCGCGTGTCGCGCGCGGTGACTTCGAATTCCTCGATGTGGATCGAGGTGAAGACGTCGTCCTTCACGATGCGTTCGCTGATGAGGATCGAGTCCTCATAATTGTAGCCGTTCCACGGCATGAACGCGACGAGCACATTCTTGCCGAGCGCCAGTTCGCCGAGCTCGGTCGACGGACCGTCGGCGATGATGTCGCCCGCGCGGACGATTTCGCCCACCTTCACCAGCGGACGCTGGTTGATGCAGGTGTTCTGGTTCGAACGCTGGAACTTCTGGAGGCGATAGATGTCGACGCCCGACTTGCCGGGTTCGACCATATCGGTCGCACGGATAACGATACGCGTCGCATCGACCTGGTCGATCACGCCGCCGCGGCGCGCCGCGATGGCCGCGCCCGAATCGCGCGCAACGGTTTCTTCCATGCCGGTGCCAACGACCGGAGCCTCGGCCCGGATCAGCGGCACAGCCTGACGCTGCATGTTCGATCCCATCAGCGCGCGGTTGGCGTCATCGTTTTCCAGGAACGGAATGAGCGACGCCGCGACCGAAACAAGCTGCTTCGGCGACACGTCCATCAGCGTGATCTGATCGCGCGGGGCCATCAGGAACTCGCCCGCTTCGCGCGCCGAGATCAGTTCGTCGATGAAGCTGCCATCGTCGTTGAGATCAGCGTTCGCCTGCGCAACCGTGTGCTTCTGCTCTTCCATCGCCGACAGATAGACGACGTCGGTCGTGACCTTGCCGTCGATGATCTTGCGGTACGGGGTTTCGATGAAGCCGTATTTGTTGACGCGCGCGAAGGTCGCGAGCGAGTTGATCAGACCGATGTTCGGGCCTTCCGGCGTTTCGATCGGGCAGATGCGGCCATAGTGGGTCGGGTGAACGTCGCGGACTTCGAAGCCCGCGCGTTCGCGCGTCAGACCGCCCGGCCCGAGCGCCGACACGCGGCGCTTGTGGGTGACTTCCGACAATGGGTTGGTCTGATCCATGAACTGCGAGAGCTGCGACGAACCGAAGAATTCGCGCACCGCGGCCACGGCCGGCTTTGCGTTGATCAGGTCGTTCGGCATCACGGTCGACACATCGACCGAGCTCATGCGCTCCTTCACGGCGCGCTCCATACGGAGCAGGCCGACGCGATACTGGTTTTCCAGCAGTTCGCCGACCGAACGGACACGACGATTACCGAGGTTATCGATATCGTCGATTTCGCCCTTGCCGTCCTTCAGGTTCACCAGTTCCTTGACGACGGCGAGGATGTCCTCGCTGCGCAGCGTGGTGACCGTATCCTCGGCGTCGAGGCCAAGGCGCATGTTCAGCTTGACGCGGCCCACGGCCGACAGGTCGTACCGCTCGGGGTCGAAGAACAGGCCGCCAAACAGGGCTTCCGCAGTTTCGCGCGTCGGCGGCTCGCCGGGGCGCATGACGCGGTAGATGTCCGAAAGCGCCTGGTCGCGGTCCTCGGCCTTGTCGGCCTTGAGCGTGTTGCGGATCCACGGGCCCGTGTTGTTGTGGTCGATGTCGAGCAGGACGAGCTTGTCGATGCCCGCGGCGTCGATCTTTTCGAGATTCTCGGCGCTCACTTCGTCGCCGGCCTCGATGTAGATTTCGCCGGTCGACTCGTTGATGAGGTCATAGGCGCTGTAACGGCCGAAGATTTCCTCGGTCGGGATCAGCAGCGTGTCGAGACCGTCCTTCGCCGCCTTGTTGGCAAGGCGCGGGCTGATCTTGTGGCCGGCCGCGAAGACGACTTCGCCGGTCTTGGCGTCGACGACGTCGAAGGCGGGTTTCGCACCGCGCCAGTTTTCGACCATGAACGGCACGCGCCAGCCGTTTTCGGCGCGCTCGAAGACGAGGCGGTCATAGAAATCGTTGAGGATTTCTTCGCCCGTCATGCCCAGCGCATAAAGCAGGCTGGTGACCGGCAGCTTGCGCTTGCGGTCGATACGGACGTTGACGATGTCCTTGGCGTCGAATTCGAAGTCGAGCCACGAACCGCGATACGGGATCACGCGCGCGGCGAACAGGAACTTGCCCGACGAATGGGTCTTGCCGCGGTCATGATCGAAGAGCACACCCGGCGAACGGTGCATCTGCGACACGATGACGCGCTCGGTGCCGTTGACGAAGAAGGTGCCGTTCTCGGTCATGAGCGGCATGTCGCCCATGTAAACGTCCTGCTCCTTGATATCGAGCACCGAACGGGTGTCGGTTTCGCTGTCGACTTCAAAGACGATCAGACGCAGCGTGACCTTCATCGGCGCCGCATAGGTGATGCCGCGCTGACGGCATTCGTCGACGTCGTACTTGGGCGCTTCCAGTTCATAGTGAACGAAGTCGAGTTCGGCGGTACCGGCGAAATCGCGGATCGGGAAAACGCTGCGCAGCGTCTTCTCGAGGCCCGAGACGTAACCGACCGAGGGGTCGGACCGCAGGAACTGTTCATAGGATTCGCGCTGAACCTCAATGAGGTTGGGCATTTCCACCGCTTCGTGGATGTTACCGAACAGTTTGCGGATTCGCTTGGTCACGGTTGCTTCGAGGGCCTTGCCCACCGACTTCGCCTTGGTCGCCATAAGTGATTGTCTCGCCTGTCAAAAATCAAAATCGCGAGCGCTCCGACGCGAAAAAAGCCGCAGGCAACCGTTGCCGGTTTACCGCAGCTTTCCACGCCTGTCGAAATCCCCGCCGCCCTATCCGTACAGCCCGCTGCGCAAAGTCAGGCTCTATCTCGGACGATGGGGTGAGGTGGCGATATAGGAGTGGGGGTGTGCGGTGTCAACGGGTGCCCGGCGAGGTGATGGCAAGACGACGGCTTTGGAGAGGTGAGCGGATGTTGCCTCCCCCATTTCCGTCATCCCGGGCTTGACCCGGGATCCGCCTTTTCCTTCAAGAAGGCAGGCCCCGGGTCAAGCCCGGGGTGACGATGATTGATAGGCAACTTCCGGTCGAAAGCCGCCCTCCCCTAAAACACGCCCTTCAACAACGCCGCCGGATTCCGCCGCAACGCCGCCTCTTCCCCCGCCATATAATGGAAAATGCCCTTCAGTGCCTGTTCGGTCACCGACCGCGTCAGCCCGTCGCGCGTCAATCCGGCCGATGCCATCAACTGATTGCCCTTCGACAACTGGTCGAGCTGGCGATAGGCGCCGACATTCTCCAGCGCCGATCCGATCAGCGGCGACACCTTGCCGAACAGCACGTCGCCCGCGCTCGTCTGAAGATAGCGTGTCGCGCCATCGTTTTTCGACACCAGCGCGGGCGCGTCGGTCCAGCGCAAATTGTCGATCGCCGCGCGAAACACCGGTTTCGCTTCGCCCGCGGCTTTGCCGCCGGCATCGTTCAGGCTCTTGGTCAAATTGGTGGTAAGTCCCAGCTTGTCGCCCATGCCAAACAGCTTCGAAGCGAGCTTTCCACTCGCTCCCGGCAACAATATGCGCACCGCCGTATCGGCGTAAAAGGCGCCCGGCAGCGACAATTTATCGAGCGCTCCGTCGGAGGCATTGCCGATCAGCCCCTTCACGC
The DNA here is from genome assembly GCF_059415685.1 of Sphingopyxis sp. GW821-FHT10B01. Taxonomy (NCBI): domain Bacteria; kingdom Pseudomonadati; phylum Pseudomonadota; class Alphaproteobacteria; order Sphingomonadales; family Sphingopyxidaceae; genus Sphingopyxis; species Sphingopyxis sp. GW821-FHT10B01. Next base: position 119,955 of record NZ_JBWKNS010000006.1, on the reverse strand, counting down.
CGCTCTTCGGCAGCTTCGCCAAGGCCCACGGCGCATTCGCCAGCGCGAACATCCCGGCCGCCCCCGCCAGCAGCATTCGCCGCGCTATCATTGCTTCATCCGATTCCATGACGCTGCCTCCGCTACCATCCATTCGCGGTGCCCAGTCTATCAGCAAAATCCTTGCCTCCAAAGCCCGACCGACGAAGACCGGGCAATAGCATGCGGCGGCCCTGCCCCGACGACAAGAGCCGGTACAGGAATCTTGTCCCCGATCAGCCGGCTATCGCTTGGGGACCCGGCTCCGCCGGATAGCCGGCCTCGCCAAGCGCGGCGCGAAAGGCCATCTCGTCCGCCGCGCTCTCGACACGGACTGCACGGGTGGGCGGGTCGGTTTCAATGCGGGCATGCGGGTCGACACTCTGCAGCGCTTTGGCGACGGATCTGGCACAGCCGCCACAGGCCATGTTCGGAATTTGGAAGCGAAACATCTTGCTCTCCTGTTGTGGGGTCTCCCGCCGATGTGGGGCTTGCCAACGTGGCAAGGTCAAGGACCTCCCGGCGGAATATTCTGCTTCTTATTCGTGGCGGAATTCACGCGCCGGCATCCGATCACCCCGTCAACAGATGCCTGTCGACGAATGTCGATCCGAACGGGCACACATCGTGAGCGAATGACACGGGGTCGGCACGCGGGCCAGCTAGCGCCCGAGACGCGCCCCTTCCCCGGCGCAAGAGGCGCCGCCCGGTGTTTCGCAAACCTCCCAGCCCCCGCCGAGCGCGCGATGGATTTCGACCACCGAAAGGAGGTGGTCAGCGCGCGCCGCGACGAACATGGCTTCGGCTTCGTACAGGCTGCGTTCGGCGTCGAGAACGTCCAGATATTGGCCCTCCCCCTCGCGAAAGCGGATCGACGCCATTCGCGCCGCCTCGCGGCTGGCGCCAACCTGCCGGTCGCGCATCGCGAGGCTCGTCCGGATCGCGCCATAGGCGACCAGCGCATCCTCGACATCGCGAAGCGCGATGAGGACGGTCCGGTGGTAATCGATCAGCGCCGCATCGGTGCGGGCGTCGGCGGCGCGGACCTGCGCGCGCAGGGCGGGCATATCGAACACGCCCCAATCGAGGCTGGGACCGCCCGAGAAAGCGAGCGCGCCGCCGCTGAACAGCGACTCAAACCCGCCGGCGAGGAGCCCGATGACGCCGGACAGGCGCACCGTCGGGAACAGCTCGGCCTCGGCGACGCCGCGCCGCGCGGTGGCGGCGGCGAGCGCGCGTTCGGCGGCGGCGATATCGGGCCGCCGCCGCAACAGGTCGGCGGGCGCGCCGACGCCGATCTGCGCGATCTGCGGCAGGCTGGCCGTTGTCGCGGCGGGACCGGCGAAGCTTTGCGGCGTCTGGCCAAGCAGCACGGCAAGCGCATGACGCGCGGTGCCGATGCGCTGTTCGATCCGGGGTAGCGTCGCTTCGACGGCGGACAGCGCGGCCTCTGCGCGAACAATGTCGAAGCGCGCCCCCGCCCCTGCGCGTTCCAGCTTGCGCGTAACGTCGAGCGAGCGTCGCCGGATTTCGATCTGGCGGTGCGCGATGGCAAGCGCGGCCTCGCCTCCCCGCAATTCGAAATAATGGCTGGCAACGTCGGCGGTGACCGCGGCGCGGGCGGAGCGTAGCAGCGCCTCGGCGCCGCCGACCTCGGCCTCGGCAGCCTCGACCCCGCGGCGGACGCGGCCGAACAGGTCGATCTCCCACGACGCTTCCGCTCCGAGGCGCAGCGCGTCGCCCTCACGCGGCTGACCGCCCGGACGCTCGCCATCGGCCAGACGGCGGCGCTGATAGGAGGCATCGACACCGCCACCGGGAAGCTGCCCCGCGCGCGATACGCCGGCGAGTGCCCGCGCCTCCTCAAGCCGCGCGACGGCGAGCCGCGCGTCGAGATTGGCCGCGAGCGCCTCGGCGATCAGGCCATCGAGCGCCGGGTCGCCGAACAGTTTCCACCAGGCGGTCTCGACGGCGGCATCTCCCACGCCCACCGGCTGCGCGGCATAGGCGCCGGGTGCCTCGATCGGCGGCGGAATATAGTTGGGGCCAGCGGTGGCGCACCCGGCGAGGCCGAGAAGCAGGACGGCGGGCGAAAGCTTGGCGATCGATGTCATGGGGTCAATTCCTGCGGCTTGGTGTCCGGGTTTGAAGGGCGCCGCGCCGCGCGCCGCAGAACGGCCTTGCGGATCACGACGTAGAAGAGCGGGGTCAGGAAGAGGCCGAAGAGCGTCACCCCGAGCATGCCGGCGAACACCGCAATGCCCATGGCCTGCCGCATTTCGGCGCCCGCCCCCGTCGCGATCGCCAGCGGAACCGCGCCGGCGATAAAGGCGATCGACGTCATCAGGATCGGACGCAGCCTCAATCGGCAGGCCTCGAGCGCCGCGGCGAGCGGGTTGAGACCTTCATGCTCCTGCGCACGCGCGAACTCGACGATCAGGATCGCATTTTTCGCGGCCAGCCCCACCAGCACCACAAAGGCGATCTGCGTGAAGATGTTGATGTCGCCGCCGGTCAGCCAGACGCCGACAAGCGCGCTGAGCAGACACATGGGCACGATGAGCAGGACCGCGAGCGGCAGCGTCCAGCTATTATATTGCGCCGCGAGGATCAGGAAGGCGAGCAGCACCGCGATCGGGAAGACATAGAGAGCGGCGTTGCCCGCGGTCTTTTCCTGATAGGTCAGGTCGGTCCACTCGAACGTCATGCCCTCGGGCAGTTCGGCGCGCGCGATCCGTTCCATGGCGGCGACCGCCTGCCCCGAGCTGAAGCCCGGCGCGGGACCGCCGCTGATATCGGCCGAGGGAAAGCCGTTATAGTGGATGACGCGGTCCGGTCCTGCGCCCGGAGAGGTGGTGACCAGCGTCGCGAGCGGGACCATATCGCCCTGCGCGTTGCGGAGTTGAAGCCGCCCGACCGCATCGGGCTGCGCCCGCGCGTCGGCTTCGGCCTGTGCATAGACCTGATAGGTGCGGCCGAAGCGGTTGAAGTCGTTGACGTAGAGCGAGCCGAGATAGACCCGCATCGTCTCGAACACGTCGGTCATCGCGACGCCCTGGGCCGCGGCCTTGGTCCGGTCGACATCCACCGAAAGTTCGGGCGAGGCGACATTATAGCTGGTCATCAGCCCGGCGAGCGCGGGCTCCTTGGCGGCGGCCGCCATCACCTTGGCGCTGGCCGCGGCGAGCGCTTCATAACCCGCACCCGAGCGATCCTCGATCTGCATCTTGAACCCGCCGGTGGCGCCCAGACCGGGAACCGGCGGCGGCGGGAATATGCCGACGAACCCGTCGGGGACCGCCGCATATTTGCCTTGCAACCTCCCGGCGATCGCCCCCGCCGCCATATCCGGCGAGGTACGCTGCGAGAAGGGATCGAGCATCACGAACATGACGGCGGCGTTGGGCACGTTGACGAAGCCGTTGATCGACAGGCCGGGAAAAGCGACGACGCTTTCGACCCCGGGTTCGGCCAGCGCGATCTTCGAGACCTGCTCGGCCACCGCCTGCGTGCGGTCGAGCGACGCGCCGTTCGGCAGCTGGACGATGCCGACGAGATAATATTTATCCTGCGCGGGCACGAAACCGGCGGGCAGTTTGTCAAAGGCGAACCAGGTCAGGCCGAGCAACCCGGCATAGGTGAACCCCGCGACCGCGCCGCGCCGGATGACGCGCTGGACGCCGCCGACATAGGCGAGCGAGCCGCGGTCGAAGGCGCGATTGAACGGCCGGAACAGCCAGCCAAAGCCCTTGTCGATCGCGCGCTGAAGGCCGTCGCGCGGCGCATCATGACGCTTGAGCAGTATCGCGGCGAGTGCGGGCGACAGCGTCAGCGAATTCACCGCCGACAAGATGGTCGAGATCGCGACGGTCAGCGCGAACTGGCGATAAAATTCGCCCTGCAACCCGCCCAGAAAAGCGGTGGGAATGAAGACCGCGGCGAGGACCGAGGTGATCGCGATGATCGGCCCCGTAACCTCCGCCATCGCCTTGCGCGCGGCCTCGCGCGGGGATTCGCCAAGACCGATATGGCGCTCGACATTTTCGACGACGACGATCGCGTCATCGACGACAATACCGATCGAGAGCACCAGCCCGAACAGCGACAGCGTGTTCAGCGAAAAGCCGAACAAATACATGATCGCCAATGTCCCGACCAACGAAACGGGCACCGCGACAAGCGGAATGATCGACGCGCGCCAGGTCTGGAGAAAGAGGATCACGACGAGGACGACGAGCAGCGTCGCCTCGATCAGCGTGACGATCACGCTTTCGATCGACGCCTCGACAAAGATCGTCGGATCATAAGCGATGCGATGCTCCAGCCCGTCGGGGAACTCGCCCGAGAGCCGGTCCATCGTCGCCCGGACCTCGGCCGCGGTGTCGAGCGCGTTCGCGCCGGGGCTCTGCAATATCTGCATCGCGATCGCGGGTTCGCCGTCGAGCAGCGAACGCAGCGCATAATCATTGGCGCCCATTTCGATCCGGGCGACCTCGCCGAGCCGGGTAAGCTGTCCGTCGGCGCCGCTCTTGACGACGATTGCGGCAAATTCCTCTTCGGTGGCGAGGCGGCCCTTGACGTCGAGCGCGACCTGCTGCGCGGCGGCGGGGTTCGGCTGCCGCCCGACGCTGCCCGCGGCGACCTCGACATTCTGCGCGCGGATCGCGGCGACGATGTCGCTTGCGGTCAGCCCGCGCGAGGCGATCCGTGCCGGGTCGAGCCAGACGCGCATCGAATATTCGCCGGCACCCCAGACGACCACATCGGCGATCCCGGGAATGCGCGCGATCTCGTCGCGGACCTGAAGCAGCGCATAGTTGGAGATGAAGAGCGGGTCATAGCGCTTCGATGGCGAGAGAAGATGCACGACCATCAGCGCGTCGGGCGCGACCTTTTGCGTGGTGACGCCAAGCCGCTGCACCGTCTCGGGCAGTCGCGGCAGCGCGCGCGATACGCGGTTCTGGACCTGGACCTGTGCAATGTCGGGATCGGTCCCTTGCGCGAAGGTGACGGTGAGCGTCATCCGGCCATCGGTCGCGGCCTGGCTCGACATATAGAGCATGCCTTCGACGCCGTTGACCGCCTGCTCGATCGGGCTCGCGACGGTCTCCGCGATCACGTCGGGCGAGGCGCCCGGATAGGCCGCGACGACGGTCACCGTCGGCGGCGCCACCGCGGGATATTCGCTGAGCGGCAGCCGGAGGAGCGCGAGCAGTCCTGCGATCAGCAAGAGCACCGACAGCACGATCGCGAAGATCGGCCGGTCGATGAAAAATCGGGGGAAGTTCATCGTGCCGCCTCCCGCTGGACGCTGGCTTTCTGGACGCCATTGCCGCGCGGCATCGAGACGATCCTGGGTTTGACCGCCATGCCGGGGCCAGCCAGCCCCTTGACGACGACGCGGTCGCCGGGCCGCAAGCCCGTCTCGACGACGCGCAGGCCATCGACGATGGGGCCGAGTGTCACCGGCCGATATTCGGTCATATTCTTGGCGCCGAGCACGAGGACGAAGCGCCGCCCCTGTTCGACACCGATCGCGAGGTCGCTGACGAGGATCGCGGACCGGGCCTTGTCGGTCGCGACATCGACTTCGGCGAACAGGCCGGGCGCCAGGCGGCCGCCCGGATTGGGCAGGACCGCGCGCGCGCGGATCGTCCCCGTCGCGCGGTCAAGGCGGTTGCCGATGAAGTCCAGCCGCGCCGTTCGGGTGCTTCCATCTTCGAGACGGACGCCGACCTTGGCCTCGGCGCCCTGGCCGCGGCGATCGGCGAGCGAGCGAAGATAGGTCGCCTCGTCGACATCGAACTCGACATGGAGCGGATCGACCGAAACGATGGTGGTGAGCGGCGTCGCCGCCTCGCCGCCGGCAACCAGATTGCCGCGGGTGACGAGGATCTGGCCGACCCGGCCCGCGATGGGCGCCTCGACACCGGCATAGCGAAGGTCGAGCGCCGCCAGCCGTTCGGCCGCGCGCGCCGACGCAACTTGCGCTTCGCGTTCGCGCAAGGTCGCGGTCGTCACGTCCGAGCGCTCGCGCCCGGCGACCCCCTCGGCGACGAGCCGTCGGGCGCGCCCATCCTCGGCCTGCGCGAGCCCCAGCCGCGCTTCGGCTTCGCGCGTCGCCGCCCGCGCTGCGGCGTGCCGCGCCGCAAAGGGCGCATTATCGAGGCGAAAAAGGATCTGCCCGCGCCGGACGATCTGCCCCTCGGGCACGCGGACATCGGCGATATAGCCCGAGACGCGCGGTTTCAGATCGACCGTCTCGACCGCGGTCAGGCGGCCAGTATAGGTCGAACGCGGCACATGGTCCTGCACCACGACCGGTGCTGCAAGCACCATCGGCGGCCCCGGCGCGGCGGCCTGTCCGTCACCGCCCGGCCCGCGCACCCAAAATATCACCAGCCCCGTCGCCAATATCGCGCCCAGCGCCGCGGCGACCCTCGATTTTCGCATTTCAACCTCCGAATCTTTGCCCGCCGATCCGGATGGATGGCGCGCTCATATTCGGGGGGTGCGGGTTTCCATCGTGGGAGGGTCAAGTGCTATTTCGGCGTGGAATCAAAAGGCCCCTCCTGCTTGCAAGAGGGGCCCATATGTTGTCGAGGCTGTGTCAGAACGGGCGCATCACAATCGCCGCGCGGATTGCCCGCCGGGCTTGCCGAAGCGCCGCGGTTCGCGCGGTTCCAGACGCGACGGCGCGCCATCCTCCTCCGCCAGCCCCTCGATAATCGGGCAATCGGGCCGGTCATCGCCATGGCAATGGTCGGCCAGCGTTTCGAGCGTCCGCACCATGGCTTCGATCTCGGCCATTTTCCCCCGCAGCCGCTCAATATGCCCCAGCGCGAAATGCTTCACGTCGGCGCTGGCGCGGGTCCGGTCCGACCACAGGCCGAGCAGTTCGCCGATCTGCTCCACCGTGAAGCCCAGATCGCGCGCGCGCCGGATGAAACGCAGCCGATGGACATCGGCATCGTCATAGTCGCGATAGCCCGAGTCATGACGTGCGGCCTTGGGAATGAGGCCCGTCTGCTCATAATAGCGGATCATTTTCGTCGAGACGCCCGACATTTTCGCGGCGTTGCCTATGTTCATGACGGCGCTCCTTCTGTATTTTTGTCGGAGGTGATCACCGGCCGGAAGGCCTTCAGCCTGAGCGCATTGCTTAGCACGAAGACGCTCGACAGCGCCATCGCACCGGCAGCGAACACCGGCGACAAAAGCGTGCCGTTCAGCGGGTAGAGCACCCCGGCGGCGACCGGGATCAGCGCCGCATTATAGCCGAACGCCCAGAACAGATTTTGCTGGATATTGCGGATCGTCGCCTTCGACAGCGCGATCGCGTTCACCACGCCGCGCAGGTCGCCCGACATCAGCACGACGTCAGCGGACTCGATCGCAACATCGGTGCCGGTGCCGATCGCCAGGCCGACGTCGGCCTCGGCGAGCGCGGGGGCGTCGTTGATGCCGTCGCCGACGAACGCAACCTTGCGGCCACCCGCGCGAAGCCGGTTGATCGCATCGACCTTTCCGTCGGGAAGCACTTCGCCGACCACTTCGTCGATCCCCAGCGTGCGCGCGACGGCATCGGCAGTCGCCTGATTGTCGCCGGTGATCATCGCGACCTTGAGCCCGAGGTCATGCAGCGCGCGGATCGCTTCGGGCGTCGTCTCCTTGATCGGGTCGGCGACCGCAATCACCGCCGCGAGCTTGCCGTCGATCGCGGCATAGAGCGGCGACCGGCCCATCGCGCCGAGTTCGCGCGCCTTGGCGGCAAAGGCCGACACATCGTGGCCCAGCTTGGTCATGAAGCGGTCGGCGCCGACCTGGACCTCGCGGCCGCCGACCTTTGCCGATACGCCGTAACCGGGAATGGCTTCGAACGCCGCGGGCGATGGAACGTCCAAACCCCGCGCGTTCGCGGCCGCCACGATCGCTTCAGCGATCGGATGCTCGGACTGGCTTTCGACGCTCGCGACCAGCGCCAGCACTTCGTCGCGCCCGAAGCCCGCGGCCGGCTCAAGGTCGGTCAGTTCGGGGCGACCCTTGGTCAGCGTGCCGGTCTTGTCGAGCGCGATGACCGTCACGTCGCGCAGCGTCTGGAGCGCCTCGCCCTTGCGGAACAACACCCCCAGTTCGGCGGCGCGGCCGGTGCCGACCATGATCGAGGTCGGGGTCGCGAGGCCCATCGCGCATGGGCAGGCGATGATCAGCACCGCGACAGCGTTGATCAGTGCAAAGGTCAGCGCCGGGTCGGGCCCGAAGACGAGCCAGATCAGGAAGGTCAGCGCAGCGATCCCCATCACCGCGGGCACGAACCAGGCGGTGACCTTGTCGACCATCGCCTGGATCGGCAGCTTCGATCCCTGCGCCTGCTCGACCATGCGGATGATCTGCGCCAGCACCGTATCCCCGCCGACTTTGGTCGCACGGAAAGTGAAAGCGCCGGTCTTGTTGATCGTGCCGCCGACGACGGCTGCGCCCGCGGCCTTGGCGACCGGAACCGGCTCGCCGGTGATCATCGACTCGTCGACCCAGGAATTGCCGTCGACGACCTCGCCATCGACCGGCACGCGTTCGCCCGGGCGGACCTGGACGATATCGCCGGCACGAACGTCGGCGAGCGCGACTTCCAGCGCCGCACCATCGCGCACGACGCGCGCGGTTTTCGCCTGAAGCCCGACGAGCCGCTTGATCGCCTCCGATGTTCGCCCCTTCGCCTTGGCCTCGAGATAGCGGCCGAGCAGGATCAGCGCGACGATCACCGCCGCGGCTTCATAATAGACGTTGGCGGTGCCCGCCGGCAGGACGCCGGGGGCAAAGGTCGCGACCAGCGAATAGCCCCAGGCGGCGCTCGTCCCCAAGGTGACGAGCGAGTTCATGTCGGGGGTTCCGCGCAGGATCGCGGGAATGCCCTTCTGGAAAAAGCGCAGCCCGGGGCCGAAGAGCACCAAAGTGGTCAGCGCGAACTGGATCAGCCAGCTTGTCTGCATTCCGATGCGGGTCATGACGAACTCATGGACGGCGGGGATGAGGTGCGAGCCCATCTCGAGCAGGAACACCGGCAGTGCCAGCACCGCCGCAAGCAACAGCGAACGACGCAGGCTCTCCAGTTCCTGCTCGCGCGCCGAGGCGGCCTGATCGGACGACGCGCTGTCGCCTTCGATCCGGCGCGGTTCATAACCGGCACCGCTGATCGCGGCTTCCAGATCCTCCAGCGATGCGATGCTGCTGCGATAGCGGATGCTGGCCTTTTCGGTCGCCAGATTGACCGTGGCGGTGATGACCCCCGGCACCTTGGACAACGCCTTTTCAACGTGGCCGACGCATGAGGCACAGGTCATCCCCGCGACGCCGATTTCGACCTCGCGCTCGGGCACCTCATAGCCGGCGCGCTCGATCGCCTGCACGACGGCTTGCGGATCGGCGACGCCCGCGAAGGTCACATTGGCGCGTTCGGTCGCCAGATTGACGCTGACACCGGTCACGCCGGGCAGCGTGCCGATCGCCTTTTCGACATGGCCGACGCATGAAGCGCAGGTCATGCCCGCGACAGCGACACTCAGCTGCGCCGGTTGGCGGGCGGGGCCGCCACTTTCCCGCTCTAATTGCATTAGGTCAGACATCGCAAATCACTCCGGTTTTTTTCGATTAACCGGAATGTGGGGCTTCCAACGATGGGAAGGTCAAGGGCAAGAATGGCGATTCCTGCTGTACCGTTATGGCGATGGCAAAACCGTCATCCCTCGCGCCCGGCCGTCCATCGGCAACGGACGGGCCTCTATGTTCAGGTCATGCCGCAATTCACCGCGGCAAGCGCCGGTCGCCTCCTTCGATCGCATGGAAATATTTCTACGCCGCCATGCGCAGCCGGTTCCGTCCTTCACGCTTGGCGACATAAAGCGCCTTGTCGGCGCGGTGCAGCAGGTCCTCGACATCCACCTCGCCGTCATAGACCGCCAGGCCGACGCTGATCGTCGCTTTGGGCAAACCTTCCTGGGCTACGGTGCCCACCTCTACCGCTTTGCGGACACGTTCGGCGACGATTTCTGCGGCCTGCGCACTCGACTGCTGCAAGATGCACACGAACTCCTCGCCGCCGATGCGACCGAGCATATCTTCGTCGCGCAGCGCCGCCTTGGCGCGCTGTGCAACGCGGCGGATCACCTGATCGCCCGCCGCATGGCCGTGCGTGTCGTTGATCCGCTTGAAATGGTCGATATCGAAAATCGCCACGGCCAGTGGCGCACCATGGTCGCGCGCGTCGGCCAACGCCTTTTCGAGGAAAGCCAGCGTATGGCGGCGGTTCGGCAACCCGGTCAGCATATCGGTGTTGGCAACGCGTTCGGCGGCGCTGCGCGCGGCTTCCAGTATCCGCGCGTTTTCGACCGTCTCGCTCACATCCTGGACGGTCCCGAAAATGCCAACCGCCTGGCCGCTCCGGCCCATTTCGATCGAGCCGTGCGATTTGACGTGCCGGACCCGTCCATCGGCACGCAATATCCGCCCCTGAAATTCAAAAGGCCGCCCCGTCCGTACCGCTTCCGCCAGAATCTTTCGCACCGCCAGCCGGTCCTCGGCGACATATTGTTTGACGCTATAATCGACATCGACAGCCACCCCGGGCTCCAGCCCATGGATGCGATAGGTCTGGTCCGACCAGGTAATCGTCCATCCGACCAGATCGACGCGCCAATGACCGACCAGCGCCGCGGCCTCGGCCTGCAGCAGCCAGCGGTTGCTTTGCTCGAGCCGCTTCGCCAGCCGCTGGCGACCGATCAGCAACGCCGCAAGCGGCAGCGTCGTGAACAACAGCATCAGCAGATAGAATTGCAGGAACAGCACCCGGGTCTTTTGCATACCCTCGATCGCGGCGATCGGGCCATAGCCCTGCCCGGTCAGCAGCGAGGCGACGATCGTCACGATCAGCATGCCTGCCGCGGCGCCGAACGGGCCGAGACGGTACGCCGCCGCAATGACCGCGATGCACGGAAGGAAGGTTACGGGAAACTGCGATTGCGAAAAAGACAGGGCGGTGACCAGCCCTGCGATCGTCAGAATCGCCGTTGCTTCGGCCTTCATTAGCATGGGCGCGTTGGCAAGCGCATGCGTTCCGACCATCCGGGCGAGCATGACGATCGGCGGGGTCACGATCAACATGCCCAGCAAGACGGTCGTCAACCAGGACAGAAAGAAATCGGGCCCCTTTCCGGTGAGTGCCCATGCAAGGACCGCGCTGACGATGCTGGCGGCGAAGGCCGCCATACAAAAGCGGGCGACCGAGCGCGGAACCATGAATGAAAGCGCGTCCGGTTCGCGGCGGCGGATCAGCCACAGCGCGACCGCCGCTTCGCAGCCGTTCGACACGGTGAAGGCAAAACAGGTCCAGAACGGCGTGCCGCCCAGCATATTGGCGGCAAGGCTCGCCGCCATCATCCCGCCGAAAGCCGCGCCACGCGCCGAGGCGGGTATCAGCAGCAGGATGGCAAGGAAATATCCGCTCGGCGGCCATACCGCCGCGATATTGTCGGCGCCTTTCGTGGCGTGCAGCGACAGACTCGCAAGCAGAAAATATCCCATTGCGGTCAAGAGGAACCAGAAGACCGCCTCAACTCTGGGGGATAGCGACCGGGTCATGCGACCAAATAGCCGGAAAGGGGAAAATAAACCGCTAAAATTATGACGAGCCCACCTGCCTCCGCTGCTTCGCTACATCGTGCCGCACGTCACGCAACTCCACCAAAGGTCAGCCCGACGACCTCCTCGACCATCGCCGCGTCCCACTCGATACGCCGGTCGAGGATCAGCATCGCGAGGCCGTGCACCAGCGCCCAGGCATGCAGCGCCGCGGTGTCGGGGTCGTCAAGGTGGGGCATCGTCTGCGAAACCCCGGCGCGCAACAGATTATAGCCCACCTCTCCCCCGTCGGCGCCCGGCTGGCAGCGTTCGGACATCTGCCGGGTAAAGCTCAACCGGAACACCGCCGGCTCCTCATAGGCGAAGCGGACATAAGCGATGCCCGTCGCCTTGAAACCGGCGTGACCGCCGCCTGCCTTCAGCCATGCCTGCGCCTGCAGCGCGCCGAGCCGGCGCAGCCCCTCGTCGGCGAGCGCGTCGAGCAGCGCCTCCTTGTCCGGAAAGTGCCGGTACAGCGCCGTCGCGCTGACCCCGACGTCGCGCGCCAGCGCGCGCAGCCCGAGCTCGGCACCATCGCCTTCGGCGAGCCGCTTCAGCCCCGCCGCGATCACCGCCGCGCGAAGGTCGCCATGATGATAAGCGCCCGTCGCCTTCGCGCCGTCGCTTTTTATGTTGACACTGTTATCTTTGCTTGCCATCATGTTGTCACTGTAAACATATCGAGTCGTCCGCACAAGCCCCACGCTACGCGGCACTTTCGCCAACATCCGTAAGGAGCAATATCATGGCAAGCAATGTCGAAACCCTGATCCGCGGCGCCGTTGTCAAAGGCATCGGCAAGGTCGCCGACTTCAACCGCAAGCGCCTCCCCCGCCCCACCGACGCCCACCCCTTCCTCACCGGCATCCACAAACCGATGACCGAGGAGTTCACGCTGGAAGAACTGCGCGTTGACGGCGAAATCCCCGCCGCGCTCACCGGCCGCTACCTGCGCAACGGGCCGAACCCGGCCGTCGCCCCCGATCCGGCGAGCTACCACTGGTTCACCGGCGCAGGCATGCTCCACGGGATCCGTATCGAGGACGGCAAGGCCGACTGGTACCGCAACCGCTGGGTCCGCGGCAGCGAAGCCTGCGCCGTTCTGGGCGAAGAACTGCCGCCGGGCCCGCGCGCCGATGGCAACGACGCGCCGAACACCAATGTCGTCGGTCTCGCCGGCCGCACCTTCGCCATCGTCGAGGCGGGCGGGAAACCCGTCGAGCTAGGCTATGAACTGAACACGATCGCGCACAACCCGTTCGACGGTACGCTCGTCGGATCGTACACCGCGCACCCGCACCATGACCCCGTCACCGACGAGGTGCACGCGATCACCTATCGCGGCGACGAGCCGAACAAGGTCTGGCACGTCGTGCTCGACAGGGATGCGCATGTGATCCGCGAGGAAGCGATTGCGGTCAGCGACGGGCCGTCGATCCACGATTGCGCAATCACCGAAAATTACGCGCTCGTCTTCGACCTTCCCGTTACCTTCTCGATGAAGATGCTGCTGGCCGGTTACCGCTTTCCCTATGCCTGGAACGAGGCGCATCCGGCACGTGTCGGCCTCCTCCCCCGGAAAGGTAGCGGCGACAGCATCATCTGGGTACCGGTCGAGCCCTGCTATGTCTTTCACCCCGCCAACGCCCATGAAACGGCCGACGGCAAAGTGATCGTCGACGTCGTCGCGCACGAAACGATGTTTGCGGAATCGAAGCGCGGTCCCGACAGCCAGAAGTCGCGCATGGAACGCTGGACGATCGATCCGGTGGCCGGAACGACGACCCGCACCGTCATCCACGACCACGCACAGGAATTCCCGCGCTACGACGAACGGCTGACCACGCGTCCCTATCGCTATGTCTATAGCGTCGCGATGCCCGACGGCGAGAGCCTCGAATGGGCGATGGCCGACACGCGGCTATTCCGCCACGATCTGAACGAGGGCGGCACCACAATCCATGATTTCGGCCCCGGCCGGCATCCCGGCGAGTTCGTCTTCGTCCCCCGCCGTGCGGACAGTGCCGAGGACGACGGCTGGCTCATCGGCTTGGTGGTCGACATGAATCACGAGACGACCGAACTCGTCATCCTCAACGCCGATGATTTTACCGGGTCACCGCAAGCTGTCGTTCACCTGCCGCACCGCGTTCCCCCCGGCTTTCACGGGAACTGGGTCGCGGATTGACGATATCGGGGCGCTTCATCAGCGCCTCGGTCACGCGCAGCGAGCGTTCACTATCGACATCGATCGCCGTCGCCCCGTTGCTCACCAGCAGCGGGGCGACTTCGACTTTAAGATGGCGCGAGATGCACGCGAAAATGTGATGAATTGGCCCCATGCCGAACCGGAAGCGGATCAGGTTGATCAACCCGAAGGCCTGCATCACGCGAAACGGTTTCTTGACGAACTGCCCGCCGCCGCGAAAAGCTTCGACCGCACGCAGTGCATTTGGATGCCCGATCCAATAGGCGTTGCAGTTCGACACCGCGACATCCGAAAACGCGTAAAAGCGCCGCTGGCCTTCCGGATGGACCGCAAGCACATCCTCGCGCCGTGCCAACGCGACACCCGCCTCGGCGTCGAGCCGTTCCGCCTCCGCTCTGATCTCGGCGATCGTTGCAGGCGTCAGCAGGCAGTTGTCGGCGGTCGTGATGAGCAACGGAAAGACGGCCACACCGGCAACTGCGATCACCGAGTCCGCCAGATTGTCAGCGGCCGGTACAATGATCAAACGATTGCCGAGCATGGCGACAACCGGATCGTTCAGATCCTCAAGCAAAGCTGCGTGATGCGTCGAGACGAACACCTGCTTCGCCGGACTGTCGGCCGCGCTTTCCAGCACATGCGCGATCATCGGGCGCCCCGCCACGGGAACGAGGCACTTGTCGGCGACGCCATGCGCCGCCGCCAGTGCATCGACGGCTCCGGGGCGACGACCGGCAAGGATCAGGATCGACCCGCTCACGCGGCGTTCCGCCTGGCGGCCGCCGGCGCAATCTGGCGAATCATGCTTTCGGCGACGATCGTTTCGATGAGCGTGTCGTGCGTGAAGCCTGCGACGACGGCCGAACGGGAAAACAGCTTTTCGGACCAGAGGTTGCAGTTGAGATTGACCTCGAGCAGCCGGACGTCGCCGGTCGTGTGGTCGACGCGGAACTCGAACCGGCCATAGTCAAATGGCCGGAAGATATCCGCCATCCGCTTCGTATATTCGGCGATCCGACCCGAAATGAGCGGATCGTCGAAGCGCTTGATGCAATATCCGACGTTCCCGACGAGATCGCGCTTTTCCTGATAGGTACGAAGCTGGGTCGGGTCGGCCTGTTCAAAAATCATCATCGGCATCATCGCCGGTTCACCGTCGAGCGTGATGACCGGTACCTCGATATCGCTGCCGTCGATAAAGGGTTCGACGAGCGCATCATGGTCGAGCGCGTGGATCTCGGCGATCGACTGCGCCAGTTCGATCCGGTCATGCGCGTCGCGGACGCCCCACGAGGCCGAACTGTTGTTCGGCTTGATCACCCAGCGCCGTGCGGGAGGGCAATGTGACACGTCGACAGGCGCGCCGCGGCGGAACAGCGCCCACGGCGCGGTCGGCACGCCGCGCGCAGCCGCTTCGAGCTTGGTCAAATGCTTGTCGTCGGACAGGCCGCGGACGATCGGGGACGCGCCGAGATATGGCAGCCCATGCTGGTTGCACAGCAAAGGCAGCAGCATTTCGGAGTTGAAGAAGCCGCCGCGGTTAAGCAGCGGGAAAACGAAATCGGCGGCAGGGCGGTCGAACAGCGCGGCATAGCTGTCGGCAATCAGCAGTTCGATGCCCAGCCCCTCCAGCGTCTCGCGCATTTCCCGATGATAGAGCGCGTGATTGCCGTCGTCGGCGTGCAACCCGCCGGTCCAGCGCGCATGTTTGGCGATGAAAAGAAGCCGCTGCGTTTCGCGCATGTGGTCGGGCAGCCGGGTCGGGGCAAGATCGGTCGTTTTCATGCGCGGCGTTGACCACGCCAAGGTTTCGCGGGAATGACGAATTGGTGACCCGCGTGACACCGAAGCGCAAGATCTCTGTCATGATGGCACCCGCGCCGCCGCGATAAAACCGGTCGCAGATGGCGACTGGCGACACCCGAATCTTCGCCGTGCCGTTCGAGACACACGGCTCATCCCGGAAACGGCGCCGACGGAGCAGCACTTTGACCGGGCGGTTCGTTCGTCCTTCACTATGACAAGAAACATCGCCCTCTCCCGCCCCGCCATGAGCGCGATTGCCGCGTTCCTGGCCCTGTCCACCCCCGCCGCTTTTGCGCAGGAAACCCCGACCGTCACGATGACGCCGCCCGTCGCGGCACCGACCCCGCCGACCGTCGCCGAGCCGAGCGCCCCCGCGCCGGTCGCAGCACAGCAGGCGGCACAGCCCGTCACGCCGAAGCCGGTCATTCGCGTGCCGCTCGATATCGCTCCGGCCGAAGCCGCACCCACGCCCAAGGCCGCCGCGCGCGCGCCTGCTCCGACCCCGCGTGCGGAACGTACGGCACAGCGAGCGCAGCCCGCAGCCGCGGCGCCGGTTGCCGCGACGCCTGCCGCCGCGCCGATAGCCGAAGCTCCCCTCCTCGACGAAGCCGCGCCGATCGAAGCGCCGGTGACGGCAGCCGCCGAACCGATCGCTGCGCCGACACCGCTGCCGGCCGAACAGGCCAGCACGACCGGAAATGAATTCCCGTGGGAGATCGCCGGTGGCGCGGCCGCGCTGCTGATCGTCGGTGGTGCAGGCCTTGCGTTTGCCAACCGCCGTCGCCGCGTGGTCGGCGAAGAAACGGCGGTTTATGATGATGAGCGTGCACCTGTAGCTCCCGAGCCGGCCGCCGAAAGCCAACAGTGGATCACGCCCGCATATGCCCCGCGCGAAGAGGTTGCTCCACCTACTGTGCCAACGTTCGCCGCAGCGCCGAGCGGCAGCATGGGTCGTCACGAAGCGATGGCGATGGCCGGTCCGACCGATGACAATCCGTTCGCTACGCTGAGCAAGCGCCTGAAGCGCGCGCGCTTCCTCGACCGCCAGGAACGCACGGCTTATGATGAAACATTGGCCGGTCAAAAGGACATGACCCGCAAACCGGTCAGCGCCTGGGAAATCGCCCAGCGTCCCACCCCGGCGACGCAGGAACAGGAGGTGCGCCGCGCCGAACCCGCGCGTGTCCGCACCTCGACCAGCTTCCGTCCGGGCTATTCGAGCAACTAGGCCCGGCAATCCGCGGTGGTCCCCTCACCGCATAGAAAAAGGGCGGTGCCTCGCGGCGCCGCCCTTTCTCATTTCGCTGGAAGCCGGCCGGGTCAACCGGCCGGAACCCATCAAACCGAATTACTTCAGCTCGACGGTACCACCGGCAGCGAGAATCTTGGCCTTCAGCTCTTCAGCTTCAGCCTTGTTCACGCCTTCCTTGATAGCCTTCGGCGCACCTTCGACGAGTGCCTTGGCTTCGCCAAGACCCAGGCCGGTGATCGCGCGGACTTCCTT
Organism: Sphingopyxis sp. GW821-FHT10B01; assembly: GCF_059415685.1. Taxonomy (NCBI): domain Bacteria; kingdom Pseudomonadati; phylum Pseudomonadota; class Alphaproteobacteria; order Sphingomonadales; family Sphingopyxidaceae; genus Sphingopyxis; species Sphingopyxis sp. GW821-FHT10B01. The sequence goes on along the minus strand of NZ_JBWKNS010000006.1, from coordinate 102,745 downwards.
GATGACGTTGATCTTGTTGCCGCCGTCACCCGTCAGGATGACGTCGAATTCGGTCTGCTCTTCAGCAGCCGGGCCAGCAGCGGCAGCAGCCGGAGCAGCAGCAACAGCAGCGGCAGCCGAAACGCCCCACTTTTCTTCGAGCAGCTTCGACAGGTCAGCCGCTTCGAGGACGGTCAGCGTCGACAGTTCTTCAACGATCTTTGCAAGATCAGCCATGTTCATTCTCCATCAGAACCGGGATATCCCGGCAGTAAGTTTCAGTTCAGTTCGAAATCACGCTGCTTCTTTGGCGGCATATGCGCCAAAAACCCGCGCCAACTGGCCAGCCGGGGCTGCGGCAATCTGCGCAACCTTGGTGGCCGGAGCCTGTACCAGACCAATGATCGTGGCACGAAGCTGGTCGAGCGAGGGAAGCGAAGCCAGCGCCTTCACGCCATTCACGTCGAGGACCACGTCGCCCATGCCGCCACCAACGATTTCAAGCTTGTCGTTGGTCTTGGCAAATTCCACGGCGATCTTCGCAGCCGAGACCGGATCGGTCGAGGTTGCGAGGGCCGTGGGACCGGTCAGCAGTTCGCCGATACCGGTGTAGGACGTGCCATCGAGCGCGATTTTGGCAAGACGGTTCTTCGTGACGCGAAAGTCGGCCCCTGCATCGCGCATTTGCTGGCGCAGCACCGTCGACTGAGCGACGGTCATGCCGAGGTTGCGGACGACCACAACAGCAGCAGCTGATCCCAGCGTAGCGTTCAGCGAGGATACGGCTTCGGCCTTTTCCGTACGATCCATGCCTATACTCCACTCATCTGCCCGGAACCGCATACGCCGAAACGCACGCGCCGCCGGGCGGCTAACACACGCAAATGCCGACGCGAGCCGAGGCTCACCTGCATTTGCGCAACGATGTCCGATGGGGTCGGTCAAGACGCGTCGCCTGAAAAACAGGCGGGCGACCGAAAAAGACTGTTCCCCGTCTCGGCTGGAAATTAAGAAGGGCAAATCCCCTTCACCAACTGTCTCGGACGGAATTGCCGCGGGCGAACCCGTGGCAACACGGGGGCGCTAATAGCGCTGATGGGCGCAGAGTCAAGGCGCGATCGGCAGAAACGCAGCGATTTCCTATCCTCAAGACGGTGCGCGCTCGACCGAAAGATGCCTTCTCCTTCCTTGTCATCCCGGACTTGATCCGGGGCCTGTCTTTCTGAAGGAAAAGGCCGGTCCCGGGGCAAGCCCGGGATGGCGAAGGATCGGGGTCAGCGAGACTGCCCCCCGTCCCGGCCGGGCGAAGGCAATGGTCGAGGCATGTCAACCAAGGCGGAATGGAGGCTTGGCCGACCGTCCGTCCTTTCCTATGTGACCGCGATGATCCGTATCCGCCCCTCCACCCCCGCAGATGGCGAGCGCGCCGTCCAGATCTGGCGCGACGCTGTCGATGCGACGCATGATTTCCTGACCCCCGAAGACCGCGCCGCGATCGAAGCCGAGGTCCAGTCCTTCCTGCCCTTCGCGCCGCTCTGCCTCGCGGTCGATGCGGATGACCGGGCAATCGGCTTCATGCTGCTCGACGAGACGAGCATGGAGGCGCTGTTCATCGATCCGGCGCATCGCGGCGCCGGGGTCGGGCGCGCGCTGGTCGCGCACGCGCTGGAGCGCCACCCCATATTGACCACCGACGTGAACGAACAGAACGGGCAAGCGGTCGGCTTCTATGAACGCTTGGGTTTTGTGCGGATCGGACGCTCTGAGCGCGACGGCCAAGGCCGCGCCTATCCGTTGATTCACTTGCGTTTCGCGCCCCAAATCTGATCGCCCCGCCTTCCCCGCGAGAATTTTCGATGAGGCTCTTGCATATCATATCTTAAGATATATCTTAGACGCATCTAGAATCACTCTAAGGAACGAATAATGATATTCTATGCAAAAATGGATGGCCGCGGTTGCGGCGGGCGGCATGCGATGCATCGCGGCGGCGGGCGTGGCTTTGGTCACGGGTTCGGCCACGGCTTTGGCGGTGGCGGCCGGCGTGGTGGCGGCCGGGGCGAACGCGGCGAACGCCGGCGCATGTTCGACGGCGGCGAATTGCGGCTGGTGCTGCTGAAGCTGATCGCCGACGAGCCGCGCCATGGCTACGACCTGATCCGCCAGATCGAGGAGCTGACCGGCGGCACCTATGCGCCGAGTGCGGGCGTCATCTATCCGACGCTGACGATGCTCGACGACATGGACCTGATCGCGGCGCAGCAAAGCGACGGCGCGAAAAAGCTGTTCGCGATCACCGATGCCGGGCGCGCCGAACTCGAAGCCAACAAGGAGATCGTCGAAGCCGCACTCGCGCGCCTGACCGCGGTCGGCGAGGAAACGCAGCGCACGGACTCGGCTTCGGTGCGCCGCGCGATGGGCAATCTGCGCCAGGTTCTGGTGAACCGGCTGGGCGATCGTGACCTCGACGATGCGGCGCTGCACGACATCGTCGCACTGATCGACGAGGCCGCGCAGAAGATCGAACGATTGTAAGGAGCGCAGATATGACGGTTTCCTCCACGGCCAAGGTGCCCACAGCGCACGCGAGCAAATATCTCCAGCAGCTGTGCAAGCATTGGCAGCATAATCTGGCGGTCGAGTTCTCCCCCGACCGTGGCACCGTGGCCTTCCCAAAGGATGCCCGCGGCGCCGATTGGCCGGGCGACGGACTGGTGACCTTCGATGCCGGACCCGACACCCTGTCGGTCCGCATCGATGCCAGCGTCGACGAACAGCTTGAGGGACTGGAGGGCGCCGTCGCGCGCCATCTCGACCGCTTCGCCTTTCGCGAGGCGCCCCTGCCTTTCGACTGGCAGCGGGCCTGATCCCTCCCTCCGGCAATATATCGTTTTTCGATAATATCGATTGACGATAAGAATGACTCGAACTATATCGTTCTTCGATAAGCAACCCATCGGAGAACGATATGCCTATTCCCAATACCCCCCTACTCGGCGCGACGCGCGGCCTGCTCTGGCTGATCCTGGCACTGATCATCGCGTCGGCGCTGCTCGTTGTCGGTGTTGCGATCGCGCTGATCGTCGCCTGGCCCGAGGTCATGGCCGGATTTCGGGACAACCCCGCACTCCTTGAGGTCACGACGCTTCGCGTCCCCGTCGGCGTGTTGATGACATTGCTCTTCGCGATCCTCGCCGCCGCAGCCTATATCATCCGCCAGTTTCAGGCGCTCGTGGCGAGCACGACAAGCGACCCCTTCGTCCCGGAGAATGCCGCGCGGCTGCGCCGGATCGGTTGGGCGCTGGTGGTTACGCAGGTGCTGGCGATCCCGCTCAGCTGGACCGCGAGCAGCATCGCAAAAGCGGGTAGCGATTTTGGCGACATGGGCGGCATCTCGCTCGGCAGCCTGCTCGCGATCCTGCTCGCCTTTGTCCTCGCCGCGGTGTTCGAACAGGGCACCTCGATGCGCGACGAGCTGGAAGGGACCGTGTGATGGCGATCGTCGTGAAACTGGACGACCTGCTCCACGCGAAGCGGATGACATTGACCGACCTGTCCGACCGGATCGGTATCACCCTCGCCAACCTGTCGATCCTCAAGACCGGCAAGGCGAAAGCGATGCGTTTTTCAACGCTCGAGGCGATCTGCACCGAACTCGATTGCCAGCCCGGCGACTTGCTGGCGTTCGAAGCCGACGGCTGAATACAGACCGGCGAAACTGGGCCCCGCTCCGCCTCCCCGGTCGGAGCGGGGCCCTTTTTTTTTAACCGATGACGGCGTTCCGGCGGGCGTAGAGGAAATAGACGCCCAGCCCGCCCACATTCCATACCAGGAACCAGAGCTGCGTCTTCGCCGGCAGGCTGAAAAACAGATAGATACAGCCGAGCACCGCGATACCGCCGACCACCCACGGCATCGGCGCGCGGAAGGTGCGCGGGGCGTCGGGCGCGCGGCGGCGCATGATAAGCATGCAGATCGACACCGCGGTAAAGGCGGCGAGCGTGCCGGCATTGGCGAGCGCGGCGAGTTCGCCGAGCGGGATGAAGCCCGCGAGCACCGCGACGACGAGCGCCGTGAAGATCGTGATCCGCACCGGCGTGCCGCGCGACGACAGCTTCGCAAGGCTGGCGGGCAGCAACCCGTCGCGCGCCATGGTGAAGAAGATGCGGCTCTGGCCATAGAAGAAGGCGAGGATGACGGTCGGCAGCGCGATGATCGCCGAGACCGCGAGATATTGCGCCGCGAGCGGGCTGCCGAGCTCGCGCAGGATCAGCGCCAAGGGTTCGGGGCTGTTGGCGAAGCGCGTGTAGGAAATTGCGCCCACCGCGGCGACCGCAACCGCGATATAGATGATCACACAAGCGAACATCGAGCCGACGATGCCGATCTTGAGATCGCGGTCGGGATTCCGCGTTTCCTCGGCCGCCGTCGCGATCGCGTCAAAGCCGTAAAAAGCAAAGAAGATGATCGCCGCGGCGGCCATCACACCGCGCTCGACGCCGTCGGGTCCCATATGTTTGGTGAAGCCATAGGGGCTGAACGGCTCGAGGTTCGCGGCGTTGAAGGCCGGGAGTGCGACCGCCACGAAGATGACGAGCGCGACCACCTTCACCAGCACAAGGATCGCGTTAAGCGTCGCGCTTTCGCGCGTTCCGACGAGCAGCAGCCCGGCGACAATTGCGATGATCGCGATCGCCGGCAGGTTGACGATACCGCCGAGTTCGGGACCCTGCATCAAGGCCATAGGGACGCTCGCCCACGCCTCGAGCAACGGCGCGGCATAGCCCGACCAACCGACCGCGACCGCGCTGACCACCAGCGAATATTCAAGGATCAGGCTCCACCCGACGACCCAGGCGAGCAGTTCGCCGATCACGACATAGCTGTAGGTGTAGGCGCTGCCCGAGGCAGGGATCATCGTCGCCATTTCGGCATAGGCGAGCGCGGCGCAGGCGCAGATCAGGCCGGCGATGCCGAACGAGAGAATCACCGCGGGTCCGGCCTTGTCGGCGCCGACGCCGATCAGCGTCAGAATGCCCGTGCCAACGATCGCACCGACCCCAAGAGCAATGAGGTGCGGCCAGCCGAGCGTCCGTGCAAGCGTGTGCCCTTCCTGCTTTTCCGGGACGATGGGTTTGCGGCGGAACAGGCTGTCGGTCATGCGGTAGGCTCCCCTTGTGCTTTTCGTCGCTTGTAGGGTCACGGAAAAGCAGCGCAACCCCGCCGCGTCATCGCCGGCAATCGCAAAGGCCGGGATGAACGAGCCGAGTTACAAAAGCGCCTCGATCGCTTCGGCCAGCTTTGCGTCGCGTTCGGATAACCCATCGGCGTCGTGTGTCGTCAGCAGGATGTCGACACGATTATAGACATTCGACCATTCGGGGTGATGATCCATCTTTTCCGCGATGATCGCGACGCTCGCCATGAAGCCAAACGCCTGCGCGAAATCGGCGAACTGAAAGCGGCGTGTGATTGCGTCGCGCACGGGTTCGTGCGTCCATTCGGGAAAGCGGACAAGCAGCGCGCTGCGGGCATCTTCGCCGAGTTTCTGAACCATCTTTTCTTCTCCCGCTGGTCAATTTCGTGCGCCCGCCATAAGGGTGGGCGCGATGAGCGACAAGAGTGCCCTCCCCGATTTGCCGCCCGGCTGGACCGGCGGCGCGCCCGACGCCGATGCGCTGTTTGCGATGGCCGAAGCCGCGCTGGCGACGATGCCCGCCGTCTTTGCCCCCCATATCGAAGGGGTGGTGGTCGCGATCGAGGAATTTGCCGACGACGAAACGCTTTCCTCGCTCGACATCGAGCACCCCTATGAACTCACCGGCCTTTACGAAGGCCGGCCGCTCACCGAACGCAGCATCGACCAGAGCGGTGGCATGCCCGATCGCGTCACCCTGTATCGCATCCCGATCCTTGTCGAATGGATCGAGACCGGCGAGCGGCTCGATACGCTGGTGCGCCATGTCCTGATCCACGAGATCGGCCATCATTTCGGCTTTTCGGACGACGACATGCACGCGCTCGAGGATATGGCGTGACCGAACTGCTGCGGCTGGACAGCGTGGCATGCATTCGCAGCGACCGGCTACTCTTCGAAAACCTGTCACTGTCGCTCGGGCGCGGCGACGCGCTATGGCTGCGCGGTCCGAACGGCGCGGGAAAGTCGAGCCTGATCCGGCTTGCTGCCGGCCTGTTGCGGCCCGCCGCAGGCAGCGTCGAACGGCACGGCCGCTGCGCGCTGATCGACGAAGCGGCCGCGCTCGACGCCGAACTTCCCTTGCGCCGCGCGCTCGATTTCTGGGCGCGGATCGATACCGTCGACGGTCACACCGTCGACCGTGCGATGGACGAGATGGCACTGGCGCCGCTCGCCGAGGTGCCCGTATCGATGCTCTCGACCGGGCAGCGCAAGCGCGCGGCGATGGTCCGCGTCATCGCCTCGAGCGCGCCAATCTGGCTGCTCGACGAGCCCGCAAACGGCATGGACGACGCGGCGCAGGCGCGGCTGGTTGCGGCGATTGCGAAGCATCGCGCCAACGGCGGCGCGGTTCTGCTGGCGTCGCATTTTGCGCTCGGCGTTCCCGACCTTGCCGAACTCGATATGGGTGCACGCGCTTGACCGCGCTGCTCGCCCTGTTCTGGCGCGACCTGCAGCGCGCATGGGGCAGCGGGGCGCTGTGGTTGCCGGTGCTGTTCTTCCTGCTCGTCGCCACCGCCTTTCCCTTTGCCGTGGGGCCGGATGCGCCGTTGCTGCGCCGCGCCGGCGGCGGAATGGTGTGGGTCGCGGCGCTGCTCGCGGCGCTGCTCCCGATCGACCGGCTGGTGCGCCCCGACCGCGATGCAGGCATGCTCGACCAGCTCGCGGTGCGGGGGATGGCGGACGAGGTCATCGCGGCGGTAAAGATCGCAGCGCACGCCATCGCCTTTGGCCTGCCGCTGATGATCGCGCTGTTTCCGGCTGCGGCATTGCTCGCGCAGGATGCGGAACGGACCCGATTGCTCGCGACCGGGATCGCCATTGCCATTCCGGCGCTCGCCTCGCTTGCCGTGCTGAGCGCGGCGCTGACCGCGAACCTCAAGGGCGGGAGCGCGATCGGCGGGCTGCTGATCCTGCCACTCGCGGTGCCGATGCTGATCTTCGGCGCCGGGATGCTCGACCCGTCGGGGCGCGGGGCAATCAAGCTGTTGGGGGCGACGAGTTTGCTGCTGACGATGATCGGGCCGTTTGCTACGGGCGCGGCGTTGCGCGGTCTGCGCGAATGACGCGGCAGTCGATTGCGCATATCGCGCTGGTGGTGCGCGATTATGACGAGGCGATCGACTTCTATGTCGGCACACTCGGCTTCTCGCTCGTCGCCGACGACTATCAACCCGCGCAGGACAAGCGGTGGGTGCTCGTCGCGCCGCCGGGCAATCCGCCGGGCGGGGCAACGATCCTGCTGGCGCGGGCCTCCAATGAAGAACAGGCCAGGTTCATCGGCGATCAGGCGGGTGGCCGCGTCTTCCTGTTCCTGCAGACCGACGATTTTTGGCGCGACTATCAGCGCCTGCTCGACAAAGGCGTGCGGATCGAGCGCGAGCCGCTGGAGGCCGACTATGGCACCGTCGCGGTCTTCCTCGACCTTTATGGCAATAAATGGGACCTGATCGAGTTTCGCCAGCTTGACCGCTAGCGATCGATTGTCGACCTTCTCGCATCGTCATCCCGGACTTGATCCGGGATCCATGACGACGGTGCAGCTATGGATCCCGGATCAAGTCCGGGATGACGAAGGTCTGAATGGGGCCAAGAGTTGCTGTTCCCCGGCGAAGGCCGGGGTCCAGGGCGCAACCAGCAGACATTTGCTTTCTAACGCTCTGGGCCCCGGCCTTCGCCGGGGAACAGGAGCGGTAGCGAACGTCCGCTTCCCAACCCAAAGCCGACGTCGCCTTCAAATAAGCCTTTCCTACATTATCCGGCTGTGCCAGCCTTCATCCAGCTCTTTCATTTGGTGGATAAAAGCGGTCGCTGCTTGGCTTGCCGGTACGACCAAGGTGGGGCGCATCTAGCACGCGGCAAGGTCCAAATAGCACGCGGCAAGGTCCAAACCCCGGAACGCACAGGGCTGAACTTTACTGAACTTTGGAATATCACGCGGCGCTTGCGCCGACCGGATCGCGGACCCAACCGGGACGATGAAAGGAGGCCATGGCGGTTCGCCGCCCCCAAAGCCGCCCATAAGAAAAGGGCCGGAGTTTCCCCCGGCCCTTCCCTAAATCATTTGGTGCCTATCAGGCGCCGGTCACGTCGGCCGTATCGACCTTCACACCCGGGCCCATCGACGACGACAGTGCGATCTTGCGAACGTACTTGCCCTTCGCGCCAGCCGGCTTGGCCTTGACGATCGCGTCGACAAAGGCGTCGAAGTTCTGGCGGAGCTTTTCCTCGCCGAACGACAGCTTGCCGAGGCCAGCGTGGATGATGCCGGCCTTTTCGACGCGGAATTCGATCTGACCGCCCTTGGCGGCCTTCACGGCTTCGGCGACGTTCGGGGTCACGGTGCCCAGCTTCGGGTTCGGCATCAGGCCCTTCGGACCCAGCGTCTTGCCGAGGCGGCCGACGATGCCCATCATGTCCGGCGTCGCGATGACGCGGCCATAGTCGAGGTTACCCGCGAGCATGTCTTCCATCAGGTCTTCGGCACCGACCTTGTCGGCGCCGGCGGCCAGCGCCTTGTCGGCATTGTCGCCGCGCGCGAACACGGCAACCTTGACGTCCTTGCCGGTACCGGCGGGGAGCGTCACGACGCCGCGGACCATCTGGTCGGCGTGGCGCGGATCGACGCCGAGGTTGATCGCAACTTCCAGCGTTTCGTCGAACTTGGCCGAAGCCAGTTCGCGAACGGTCTTGATCGCGACGTCGACGTCGTGAAGCTTCAGCGCGTCAACCTTGCCCTCGAGGGCCTTGAGCTTCTTGGTCAGCTTTGCCATCGGTTCAGCCCTCCGTTACTTCGAGGCCCATCGAGCGGGCGCTGCCTTCGATGATCTTCGTCGCCTGTTCCAGATCGTTCGCGTTGAGATCCTTGAACTTGATCTCGGCGATTTCGGTCAGCTTCGAACGCGCGATCTTGCCACCGCTGATCTTGCCGGGCTCCTTCGAGCCAGCCTTCAGGTTCGCAGCCTTCTTGATCAGGTACGTCGCCGGGGGCGTCTTGGTGACAAAGGTAAAGCTCTTGTCGGCGAAGACGGTGATGATGGTCGGGGTCGGCGTACCCTTTTCCATACCGTCGGTCGCAGCGTTGAACGCCTTGCAGAATTCCATGATGTTCACGCCACGCTGGCCGAGTGCCGGCCCGAGCGGCGGCGAGGGGTTTGCGGTCCCTGCCGGAACTTGCAGCTTGATGTAGCCGCTGATCTTTTTAGCCATGATGGCCTCCTATCTTTCTGTCGCCGCGGACTGATCCGGGGCTCAAAATTAGCGGTCGAACAGAAGGGCATCACCCCTTCCTCCCGCGCGGAATCACGCCCTTATCTGACGCGAAGCGGCGCCCATAAGCGCAAAGGCGCCGAAAAACAAGCCTTATGCGTCGGATGTGGGCGGTGTGACCCGCAACAGCCCTTCCTGCATTGCCGATGCGATCAGGGTGCCGTCGCGACGATAGATCAGCCCGCGGTTGATCCCACGACTGCCACCGGTCCAGTCGCTGTCCATCACATAGACGAACCAGTCGTCGACACGGATGTTGCCGTGGAACCACATCGCGTGGTCGAGGCTGGTCGAAAACAACCCGGGGGTCGACCAGGTGAAGCCGTGCGGCAGCAGCGACGAGGACAGGAGCCCCATGTCCGATACATAGGCAAGGAAAGCGCGGTGGAGCAGCGGATCGTCGCCGATCGGCGCCGCGAGCCGGTACCACTGATAATGTTTCGTCCCGCGCTCGGTCGAGGACGGACGAAAATTACGCGTCTCGAACGGCCGCAGCCGCGCCATCCGTTCGAGCTGCGCATCGCTGACATTGGGATCGGCGGCCAGATTTTCGACCAGCTCGGCGCATTCCTCGGGCGGCAGCACGTCGGGCATCGGAGCCTGATGCGTCGCGCCCGGCTCCGGCGCGTGAAAGGACGCCGTGAGGTTGAAGATGACCTTGCCGTCCTGCCGTACGACAACGCGCCGGTTGGCGAAGCTGCGTCCGTCGAAGTCGCGGTGAACGCGGAAATGGAGTGGCTTCGCCTCATCGCCGCCACGCAGGAAATAGGCGTGAAGCGAATGCGCCGGCTTGCCCGGATCGACGGTGCGCGCCGCGGCGGCCAGCGCCTGCGCGATCACCTGTCCGCCGAAGATACGCTGGCGGGTCGGCTTGTCGAACGCGGGAAAGGTGAATTCGTCCTCAAGCCCCGGCACCGGGTCGAGTTCGAACAGGCGCGTTACCGCCGACACGACCTTTTCAGGCGAGAAAGCCGCCTGGATTTCACGCGCGCGATCGATGCGAGCCTGGATCTCGTCGGGAGAAAGGCTCATGCGCATGTTCCGTTCAATGGACGCCGCGCACCTTCACAGGCGCGCGAAGATGTTATTTGAAGCGTTCGACCTGTTCGAAGTCGAGTTCGACCGGGGTGGCGCGACCGAAGATCGACACCGACACCTTGACGCGCGCCTTTTCGAAATCGAGCTCCTCGACCAGCCCGTTGAAGCTGGCGAAGGGACCATCGAGCACCTTGACCTGATCGCCGATTTCGTAATCGACGCGGATTTCCTGCTTCGGACGGGCCGCGGCCTCTTCCTTGCTGTTCAGGATGCGTGCGGCTTCGGCTTCGCTGATCGCCTGCGGCTTGCCCATCGAGCCGAGGAAGCCGGTGACCTTCGGCGTGTTCTTGACAAGGTGATAGACATCGTCGGTCATCGTCAGCTTGGCGAGAACATAGCCCGGAAAGAATTTGCGCTCGGCCTGGATCTTCTTGCCGCGCTTCACCTCGGTGACGGTTTCGACCGGCACTTCAACCGCCTCGACGAACTCGGTGAGGCCCATGCGCTCGGCTTCGGAAAGCACCGAATCGCGAACCTTGTTTTCGAAACCCGAATAGGCGTGAATGATGTACCAGCGCGCCATAAGTGTAACTATCCCGTCCCTGTAATCGCGGCGTTTAGCGCGCGAGCGACGTCAGCCAGCTGACGATCGCGTTGAAAACCGTGTCGACGCCGAAAAAGAACAGCGAAAGGATCGTCATCATGATGATCACCATGATCGTCGTCTGCACCGTTTCGCGGCCCGTGGGCCACACGATCTTGCGGGCTTCGGCGCGCACCTGATTGATGAACTCAGCCGGGCTGGTCTTCGCCATAACGATCGTCCTGTCCTTTAACGTCTTCGGTTCGAGCCAGATGGGTTGCCGCCCGCCGCGCGTCAAGCGCGCTTGGGGCAATAGTCCGCCCACCCTCCCCGAGCATGTCAGCGAAAGGCGGAAGGAAAACGGCGCATCTGTCCGAATGAAAGCGGCCTTTACTTGCGCTGTGCGGCGATTGCAACACCCGTCACTGCCCGCCCCTTCTACATCGATGCAAGCCCCGATTTCTTCCTGCACGATATAGGTTGCGTTGTAGGAAATCGAATGTTCCCATTATGTTCCCGCGCTATTGGAGAACAAAGAAAATGGCATCCCCTTACAACGTTAAAGATTTTGGCGCCGTTGGCGACAATGGAGTACATCCGCTCAGCGAGTTCTACGCTTCGCTGTCCGCTGCCCAAGCCGAGTTTCCGGACGCAACTTCGCTTGACGATCTGATCGACGGGCTGGCCATCAACAAGGCTCTCAACACTCTGGCCAACAGCCCGCATAGCCGCGGCCGCGTTTATATTCCGGCCGGTCGTTATCGAGGTAATACCGGTCCACTTAAGATGCCGAATTGGTGCGCTCTAGAAGGCGACGGCAGCGGCAGGACCATCATCGATAATCAGAGCACGCCAGCAAACTATCCGTTGTTGATCAATCGCGATCCGGTCACGCTCATCAACTCCGCCGTCAAAGGCGTGTCGTTTCACGGCGGAACGCACGGTATCAAGCTTGACGTCGGGGCAGCGGAGGGCCTTCTTTTCGACGACATATCGATGGATTTGCAGACGGTCGCAAACTTCGAGATCAATCAATATCTGCAAACAACGACCTTCTATCATGTTGGTTTTGGAGCAGCGCCGCGTGGCCTGATCATGTCGGGTCCGGTCTGCAACGCCGTCAGCTTCATCAGCTGCGAGTTTACGAATCATACACTTGAGCATGTCTGGCTCAACAGCCCAGAGAATGTCCGTTTTCTGGGTGGCCGTTTCGAAGCCGGAGGCCAACCAGAATGCAATGTCACCGGCAGTATCGCCGGAACGACCTTAACCGTAACAGCCTTGGCAAACGGGGCATTGCGGATCGGCTCCTATCTTGTGGGAGATAATGTTGCTTCGGGGACGGTCATCACGTCGCTCGGCACCGGGACCGGCGGCAATGGCACCTACACCGTCAATATCAGCCAGACCGCAGCGTCCGCCAGCGTCAAGGGCTATACACCAACGATCCGGCTGCATCAGGCTCGCTCGGTCTCGTTTGCCACTTATGTGGAAGCGACGCATGAATATGCGCTGGTCGAGACGGAAAGCCTCAATGGCGTCAAGTTCGACGGCTGCCACTTTACGGGCGCCTCTATCGGAGGGGAACTCATCCCCTATAAGTTCGCCAGCGATGGGCGCGTCACTTTCGGGTCCAACAGCTGGCATCGGAAATCGCCGGGACCCGACCGAATGCTGGTGAACGGCGAGAATCTCGGTGCGCTCGGCAACTCGCGCGCCGACGTCTGGACCATCAAAACCGATCGCCAAGGCAAGGGCAATGGGCGCAAGCGCGATTTCAACGCTGCACGGACATTCGCGCTGCTTGATTTTACGCGCACGAGCGACACCGGGGCCCAGAATGTTTCGGGCAAACTGATGATTACGATGTGCGGTGCAACGGCGGACCTGGGTTTTGCCGCAACCCGCATATTGGAAATCCCCTTCGGCGTGCGGATGATTGCAGGGTATCCGGTCGCGATCAAGTTCGGGCCGTCAGTCGTCATATTCGACGAATCGACCATTGGCGGTCCTAGCGGGTTTTCAATTGCGGCTTCACAAGTCGGTGGCGCCACCCACATGAACGCGCAATTGGAAATCGCCTGTTCTGGTGCGAATATCGCGGGCAACAGCCATGTTTCAGTCGCAATCGAATATAATCAGACGAGCGACAATGGCGTTGCGGCGCAGGTAGAATTCATGTGATCGCTGCCCGCCAACAAACCCATCCTTAGAAGCTCAGCGAGAGAGCCTACCGGCCGCTTTCATCCCGCAATTCGGGGATGAAAGCGGCCTTTGGCTTGAGGCGCGTAGCGGTCGTAAATCAAAGGCGAGCGCTTGCGCGTTGCATCAGAAGCAGCAAGCCCACCATGACAATCCAGCTGACCGTCGGCTGGAGCGCGAACAGAAGATGCAGTTCGCGCGCGGCCGCCTCGCCATTTTTCGGGTCGAAGCCGACAAGATCGAGGAGCGCGTAGCTGACGGCGATCGCGGCGGCGACGCCGAACTTTTGCATCAGGTTCAAAAGCGCAAAGAGAAAGGCCGACCGGTTCCGGCCGCAACGCCCGGCGTCACGCGGAATCAAGTCGGCGAGCATCGAGTAAGTGAAGAGCAGTCCCACGAAGCCCGTTCCGAGCATCAGCGAGAAACCGACCGCTTGCCCCAGACCCCGCGGTTGCTGGAACAATGTCGCAACGAGGAAGCTGGAGATCAGCAGCCCCATCGCCATCATCATCGGCGGCTTGCCGAAGCGGCGCGCAAGGAAGGTCCAGACCGGCGACGCGAAGGCGCCGCCAATGAAGCTCGCAAAAAGCAACACGGCGCTCTGCCCGTCAAGATCAAGCACTGCAGCAGCAAAAAAGACGAAGAGCGAGGTCAGCGACCCGAAAGCGAAGCTGTTGAGGAACTGCACCCCAAGCAACAGCATCAGCGGCGGGAAGGACAAGGATACGCGTATCTCGTGCCGCCAGCCGATGCCGGGCTCTGCCACCACCGCGCGCGGCGGGACATGGCTAAGCGCGAATAGCGCGATCGGCACCATGAGCAGGAAGAGGCTGGCGTATGCGATGATCCGTCCCTGCAAACTGATGCCTGGAATCAGAAGTTGAGCCGCCGCCGGGGCGGCAAAGGCGAAGATCAGCGCAATCTTCGCAAACCAGTCGCGCATCCCGTATAGCAGCGCGCTATCAGCAGGCGAGCCCACCAGCGCCGACCCCCAGGACAACTGCGCGACCTCATAGAGGCTGTAGCTCGAATAGAAGAGCACCATCGTCAGGAACAGCGCCGCAAAGGGCAGTCGGTCGCCAACCGTCACCAGCACGAAAAGCAACAGCGCCAGCGGTACGATCGCCAGCAGCATCCAGCGCCGATGGGCGCCGAGGCCGGTCCGCACGCGATCGACCATCGTGCCGATCAGCGGGTCGACGACGCCGTCCCATATCGTGGTGAGCGAAAAGAGAAGACCGACCAGCGCCACCGAAATCGCCCCACCTTCCGCGATGTAGGGCGGCAGGTAGACGCTGAACGGCAGCCCAAGGATCACCGTCGGCCCTGCCGTTGCGGCATAAGCGGCAACTATCCGCGGACGCAACGCTGACGTTTCGCCGGCCGGGGCAGCCGAAGGCAGGGCGGTACTGGCCAAAACGCGAAGCTCCCGAGACAGGGAGCCGCAGACTTTCAGTTATTGACAATCATGTCAACAGGCAAGCGGATCCACGTCGGATTAGCAAGAACGCCCCTATCGAATCTTGAAATGCGAGAGGAAGGGCTGAAGGCGCCAGTCGATCTGTTCGGGGTCGAGCCATTCGTCCTCGATGCCCATTAACATGCTCAGCATCGAATCGCCGACGACAATATCGAAAAACAGGCGCGCAGCCGCCTCCGGGCGGTCGATGTCGGCCTTGCCTGTCGCCGCCCATTCGGCGAACAGCTCGACCAGCTCCTTGAGCGCGGGCACGTGAAGATCATGGTATATCTGCATCGCGAATTCGTGGTCGCGCAAACTTTCGGATATCAACATGCGCATCAGCGCGACGGCGTGCGGCGATTCCATCAGCTCGCTCTGGCGATGCGCATAGCTCTTCAGGATGTCTACGGTCGACAAACTCCGGGTTGCTTCGTCGCCGATCGACCGCAGCATGACCTCGTCGCACCAACGCGTCGCGATCGCGCGAAGCAGCCCCTGCTTGTTACCGAACAATTCATAGAGCGTCGCCAGCGAACCGCCCGAACGCTTGACGATTTCGGAGAGACTGGTGCGTTCATAGCCCTGCTCGAGGAACAGCGACTCCGCCGCGTCGAGAATGGCACTTTGCCGCCGTTCGCGCGGCGACAGCCTATCTATCTGACATAAAATCGATTCGGACGTGTCCACTTGCAGTTCCTCTCGCTTGCTCTTTTTTGTAATTTAAATTACACGGCGCGCCAACGCAACGTTTTGCGTATAAACAAGTCCCGCACAACTGCGATTATTCAGGGGTCCATATGAGTCGCGTCCGTCCTCTTGCCAGCGCCGCCGGCGCCGCGCTGTCCCTTTTGCTGGCTTCCTGCTCCTCCGAAGCCCCGCCCGCGCCCCCTCCGCCCGAGGTCAACATCGTGACGATCCGCACGCAAGCCGTGCCGAATGTCATCGAACTTCCAGGCCGCGTGCAGGCGTATCGCACGTCCGAGGTCCGCGCGCGTGTCAACGGCATCGTGGAGCGCCGTCTGTTCGACGAGGGCAGCTTTGTCCGGGCCGGGACGGCGTTGTTCCGGATCGATCCGCGCGAACTCAACGCAACCGCCAATGCGGCGCGCGCGCAGCTCGCCCGCGCGCAGGCCACCGCTGCCAACGCGCGTCAGGTCGTGAACCGCTACCAGCCGCTGCTTGCCGATCAGGCGATCGGGAAACAAGAATATGACGCCGCCATCGCGCAGCAGCGCACGGCCGAGGCCGATGTCGCACAGGCGCAGGCCAATCTGGAATCGGCACGCCTCAACCTCGGTTATGCATCGGTGATCGCCCCGATTTCGGGCCGCGCCCGCCGCGCCGAAGTGACCGAAGGTGCGCTTGTCAGCGCCGGCAACGGCACGCTGCTCACCACGATCGAACAGATCGACCGGGTCTATGTCAATTTCGGGCAATCAAGTTCGGACCTGATGACGATCCGGCGCGACATGAATTCGGGCAAGCTGAACCTGCCGCAGCTCGAACGCGTCGAGGTCCAGTTAATCCTCGAGGACGGCAGCGCCTATCCGGTCACGGGCCACCTCGACTTCTTCGACCTGTCGATCGACGAAGCGACGGGTACCGCCGCGCTGCGTGCCGAATTCCCGAACCCGAATTCGGCGCTCCTCCCTGGCCAGTTCGTCCGCGCCCGCATCTTTGCGGGTAACCGCGCCGACGGCGTCCTGATCCCGCAGCGTGCGGTAAAACTCGCCGCCGACGCGGCGAGCGTGATGGTTCTCGATGCCAAGAACAATGCCATACCGCGTCCAGTGAAGCTCGGCGCCATGGTCTCGGGCCAGTGGGCGGTCCTCGGCGGCTTGAAACCGGGCGACCGCGTGATCGTCGACGGGCTGCAAAAGGTGCAGCCAGGCCAGCCCGTGCGAATAGCACAGCCCAAGGGTCGTGCTTCGGCTCCGGCATCGAAGCGCTAATCTGCCATGACCCCCCGCTTTTTCATCGACCGGCCCATTTTTTCGTGGGTCATCGCCATCGGCATCCTGCTGTCGGGCATCATCGCGCTGCGCAGCCTGCCGGTTGAACAATATCCCTCGGTCGCGCCCCCCTCACTGACGATCGGCGTCACCTATCCCGGCGCCGACGCCAAGACGCTCGAACAGAATGTCACGCAGGTCATCGAGCAGGAGCTCAACGGGGTCGAGGGCTTCCTCTACATGGCCTCGACCAGTGAATCGAACGGCACGGCGTCGATAACCCTGACCTTCGAGGCGGGGACTGACATCGACAATGCCCAGATGGAGGTGCAGAACCGCCTGCGCCGCGTCGAGCAGCGATTGCCCGAAGACGTACGTCGGCAAGGCATCTCGGTCACCGAAGCCAACTCGGGCTTTCTGCTGATCGTCGCGATCACCTCGAAAACCGGCGAGACCGCGCCGATGGAGGTCAACAATTTCGCGAACACCCGCGTTCTCGACGAACTGCGGCGCGTTGGCGGCGTCGGCAACGTCCAGGCCTTTGCCCCCGAATATGCGATGCGTATCTGGCTTGATCCGCAAAAGCTCGCGAGCTTTAACCTGTCCGCCGCCGAGGCCCTCGGCGCGGTGCAGGAACAGAATAGCCAGACCCCGGGCGGCCAGCTGGGCGACCAGCCGATCGCCAAGGGCGCGCAGCTCAACGCCGTCATCACGACGCAGGGCCGCTTCACCACGCCCGAACAGTTCGCGAGCATCATCCTGCGCGCCAACCCAGACGGGTCGGCGGTGACGCTGGGCGACGTCGGACGCGTCGAACTGGGCGCGGCAAGCTATCTCTTTTCGTCCGAACTTAACGGCAAGTCGATGGCGGGCATGGCAATCCAGCTGACCCCCGGCGCCAACGCGCTGGCGACGGCGGACGGCGTTCGGGCGCGGATGGCCGAGCTGTCAAAGAGCTTCCCCCCCGACATCACTTGGTCGATCCCGTACGACACGACGCCGTTCATCAGCCTGTCGATCGAGGAAGTGGTCAAAACGCTCGCCGAGGCGATGGTGCTCGTCTTCCTCGTCATGTTCCTTTTCCTCCAGAACTGGCGCGCGACGGTAATTCCGACGATCGTCGTACCGATCGCACTGGCAGGCGCTTGCCTTGGCCTCTGGATGTTCGGCTTCTCGATCAACGTGCTGACCCTGTTCGGCATGGTGCTCGCGATCGGTATTCTCGTCGATGACGCGATCGTCGTGATCGAGAATGTCGAGCGCATCATGAACGAGGAACATCTGTCGCCCTATGAGGCGACGGTGAAGGCGATGACGCAAATCACCTCGGCGATCATCGGCATCACGCTGGTGCTGATCGCGGTATTCATCCCGATGGCCTTCTTCCCCGGATCGACCGGCGGCATCTATCGCCAGTTCTCCATGACGCTCGCGATCTCGATCGCCTTCTCGGCCTTGCTCGCGCTCACGCTGACACCTGCGCTGTGCGCGACGTTGCTCAAGCCGCACGACCAGGCCGAACGCAAGGGCCGCATCGGTGCATTTTTCGACCGCTTTTTCGGTGGATTCAACCGCTGGTTCGGCCGGACCACCGATCGCTATCAGGGCGGCGTCGGCAAGATGCTGTCGGCACCGCTGCGCTGGCTCGGCGTGTTTCTCGCGCTGGTCGCCGTGACCGCGCTGCTGTTCACCCGCCTGCCGGGATCGTTCCTGCCGCAGGAAGACCAAGGCTATCTGGTGACCGTCATTCAAGCGCCGCCGGGTGCGACGACGCAGCGCACGAACGAAGCGACCAAGCAGGTAAAGGCCTTTTTCGCCGAACAGCCACAGGTCGCGAACATCGTGCTGGTCAACGGGTTCAGCTTCTTTGGCCAGGGTCAGGCGAACGCGATCATGTTCACCCCGCTGAAGCCGTGGGACGAACGCAAGGGCGACGGCGACAGCGCCGACGCGATCGCCGGCAAGGCGATGGGCGCCTATTCGAACATCAAGGAGGCCTTTGCTTTCTCGCTGAGCCCGCCGTCGATTCCCGAACTCGGGACGTCGAGCGGCTTTACCTTCAAGCTGCAGGATCGCGGCGGCAACGGGCGCGAGGCTCTGATCGCCGCGCGCAACCAGATGTTGGGCGGCGCCATGCAGAGCAAGCTGCTCGCCAATGTCCGTCCCGAGGGGCAGGAGGATGCGCCGGTACTGAAGGTCGATATCGACCGCATTCAGGCGCGTGCGCTCGGCCTGTCGATCGGCGACGTCAACGCGACGCTCGCGATCAGCTTCGGCAGCGCCTACGCCAACGACTTCACCCGCGAAGGCCGCGTGCTGCGCGTGCTGCTCCAGGCCGATGCCGCGAGCCGCATGACGCCGCAGGACGTCCTCGACCTGCGCGTCCGCAGCGCGAACGGCGACATGGTCCCCTTCGGATCGTTCAGCAAGGCCGAATGGTCGGCCGAAGCCCCGCAGCTCCAGCGCTATAACGGCTATCCCGCGATGACGATCTCGGGCGAACCCGCGCCGGGCCAGTCGACCGGCGAGGCAATGGCCGAGATGGAGCGGCTGGCGCAGACGCTCCCCGCAGGCTTCTCGTTCCAATGGACGGGCATCTCCTATGAAGAGAAGCAGTCGGCGGGCCAGATCGGCATGCTGCTCGGCCTGTCGCTAGTCGTTGTCTTCCTGCTGCTCGCCGCGCTTTACGAAAGCTGGGCGGTGCCGGTCGCGGTGCTGCTCGTCGTGCCGCTCGGTGTGCTCGGCGCGGTGCTTTTCTCGATGTTCCGGGGCCTGTCCGCTGACATTTACTTTAACGTCGGGCTGATTACGATCATCGGGCTTGCAGCCAAAAACGCGATCCTGATCGTCGAATTCGCGATCGAACAGGAAGCCGAAGGCAAATCGACGCTCGACGCGGTGATGGAAGCCGTCAAGCTTCGCCTGCGTCCGATCATCATGACCAGCCTTGCCTTCATCCTCGGCATGGTCCCGCTCGTTATCGCGAGCGGTGCTGGCGCGGCGAGCCGGATCGCGGTCGGGTCGGGCGTGATGGGCGGCATGATCGCCGCGACATTGCTCGGCGTCTTCTTCATCCCGCTCTTCTACCTGTCGATACGCAAGTGGATCAGCCGCAAGCGGCCGCCTGCGCCTGCGGAAAAAGGTCATCATGAGGAGCTCGACCATGCGTAACCTGATCGCGCTGCTCGCGGCGACGACGCTGGCCGGATGCGTCAACATGGCTCCGCCGCACGAGCGCCCGGCGCTGGCGACGGCGCCTGACTATCCGGCCGAATTCGCGGGCGATGTGACGCTGGGTCAGCGCGCCACCGAGGTGAACTGGCGGGATTTCTTTGCCGACCCGCAGCTCGAAGTCCTGATCGCGCAAGCCGTCGAGCGCAATCGCGACCTTGCCGTCGCGATTGCGCAGATCGAGGAAGCGCGCGGCCTGTACCGGATCCAGGACGCCGACCGCTTGCCCACCGTCGGCGCAAGCGCCAATGCGACACGCACTCGCGGCGCGTCGCTGACTGGACCCGGCACCGACACCACAAACCGCTATTCGGTCGGGGTCGGCGCCACCTCGTTCGAGCTCGATTTCTGGGGACGGGTGAAAAATCTGTCCGAAGCCGCGCGCAGCCAGTATCTCGCGACGGAACAGGCCGAGCGCGCCTTCCGCCTGACGCTGGTTCGCGACGTCGCATCGACCTATTTCGCGTCGCGCGGCGCCGAGGAGCAGATCACGCTCGCCGAAGCGACGGTGACCAGCCGCAAGGAAGGACTCCGGATCGCGAAACGACGGCTCGACGCCGGGGTGACCTCTGCGCTCGACTATCGCCAGTCGGAAACGCTGCTGACGCAGGCCGAAACCCAGCTCGCGAGCCTGAAGCTCAGCAAGGCCCAGGCCGACAATTTCCTGAGCGTATTGACCGGCGGTCCGGTGGCTGGCCCCCTGCCCGCTCCGTTACCGCTCGTTGCGCAGGGGCAGTCGCCGACGCTCACCGCAGGCTTGCCGTCGGGCCTGCTCGTCGCACGCCCGGATGTTCTCGCAGCCGAAGAGCGTTTGCGGGCCGCGCGCGCCAATATCGGCGCCGCACGCGCCGCCTTCTTCCCATCGATCTCGCTGACGGGCAATTTGGGCTTTGCGTCGGGCTCGCTCGATAATCTGTTCAGCAACAATGGCCTGACGTGGAGCTTCGGCCCTTCGATCAGCCTGCCGATCTTCGATTTCGGGCGAAACAAGGGCAATCTGACCGTCGCCGAGGCGCGCGAGAATATCGCCGTCGCGACGTATGAACGGACGGTTCAGGGCGCATTCCGCGAAGTCGCCGATGCGCTGGCCGGGCGGCGCTATCTTGCCGAACAGGTCGAGGCCCAGGAACGCGGCACGCTGGCGACGCGCCAGATCGCCGACCTTGCGCGCAAGCGTTATCGCGAGGGTGTCTCGACCTATCTCGAAGTGCTCGATGCCGAGCGCAACCTGTTCGCTGCCGAACAAACGCTGATCGAGCTTCGCCGCGCGCAGGTCGACAATCTGGTCACGCTTTATGTTGCGCTCGGTGGTGGACTGGTCGAGCGCCGCTAAGGCACCATTGTGTTGCGGAGCGCGACAGGTCAGGCCTGTTTCGCTCCGCAGACCTGTCGGAAACCGGCGGCCATGAACGAGGCCATACGCGCTTTGATCGCCTCGAAATCTTCGGATTTGCAAAGGCCGCCCGACAATTTATCGATACGCCCGGTGCGCGCGAGGGTGACCATCAGCGCACCGGTCACGAAATGATAGCCCCAGAAGATATCTTCCTCGGCGCAATCGGGTAACGCGCGTTTCAGAAGGTCGATCAGGCGTAACACGACCGGGTCGAAGTGGCTATCCATGAGCTCGGCGCCCCATTCGGGGGTGTTGGCGACCTGTGCGCCGAGTGCGCCATAATTCTTCCAGCCGTCGCCGCCGTGGATGTAGAGGTCAAGGTCGGTGTCGAGGAACGCGTGGAGTGCGCCTTCGACGGTCGGCTTGCCGCCGGTCGCGCGATCATATTCGTCGAGCGCCTGCATCCGCTCGGTGCTTGTCACCACCGCGCGGCGCGCGAACACCGCATCGAACAGCTTCTTCTTGTCCTCGAAATAATAGTTGAGCAGCGTGTGATGTACACCGACGCGCTTGGCGACATCCTTCAGTGTGACGCCATGCAGACCGTGTCTCGAGAACAGAAACTCTGCCTCGTCGAGAATCTGTTCGATGGTTTCGGCACGCTGTTCGGCCTTGGTCGATCGCCGACGTGTTTTCACCTGCTCTGTCACGATATCGACCTTCAATTCCCTGTTCGTCGACGACAGTGCCAACGTGTCCTTCGCCGGCTCAGCCCTCGCCATATTCGCCCCGCAAGCGAATCTTATCGATTTTTCCGGTCGGCGCCAGCGGCATGGCGTCGAGGCGCACGACCGCATCGGGAATCCACCAGGGCGCGACGCGGCCCTTTAGCGGCGCGAGCAGGTCATCGTCGCCAATATCTTCACCCGTGCGCAGCTCGACGAGAAGGATCGGACGCTCGCCCCATTTGGCGTCTTCGCGGCCGATCACCGCAGCCAGTGACACTTGGGGCAGCGCACCAACGACGGCTTCGATCTCGGCCGGATTGATCCATTCGCCACCCGATTTGATCAGATCCTTGGCGCGGCCCGTGATGACGAGGTTGCCCTTGGCGTCGATACGCGCCAGGTCGCCGGTCGGGAACCAGCTCTCGGCATCGGTCGCAGGCGCGTCCTCGCCGAAATAGCGATTGACCACCGACGCGCCGCGGACATGGAGGTGCCCCTCGCCGCCGCGCTGTTCCGCCAGCGGAATGCCACCCGCATCGGTGAGGCGGAGGTCGACGCCGATCGCCGGCCGCCCCGACACCGCTGCGCTGCGCTGCGGATCCTCTGGCGGCGCGATGACGCCGAGCGGTGACAATTCGGTCATGCCCCAGCTCGTCTGGACGGTGACGCCAAGGCGGTTTTCAAGCCGCTCCATCAGCGCGGGCGCCATCGGCGCGCCGCCGACGATCAGGCGTTTGAGCGAGGGCAGATCGCCACCCATCGCCTCGAGATGTTCGACCAGCCCGAGCCATATCGTCGGCACGCCGACCCCGATCGTCACGCCTTCCGCGGCGATCAAACGGGAGAGGCTGGCGCCGTCGGCCTGACGGCCCGGCAGCACCAGCTTGCCGCCGACCGCAGGCAGCGCGAAAGGCAGCCCCCATGCGTTGGCGTGGAACATCGGCACGACCGCGAGCACGGCGTCGCGGCTGGTGAAAGCCATGACGTCGGCCTGGAGGCTACGCAGCGTGTGGAGAAAGCTGCCGCGATGGGTGTAAGTCACGCCCTTCGGCGCCCCCGTGGTGCCCGAGGTAAAACAAAGGCCGGCCGGTGATGTCTCGGCGAAGTCGCCCCAGATCATTTCGCCGGAGACGTCGGCGATCAACGGCTCGATATCGAAAAGCGGCGAGGCGCTTGCCGACCATTCCCTGATATGTCCGTCAATGACAAGCACGCGCTCGATCGCGGGCGCACGTTCGACGATCAGCCGCGCGAGCGGCAACAGGTCTGCGCTCGCCACCAAAATCTTTGCGCCCGATTGCACCGCCATCGACGCGAGTTGCGATCCCGTCAGCCGCGGGTTGAGCGTATGGCAGACCGCGCCCATGCCCATGACCGCGTACCAGGTCTCGACATGCGCCTGACTGTTCCACGCCAGCGTCGCGATACGGTCGCCCTGCCCGATGCCGAAACCGGCCAGCAACGACGAGATGGCCAGACTACGCTCGCGAAGCGCAGCATAGGTAATCCGTCCGATGCTGCCGTCCTCGCGCGCGGTCACAACCTCGGCCTCGCCGTGCCAGCGCGCGGCGTGGTCGAGAAATTTGTTCAGTGTGAGCGGGTAATCCTGAATGCTGCCGTCGATCATGGGCAATGGTCACCCTTTGCAAGCACCGGCGACAGTATCCCCGTGTTCCAGTTCCATGGCTGATTACCCGCAGCGCGGCGTCGGCACATTGCGGCTTCGTGGAGCGCATACATGCCGGGCATCAAGCGGGCACCGCTGCGCGGTATGTCGGCAAAGGCCATGAAGGCGGCGTCCTTGCCATAAGGGCGCCAGGCCGCCTGCCCCGCTGCCTCGGGTTTGCCCGTTCTGGCGAAGGACACCCAATAATCGCCCATCGCGGTCGCGAAGCGGCGCTCGGCTACTGTATCGGGGATTTTCGGCCAATAGGGCGGCGTGTCGTTTGCCGTGCCGAACACGAAGGGGATTTCGGCGGCGTGGAAGCCGTGTAGCCCGTATTCGCTCGTCGCAGGATAGCCATGGTCGAAGAGGTAAAGATACGCAGACTGACCGAGCGCACTCTGTTTGATCGCGAGGCGTTCGGAGGTCCAGCCATAGAGCGCATCGCGCGGCGTCGCGAGGATCGTTTCGGCCAGATCCTTTGCTGGGTAGAGTTTCAGCCAAGCCTCGGCGAGGTCGCCATATCGTTCACGGATCGCCGCTTCATAGCTGGCTGCACTGGCGGGGGCTGGCGGTGCGAGCATCCGCAGCGAACGGATTTCGCCGATATTGAACCCGGCGATCATCGGTACGGGCGCCTGCTCGCCGCGGTCGAAGATATCGACAAGCTGGTCGGGAAGGATCTTGCCGTCGACCGTTCCCCACGGGAAATAGCCCGCCTTCAGCGCGCCGTCCGAAAGAGCAGTGGCATCCATCGCGCGCAGCACCGTCACGTCGCTCGCGCCAAGAGCGGTTGCGATCCGCATGCCCGCCGCCTCGGCGGCGGGTTCGCCGTGACGGTCTTCCTTCAGCGACGGGGTCGAGATCATATAGGCGCTCTGCGCGATCGCCTTGTGGAACAGGCCGCGCGCCTTGGGTGACGCCATCAGATACATCACACTGAGCGCGCCTGCGGACTCGCCCGCGATGGTGACATTGTTCGCATCGCCGCCGAACGCGCCGATATTATCCTTCACCCATTGCAACGCCGCGATCTGGTCGAGCAGGCCGTAATTGCCGGAGACCCCGTCGGGCGATTCCGCGCTCAGCACCGGATGCGCCATATAGCCGAGCACGCCGAGGCGGTAGTTGATCGACACGACGATCGCACCGCGCGCCGCGAGCTTCGCTCCGTCGTACATGCCCTCATGGCTGTAACCGGTGGTGAGCGCGCCGCCATGGATCCAGACGATCACGGGTGCATCCGTCACCTTTTCGGGCGTCCAGATGTTCAGCGTCAGGCAATCCTCGGAAATCTTCGCGGGTGGATTGGCATAGATGTGTACCGCGGTCGGGCGCGGCTGGATGCAGGCGGCGCCAAAGCTCTGCGCCTTGCGTACGCCCTGCCAGGCCGGCAGCGGTAGCGGCGCTTTCCAGCGGAGCGACCCGACCGGCGGCTGCGCAAAGGGAATGCCCTTGAACTCGCGGACCTTACCGACGGTCTTGCCCTCGAGCTTACCGGCGGGCGCCTCGACCACCGGGCTCGCGGCGATGGCGGGCGCCGCGATCAAAAGCCCCGCAGCGGACAATGCGATGTTCAGTTTCTTCATGCCGCTAACTCCTGCCGGCTATCCTCTCCGCGCAGCCGCCGCGCGAGCCAGAGGAAGAGTCCGATCGCGATCAGATAAAAGGGCGTCAGCGTGTAGAGCGCGGTTTGCAGCCCATGCAGGTCGCCCTGCGCCTTGAACCAGTCGCTGGCGAAGCCGACCCATGTCGGGCCCAGACCCAATCCGATGAAATTCATGATGAGCAGCAGCAAGGCGCCCGCCAGCACACGCTGGTTGGGTTTCACTTCCTCCTGAACCAGCGCAACCGAGGCCGAGAGGTAGAAATAGTTGAAGATCATCACGACGGTGAGAAACGCGAGCGCGAGCGGCCAGCCCGGCGCCCAGACGAAAGCGACGTAAAAGGGCATCGCCACCACCAGCGAAAGCGCAGGCGCGATGGCATAGCCCGCGCGCGATTTGCGCACCATGCGGTCGATGACGCGGCCCGAGACGATCATTCCGCCGCCCATGCCGATCAGAAGCACCAACGCGTACCAGATCGCGACGTCACCGAGGACCATGCCCTTTTCGCGCATCAGAAACAGCACCGCGAAATTGCCAAGGCCATAGGTGACGAACTGCGTCGCACCGCTGCCGAGCGCGGCGAGCATGAGGACGCGGTTCGACAGGAACATGCGCACCGTCGGCCAGAAGGCCGCCTTCTCGTTCGCGGGCGGGTTTGCGGACGGAACCACCGCATCGGTTGCGCCGCGGGTCGGTTCACGTACCGTCAGCCAGACAATCAGCGCCGTCACAATCCCGATCGCACCCACGGCGATGAAGGGGATGCGCCAGCCAAAGCGCTCGGCGATTGCTGCGCCGAACGCCACCCCCGCCGCCGCGCCGATCGCTGGGCCGAGGTTGAAGATGCCGAGCGCCGCGGCGCGCTTTCCGGGCGGATAGGTGTCGGTGATGATCGCATAAGATGGCGGCACGCCGCCCGCTTCGCCGAAGCCGACGACCATGCGCGCGACCACCAGCTGTGTATAATTGGCGGCCATCCCGCACGCGACGGTGGCCCCGCTCCAGATCGCGCAGGCGGCCGACAGGACGCCGACACGGCTGGTCCGGTCGGCGAACCAGCCGACGGGGATCGCGATGAAGCAATAGAACATCGCGAAATAGAGGCCGCTGATCAGCCCGAGCTGCCCGTCGCTGATCTGGAGTGTATCCTGGATCGGCTTCGCGAGGATCGAGAGCAGCTGCCGGTCGAGAAAGTTCAGCACATAGACGAAGCAGAGCATCCCCAACACGAAGCTCGGATTGCCCCCCGGCCGCGTGGACGCTGCGGCCGGGAGAAGGGCGCGATCGGCGACCGCCATCGTTTAGAGACCGTAACCGAGGCGAATGCCGAAAGTCCGCGGGCGCATCGTCCCGAAGCGGCTGTTCAGGAAGGCCTCCGGATGGATGTAGGTGATCGAATGATCGTCGAAGAGGTTTTCGACATAGAGTTGCGCCGATACATCGCCCTTCTTCAGCCCGAGGCTGAGATTGACGTTGCTGTAGGCGTCGGTCTTGCCAAAGGTCGAGAGCGGCACGGTGGGGCGGCCCGGCGTGTTCGGGAAGCTGCTGTTATATGCCCCGATATGCTGGGCGTTGACCGCCAGCATCGCATCGATGTCACTCGCGAGCTTGAAATTATAGGACATATAGGCCGACCCCTGGATGCGCGGCGCCGACAGCCGGTGACCGAGCACGGCGCCCGAAATCGCCGCTTCTGCCGCCGACAATTTGGTGATCTTTGCATCATTATAGGCGCCGTTGAAACCGATCGCCCAGCCCGTCGCGGGGATCACTCCGACCTCGAACTCGAAACCCTTGCTGCGCGCGGCGCCAATGTTAGTCGCGAACTGCACCGAGTCCGACACGCGGTTCGCCTGCGCCTGAATATTGCTCCAGTCGATCTGGTAGAAGGCCGCGTTGATGCTGACGCGTCCGTCCAGCCAGCGGCCTTTCGCGCCGACTTCATAGCTTTTGAGATTGTCGGAGCTCGCACCGAAGGGAATGACGATGTCGCTTGGATCGGTGACGCTCGGCCGGTTGGCAAATGCGTTGACAATCGGGGCGCGGAAGCCCGTCGAGAAGGTCGCGTAGGTAGTGAGCGTTTCGCTCGGCTTGAACGTGGCACTTGCCTTCCACGACGGTTTCGACCCTTTGGCCTTGAGACCCGTCACCGCCGCGTAAGGCGTCAAGTCGGTGAAGGCGACGTTGGAGAAGCCTCCCAACGCAACCTGCAGATAATTCAGGTTAAAGAATGCGGGCGCCGTGGCGAGATAACCGCCCTCTTCGGTGAAGCCCTGCGCCGATGTCTCGCCATAACGCATGCCGCCGGTGAGCCAGAATTTGTCCGAGAAACGATAGGTCAGCTCACCGAAACCCGCCAGCTCCTTGCTGAGCGAATGGGTATATTGCTTCTGATAATATTTGTCGGGGAGCCCTGTGTATCCGCGCGCCGCGAGAAAGGCGGGGTTCGACCGGTAGAAATAATCGACGTCGCGGCGGCGATCGAGATAGAAACCGCCGACGACGAACTGGAACGGGCCGTCGAGCGTCGACGCGAGCCGCGTTTCCTGGACAAACACCTTGTCGTAACCGTCCGCATCGAGGCCGAAAGCGATCGGCGCACCCGGGAAAGATCCCGCCGGGAAGGTCCCGGCAAGGTCGACATAAAAGCGCTGTTTGAAATCCGAATAGGTCGACGAGCTGGTGAGCTTGGCGAAATCGAATTCATAATCGATCGTCGCGTTCGCGATCAGCTGCTTGCCGGTAAAGCGGTCGGGCTCGTCCGAAATCCGCTTGTTGCGGCCGAGCGAGGGGCTCGTCAGCGAGCTGTCCTTCGGATTGCTATATTCGTACGAACCGAGCAGTTTGATCGAAAGCCGGTCGGTCGGCTTCCACAGCAGGACCAGACGCCCGCCGTAATCGACCAGCGTGTTCGAGTTTTTGACCCCGGTCCCGACGTTGTCGAGATAGCCTTCCTCGTGGCGGTAGAAACCCACTGCACGCACCGCCAACCGATCCTCGACCAACGGCACATTGACCATCGCATTATAGCGCTGACGGATCGAATCCGACCCGGTCAGCCCGAGATCGACGAGCGCCGCGGCATCGAAATCATTGAGGTCGGGGCTTTTCTGCAAGATGCGCATCGCGCCCGACAGCGAACCCGAACCAAACAAAGTCCCCTGCGGCCCGCGCAGGAACTCGACGCGCTCGACGTCGAACAGGTTCGGGTCCACGACGGTGGTGTTGCCAATCGTCGAGACCGGAAGCTCGTCGATATAGATGGCGACCGAGCTTTGCAGGTTCGCGTTATAGCCGTTGGTCGCGATGCCCCGCGCGGTAAAATTGTTGAAGTTGGCGGTCGGCTTGTTCAGCACAACGCCCGGCGTCTCGCGCCCGATACCTTCATATCCGACGATGCCCTTTTCGGTCAGCTCTTCCTGCGAAAAGGCCGAAATGCTGATCGGCACATCCTGAATGCGCTCGGCGCGGCGGGTCGCGGTGACGATGATGTCGTTGCCGTCATGCGCCTGATCGGCCTGCGGTGCGGCCTCGGCCGCATCCTGCGCGGCAGCGCCTGCCGGGATTGCGAAAAATGCGCCCGCACATACGGACGCAAACAGCCTTGCCTTCATCTTGCCCTCTCCCATTCATCGCCGCTCGCTCGTCGGCATGCCGCTTTCATGACAGCGGCTCGGCAACGAGTCAACATTCACTCTCACGAGTGTGAATGAAATGATCAACAGGTTGGAAGGATCGTCGAAAAGCAAATTCCAGGCTTGCGGAAATGAAAATCATTCCGGATCAGACCCGGCCTGCTATGCCTACCGCGAAGCCCGCATGACCATGCCGGCGCGTGCTATCCGGGGACAAGTGCGATGACGAACGAAGCCGCCGCCCCTGCCCTGCTCAAGGATATCCTGGGCTCTCAGGCGCTGGAAACGATCGCCGATGCGGGCTCCGCGGCGTCGCCGCATTTCGGTCGAACCGCTTTCCTTGACGCGGCGTCAAACGGGCTGGAGGCGCTGTCGATCATGGAGCGCGTGCGCCATATCGCCGATGCGCTTCATCGGGCGCTGCCGGGCAATTATGCCGAGGCACTCGATATTCTCCGCGCGATGGCGCCGCGATTGAAGCAAGGGTTTCAGGCGATCGCGGTTACCGAATATGTCGCCCGCCACGGCCTCGATGATTTCGACCGCTCGATGGACGCGCTCGCCGACCTGACGCGCTTTGGTTCCGCCGAATTCGCGATCCGCCCTTTTCTCGCGGCAGATGCCCCTCGTGCGCTTGCGGTCATGAACCAATGGACCGGCAGTAACGACGAGCATGTGCGAAGGCTGGCGAGCGAAGGAAGCCGGCCGCGATTGCCCTGGGCGACGCGCGTTGCGGCACTAAAGCTCGATCCAACGCTGGCAGCCCCGATCCTCGAGGCGCTCAAGGCCGACGCCAGCCTTTATGTTCGCAAATCGGTTGCGAACCATCTTAACGACATCGCGAAGGACCAGCCCGATTGGGTGCTCGATCGCCTCGCCGGCTGGCCGCAGGACGACCCGCGTACGGCGTGGATTGTGCGTCATGCGCTGCGGACGCTTATCAAAAAGGGCGAACCGCGCGCGTTGGCGCTGATCGGCGTCGGTCACGGCGCCGAGGTCACCATTCGCCATTTCTCGGTCGCCCCGCAGACCGTCCGCCTCGGCGACCGGATCATGATCGCTGCCGAACTTTTGTCCGGCTCAGCGGAACAGCAGAGACTGGTCGTCGATTACCGCGTCCATTACGCACGCGCCGGCGGCAAGACTGCCGCCAAGGTATTCAAGCTGAAGACGTTCGAACTTGCGGCGGGCGACACCGTGCCGCTGGGCATCAGCCAGGTTATCCGGGATTTCAGCACGCGGCGCCATCACCCGGGGCGGCACGAAGTGGAGTTGATCGTCAACGGCCAGACGATGGCGACGGCCGCATTCGATATCCTGGCGCGCTAATTTCCTTGCCGCGACGCCGCAGGTGGAGACGGCGGCGGCGGTTCGGTCACCACCTCGGGCGGCGGACGCCCCTCCTGAATCGGCAGGCGCAAATCGATGCGGCTGCCGTTGATCTCGGTCGAGATCACCGCGTCACCACCCTCGATACCGACGCGTGTCCGGTCGCCGATGGGAATATCGCTGATATCGGGAATGTCGAGCGGCTCGACCGGACCCGCGGGATTGACGGGTCTCGACGGCGGCGCCGCCTTTTTGCCCGATGCCTCGACCATGAAATCCCGCCAGATGCGCGCCGGCAGCCCGCCGCCCGATACACCCCGAAGCGGGGTGTTGTCGTCATTGCCGATCCAGACCCCGACGACGAGGCCGTTAGCGTAGCCCACGAACAGCGCATCGCGATTGTCCTGGCTGGTGCCGGTCTTGCCAAAATTGGCCTGCGGAAGCCGTGCGGCGCGGCCGGTGCCGCGATTGACCGCGGCGCGCAGCAATTGTTCGATCTCGTCATGCTCTTCGGCCCCGAAGCGACTGGGCCCCGAAATCAGATTCTCGAACCAGCCGCGTTCTTCGCCTTTGAAGGCGCGCGGTTCGACCGGATAGCTGTTTGCTGCAACTGCGGCATAGGCGGCGGTAAGTTCGAGCAGCGTCATGCTCGACGTGCCGAGCGCGAGGCTGGGGTCGCCCTTCGTCATCGGGGCGGTGACGCCAAGGTCGCGCGCCATGTCGATGACCTTGTCGTCACCGACCTCGCGGAACAGGCGCACCGCGGCGACATTGCTCGAGGATGCGAATGCGTCTTCGAGCGTGATCGATTTCGAATAGGCCCCGCCGGCATTTTTGGGGCGGTAGGATCCGGTCTCGATCGCGCTGTTGTCGATGACGTCGTCAGGATCCCAACCCGCGCGAAGCGCGGCGAGATAGACGAAGAGTTTGAAGGTCGAGCCCGGCTGCCGCTGCGCCTGCGTCGCGCGGTTAAAGGGCGATGCGGCATAATCCTTGCCGCCGATCATCGCGACAACCTCGCCATTCGGGCGCATCGCGACGAGCGCGACCTGCGCCTTGCCGAGCCCGGCGCGCGCCGTCACGCGCCGCGCGGCCGCCTGAAGCCGTGCGTCGAGCGTTGTCGTGATCGTCTGCCGCGAATAGCCGACGTCGCTGAGCTTGCGCGCTTCGGGCAAAGCCCAGTCGGCGAAATAGGTGCCCGTCGGCAGGGCATTGCGCGTGCGCACATCGATCCGCGGCGCGCGAAGCGCCTTCGCTTCCTTTTCTGTCAGATAGCCCGTGTCGACCATCGCGTTCAGGACGAGCTTCATGCGTTTTTCGGCCAGGTCGGGATTGCGCGTCGGAGCAAGGCGCGAGGGCGCCTGCACCAGCCCCGCGAGCATCGCGGCCTGCGCCGGGGTCAGCTTTTCGGGCTGGCGATAGAAATAATGGAGCGACGCCGCGCGCAGCCCGTAAGTGTTATCGCCGAAATAGGCGTTGGAGAGATAGCGTTCGAGAATCTCGTCCTTGCTAAGCCAGGCTTCGAGCCAGAAGGCGATAAGCGCCTCGCGCGCCTTACGGCCGAGCGTTCGCTTTGGCGTCAGGAAGGTGAATTTCGCGAGTTGCTGGGTGATCGTGCTCCCCCCCTGCGTCCGTCCGCCGGTGACGTTGCTCCATACAGCACGCGCGATGCTGCGCGGGTCGACCCCCCAATGCGTATAGAAACGGCGATCCTCGATCGCGAGGAAAGCGCCCGTCACATGCTTTGGCAGATCCTTCGCCTTCACCGGCGTGTCGACGATCGCACCGATGCGCGCGATCGGAGTGCCGTCGGACGCAAGCAGGGTAATCTGCGGCGGCGCGATCGGTTCGAGCGATTTCGACAGCGGCGCAGTGAGCGCCAGCCAGCCAATAAGCAGGATGAAGACGACGCAAAAAATGGCAAAGCCGCGCGAAATCCGGCGCAGCCATTTGCGCCGGCGCGTTTCGGGAACGACAGGAAGTGCCGGGTCGGAAACGGGGCCGCCCGGTATTGCGGCGAGTGCCGGATCAGGGCTGTCGGGTTTGCGGAACCAGTTCATGCTTGGGCCCGTATTACAATTCCAATACAGCATAAGCAAATAGCTTATGCAGCAGATGGGCGGCGACTTGAGCGCCGCGCGGGGATAGAATGGCGCCGACGGCCCGCGCATCCGGAGAGCGAAGAGATGAGCCAAGAAGCGACCCGCTATTGCGATCTTGTGATGAAGGGCGGGATCACGAGCGGCATCGTATATCCCAATGCGGTACTGGCCCTCTCCCGCGACTTTCGCTTCAAGAATATCGGCGGAACCTCGGCCGGTGCGATCGCGGCCGCCGCCACCGCAGCGGCAGCATTGGGCGACCGCAAGCATATCGCATCGGGAACCACCGCCCCCTGCCCCCGGACGCTTGGATTTGCAGGACTCGAGACCGTTGCGGCGCAACTTTCGTCGCAAGGCTTCATCTTTGGCCTGTTCCAGCCCGCGCGCGGCGCGAGAAACACCTATCGGCTGATCGTCACCCTTGCCGGAAATGCCGGTATCGCCCGCAAGGCCTTCGCGGCGGCGATTGCCGTGGTCGCCATCGCCCCGCTCGAGGCGCTGCTGCTTTTCGGCATATTTGCCACGCTCGGATACTGGCTCGCAGGAGTGCCGGGGCTGGCCGCGGTCGCGCTACCGTCGGCGATCTGCGCCTATCTGGGCGCTGCAATTGCCGCAGTGCTGCGCGTTGCACGCGTCGCCCGCCGCAATCTGCTGGGGCTTTGCTCCGGCCTCGCGGTACCCAGTAGGACAAAGCGCCTGTTTCCATGGCGATCGGGCCCACCCAAGCCGGTGCTGACCGAATGGCTGCACGATGTCCTGCAATCGCTATCGGGAAAGGCACCGTCGGACCCGCTGCTCTTCGACGATCTCTGGTCCGCACCGCGCTACCCGGGCGAGCCGAATACCGAGACTGCAATCTCGCTGCAAATGATCACGACCGGCGTGTCGCATCACGAGCCGCGAACGCTGCCGTTCACCGATGCGACATTCTGGTTCCTGCGCGAAGAGTTCGACCTGCTGTTTCCCAAGCCGGTCGTCGATGCGATGGTCGCGAACGCGGGGACCCCCGATCAGGTCGCGGGAAAGACATACTACCGACTGCCCAGCGGGGGCCGGATGCCGGTGCTGGTGGCGATGCGGATGAGCCTCAGCTTTCCGCTGCTCATCAGCGCGGTGCCGCTTCACGAGCCGATCGCCCGGCGCACGCGCGGCGCCGAAACCGAGGGCGATGCGCTTGACGACATGCCGCATGCCGACGCCAGGGAGACCACGCTCAGCCAGAGTACCGACAGCCTGGCGACCGGCGGCGAGGTGCGGGTCTCGTCGATCGAGGGATTTCGCATCTGCTGGTTTTCCGATGGCGGCATCTCCAGCAATTTCCCCCTGCACCTGTTCGACGCGCCGCTTCCGCGTTGGCCGACCTTTGCGATCAATCTGGTTTACCCCCAGGCCGACGAGACCGGACCGCCCGTCGAAAGCAGCGAACCGCAGAATGCACGGGACAAGGCAGAGGCGGCCGTATGGCTGCCGCTGCACAACAACCGCGGGTGGCAACGTTCCTATCGATCGATTGCCCGGCCGGTCGCGCTGGCCGAAGTATCCGGCTTTGTGTTTGGCCTTGTCGCCACGATGCAGAACTGGCGTGATCTGTTGCAGTCCCGGGCGCCGGGCCAGCGCGACAGGATCGTCCATGTCTCGCTCGACGCGACCGAGGGCGGCATGAACCTCGACATGTCGCAGACGATACTCGACAGCATTTCGCTAAAAGGAACCGCCGCAGGCGAACGACTCTACGGTTTTTCCTTTGCCAATCATGTCTGGGTGCGCTGGCGCAACGTCGCATCGGGGCTTCAACGCTATACGATGCGGATTGCCGCGAGTACGAATGTCGTCCCGCCCATCCCCGCCTATGAGGCGGCCTTTGCGACGGTCAGGACGGGAACACCGCCGCCGGTTTCGTATAGATTCCGGTCCGCCGCCGCCGGTGCCACCGCACAGAAACTGTACGCGGACCTTGTGTCGCGCGGTGAGGAATGGGCCGATCTTGGCCCCGACCTCAGCGACGCGACACCAAGGCCGCTGCCCCAAATGCAGATCACGCCGATATATTAGCGAGCGGAACCGTCCCGACCTTATGATCCGCTTGCGAGCGTATCGCGCGCGATGCGCTGCAACGCCGCAGCCTGCGCGTCCGACAGCCCCAGCTCGTCGGCACCCTGTTCCTTCGCGCCGAGCGTCGTCGGGTCGACGCCGGTGATCGCGCCGAAGGTTACGAGGGCCGAGAGATAATAGCCCGCGACGCTCGCATGATAATGGTCGTAGGCCCATAGATCGAGCTGGCCGTATCCGATCCCGTCATAGGGATTGGGGTCGGCGACGCCTGTCGCCATCGCCCGGCTCCATGCCTGGCCGACCGGCACGATACCCGCCACGGACGGATTGGCGGATCGTGCGCGGTCGGCCGCGGCGCGGAGGTCGTCGGCCATCGCCGTTACCGGCTTTCCGTACCAAGGACCCCCGGGTCGGTAGATCTGGTCGGCGCGCGTCCATGTCGCCGCGAGGCGAATGTCGACCGCGGGATTGCGCGCCTTGAACAGCGCGGCGAGCCGGTCGACATTGCGCATATAATCCGCGGGATCGCCCGGCTTGGCGCGATCGAGCGTGCTGAATTCCTGCAGCACGACAATATCCCACGACCGGTCGAAAAGCTGACGCCGCTCGTCATAGTGAAAGCCGAGCGATTTGCCGCCCTGCGTCTCGAGGCTGACATCATAATCGAGGCCCGCCTGCTGTGCGAAGAGTTTGAACAGCGCGGGCACGCCGCCATAGCCCGCGTTGTTGAGGTCGGTGACCGTCCCCGCGCGCCAGTTCCGCGCCGCCGAATGCGCGCCCTGTGTGAAGCTGTTGCCAATAAACAGGATCGTGCGCGGTGCAGCCTTTGCCGGCGGAGAGGATGGGGTCGCGCCGGCGGCGGCGGTCGGCGCGGGCGCGCGTTCCTTTGCCGTACCGGCCGGCGCGACGGCGAGCGCGGCGCAGCCGATGAATAGCCAGATACCGTGCTCGCGTTTCATATCAGAACTCCGTGGTGACCGAGGTATACCAATAGCGGCCAT
Organism: Sphingopyxis sp. GW821-FHT10B01; assembly: GCF_059415685.1. NCBI lineage: Bacteria > Pseudomonadati > Pseudomonadota > Alphaproteobacteria > Sphingomonadales > Sphingopyxidaceae > Sphingopyxis > Sphingopyxis sp. GW821-FHT10B01. The sequence continues at coordinate 67,376 of NZ_JBWKNS010000006.1, read as the reverse complement.
AGGGGTTGTAGAGCGACCCCAGATAACCTTCGGACGACAGCGGCGGCTTTTCGTTGGTGATGTTGCGCACCCCGACGCGCCAGCGCATATCGCCGCCGATGCCGCCCTGGTCCTTGATCCGCACCTGCGCATACAGATTCCCGGTGACCTGCGATTTCACGCGCCACGGATCGCCGTCGGCGTCGACGAACGCCGTTTCGTCGACCGCGCCGGTGTAGCGCGCGAAGGCACCGATCTGAAACTCGCCGAGCGACCAGGTCAGCGATGCCGTGCCGCGCCATTTCGGGCGGCCATTCGCTTCGATCAGATTTTCGGTCTCTGGCAAGGGTGTGCCGGCATTGATGTCGCCGGCCGCGCGTGCCGCGACGAGCAAGTCGACCGCGTCGCCCGGCGCGCGCGAGAATTTGAGCAATCGCGTCGCGTTGACCGAGAAATCGAACTTGCCGATGTCGGTCTTCGGCGACTGCCAATAGAATGCAAAATCGAGCCCGCGCACCGTCTGCGGCAACAGGTTCACGAACTGGTCGCGCACCGTGTTGATCCGCCCCACCGGCGCGATGCCCGTCCCAGCGAAAGCCGCGATGTCGTCGGCGTTGGGAGCGTCACGAACGACGTTCGGGTTCGACGACCCCTTCAAGCGCAGCAGATAGTCGAGCGCGATCGCCGTATCATTGCCAAGAACGCCAACGATGCCCTTTTGCTTGATCGACCAATAATCGACGGTGAAGGTCACGCGTCCGAGGTCCGGCGAGAGGAAGGCCGGTTCGAAGACCGCGCCCAGATTATAGTTGGTGCTCTTTTCGGGTTTGAGCTCGGGATTGCCGGAGACGCGTCGGGCGTAGGGATCGCTGCCGCACGCGCTAAAATTGGGAATCCGCCCCCGACGCAGATCGACTTCGCAGCGCAGGAAATCGCGGGTGGTCGACAGGCGTGCATATTCGACGGCATTGGTCTGTTCGAGGTTCGGGGCGCGGAAGCCCTGCGAGAAGGAGCCCCGGAAACGCACCCCTTCGACGACGTCCCACGCCGCGGCGATTTTCGGCCGGGCAACGCTGCCGAAGTCGCTATAATGCTCGTAGCGGCCCGCAAGCTGGACATCGAAGCGCCGGATGAGCGGGATATCCATCTCCTCCGACACCAAAGGCACCGCGAGTTCGGCATAGGCAGCCGCGACCGTGCGCTTGCCATAGGTGTCGGGATTGTCGCTGACCGCTGCGGCATCGCTGATGGTGACCGCACCCGACACGGCATCGACGAAGGGGCTCGACCCGTCGACCGCCGAATCGCGATTGTCGCGCTGGGTCTCGCGACGCACTTCGAGACCGAATGCCATGCCGACGTCACCGCCGGGTAGTGCGAACAGGTCCGCGCGCGAGGCGCGAAAGTCCCCCATCGTCAGAGTGGTTTTCGAGCGGCGCTGGAGCTGGAAGGTGATCGCGTCGAGCGCCGCCTGCGAGCTGGGGGTACAATCCCCCGAACTCAGGCTGCCGATGCAGCCGCCGTTGAAAGGATTATAGGCGTCGGGGGTCGACAGCGCGAGGCTCTTCTGGAGCGCCGAGCTGCGGACCGCGAGGCTGCTGTCGACGGCAGAGGCTTCGGAATAGACGAAGGCGCTGTCCCATTTGAATCCGGCCGCCTCGCCGCGGACGCCGATCAGGCCGCGCAATTGCTCGCCGGTCACTTTTACGGCCTGCGGCCCGGTATCGACGAAGCGATAGGTCGTGAGCAACACCGGCAAACCCGCTGCGGGCACGTTGACGAGGCCCGGGATGCGATTGGGATTGGGCTGGCCATTGATCGTCGCCGCACCGAAGGGATTGTAATAGTTGCTGGCCGGAATCCAGATCTGGTTGAGGTTGATCACCGGCGGCTGGATGCGGGTCGTGCTCGACTTGTAATAGCCGAACTCGCCAAACAGCGTCAGATCATCGGTGACGTCATAGTGACCGTTTGCAAAGGCGTTGTACCGCTTCACGCTGGGCATCACCGTGGTGCCGACTGCGGTGTCGTAGCGCAGATCGCGGAAGGCGTTGTTGGTCGCCAGCGCCGTATTCACCAGACACAGGTCGGCGGTAAGCGCCTGCGAGCATCCGCCCAATGCTGTCGGGCGAACCGTGAACGCACCCGCGGCGGTGGTCAGATTGGTCGTCCCGCGGCGTGGCCGGCCGCCGGTAACCGGGACCATCAGCGCGGGCCAGGCACCGCGCGTGGCGCGCGCATCGGGGGTCTGCGAGTCCGCAAAGTCCGGATAATCGGCGAACAGCGGGCGGAGGTTGGCAGAGGCGGTGAAATCCTGATCCTCGGCGCGCAAGGCCGAGCGGTCGGTATATTCGAGCGAGACGGTGATATTGCCGCGCTCGAAATTCTTGCCGGCGAGAATATTACCCTGAAATTCGCGCAGATGGGTGCCCTCGGCGCCGCCATATTGAGCCTGCAGCCGGAGCCCGTCATAATTGTCCTTGAGCACGGTGTTCACGACACCCGCGACGGCATCCGAGCCATAAAGCGCCGCCGCGCCGTCGAGCAGCACTTCAAGCCGCTGCAGCCCCGTCGTCGGGATCGCATTCGAATTATAGCTCAGCACCGGCACCGTACCGGTATCCGACAGCCCCTGACTGGCGGGGTGGGTGACGATGCGGCGGCCGTTCAGCAGCACGAGGGTGTTGCCGACGCCAAGCGAGCGCAGGTTGACCGAACCGACGTCGCCGCGCGCGGCGTTGCTGGTCTGCGCATTGTTGCCCGGGTTGAAGCTGACGTCGCCCATCTGCGGAATGTTGCGGATCAGCTCGTCCCCGCTGACCGCGCCGATTGCGTCGAGTTTGTCCTGCCCGACGACGACGACCGGCAGCGCCTCGGTGACGCGCGCGCCCTCGATGCGCGTGCCAACGACGACGATGTCGCCAGCGGTTTCGCCATCGGGCTGCGGCTCGCTGTCCGCCGTATCGGTCGCCGGGTCCGCCGCGGCGGTCTCACCGCCGGTCTGCGCCCGCGCGGGTGCGCTCGCGAGCAGGCATATCGCCGTGCTCGCCAGAAACATTGTTCCGATTGTGCGTTTCATTGTCACTCTCCCCAATTTTATTGTTTGAATTTCTGCGCCTTTGCGGCGTCAATCGGCGTCGGTCTCGACCGGCTGCGCCGCGAGCCCTGCCGCAGGCTCGCCGTTCAGCGCGCGGTGCAGCGCGTCGCGGTCGAGCGCATTTTCCCAGCCCGCGACGACGATCGCCGCGAGCGCATTGCCGATGAAGTTGGTGAGCGCGCGGCACTCGCTCATGAAGCGGTCGATGCCGAGGATCAGCGCCAGCCCTGCGACCGGGACGGTCGGCACTGCGGTCAGCGTCGCAGCGAGCGTGATGAAGCCCGCGCCAGTGACCCCCGCCGCGCCCTTCGAACTGACCATCGCGACGAGCAGCAGCGTGATCTGGTCGCCAAGGCTGAGTTCGATCCCCGTCGCCTGCGCGACGAACAGCGCGGCGAGCGTCATATAGATATTGGTGCCGTCGAGGTTGAAGCTGTAGCCGGTGGGCACGACCATGCCGACGACCGACTTGGCACAGCCCGCCTTTTCGAGCTTTTCCATGAGGCTGGGCAGCGCCGCCTCGGACGACGAGGTACCGAGAACGAGAAGCAGTTCGGCCTTCAGATAGGCGATCAGCCGGAAGATCGAAAAGCCCGAAAAGCGCGCCATCGCACCGAGGATGACGACGACGAACAGGATCGACGTCAGATAGAAGGTTGCGATCAGCGCGCTGAGGTTGACGAGCGATTCGACGCCATATTCGCCGATCGTGAAAGCCATCGCCCCGAACGCGCCGATCGGCGCGAAACGCATCAACATGCCGACGAGATAGAAGAAAACGCTCGAAAGCTTTTCGAGCATGCCGAGCACTTGCGCGCCCGCCGCGCCCGTGTGCGACAGGGCAATGCCAAACAATATGGCCGCGAACAGGGCCTGCAGGATCGACCCCGAGGTCAGCGCGGAAACGAAGGTCGTCGGAATGATCGCGAGCAGGAACCCGACCAGCGACGTGTCATGCGCCTTGGCATCATATTCGGCGATTTTGGCGATGTCGCCGGGATCGAGCGTCCGCGGGTCGATATTCATTCCCGCGCCCGGCTGGATCACATTGGCGACCACGAGCCCGACGATTAGCGCGAGCGTCGAGAAGAACAGGAAATAAGCGAAGGTCTTCACCGTCAGGCGCCCGAGCGTCTTGCCGCTGCCCACCGACGCGATGCCGGTCGAGACAGTCAGGAAGATCACCGGTGCGATGATCATCTTTACCAGGTCGATAAAGCCTTTGCCGAGCGGCTGGAGCTTGACGCCGACCTCGGGCCAGAAATGGCCGAGCAGGACCCCACCGAGAATGGCGCCGAGCACTTGCACATAGAGGTGCGACCACCATGGCCCCCGCCGCGCGGGTTCGGGCACCGCATTCATGTCGATCATGGCGGCCACCGGCCTCTCCCTATGTCAGGCGCCCGTTTCGACGCGATCCACGGCCGTTGTTCGACCGCAGTGCCAAAATAGGCGGACGCAAGAAGCATGGTCAAACACCCGCGCCGCATTACTAATTCATTGTAAATAATATGTAATATTTGCGATGCCCGAGCGACATACCCAAATTTGTGCAAAAATCCGCATACGAATGACTCAGAATGTGCAATATTCCGCACATGCCATCGCTCACTGAGTCGCCCAGGATCACTGCCCGCCTCGACCGACGGCGATTGCTGATCGCGACGATTGTCGGTGCGATGCTCCTACTCGTTGCCGCGCTCGGCTTGTCGGGATGGGCGGCAGGCCATGCGCGCGCGCAGGCCGATGTCGAGGCGCGGCAAAATGCCCGTGCGCATGCGAGCTTGCTCGAGAGCGAGTTACAGAAATTCCGCCTGCTACCGCGCGTGCTGTCCGAGTTTCCCGATGTGCGGACGGCGCTCGCTGACAAGAGCGATGCCGCGTCGCGCCGGCTCGACCGCGAGCTCGAACAACTGGCCGCCCGCACCGATGCTGCAGTTCTCTATGTAATCGACGCTGGCGGGGTGACCATCGCCGCGAGCAATTGGCGCGCGCCGACAAGCTTCGTTGGCGAGACTTACCGGTTCCGGCCCTATTTTCAGGGCGCGATGCAAGATGGCGAGGCCGAACTGTTCGCGCTCGGCACGGTCAGCGGGCGGCCGGGGCTGTATCTGGCGCGGCGCGTCGACGTCGGCGGCCGACAACTGGGAGCGATCGTGGTCAAGATCGAGTTCGACAAGCTCGAATCGCGATGGGCCGATTCCACGGCAAAAACGATCGTGACCGATGCCGCGGGCATCATCGTCATGACGAGCGAGAGCGAATGGCGTTTCCGTTCGTTCAACGCCATTTCGCCTGAAAGGCAGGCACAGCTTCGCGAGACGCGCAGCTATGGCGAGGCGCCGCTCGATCCGTTGCCGGTCCGCCGGACCGACAGCGATCTGCGTGTCGGGGCAGACATGTTTCGCCAGGCCGACGAGCGCGTCTCGCTGCCCGGCAGCACGCTTCGCCTGCTCCAGCCCGCCGAACCGGCGCGAGACAGCGCCAATGCGACCGCGCGCGTTATCTTCCTCGTCCTGCTGATCCTCGTCGGCGCGGCGATCGTGACGCTGCTGCGCCTCGTCGAGCGGCAGACGCTGCGGCAAGCCGCGCACGACGCGCTCGAGCGCGAGGTCGCCGCGCGCACACAGGATCTGCGCACCGCGAACGACGAACTGCGGCAGGCATCCGAACGGCAGGCCGACACCGACCTGCGCTATCGCGCCGCGCGCGAGGAACTGGCGCAGGCAAGTCGCCTCGGCTCGATCGGGCAGATTACGGCGGGCGTCGCGCACGAGATCAACCAGCCGATTGCCGCCATCCGCACGTTCGCCGAAAACAGCCTGCGCTATCTCGAGCGCGAACAGCCCGACAAGGTGCGCGGCAATCTGGACACGATCGTCGAACTGACCGCACGCGTCGGCGCAATAACCAACGAACTGCGCAATTTTTCGCGGCGCAAACCGACCCCGCTCGGACCCGTGTCGCTGCAATCGGCAATCGAGGGCACCTGTCTGCTCATCGGCGACCGACTTCGCGCGCAGGGCATCACGCTCGATATCGGTGTCGAGGCGCCCGACAGGGCGGTCCACGCCGATCGGGTCCGGCTCGAACAAGTGCTCGTCAACCTGCTGCAGAACGCCGCCGACGCCGTACAGGGGAGCAAGGACCCGCGCATCGATCTGCGCACCCATGGCAGCGCGCCCGTCTGCATCGATGTCTGCGACAACGGCCCCGGCGTCCCCGCAGAATTGCTGCCGCAGCTTTTCACCCCCTTCGTGACCGGCCGCCCCGACGGGCTCGGTCTCGGGCTGGCCATCGCGAGTGATATCATGGCCGAATTCGGCGGGATGCTGGCCCTCATCCCCTCCCCGCTCGGCGGCGCGGGTTTCCGCCTGACATTGAGGGCCGCATGAGCTTTTTCACGGCTGAACAGACGATCTTCTTCGTCGACGACGATACGGCGCTGCGCGAGGCGAATGTCCAGACGCTCGACCTTGCCAGTCTTGCCGTCGAGGCTTTCCCCGACGCGCAGAGCGTGCTGCCCCGCATCGCCACCGATTTCCCCGGGGTCGTCGTCACTGACATCCGCATGCCCGGCATGGACGGGCTCGAATTGCGCGCCGCGATCCATGGCATCGACCCTGATATCCCTGTCATCCTGATCACCGGCCATGCGGATGTCGCAATGGCCGTGCGGGCGCTTCACGACGGCGCCTTCGATTTCCTCGCCAAGCCCTTTGCCGCCGACCATCTGGTCGGAATCGTGCGCCGGGCGCTCGCGCACCGCGCGCTGATCCTCGACAATCGCCGGCTGACGGCCGCAGCGGCCGCGATCGACAGCCCCCTGATCGGGGAAAGCACTGCCATGCTGCGGCTACGCGAGACGATCGCTCAGCTGGCACAGGCCGACTTTGACGTGTTGATCGAGGGTGAAACGGGAACCGGCAAGGAACTGGTCGCGCATATGCTCCACCGCCAGAGCCGGCGAAGCGCGGCGTCGCTGGTCGCGGTCAATTGCGCGGCGCTGCCGCAGGAGCTGGCAGAGGCCGAGCTGTTCGGCAGCGATCTCGTCGATCGCAGCACGGGCAAGCTCGGCCAAGCGGGGCGTATTCGCAGCGCGCACCGCGGTACGCTTTTCCTCGACGAGATCGACACCATGCATCCCGCGGTACAGGCAAAGCTGCTGCGCGTGATCGAGGAGCGCGAGGTTCAGCCGATCGGCGCCAGCGCGCCCGAACCCGTCGATCTGCGCGTGGTCGCGGCGACCAAGACCGACCTGATGGAGGCGGTGCGCGCCGGCGCATTTCGCGAGGATCTTTATTACCGCCTGCATGTCGTGAAGCTGCGCATTCCGCCGCTGCGCGAGCGCCGGTCGGATATTCCGCAGACTTTCGCCTATTTCCTCGACGAAGCGGCGGCCAAAATGGGGCTGGCGGGCTTTGCGATCGACGACAGCGTGCGCCGCCACCTCGTCGAGCATGACTGGCCGGGCAATGTCCGCGAACTGAAGAATTTCGCTTATAGCGTCGTGCTCGACCTGCCGTCCGATCCGGGACTGGCGTCGATGCCCGCCGACGCGCCGCTGTCGGAGCGGCTGCGCCGTTTCGAAGCGACCATTATTCACGACACGCTGACCCAGACGCGCGGCAATATTGCCGAAACGATGGCGCAGCTGGGGGTTCCGCGAAAGACGCTTTACGACAAGATGCAGAAGTTGGGGATCGACCCGAAGCGCTTCCGCGCCTAGCGCGCCGTCGGCTTCCCCTGTGCCGCGAGCACGCGCAAGATGTTGCCGCTCCACATTTTTTCGATGTCCGCATCCGAATAGCCGGCGGCCTTCAACCGTTCGGTAACCTTGGGAAGTGCCGAGATATCCTCAATGCCCGACAAACCACCACCACCGTCCCAGTCGGCGCCGAAACAGATATGGTCGACACCGCCAACCTCGATCGCGCGCAGCACCATCTTCATATAAGCGTCGAAATCGGCCGCCCACATCAACTCTTTCTTGTCGAGTTCGCGCCACTGGCGCGTGAGATCGGCCTGCTCGGCAGGCGAAAGTTGTCCGATACGCTCATATGCTCCGAACAGCTTGGCGCGCTCGGGCGACATGTTCATTTCGGACATGAAGATCGTCGAGATGCACATCGCCCCGCCCTTGGCTGCGAGCGCCTTCAGTCGGCCCTCGTCGAGATTGCGGGGGTGGTCGTACGCCGAGCGCAGGCTCGAGTGCGAGAGCAGGATCGGATATTTCGACAGCGCGAGGATCTGGTCGAACGCCGCGTCGGACGAATGGCTCGCATCGATCACGATGCCGAGCCGGTTCATCTCCGCTACCCATTGCTTGCCAAGCGGGCTCAGCCCTTTCCAGCGCCCCTCGCCCGTTGCGCTGTCGGCGAACTGATTGTCCTTCGAATGCACCGGCCCCGCGAGCCGGAGGCCCTTTTTGTAGAACTCGCCAAGCAACGTCAGATCTTCACCCAGCGGATAGCTGTTCTCCATCGACTTGAAGGCAATCAGCTTGCCGTCCTTATTCAGCCGCAGCGCGTCGGCCGCGGTCAGCGCCGGCGCGATCGCGTCGGGATATTTGGCGATGGTCCGGTCAATCAGGTCCGATCGCGCACGCGCAAAGGCGAGCGCGTCCGAATAGCCTTTTGCGGTCAGCGGCCCCTGATCGGTGTAGATGGCGAAGAAACCGCCATCGAGATTGCCGTCCTTCATCCGCGGGATGTCGAGTTGCGAAAGGTCGGTCGCTAGCGCATGACGATCGGCAAAGCTCCAGCCCTGCCGTTCGAAATGCAGCGGGGTGTCGAGATGCGTGTCGAGCACGAGCATCCGGCTGTGCAGCGGGCCCTCCGGCTGCTTTGCGGGCTCTTTGTCTGTCGAGCAGGCGGTCAGCGCCGTGGCCGCAAGCAGGAGGGCGATGCGTTTCATTTCGTGTCCTTCACGGGCTTCAGGTCGAGATCGTGATAATCCCAGCTGAAGTCGGCGATCTGGCTTACCGCCTTCATCTTGACGCCGGTGATCTTGCCATCGGCGTCGAGGGAGAATGTCACATAAGCGGGTTCGATCGCCGGATCGTCAAAATCGGTGACGAAGCTGTCATATTGCCAATGTTTGAGCCGTCCCGCCATCCGCGGCGTCGAGGTGAAGTCGATCGTCAACCCCGTCGCCGCCTGGCCGATCACGATATCGCCATACCAGGGATCGCGATAGCGCCCGGCGTAACCGGCAAGCGCAAGCGACGGTCCCGATTTCACAGCCGATGCCTTCGACTTTTCGAGGAACGCCTTGCCGCCCGCGAGCCGTGCCTCAAACCAGTCCTGCCATTTTGTCGTCCAGCCAAAGTCCGGCTGATCGAGATAATGGTCCATCAATTCGTGGGTCAGCCCGAGGATCATGCCGCTGTCCTCGCTGTTCATCATGATCGCGAAGCCGACATTCTTGTCGGGGATCATCACGACGCGCGTGATCGAACCGAAAACCCCGCCGCTGTGCTGGACGATGCGGTGACCGCGATAGTCCTGCACCTGCCAGCCGAGCGCATACGCCTGTTGCGTTGGCTGCGCGGGCTTGAGTGCATCGGGTAGTTCGCTGATCGGCATCGGAGTCACGGGCGTCCACATCTCGGTCGCCTGCTTTTCGCTGAACAGGCGCTTCCCGTTCGGCAGCGCGCCGTGCGCGAGCTGGATCTTGAGCCATGCCGCCATGTCGTTGGCGCTGAGCGCGAGCCCGCCGGCGGGTGCGCCGTTGCGGCCAAGCTCGTCGCGTTCGTTCAGTGCTTCCTGCGGCCCAAGACCGCGCAACGCACCCGACAGGCGCGCATGCGGCCACGAACGGTTCGGAATGCGAAAGCGGTCTTCGCTGTCGCTCGTCGCATTCTTCATGCCACCTGCGCGCAGCACGCGATCGCGCATGAACACTTCCCACGTCTGGCCGCTGACCTCTTCGATCAGCTGACCGGCGACGGTGTAGAGGATATTGTCATAAGCATAGGCCGAGCGGAAACTCGTGACGGGCTTGAGGTATGCGACACGCTCGACCGTCTGTTTGCGCGTCAGATGCGTGCGCGGCACGAACATCAGATCGCCCTGCCCCAGACCAAGCCCGCTGCGATGGACGAGCAGGTCGCGGATCGTGATCTCGCGCGTCACCCACGCATCATACATGCGGAACCACGGCATATGTTTGATGACGGGGTCATCCCACGCAATCTTGCCTTCATCGACGAGGATCGCGAGCGCGGCCGCAGTCATCGCCTTGCCGGTCGATCCGGTCTGGAATAGCGTCTGCTCATCGACCGGCGCCTTGTCGCCGACCTTGCGCACGCCCCAGCCGCGCGACAGCGTTGTCTTGCCGTCTTCGACGATCGCAATCGACACACCTGCCGCGCCGATTTTCTTGCGAAGCGCCTCGACACTCTCGCCAATGTCGGCGGGCGGCTCGGCCCAAGCAGGGGTCGCGACCGAAAGCATCAGCGACAGGATAATCAGGCGGGCGGCTTTCATAGCAAAGTCTCCATTGGGGCAGGCGAAGGACGGCGCAGCAGACGCCAGGTGCCGATAGTGATCAGCGGCAGGACGAAGACCGCGAGGAACAGCCAGGCAAGGAAGCGGTAGCCGCTGGCGATCAGATCTACGAGGCCGATTTCGCCCGCCACGAACATGCAGCCGGCGAGGATCACTGCGCCGATGATAGCGCGCGCGCCGGCGGTGAGCGCGGGGCGCCCGCGGCTTTCGATCGCACCCGAGATCCGCTCGTTGATCGCATGGACCGAACCTGCGCCGCTTTCGAGCAGCGCGGCAAAGATCATCACCTGAAAGAGGACATGAAAGCCAGGCATCGTCATCTGGCGAAGCAGGAAGTCCGACGGCAAAGTCTCGGCCCCGATCGCGGGATAGAAGGCCATCATCGCAACGAAAAAGAGGATCGCGGGCAGCATCGACAGCGGCCCCGCGATCAGCCCCGCGACGACCGCGTCGCGCTGGCTGGTCAGGTGACGGAGCACGGGCAGGATCACGACCGCGCCGACGATATTATAGCTGGCATAGGTCAGCCCGCCCGCCATCCAGTTGCCCGACGGCGGCGGCGAATTGGCAAAGCCCTGCCCGATCAGGCCGCCGAAGCTGGCCAGCGCGAGGGCGAGGAACAGGCCGTAGACGGCGTAGAGCAGGATCGAGACATATTTGAACATCTGCTCGACAGCACCTGTTCCCCAAGCGGTGACCGCGACGATCGATACCGCGAGCAGCACCGATCCCAATACCTCGGGCCAGCCGAAGGTCGCCGCACCGATCGCACCCGCCGCGGCGCCGAACACCGCAAGGATCAGGACGACGAAGATGATGTAGGCGACCTCGAATGCCACCCAGAAAGGGCCGAGAAGCCCCTTGAAAAAGCTACGATAATCATAGGCGCCCAGCGACCGCGCGAGCGCGAAAGTCAGCGCGGCGACGACGCTCCAGATCAGCGTCGCGAGCAGCATTGCGGCAAGCCCGCCCCACGGCCCTGACGGCACGAAATATTCGGCAAGCTCGCGCCCCGTCGCATAGCCGCCGCCAATGATGACGGCCTTCAGCGCAAAACCGGGCAGCAGGAAGCGCTGGAACCAGCTCGGCCTACCGCCCATCTCGCCCACACTCACGCGAGACATGTTTCGACCAGCGCGTCGAAGGCTGATCCGCCGCGGATCGGATCGGCGACGGGGAGACCGAGGCGCTGCCGCTCGGCCGCCATTAAGGCTTCGGCCGCGCTGGCATCGTAAGCCGATGTATTGAAGCTCACGCCGCCGCAGCGGATCGCCGGATTGGTGCGACTGCCAAGCCGGATCGTCATGTCGATAACCTCCTCGATGGACGGCAGCTCAAAGCTTTCCAGACCGAGGATTACCTTGCGCGCGGGATCGTGGCAGACGACAAAGACGTCGGGCTGGCTGCCGTGGAGCAGACCCAGCGACACCGCCGCATAGGCGGGGTTGAAGATCGATCCCTGCCCCTCGATCAGATCCCAATGGCTGTCGGGCGCGTCGGGACTCAACATCTCCGCCGCCCCCGCCTCGAAATCCGAAATCACCGCGTCCATCGGTATGCCGCCCCCTGCGATCATGATGCCCGTCTGGCCGCTCGCGCGAAAGTCCGCATCGAGACCGCGCGCGATAAAGGCGCGATGCAGGGCGAGCGCGGTATATTTTTTGCCGAGCGCGCAGTCGGTCCCGACAGTGAGCAGCCGTTTGCCGCTCCGCTTACGGCCGGTGCCGATCGGGATTTCGGGTGGCGGGGTGCGGATGTCGATGAGGCGCTGCCCCGTCCGCTTGGCTACCTCGGCGAGCGCAGGAAGACTCGCCAGCCGGACGTGAAGCCCGCTGACGATGTCCAGTCCCGCTTCCATCGCGTCGACCAGCGCGGCGATCCAGTTGTCGCCGATCACTCCGCCCACATTGGCGACCCCGATCACCAGCGACCGCGCCCCCGCCGCCCGCGCATCGGCGGACGACAGGCGCGGGAGGCCGGTGGTGACGGTGCAGCCGGCGATTGCCAACTCGCCGACGCAGCGATCGGCCGCCCAGTCGGCAAGGCCAAAGGCGGTCTTCGCATAGCTGGCCTCGGTCGTGTCGCCGAGGAACAGCAGATAGGGCTGCGGCAGGGTCAGGCTGTCGGCCAGCCTGCCGATGGGCGCGTTCATCTTTTCCAACTCCAATTTGCTCAGAAGGCCATGTCGAGAGCAACGCCGACGGTCCGGGGTTGCAACGGAATGTTCGACTGATAGGCCTGTGCGCCGAACGCATCGAGCGTATAGGACCGCTGTGTCGACGCCCGCTCGTTGGTCAGGTTGCGGGCATAGACGCGGACGGTCCAATGATCGTCAAAGGTCACGGCAGCGTTGGCGTCGAAAGCCGTATAGGCGTCCGACCACAGATTATCAGGGCTGCTGGACGGCAACGACGCCAGTTTCGACGAATGCCGCACGCCAACACCGAGCTTGCCCGTCGTATTGCCGCCAATCGCAAAGCTGTAATCAGCCTGTATCGATCCGGTGAATTTCGGAACGCTGGGCAAGCGCGCGCCGTCGACACCCGAAATTTCGGGAGCGTCCGCGGTCAGTTTCGCATCGGCATAGGCCGCGCCTGCGACCAGCGACAGTCCGGGCGCGGGACGCCATGTCACGCTGCCTTCGACGCCCTTGCTGACCGCCGAGGGCCCATTGGCCTGCCCCGTCACGCCGCCGAACGGCTGAACGACCTGGATGTCGGTCCAGTCCATATAAAAGCCAGCCACTTCGACCGCGAGCGCGCGGCCCAGATTGCCCTTGAAGCCGACTTCGTAGTTGACCAGCGTGTCCGCCTTCACCTGCGGCGGAACGCCGGGGAAGACCACATTCGGGCCGCCGGGACGGTAGCCGTTCGCGACGCGCGCATAGAGCATCGCGTCCTTGCTGATGTGGAACTGCGGGCTGACGCTGTAGATGAACACATCCTCTTCCGAGGTTCCGGTGCGGTTGGCGGCGCCGATGAACGGACCGCTACTGATCTGCTGGAACTTCTGCTCGTTCTTCGCGTAGCGAACGCCCCCCGACAACGCGAACATCTCACCGAAATAGGCGGTCGCATTGGCGAAGACCGCCATTTCCTTGAACGTCGACGGCAGCGACACGACGGCGCCCGGGTCGAGCGCGTTGGGCCCACCGGAGAAATCGAGCGTGCGCACCAGCTGGTGGTTCTCGCTGTCTTCCTTCGTATAAAAGGCGCCGACCAGCCACTCGAAGCGATCGTTGCTGGGCGAGGCGAGACGGACTTCCTGCGTGAACTTCTGCAGATCGAGGGCGACGCTGAAGGGAGCGAGGCCCGCTGGCACCGCCCCGCCGGTGAGCGCCGGGAACGCGACCCCGAAGACCAGCGACGCATCCTGCACGCTGACCGTGCTCGTCTCGCTATAGGTCGAGACCGACGTCAGTGTCGCAAAGCCGAGATCATAATCGAGCACCGCTGAATAATAATCGATGCTCTTGCGGAAGGGCTCCGGCAGAAATGAATTGTAAGACCAGCCGTCGCCGAGCGGAACGCCCGCCACGGTCGACACCACGGTGTTGGTCGCGTTGGCGTCGATCGTCTGCCAGATGCCGCCGAGGCGCACGGTGAAATCCTCCGTCGCATTCCACAACAGGCTGACGCGGCCACCCCTCTGCTCGACATCATTCGCATCGTTCAGCGCGGGATTGTTGACCGAGCTGACATAACCGGGGGTTTTGCGCCACGAGAAGCTGCCGGTGATGCCAAGCTTGTCCTGAATAATCGGCGCATTGACCATGACCTGCGCGGCCCAGCCGGGGTTGCCCGCCTGATCGATCGTGAACAGCTCGCCGCCCGCCTTGACGCTGAAGTCGGTCGTGCTCGGCGCGACGGTGCGGTATTTCAGCAAGCCCCCGATCGAGCTTGCGCCGTAAAGCGTTCCCTGCGGACCGCGGAGGATCTCCAGACCCGCGATGTCGTACGGCATCAGGTCGAGCGAATAGGTCGCGCTGCGCGCATAAAGGCTGCTCGATCCGACCGGCGCATCATCCAGATAGATGCCGACCGCCTGCGCCGATCCGACCGGCGCGATGCCGCGCAGCGAAATGACCGACGTACCGGGCTGTGAGCTGATCACGGTCATACCGGGGACATAGCCGGCGTAGTCGACCAGCGAACCGGCACCTTGCTCGCGTAGGGCGTCGCCGTTGACGACGGTGATCGAGATCGGAACGTCCTGAAGCGCCTCGACGCGCTTTTGCGCGGTGACGACGATCTCGCCCGACGTTTCGACGGCGGCGGCTTCCTGCGCCTGTGCCGGCATGGCCGCCATCATCGCGGCCACGCTTCCTGCGATAAAGAGTCCCTGTTTCATAGCCTTACCCCCAGACTTGCGCGAGCAGGCGGCGAAAATTGCCCCCGAGCACCGCCGTGATATTATCGTTGGAATAACCCCGGCGAATCAGTTCCTCGGTCAGGTCGAAGACCTTCAGGGGGTGATCGAAGCCGTCGATGTCGATCTTGTCGCGAAAGGCGTAGCTGCCCTTGTAGCTGCCCTTGAGCGCGGCATATTCGGCTGGAATCATATCGTCATAGCCGTTGAGATCAGCGTCCGACCCGATACCGACATGGTCGACGCCCACCAGCTTTGCGACATGGTCGATATGGTCGGCCATATGCCCGACGTTGGTCGGGTCGGTCGTGCGGACGAACATGCGGACCCCGGTGATGCCCATCACCCCGCCCTTCGCCGCGAGCGCCTTGATCGCCGCGTCGGTCTTGACCCGCGGGTGATCGACCAGCGCGCGGGCGTTGCTGTGGGTGATCGCGATCGGCCCCTTGGCGATCTCGATCGCGTCAAGCGTCGTCTTGTCGCCGCAATGCGACACGTCGACGAGCATGCGCTGCTTTTCCATCTCGGCGATGATCGCGGCACCATAGTCGCTGACCCCGCCATCAACGCGTTCGGTGCTGCCCGATCCGATCATATTCTGGCTATTATAGGTAAGCTGTGCGCAGCGCAGGCCGAGGCGGCGGAACAGCGCGACATCCTCGAGCTTTTCGAACTGCTCGGCATTCTGAATGCCCATGATGACGGCGCATTTCTTGTCGGCCTTGGCGCGATCGAGGTCGGCGACGCCGTCGACGAGCGTGAAAACATGGCTATTGCGCCCCGCAAAGCCCTGCCACCCGGCGAGGAATGCGAGCGCCTGTTCCTTCGCATCGGGACCGCCAAGGCCATAGGCATTATGGAAGCCCGTGATGCCGCTGGCCCTGAATTCAGCCGCCTCGGCATCGGTGAGCCGGTGCGCGACATAATCTTCGGACATCGTGATCTTGAGCGGCGCGAGCATGTCGATGACAAGCGACGAAGCGACGAGATCGACCGCGCGGCGCGAATAGCTGCGCCCGGGAGCTGCAGCGAAGGCATAGGCGCCCCGGTTTATCATCGGCGCGGACAAAGCTACCCCAACCGCACCCGCGATAATCGCTCGGCGCGTTGCTGTGAATGACGCGGTCATTCCAGTCTCCCCTATTATGTTGATTTCTGTTTCATGACTATTGTCCTAATCAGAAAATTGTCAACCCATTTAGGACATATATTTGTAACTAGCCCCAGATCTCCGCCGGGCAATGGATCATCCCGCCGCGATATTCGACGCCGGGGTCGCGATCGCGTGCGAGGAAGGTCGGCCCGTCGAGATCGACGATGTCGCAAAGCTGTCCAACGATGAAGGACGGCGCCATCGAGAGGCTGGTCCCCATCATGTTGCCGACCATCACATCGAGGCCAAGCTTCTTCGCCTGACGCGCGATCGCAAGCCCCTCCGTCAGGCCGCCGCATTTATCGAGCTTGATATTGACGACGTCGAACCGGCCCACGAGCGAAACGGTGTCGGCGAGCGACAGCGCGCTTTCGTCGGCAACGAACGGCAAGGGCCGCTTGAGCCCGTCGAGATCAGCCTCGCATCCGCGCTTCAAAGGCTGTTCAAGCTGCGCGACGCGGGTCGATACCAGCACAGGCAGCAATTCGGCGAGTGTCGCGATATCATAGCCCTGATTGGCATCGACGCCGATCCACGCATCCGGACGTGCGGTGCGGATCGCAACGACGCGCGCGATATCGTCGCTGAGATCGCCGGTGAGTTTGACCTTGACCGGCGCCTCGGGATCAAGCGCCAGCGCGGCCTTTGCCATGGTCCCGGCCCGATCCGCGCCGAGCGTCAGCGTCGAGCGCAGCGCCTTGGGCGGCTTCAGCCCGGCGAGTTCCCAGACCGGAATCCCGGCCTGCTTCGCCTCCAACTCCCAGAACGCGCAGTCTAGCGCATTTCGCGCGCCGCCCGGGGGCAGCAAATGCTGCAAATCCTCGCGCGTCGCGCCGCGTTCGATTTCACTCCGAACCCGCGTCGCTTCGGCCAGCATATGTTCGATGTCATCGCCGAGATAATAAACCCCGGCGCCCTCGCCGCGTCCGACATATGTGCCATCCGAAAGTTCCGCGACAAGCAGGGCAGTTTCGGTGAATACATGCCCCGAAATACGAAAGGGCTGGTGGTAGGGAAAACGCTCGACCCGAAGGTCGAGCGTCAGGTCCCGCATGCTTTGCGTCGCCATCAGTAAGTCATTCCGAAACCGTAGAGATGGAAGACCAGCGTTACCCAGACCAGCACCAACGCGGCGAGGATCAGCAGCACTGCACCAAGCTTCATCGTCCAGCGACGCTTGTCCTTGATACCGAGCCACAGGTGCCAGCCCGCGGTGATCAGCAGGCCGAATGCAGCGAGCGGCGTCACGATGCGCAACAGGTTGATCAGCCAGTCGAGCGGACCGCCGATGCTGCCGATATCGGCCGAGAAAGCCGCGATCAGCCCGAACCAGCCGGCGAGCGCGCCAATTGCGAGCCACGCGAAGCCTCGCGACAGGCGGTAAGCGCGCCGCGCCTTGCCTTCGAGCGCGAACTCGGCCTTGAAGTTCCGCCGCACCAGCGCGCGTACCGGCCAGGCCAGCGCGGCGAGCAGGATGATGCCGAAGGCGAAGATCAGCGCCGGATTGAGCCATGCCGCATTGACGCTGGCCGGGGCGGGTTCCAGGACCATGAAGGGCGAGGCGCCATCCATGCTCCAGCGTACGACGCGGCCGTCCTTGACTGCAGCTGCGAGGCGCTCGCCCGTGGCCGTGTCGCGCCACACGAACGGTTCGACCTCGACCCAGTCGGTCGCGGCCGCGCCGGTGTCGAGCGACGGGATCGTGATCTTGCCGTTCTCGGTCAGCGAGACCGTCGTCTGCCCCAACAGGCCGAACAGGCTCATGAAATTGGTGAACGAACCACGGCTGTTGACATAGTTGCCGACCATCATCTGCGCATGCTGGGCGGCGGTCTTGGCATCGACCTGGCCGGGCTTTTCAGTACCCGGCAGGTAGCGGTCGGCGAATTTGTGGAACAATGCGCTGCGGATGGCGCCCGCGTCGCCCTGTTTCCCGGCGCTGTTCATCGAGATGAAGACGCCGATATCGGCGTCGGGGAACAGCCACAGATAGGAGTGGAACCAGACGGTATCGCCGCCATGCGCGATGGCGCGGTGGCCGTTGACCCATTGTTCGTAGAAGCCAAGCGCCATGCTGTTGAGCGGGCCGACGCCGGGCGCCTTGAAATCATGCATCTGCTTCGCGGTCTCGGGCTTCAGCAGCCCTGCGCCGTCATTGAGGTGCGCGATCATGAACTTGCCCATATCGGCGCCGCTCGCCGATAGGCTGCCGGCGGGAGCGGGAACGACGATTTCGAACGGCTTGGCCTTTTGCGTGATGTCGGGATAACCCTTCGACATGTGCGGCGCGAGGTTCGCTGGAAGCGGCTGGCGGAACGATGCATGCGTCATGCCGAGGGGCGTGAAGATGTGATTTTCGATATAATTGTCGAACGGCTCACCGCTGACGCGTTCGACGATATAGCCCGCGAGTGCGGTGGCATAGTTCGAATAGGCAGGCGTGGTGCCGGGCGCAAAGACGCGATCAGGCAGCGCGAGCGGCATCTGCTTCTTGAGCGCCATTACCGCCTTGGGATCGCTGCTGATCAGATAGCGCACCGACTCCTGAAAGCCCGCGGTATGCGTCATGATGTTGCGCATCGTGATCGGCTTGCCCTGATAGGGCGGAATCTTGAAATCAAGATAGGCGTTGACGTCCTTGTCGAGGTCGATCTTGCCCGCCTCGACCTGTTGCATCACCGCGGTCCAGGTGAACAGCTTCGACACCGACCCCGGACGGAACAAAGTGGTCTCGGGCAGGACGGGCGCGCGCTTGGCAACGTCCGAGAAGCCATAGCCCTTTTCCAGCACGACCTGATTGCCGCGAACGACGACAACGACTGCGCCCGGAATACGCGCACGCTCGAGCGCATAGGGTAGATAACCGTCGAGCCAGGCTTCGAGATCTTTGGCATCGAGCGTGGCGGGC
This sequence comes from Sphingopyxis sp. GW821-FHT10B01, assembly GCF_059415685.1. Classification (NCBI taxonomy): domain Bacteria; kingdom Pseudomonadati; phylum Pseudomonadota; class Alphaproteobacteria; order Sphingomonadales; family Sphingopyxidaceae; genus Sphingopyxis; species Sphingopyxis sp. GW821-FHT10B01. The sequence goes on along the minus strand of NZ_JBWKNS010000006.1, from coordinate 48,360 downwards.
GCCGCCAACATCTTTGCAGCCGGCACGGCGGCCGTTTCCACTTTCTTCACAGCGGGCGCAGACACTGGCCCCTGCGCCGCCAGCGGCAGCGCGGCAAACGCCGCAAGCCCGATCATCGCCTTTCGGATGAAACGCATCGCTTTCCCCTTTTCTTTTGCGTGGCCTGTCACACCTTGCAGCAAGCCGCGCGACCCCTTACCAAGGGACCAACTTTCGTTAGCCCGATAGGGACATAATGATCCTGATTAGAAAATTGTCAAACAAGAATGGAAAAACTGATGGCGGATCTTAGGAGCCCGCCGACATTGGGGGCAGTGATGCGGGACATCCGGTCCCGAAACGGCTGGACGCTCAAGGAAATGAGCGCGAAATCGGGTATCCCCGTGTCGACGCTGTCAAAGGTCGAACATGACCGGCTGACGCTCAGCTATGACAAATTGCAGCAGTTGAGCCAGCGACTCAACATCCGCATGTCGGATTTGTTCGCCGAAGGTGACGAGGATGGCACGCCGCGCGTGACCGGCCGTCGCAGCATCGGCACGATCGACCAGGCGGTGCGCGTCACGACCGACAATTATGACTATCACTACCTCTGCACCGACCTGCGGCAAAAGCGGATGATCCCGATTATCACGCGAATCCGGGCGCATAGCGCGAGCGAATTTGGCGACCTTGTCCGGCATCAGGGGGAGGAGTTCATCTTTGTGCTTGAAGGCGAGGTCGAGATTCACACCGAATTCTATGATCCGGTGGCGCTCAAGACCGGTCAGGGCATCTATCTCGATTCGTCGATGGGCCACGCCTATGTCGTCGCTGGCGGATTTGAGGAAGCACTCGTTCTTGGCGTCTGTTCGAGCGCCGATGACGGGCTGATGGACTCATTGATGAGTCTCCACGGCTAAATATCTTACACGGAGAAAACAGATGGCATCGCGTCGGCACCTCGCCCCTTCCCTGATGCTGCTGTGCAGCTCGATGCTGTTGTCGGCCTCTGTGGCCGCAAAGACGGCGGCGCCAGTCTACGACCTGATCATCCGCGGGGGCACGATTTACGACGGATCGGGCAAGCCCCCCGTCGTCGGCGACGTCGCGATCAAGGACGACCGCATCGTCGCGGTGGGCAAGATCGACGGCACCGCAAAGAACGAAGTCCCGGCGCGCGGCATGGCGGTTGCGCCGGGCTTTATCAACATGTTGAGCTGGGCGACCGAATCGCTGATCGTCGATCCCAAGAGCCAGAGCGATATCCGGCAGGGCGTAACGCTGGAGGTGATGGGCGAAGGCTGGTCGATGGGACCGATGAACGCCACGATGAAGGCGTTGGAGGCCGAGCGTCAGGGCGACATCAAATATCCGATCGAATGGACCACGCTCGGCGACTATCTGGGCTATCTGGAGAAGCGCGGAGTTTCGACCAATGTCGCGAGCTTCGTCGGCGCCGCGACGGTGCGCGTGCACGAACTGGGCGAAGGCGATGTCGATCCGACCCCCGAACAGCTCACGCGCATGCGCGCCTTGGTGAAGCAGGCGATGAACGAAGGCGCGATGGGCGTCGGCAGTTCGATCATCTATGCGCCTGGTTCCTATGCCGAAACCGACGAGCTTGTCGCGCTGACGAGCGAGGCCGCAAAATGCGGCGGCATGTACATCAGCCATATGCGATCCGAAGGCGACCGGATCGAGGAAGCCGTCGACGAGTTGATCGACATATCGCGCCGCTCGGGCGCACCCGCTGAAATCTATCACCTCAAAATGGCGGGGCGCAGCAACTGGGGCAAGCTAGACACGATCGTGAAGAAGATCGAGGCAGCTCGCGCCGAGGGCCTGCGTATCACGACCGATATGTACACCTATACCGCGGGTGCGACCGGGCTCGACGCCGCGATGCCGACATGGGTGCAGGCCGGCGGGCTCGAGGAATGGATCAAGCGGCTGAAAGATCCAGCGATCCGCGCACGTGTCGCGGCTGAAATGAAGAAGCCGGGCAGTGACTGGGAAAATCTCTATTTCGGTGCGAGCGCCGACAAGATGATCCTGTCGGGCTTCAAGAATGACGCGCTCAAACCGCTGACCGGCAAGACGCTCGCCGAGGTTGCCGCGATGCGCGGCAAATCGCCCGAGGAAACCGCAATGGACCTCGTCATCGAAGACGGATCGCGCGTCGGCACCGTCTATTTCCTGATGTCGGAGGACAATGTCCGCAAGCAGGTCCAGCTTCCCTGGATGAGCTTCGGTTCGGACGCTTCGTCGCAGGCGACCGAGGGCGTGTTCCTGAAATCGGGCGCGCATCCGCGCACCTATGGCAATTTTGCGCGCCTGCTGGGCCGCTATGTCCGCGACGAGAAGCTGCTCCCGCTCGAACAGGCGGTGTACCGGCTCACAACCCTGCCCGCGACCAATCTCGGGATCGAGAAGCGCGGCGCGCTGAAGCCCGGCTATTATGCCGACGTGGTCGTCTTCGATCCCGCGACGATCGGCGATCGGTCGACCTTCGAGAAGCCACACCAATATTCGGTCGGGATGCGCGATGTGTTCGTCAACGGCGTCGCGGTGCTGCGAAACGGCGAGCATAGCGGCGCGACACCCGGGCGTGCGGTGCGCGGCAAAGGCTGGAACCGCTGCTCTTAGCCTGCGGCGAGCAGGCGTTGCTGCTCGGCGGCTGATTTGAACAGGAAATCATGCGGCAGGCCGAGCCGGACGCTCGCTTTGCAATGCGGCGCAGCGCGATCGACATGACGGTCGGCAAGGCGTCCTGCGAGCCGTAACGCTATGCGGTCGAAGCGCGTCAGGTCGAAACGCGGCCCGAGGTCCAGCCGCGTCCGGATGTGGCCGGGGAGCAATGACACCGACGCCCGCGCGATCGCGCGGTGCAGGAAGCGCGGCACGCCGGGCGCCGCGCGGCCCGACTGGATAATGTCGAGAAATTCGAAGATGATCGGGTGCGGCTCGAACCGGGGTTCGAGTTCGTCCATCATCGTCATGAAGGCGTCGACCGTCCGCGGAGTATGCCGCGCGCCGAACTCGCGCCCGATCGCATCGCCATCGCGCATGAAGCGGTCCTTGTCGGCGTCGCTGACGGGATAGACGAAGCGGTCATAGGCCATCAGAAAACCATAAGAAGCCGTCGCGGCGACCCAGTCGAGCAGCACCGGATCCAGCGCGCGATATGTGTCGCCCGCAGGGGTTTCACCCTTCACCTTGCCGTGCAGCCGGTTGACCTGCCCGATCACCGCTTTCGCGCTACTCGCCGGGCCATAGCAGGCGAGCATCGCGACAAGTCCGGTGCGCCGCGAGCGACCGATCGGGTCGGCCTTGTAGGTCGAATGATCCCAGACCCCCGACCGGATGCGCGGCTCGGCGAATTCGAGCAGAACCGCCGCGATCCCGCCGATGCCAAGCGCGATCGGGTTTTTATAGACGCGCCACTGGACGCTGTCGGGCGCGAGCAGCGCGGGCTCGCCGACGGGCGCGGCGAAATCGATCGCCGTCCCCATATAGTCATCCTGCATCGGCGGGCGCACCATCGGGCTACCTCCTTCAGAAATCATAACCCACGGTCAGGCCATAGGTTCGCGGCTGGTTGGCGAAACGCACGACGACATTGGCGTTGCTGGCGACCGCCGACCAGTAATATTTATCGAACAAATTCTTCGCCCAAACCGACACCGACCAGCCGCTTTCATCCTTGAGGCCAAGGCTGGCGTTGACGGTGCCATAGGCGTCGACCTTGTAGAGATCGATATCCTCGAAGATCGTGTTCGACTTGCTCTGGTATCGCGCGCTGACCGCGCCGGTGAGGTTCAGCGTTTCCGAAACCGGCGTGTCATAGGCGAGTGTGATGCTGCCCTGGAATTTCGGGCTGTAGATGAACTCGGCCCCGTCGAAATTCTCGGGCTGCCCCGCAGCATTGGTGCCGTCATAATCGATGACCCGGGTCTTCAGCCACAGGGCGTTGGACGAAATACTGACCCCCTGCATCGGCCGCACGATCAACTCGCCCTCGACGCCATAAGCTTTTGACTTGGGCACATTGTCGAGCCGCGACAGCGCGGTGTAGATCGGATCGGCGAAATAGGTGCTGATCTGTTTGTCGCGATAGTCATAGTAAAAGGCCGACAGGTTCGCTTGCACCATGCGCTCGGCCAGCGTCGCCTTGACTCCGACTTCATAGGCGGTCAGCTGCTCCTGCTTCACCGACGCATTCTGCCGCGCGGTGCTGGCGGAGTTGATCGGCGTCGTCCCTGCCTTGTAGCCACGCGATACCGAGGCATAGAGCAAAGTGTCGTCGTTCGGCGTCCAATCGAGCGCCACGCGCCAGGCGACATTGTCCTCGTCGAGCACCGACTTCACCTCACCGAACTTGCCGGTGACGGGGTCGAAGGTGTTGCACTGGCCTTGCGTGATCTGCGGCGCAAGCACGCCATAGGTCTGGAAATAGAGCGCACGGTTCACGACATTGACGTTGGGCAGCATATTGCCGTTAACGTCACGCGAGCAGCCATTGTAGCGCTGCTTATCCTGCGTGTAGCGGACCCCCGCGGTCAGCTTCAGCTGCTCGGCGAGTTGCCAGTCGCCATTGGCAAAGACGCTCCACGTCGTCGTATTGATCCGGCCGATATCCTGAAAGGTGCGAAACGCCTGCGACAATTGTAGCGCGGTATAGCCGCCCGAGTTGAACGGCGACGCCAGCAACGGAATCCCGGCGGCGCGGATCAGCCGCGGATTGGCGTTCTGCCCCAGCAGCGTGCGGTTGGAATCGAGGATGCGGTCCTTCGCATAATAGGCACCGACGAGCCATGTGACCGGTCCCGTCTCGCCCTCGATATGCAGTTCCTGCGCAAAGCTCTTGATCCGCCCGACCGTATTCTGGAGCAGGATTTCGAACGGCGCGCCGCTCCAGTCGGACAATGCGTTGCGCTTGAAGTCGTTATAGCTGGTGAGCGAGACGAGCTTCATCGTGTCGCCGAGATCCTGATCCCAGCGCAGCTTCAGCCCCCAGAAGCGGTTGTCCTCTGCGAGCGGGCCATCGAGGCCGAGCCCCGTCCCGATATCGGCCGAGCGCCCCGCTTCGGGTGCCCAATCGGCCTGACGCGCCTTCGTCGGAAAATTGTTCGCCAGATAGGTGGCGAGTCCCGGGGTGTTGAAGAAGCGCGAGTTGCTGGTGCCGCCGACGGGGTTGGTCGCGGGAGTGAAGCCGATCCCCTGCCCCGCCACCGTGTCCGACTTGTTACGCCAATATGTGACCGACAGATCGAAATGGGTTCCGGGCGCGGGATCGATCGCGAGCGAACCGCGGACGCCATATTTCTCGACCTCGCCAAGCCGCTCGTCGCGGCTGTTGCTGACTTGCCATCCCTTGTCGCTATTCTCGCTGCGAAAGGCGATGCGCGCCGCGATGCCCTCACCGAGCGGGCCCGAGAGATAGCCGCCGATATTGTAGGTCTGGTAATTGCCGAGGTCCGCCTTGATGCTGCCTTTGAAGCTGTCGGTCGGCTTGGCGGTGATGAAGTTGATCAGGCCAGCGGTCGTGTTGCGGCCATAGAGTGTCCCCTGCGGGCCTTTCAGCACCTCGACGCGCTCGATATCCATCACCGGACCGGTGTTCATGATCGGATAGGCGTAGGCGACCTCGTCGACATAGGTGCCGACGGTCGAGGTCGCCGACAGGTTGATCGTGTTGAAGCCGATCCCACGCAACGTATAGGTCGGTACGCCCTGATAGCTTTGGGAGACGGTAAAGCTGGGGGCCACCGTCGTGAGATCGCGCATGTCGGTGACGCGCAGGTTTTCGAGCGTTTTGCCATCGACGGCCTGGATCGCCATGCCGACGTCATTCATCGATTCAGCACGGCGCTGCGCTGTGACGATGATGTCGCCTTCGGAAGCAACCGTATCGGCGGTCGTTTCATCGGCAGCAAAGGCCGGCGCCGCGAAAGCCATGCCTGCCGCAGTGCCCGCGAGCAGCAAAATTCGAATTGCCTTCATCACACATCCTCCCTCAAACGGCTTGTCGCGGGGCTCGTCTTTGTGCGAGCGTCGCAGCAGCCGGACGTTGCCTAAGGACAAAATTGTGCGGCCAGCGACAAGCTGACATCCGTGGCAGGATGGCCTGGCCGAACATGTCGGGCAGAGTGGGTGAGAGGGATGTGTGTGACGGATCATCAGGCAGAATGCTGGGCGGAGCTTCCGCCGCTGATTGCGGCGGTGCAGGCGATCGGCGACAAAATCGGCCTCCCCTATGTCGCGGCGCAGGCCGATCTTGGCGATCCCGAACCGATGGCCGATCATGATGGGCGTCCCTATGCCGAGACGAGTTTTCATTGGATCGATCCCGAATATGCCTATTGGCGCGACCGCAAGCTGGCGCTCCATATCCCGTTTCTGACCGCCGCACGGCTGGTCGCCGAACCCTTTTACTACAGCAACGGCGGGCTCAGAACCTGGCGGCCGACGCGGTTGCTGGAGGCGGTCGATTGCGAGCAAGCGCGCAACGCCCCGAATTTCGGCGAAGCGATCATCGCGCCAGTGCACCTGCCCCGCGGACTGGTCGGTGCCGTCTTCTGGTGCTCGCGCGAGCCGGTCGGGGTCGAGGCAGCCTTTGCGAAACATGCGGGCGACCTGCACAATCTGGCGCTGAAACTTGTGGCGACGCACAATGAGGCACGCGACCGGCCGCGCAACGCCACAGTGCCGCAGACGCTGACGCGCCGAGAGGTCCAGTGTCTGCGCTGGGCAGCGGCGGGCAAGACCGATGGCGAAATCGGGACAATCCTGACGCTGTCGGTGTCGACGGTGCGCTTTCACCTTCGCAATGCGGCGGCGAAGCTCGGCGCCACCGGGCGCGCACAATCGATCCAGATCGCCGCAGGCCTTGGCTTTGTCGGCGCCCGCGCCGCCTGATGCAGGTGCCAGCTTGGCCCGCCGCTGCGGCAACGTACAAGTCGGGCGCATGGATATGCTGAACGACCCTGCCCTCGAAGCATTTCGCGACGAGGTGCGCGCTTTCCTCGAAAGCCATCTGCCCGATGATCTGCGCCGCGCGGCGCGCCGCGCAACGAGCGTTTTCATCGACCCCGCGGTGTCGCTGCCCTGGCAGGCCATTCTCCACGCGCGCGGCTGGGCGGCGCCCGACTGGCCGGCCGAGTTCGGCGGGCCGGGATGGAGCGAGATCGAACGCTATGTCTTTGCTGCCGAATGCGCGCGCGCCGGCGCGCCGAACCTCGCGCCGATGGGGCTAAAAATGGTCGCGCCGGTGATCATGCATTATGGCAGTGCGGAACAGCGCGCCCATTATCTGCCGCGTATCCTGTCGGGCGCGGACTATTGGTGCCAAGGTTTTTCGGAACCCGGCGCGGGATCTGACCTTGCCGCTCTCCAACTGCGCGCGACACCTGACGGCGCCGACTATGTTCTCAATGGTTCGAAAATCTGGACCACCCACGCGCATTTCGCGAACCGCATGTTCGCGCTCGTCCGGACGTCGAGCGAGGGCAAGCCGCAGGCGGGGATCAGCTTCCTGCTGCTCGACATGGACTTGCCGGGGATCAGCGTCGAACCGATCCGCACGCTCGCGGGCGACCATGAATTCAACCAGGTGTTTTTCGACGAGGTTCGCGTACCGCAAGCGAACCGGCTCGGCAGCGAGAATGAAGGCTGGTCGGTCGCAAAGCATCTGCTGACCTTCGAGCGCGGCGGCAGATATGCGCCGTCGTTGATCGAGCGGCTCGCAAGGCTGCGTTCGCAGACCGGCGTCGAACCCGTGCTGCGCGCGCGGCTCGACCGCGAAGCGGTGACCCTGCAGGCGCTTCAGGCACTCGAGGTTAAGGCGATGCGCGGGGTGGGCGGCAGCGCCGGGCTCTACGCTTCGGTGCTAAAGATACTCGGCACCGAAACCGCGCAGCGCATCGACACGCTCGCGTGCGAGGTCGCCGGTTATGCCGCATGGGCCGATGCCGACGGACAAACGCCGGTGGAACTCGCGGTCGCCGTGCCTCGCTACCTCAACGATCGCGCGGCGACGATTTACGCGGGTTCGAACGAAATCCAGCGCGACCTGATAGCAAGGTTGATGCTCGGTTAAGCGGCCGATTCGGCAAAGCGCGCCAAATGGTCGGCGCGCGAGCCGAACGCGGCGGCGATAGCCAGCGCGCGCTTGAAGTGTCCGCCGAGGCTGAGTTCTTCGGTCAATCCCATCGCGCCGTGGATCTGCACCGCGCTCTCGCCAACGATGCGCACCGCATCGCCGACCTCGATACAGGCTGCACTGACCGCCTGCCCGCGGCCGGTTCGATTCTGATCGACCGCGAGGATCGCCGCCTCGGTGAGCGCCGCCGCCTTCATCATGGCAAGCTGCATGTCGGCGGCACGGTGTCGCAGCGCCTGAAAGCAGGCGATCGGCGTACCGAACTGCAGACGCTGGCCCAGATAATCCACGCTGTCGGCGATCATGCGCTGCATCAAGCCCACCGCCTCGGCGCAGCGGCCCGCGAGGATCAGGTCGGTCGCATAGTCGGCCCACGCGCGCGCTTCGGCGCCGCTTGCGAGCAGCGTGACATCGGCCGGCTGCAAGGCGAAGCTCAGGTCGGCCGAGGCGCTGCCGTCGTGCATGATGCGATGACGCTGCTCGACCTTGTCGGCGGCGACCAGCAACAGCGCGTCGCTGGCGGCGAGGAGAAACAGATCGGCTTCGGCCGCGCCCGCGACCAGCGCCGCGCTCCCGCGAACCGCCCCCGCCTCGACCACCGGCATCGATGCCCCCGATGCCGTGCAGACAATGGCGATGCGCCAGCTGCCCGCCGCCAGATCGGGCAAGGCCGGATGGTCGGGCGCAGCTCGCACGAGCAAGGTCGTCGCCGCGACGTGCGATAGCCAGTCGGCGCCCGCGAGTGCGGGGCCGAGTTCAACCATGACGAGCGCGATATCGATCATGCCCCCGCCAAAGCCGCCCGCCGCCTCAGGCAATGCGAGGCCCGCAAGTCCGAGCGAATCCGCCAGCGCATGCCAGCCCGGCCGCGCATTGTCGGCGAGGAAACGCTGGACGCTGTCGCGCAGCATCTGCTGTTCTTCGCGAAGCGGCAGGTCGAGTATCGCCATGTCAGCGTGCCCAGCGCGGCGCGGCGCACCTATGATGAATATCCAGCATGATCGTCTCCCGCCCCGTCCTTGCAGGCCGGGCACCGGACGGTCTAGCTGTTTAGCGTGGCAGGTTCGCCAGCTCTTTAAGCTCGCCCGGGCGTAACGTCTGTGCCAGATGGACGAAGGAGCGGCGCGCGATCGCCTCGAGCATCGGCATCTGCTCGCGCCAAGGCTTTTCATAGCCGGCAAACACCGTCAGCCCCTCCATCGACCCCGAAATGAACAGCGCCAAGATTTCGCGTTCATCGCTCGGAAGCGCCGGATTGATCTCGGCGATCAGTTCGTTGAGCGAGACGCGTGCGCGCTCGTAAAGCTCGTTCATCCGGTCGTGGACGAAGGGATCATGGTTCGCCATCGCCCATAGTTCGGGGAAGAAACGCGTCGTCTTTTTGGTCGTGATGTCTTCGAGAATCAGCATCACCAGATTTTCGAGCCGCGCCTCGGCGCTGGCGCCGGGTTCGTGGATGATCTCGTCGAACGATTCTTCATAACTGCTGATCACGGCGTTCAGCAGTTCGCGGATCAATTCCTCTTTCGAGCGGAAATAATAGTTGAGGTTGCCGACATTCATCCCCGATTCGGCGGCGATACGGCGGAGCGTCAGAGCCGACGATCCATGGTCCACGAGCAGCGACAGCGCCGAGCGAAGAATATGCTCGAAGCCATCCTGGCCGCGGGCATAGCCGCCCGCACGCGGGGTAATTTTCAGGTCCGGAACAATGAAATTCGTCAAGATTCAGCATCCTCCGCGGCCTAGGTAACCGCGTTGCGGTCCTTGGACAAGTGACCTAATTTTGTCACTTGACTAAAATTGGACACTCGATCAACATCTACTCGAATCGGCCGTCAGAGCCATTGTCAACCAAAGAGGGAGTGCCGGGATGCAGCGCATCGCGAGAGGGGCGGTCTTTGCCGCATTGATGATGTCGACCAGCGTAACCAGCGCCGCGGACTTTCCGCAGCCGCTGCCCGAAGAGCCGGTTCCGACCGTCGCCGAACTGCCCGAACGCTATCCCGACAATTGGGTCTTCGTGCACGACCTGCATTTCAACAGCCTGCCCGACGGGCGCGCCGCGATCGTCGATGTGGCGGCCGAACACAGCCATGTCCGCGGCCAGATTCCGGTCGCCCAGTTCGGCAACATCCTGCCGTCAACGACGCGCGGCGAAATCTATGTCGGCGAAACCTTTCTTTCGCGGCTGACGCGCGGCGAACGTACCGATGTCATTACGATCTGGGACACGAAGACGCTGGCGCCGAAGGACGAGATCGTCCTGCCCGGCGGCAAGCGCGGCCTGTTCGTCACCCTGCGCAACAGCCTGCAACTCACCAATGACGAGAAATGGGCGCTGGTGTTCAATTTCACCCCCGGATCGTCGGTGACGGTCGTCGATCTGGGCGGCCGCAAGATATTGTCGGACATCGACCTGCCGGGCTGTTCGCTTGTCTATCCCACCGGGCCGCGCGGCTTCACCTCGTTGTGCGCCGACGGGACGATGACGAGCATCGCGCTCGACGCGGCAGGTAAGGCCGGGCCGGCGGTCACCAGCACGGCGTTCAACAATATCGACGACGACCCGCTGTTCATGACGCCGGCGATGGTTGGGCAGACCGGCTGGTTTGTCAGCTTCAAGGGCAATCTGCGCGCGATCGATTTCGCGGGCGCGGCGGCTAAAGATCTCGGCAGCTTCGCGCTCCCCGCGCAAGTCGGCGGCACGCCCGCATGGCGCCCTGGCGGCTGGCAGGTCATTTCGGCCGACCGCGCCGGGCTGCTTTATGTGCTGATGACCCCCAAGGGCGTTGAAGGATCGCATAAGGATGGCGGGACCGAGGCGTGGGTGATCGATCCGAAGGCGAAGACGCTGGTCCGCCGCATCGCGCTCAAGAACCACAGTGTCTCGATCGAGGCGACGCAGCAGGCAAATCCGCTACTCGTCGCGTCGCGCTCCGATGGCTCCCTCGACGTCTATAATGCGACGAGCGGTTCCTTCGTCCGCACGATCGCAAGCGTCGCGCACGATCCGATGACGATGACGGCGGCACGCTGATGTTCGCGGTCACCTCTGTCCTTGCGCTGTTTCTGGCCGCGGTGCTCGGCGCCTCGGCGGCGCACAAACTCCTCGAGCGCGCACGGCTGACGCAGGCCACGGCCGGTCTGCTGCGCCTGAACCCGGCCGTCGCAATGCCCACCACTCTGGCGGCGGCCGCGATCGAGGTCGCAGCCGCACTCGCCCTGCTCTTTCCTGCATCGCGCCCGGTAGGCGCGTTGCTCGCCGCGCTCCTGTGGTCGCTCTATGGTGCAGCGCTCCTCGCGGCCCGCCGTCGCGGCGATGGCGGCATCGACTGCGGCTGCGACTTCGGCAAGCGGCGGGGCGGTATTGGCGGTTTTGTCATCGGCCGCGCCTTTGCGCTCGGCGCCGCGGCACTCGCCCTCCTCGTCTCTCCCGCCGGGGGCGGCGGCATCGACATCCAGTCGATCCTCGCCGCCCTCGCCTTTCTCGCCTTGCTCTTCGCAGCCGGCGAGATCGCCAACCTTCCCGCCTCCAGCAGGAGTGTCACCCGATGACCGGATTTTTCCTCGCGTCGCAAATTTTACTCTGGATCGCCGTTGCGGTGCTCGGGGTGCTCGTCGCAGCGCTGGCGCGGCAGGTCGGCGTTCTTCACGAACGCATCGCTCCCGCCGGGGCGCTGACATTGCACCAGAAAGTGAATGTCGGCGACAAGGCGCCCGAGATGACGCTCGACACGCTCGAGGGCAAGCAGGTCGCGATCGGCGGCAAACGCCAGCGCCGCGGCCAGCTCATCTTCTTTCTCTCCCCCGATTGCCCGGTATGCAAGACATTGCTCCCCGTCATCCGCTCGGCACGCAGTGCCGAGCGAGGCTGGCTGGACGTTGTTCTGGCAAGCGATGGCGACCCCGCGGCGCATCGCCGGCTGATGATGGCCGAAGGGCTGGCAGGCTTCGACTATGTCCTGTCGGAAAGCCTGGGCCGCGCGCTGGGCGTCTCGAAGCTCCCTTATGCAGTGCTGATCGACGAGGAAGGCAACATCGCTTCGCTCGGCCTCGTCAACAATCGCGAGCATCTCGAAAGCCTGTTCGAGGCCAAGGAACGCCGCGTCGCATCGATCCAGGAATATCTCGCGCGCGGTTGATCCCGCACAGCACGACAGAAGGGGACAAGCATGTCGGGTCTCGACAAATTTTCGGAGAAGATGACGCGCCGGGTCGCGCGCGCGACATCACGGCGCAGCCTGCTGACGCTGATCGGCGGGGCGTTGACTGGGGCGGCGGTGATACCTGTCCTGCCGGTATCACGCGCGCAGGCTCAGGGGCACGGCCATAGCGGCGGCGATCCGATAGCGCCGCAGCCGACGGGCAATCCGCAGGACCCGGGTGATCAGACACAATGCGATTACTGGCGTTACTGCGCAATCGACGGCTTTTTGTGCAGTTGCTGCGGCGGCACCGCGAGCAGTTGCCCGCCTGGGACCGAAATGTCGCCGATCACGTGGATCGGCACGTGCCAGAACCCTGCCGACAACCGCGCCTATATCATCAGCTATAACGACTGCTGCGGCAAATCTTCGTGCGGGCGTTGCCTGTGCAACCGCAACGAGCGCGACAGGCCGATGGTGCGGCCGCAGGCGAATAACGACATCAATTGGTGCCTCGGCACATCGAGCGCAATCTATAATTGCTCGACTGCGGTGATCCTCGGCGTCGCGCTGGAGCAGCAATGATGCGGAGGTTGGCGATCTTGCTGGCGCTAACGGGGCTGACAGCGGCCGGACAAGCGATGGCGGCCGATGACGGCGCCACCATCTACAAGCGCTGCGCCGCGTGCCACCTTGCCGATGGTTCAGGTGTTCCGGGTGCCTTCCCGCCGTTGAAGGCCGACGTCCGGTCGCTCGCGGCAACCGCCGCCGGACGCCGCTATCTCGCGCTGGTGGTGATCCGCGGTGTCTCGGGGCCAATTACCGTCGGGGGCAAGCCCTATCGCGGGACGATGCCCGCGCAGGCGGGGCTCAATGATGCGCAGGTGGCAGCGGTGCTCAACCATGTCATCCGCGGCGCGACGGCGAAGCCCTTCACGCCGCGCGAGATTGCCGGATACCGTGCTGGCAGCGCGGGGCTCAATTCCGCTGCGGTCGCACGCCTTCAGCCGGGCATCGCCGGCAAATGAGATGGCTGGCCGTTCCCGCACTGATCCTGGCTACCGGAACGGCCGTTACGACCCCAGCGCGGAGTGGCCCGGAGACGATCCCCGGCGTGGCGAATGCGGCGCGGGCGCGGCAAAACTGGATCTTGTCCTGTCAGGGATGTCACCGCGCCGACGCGACAGGCACGCCGCAAACCACGCCAACGATGGCGGGCTTTGTCGGGAAGTTCCTGCACGTACCCGGCGGGCGCGAATATCTGGTTCGCGTGCCGGGCGTCGCGACCGCAGCGCTGTCCGACGCCGATCTGGCCGAAGTGGTGAACTGGTCGCTGGTGCGGTTCGATCCTGCAAATATCCCGGCGGACTTCACGCCGTACACGCCGGCCGAGGTGGGGCGGCTGCGGATAAAACCGCTGCGGGCAGAAGCGGCGACGGTGCGGGCGGGCATGGTCGCAAGCTTCGACCCCGGGGACAAACAACAGAAATAAAACAGGGGAGTTTTTCGATGACCAAGGTACCAAAGCACGTCACACGTCCGATGCTGGCCCTGCTGCTGGCGAGCGCATCCACGTCCGCGCTGGCGCAGGAAACGGCAGCGGAAACCAGCGCCGAAGTCGCGGTGGCCGAGACGGTGGGCGGCACCGACATCGTCGTCACCGCGCAAAAACGATCCGAACGCCTGCAGGACGTCCCGATCGCGGTCAGCGCCATCGGCGGGGACTCACTCGAACGGCAGCGGGTGACGCAGGCCGACGAACTGGCGAGCAAGATCGTCAACCTCCAGCTTACCTCCACCGTCGGCGACAACACGCCGATCTTCGCGCTGCGCGGCGTGTCGATGTCGGACTATAGCCTCAATCAGGCTAGCCCCGTCGCGACCTATTATGACGAGGTCTACAAGGGCAATTTCGCTTTCCTCGGAGTCGCTATGTACGACCTCGAACGCGTCGAGGTTCTGCGCGGCCCACAGGGCACCCTCTATGGCAAGAACACCACGGGCGGCGCGGTCAATCTGATCAGCCGGACGCCGATGCTCGGAGACACCGAGGGTTATCTCAATCTCGGATACGGCAATTATAACCGCTATGAAGCCAATGGCGCGGTGAGCGTGCCACTGGGCGAAACGGTCGCGGCGCGCATCGCCTTCACGGCGGCGCGCGCCGACGGCTGGTTCAAGAACCAGTTGCCGGGCAAACCCGACCTGGCCAGCGTGCGCGAATATGGGGTGCGCGGCAGCCTGTTGTTCGAACCGAGCGACGGCGCGCGCTTTGTCCTGCGCGCCTCGACCAGTTACCAGAACCCGCGCAATTACGGCATCTACGCCCAGCCTGAAGCGACAAACCGGCCCGGGCTCGGGCGGCGCGAGATCGAAGCGAACGTCACCGATCGCCGCCGCGCGCGCACCTGGTCGGTGTCACTGACCGGCACTGTCGATCTCAGCGACACGCTGGCAATCACCAGCGTCACTTCGTGGGACAAGGGGCGGCTGAATTTCTATGAGGATACCGACGGCACGGCAACCGAGTTGCTCGAAATTCCCTACACCGACCGGGCGACGCAATTCGCGCAGGATCTCCGCCTGACCAGCGACTTCGGCGGTCCGTTCAACTTCATCCTCGGCGCCTATTTCAACCGCGAGAAGGTCTATAACGAGACGACTTTTGAAATTGGCAAGGACGTCGATTCCGACGGGCTTCCCGGGGTCACCGATGCTGACTGCGCGATCGGCCTGCCGCTCGGCTGCCTGTTCCGCAACAGCTTCGACCAGCTCAAGAAGAGCTATGCACTCTATTCCGACATGAGCTTCGAACTCACCGACCAGTTGACGCTGCGCGGGGGCATCCGCTTTACGCATGACAAGGGGACGCAAAGCAATTTCGAATCCAATGCGCTTGGTCCGAACGGCGTGCTTGTCGCGAACCTGATCCCGCCGTCGCGGCTCGACTACAGCACCGAAAATCTGTCGGGCAAGATCGGCGCCGACTACAAGATCAATCCCGATGTGATGGTATATGGCAACTACAGCCGCGGCTATCGCGCGCCAAGCTTCAACGCGCAGGCCTTTTTCGACCCGTCCGAGCTGTCGGTCGCGAAGGCCGAGAAGATCGAAGCGTTCGAATTGGGGCTGAAGAGCCAGTTCGCCGATCGCCGCGTCACGCTCAACCTGGCGGCCTTCCATTATTCCTACAGCAATCAGCAGTTTATCAACATCGATCCCGCGACCGCCGCGCAGACTTTGCTCAACATACCGCGCTCGCGCATCCTTGGCGGCGAGGCGGAACTGACCGTTCGCGCGACCGACATGGTGACCCTGCGCGCGGGCGTTGGCCTGCTCGATACCAAGATCAAGCGCGGAATCGTCAGCGGCGTCGACGTCAGTGGGAACAATCTGTCGAACGCTCCGAAATTCACATTCACGGGCGGTGTCGACGCGACGGTGATGGACAGCGCCAGCGGCAAGCTCAGCCTGCATGGCGACATCAACTATTCGTCGAGCCAGTATTTCGAGGTGCTCAATATTCCCCGGCTGCGGCAGGACAGCTATGTTCTTCTCGCAGGGCATATCGACTGGGAGTCCGCCGACGGCCGCTGGAACGCTTCGGTCTGGGGAAAGAACCTCACCAATAAATTCTACTTCACCTCGCGAGTCGACCTGCTCGCGGGCTTCGGTTTCGACTATAACCATGTCGGGACTCCGCGAACCTATGGTGTGACCGTGGGCGTGAAATTCTGATCGGAGAGCGGCATGTCTGACTATAAAATGCTCATTGGCGGACGACTGGTCGAAGGCGACCACCAGATGGACGTTATCAACCCGGCGACCGAAGAGGTCTTCGCCACCGTCGCGCGCGCGACGGAGCGACAAGCGGACGAAGCGATCGAAGCGGCCGCCACGGCGTTTCCGCCATGGGCCGAAACCCCGATGGCCGAGCGGCAGGCGAAGGTCTCGCAGCTTGCCGATGCGATCGTGGCGAATGCCGACAGGCTGGCGCGCGCTCTGACCCAGGAACAGGGCAAGCCGCTCGCCGAGGCGCAGGGTGAAATCGCGTGGGCCGAAGGCTATCTGCGGCATTATGCGACGCTGGCGATTGCCGAACGGACGATCCAGGACGATGCGAGCGGGCTGATCCAGGTCCGCCGCAAGCCACTCGGCGTCGTCGCGGGGATCATTGCGTGGAATTTCCCGCTGCTCGTCGCTTGCTGGAAGATCGGGCCGGCGGTGATCGCGGGCAACACCATCGTGCTGAAACCCGCGCCGACGACGCCGGTGACCGCACTGATGCTGGGCGAACTGTGCCGCGACATTTTCCCGGCCGGCGTCGTCAACATCATCACCGATGCCAACGATCTTGGCGGCTATCTGACCGCCGATCCGCGGATTGCCAAAGTCGGCTTCACCGGGTCGACCGCGACGGGCAAGAAGATCATGGCAAGCGCCGCCGATGGGCTGAAACGATTGACGCTCGAGCTTGGTGGCAACGATCCCGGGATCGTGCTCGACGATGTCGACGTGCGCGCCACCGCGCAGGGTATTTTCAACGCCGCCTTCCTCAATTGCGGGCAGGTGTGCCTCGCGATCAAGCGCGCCTATGTCCACGACAGCATCTATGACGCGATGTGCGACGAATTGGCGCGGCTTGCCGAGGCCGCGGTGGTCGACGACGGGCTGGCGCAAGGCGCGCAGATCGGCCCGATCCAGAACAAGGCGCAATATGAGAAGCTGAAGGGCTTCCTCGAACGCGCGCGGACCGACGGGACGATCATCGCGGGTGGCGAGATCATCGACCGCGCCGGTTATTTCCTACGCCCGACGATCGTGCGCGACGTGACCGACGGCGACGAGATCGTCGACGAGGAACAGTTCGGCCCGATCCTGCCCGTGATCCGCTATTCGGATATCGACGATGTCGTCGCGCGCGCCAATGCGTCACCCTATGGCCTCGGCGCGTCGGTGTGGTCGCGCGATATCGACCGCGCGGTCGCGGTCGCGAACCGGATCGAAAGCGGTTCGGTGTGGGTCAACCAGCATATCGCGATCGGCCCGCACGTCCCCATGGCGGGGGTCAAATCCTCCGGCCTTGGCGTCGAGCAATCGGAGGAAGGGCTGGCCGAATATACCCAATTGTCCGTGATCAACGTGGCGCGCGGCGGATGAGCGAAGCCTTCGACTGGAATCCGCCGACGCATTATAATTTCGCACGCGATGCGATTGACCGGCGGGCAGCGGAAACGCCCGGCGCACGGGCGCTGTTGTGGACCGATGGATCGGGCACAGTCATCGACCGCAGCTTTGCCGAACTGTCGGACCATGCGGCACGCGCCGCCGCGGTGTTGCGGGCGGCGGGCGTCGGTCCGGGCGACACGGTGCTGATTCTGCTATCGCGCGAAATCGAGTGGTGGGAATTGATGCTTGCCTGCCTGCGGCTGGGGGCGATCGCTTCGCCAGGTACCGTGCAGCTGACGCCCAAGGATATCGCCTATCGGTGCGGCGCGGCCGAGGCGCGCTGCGTGATTGCGGGCTCCGAAATCGCGCCACGGGTCGATGATGCGCTGGCGGGCGAAGCGGTCACGCGCATCCATATCGGCGGACCGCGCGCCGGATGGATCGACTATGGTGCGGCCAAGACGACAGCATCGCCGCTGGCCGTCATCGCCGATACCGCGTTCGACGATCCGGCGCTCTGCTATTTTACCAGCGGCACAACGGGCCAGCCCAAGATGACGATCCACGGGGCGGGTTATCCGCTTGCGCACGAGATCACCGGTCGCTTCTGGCTCGACCTGGGGCCCGGGGACCTGCACTGGAACATGTCCGACACCGGCTGGGCGAAGGCGGCGTGGAGCAGCCTGTTCGCGCCCTGGCTGATGGGCGCGGCAATCTTCGTCAATCATGCGCCGGGGTTCGACCCGGTCGCTGCGATGAACCTGCTCGAACGCTTTCCGGTGACAACGCTGTGCGCGCCGCCGACCGCTTACCGCATGTTCGTGCGCGCCGATCTGGAGGGGCGTAGTTTTCCACGTTTGCGGCACTGTGTCAGCGCGGGCGAGCCGCTCAATCCCGAAGTTATCGACCTCTGGAAGAAGGCGACCGGCCTCGATATCCACGACGGCTATGGCCAGACCGAAACGGTGCTGCTGTGCTGTAACCGCGCGGGCTCTGCGCGGCAGGGCGCGATGGGGCGCCCCACGCCGGGCATCGATCTCGCGGTGATCGGGCACGACGGCGCGATGTTGCCGCCCGGCGAGGAAGGCGACATCGCACTGCGCGTCGGCGAGCGCCGTCCGCCCGGCCTGTTCCTCGGCTATCGAGGCGACTCCGACCGGACCGCGAGTGTCTTTCGCGATGGCTGGTACCTCACCGGTGACCGCGCCACCGTCGATGCCGACGGCTTTTTCTGGTTCGTCGGCCGCGCCGACGATGTCATCCTGTCATCGGGATATCGCATCGGACCGTTCGAGGTCGAAAGTGTGTTGTTCGAGCATGAAGCGGTCGCCGAAAGTGCGGTCGTTGCCAGCCCCGACGCAACGCGCGGCGAGGTCGTGAAGGCGTTCGTCGTTCTGGCCGCAGGCCACAATCCATCGGACGAACTCGCCAAGGCTTTGCAGGATCATGTGAAGGCGACGACGGCGCCGTACAAATATCCGCGCCGTATCGAATTCGTGACCAGCCTGCCCAAGACGGTCAGCGGCAAGATCCGGCGCAAGGAATTGCGCGACGAGGAGTTCAGGGATTGGGAATTCAGGAAAGCCGACGCATGACCGACAGCTTCGTTCGCGGCGACCAGACCAGTGCGTTGATCGAGATGACAATCGGCGACTGCTTCGACCAGACCGTCCTCCGCCATCCGGACAGGGAAGCGCTGGTCGTCCGGCATCAAGCCGTGCGCTGGACGTGGCGCGAGCTGAAATCGCGCGTCGATGCGGTCGCGGCGGGCTTGCTGCAACGCGGGCTGCAACCGGGCGACCGGGTCGGTATCTGGGCGCCAAATTGCGCCGAATGGGTCATCGTCCAGTTCGCAACTGCCAAGGCGGGGCTGATCCTGGTCAACATCAATCCGGCCTACCGCACCGCCGAACTCGACTATGCGCTGAACAAGGTCGGCTGTGCGGCGCTGATCCTCGCGCCCTCGCACAAGAGCAGCGACTATGTCGCGATGCTCGGCGAGCTTGCCCCCGAACTCGCAGCCTCCGAGCCCGGACAGTTGAACGCCGCACGCCTGCCCGGCCTGCGGCTGGTCGTCGCGCTCGGCGACGCCGAACATGCAGGCTGCCTGCCGTTCGCGGCGCTCGCCAGCGAGGACATCAGCGCGCTGGCAAACATCGCGCTCACCCCCGACATGGCGGTCAACATCCAGTTCACCAGCGGCACCACCGGTTTCCCGAAGGGCGCGACGCTGTCGCACCGCAACATCCTCAACAACGGCGCGTTCGTCGGCGCGCGGATCGGGCTGACCGTGATCGACCGGCTGTGCATTCCGGTGCCACTCTATCATTGTTTCGGCATGGTCATGGGCAATCTCGCCTGCGCTGTGCACGGGGCGACAATGATCTATCCCGCCGAAGCCTTCGATCCGCACGCGGTGCTGGAGGCGGTCGAGGCCGAGCGCTGCACCGCGCTGTACGGCGTGCCGACGATGTTCATCGCGGCGCTGAACCACCCCGATTTCGGCCGCTTCGACCTGTCGTCGCTGCGCACCGGGATCATGGCGGGATCACCCTGCCCGATGGCGGTGATGCGCGAAGTGATCGACCGGATGCACATGGAGGAGGTCACCATCGCCTATGGCATGACCGAAACCAGCCCGGTCAGCTTCCAGAGCGCCACCGACGATCCGCTCGACCTGCGCGTATCGACCGTCGGCCGCATCCAGCCGCATCTTGAGGTCAAGCTGATCGACCTTGCCGGCGATATCGTGCCGCGCGGGCAGACGGGCGAGCTTTGCACGCGTGGCTATTCGGTGATGATCGGATATTGGGACGATCCCGACCGCACCGCCGATGCGATCGATGCCGACGGGTGGATGCACACGGGCGATCTCGCGACGATCGACGACGCCGGATATTGCCAGATCGTCGGGCGGATCAAGGACATGGTGATCCGTGGCGGCGAAAATATCTATCCGCGCGAGATCGAGGAATATCTACTCACCCATCCCGACATCATGGACGTCCAGGGGGTGGGCATACCCGACCGGAAATATGGCGAAGAGCTGTGCGTCTGGATCATCGCGCGCGCCGGCGCGGCGCTGAGCGAAGAGGATGTCCGCGCCTATTGCAGGGGTCGCATCGCCCACTACAAAATCCCGCGCCATGTCCTTTTCGTCGATGACTTCCCGATGACCGTGACCGGCAAGGTCCAGAAATTCGCGATGCGCGAACATATGGTCCGATTGCTGCGCAACGCCGGATAATCGACAAGGCGAAATCGCAAAAAGAGCCGTCGCGGCTTCCAAAATCCCGCACAGCGCATATGGGCGTGTCGCAAGGGGCGGCATCGGGTCGCCGTTTTTGACGGGAAGCATCGAACCGATGGCGGCGGCATGAATCCGATCTGGCTTCCCGCTTCGCTGCTCGGCGGATTGTTCCAGGCGTGGCGTACCGCGCTCCAGCAGCGCCTGCGCGCCGAACTGAGTATCAGCGGCGCGGGTCTGGTCCGTTATCTTTACGGCCTGCCCTTCGCCCTCGTCTTCGCGATTTTATGGCTCACCCTCCAAAGCGAATCGATCCCGCACTTCGGCGCGGCGTTTGCCGGTTTTGCCTTCGCGGGTGCGGTGACGCAGATGGCGGGGACTATCCTGCTGATCATGGCGTTCGGCCATCGCGGCTTTGTCGTCGGCACCGCTTTTTCCAAAACCGAGGCGGTGCAGGCGGCGTTGGTCACAGCGCTGTTCCTCGGCGAGCGGCTGCCCTTGCTCGCGTGGCTCGGGATCGTCGCGGGTGTCGCCGGTGTGTTGACGCTGGCGCTTGCCGGACGCGGCGTATCGGTCCGCGAGATCTGGCGAGCGCTGGGGCAACCCGCTGCGCTATGCGGCCTTGGTGCAGGGTCGATGTTCGCGCTCGCCGCGATCGCGGTCAAATTGGCCACGGCCGAACTGGAGGACGTCGACCTCATCGGGTCGGCGCTCGTCACGCTCGTCGTCGTGATGGCAATCCAAACCGGGCTGCATCTGGCATGGGTCGTCATGCGCGACCGCGACACGTTCCGTGCCGTCTTCCGGCAATGGCGGACGTCAAGCCAGGTCGGCCTGCTTTCGGCTCTCGGGTCGGCGTGTTGGTACATCGGCTTTGCAGCGGCGCCGGCGGCGCTGGTGCGTATCGTCGGACAGGTCGAAGTGATCTTCACGATCGGCTTTGCGCATTTTTACCTGCGCGAACCCGTCCGCTGGCACGAGATCGTCGGGCTGTTGCTCGTGGTCGGCGGCGTTGTGATGGCGCTGCTCGCGACCTTCTAAAAGGCCGGCGCCTTGCTGACCATCGCGGGCAGCGGACGGCCCATGACACCGGTGAGCCATCCGGCTGCTTCGACCACCTGCGGAAGCATCACGCCGGTCTGGACGCCGCTGCGTTCGAGCAGATAGACGACATCCTCGGTCGCGACATTGCCCGCTGCGCCGGGCGCAAAGGGACAGCCGCCGAGCCCCCCAAGCGATGCGTCGACCGTCGCCGCGCCCTCATTCACCGCCGCCCAGACATTGGCGATGCCGGTTCCGCGCGTGTTGTGAAAATGAACGCGCACCGGCAGCGCGCCGACCGCCTCGCGCACCCGGCCGACCATCTCGGACACCTCTGACGGTACGCCGACCCCGATCGTGTCGGCGAGCGCGATTTCGCGCGGGGCTGCATCGGCGGCGCGTTTCGCCATCTCGACGACGCGATCGATCGATATTCGCCCCTCGAACGGGCAGCCGAAAGCGGTGGCAATGGTGATCTGTCCACTGCGCCCGGCCGCCTTCGCCAGCGCAACGATCTCCATCGCAGCGGTGAGCGATTCTTCCGAACTCTGGCCCTGATTGCGCATCCCGAAGCTGTCGCTCGTCACGCACACCGCGCCGAGTTCGTCGATCCGGCCTGTCGCGAGCGCGCGCTCGGCGCCGCGGCGATTGAGGACCAGCCCGATATAGGTCACATCGTCGCGCTCGGGTAGCATCGCCGCCAATTCCTCGGCGTCGGCGAGTTGCGGGACCTTCCGGGGATTGACGAAGCTCGTTACCTCGATACGGCGTATGCCATAGTCGATCGCACGGCGGATCAATTCGAGCTTTTCAGCGGTCGATATGGTCGCTGACTCATTTTGCAGGCCGTCGCGCGGCCCGACTTCGAGCATTTCCACCGTTCGGTTTTTCAACATCTTGCGTCCTGAATTTTTCGAGTCATTTGCAGGTTGAAAATTACATAGCATTCTAAGTATATGAAAGCCATGGGCGAGGCGAACCGTCTCTATCAGAGTCGGTCCCGAAAGGAATGATATGACGGATATAGGCAGCGGGGGCGCGCTGGAAGGCATCAAGGTCGTCGAGATGGGCCAGCTGATCGCGGGGCCCTTCTGCGGCCAGTTGCTCGGCGACATGGGCGCCGAGATCGTCAAACTCGAACCGCCGGAGACCGGCGACCAGATGCGCAACTGGGGCCAAGGCGACAAACCCAGCTGGTGGCGCGTGATCGCGCGCAACAAATATTCGGTCGCCGCCGACCTCCGGTCCGGGGAAGGCCAGCAGCTGGCACGCGAGTTGATCGCCAAGGCCGATATCCTAATCGAGAATTTCCGCCCCGGCACGCTCGAAAAATGGAACCTCGACCCCGCAGAGCTGCGCAAGATCAACCCCGGGCTGATCGTCGTGCGTGTCTCGGGTTATGGTCAGACTGGTCCCTATTCGGCGCGTGCGGGCTTCGGCGGCATTGGTGAAGCGATGGGCGGCTGGCGCGGCATCGTCGGCTATCCCGACCTGCCGCCGGCGCGCATGGGCGTATCGATCGGCGACACGCTCGCCGCGACGTACGGTTGCATGGGCGCGCTCGCTGCGCTCCACCACCGCAGCAAGACGGGCGAAGGTCAGATCGTCGATTCCGCGCTTTACGAAGCGGTGCTGCAGGTAATGGAATCGACCGTGTCCGACTATTCGGCCAGCGGCACGAAGCGCCGTCGCACCGGATCGACGCTGCCCGCCATCGCACCGTCGAACGTCTATCCGTGCCGCGACGGCGAATATCTGATCGGTGCGAACCAGGACGGTGTCTTCGCGCGCCTTGCTGCCGCGATGGGTCGTCCCGAACTTGCGAGCGACGACCGCTATGCCACGCACCGCGCGCGCGGGGTCAGACAGGAAGAACTCGACGCGCTGATCGGCGAATGGACCGCGACGCTCACAATCGGAGAATTGGAAGCGAAGATGGTCGAAGCCGGCGTTCCTGCGGGTCGCGTCTTCGACGCCGAAGACATGATGAGCGACCCGCATTTCGCAGCGCGCGAGGCGCTGGTGACGATCGCCGACGCGGAATTCGGCGATGTGACGATGCAGGGCGTGTTCCCGAAGCTGTCGGCGACGCCGGGCAGCGTTCGCCGTCCTGCCCCGCTCGATGTCGGGCAAGACACGGACGATGTGTTGAACCGCTGGCTCGGACGTGAGGCTTGATGCAATGATCACGCTTTATGGTGGCCCCACACCGAACGCGCGCAAGATCGCGATCGCGCTCCTCGAAATGGGGCTTGAATGGCGGCTCGAATATATCGACATCCTCGCGGGCGATCAGCTCACGCCCGAATTCCTTGCGCTCAACCCGAATAACAAGACCCCGGTGATCGTCGACGACGAAGGGCCCGAGGGAACGACATTCACACTGTGCGAAACGGGCGCGATCCTGCTCTATCTTGCTGAAAAGACCGGGCGGTTCGTGCCAACCGATCCGGTAGGGCGCGCGATCTGCTGGCAATGGCTGATGTTCCAGGTATCGGGCGTCGGCCCGATGTTCGGGCAGGAAGCGCATTTCACCCACTATGCCAAGGGCCGGCATGAATATGCGATCACCCGCTATTCGCGCGAAGTCGACCGGCTGATGATGGTGATCGACAAGCGCCTTGGCGAAGCCGAATGGCTCGCGGGCCCAGATTATACAATCGCCGACATAGCCACCCTGCCCTATCTGCGCCGCCAGCTCATCGAAAAGGGGGGGCGGTTCCCGAATGTCGATCGCTGGGGCGCGGCGATGCTCGAACGCCCCGCGGTCGCCGAGGGGATGACGGTCGGCGTCGCGCGGGCCGAGACGATCGAGGGCGGCCTCACCGGCTTCACCGACGAGCATCGCGCGATCCTCTGGGGCGACCGCCAGCATGTGAAGCGGTGAGATGTCGGAGAGGCGGGCATGCGATCGGCGGCTTTGGGTTGGGAAGCTGCCGTTGCTGCATCGCCTACCGTCATCCCGGGCTTGACCCGGGACCCGCCTTTTCCTTCAAGAAGGCAGGCCCCGGATCAAGTCCGGGGTGACGAAAATTGAGACGGCCGGTTCCGGTCGAAAGCAGTCGCTCAGCCGATCCCTTTGGTTTCAATCGCCCTTTACCGCCGCGTGGTTGGCATCGCCGAACATGTTAGACCATTCCTTGTCGTCGAGTTTCTGGTGCCGGCCGATATATTTGGCGGGTGCTTTCAGGTCGTCGCGTGCCATTGCGCGTACGACAGCCGGGCGCTCACCGATCCGTTCGAACCACGCGTGCATCGCGGGCCATTCATCGAGCCCCATGCCCATCACGAACCCCGAGGCGCGGCCGGGCCAGATCGCCATGTCGGCAATCGTATAATCGTCGCCCGCGACATAGGCGCTCTTCTCGAGCCGCTTTTCGAGCACGGCAAGCAGGCGCTTCAATTCCTTCGTATAGCGTTCGACCGCATAATCCTGTCCGGCGGGAGCATAGCGCAGGAAATGGCTGGCCTGCCCGCCCATCGGCCCCAGCCCCGCAACCTGCCAGGTCAGCCACGAGAGCGTCGCCGCACGCGCCGTGCCCGACGCGGGCAGGAAGCGGCCGCTCTTCTCGGCGAGATATTGCAGGATCGCCCCGGACTCGAACACCGTCACCGGATCGCCGCCACCTTCGGGGGCCTGATCGACGATCGCCGGAAGCTTGTGGTTCGGATTGATCCGCCCGAGCGCCGCCGTGAGTTGGTCGCCCTCGAAAATATCGTAAGGAATGACGCGATAGGATTCGCCGGTTTCCTCGAGCATGATCGCAATCTTCTGCCCGTTCGGAGTCGCCGAATAATGGAGGTCGATCATCTCACAATATCTCGTGGATCACGTGGCGCACGCCGAAATCGGTGCGCTCGCCAACGCCGACCGCGAGCACGCCGTTCAGCCACGCATATTTCGCGCTCGCGGTTTCGAACACCGGCGCGATTCGCAGATAATAGCATGACGGGTCGGCGTCGGGCACGGAGGGGTCGGCAAAGGTCGCGCGCACATCGTCGGGAATGATGTTGCGCCCGGTGTAGCTCAGATAGATCAGCTCGCCGTCATCGGTCTGCCACACCGCACGGGCATCGAACGTACCGACCGAAGCATCGTCGCCAAGCCGCCCGCTACGCGACCAATTGCCGCCGCCTGGCAGAACTATACCGTTGATACGCGGACCGAAAAAGCGACCACCACTGATATAGCCCAGCCGCTGATCACCGAACGGCGACGCGCCGATGCCAATGATCCCGCCCCCCACTTCGAACTCGACAGTACACAGATGGCGGGTCGCCAGCGCGACCGATGTCGTTTTCCCATTTTCTTCGTTCATGATGCGAATCCTCTTCCTGCCTATGGACAAGTATAAAACCATTAGTATACTAAGGGTCAATCAGATTGACGGATCGGAAGGCTTTCCGGGACCGCGACGATAAGCTCTATGGGAGGGTGAAGATGAAGGCGCATAACCAGTTCCTGCTGTCCGGCGTGGCGGCGATCGCAATGCTAGCCAATGCCGCACCGACAATGGCGCAGGCAGCCCCTGCCGACACGGCGGACGTCGACGACAGCAATAGCAACGAAATCATCGTCACCGCCCAAAAGCGCGAACAGAATCTGCAGAACGTGCCGATCTCGATGGAGGTCGTCAGCGGCGCCAAGCTCGCCGAATTCAACACCAGCGATATCAAGGCGGTGATGAACTACACGCCGAACGTCTTCGTCCAGTCGACCGCTGGGAACGACGTCATCTATATCCGCGGTTTCGGTTCGCCGCCGGCCAACTTCGCGTTCGACCAGTCGGTTTCGCTCTATGTCGACGGCATCTACGCCGGCCGCAACCGCCAGGCACAGGCCCCCTTCTTCGACCTTGCGCGCGTCGAAGTGCTGCGCGGCCCGCAGGGCGCATTGTTCGGCAAGAACACCGCAGCAGGCGCAGTCAGCGTTGTGTCGGCAGGTCCAACGAAAACATTCGAAGGCGCGCTCACGGGCATCTATAACTTCGATCACAAGGGCACCGATTTCTCGGGTTACCTGTCCGGACCGATCAGCGACACACTCGGCGCGCGCTTTGCGTACAAGATCGTCAATCAGGACGGCTATATCTATAACCGTGCGACCGATCATGACGACCCCGAAATCAAGTCGCAGTTGCTGCGCCTGACCGTGAAGTGGGAACCGTCGAGCAATTTCGATTATACGGCGAAGGTCGAGTATGGAAACCGCGAAGTCATCGGTGGCATCACCGTGTCGAGCCCGCTGACCAGCGGCCAGGATCCGCAGACCACGCGCTATCTCGAACGCTCGGCGCTGGGCGACGAGGGCAACAACAACAAGTCGGTCATGATTTCAGGCGTCGGCAATCTTGCGCTTGGCGATTTCACACTGACCTCGGTCACCGGCTACAGCTGGTTCAAGTCGAAGATCATCAACGGTTTCGACCAGACGATCCCGAACAGCGGCGGCGCGCACACGGCCAACTCGGTTTACAACGCATTTCCCGAACGCTTCGACCAGATCTCACAAGAAATCCGCATCCTGTCGCCGACCGGCAAGACGTTCGAATTCATCGCGGGCGCCTATTACGACAAGTCGGATTACACGCTGGAGCAATTTCAGGGCTTCAACATCGCCAGCCTGAACTATTTCGGCCGCATCGACAGCGTCTTCAGGCAGAAAGCCGAATCCTGGTCGGTCTTTGGTCAGGCCGCCTTCAACATCACCGACGCGTTCCGCGCGATCGGCAGCCTGCGCTATAGCCATACCAAGAAGGACGGCGATTTCGCCTCGCGGCTGGTCTATGGCCCTTTCGCGCTGCGTCCGATCTCAAGCGCTACGGGCTCGATCAGCGAAGGCAATGTCGATCCGTCGGTGACGCTGCAATATGACATCGCGCCGCGCATCATGGTCTATGCGACCTGGGGCCGCGGATCGAAATCAGGCGGCTTCGTGTCGAACACGCTAGGCACGACCAGCGCGACCTTTACCTTCGAACCCGAACAGTCGGAAAATTTCGAGGCTGGCATCAAGTCGACGCTGTTCGACGGCAAAGTCGTCGCGAACGTCTCGGCCTATCACACAAAGTTCAAGGATCTGCAGGTTTCGGTCTATCAGCCCGCGACGTCGAGCTATCTGACCGGCAACGCCGCCGCCGCAACATCTAAGGGGCTCGAAGGATCGCTCAGCATCTTCCCGATCCAGAACTTCGACATCAGCGCGTCGGCCGCCTATTCGGACATCAAATATGACGACTATCCGGGCGCGGCATGCCTTGCTTCGCAGCCGGTGACGTGTAGGCCGCAAACGAACAATCTTGCAGGTTATCCCGTCGCTTACTCGTCAAAGTATACGGGTAGCGTCACGGCGCACGCGCGGTTCGACCTATCGAGTGATCTGAAATTCGACATCACCGGTGTCGCATCGGCACGGTCGAAATATTTCAACTCGGACAATCAGAGCCCGATTTTCGGCGTACAGGGCGGCTACGCAAAGCTCGACCTTCGCGTCCAGCTCGCCGATCAAGACGACAGCTGGCACGTCGCGCTCGTCGGCAAGAATCTGACGAACGAAAAAACGATCGGCAGCGCGTTCAACCTGCCCTCGCCGATCACCGCGGCCCCCCGCGCGATTCTCTATCTCGAACCCACTCGCAACATTTCGGTCGAGGCCGGAATCAAGTTCTAGGTTCGAATTCGATGTCCCAGGGATCGGCCGCCGTCGACGCTTTCCTCCAAAGGGAAACGGCAGCGGCGGTCGTGACCTGTTGGAAGGGGTGCAGTTCGGCATGATCGAAGTCTATTTTACGCCTACACCGAACGGCCACAAAGTCTCGATCATGCTAGAAGAAACGGGGCTGCCGCACCGGCTACTGGCGATGAACATGCTCGAGGGCGATCATCTGACTCCGGAGTACCGTCGCATAAACCCGAACGGCCGCCTGCCCGCAATCGTCGACCATGATCCGGTCGGCGGCGGCGCGCCATTGCCGGTGTTCGAGTCCGGCGCAATCCTGCTCTATCTCGCTGAAAAGAGCGGCCAGCTACTTCCCGAAAGCCCGAGCCGCCGATCGCAGGCACAACAATGGCTCATGTGGCAGATGGCGAGTTTCGGGCCGATGCAGGGACAGGCGCATCACTTCATCCGCTACGCCCCCGAGGGACAATCCTATCCAGTCGAGCGCTATCGCAACGAGACGCTGCGCCTGCTCCACGTGCTCAACGGCCGGCTGAACGAGGCCGACTATCTGGCCGAGGAATACAGCATCGCCGACATCGCAGTCTGGCCGTGGACCCGCGCGATCCGTGCGATCGGACTGACGCTGGACGATTATCCCGCGGTCGCCGACTGGTTCACGCGCATCGGCGAGCGGCCCGCGGTGATGGCGGGGACCGACGTCAAGAACGCCGCGAACCTGTCGAGCGCACGCCCGGTGCTGACCGAGGAGCAATGGTCGAACCTGTTCGGCAAAAATATGCTAGATGCGCCGAGGCGCTGACTTTTCCCTCTCGCTTGCGGGAGGGAATTATACCGTGTCGGCATGCCCCCACTGATATTCGACCTTGCCGCCCAGCCGCCGCACCGCGACCCAGTCACCCCCCGCGAGGCTGTCGTCTTCGATCAGCATGGTAACGCCTTCCGCAATATCCCCGGGAACGCAGGCCTCGTGATTTGCGAGCACGCTCTTCATCCATTCGGACTTGCCGCCCGCGCCTGTCGTATCGAGGATCGGCGTATCGACCAGGCCCGGCAACATCCCCGCGACGCGGACATTGCATTCATCCTTGAGCGGCGCGCAGCAGCGGGTGAACATCATCACCGCGGCCTTTGTCGTGGCATACATGGCATCGTAGAAACCGGTGCCGAGCGCGACCGTCGACACGGTGTTGATGATCACCCCGCCACCGCGCTGCCGCATCGCCTGCACCGCGATCTGCGTCGCGGCGACGAGCGAAGTGATATTGACGTCGATGATCCAGCGAATACGCGCCGCATCGATGTCGGGGAATTGCGGCAGACCCGACACGACGCCGGCATTGTTGTGCAGGATATCGACATCGCCATGCGCGCGGAACCACGCCTCGGTGGCAGCGATGTCGGATAGGTCGAGCTTGTGGACACTCGCCCGCGCGCCTGCAGCTTCCACCAGTCGTTCGGTCTCTGAGAGCCCCGCCGCATTCACGTCGACCAGCGCGACCTCCGCCGCACCGCGCGTCGCAAGCATCACCGCGGTCGCACGGCCGATGCCGCCCGCCGAACCCGTTACGATGGCCCTTTTGCCGTGGATATCCATCTCTTCTCTCCCGGCGATTTTGCCATTACCGTAAAGCACGTTGACAGATAAACTTAAATACCTAAGTATTTTTCGACCGAGAAGACTCGTGCGTTTTTGGGGAGAGTTATGACAGACGCCACCGCCCTCAATGGAGGTGCCGCACCGTCGGACAGCAGCCTCGGGCTGCGCCGCAACGTCGCACTCGCCATGCTGTTTGTGGTCGGCACGATCAACTTCGTCGATCGCCAGCTTCTGTCCGTGCTTGTCGAACCGATCCGCGCCGAGATGGAGTTTAGCGACACTCAGTTCGGGCTGCTCACAGGCCTCGCCTTCGCGCTTTTCTATGCGGCGATGGGCGTTCCCGTCGCGATGATCGCCGATCGCTGGAACCGCATCAAGCTGATCGGCATCGCGTGCGTCGTGTGGAGCGGTTTCACCGCCGCTTGCGGCTTTGCATCGAATTTCTGGCAGCTCGCGCTGATGCGCTTTGGCGTCGGCGCGGGCGAAGCGGGCGGTACCGCCCCGTCGCTGTCGGTTATAGCCGACTATTACCCGCCCGCACAGCGCCCGCTGGCGATCGGTATCTTCACGCTCAACGGTCCCTTTGGCGTGTTCGTTGGCGCAGCGTTCGGGGCATGGGCGGCCGCGAATATCGGCTGGCGCAATGCCTTTGTCGTGATCGGGATCGTCGGCATAGTGGTCGCCCCGCTACTCATCTGGCTGGTCCGCGAGCCCGCGCGCGGGCAGATGGACACGCACAAACCCGCCGACGAGGCCGTCCCCTTCAGCCAGAGCCTTGCCATGTTCATCCGTCGGCCATCGCTGCGCATGGTAATGATCGGCAGCGGGCTTGCCGCCTTCGTCAGCTACGGCATGCTCAACTGGATCCCCGCCTTCCTGATGCGCACGCAGAAGATGCCGCTGGAGGCGATGGCGACCTGGTTCGCGCCTGCCGCGGGTATCACCTTCGGCATCGGCATTCTCGGCGGCGGCTGGCTGGTCAGCCGCCGTGCGAAAACCTCTGCGCGCGCCTATGGCACCATCCCGGCACTCGCGACCGCGGTGCTGATCCCGACCTTCATCGCCGCGTTGCTTGTCGATAGCTGGCAGCTTTCACTCGCACTGATGCTTGTCCCGATGGCCGCGTGCACCGCCTATGTCGCGCCGGCGCTGGCGCTTGTTCAGAACCTGACTCCACCCCGCTCGCGCGCGACCGCCGCCGCGGTGCTGATGCTGATGTTCAACATTGTCGGCCTCGGCCTCGGCCCGTTATTCGCCGGGATCGTCAGCGATGCGCTGAAGCCCGAATATGGCGTCGACAGCCTGCGCTGGGCGCTGATGGCACTGATGCCCTTCGCCACGGCTGCGGGCATCGCGCAATATGCGATGACGCGTCACCTCGAGAAGGATTTCGCCGAATGACCGATGTCGCTGGCAAAACCGCCTTCGTCACCGGCGGCGCCAGTGGCCTCGGCTTCGCGACCGCCCGCGCGCTCGCGGCAAGGGGCGCGTCGGTGATCCTTGCCGACATCGATGCAGACGGCGTTGAACAAGCAGCCGCTACCTTGCGCAGCAACGGCGCAAAAGTGCTTGGCCTGCAGCTCGACGTTACAAGCGAGGATGGCTGGGCCGCCGCGGGCGAGGCGACGCGCGAATTCGGCCCTGTCCGCATATTGTTCAGCAACGCCGGGGTCGGAGGCGGATCAGGGCCGTTCGAGCAATATGACACCGAAGTGTGGCGCTGGAACTACGCCGTCAACGCGCACGCGCACCTCTATGCCTGCCGGACTTTCCTTGGCGACATGAAGGCAAGCGGCGAACCGGGCCATCTTGTCTTCACATCGTCGATGGTCGCGATCGTGCCGCCGCCGATCTCGGTCGCTTACATCAGCTCCAAATATGCCACGCTGGGCATCGCGATGGCGCTGCGCAACGAGCTGGCCGAAACCTGCGTCGATATTTCGGTGCTGATGCCCGGCATGTCGGCGACGCGGATTGTCGAGACGACGCGCGACCTGCGCCCGGTCGAGGTCGAAGTCGGCAAGGCCGCCGCGACGAGCCAGGCGATGCAGGGCGTGCTCGCAGGCGGCATGTCGCCCGACAAGGTTGGCGCGCGCGTCGTCGCGGCGATCGAGGAGGGTGAATACTGGATTTTCACGCACCCCGAATGGAAAGCGATGGCCGAACTCGTCACCGCCGACATGCTGGCATCGTTCGGCCCGTCGGCCGATCCGGATTATAAGGGCGACGATATCGACGGGCTGGTCGCCGCCAACGGCGGCCGCATGTTCGGCGCCAAGGTTTAGGAGAGAGACATGGCCGAGGAAAATGTCATCCGCGAATTGGCGCAGCGCTTTTTCGACGCGATCGAAGCCGGCGATATCGAGACGATGCAAGACAGCTTCACGCCCGATGCCGAGATCTGGCACAACACCGACGAACTGATCGTCACCCCCGCGCAGACTGCGCAGACGCTGACCGGTATGGTCGCGCGCATCAAGGAGCGCGAATATGCCGACCGCCGGCTGACCGCCTTTCCCAGCGGCTTCGTCCAGCAGCATGTCCTGAAGGGCAAGCGCGTCCACGACGACGGCGAAGTCCGCCTGCCCTGCGCAATCATCTGCAAGGTCGAGAATGGCAAGATCACGCGGCTCGACGAATATTTCGACAGCGCGCACGTTGCCGAATTCCGCAAATATGCGAACGCCTGAGGAGTCAGATATGCCCGTTCTTCGCCAGGTTCCCCGGTCGGAAGTCACCGACGAGACCGTTACCGCTTATTACAACCGCCTGTTCGGCGAGCGCGATCCCGTTGCCGAACCAGGCACCGCGACCGGTACGCCGGGCGATTGGTGGACGGTCTTCGCGCTCGCCCCCGACATCTTCAAGCACGCCGTCGACGGCTTTGCCGTCTATCGCCATCCGGCGCGCAAGATCGACCCGGTGCTG
This sequence comes from Sphingopyxis sp. GW821-FHT10B01, assembly GCF_059415685.1. NCBI lineage: Bacteria > Pseudomonadati > Pseudomonadota > Alphaproteobacteria > Sphingomonadales > Sphingopyxidaceae > Sphingopyxis > Sphingopyxis sp. GW821-FHT10B01. The sequence goes on along the minus strand of NZ_JBWKNS010000006.1, from coordinate 15,405 downwards.
CGCGAACTTGGGCAGACGCGCGCGGGCTGGGTCAAGGGCAGCCAGTTCGTCTTTTCGCAGCATTGCAAGTCGCTCCGCGGTCTCGGCGTCAGCGAGGAGAAGATCGCAGGCATCGCCTATTGGCAGGTTGCCGACTGCTACGATGAGCAGGAACGGACTGTGCTCGCCTATGCCGATTGTCTCGCGCAGGCCGGCGGGCGCGTGCCGATCGAAGTGTTCGACAAGCTCAAGACCTTCTGGGACGACGAGCAGATTTTCGAATTCACCTACATCACCTGCCTCTATGATATGCACGCGGTGATCACCCGCGCGCTGCGTATGGAATTTGACGCGCGCGAGGATCCCATCGTCGAGGTCGCGGCACCCGAAGGTTTCGACGCCGCCGACTTCCTCAGCGCGCCGCGCCCTGCTCGAGGGTGAGTGCGGGCCGAATGACCGGCCCCCAGAGCGCGACCTCAAAACCGTCAACTTAGTTGACAATTACGCAGAAGCCGATAGAAGAGTGCGGAGAGGATCAAATGAAATTCTATAATAGTGTCGGCCCCAACCCGCGCCTCGTGAAGCTTTTCATGGCCGAAAAGGGTATCGAGATCCCCGAGGTCACCATCGACCTGCGCGGCGGCGAAAACCGGCGTGCGCCCTATAACGTCGACGTGAACCCCGCCGGTCAGACCCCCGCACTCGAACTCGACGACGGTTCGATGCTGACCGAGGTCACGGCGATCTGTGAATATCTCGATGAACGCTTCCCCGAGCCCGCGCTGATCGGCACCACCGCCGAAGAACGCGCAAACACCCGAATGTGGACGCGCCGCGTCGACATCAAGATTTGCGAGCCGCTGACCAATGGCTTTCGTTACGCCGAGGGCTTGCCCTTGTTCGAGACGCGCATGCGCTGCCTTCCCGACGCGGCAGCGGGACTGAAAGCCATTGCGCAAGACGGAATCCGCTGGCTCGATCCGCTGATCGCGGGTCGCCACTTTATCGCGGGCGACACGCTGTCGCTAGCGGACTTGATGCTGTTTGCATTTCTCGATTTCGGGGTCTCGGTTGGTCAGCCGATCGACCCTGAATTCACCAATGTCGTGCGCTGGTACGAGCGGATAAAAAGCCGCCCCAGCGCCAACTCGAACTGAACGATAAGGAGACGGATCATGGCTGCAACGAATAGCGAATTCGAATTTTGCGGGGTCAATCACCTCGCACTCGTTTGCAAGGATATGGCGCGGACGGTCGAATTCTACCGCGACACCCTTGGAATGCCGCTGGTCAAGACACTCGACCTGCCGGGCGGGCGCGGCCAGCATTTCTTCTTCGACATCGGCAACGGCGACAGCCTCGCCTTCTTCTGGTTTCCGAACGCGCCCGAAGCGGTACCCGGCATCTCGGCGCCCGAGGCGCTCCCGACGCGGGGCAATTTCATGTCGGCGCACGGGTCGATGAACCACATCGCGATCAACGTCCGCGCCGAAAAATTCGACGAATATTACCAGCGGCTGGTCGACAAGGGGGTCGAAGTTACGCCGATCCTGAACCACGATAATTCGCCGACCCAATCGTCGCCCGAGATGAACGACGACGTCTATGTCCGCTCGGTCTATTTCTTCGACCCCGACGGCGTTTGCCTCGAATTTGCGGCATGGACGAAAGTATTCGACGAAAGCGACGTCGCGCACGATCCGGTCCAGGCCGACGGCACCAAGCGCGAAGGCTTCATCACCGGCCGCACGGCGGTGCCCGCCGAATAGACATTCCCAACGGTACCACTGGGAACTCCTCCTGAACCCGGCCTCGGCCGGGTTCTTTTTGCGCGGGTTCTTCTTTGAGATTTGAGAGCGACTGAAATGGCGGTTGCCGGCCTTGGTATCGTCTCCAGCGGCTCACACGCAGGATCTGGCGATGCAGCTGCCTCTTCCCGATTACCCCACCGCGCGGTCCCGGCCTTCCCAATAGGGCTGGCGCAATTCGCGGCGCAACACCTTGCCCGACGGATTGCGCGGCAGCACTTCGATGAACTCGATGCTCTTGGGAATCTTGTATGCCGCGATCCGCTCGCGCGCCCAGGCGATGATATCCGCGGGGTCGAGCGTCGCGCCCGCCGCGGGGACGACCAGCGCCTTCACGCTCTCACCCCACCGGTCATCGGGGACGCCGATCACTGCGACATCGGCGATGCCGGGGCAGCCCATAATTGCGCTCTCGACTTCGGCCGGATAGACGTTCTCGCCGCCCGACACGATCATGTCCTTGATACGGTCGTGGACATAATAAAAGCCGTCGGCATCGCGATATCCGACGTCGCCGGTGTGCAGCCAACCACCGGCCAGCGCCTCTTCGGTCGCGGCCGCGCGGCTCCAATATTCCTTCATCACGATGCCGCCGCGGATCGCGATCTCGCCGATCTCGCCGTCGCCAAGCGCGCGGCCCTCACCATCGAGGATCGCCATATCGGCGCCCGGCCAGGGTTTGCCGCACGAGGTCAGCTTGCCCGGTAAATCATGCGCGCCCGGCGACAGATAGGACCCGCCGCCGGCAGATTCGGTCATGCCGTAGAATTGCACGAAATCGCAGCCGAAGGTCGCGCGCGCGCGGCGGAGCACGTCCTCGGCAATGGGCGACGCGCCATAAGCGATCGACTTGAGCGCGGGATAAGTCCCCTCGTTCGCCGCCGGCTGAAGCAGCATCATCTGGATCATCGCCGGTGCAAGGAAGGCGTGCGCGACATTCTCTTCGCGCATCATGCGGATGGCGTCGACCGCGGTGAAGTCCTTGACGAGGACCAGCCGCCCGCCCTGCGCCAGCCCCGAGAAGCTGACGTTCGTCCCCGCAACATGGAACAGCGGCATGACAATCATCACCGTCTCGTCCTCGCCATAAGCGAAGCCATCGACCTCGGTCGCAGCTTCGAGGAAGGTGCGGTAGTTGGCGTTGGTGAGCACGACCCCCTTGGGCAGGCCGGTCGTACCGCTTGTATAGAGTTGGAGCACATCGTCAGTGAGCTTCGGCGTGTCCGCGGGGGGCAGGTCGGACGCCTCGCCCAGCCACGCGTCGAACGGTTCGAACGCGGGATGCTCGCCATAAAGCGCGATGAGGCGCGGCGGCAATGCAAGGTCGGCGATTGCGGCAAGCGCGCAGTCGAAGAAATCCTCACCGACGAACAGCATCTTCGGCCCGGCGTCGCCGAGGATGAAGCCGATCTCAGCCGGGGCGAGACGACAGTTGATCGGCGCAAAACAGGTGCGTGCGCGCGCAGTGCCGAAGAAGAGCGGATACCAGCGATCATGGTTCTTGGTCAGCGCCGAGACGCGGTCGCCCGGCACGATCCCCGCCGCAATCATCGCATTCGCGACGCGGTTCGACCACGCATCGAGTTCGGCAAAGCTCGTCTCGCGTCCGCCGAATTTCACTGCGGTCGCCTGCCCCCGCACGCGCGCCTGCGCTGCCGGAATATCCGCCAGCGTCCGGATGGCCTCCAGATCGATCATTTCACTCTCCCAATCGTCGTTTCGACTTGAATTAGATAGAATACTAAGCAAATGTTTGACCAGCCCAAAAATCGAGAGGAAAGGCCTTGTTCGACCACCCCATCCTGCCGACAACCATTGTCGGAAGCTACCCCCAGCCTGACTGGCTGATCGACCGCGAGCGGTTGAAGGCCAGCTTGCCCCCACGCGTGCGGGCGGAGACGCTGTGGCGCGTCCCCGAACCCTGGCTTGCCGACGCGCAGGAAGCCGCGACGTTGATGGCGATCCGCGATCAGGAAGAGCTTGGCATCGACATCGTCGGCGATGGCGAGATGCGCCGCGAAAGCTATTCGAATCGGCTCGCCACCGCGCTGTCGGGGATCGATACCGAAAAGCATGGCAGCGCGGTCGACCGCACCGGCAAGTCTAATCCGGTGCCGCTCGTATCGGGCCCGATCCGCCGCGTTGCGCCGATCGAGGCGCAGGATGCCGCCTTCCTGCGCCGTCATTCGTCGCGGCCAGTGAAACTCACGCTACCCGGCCCCTTCACCATGACGCAACAGGCCGAAAATGGCTGGTATCCCGACGCAAAGTCGCTGGCGATGGATTATGCCGATGCGGTCAACGCCGAGGTCAAGGATCTGTTTGCTGCCGGGGTCGATGTCGTCCAGCTTGACGAACCCTATCTGCAGGCGCGCGCCGATGAGGCGGAATATTATGCAATCGAGGCGATCAACCGCGCGCTCGACGGCGTCGAGGGCACGACCGCGCTCCACATCTGTTTCGGTTATGCCATGGTGCATCATGGTGCGGGTTCGACCAAGCCAAAGCCGAAAGCCTATGATTTCCTCGCCGAGCTCGAAGCGTCGGCGATCGACGTGATCTCGATCGAGGCGGCGCAGCCGGGGCTCGACCCCGCGATCCTCGCCGAACTGCCAACGAAGACGATCATGTACGGCGTGCTCGACCTGTCGATCCCCGAAGTCGAAACCCCCGAGGTTGTCGCGAGTCGCATCCGCGAGGCGCTGCGCTATATCGATGCCGAACGCCTCTGGATCGCGCCCGACTGCGGCATGAAATATCACAGCCGTGAGCATTCGCAGGCGAAGCTGAAGGCGATGGTTGACGGCGCAGCATTGGTGCGCGCGGAGTTGAAATAGAACTGACAGAGGGGTTCCCCGGCGAAAGCCGGGGAACACAAGAATTATGCGTCCAGGAAATCCGTCAACAACGGCGCCAACACCTCGGGTGCCTCGACCGTCGGCAGATGGCCGACACCCGGCACGACTTCCAGCCGCGCCCCGGGGACCGCATCCGCAATCTCGTCGTGATGCGCGCGGCTGGTAATGCCGTCCTTCTCGCCCCAGATCAGCAGCGTCGGGACCACGATCTCGCCGAGCCGCGGCCGGCTGTCGATCCGCGCCATGATCGCGCGCTGTTGCGCGAGGAAGGTCTCGGCGCCGGTGTCGGCGGCCATTTGTCGCGCGATGCCGAGCAACCGTGCATCGTCGCGCTTTTCTTCGGGAAACAGGATCGGAATACGCTCCTCAACCACCTGATCGAACCGCCCGCTTTCGACGAGATCGATATAGCCCTGCCGCCGCGCGGTCTGCGCCGGGCCATCAGCCGAGGCGAGCGTCGAGATGAGCGCGAGCTTCGCGACACGATCGGGCGCACGGCGCATCACTTCGAAGGCAACAAAGCCTCCCATCGCATGGCCGACCAGCACGAACGTCGGCGGCGTATTGTCGAGCAAGCGCTGCGCGAATCCCTCGATCGTGTCGTCGCTGCGATTGTCGGCAATGATGACTTCACGATCGGCCCACGTATCGAGCAAGGGCTGCCATACCGCATCGGTCAAAAGTTGACCGGTTATCAGAATAATAGGATACGACATTCAGACCACCTGATGGAGTAGTGCCTCGCTCGCGGCGAGACGACGACAGTTTTCGTGTGCGACGGAAAGGCTACGCACAAGCGTTTCGGGCGTCAGCCAGGCGATATGCGGCGCAAGCACCGCGTTCGGCAGGCCAAGCAGCGGGTTGCCACGCGGCAAAGGCTCCTCACCGAACACATCGAGCCCCGCACCGAGCAGATGCCCCTTCGCCAGCGCCTCGACGAGCCGCGCCTCGTCGACGAGTTCGCCGCGCGCCGTATTCACCAGCACCGCGCCCTTCTTCATCGCGAGCGGATCGATCGACGCGCGCGTCTCGTCGGTGAGCGGGATATGCAATGAAACGATATCAGCCTCGGCGATAAGCCGATCGAGCGGCCAATGCTCATAGCGCACGTCACGCTGGCTGCGTGCAGCGTAGACGACTTTCGCTCCCAGCGCGTCGAGCACGGGCGCGAGCCGCTGCGCCGAATTGCCGAACCCGACCAGCCCCACCGTCCGGCCCGCTATTTCGCCAACGCTGTCGAGTTCCGACGGATCGGCCGTCCACCCCTCGCCTTCCCGCGTCCGCGCATCGAAAAAGCAGGTTCGGCGCAGCACAGCCATCGTCAGCGACAACGCCATTTCGGCGACCGCCTGGCTGTTCGTGCCCGGCATATTGCAGACGGCGACGCGATGATCGCGGGCTGCGTCGAGCGCGATCGTGTTCACCCCGACACCGAGCTTCTGGATCAGCTTGAGCTTGGGCGCGGACGCGATGAAATCGCCGGTGACCGGGGTGAGCACATGGAGCAGTGCGGTGATCTCGCCCGCGACCTCGTCGAGCGTCAACGCCTCGTCGACATGCGTCACAACGCCGGGACCGAAAATCCGGTCGACCGCCTCACGGAAGCCCGGACTGGGGCGCGCGTGGAGGACGATCATGCCGGCACAGCCCCGATCGACCCGGCGAAGGCCGAGAAGCCGGCGAACACGGCATCCCCGCCCATCGCTTCTTCGATCCGCAGCATTTCGTTCCACTTCGCCATGCGCTCGGACCGGGTAAAGCTGCCGACCTTGAGCTGCCCCGCATTCCAGCCCGTCGCCAGATGTGCGATGGTGACATCTTCGCTTTCGCCCGAGCGCGCCGAAACAATCGCCCCCCAGCCACGCGCGACCGCGGCGTCGAGTGCCGCCTTTGCTTCGGTCACCGTGCCGACCTGATTGACCTTGATCAGCGCCGCATTGCAGACCGCCGCATCGCCTGCGCGCGCGACCCTTGTCGCATTTGTGACGAGAACGTCGTCGCCGATGATCTGTACCTTGTCGCCGACCGCCGCGGTCACCGCCGCCATCGTCGTCCAGTCGTCCTGACCGGCGGGGTCTTCGACCGACAGGATCGGATAGGCCTTCGTCCATTCGATGATGCGCGCCGCCATTTCCTCGGCGGGGAGACGCCGGTCGTCGAGCGCGAGATTATAACCGTCGGCATCGCCGAGTTCGTTCGCGGCGATATCGAGCGAGATGAAAACCTCGTCGCCCGCACGATGTCCGCTCGCCTCGATCGCGCGCGTCAGCGTGTCGAGCGCATCCTCGTTCGACGTGAAATTCGGCCACCAGCCACCTTCGTCCGCGACCCCCGACAGAGGCCCCTTCGCTTCCATCAGCTTGCCCGCGGCGCGATAGACATCGTCGGTGATCTCGAGCGCATGGCGGAAGCTGCCCGCCTTCGGGCACATGATCATGAAATCCTGTACATCGGTGCGCCGTCCAGCATGCGCGCCGCCCCCGAAAATCTGAATCTCGGGAAGCGGGATCCGTACCTTGGCGCTTCCCGCCAGATAACGCCACAGCGGCTCGCGCGCATCGGCCGCGGCGGCATGCAGCACCGCCATCGACACCGCAACAACCGCATTCGCGCCCAGCCGCGCCTTGTTCGGCGTGCCGTCGAGCGCGCACAGCGCGGCATCGACCGCGGCCTGATCGCGCGCATCCATACCCGTCAGCGCGGGAGCGATTTCGACGCCGATCCCGGCGACCGCGCCATTGACACCAAAGCCGCCGAACGCCGCGCCACCATCACGCAGATCGATCGCTTCATGCGCACCGCGCGACGCACCTGCGGGCGCGATAGCGCGTCCCACCGCGCCCGATTCCAGGACGACCTCGGCCTCGACGGTAGGGCGCCCGCGCGAATCCCAGATCTGGCGGCCGGTGACGGAGGCGATACGCGAAGTCATGCGAGAGTCCTTTTCCAGTTGGTGACGAGCGCGTCGAGAGGTGACGGCGCAAGGATCAGCGCGCGCGCCTGTTCGCGCACGATGTTTTTATGGTCGACATCGGTCAGATAGGGTGCCGGCGACTTGCCCTCGACGCGCGCGAGCAAGAGCGCGGCGGTGAGGTGGCCCGCGCGGAACAGCAACCCGGCCGGGTCTTCCCAATCAATCCCTGCGCGATAGGTATCGACCAGCGCCGCCGCGGCGTCATTCAACCGCGCGTCATTCAGCCACACGGCCTTCAACAGCAGATGCGTGGTGCAAAAGGCGAGATCGAACGCCGGATCGCCATAGACGGCGCATTCGGCATCGAGAAACACCGGGCCGTCCGCGCTGACGAGGATATTCTTGGGGCTTACGTCGCCGTGGACGAGTGCGATCTTGCGCGCTGTGAGATCGGCCGCGAGCGTGCGCAGCGCGGGTGCCAGCCCGGCATCATGTTCAGCGACATAGAGCAGGAAGGGATCGACGCGCAGCGCGGCGAACATTTCGTCGTTCGGAAAAGCCGCCCGATCAGCATCATTGTTCGCCGTCGCCGCGTGCACCGCAGCGATCCCGCGCCCGACCGCAGCCGCAAAATCCGCATCGACGCGCCCCGCGACCAATTCGTCCTTCCAGACCGGACAATCGGGCAGGAACCGCATGGCAAAGGCATGCCCGGTAGGCAGTTCGGCCAACACTTCGGGTGCGATCCGCGCGTCGACGCCGCGCGCGCGACGAAGCCAGCGTACTTCGCTGGTCCCGCGCTCGACAGGCGCCAGCCATTCGGCCGCGACGCGCAATTGCGCCAGCGGCCGCTTGACGACGATCGGGCCGGTCGACGTCTCGACCTTCCACACGTCGCACGATACGCCGCCGGTCAGCGGCTCAAGGGCAACGTCGCGCGCGCCGATCAGGCCCGCGCCGCGCAATTCCGCGATGATATCGGCGTCGCCCTGCTCCACTTACAGCTTCTCCTGAATCCAGCTTCCGACCAGATCAGCAGCGGTCTGGCGTTCCTCGATCGAATCCTCGAAATAATGCGCGCCGGGGATCAGTTCGAGCTTCTTGTCAGTGCTGCCAAGAAAATCGAAAATCTTGCGCGCATCACTCGGGAAAACGCCGGTATCGGCGAGGCCCTGCACCACCAATGCAGGGGTGTCATGCTTCGCCAGATGCGGCTGCCCCTGGCACGGCGAGGTTTCGAGGCTCCACATGTTGAGCCAGGTCTTGATCGAATTCGCGCGCCCGATGCTGGGCGTACGGTTGGCGATCGCGGGGTCGCCGCGATAGCACCAGTTGGGCTTGCGATCCGACGGATCGATCGCGGGATCGACGCAGCGAATATCGCCCCAGCACCGGAACATCGGGAAGATGCGGTCGGGAATGCCCGCGTCGTTGAGCCGCTTCAACTCAGCTTTCGCCCAGTCGGTGATGCGCTGGTTGCGCGCCCGCTGCGCAGCGCGATATTTTGCGATGAACGCGTCCGAATAGGGTGGGCCATTGGCGGGATTGAACGGGTCGAGTTCGGGATCGGTCAGGGTCGGATCATTCTCGTCGATTACCGACGCGTCCATCCAGTCGGTCAGCACTTCGGGTCGCCCCTGATGCGCGTTGAAGCTGATATAGAGGTCGCCCTTGATCAGCGACGCAAGTGCATCCTGTCCGGCGGACGGCAGCCGGTCGGTCAGCGTCGGCGCGATCGCTTCGGCCTGATAGGCGCCCATCAACGAACCGCCGCCCGAATTGCCGAGAATGACGATCTGCTCGACACCGGCTTCTTCCTTCAGCCACTTCATCCCGACGCCGATGTCGAGCACCGCATGTTCGAGCAAGAACTGGTCCTCGACGCCGCGATAGCGCGTGTTCCAGCCGAGGAAACCAAAACCCTGCCGTGCAAAATAGGGCGCGATATAATGTTCGGAAAAATCGACGTTATAATGCGTCGCGATGATCGCGACCTTCGGCCGCTTGCCACTTTGCGTCCAGTAAATGCCCTGGCACGGGTGCCCGCCCGCCTGAATGCGCGGCGCGGTCGGCGAGACCAGCCCGACAAATTGCGCATCCAATCCTTCGATCCCGTTCGGGTCCATCATCGTCTCTCCTGTTTTCGTTGATATCAGCGGGCGACTTCGAAGGGCAATTGATACCCCTCCAGCCCCGCACGGATTGCTTTCTTGTCGATCTTACCCGTCGGCCCGAGCGGAATTTCGTCAACGAACAATACATCGTCGGGCATCCACCATTTCGCGATCTTGCCGTCGAGAAAGGTCTTGAGATCGTCGGCGCAGGCCTTCGCACCATCTTTGAGTTCGCACAGCAGGATCGGGCGCTCATCCCATTTTGGATGCGCGATCCCGACGACCGCGGCGTTGGCGACGGCGTCATGTCCCATCGCGATATTCTCGATCTCGATCGAACTGATCCACTCGCCGCCAGATTTCACAACATCCTTGGCGCGGTCGGTGATCTGCATATAGCCTTCGCCGTCAATCGTGCTGACATCGCCGGTGTCGAAAAAGCCCTCGTCGTCGAGGACATCGCCGCCTTCTCCGCCATAATAGGCCCCCGCGATCGTCGGCCCCCTGACCATCAGCCGTCCCGGGGTCTTGCCATCGTGCGGCAGGCGGTTGCCCGCATCGTCGACCAACTTCATCTCCAACCCGCATAGCAGACGGCCCTGTTTGAGCTTGTAGGCCATTTGCGCGTCGTCGGTCTTCGACGCGACCGACGCATTGGGCACCGAGACCGTGCCGAGCGGCGAGGTTTCGGTCATCCCCCAGCCCTGAATGACATCGACGCCATAATCGTCGCGGAAGGTGCGGATAATCGATTCAGGACATGCCGACCCTCCGATCGTCACACGCCCCAGCGTCGTGAATCGCTTTCCATTTTCCTGCATATATTGCAGCAACATCTGCCACACCGTTGGTACCGCGGCTGAATAGGTCACGCCTTCCTGCTCGATCAGATTATAGATGGATTCACCGTCCATCCGCTGACCCGGCAGCACGAGCTTGGCGCCGACCGCAGGCGCCGAATAGACCACCCCCCACGCATTGGCATGGTACATCGGCACGACGAGCAGCACCGTATCGCGCGCCGATAGCGCCAGCGCGTCGCGCTGCAAGGTCATCAGCGCATGAATATAGTTCGACCGGTGCGAATAGAGCACACCCTTCGGATTGCCCGTCGTCCCGCTCGTATAGCAAAGCCCGCACGCCACATTCTCGTCGAACCCGCCCCAAGCATATTCGGCTGGCTGTCCCGCAATCCACTCGTCGAAGGCAGTCGCGGCAAAGCTGGTTTCGGGCATCGATTTGGCGTCGCAGAAGAAGATCACCTTCTCGATCGACGGCACCTGCGGCAACAGCTCTTCGACGAGGGCCGCTGTGGCAGGATCTGCGATCAGCAACCGGTCGCCGGCATGGTTCGCAATGTAGGCGATCTGTTCGAGAAAGAGCCGCGGATTGAGCGTGTGGAGCACCGCCCCCATCCCTGCCGCGCCATACCAGGCCGCGAGATGCCGCGCACTGTTCCAGCCCATCGTCGCAACGCGGTCGCCGGGCGTGACCCCTTCGGCCGCCAGCGCGTTCGACACGCGCTTCGCATCGGCATGGATATCGGCGTAGGTCGACCGGGTGATATGACCATCGGCATCGCGCGAGACGATTTCGCGGCCACCGTGCCAGTTCGCGGCATGGTCGATGATCCGGTCGACCGTCAGCGGTACATTCTGCATCAACCCGTCCATGCGGCGCTTCTCTCCCTGCGTCTTGCCATAATAGATAGTATACTAAGCATTTCATCTTTGCAACGGCGCTCTACCTTGCTTCGACCGCATCGCTCTTCTAGCGTGACGGCGTCGGCACTCCGCCGACAACGGGGGCCTATCGTAGCGTATATGCGCACAAACCAGCTTATCATCGCCCTTTTCCAACGCTTTTGCTGGCTCGACGAAGGGCTGCAGGCGCGGCTCCACGACCATGGCTGGCCCGACGTCAATCGCCCGCAATCGATGGTGATGACCAATATCGTCAGCGGCATCGTGCGCCCGTCGGACATCGCCCGCAACCTCGGCGTGTCGCGGCAGGCGATCCACAGCACGATCAACCAGATGGTGAAGCTGGGGATCGTCCAGCTCGAAGTCGATCCCGGCGATCGCCGTCACATGATCGTGTCGCTGACCGATCTCGGCGCGCGCATGCGTAAGGATGCGCAGCGCTCGATGGACGCGCTGACCGCACAGATCGCCGCGGTACTGGGTCAGGACAAATTCGACGCGCTGCTCGCCGCGCTCGAGGCCGACTGGGGGAGCAATATCCAGAGCGCCCCTCCCGCCCCCCGCCGCCCCTCGGCCTAGGCCGCGAGCGCCTTCGCGACCTCGATCAGCCTGCTTGTGGTCATTTCGACGAGCGACGCGGGCAGCGCTTCTTTCAAACTGCCATCGTCAGCGAAAGCCGCGTGTGCGCCCGGCACCACCACCTGTTCGGGGATCACCAGCATCTGGATCGTCGACAGGATCTGGCGCAAGTGCATCAGCCCGCGCAGCCCGCCAAACGGGCTGATCGACGCCGCCATGATCGCCGCCGCCTTGCCGCGATAGGCGGTCAGGGCGACGAGGCTCTCGTCGCCGGTCGGCCGTGACGCCCAGTCGATCGCATTTTTGAGCAGCGGCGGCAGCGACCCGTTATATTCGGGCGACACGAACAGCAGCCCGTCCTGCGCCACGAACAGCGCCTTGAGCTTCAGCGCATCAGGCGGAAACGCGCCGGCCTCCAGCGCCGCGGAATAGAGCGGCAGGTCGAACGCGGCGAGATCGACGCGTGTCACGCTCGCCCCCTGCGCTTCGAGGCTCGCTGCGGCAAGTTCACCCAAGGCGCGGTTATACGATCCCTCGCGGGTGCTTCCCACGATCACTGCAATGCTGGTCATTTTCCCTCCCGGACAGAATGATTAGTATACTAACCTATTGTCCCGTGGATCGGCAAATTGCAAGCTCAGGCCTTGATGTCGGAGAGCACCGCCAGCTTGCGCGTTTCATCGCCGAGATTGTCGATCACCCGGCGCATCAGCCCCTGAAGCACCTCGACCTCCTCATCGGTCAGGCCCTTGGTCGCAATCTCGTGGATCTCGGCGTTCATCGGCGCGAGGATCAACTCGAGCTTCTTGGCATGCGGCGTCAGGTAGATGAAGGTCTTGCGCCGGTCGTCGGTCGTCTTCTTGCGCGTGATCAGCCCGGACTTCTCCAACCCCTTCAGCGCGACGACCGTGGTAGGCTCGCGCATGCCCACGCGTTCGCTCAACTCGCGCTGGGTGATGCCGTCCTCGCGCCACAACTGGCGCAGAAAACGCCATTGCCCCGCCGACACATCGTGTGTCAGCGTGCGGCGTTCCAGCAGCCGCGAAAAGGAGCGGAAGACGACGCGCGCCAGATAACCGATGCTGTTTTCAGGATCGGTGTAATATTCGGCTGGATGCCGATAATCCTGCGTTTTCTTGGCCAAAATCCTGCTCCCCTGTCGCGCCCCCTGACGTTGAACGCCCGTCTGCGTGATTGTGAACCTTAGGACACGAAGATTCCTCCGGCAACCTCCTTCGTCGCCATCGGGGTTGCAGAGCCGCATTCCAACCCCGCGATATCGTTGGACATCGGGGTCGCGAGCATTTACTTAGTATACTAAGTTAATGGAGGACTTCTTGCAGAAATTTGTTCGGGTGAAAGCGGTCGCGGCGCCGTTGCCGCTTGCCAATGTCGACACCGACATGATCATTCCCGCGAACTATATGAAGGCGCTGACCCGCACCGGGCTCGGCAAGCATCTGTTCCAGTTGCTCCGCTTTACCGGAGAGGGCCGCGAACGCGCCGACTTCATCCTCAATCAGGCCGCGTGCCGCGAGGCGCAGATTCTGGTCGCCGACCGCAATTTCGGTTGCGGATCGTCGCGCGAACATGCGGTGTGGGCGCTGACCGATTTCGGCATCCGGTGCGTCATCGCGCCAAGCTTTGGCGACATATTCTCGGGCAATGCGCGCAAGAACGGCTTGCTGCTGATCCGCTTGCCCGAGGCGCTTTGCGAGGCGCTACGCCAAGACATCGTCCTTGCCCAATATGCGCCGGTCGAGGTTGACCTCGAAACGCAACAAATCCGCCTTGTTTCGGGCAAAATGATCGATTTCGACGTCGACGCCGACGATCGCCACATCCTGATGGAAGGGCTCGACGATATCAGTCGCACGCTGCGACACGTCGACGCGATCGCCCGGTTCGAGCAGGCGGCGACCTGACCAGACATTCAAGGCGCCGCGATGCACCCCGCAATCGCGCTCGCCGCGGCAAGCGCGGGGCTCATCAGATGCGTGCGACCGCCGCGGCCCTGCCGGTTCTCGAAATTGCGGTTCGACGTCGCGGCGCAGCGCTCGCCCGGTTGCAGGCGGTCGGCATTCATGCCGACGCACATCGAACAGCCGGGTTCGCGCCAGTCGAACCCGGCGTTGCGCAAGATGCGGTCGATCCCTTCGGCCTCTGCCTGCCGTTTGACCAGCCCCGACCCCGGAACGATCATCGCGCGGACATGCGGCGCCACCTGGTGGCCGTGCACGACAGCGGCGACAACGCGCAAATCTTCGATCCGGCTATTGGTGCAGCTGCCGATGAACACCCGGTCGAGCCGCTGTCCCGCGATCATCGCGCCCGGGACGAGGTCCATATAGGCCAGCGCCCGTTCGGCGGCGGCGCGCGCTTCGACATTGCGTAGCGCCGCCGGGTCGGGAACCCGCCCGTCGATCGCAACGACCTGCGATGGATTCGTACCCCAGCTGACCATCGGCCGGACATCGCGCGCATCGACACTTAGTTCGCGGTCGAATGCAGCGCCGTCATCGCTCGCCAGCGCACACCAGCGCAGCACCGCGGCGCCCCACTCCGCGCCGCTTGGCGCCGCGGGCCGTCCCGCCAGATAAACAAAGGTTGTTTCGTCAGGCGCGATCAGCCCCGCACGCGCGCCCATTTCGATACTCAGGTTGCACAGCGTCATCCGTGCTTCCATCGACAGCGCACGGATCGCGGCGCCGGCATATTCGATCACATGCCCCCCCGCGCCGTCGACCCCGACCAGGCCGAGCAGGTGCAGCGCAAGATCCTTCGCGTGGACGTGCGGCGCCAGCACCCCGTCGACGGTCACGCGCATGTTGCGCGACCGGCGCTGGCGGATCGTCTGCGTCGCCAGCACATGCTCGACCTCCGACGTGCCGATCCCGAAGGCGAGCGCGCCGAAGGCGCCGTGGGTCGAGGTATGGCTGTCGCCGCAGACGATCGTCATCCCCGGCTGCGACCGCCCTTGTTCGGGCCCGACGACATGGACGATGCCACCGCGCGGATCGCCCATCGGGAAATTCTCGATCCCGAAACGGCGCGTGTTGTTCACCAGTGCCTGTAGCTGCGCCCGTGCCTCGGCGTCGGCGACCCCGGCCGGCCCGGTCGCCTGATCGATCGTCGGCACATTATGGTCGGACAGCGCCAGCGCGCGCTCGGGCCGCCGCACCGCCCGGCCCGCAGCGGCCAGCCCGGCAAAAGCCTGCGGCGAGGTCACTTCGTGGAGCAGATGCAGGTCGATATAGAGCAGGGTCTCGCCATCATCCTCTGCGACGGCGTGGGCGTCCCATATCTTGTCGTAAAGCGTGCGCGGCGGCGACCGGGTCATGATACGGATCAAACCTTGCCCAAGATATCGCGTCGCGGCCCCATATACCCGAAGAGGTAGGCGGCGACTTTTCGCATTTGTATTTCCTCGGCGCCTTCTGTGATGCGGTA
>NZ_JBWKNS010000005.1:0-444497 GCF_059415685.1 Sphingopyxis sp. GW821-FHT10B01 | reverse complement strand
TTGCGCCCTGGACCCCGGCCTTCGCCGGGGAACAGCAACTCTTGGTCCCATTCAGACCTTCGTCATCCCGGACTTGATCCGGGATCCATAGCTGCGCCGTCGTCGTGGATCCCGGATCAAGTCCGGGATGACGATGAATGGAGGGCAACTATTGGTCGTTTCCGGCCGTTCCCGGAACAGCTGCGACCGCCCCTACGGCTCGAACGCCGCCAGAATCGGGCACGCCCCCTTGTCGCTGGCCGCGCATTGGTCGGCGAGGCGCGCGAGCGCGGCGCGCGTTGCGGTCATCTGCGCGATCTTTTCGTCGAGCACGTCGATCCGTTGGCGCGCTAGCGTGCGCACGCGGACGCGGTCGTCGCTCGCCTCGAGCGCGAGCAGTTCGGAAATTTCGTCGAGCGTGAAGCCAGATGCCTGCGCCGAGCGGATGAATTTGAGGCGCCGCAGATCGTCGCCGTCATAGCGGCGTACATCGCCACCCCATCCGTCGCCGCCGCTGCGCGCAGGCGTCCCCATCAGGCCGCGGCGCTGATAATAGCGAATGGTTTCGACGCCGACGTCGCCGGCATGCGCCAATTTGCCGATGGTGAATTGCATCGCTTGACTCCGTACTATGGTACGGAGGCTATATGGGGTGCATGACAAGCCAAGCAACCCTCCATCGCATGGTCATGCCCGGCCATACCTGCCCCTATGGCCTCAAATCGAAACATCTGCTCGAAAGCCGCGGCTTCGCGGTCGACGACCGCTGGCTGACGACGCGCGAGGAAACCGATGCGTTCAAAGCCGAGCATGGCGTCACGACGACGCCGCAGACCTTCATCGATGGCGTCCGCATCGGCGGTCATGACGACCTGCGCCGCCATTTCGGGTTGAAGGTCGCCGATCCCGACGCGACGAGCTACACGCCGGTGATTGCGCTATTCGCGATGACCGCGCTGATGGCGCTCGCGGCCAGCTTTGCGGTCGAAGGAAACGCCTTCACCCTTCGTGCCGCCGAATGGTTCATCTCGTTCAGCATGATCGTGCTTGCGCTACTCAAGCTGCAAGACGTCGACAAGTTCGCGACGATGTTCCTAAACTATGACCTGCTCGCCAAACGCTGGGTGCCCTACGCCACAATCTATCCCTTTGCCGAGGGGCTGGCCGGGGTGCTGATGACCGCCCATGCCCTGCCGTGGCTATCCATTCCCATTGCGCTGTTCATCGGCGGCATTGGCGCGGTGTCGGTGTTCAAGGCGGTCTATATCGACAAGCGCGACATCAAATGCGCGTGCGTCGGCGGCAGCAGCAAGGTCCCGCTCGGCTTCGTTTCGCTCACCGAAAATGTGATGATGATCGCGATGGCGCTGTGGATGTCGTGGATGCTGTGGCAGCCGATGTGACAATGCCGACCGAAACGCTTCGGCAACGCATCAAAAGCGGCGCGCCCTGACGAACCCCGCTGAATTACCAGCCCCCCGCGCGGGCAATCCCCTCCCCGCCCGCGCCGCGCGTCGGCGCCGCAGACAAGATCTTCGGCGCCGACGCGATGGTGGACCTACGCACGGCATCCTGCGCGCCATCGCCGCGACGCCGTCCCCGATGCGTCTGCCGCATTGATGTAACCTGCCGCTCGTCTATCGAGGGTCCATCGATTCGCGCCCGCACGGAGCCAGCCATGTACAATCGCCGCCATTTCATCGCCGGGGCGACCCTCGCCGGCCTCGCCGCGCCGGCGATCGTCCGGTCGCAGGGCATCTTGCGCGATTTCCCGTTCAAGCTTGGCGTCGCAGCCGGCGACCCGGCAAGCGACGGCTTCGTCATCTGGACGCGGCTTGCCCCCGAGCCGATGGAGCGCCACGGCGGTATGCCGCTGACCAATGTCCCGGTCGAATGGGAAGTCGCGAGCGACAGCGGCTTTCGCGATGTCGTGGCCAAGGGCACCGAGCTTGCGCGTCCTGAACTCGCACACAGCGTCCATGTCGAGGTCGCGGGGCTGCAGGCAGACCGGCCCTATTATTACCGCTTTACCGCGGGCGGCGAGCGCAGCCTGCGCGGACGCGCGCGCACCCTGCCCGCGCCGGGCGCGAAACCCGACGGTCTGAAATTCGGGGTCGCCGGATGCCAGCATTTCGAGGCGGGCTTTTTCGGCGCCTATCGCCATCTCGCGCGCGAGGACCTCGCCTTCGTCTATCATTATGGCGACTTCATCTATGAATATAGCGAGGAATATCTGTTCAACACCGGGCTGCCGACGCGCCCGGTGCGCAAGCATGCTTTCCGCGCGCTCATCGATCTCGACGATTTCCGTACCGCCTATTCGCAGCAGCTCGGCGATATCGATCTGCAGGCGGCGCGCTCGGTCCACGCCTTTCTGTCGAGCTTCGACGATCATGAAATCCGCAACGACTGGGTGTCGGATATCGACAATTGGAAGATGGGGCTCGACGTCAACGATCCCGACGCGGCGCCACCCGAAGTCTTCATGCTGAAGAAACAGGCCGCGATGCAGGCGTGGTACGAGCATATGCCGGTGCGCAAGGCGTTGCTGCCGCGCGGCGGCATGGTCGCGATGAACCGCGAGTTTCGGTACGGCGACCTGATGGCGATGCAATTGCTCGACACGCGGCAATATCGCGACGACCAGCCGTGCGACGACGGGTTCAAGCCCGCCTGCCCCGGTGTGTTCGACAAAAATGCCCAGGTGCTGGGCAAGGCGCAGGAAGACTGGCTGGGCCGCAACCTGTCGAAGGGCGGCGCGACTTGGAACGCCTTTGCGCAGCAGATCACGATGATGTCGCTCGACCGGCGGCGCAAGCTCGACGAGCCGAACAAGATCCTGAACCTCGACAGCTGGGCGGGCTATGAAGCCCCGCGCGAACGCATATTGTCGCGTATGGCCGGGCTGAAGAACAATGTCGTGCTGACCGGCGACGAGCATCAGAATTTCTGTGGCGACCTGGTGTTGAAGGACAAGGTCGTCGGCGCCGAATTCGTCGCGACCTCGATTTCGAGCGGCGGCGACGGGAGCGACAAGCGCAACGGCACCGACGAGTTTTTGAAGCTGAATCCCGAACTTAAATTCGCCAACGACCAGCGCGGCTATATCGTGTGCGACGTCAATCGCGAAGCATGGCAGACGCATTTCATGGTCGTCGACAAGGTGACGACGCCGGTGAACACGCTGTCGAAACGCGCGACGGGGGTTGTCGAGCGCGACGTCGCGGGGATCAGGATGGCGTGATCCTGTCGCGGGGCGGTCACATAAACGCCATAGCGGAGCGCGCATGAACCGCCTCTTCTCGCTGCTGCTTGCCCTCATTCTTCCCCTTGCCGCGCAAGCGCAGGACAGAAGCGACCGCAAGCCCGTGACGATCCTGATCTCGATCGACGGCTTTCGCGCCGATTATCTCGACCGCGGCATCACGCCCAATCTGTCGCGCCTCGCCGCCGGGGGCGCGCGCGGCAAGCTGCGGCCGTCCTTTCCGACCAAGACCTTTCCCAATCATTATGCGATCGTCACGGGCAAGCGGCCCGACACCAACGGCATCGTGGGCAACAATATGATCGATCCGCGGCGCCCCGATGTGCGGTTCAGCCTCGGCGATCCCAAGCAGTCGCTCGACCCGTTCTGGTGGGACGAGGCCGAGCCCGTGTGGGTCACCGCCGGCAAGGCGGGCGTTCGCAGCGCGACGATGTTCTGGCCGGGCAGCGAGGTCGCGATTCACGAGAGCCGACCACCCGACTGGCTGCGCTATGATGCGAATGTCGGCTATGCGCAGCGCGCCAACACCATCCTCGACTGGATGCGCCGGCCCGCCGAGATCCGTCCCGCCTTCGTCACCCTTTATTTCGAGGCCGTCGACGATGCCGGGCATAAATTCGGCCCCGACAGCGCCGAAGTGAATGCCGCCATCACCGATGTCGATGCGCGGGTCGGTGAACTGGTCGCGGGTCTTGCGGCGATGGGACAGCCCGCGCAGATGATCGTCGTCGCCGACCATGGTATGCGCGCGATCGACGAAAGCCGCGTCGTCCAGCTCGCCGACCTGATCGACCTCCCGAGCATCATTGCGGTCGAGACCGGTCCCTATGCTGCAATCGAACCCGCGGCCGGGACCGACAACCGTGTGTACGAGGCGTTGCTGAAACCGCACGACCATATGGCGTGCAACCGCCGCGAAGACCTGCCGAAACGGCTCCACTACGGCCAGAACCCGCGCGTCGCCGCAATCATCTGTATCGCCGATCCCGGCTGGTCGATCATCGCGGGCACACCCAATTGGCCCATCAAGGGCGGCGCCCACGGCTATGACAATCAGGACCCCGAGATGCTCGCGCTGTTCGTTGCGAGCGGTACGGGTCTGAAAGGCGATATTGGCATCGTCGACAATATCGAAGTCTATCCGCTGCTGATGCGGCTGATCGGCGTTGCGCCGCTGCCGAGCGACGCGACCGGGGTGCTGGCGAAGCGCCTGCCTTGATCAGTCGCGCAGCACCGCCATCGCGTGGATCGATGCCGTCGGCGCGTTGACGATCTGCAGCAGATAGCGCCCCTGCGTCGCGTCGAACTCGACCATCTTGCGAATGCCCGAACAGGCGGGGCCGTGGCCATGCGTGACCGATTTCACGACCTTACCGTCGCGGACGAGGTCGATCCATGCGCCCGCGTCGAGCGCGACGACCAGCCGCCCCGGCTTTTTTACGTCGATCGGGATCATGCCGCCGAACTTGTAGACGTCGGGCTTGCGGTCGGGCGCGATCCCGTAGCGCAGACTTTCGAACTTGTGCAGCGGCAACAAGGTGCGCGCGGCGCCGAGCGGTGACCAGTCGGCGCCGAGGTCGTCGCCATAGGCGTAGATCGTCTTGCTTGTCGCACCCCGCGCCCAGTCCGCAAGTTCGGACGGCAGGACGGGGGCCGCGGGACAGGATGCCGTATCCTTCCCCGGGGGAGCCGCGGCAGCGGCCGCAGGGACGGCCGCGGCCAGCAACATGGCGATGATCCGAAATTCCATCCTATTTCCTCCCGAACAATTTCTCGACATCGTCCATCGCGAGCTTCACCCAGGTCGGACGACCGTGGTTGCACTGGCCCGAATGCGGCGTCACTTCCATCGTGCGGAGCAACGCATTCATCTCGGCAACACTCAGTGTGCGCCCGGCGCGGACCGAGCCGTGACAGGCCATCGTCGCCGCGACCAGTTCGAGACGTTCGCTGAGCCCCAGCGCGGCGTCATAACCCGCCAGATCGTCGGCGATGTCGGTGACGAGTTTCCGGCAATCGATCGCACCGAGCATCGCCGGCGTCGAACGAACCATGACTGCGGCGGGGCCGAAGCGTTCGAGCTCGACGCCGAGTGCCGCAAGCTGCGGTGCTGCAGCTTCCAGCCGGTCGCACGCTGGTTCGTCGAGTTCGACCACCTCGGGCAACAGCAGCCCTTGCGAGGGCACCGTCTGCCCGCTCATGCCGCGGCGCAATTGTTCGAGCACCAGGCGTTCGTGCGCCGCATGCTGGTCGACGATGACCAGGCCGTCCTCGGCTTCAGCGACGATATATGTTTTTGCAATCTGACCCCGCGCGATGCCGAGCGGGTGCGCCTCGACCTCGGGCGGCGGCGCAAACGCAACCTCGGCGCGGCCGGCGATCGGCGCGGCCGACGCGAAGGGCGTGATACGGTCATAGACTCGCGCGACATCCTCGCCCGCCGGCGTGATGTCGGCGCCGAACAGGTGCACTGCAGGTTCGGTGCGGTGGCCGAACAGGAAACCCGTCGCCGGTTGCGGGACAACCGGTTCCTGCTGCCACGCAGCAAGCGCGGCTTCTGCGGGACGCTGGACGCTGCGGAAGCCATGCTCGTCGAGCGCGCGGCGCAGCCCGCCGACAATCATCCCGCGAATAAGCTGCGGGTCGCGAAAGCGCACCTCGGTCTTGGCCGGATGGACGTTCACATCGACTTCGCTCGTCGGCACGTCGAGGAACAGCGCCACAACCGGATGCCGGTCGCGCGCGAGCAGATCGGCATAGGCACCACGCAAGGCGCCGACGAGCAACCGGTCCTTCACCGGGCGGCCGTTGACGAACAGATATTGATGATCGGCGATGCCGCGATTGTAGGTCGGCAGGCTAATCACGCCGCCCAGATGCACGTCAGCGCGGTCGATATCGACCCCGATGCTGTTCGCGGCCAGATCGCGCTGGGTCAGCGCCGCCACGCGCGTGAGTTGGTCCTGATCGCCCTGCACGTCGAGCACGCGGCGTCCGTCATGCTCGACGGTGAAACCGATATCGGGCCGCGCCATCGCGAGCCGTTTCACAACATCGATGCAGGCCGCATATTCGCTGCGCCCGCTGCGCAGAAACTTGCGCCGCGCGGGAACGCGCGCGAACAGATCCTCGACGACAACGCGCGTGCCCTTCGCGAGCGCCGCAGGCCCTTCGGCGGCCACCGTGCCATTGTCGACGACGCGCTTCCAGCCGTCGCCGCCCGCGACCCGGCTTTCGAGCGTCAGCCGCGCAACGCTGGCGATCGAGGGCAGCGCCTCGCCGCGGAAACCGAGCGTCGTCACATCCTCGATCGCGTCGTCGGGCAGTTTCGACGTGGCATGGCGTTCGAGGGCAAGCGCCATGTCGGACGCGGTCATTCCGCAGCCGTCATCCTCGACCTCGAGCCGCGAAATCCCGCCCTCGGCGATTCGCACCGAAATGCGAGTCGCACCGGCGTCTATGGCGTTTTCAACCAGTTCCTTGAGCGCTGCGGCGGGTCTTTCGACCACTTCACCGGCTGCGATCCGATTTACGAGCTTTTCCGGCAGGCGACGTATTGACATGGGGCCTCTCCTAGCGCAGTCGAACGCAAATCGCGACCCACCCGCACAGCCTGATCGTTTTGTCCAGCCAGCCCTTTACGGACGAGCCGGAATTTCCCCCTGATTGGTCCTGTTGCCGGCCGGGCACGCGGGTATAATCACGACAGGGGCGCGCCCATCAGGGGCGCGGCTTCGATGACAGGAAGCAGTATCGATGTCCTTCTTTTCCCGTTGGTTCAAATTCAATTCCCAAGACATGGCTATCGACCTCGGCACCGCCAACACGGTCGTCTATGTGCGTGGCAAGGGCATCGTGCTCAACGAACCTTCGGTGGTCGCAGTCGAGACACTGAACGGCATCAAGCGGGTGAAGGCCGTCGGCGACGACGCAAAGCTGATGATGGGCAAGACCCCCGACAGCATTGAGGCGATCCGCCCGCTGCGTGACGGTGTGATCGCCGACATCGACGTCGCCGAACAGATGATCAAGCATTTCATCACCAAGGTGCATGGCGGCAAGCCCAACGCGTTCCGCAGCCCCGAAATCGTGATCTGCGTGCCCTCGGGATCGACCAGCGTCGAACGCCGCGCGATCCGCGATGCCGCATCGAACGCCGGCGCGAGCGAAGTGTGGCTGATCGAGGAGCCGATGGCGGCGGCAATCGGCGCCGACATGCCCGTCACCGAACCGATCGGCTCGATGGTCGTCGACATCGGCGGCGGCACGACCGAAGTCGCGGTGCTTTCGCTCCGCGGCCTTGCCTACACCACTTCGGTCCGTGCCGGCGGCGACAAGATGGACGAAGCGATCGTCTCCTATGTCCGCCGACACCATAATCTTCTGATCGGCGAAGCGACCGCCGAGCGGATCAAGAAAGATTTCGGAATTGCGCGCATTCCCGCCGACGGCGTCGGGCTGACGATCCACATCAAGGGCCGCGATCTTGTGAACGGCGTGCCCAAGGAAATCTCGATCAATCAGGCACAGATCGCCGAAGCGCTGTCCGAACCGATCGGCACGATCGTCGAGGGTGTGCGAATCGCGCTGGAAAACACCGCCCCCGAACTCGCAGCCGATATCGTCGATCAGGGCATCGTCCTGACCGGCGGTGGCGCGCTGATCGCCGAGCTCGACGAACTGCTCAAGGACGCGACGGGCCTGCCGGTCACGGTGGCCGAAGATCCGCTGACCTGCGTCGCGATCGGCACCGGCCGCGCGATGGAAGACCCCGCCTTCCGCGGCGTGCTGCAGCAAGCCTGATCGCGGGCTTCTGAACCATGGTCCGCCCGGCACATCGACGTCCGGGGCAATCCCGAAAGGCCCAGTACAGCCTGTTCGTTGCCTATGTCATTGCGGTGACCGGGGCAGTGGCGGGTCTGTTGCTGGCAATCCTGTCGGTCGTTGACCCCATCGGCTTTGCCCAATTGCGTGTGGCAAGCCACGAAATCACTGCGCCCGTCGCACGCGTGTCCCGGTCGGTCATCGGGTCGATCTCGGGAATCGACGACACGGTGGGGGCCTATGTCAGCGCCGGGACGCAGAACCGGCGGCTGCGCAAAGAACTCGCCGACACGCGCCGCCAGCTCGTCGCGACAAGTTCGTTGCAGGAAGAAAACCGTCAGTTGAAGGCGCTGCTTAAGCTGCAGGAAACCGACAAGACGGCGCTCGCCAACGGCTATCTCCTGACTTCGACGTCGACGAGCAGCAAGCGCATTGCGCTTCTCAGCATCGGCCGCAAACTCGGCGTGACCGCGGGCCAGCCGGTGCGGGGCGCCGACGGATTGATCGGTCGCGTACTCAGCGCGGGCCCTTCGGTATCGCAGGTGCTGTTGCTCACCGATGTCGACAATATCGTTCCCGTCCGGCGCGCGCGCGACGGGCTGCCCGCGCTCGCCAATGGCCGCGGCAACGGCGACCTCGACATCCGCACGCTGAACATCGCCAACAACCCGTTCAAGCCGGGCGATATCCTTGTGACCTCGGGCACCGGAGGCCTTTATCCGCCCAATATTCCGGTGGCGATCGTGGTGCGGCGGCAGGATGATGGCGCGCTCGCGCGCCCGCTCGCCGACCCGGCAAAGGTTGACGCAGTATCGGTGCTGCGCCCCTATACCCCCGACAATATCGAGGCCCAAGGCCTGCCGGGCCCCGCACCCGCGCCGGGCGGAGCCCCATGAACAAGGCCGCAGGTGCGCGCCTCGGCGAGCCGGCGTCGCTTTGGCGGATGCGGATCGTGCCGATCGCAACGGTAATGCTGGCGTCCGCGCTGCCGCTGATGCTGCCGCTGGTCGCCAATTCGCCCGTGCTGCCGCCGCTCGGCCTGCTCTTTTTCCTGTGCTGGCAATTGCTCCGCACCGAAATGTGGCCGGTATGGATCGGGCTGCCGCTGGGATTGTGGGACGATCTGTTCAGCGGACAGCCGATCGGCACCGCCGTCGGGCTGTGGACGCTCGCCAGCATCGCGATCCATTATTCATCGCAGCGCATCTATTGGCGCGGCTTCTTTCACGACTGGGCGATCGCTGCGCTGCTGATCGCGATCATCCAGTCGCTCGCGGCGCTGATCGTCCACCCCCACGCCGCAACCGGACGGGTGCTCGGGCTGGTGGTTCCGCAGATCGTCATTTCGGCGCTGCTGGTTCCACTGTTCATGCGCCTGACTGGTACGTTTGACAATTTCCGACTGAGACGCCGATAATCCCCCATGTCGCGCAAAAAGCTCCCCCCGATTACCGAGGCCTTCAGAGGAATTGTCTTCACCCGCCGCGCCCTTGTCGTCGCCGGGGCGCAAGCGGCTGTCGGCGCCGCGCTGGCGGCGCGCATGGCCTATATCTCGGTTGTCGACAACGACCGCTATGTTCTTGAATCGGAAAGCAACCGCGTCAATCTGACGCTGGTTCCGCCGCGCCGCGGCTGGATCGTCGACCGCCATGGCAAGGCGCTTGCCAACAATCGCGTGTCGCTCCGCATCGACCTGATTCCCGACCGCCTGCACAACAAGGAACTGGTACTCGGGCAGCTCCAGACCTTGCTGCGGCTCGACGGCGACGCGATGGAGCGGATCAATCGCGACCTGAATGCGGCATCGGGATTCCAGCCCGTCGCGGTCAAGGAAGACATGACAGAGGCCGAGTATAGCTCGATCCTCGTCCGCCTGCCCGAACTGCCCGGGATCGCGCCGCAACGCGGCTTCGCGCGCAATTATCCGACCGGGGCCGCGGTTGGCCACCTCATCGGCTATGTCGGCGCGCCGACTGCCGAGGAATATCAGAAGGTCAAAGACCCGCTCTACATCACGCCGGGCTTCCGGACCGGCAAGGACGGGCTGGAGAAATATTTCCAGCCGATGCTGCGCGGCGAGCCCGGCGCAAAGCGGGTCGAGGTCACCGCGCGCGGCAAGGTCGTGCGCGAACTGGGCGTGAAGCCCGATGTCCAGGGAAAGACCGTCCACCTGACGATCGACGCCGACCTGCAGGATTATGTCGCGCGGCGCATGGGACGCGAGTCGGGGGCAGCGATCGTCATCGACTGCCAGAATGGCGACATTCTCTCTTTCGTATCGATGCCGAGCTTCGATCCCAACAGCTTTTCCGACGGCATCAGCAGCAATGAATATGCCTGGCTGCGCGCCGACGATCACCAGCCGCTGATCAACAAGGCGACCCGCGGCCTCTATCCGCCGGGTTCGACGCTGAAACCGATGGCCGCGATTGCTGCCGTCGACCATGGCGTCGACCCCAGTGAACGCCACACCTGCATCGGCGGTTATCGCCTCGGCAGCCGTTTCTTCCGCTGCCTTGGCACCCATGGCAGCGTCGATATGACGACCGCGATCATGAAAAGCTGTAACAGCTATTTTTACTGGCTCGCTCACCGTCTGGGTTATGACGCGATGGCACCGACCGCCCGGCTGCTGGGCCTCGGCGAGGAATTCCAGCTTGCCGGCAGCAACCAGCGTTACGGCACCATCCCCGACAGCGCGTGGAAGATGAAGAAATACGACCAGCAATGGTCGGCCTCGGACTCGCTCAATGCCGTCATCGGCCAGGGCTATGTCAGCGTGAACCCGCTCCAGCTTGCAGTGATGGCCGCACGCATCGCATCGGGGCGCCGGCTTTATCCGCGCCTGATCAACCGTGAATTCAAGAACGAGCCCCTGCCCTTCTCGCCCGAAGCACTCGCGGCAGCGCGCCAGGGGATGAACCTCGTCGTCAATGGACCGGGGGGTACCGCCGGACGCAGTCGCCTGCCGCTCGACGGCATCACGATGGCGGGCAAGACCGGTACGGCACAGGTGCGCGGGCTCGGCACGGGGAACGGTAAAAGCGGGACGTGGAAATTTCGCGACCATGGCCTGTTCATCGGCTTCGCACCGGTCGACAATCCGCGTTACGCAACAGCCGTGGTGATCGAGCATGGCATGGGCGGGTCGCGCGCCGCGGCCCCTGTGGCCAAGGATTTCATGACCTTCCTCTTCGACCGCGAAAAGGCGATGGAAGCGCTCGAGACCTTTGAGGCCGGCTGGGGGGGCACGATCAAGGAACGGATGGACCGCGACTATGCCGCGTGGAAATCGGGCGCGTCGAGCGATCCCGAACCGGGGGTCCCGCAATGATCCCCGTCCCGCCAGCCATCCAGCGCATTCCGTGGAAACTGATTGCCATCCTCGCCGGGATCACCGGGTTCGGCTTGCTTGTCCTCTATTCGGCAGCCGGCGGCAACTGGTCGCCCTGGGCGTGGCAGCAGGGCGTACGTTTTCTGGTTTTCCTCGCCGCAGCGCTGGTGATCGGACGTTTCCCGATCCGCATCTTCGAGGATTTTTCCTATATCGCCTATATCGGCGTGCTGGTCCTGCTGATCGCGGTCGAGCTTTTGGGTTTCGTCGGCGGAGGCAGCCAGCGATGGCTGAATCTCGGTTTCATGAACCTCCAGCCATCCGAGCTGATGAAGGTTGCGATCGTTGTCGCGCTGGCGCGCTTCTATGCGCAGCTTCCGCCCGGCAATACCCGCACCTTCACCGCGCTCTGGCCGGCGCTGGTGATGATCGGCCTGCCCGCCGCGCTCGTCATGCTGCAACCCGATCTCGGCACCGCGCTCGCGATCTGCATCGGCGGCGTGGTCGTGATGTTCGCCGCCGGCCTGCCCTTCTGGTGGTTCGGAAGCGCCGCGGCCGCCGGTGCGGCAGCGCTGCCGGTGCTATTCTCTTTCCTCCACGATTATCAGCAAAAGCGCGTGCTGATCTTCCTCGACCCCGAAAGCGATCCGCTCGGTGCCGGCTATCATATCAGCCAGTCGAAGATCGCGATCGGATCGGGCGGCATCGGCGGCAAGGGTTTCCTCAACGGGTCGCAGAGCCACCTCGATTATCTGCCCGAAGGCCATACCGACTTCATCTTCGCCACCATGGCCGAGGAATGGGGGCTGATCGGCGGGCTCGCGCTGCTCTTCGGCTTTTTCCTGCTGCTGCGCTGGTCGACGCGCGTGGCGCTCAAGGCGCGAACCCGTTTTGGCCAGCTCACCGCAGCGGGCCTGACGATGACGATCTTCTTCTACATCGCGATCAACCTGATGATGGTGATGGGTCTTGCGCCGGTCGTCGGCATTCCGCTTCCGCTCTTCTCCTACGGCGGTTCTTCGATGCTCACGATCATGACCTGCGTCGGCATCATCCTCGCCATCGAAAATGACAGCAAAACGGGCACCCGGCGGTTTCATTGAGAAAAAACTTCGGCAAAAAGACATCGGGGCATTGCCATCCCCACAGAGCCATGATAGCGGGCCGCTCTCTTCGCAGCAAAGAGGCTTTTCTCCTCGCTGCAAAGATGCCGAAAACCGGCAGTGGACGCATAGCTCAGTTGGTAGAGCAGCTGACTCTTAATCAGCGGGTCCTAGGTTCGAGCCCTAGTGCGTCCACCAAAAATTTCTCAATGAAATCAGACAGTTAGGATAAGCCTGGAGAGGCAATGCTTCTCGCCGGCTTGCCAGAAGCGCATCTTGGCAGGGCCATGGCAACAGCATGGCAACATCCGCTCCGAGTTTCCATGAAATGACGTGCAACGGCTTGAGACGAATTTTCCGAAGGTTTCTCGGCGGACCCGCTGATTCTAAAGTGCGGCATTGAAGCTCAAGCCCAATTCGGTCCGTCAGCAGCGCCAGAGTCCGTGAGTGGCCGGTTGCGGACAGACCGCTCTTTTGCACGAATTCCAAACAGCGGACATTCTTCGTCTGCTCAAATCAAATGACAGCAAGCCAACCGATTGCCGACGCAAATGCAGATATTTGCACTATTCTGGTCGAATTACGCGTAGACCGTCAAGATGAAGCCGTCGGCCAGAGCGCCAGAGAATAGCCATATGGCATTCATAAAGGCGTTGCGACTGCGCGACGCACTTGGCCGAAGCTTTTTCCAAAATAGAGCGCCAACCAGCGCGGGGGGAATTGCACCGGCGAGCAAAAATGTGACGATCTGCGGCAGCGCCAAATTCCATAAAATTCCAAATACTATGAGGTATAGAAGCGCGGACGGCGGAACGAACAGCATCCATAGGGTCAGGACTCATTGATCAGAGCCAGAAGATGACGGTCGCGGCGAGAGCGACGGCGGAGAAGAATGCCTTCGGGCACCGATCATAGCGGGTTGCGACCCGTCTCCAGTCCTTGAGGCGACCGAACATGATCTCGATGCGGTTGCGGCGTTTGTAGCGACGCTTGTCATATTTGACGGTCTTGTTCCGTATTTTCCGGCCCGGGATGCAGGGAGTGATACCCTTTTCCTGCAAGGCGTCGCGGAACCAGTCGGCATCATAGCCCCGGTCGGCGAGCATCCATTGCGCTTTGGGCAAACTGTCGAGCAAAGCGGCCGCGCCCGTGTAATCGCTGACCTGCCCGGCGGTCATGAAGAAGCTGATCGGGCGGCCATTTGCATCGGTTACGGCATGAAGCTTGGTGTTCATACCGCCCTTCGTGCGGCCGATCAGGCGTCCCGGCCCCCCTTTTTTACCCCAAGGCTCGACGCCGTGCGGTGGGCCTTCAAATAGGTCGCGTCGATCATGATCGTCTTGCGCTCTGGCGCCTGCGGTGTCGCCAAGCCCTCCATCATGCGGATGAAGATGCCTTTGTCGCTCCACCGCTTCCAGCGATTATAGAGTGTCTTCGCCGGGCAATACTCCCTCGGCGCATCGCGCCACAGCCCATTGCGGTTGACGAAGATAATGCCGCTCAAACCCGCCGGTCATCGACACGCTTGCGGCCATGGCTCTTCGGAAAATAGGGCTGAAGACGCGCCATCTGCTCGTCCGTCAGCCAGAATAAATCGCTCAAATTCAGGCTCCTTCGTGGTCGCCTGAATCACAGCCATCTCCTCAAATTAATGGGTCCTGACCCTAGAAGCAATGCTGCCGACGAGCGGCCGGGTACCGCGGTCGAACAGGAGCACGGTCCCCGCCTTGAAAAGAGCATATGATTGCACACGGCTTTTGCCGATAAAATGACCTTCTTTTTTTGATGGCCTAGACAAATCAATCATGCGGTTGATGATTGGCCCGCAGCCATGCTGTGGGCTTGTCTTCCGTTGAATAAATCCGTTCGGCGGCGAGGCAGGGAAATCATGCAAATCGACGAAACGCACGACCCAAGCCGCACGAGTTGGGTTTCCGACGCCAACGACCATGCCGACTTTCCGGTCCAGAATCTTCCATTCGGCATATTTTCGCGTCGTGGCGAGATTCCGCGACCGGGCGTAGCGATCGGCGATCATATCCTCGATTTGCGGGCTATCGCGGCACTGTTTCCGGCCGAAGTGGGCTTGCTGCTCGATGAGCCCAAGCTCAATCGGCTGTTCGGTGCGCCCGCTTCAACGCGGCAAGACTTGCGACGGCGGCTATCGGAAATATTGTCAGACGAAAGCTTCCGACCGGCGACCGGACCTGCACTGCATGACGCCGCTGGCTGCGAGCTGCATCTGCCTGCAACGATCGGCGACTATAGCGACTTCTATGTCGGCATCCACCACGCAACCAATGTCGGCCAGCTCTTCCGGCCCGACAATCCACTGCTGCCCAACTATAAACATGTCCCGATCGGCTATCATGGCCGCGCCTCCTCGGTGCGCCCGTCGGGAATACCGGTGGTGCGGCCCTTGGGTCAGTCGAAGAGCACAGAAGACCCCGCGCCACATTTCGGGCCGTCCGGGCGGCTCGACTATGAGCTAGAGATCGGCGTCTGGATCGGCGTAGGGAACAGGCTCGGCCGGCCGATCCCGATCAGCGACGCGGCCGAGCATATCGCCGGCTTTTGCCTGCTCAACGATTGGTCGGCACGAGATTTCCAAGCGTGGGAATATGTGCCGCTCGGGCCGTTCCTCGCCAAGAATTTCCACACGAGCATCTCGCCGTGGGTGATCACTCCCGAGGCGCTTGCTCCGTTTCGCGTCGCGCAGCCGGCGCGTCCTCCCGGCGATCCCGCCCCGCTCGCCTATCTGCAAGATGAGGACGATCAGGCGCAGGGCGCGCTCGCTATTTCACTCTCGGTTCACCTTTCGACGCCGCGCATGCGCGACGAAGGACTTGCGCCCTTCGCGCTTAGCGAAGGGCCGGCGACGAACATGTATTGGACGGCCGCGCAGATCGTCGCCCATCACGCCTCGAACGGCTGCAACCTCAATCCCGGCGACCTTCTCGGGACGGGAACAATCTCGGCGCCCGATCGCCCGGGCTACGGGAGTTTGTTGGAAATCACGCGCAGCGGTGCCGATCCGATCCAGCTGCCGTCAGGCGAGGAGCGCTACTTCCTCGAAGATGGCGACGAGATCATCCTGTCCGCGCGCGCTGCGGCTCCGGGCCGCATCCCGATCGGCTTCGGCGAATGCCGCGGGCGCATTTTGCCCGCCTTGCACCCGGCGTGACCGCTTCTGCGGGCCCTGACACGGTACCGCACGGCATCGTGCTTGTGCCCGCTTGCGCTGCTCCCGATCGGCGGCGCGCAGGGGTTTGCACTCGAGCTCAAGGCTGGCCGCTTCGAGGGCTTCGTCGTGCACACCGCCGCGGGCGTGCATGGCTACGTCGATCGCTGCCCGCATATGGGCTTGCCGCTCGCCCGCCTGCCGGGTCAATATCTGGCGCCCAGCGGCGCCTACATCGCCTGCCGCTGGCACGGCGCGCTCTTCGACCCCGAGACCGGCGCCTGCCTCGGCGGCCCCTGCCCGGGGGCCGCGCTTCATCCCTGGCCGGTGCATGTGGCGGACGCACACATCGTCTCCGGTCCCGCGCCGCATCACATCCACCGCAAGGAACTAGACCAATGAACCAGATCAGTCTCGAACAGGCGCGCGTTATCGTCGCGGCGGCTTTCGCCGAGGGCGAGCGGCTGGGGCTCAAGCCCCTGAGCGTCGCCGTCCTCGATCCCGGCGGGCATCTGCTTGCATTCGAGCGCCAGGACGGGAGTTCGACGCTCTGCCCCCGCATCGCGGCGGGCAAGGCATCGGGTGCGCTCGCGCTTGGTGTGTCGAGCCGCCAGATCGCGACGATGGCCGACGAGCGCCCCACCTTCATCGCCGCGCTGTGCGCGATACCCGGCCAGGATATGGTGCCTGCCGCCGGCGGGCTGATCGTCGTCGATGCGGACAACCACGCTCTCGGTGCCGTCGGCGTCACCGGCGACACGTCCGACAATGACGAGCTGTGCGCGATCGCCGGGATCCGAGCCGCACGCCTCGACCATCGCGCCTGATATACGAAGATCGCCGTGGGGGCGCCCCCCCCCCCCCCCCCCACGGCGAGAGTCCATTATGCCGCTTCGATCGGGGCCACCGCGGCTTCGACGATGCGACGCCGCCGAATCGCGGCATTGAAGACCGCAAGCGCGGCGATGACCGCCGGGATCGCAGCGAACAGGAAGAGCTGCGACTGCGGGATCTGCGCCGCGAGCAGCACCCCGCCGATCAGCGGTCCAATGATCGACCCGAGGCGTCCGATACTCATTCCAAGCCCCGATCCCGCACCGCGCACCGGCGGCGGGAAGAGATCGACCATCATCGCCGGAAAATTGATCTGGCCGCCCATCACGAGGAAGCCCGCCGCGAACAGGAGCGCAAAGGTCATAGCTTGCGACCCGACCGGAGCGCCGATCATTGCGACCAGAGCGGAACCGAGCAGGATCATCGTCGCGATCGGGAAATAGGGCCCGAAGCGATTGATGAGGGGGATGCTGAACAGCGCGCCCGCGATGCCGCCGAGGTTGATCGCGACACTGGCGAAGGCCGCCGTTTGCGGGGATGCGCCACGCGACACGAGCAAGGTCGGCGTCCAGCTGACCAGCGCATAGGTCAGCATGAGCAGGCAAAAGAGCGCGAACCAGAGGCTGAGCGCGGGCCAGAGGCGCCCTTCTGAAAGCGGCGCCTTCACCACGTTCACCAGGCCCTTCGCAGGTGCATGCCCCGCCGCGGATGGACGCATCGATTCGGGGATAGCGAGCGCGGCGCAGGTGGCGGCAAAACAGGCACCGCTCGCGAAGAGGAAGACGGTCGACCAGCCGAGGTGCAGGATCGCCGCGGTCAGCGCGCCGCCGACGACGGCACCGAGCGGAAAGCCGATATACATCAGCGTCACTGTGCCGCTGCGCCGCTCCGGCCCCGCATGCTCCGCGGTCAGCGAGATGACGGCAGGCAAGGCGCCGCCCAAGCCGATGCCTGCGAAGAAGCGCAACAGCGCGAGCTGCTCGAACGAGCCCGCGAAGGCGCAGCTGAAGGTCATGAGCGATGCAAGCGCGAGCGCGCCGACCAGCATCGGCTTGCGTCCGACCCGGTCCGAAAGCGGCCCCATCGACACCGCGCCGACGATCGCGCCGCAATAGCCAGCGGCAAATAATTGTCCGATGTTGGTATGCGCGAGCCCCCATTCGTCGGCGAGCAACGGCGCGATGAAGGCGATCATCAGCGTGTCGTAGCCATCGACCATGACGATGAGGAAAGACAGGGCAACGACCCGGGCGAGCGTTCGGCTCTCGGCAGCGTCAGTCATCATCGTTCCTCCCCCATCAGTCGGCAAAACCGAGAAGCTTTTTCGGATTGTCGGTCAATATCTGTTTCCGCGTCGCCGGATCGGGTGCCCAGATGGCGAGCAGGTTCAGGAGCTCGCCGGTGTCGCGGCCGCCTTCGGGAATATGCGGCCAGTCCGATCCCCAGATCGCGCGTTCGGGGGCGGCTGCCACGATCGCCTTGGCGATCTCGTTGACGGCGTCCATACCGCGCTTTTTGGCGAGCCGGTACGGCGCCGACAGCTTGAGCCAGCAGCGCCCCTCTTTCATCAGTGCGAGCAGCCGGTCGAAATCGGCCTCGGTCAGCCCGTCTTCTTCGAGCATGTAACCCATATGATCGATCACGAAATCGATCTCGAGCGTCGCAAGATAGTCGATCAGGTCGCGAACGATATATCCCGGCGCGTAGAATTGCAGATGCCAGCCGAGCGGCGCAACCTTCGCGGCCATCGCATCGATATAGGCCTGGATTTCGGCGAGCGGCAGCGCGGCCCGCTTGAACAGGTCGAGCCGTACCCCGCGCACGCCGACCGCCTGATAGTCGCGGAGAACCTCATTGCTCGTGTCGAGCTCGATCATCACAACACCGCGTGCCGCTTTACCCGCCGCCTTCAGATTGTCGATCAGGCACCGGTTGTCGGTGCCGTAGAAGCTCGGCTGGACAATCACGAAACGCCGCAGCCCGAGAACGCGCATCACATCCTGGAACTGATCGAGCGTTGCGTCGGGCAGCGTGTAATGTGGGTGTTCAACGCACGGATAAAGATCGAGCGGGCCGAAGATGTGCATATGGGAGTCGATGGCATCCTCGGGCATCGCAAAGCCCGGGCGTTCGAGCGTTTCGGCCGGCCGCATCGGCTGCGAGACAAGCGGTTCTTCCATATCAGTCCTGTTCCTTCGATATTTGTCGTTGACCGGCCTCAGCCGAATTTCTCGCGCCAGGCGTCGGCACGCGCAGCAAGGCCGTCGGCCATCACGTCGGTGTCGATGCCGGCGAAGATGAAGGGCGCGAATCCAAGCGCTTGAAGGGCGCCGAAATGATCGGCGTCGGCGACGCCGCCGATGATTGCGACCTTGCCGTGGCGCATCGCGGCGTCGGCAACGGCGGCGCACGCATCCATGACCGCTGGATCCTTGACCTGCCCCGGACAGCCCATGTCCGCCGTGAGATCGTTCGTCCCGACGGCAAGAATATCGACGCCTGGCGTCGCGGCGATCGCGTCGGCATTTTCGATCCCGAGCGACGATTCGATCAGCGCCTGAACCACGACCTCGGCATTGGCCTCCGCAACGAAGGCTTCGACCGGCATGCGGGCAAAGCCCGATTGCGGAAGGCGGGCGATCATCGACCGCTGGCCTTGCGGCGGAAAGCGGCATGCCGCGGCGAGCAGCTCGGCTTCCTCGCGGGTTTCGATCTTGGGGCCGATGATGCCGGTGGCCCCGCCGTCGAGCAGGCGGCCGATCACGCCATAGTCGCGCTCGGGCACGCGAACCCACGAGCCCAGTCCGAGATCGTGGGCCGAAGCCGCAATCGCCGCGGCTACGTCGATCGACATGCTGCTGTGCTCGAGGTCGATCCAGACGAGGTCGTAGCCCGCGCCCGATGCCATGCGGACGATGTCGGCAGTCCGGCTGAAGCGGATGCCAAGGGAGAGGAAAGGTTCGCCGGCGCGCAGCCGCTCGATCAAACGGCCCGGCCGCTCGACGGAGTTTGGCTGTCGATAGCGCATGTCTCTTTCCTCCCCCCGCGGCGGCGGCTGTTCCGGGACTTGAGCCGGGCACCGAGCGGAAACTTGCTTGTCGGAGCAGCATCTTGCGTCGGCTGCATGAGAGCCCGTTTGCCGCGCGCCATCGATTTATGCTAATTTATTGAAGAGCAGGGATTGATGGGAGAATTATATCAATGGATATTCGCCAGCTGCGCTATTTCTCGGTGCTTTGCGAAGAACTGCATTTCCGACGTGCCGCCGAACGGCTCAATATCACGCAGGCTCCCCTCTCGCTTGCGATCCAGTCACTCGAACGCGAACTCGGCGCCCAGCTCTTCCATCGCACCCAGCGCCGCGTGTCGCTGACGGCGGTCGGCGATGCCTTCCGGATCCACGCCAACGCGATCCTCGGACAGATCGAGCGCGCCGTCGACGATGTGCAGGAGATGGTCAGCGGCGAGGCGGGGCAGCTTCGGATCGGTTTCACGGCCGCGTCGGCCTTGCTCTTTTTCTTTCCGCAGATCGTCCGCAAGTTCCGTACGCGCTTCCCGCGCGTGAAGCTGACGCTCCACGAACTTACCTCGCAGGAGCAGGTCGCGGCCCTCGCCGACCGCACGATCGACATCGGCTTGCTGCGGACCCACAGCTTTCCGAACCGCTCGGACATCAGCTTCACCCATCTGGTGGAGGACCCGCTGGTCGTCGCGATGCACGCCGACCATGGCCTCAACCACATCGAGCCGCTCACCATCGAGGCACTCGGCGACACGCCGCTGATCTTCTATCCCAAAAAATCGGGGGTCGGCATCTACGACCAGGTCGTGCAGCTTTTCGCGCAGCGAGGGCTCACGCCCAATATCGTCCAGGAAGCCCAGGAATCCTCGACGATCATCAGCCTCGCCGCATCGGGCCTCGGCGTCGCGATCGTTCCCGCCGAACTGCAATGCATCAAGGTGCCCAATATCAGCTTTAAACCGCTCGCCGACGACGGGGCCGTGACCCATCTCCTCCTCGGCTGCCGCGCTGGCGAGGAAAGCGCGCTCGTCGCCAATTTCCGCCGCCTCGCGCAGGCGGCTGTCGCCGCAGCCGCGCGATAGCGGTTTGATCGGCTCCAATCGATTTGATTTATAAATCAATCGGGTCCTCAAATTGAATTGGCGTAGATCAACGGCTCTTCTCTATCCAGAGGCCGGGAAACGCCGTGGCGCCTTCGGAGCGGCTGGCCGCCCCCGCAAAAACAGATAAAATATTCTGGGGAGGATGAAAGATGCGCAAGCTTCAGCATGTGAGGATCCGGCCGTTCGCCAAGTCGCTCGCCCTGCTTCTGGCGGGCTGCGCGCTACCGGCGGTCGCGCAGGCACAGACCACCGACAAGCCATCGGCCGAGGCCGACGCGCAGCAGACGGGCATCGCCGATATCGTGGTTACCGCCGAGCGCCGCGAAAGCTCGGTGCAGGACACGCCGATCGCGATCAGCGCCTTCGGGGGCGATACGATCGCGGCCCAGGGCATCACCAATGTCGAAGGGCTGGCCCAGATCGCGCCGAGCCTCCAAATCTATTCCGAACAGATCAACAACGAAGAATATATCATTCGCGGTATCGGCAAGTCGAACGAAGATCTCACGACCGATAGCGGCGTCGCGGTCAACATCAACGACGCCTATATCGCGCAGTCGGGCGAGGCCAATGCGGCGCTGTTCGACATCGAACGCGTCGAGGTCCTGCGCGGCCCGCAGGGCACGCTATATGGCAAGAATGCCGTCGGCGGCGTGGTCAATATCATCACCCGCAAGCCGGGCGACGAGCTTGACGGTTATGTCACCGCCGAGCTCGGCGGGCTCGGACGGCGCCAGTTCGAGGCCGCGGTCAGCGCGCCGATCGTCGAGGACAAGCTCTCGGCGCGCATCGCGGGCTTCTCGCTCCATACCGATGGCGCCTATCGCAACCTCACGACCGGCAACCGTGCGAACGGCGTCGACACGCAGGCACTGCGCGGCTCGCTTCGCTTCACTCCCAGCGACGACTGGGAAATCAACCTCGTCGTCGACTATTCGAAGGTCGACCAGGACGGCGTGCTCAAGAGCGCGATCGTCGATGTCCCCGGCACGCCGCTCATCCTCAAGGATTTCTTCCAAGCGCCCTATCCGACGCAGGAAGAGAATATCCGCAGCGGCCGCAGCAACGTCGAGGGCGAGCAAGGCATTCGCCAGTGGGGCGGCGTGCTGCGCATCGACCGCTTCACCGGCGCGGGCACGATCTCGCTGCTTTCGGCTTATCGCGGCGAGCGCAGCTATAATGTCGAGGATGTCGACCGCACCGCCGCCGAACAGAACAACTTCGTCGCGACGCAGAAGACTTGGGCAACGAGCCAGGAACTGCGCTTCGTTTCCGACGACGCCGGGCCGTTATCGATGGGCGGACGGCTGCACTGGTCGGCGGGTCTTTACTGGTTCCACGAGGAGGGCTGGCGCGACCAGCAGATCTTCCTCTTCGGCTGCACGCCCGGCAGCCAGCCGTGCGATGCGAACACCCCCGACAACCCCGACGACGGGTTGATCGGCCCCGGCTCGCCCGATTATCAGAACAGCACCGCGAGCTTCCTCCAGCGCATCAACACCGACAGCTTCGCGGCGTTCAGCGAGGTCAAGTTCGACATCACCGACCAGCTCAGCCTGACCGGGGGCCTGCGCTATACCAATGAGACCAAGAAGTTCGGGCTCGATGCGACGTCGGTCGCCGCGGTGCCGGGTGGCGACCCCTTCTCGCTCTTCCTGCCCGAAGGTGATTTCCAGACGGTCCGGAAAAAGACGTGGACGAGTTTCACGCCCAAAGTCGTGATCGCCTATGAACCGACCCCAGATATTCACGCCTACGCAAGCTATGCGCGCGGTTTCAAAAGCGGCGGCTTCAACGGACAGGCCAGCGTTATTGCCGATACCGAGCCCTTCGAACCCGAAGTAGCCGACAATTTCGAGCTCGGTCTCAAGACCGATTTCTTCGATCGCCGGCTGCGGATCAATCTCGCCGCCTTCTATATCAAGTTCAACGATCTGCAGGTGACGGGCGTCAGCGAAGCGGGCACGATCATCACCAACAATGCCGCCGACGCACGGATCAAGGGTATCGAAATCGAGACGGTAATCCAGCCGTTCGAGGGGCTGACACTCAACGGCAGCCTGTCGCTGCTCGACCCGACCTTCCGCGATTATGCGATCGAAGTGTTCGACCCCTCGATCACCGACGGACCGCCCTTCTTCATCCTCAATCTCAACGGCGAGCGGCTGCCCAATATCCCCAAATATTCGGCGACCATCGGTGCCAATTACCAATATGAGATGGGCAACGGATCGAAAATCTATCTCGGTGCCGACGCGGCGTTCAAGGGCAATACGCTCACCAACGAACTGACACTCCGCGCGAATTCGCACACCGTCGTCAACGCGCGGGTCGGCTGGGCATCGGCCAATGGCCATTGGGACATCTCTGGCTGGGTTCGCAACCTGACGAACGAAACCTATTATGTCGGCGGCGGTGCGATCCCCGACTTCAACAAGACGATGACGCGCGTCGGGCTCGTCTCCGATCCGCGCAGTGCCGGGGTCACGGTGAAATTGTCCTTCGGCGGCTGACGCGGAAGGCGGCGGTCCCATCGCTTTCCCTGGGGAGGGAAGTGCGGGTGGCTCCGGTCCCGGCCGGCGCGGCTCTTCACTGCGACGGGACCGCCGATCCGCCTCGCGCCGCGCTCGCCGCGACGATATGAAAGAGAAATGACGATGCAGCCCGACACGGATTTTCTGCCAGCCGACCCGAAGCTGCTAAGGCTTCACCAGCGCCTCGCCACCTCGGGCGCGCGCGCGGCGCATGTCTTTGCGCTGGATGGCGGACTCTACCTCGCGGTTCCCGAGCTTTCGGAGGATGTCGAGGGGCAGGCGCCACACATGAACGCCGGCAATTCGGATATCGAGGCGCCGATCTATCGCTGGGCCGACGGAAGGTTCGTCGAAGATGTGCGGCTCCCCTGCCCCGCGGGCGAGGACGCGCAAATCTTCCATATGAACGGCGAAGCCTATCTCGCCTTCGCCAATCTGCGCACGGGAAGCGGCCCCTATGAAGCAAACACCAATTCGCTCATCTATCGCCGCGACGCCGGCGTCTGGGCGCTCGCGCACGAAATTCCGACTTATGGCGCCAAGCAATGGCATCACTTCGGCTTCGACGGACGGCATTTCCTTGCGCTCGCGCAGGGCCTCACGGTCCCGCACTATCAGCCGCTGGGGCATGGGCGCTCGGCGATCCTTGAATGGAAGAACGGCACGTGGGAGGAGATTCAGGTCCTCGGCGGGCGCTGGGGCTATAATTGGCAATATTTCGAGCTCGGCGGCCATCGCTTCCTCGCCTACGCCGACCATGTCTCCCCCAGCCTGATCTACCGCTGGGACGGTGCGGCCTTCGTTCCTTACCAGAGCTTCGCAGAAACGTCGGGACGCAGCTTCCTGCACTTTACCTACGAGGGAGAGGATTGGCTTGCCTTCGCGGCGATCGACGGCGCTTCGGCGCTCTTTCGCTGGAACGGCGAGCTGTTCTTGCAGCACCAGTCGCTCGGCGGCGCGGGCGGCCGCGAGTTCGAGCTGATCGATAGCCCGCACGGTCTGTTCCTCGTGCGCATCTGTTTCATCGAAGGCAGGCCCGCCGCGCCGAAGACCGATCTCACATCGCAGATCTTCGCTTGGCGGGAGGGCAAGTTCGAACTCGCCGAAGAATTTCCGACCTTCGGCGGCACCGACGCGTCCTTTTTCCGCGCCGACGGCAAGGATTATCTCGCGGTATCGAACAGCCTGACGCCCGATGTCCGGTTCCGGCAGGATATGGTGATATACCAACTGCAGCTCGACCGCGCCTGACCCGAGGACCGGACATGACTTACAAACCCCATCCCGACTTCCAGATGCTCTACGAACTGTTCACTTCGGCCGAGCACAGCATCGGGACGCATCTGCAGAAACAGCTCGGCGCGGTCCACGCCGATGATCCGCTGCTGGTGGTGACCGGAAGCGACCTCGTGCTCTTTCCCGGCTCGGGCCGCGCGCCGGTGACTGAAAGCTTCCGCCTCTCGACGCGCGGCTTCTTCGAACTGACCGGCATCTCGCACCTCGGGATCGCCATCCCCTATATCGCGCGGCTCAAGGCGACGGGCTTCGCCGGCTGGGAGGCCGATGCCCGCGCGCTGATCGACCAATGTCGCATTGTCCGCGCCGCGAACAGCGCCAGCTATTGGCGCGACGAAGTCGCGGTCGAGGCATGGCAAGGCCTCGAGCCGAAGATCGCCGATCTCGTCGACTATAGTTGCGCGGTCACCATCGATTATCTCGAGCGCGCATTCGATGATCCCAGGCTGCTCGAGTTCGATTATCTCGGCGCCAATCTGCTCGACGGCGACGGCCCCGACGCGCCGCCGGTGCCGATGAACGACATGATGGCGGCGACCTTCGCGCTCGTGTTTCTCGATACCGGCTTCCGGATCATGCGCTGGCTCGGCACTCAGGCGATCGACTGGGAGCGGCTGATGGTGATGATCAGCGGACGTGCCGGGCGGCCGACTGCGGGAGTGACCTGGCAGTCGAACAGCATGTGCCATCTTCTCTACAAGGCGTCGGACAAAAGACTCGATCCCCAGCGGCTGCTGATCGCGCCGCACGCGCCGCCGCTCGCGCTCGGCGATCTCGAAACCAGAGCCGATGCCGTCGAGGCCGAATATCGGCGCATCTGGTATCACAGCCGCTCGTCGGTCGAGATGAGCCGCCTGATGTGGCCCGACTATCCGGCGTTCGAAAAATCGGTAGAGCACCCGCCCGTCGTCGACCCCGGGACGCGGACGGTGAGCGAGATTCCAATGGTGCGTTCGGTGGACGACCGGCGCGCGATTATAACCCGGCTGCGCTATGTGATGGAGGATCCGTCGCAGCAGATCGCGATGGCCGGATCGCAGTTCATGATCGATCAGCTTTGCGCCAACGGGAACCGTCCCGAGCGCGTCGAAATCCCTGGTTTCACCCACGTCGACTATCCGCGCCTCTCCTGAGGAGGCCGGTCGCGATCGGGCTGCAGCCCTTTTCCCTTCCCCTCGCGTTGCCACGCGGGGCTCTTTTCGCGTCTCCGAAACGGGCGCAAAAACCGCAGAAAAAAGCCAAAAACGGCACATAATCATATTGACAATTGTTCATTATGACATCATTCCACTCCTATAAATCGCGGCCGCCAAAAGGCCGATTCGGAGGAGGGTGGAGATGAAGAAGGCCTTGTTGGCGACTACGGTCGCCTTGAGCTGCCTCGGGCCGCATGTGGCGCTGGCGCAAGACGCTGGGACGCCCGGCGCATCAGGCGGCGTGGAAGACATCATTGTCACAGCTCAGCGCCGGACCGAGCGCATGCAGGACGTCCCGATCGCGATCACTGCGCTCTCCGATGAAAGGCTCGCCGCGGCAGGCGTCACCGATGTCACCAAGCTCAATACGATCACGCCGGGCCTTTATATCCAGGCCTCGACCGGCTTCGTGCTGCCGCGCATCCGCGGGATCGGCACCTCGGCGGCGGGCGCCGGCCTCGAGAACTCGGTCGCGGTCTATATAGACGGCGTCTATCTCGCCTCGGGTTCGGGCTCGCTGATGTCGCTCAACAATGTCGAGCGCGTCGAAGTGCTCAAAGGACCGCAAGGCACGCTCTTTGGCCGCAATGCGACAGGCGGCCTGATCCACATCGTCACGCGCGAACCGACGCAGGATTTCGAAGCGCGCTTCTCGGCAGGCTATGGCAATTACGACACCTTCACCGGCGGCGCCTATATCGCGGGCGGCATCGGACCGAATCTTGCCGCCGACATCGCGGCGCAGGTGACCGCGCAGGGTGATGGCTATGGCGTCAATGTCGCGACCGGCAACGATGCCAACCGCAACAAATTCGACCTCGCGCTGCGTTCGAAATGGGTGTTCACGCCGACCGACGCGACCAAGGTTCAGCTCGCGCTCGACTATAACCGGCGGATCGGCAACGCCTCGATCAGCTCGTCGCAGGTGCCGGGGATCAAGCCGCTGTTCGGCCCCGCCTACGATATCGACACATGGGACATCAACGCCGACTTCGATCCTTATCAGCGCCTGACCGGTGGCGGCGTCAGCCTGAACATCGAGCAGGACCTTGGCGGCGTCCAGCTGCAGTCGATCACGGCGTACCGCAAGTCGCGCTACGACATCGGCTTCGACACTGACCTGACGCCGACACCCGCGCAGACGCTGACCTTCTCACGGCTCAACGACCGTCAGATAAGTCAGGAACTGAAGCTGCAATCGGATCCGGCCGCATCGATCCAATGGGTCGCCGGCGTCTATTATTTCAATGCGCACGCCGAACTCGATCCCAATATTCTCACGCTGTCGGGTCCGGCGATTCCGCCGCCGCCCGCGCCGCCGATCACGACGATCACCGGATACAGCAAGCTGACGACGCGCGCGTGGGCCGGCTATGCA
This sequence comes from Sphingopyxis sp. GW821-FHT10B01, assembly GCF_059415685.1. Classification (NCBI taxonomy): domain Bacteria; kingdom Pseudomonadati; phylum Pseudomonadota; class Alphaproteobacteria; order Sphingomonadales; family Sphingopyxidaceae; genus Sphingopyxis; species Sphingopyxis sp. GW821-FHT10B01. Next base: position 417,448 of record NZ_JBWKNS010000005.1, on the reverse strand, counting down.
CAGGCCACCGTCCCGCTCGGCGAGCGGACCAAGCTCACCGGCGGATTTCGCTACAGCAGCGAGCGGCGAACGATCCATTCGACCGCGGCGGCGACATTGATCAACGGGTTCGTGATCGACCCCTTCGGCCCCGATGTCGACCAGAAGGAAAGCTTCTCGGCGCCGACCTGGCGGGTGTCGCTCGACCACAAGCTTGGTGACGATGCCCTCGTCTATCTGTCGTACAATCGCGGCTTCAAGAGCGGCGGCTATAACGCGCGCCTGCCCGGCTCTCCGGCGTTCAAGCAGGAAAAACTCGACGCCTATGAACTCGGCATCAAGTCCGACCTTATCGACCGGACCCTCCGTCTGAATGCCGCGGTCTTCTATTACGACTATCGCAACATCCAGGTCAGCCGTTTCGAACTCAATAACATCATCATCTACAATGGCGCTGCCGCCGAAATATACGGCATCGACATGGATCTCGAGCTGCGTCCCGCGCGCGGACTGGCGATCACCGCGGGGGTGAGCTTGCTTCACGACCGCTTCACCGACTTCCCCGACGCCGACCGCTACACGCCCAACCCGGCCGGCGGATCAATCCGCTCGACGGTGCCGGCCGACGGCAATCGCCTGCCGAGCACGCCCGATGCGACGGTCAACCTCAACCTTCATTACGACCATGAAACGAAGAGCGGAACCTTCGCCTTCGACCTTGGCGGCTACTACAACAGCGGCTTCTACGGGCAGCCCGACAATGTGCTCAAGCAGGACAAGTTCGTCACGATCGACGCGTCGATCGGCTGGCGCACCTCCGACGATCGTTACGGCGTTCGGCTGTGGGGGAAGAATCTGACCAATCAGGCGGTCGCGACCGCGCTCGGCCAGTCCGATACGTCGGCAATCATCCAGTATGACGCACCGCGGACCTACGGGGTCACGCTCAGCGCCAATTTTTAGACTTTGGAGATTTTCATGACGCGATATGGAAAGGGTTTGATCGTGGCAGGAATGTTGCTGGGAATGGGAACGGCATCATGCGCTGGCGGCAGCGAAGGCGCTAAGGTGGCCGAGATCGCCTGTCCCCCGACGCCCTTGCCACCCGGCATGCCGAGCATGCCGCCGATCCCGATGGCGACTTCGATCAAGCCGAGCGACACGAGCAGCAGTAATGTGATTAGGCCCGATCCTGCCGACCAGATCAAATGCGGCCGTACCGAGGTCACGAGCACCGACAATGTAGTGTTCGCCGAGGTTGCGGCGGCGGGAGGCGGCAACCGACCATTGGCACTCGATATCATCAAACCGGCGAAGCCCGGCCGCTATCCGCTCGTCGTCTATGTGACAGGCGGCGGCTTTGTCATCGCGCCGAAGGAGAACGGACTGAACCTGCGCCGCTATGTTGCAGAGCAGGGCTTCGTCGTCGCAAGCGTCCAGTATCGCACCGCGATGGACGGCGCCAATTATCGCGACGGGATCGCCGACGTGAAGGGCGCGATCCGCTATCTGCGCGCGCATGCCGCCGAATATGGCTTCGACCCCGACCATGTCGCGATATGGGGCGAGTCCGCCGGCGGCTATCTCGCGGCGATGGTCGGGTTGACCAATGGCGACAAGAGTTTCGAGCGCGGCAATAATCTCGATCAGAGCAGCGCCGTAGAGGCGGTGGTCGACAAATTCGGCACGTCGGACACGTCGGGCGTCGCCGAGGACTTCAATCCCGAAATGGCGATGTTCGCCGCGCCGGGCTCGCCGATCGCACGCTATCTGACCGAAGGCGGACAGACTTTCCCGCCCGCGTCGAACGCGCTCAACCATGTCGGAGCGGACAGCCCGCGCTTCCTCATCTTCCACGGTAGCCAGGATCGCATCGTCTCGCCGAGTCAGACGCTGAAGCTGCACGAGGCCCTGCGCGCCGCCGGACGACAGAGCACACGCTATGTGCTCGACGGCGCAGGGCATGGCGACCTCGCCTTCGCGGGCGATGCGGCGGCGGGACTGCCCTGGTCGACGAACGAGGCGATGGACATCATCGTCCGGTTCCTGCGTGATTCCAGATAGCAACGGCTCCCCGGCACGGCGTTCGGCCGTCCGACACTTCGCGGCAGGCGGGTTCGATCTTGCCTGCCGCGCCCTGTTGTCGGTGCTGTTTCTTGCCACCGGCATCGAAGGAGCCGCCGCACCGCTCGGCTTCGCGCACGGGCTCGAACAGATGGGCGTGCCCTTACCCGGCCTCGCGGCGGCCGCGAGTATCGCAGTCAACCTCGTCGCGCCGCTCGTGCTGATTTTCGATTTCAGGGGCTTCGGATGGGTCGCGGCGCTCTTGCTCGCCCTCTTCACCGCGATCACCATCCCCTATGGTCATCCCTTCTGGCTTTTCGACGAGCCCCGGCGCAGCGAAAGTTTTCACATCGCCGCCGAGCATCTCTCACTCATCGGCGGGCTTTTGCTGGCCAGCCTGACACTGCGCCGCGCGCGGCCGCGTATCTATCCGTCCGTCTGAACGCCGAGCACCGCGTCGCGAAGCTGCCCCGCGGGTGGCACCGGCAGGCGTATCTTGGCCAGCCGCTCGGCTTCGCCATCCTCGATGCCGAAAGAACGCATCAACATCTGCGCGCCGGCATTGATGTCCTTCGAGGTGATGCCGCTGTTCATACCACGCTGAACCAGCGCCGTTACGAGACCGTAGCCGAGTTCGAGCGCGACCTCGAGCGAGGGAACGCGAACGAGCCCCCTTTTCTGCGCCTGCTCGATATTGGCGCCGGCATGCTTGCGCATCGCCTCGGTCGGCGGGCCGATCAGCGGCAGGACGCGCAGCAGCACCTCGGCGCCGACACGGTCCGACGCGATACGCCCGATCGAGTAGCGGATGTTGCAGCAGATGCGCTCGATCGGGCTGTCGAGTCCGTCGAAATATGCCGATTGCTCGGCGTTGAGCTGGATGACCATGTGCGCCGCCATATCGCGTAGCATTGCGTCGAAAGTGGGGAAATAATTGTAGATCGACCCACGCGACAGACCGGCCTCGATCCGGACATCGTCGATCGTCGTCGCGTCGATCCCCCTCGCCTCGAATAGGCCGAAGGCGGCGGTCAGGATGCGGGCGCGCGTTTTTGCCCGCTTGAGGCGTGCGTTACGGGTTCGGAAATTTTCTTCGGTTTCCATCGGCTGCTTCGCAAGAGGCTGGGCCGATGCCTATCCCGTCAAAATGACAAAACGTCAACCTGAAGCATCGGCGGTGCTATCAATCTCCGCGATGATCGCGCCCGCTTCGGCAAAGGCGTGATTTGCGGCGGGAACGCCCGCATAGATCGCGGTCTGCATCAGCGCTTCCTTGAGTTCGTCGCGGGTGAAGCCGTTCCGCTCGAGACCGGCGCGAACGTGCAGCGCGAACTCCTCCCAGCGCCCGAGGCTCGCCGTTATCGCGATCACCAGCAGGCGGCGCGTGCGATCGTCGAGGCCGGGGCGTCCCCATATCTCGGCCCAGGCGATGCGCGTGATCATCGCTTGGAAATCGGCGTTGAACGGCGTGCGCGTAGCGAGCGCGCGGTCGACCCATTGGTCGCCAAGGACGCGTCGGCGATTGATCAGCCCTTCCTCGAACAGGAGGTCGGCAGCACCGGCGGCTTCGGGCCGCGCGGCATAAAAGGAGGTCAGCGCCGCAGCGAGCGCCGCCGGCGCCTCGATCGGCGGCAAATGTGCACTCTCCAGCGACCGGTGCCTGGCCCCCGCGATGTTCTCGGCAAGGCGGTCGCCATGGCCGGCGTAGGGCGTCGAGATATCGGCCGCACCCGTCACGACCAGCGTCGGCGCGGCGATGTCACCAAGGCGATCGATCAGCTCCATGTCGCGGATCGCCGCCCCCGCCGCGGCATAACCGGCGTCCGCCTGCGTAATGATCGCGCGCCTCAGGCCATCGGCGACTTCGGGATGATGGCGCGCAAAGGACGGCGACAGAAAGCGACCGATCGCGGCGTCGGCGATGGCGCCCGTACCTTCGCTGCGAACGGTCTCGATCCGCGCATCCCAGCCCGCACGATCCATGGCGGCCGAGGTGCAGATCAGCGCCAACGCCGCGACGCGCTCCGGATGGTCAAGCGCGAGCTGCATTGCGACCATTCCGCCGAGCGATACGCCCGCCACCGCGGCGCGGTCGATCCCGGCGTCGCCCATGATCGCTGCAACGTCGCTTGCGAGCATCGAGAGGACATAGTCGCCCGGGGGCACATCGGATGCGCCGTGACCGCGCAGATCGATGCGCAGCAGCCGGAAGGCCGGGAGAAGCAGCGGAACCATGGCATCCCACAATGTCATGTCGGTGCCGATAGAATGGAGTAGCACGAGCACCGGACGATCATCGGCCCCTTCCAGTCGCCAATAGAGCCGCACGCCGTTCCGGTTAGCAAAAGGCATTGTCAGCTCCGCCCGATATGCGCGACGAGCGCGGCCACGATCGCCTCGCTCTCGCCAATGTCCGCATCCTGCTCGCCCGCCGCGAGGTTGCGCGCAATCGCATTGGTGTCGATCTCGAGTCCCTCCGCAACGACGATCATCGCGGCAAGGCTTGCCGCGGCGAGCTGGAACAAGTCAGCAAGTACCGGCGCCTCGGCCTGCCAGCCGCCGAGCCCGCGCTCGGCTTCCTGCGGCAGGCCGCCGATTGCCGATGCGGCGAGGCCCGGCGCCCGGATCGCCGCCGACAGGGCGACCTGGCATCCCGTCGGATTGCGTTTGTGCGGCATCGCCGACGAGCCGCCGCGACCCGCGATCTCCGGTTCGCGCGCTTCGCCGATCCGGTCCTGCGACAGCAAGGCGATGTCGCGCGCGAGCTTGCCGATCGTCCCGGTCAGGATGGCGAGCGCGCCCGCAACACCGGCGACACCGGCGCGGCGGGCGTGCCAAGGCGCTCCGGCCGCAAGACCGAGGTCTGCCGCCATACGCGCCGCGATGGCGGCCCCCTTCGCACCAAGCCCGGCGCGTGTTCCCGCCGCTCCGCCCAGTTGCAGAACGGCGGCCGCCTTTACCTCGTACAGGAGGCGACGGCGGGCATCGTCGATCCCGGCGGCGGCTTGCGCGAAGCGAAGGCCGAAACCGATCGGGAATGCATCCTGCAGCAAGGTTCGGCCGAGCGCCGGCGTCGCGGCATGGTGGGCTGCGTGATCGCAGAGCGCGGCGCAGAGGCGCGCGGCATCGCGGTCCAAAATTTGTGCGGCCGCCTTCACCTGGAGCATGAGAACGGTATCGGCGACGTCCTGGCTGGTCGCACCGAGGTGCACCTTGGCAGCAATATCGTCAGGCAATTTTTCGCGGAGCCGACGCACCAGCGGGATAGCAAGCGTGCCCGCATGTGCAGCCTCCTCGGCGAGCGCCGCGGGATCGACGGTGAGCGCACTCGCGGCCTTGACGATCGTGTCCGCGACCGCGCGCACGATCAGCCCTTCGTCGGCCTCGGCGCGCGCGAGCGTTGCCTCGAAGGCGAGCGCATGGCCGATCGTCGCTGCGTCGGAGAAAATGCCGGCGATTTCGGGCGTGCTGCCCGGGCGGGTGCGCAGCAGGTCACTCACAGGTCGAAGAACACCGTTTCGCGGGCACCGCCAAGGTGGATGTCGAGCCACCATGCGCCGTCGGAGCCTTGCCTGGCGATCAGGCCATGACGGCGACTCTCGATGACCAGCGCAAGGACCGGATCGGTCGCATTGGCGGGATCGCCGTCGAAATAGAGGCGCGTCGGCAGCCGCTTGAGCAAACCGCGGCCGAATATCGAAAGCGCGACATGCGGTGCCTGCAGGCTGCCGTCCGGCCCCGGCACTCGCCCCGGCCGGATCGTGCGGAACCGCCAGATGCCGTCCTCATCGGTCGAGGAGCGCCCGAAACCGATGAAGCCCGGATCGAGCGGCACGTCGTCGCGCCGGTCGTCCGGGCTCGCATAGCGGCCTGCGGCATTGGCTTGCCAGAGTTCGACCATCGCGTCGGGAACCGGATTTCCCTCGGCGTCGAGCACATGGCCGGCGAGTTCCACAACATCGCCGCGCGGGGCATCGCGCGAAACCGGTTCGGCGAGCACATAATGATTTGGCGGAAAAAGTTCGGCGCGCGCGCCAAGGCCCGATACGCCGACAAGGTCCGCGCCGCCCTTCCACGGCAGGCCATAATGGAAGAAGGGGCCAACGGTTTGCGACGGCGTCTGTCCGAACAGCGCGGCATTGCGATTATCCTGCCGCGGCGCGGGTTCACGCGTCTCGAGGTCGTCAGTCACCATGGTCCTCCTCAAAGACGGTCGCGTCGCGTCCCTTGAGGATGATATCGAAAAGATAGCCAAGCGCCCAGCCCGGCTCGGTCGTCGCCATGTCGAGGCGGCTGACCATGCGCTGGCGATAGGGCATCGGCACCGCGTTGGCGATCGGGTCGATCTCGATCAGGGGATCGTCGGGAAAATACATCTGGGTCACGAGCCGGGTTGCGAACGCCGGGCCGAGCAACGACAGATGGATGTGCGACGGACGCCACGCATTTCGGTGATTGCCCCACGGATAGGCGCCCGGCCGCACGGTAACGAAGCGATAGCGCCCCTCGGCATCGGTGACGACCCGGCCCGCGCCGGTAAAATTGGGATCGATCGGCGCGTCCCAGCTGTCCTTGGCGTGGATATAGCGCCCTGCGGCATTCGCCTGCCATATCTCGATGACGCTGTTCGGCACCGGCCGCTTGTTCTCGTCGAGCACTTGCCCCGACACGACGATGCGCTGGCCGATCGGGGAGCCCGGCTTTCCTGCCGTGAGATCGGCGAGCGCCTCGCCCATTAACCGGTCCCAGCAGTCCGCAGGCCCGGTCGTCTCGGTCAGGGTGGGAGGGATCCGGACCGGCGGCAGCGTGGGCGAACGCAGGTGCGTCGAGCGATAGTCGGGAAAGAGCGACGGCGGTGCTCCCGCATCGTCGCCGCGATAGCCGGCGACGTCGGTCATGCGTCCGCCTCCAGCCGTTCGGTACTGAACGGGGCGCCCGTCAGGCGCCGGACCTCTTCGACCGTGACGCCCGGCGCGAGTTCGATCAGGACGAGCCGGCCCCGCGCCTTGTCGCAGGCGAAGACCGCAAGATCGGTGATGATCAGGTCGACGACGCCGGTTCCTGTCAGCGGCAAGGTGCAGCGTTCGAGGATCTTGGGCTCGCCTGCCCTCGTCACATGGTCCATGACCACGACGACGCGCTGGACCCCGGCGACAAGATCCATCGCTCCGCCCATGCCCTTGACCATCTTCCCCGGCACCGTCCAGTTTGCGAGATCGCCGTTCGTGGCGACCTCCATCGCGCCGAGCACCGCCATGTCGATATGGCCGCCGCGGATCATCGCGAAGCTGTCGGCCGACGAAAAGAAGCTCGATGTCGGCAGCGCGGTGATCGTCTGCTTGCCCGCGTTGATCAGGTCGGGGTCGGCCTCGCCCTCATAAGGAAAAGGCCCGATGCCGAGCATGCCATTTTCGGACTGGAGTGTCACCTCGAGCCCTGTGGGAACATGGTTGGCAACGAGCGTCGGAATGCCGATGCCGAGATTGACGTAGAAACCGTCTTGGAGTTCACGCGCCGCGCGCGCCGCCATTTCATCGCGGGTCCAGGGCATCAGGCGGCCTCCCTCGCGCGGGTCGTCAGCTTCTCGATCCGCTTTTCGTTGATCGTCGACAGGACGATCCGGTCCACATAGATGCCGGGCGTGTGAATGCAGTCGGGATCGAAACTCCCTTCGGGCACGATCTCCTCGACCTCGACGACGGTGACCTTCGCGGCGGTTGCCATGTTCGGATTGAAGTTCCGGGCGGTCTTGCGGAACATCAGGTTGCCGGCGGGATCGGCGCGCCACGCCTTGATGATCGCAAGATCGGCGCGCAGCCAGGTTTCGCGGACATACATCCGGCCTTCGAATTCCTCGACCGGCTTGCCCTCGGCGACAACGGTGCCGAAACCCGTTCGCGTGTAAAAGGCGGGAATGCCCGCGCCCCCGGCGCGGATCCGCTCGGCGAGCGTGCCCTGCGGATTAAGCTCGAGCTCGAGCTCACCCGAGAGATATTGGCTCTCGAACAGCTTGTTCTCACCCACATAGGAGGAGATCATCTTCTTCACCTGGCGGGTTTCGAGCAGCATCCAGAGGCCGAAGCCATCGGCGCCCGCATTGTTCGAGATCACCGTCAGGTCCCTCACGCCCGCCGCTCGGATTTCGGGGATCAGGCTTTCGGGATTGCCCGACAGGCCGAAGCCGCCCGACATGATCGTCATCCCGTCGAAGAGCAGCCCCACAAGGGCGGCTCCGGGGCCCGGATAGATTTTCCTGCTCATGCGTCCTCCAGCGGTAATCCGACATAATTTTCGGCAAGGCTGCGCTGCGCGGCGACCGATCCGCGCAGATAGGCGATCTCCGCTTGCTGGATCCGGCGTGCGAAGGGATCCAGGTCGGGAAAGCGGTGCGTGATAGATGTGAACCACCAGGAGAAGCGCTCGGCCTTCCACACACGCGCCAGTGCACGCGCCGAATAGCTATCGATTCCAGCTCCTGATCCCGTGCGGTAATAATCCAGAAGCGCTCCGGCGAGCATCGACACGTCCGACGCGGCAAGGTTCATGCCCTTCGCGCCCGTCGGCGGAACGATATGCGCGGCGTCACCGGCGAGGAAGAGGCGTCCCCAGCGCATTGGCTCGGACACGAAAGAGCGAAGCGGCGCGATCGATTTTTCGAAGCTCGGGCCGCGCATCACCTGCTGTCCGACCTCGGTGCCGAGACGCACGCACAACTCGTCCCAGAAGCGTTCGTCGGACCAGTCGGCGATATCCTCGTCAAGCCCGCACTGGATATAATATCGGCTCCGCGTCGGCGACCGCATCGAAGCGAGCGCGAATCCGCGTTCGTGGTTGGCGTAGATCAACTCGTGATCGACCGGCGTCACATCGGCCAAGATCCCGAGCCAGCCGAACGGATAGATGCGCTCGAAGGTCCGGCGGACGCGCTCGGGGATGCTGGTACGGCTGATGCCGTGATAGCCGTCGCAGCCAGCAACGAAGTCGCATTCGAGGCGGCGTTCAACACCGCTTTCCCGCCAGCGTACGGCCGGGCGCTTGCCGTCAATCCCTTCGAGTACGGCCTCCTCGGCATTCCAGACGATCTCGACGCCGCGGCCCTCGGCCGCGTCGAACAGGTCGCGCATCACTTCCTGCTGGCCATAGACGGTGACGGTCCGGCCGCCGGTCAGCGCCGCGAAATCGATGCGGAACATGTCGCCGTCGAGCGCGATGCGGGTGCCGTCGTGAACGAGGCCGTCGCGGTCGAGCCGGGCGGCGAGGCCAAGGCGGCGGAGGAGGTCGGCGGTCCCTTGTTCGAGCACGCCGGCGCGCACACGGCCTTCGACATAGGCGCGATCGCGGCGTTCGATGACGGTGGCTGCGATGCCTTCGGCGGCGAGCAGATGCGCGAGGAGCATGCCGGCTGGGCCGGCGCCGATGATGGCGACTTGCGTGCGCATGTGATCCTCTCTTCGACCTTTGCGGTTTCGGATCGGATGTTGGCGAAAGTGCCGCGTAGCGGCCATGGGGCAATTGCGCAAAAACTTGGATTATTCGAACATATTTGCTATTCGCTCCGGCGATGATGCAACAGGCGATCCCGAGCTTTTACCTCTATGGCGAGCCAAGCCGATCGGTCGATCCCGAGCTGATCCATGTCGAAACGCTCGACGACCGGTCGCGGCCGAACGAATGGACAATTCGCCCGCATTCGCATGCCGAACTGAATCATGTCTTCCTGATCATGGGCGGCGGCGGGACGATGCAGGTCGACGGGCGCGAGCTGGCGTTCGATGCGCCCGCGCTGCTGCTCGTTCCCGCAACGCTGGTGCACGGTTTCGGCTGGAAGCATGAATCGCACGGCTGGGTCGCGACGCTCGCCGATGCCGAGCGCGAGCGGCTGTTGGCAGGCAATCCCGAGCTTTCCGGCCTGTTCGCGGCAGCGCGCGCGATCCCGTTGTCGCAAGAGGATGCGTCGCGTGCCGAACAGCATATGGCGATGATGGCGCGCGAGCTTGGCTGGTCGCTGCCGGGACAGCGCACGGCGCTGCGCGCCGCGGTGCTCGACCTGCTCGTTCTGGCGCTGCGGGGGATCGCGGCCGCGCCGATGTTGTCGCCGCGCCCGCAGGCGGCGCTCGTCGCGCGTTTCCGGGACAGGGTCGAGCAACGCTTCCGGCTGCGCGAAGCGGTGCGCGACTATGCTGCGGCGCTCGGCGTCGGCGAGAACCGGCTGCGGACGGCGTGCACGCAAATCGCGGGGCTGCCGCCCGCGGCGATCATCGACCAGCGCAGCCTGCTCGAGGCCCAGCGCGCTTTGCTCTATTCGACGCTGCCGGTCAGCGAGATCGGCTATTCGCTCGGCTTTGCCGACCCCGCCTATTTCTCGCGCTTCTTCACCAAGAATATCGGTCGCTCGCCGCGCGCTTTTCGCGAGAGGCGTTAGCCCAGCGTTTCGCCCGCCATCACCGTGACCCGCTCGCCCGCGAAGTTGGCAAGATCGGCGCCGACCGCCGCATTTTCCGGACTCTTCATCGCGGCCTTGAAGCTGTCGGCGTCGGCGAAAGCCATCTCGACGAGGAGGTAGTTGCTAGGCTCGCCTACGAAAGTACGGTCGATCCGCGTCACCGTGGTGCTGACCAGACCGGGGATCTTTTCGACAAGCGGGAGGTGGACGCCGCGATAATGCGCCATGAAGGCGTCGACGTCCTCGGGCATCGTGTAGAGTGCTATCAACTTCTTCATCGAACGGTCTCCTCGAGTTTGCGGCGATCGAGTACACGCACCGCCTTGCCCGCCGAACGCGGGATCGCGCCGGGCGCGACGATTTCGGTTTGCGCCGAAATGCCGATCGCATCCTTGATGAACTGGCACAGCATCCGGTCTTGCCCGGCACTGTCGCCATCACCCCGCGCCTCGACGCGTACGCACATCTCGTCCATGCGGTCGGGGCGGCTGATTTCGATCTGGAAATGCGGCGCAAGACCGGGGCATTTCAATATCTGTTCCTCGATCTGGGTGGGGAAGACATTGACCCCGCGGATGATGAGCATGTCGTCGGAGCGGCCGGTAATCTTGGCCATCCGCCGCATCACCGTCTTGTCGCCCGGCAGCAGCCGCGTCAGGTCGCGGCTGCGATAGCGGATGATCGGCAACGCCTGTTTGGTCAGCGAGGTAAAGACGAGCTCGCCTTCCTCGCCGTCGGGAAGCACCTCGCCGGTCTCGGGATCGATCACCTCGGGATAGAAATGATCCTCCCAGATCGTCGGCCCCGAGGCCGATCCGACGAATTCCTGCGCGACGCCCGGTCCCATCACTTCGGACAGGCCGTAGATGTCGCTCGCCTCGATGCCGAATGCGCTCTCGATCTCGGTCCGCATCGCGTCGGTCCAAGGTTCGGCGCCGAAGATGCCGTAGCGGAGCGAGGTCGCGCGCGGATCGAGCCCCTGGCGGCGGAATTCGTCGAGGATCGCGAGCATATAGCTCGGCGTCACCATGATGACCTCGGGCGCGAAGTCGCGGATCAGCTGCACCTGCTTTTCGGTCTGGCCGCCCGACATCGGGATGACCGTACAGCCCAGTGCCTCGGCGCCATAATGCGCGCCGAGCCCGCCGGTGAACAGGCCGTAGCCGTAGGCGACATGCACCTTCATCCCCGGCCGGCCGCCGCCGGCATGGATCGAGCGCGCGACGAGGTTGCTCCAGGTGCGAATATCGTCGGCGGTGTAGCCGACGACGGTCGGCTGGCCGGTCGTTCCCGACGAAGCATGGATGCGCGAGACCTGTTCGGTCGGCACCGCGAACATGCCGAACGGATAATTGGCGCGCAGGTCGGCCTTGGTCGTGAAGGGCAGCTTCGCGATATCGGCGAGCGAGGCGATATCGCGTGGCGCCACTCCGGCGCGGTCGAAGGCGGCGCGGTAGTGCGGCGAATTGGCATAGGCATGCTGGACGGTCGATTGCAGACGATCGAGCTGCAGCGCCCGAAGCACCTTCGCGTCCACCGGCCCGAAGTCGATGCCCGCCATCGTATCAGACCGCGTTCATCGTCAAGAGGTCGTAGGTCGCGACCAGATCTTCGTCCTGATTGGTGATCGCTACGCCCCAGCGCACTTCGCCCATCTCGGCCGAGCGCCGCGTCTTCGCCTTGACCGTCAGCGCGACCTTGATCGCCTCGCCGGGCTTCACCGGCTTCACGAAGCGCAGCCCCTCGAGCCCGTAATTGGCAAGCACCGGCCCTTCCTCGGGCGAGACGAACAGCCCCGCGGCGAAGGAGAGCAGAAGATAGCCGTGCGCGACGCGGCCGCCGAAGATCGGGCTGCGCGCCGCGGCTTCCTCGTCCATATGCGCATAGAAAGTGTCGCCGGTGAAATGCGCGAAATGCTCGATATCGTCGAGGGTGACGGTGCGGGCATCGGTGTGAAGCGTGTAGCCCGGGTCGAGCTCGCCGAACCGCAGGCGGAAGGGGTGCGTGTCGCCCGTCGGCTGCGGCGCGCCGGGAAGATGGCGGCCGACGACCGCCGACAGCATCGCAGGCGAGCCCTGCAGCGCGCTGCGCTGCATATAATGTTTGACGCCTCTGAGGCCGCCCATTTCCTCGCCGCCGCCCGCGCGGCCGGGACCACCGTGGATCAGCATCGGGAGCGGCGATCCGTGCCCGGTCGACTCGCGCGCGCTGTCGCGGTCGATAAAGACCATCCGTCCATGGAAGGCGCCGGCGCCGACCACCATTGCGCGCACCACCGCCGGATCGTGGGTGAAGCAGGACAGGACGAGTGCGCCCTTGCCGCGGTTGGCGAGCGCGATCGCGTCGGCAAGATCACGATAGGGCATGAGCGTCGCGACCGGGCCGAACGCCTCGACATCGTGGACGACGTCGCTCGCCCACGGGTCGTCGGCGCGGAAGAGCAAAGGCGTCACGAAGGCGCCCGGTGTTTCCTCGTCGTCGATCGCGCCATGGACCAGCACGGCGGCCTCGCCGATCTGGCGCGCCTTGGCGCGCACATCGCCCTGCTGCGCGGCGCTGGCGAGCGCCCCCATCGTCACGCCCTCCTCTGCCGGATCGCCGACGACGATTTTGGCGAGCGCCGCGGCGAGCGCGGCCTGCGCGGCGTCGAGCTGCGCCGCGGGCACGATCGCGCGCCGGATCGCGGTGCATTTCTGCCCTGCCTTGACGGTCATTTCCTTGACCACCTCGGCGACGAACAGGTCGAATTCGGGCGAGCCCGCCACGGCATCGGGTCCGAGAATCGCGGCGTTGAGGCTGTCGCGTTCGGCGATGAAACGCACTGCCTCGCGCGCAATCACCGGATGGCCGGCGAGCTTTGTCGCGGTATCGGCCGAGCCGGTGAAGGAGACCACATCCTGCCCGGTCAGATGGTCGAACAGGTCGCCGACGGGGCCAACGATCAGTTGCGCCGCGCCCGGCGGAAGTGCGCCGGTTTCGATCAGGATCCGGAACGCCGCCTCGGCGACCTGTGCCGTCGCGGTCGCGGGCTTGACGATCACCGGGACGCCCGCGAGCAAAGCCGGGCCGAGCTTTTCGAGCATCCCCCAGACGGGAAAGTTGAAGGCGTTGATCTGCACCGCCGCGCCCTGCAGCGAGGTGTAGACATGCTGGCCCGCAAAGGTGCCGCGCTTGCCGATCGGCTCGAAATCGCCGTCGATCAGAACGACGTCGTCGGGCAATTCCTTGCGGCCGCGCGAGGCGAGCGCGAGCAAAGTCCCTGCCCCGCCCTCGATATCGATCCAGCTATCCTGCCGCGTCGCGCCGGTCGCCGCCGACAGCGCGTACAGCTCTTCCTTGCGCTCGATGATCGCAGCGCCGAGCAGCTTCAGCATCGCGGCGCGTTTCTGGAAGCTCAGCGCGCGGAGTGCGGCGCCGCCGACGCTGCGCGCGTGCCCCAGCATCGCGGCGAAATCGAGCCCTTCGCTGCCCGTGCGTGCGACCGTCTCGCCGGTCAGCGCCGAGCGGATGTCAGCGAGCTTGCCGTCCGCCTCGCGCCAGTTATCCGCCACATAGTTGCTCAGCAATCGCGTCATTGTCAGTCCTTCGTTTGAATCAGCGGCCGGTGAAGACCGGCGGGCGTTTCGCCATGAAGGCGGCGACGCCTTCCTGATAATCGGCGCTGTTGCCGAGGCTGCGCATGGCATCGCGCTCGAGGTCTAGTTCGTCCGCGAGCGAGTGCAGCGCGCTCTGGCGGATCAGCCGCTTGGTTTCGGCCAGCCCGCGCGTCGGGCCGGCGGCGAAGCGCGCCGCGAGCGCCGTGGCTTCCGCCATCAGCGCCTCGTCGTCGACGACCTTCCAGATCAGCCCCCAGCTTTCGGCTTTCTCGGCCGACAGCGGCTCGCCGGTGAGCCCGAGGCCGAGTGCGCGCGCCTGTCCGACCAACCGCGGCAGCACCCAGGTGCCGCCCGAATCGGGAATGAGGCCGATCGCGGCGAAAGACTGGATGAAACGCGCCGAGCGCGCCGCGATCACGATGTCGCAGGCGAGCGCGATATTGGCGCCCGCGCCCGCGGCGACGCCGTTGACCGCGCACACGACAGGCTTCGGCATGTCGGCGAGGCGGCGGATCAGCGGTGCATAATATCTTTCGACCGAGGCACCGAGGTCGACCGCGTCGCCCCCCGGCGCGACAGCGCGATCCGACAAATCCTGCCCGGCGCAGAAGCCGCGCCCGGCGCCGGTCAGCAATATGGCGCGAACACCGTCGTCGGCCTCGGCGAGCGCGAGCGCGTCGGCGAGTTCCTCGTGCATCGCAGCGGTGAAGGCGTTCAGCCGGTCGGGGCGCGACAGCGTGACCAGCGCGATGCCGTCGGTGCGATCAAATCCTATCGACTCATAGCTCATGGGGCATCCCCTCCATTAATAGGATGACCGGTCGGCTAATTATTTTCAAGCCCAATTTTTGAGTGCAATAATTCATTGACCGAATGGTCGGCTAATGATAGCCGGAGAGCCAAGGAGCTGGACGATGTACACAACCGAACTGCAGAAGGGCGCCGCCGCCGCTGTTATCGCTGACGAACCGCGCGAACTGGTCGCCGCCTTCGAGGCGCGGATCGCCGAGGACGCGTTCATCGAACCCAAGGACTGGATGCCCGAGGCGTATCGGCGAACGCTGATCCGTCAAATCTCGCAGCACGCGCACAGCGAAGTCGTCGGCATGTTGCCCGAAGGCAACTGGATCACGCGCGCGCCCTCGCTGCGCCGCAAGGCGGTGCTGCTCGCCAAGGTCCAGGACGAGGGCGGGCACGGACTCTATCTTTATTGCGCCGCCGAAACCCTGGGCGCAAGCCGCGGCGAGATGATCGACGCGCTGCATTCGGGGCGCGCGAAATACAGCACGATCTTCAACTATCCGACGCTGACTTGGGCCGACATCGGCGCGATCGGCTGGCTGGTCGACGGTGCCGCGATCATGAACCAGGTTCCGCTGCAGCGCGCGAGCTATGGCCCCTATGCGCGCGCGATGGTGCGCGTGTGCAAGGAGGAAAGCTTTCACCAGCGGCAGGGTTACGAGATCATGATGGTGCTGGCACAGGGCACCGACGAGCAGCGCGCGATGGCGCAGGATGCGCTCGACCGCTGGTGGTGGCCGGCGTTGATGATGTTCGGGCCGCCCGACGACAATTCGCCGAACAGTGAGCAGTCGATGCGCTGGCGGATCAAGCGCGACAGCAACGACGCGCTGCGCCAGAAATTCGTCGATGTGAGCGTGCCGCAGGCCGAATATCTGGGCCTTACCATTCCCGACCCCGATCTCCGGTGGAACGGGGACCGCGGCCAATATGATTTCGGCGCGATCGACTGGGAGGAATTCTACGCCGTGGTGCGCGGCGAAGGCCCCGTCGCGAAGGAGCGGATCGAGGCGCGCCGGAAGGCGTGGGACGACAATGCCTGGGTGCGCGAGGCGGCAGCGGCGCATGAGGCGCGCCGCGCGGCGCGAAAGGCGGCGTGAGCATGACAGGCGGGACGATGACGGGCGACTGGCCGCTCTGGGAAATCTTCATTCGCGCGCGCGGCGGGCTGTCGCACCGCCATGTGGGCAGTGTGCAGGCACCCGACGCCGAGATGGCGTTGCGCCACGCGCGCGACACCTATACGCGGCGCATGGAGGGCGTGAGCATCTGGGCGGCGCGCTCGGCCGATATCGCCGCGAGCGATCCCGCGAGCGAGGGGCCGCTGTTCGAACCCGCCGAGAGCAAGATCTACCGCCACCCGACCTTCTATCCGATTCCCGACGAAGTGAAGAATATCTGATGGCCTGCGCCGATCCACGCTTCGACTATCTGCTCCGCCTCGGCGACGATGCGCTGGTGCTCGGGCAACGCCTGTCCGAATGGTGCGGGCACGCGCCGACACTCGAGGTCGACCTCAGCCTCGCCAATGTCGCGCTCGACCTGATCGGGCAGGCGACCTTGTTCCTCGGGCTCGCGGGCGAGGCCGAGGGCGCGGGGCGCGATGCCGACGCGCTCGCGTTCCGGCGCGATGTGCTCGCCTATCGCAACTGCCTGATGGTGGAGCAGCCGAATGGCGACTTCGGACGGACGATCGCGCGGCAATTCCTTTTTTCGAACCATCACGAGTTGCTGCTCGCCGAGCTGGCGGGGTCGGCCGATTCACGCCTCGCCGAAATCGCGGCGAAGGCGGTCAAGGAAGTGCGCTATCATTTCGAGCTCGCCAGCGACTGGGTGATCCGGCTCGGCGACGGCACCGACGAGAGCCGCGCGCGGATGGAGGGCGGCCTCGACTGGCATTGGCGCTTCGTCGACGAATTATTCCAGATGGATATGGTCGAACGGGAGCTCGCCGATGAGGGCGTGGCGGCCGATCGTAGCGCACTCCGCCCGGCGTTCGATGCGCGCATGAAAGCGGTTCTTGATGAGGCCGGCATCGCCATCCCCGCGCTGCCGCGTGCCGTCAGCGGCGGGCGCACCGGGTATCACAGCGAGCATCTCGGCCATCTCCTCGCGGTGATGCAGCATCTGCCGCTGCGCTATCCGGACGCGCGCTGGTGAGCCTCGCGCCCGCCATCGCGAGGGTTCGCGACGTCCTTGCTTCGGTCCCCGACCCGGAAATTCCGGCGGTGTCGGTGGTCGACCTCGGCATCGTGCGCGATGTCCGGCCCGATGCGGTGACGATCACGCCAACCTATTCGGGCTGCCCCGCGACGCTTGCGATCGAGCAGGCGATCCGCGAGGCGCTCGACGCCGCGGGCTTTGCCGGCGTCGCGATCGAGACGGCGCTCGCGCCGCCCTGGTCGACCGACTGGATCACCGCCGAGGGGCATGCGAAACTGCGCGCCTACGGCATCGCCCCGCCCTCGCCGACTGCGACCGCGGTATGCCCGCGCTGCGGCTCCGATCACACCGAAGAGGTCAGCCGCTTCGGATCGACGCCGTGCAAGGCGCAGTGGCGCTGCCGCGACTGCTTCGAACCCTTCGACCGCTTCAAGTGCCACTGAGATGACCGAGATATTCCACTCCCTCACGATCCTCGACGCGCGGCGCGAGACCGACGATGCGGTGTCGCTGCGAT
Source organism: Sphingopyxis sp. GW821-FHT10B01 (assembly GCF_059415685.1). Taxonomy (NCBI): domain Bacteria; kingdom Pseudomonadati; phylum Pseudomonadota; class Alphaproteobacteria; order Sphingomonadales; family Sphingopyxidaceae; genus Sphingopyxis; species Sphingopyxis sp. GW821-FHT10B01. Next base: position 399,885 of record NZ_JBWKNS010000005.1, on the reverse strand, counting down.
TTGCGCTGCCGCCCGGGATGGACGACGCCTTTGCCTTTCGCGCCGGGCAGCATGTGACGCTGCGCGCGACGGTCGACGGCGAGGAGCTGCGGCGCAATTATTCGCTCTGTGTCAGCCCGCACGACGGCGAGCTGCGCATAGCGATCAAGCGGATCGCGGGCGGGCGTTTCTCGTCCTGGGCGAACGAGCAATTGGTTGCGGGTGCCGCGATCGACCTGATGCCGCCGCACGGCAGCTTCACCTGGCATTATGAGCCCGGGAAGCGCCGCTCCTACCTCGGTATCGCCGGCGGGTCGGGGATCACCCCGGTGTTGTCGCTGCTCAAGACCGCGCTCATCGAAGAACCGGACAGTCGCTTCACCCTGCTCTATGGCAACCGCCACAGTGGCGGGATCATGTTCCTCGAGGAACTGGCGGCGCTCAAGAACCGCCATATGGACCGGCTTGCGGTCTATCATTTCCTCGAAGACGAACTCGATGCCGAGGCGCCGCTGTTCAACGGGCGGCTCGACCGCGACCGGCTGGGCGAGCTTTTCGGCACCCTCGTCGATCCCGCGACCGTCGATGCCGCCTTCATCTGCGGGCCCGGCCCGATGATGGACGCCGCCGAAATCGCGCTCGTCGAAGCGGGCATGGCAAAGGGCGCGATCATGCTCGAACGTTTTACGGCCGACCGCCCGAGCGGCGCCGAGGCCATCGAGCTCGATCGCCAGCGCTCGGAAGCGTCGGGCCGCCAGTTGGTGATCGCGATGGACGGCCGCAGCCGCCGCCTTGCCTTCGACAGCAAGCACGGCAGCATTCTCGACAACGCCCGCGCCGCCGGCCTCGCCGCGCCCTATGCGTGCAAGGCGGGCGTCTGCGCGACGTGCCGCGCGCGGCTGGTCAAGGGCGAGGTGGTGATGGCGGCCAACTACGGCCTGTCGGCCGAAGAACTCGCCAAGGGCTATATCTTGACTTGCCAGGCGGTTCCGAAGACGGAAGAGGTTGTACTCGACTACGACGCCTGAAGGATAGAGATTGGCCCGACCGCAAGCCCCGGACTATGCCGACCGACGCGAGGCGATGCTGGGCAGCGCCGCTGCGCTTTATGCCACCCACGGATTCCTCGGAGCCTCGATCGCCGACCTTGCGAAGGCGAGCGGCGTGTCGAAGTCCCTGCTCTATCATTATTTCGGATCGAAGGAGGACATCCTCTTCGAAATCATGCTCGATCATGTCGAGGCACTGAAACAGATGGTCGGCGACGTGCTGAAGGATGCACCGGCCGATCCCGCGGCGCGTCTTGCACGCCTGACCCGCGGCTTCCTCGCGCTCTATGTCGGGGCGTCGGACCGGCACAAGGTGCTCGTCAACGACCTCGACAAGCTGCCCGCCGTGCGCCGCCGCAAGGTCGTGCGTATCGAGCGTGAACTGATCGACCTCGTCGGCGACCTCCTCGCCGAGCTCGGTCCCCGCTATGGCACGAGCCGCGCCGAGCGCCGCGCATCGACGATGCTCTATTTCGGCATGATCAACTGGACGCACACCTGGTTCGAGCCCGATGGTCCCGTCAAGGCGGCCGAGCTGGCGGACCGCGCGACGGCGATCTTCCTCGGCCGCGACGCACTGCCGGCGGAAAGCGCGGCCTAAATCTGCGGAGTCATGATTGACCCGCCGACGGTGCGCGACAGGCCGTGGAACAAGGCAATATCCCGGCCATCGCTCGTCCGCACGATAACGCTATGCGCACCGCTGCGGCCTGATGCCATCACCGCCTGCGCTTCGGCGACAAGGCGGTCGCCGGGCCGGGCGGGGCTGAGGAAGCTGATCGACGCCGCCTGCGCGACGGTCTGCAATCCGTAGCTGTTGCAGGCATAGGCGAAGGCCTGGTCAGCGAGGGTGAACAGCGCGCCGCCGTGCGCGGTGCCATAGCCGTTAAGCATCGTTTCCGTCACCGTGACCGCTATCCGGGCATAGCCCTCGCGGACTTCTTCGATTGCAATCCCCCATTCGCGCCCCATCGTCTCGCGGGTGCTGAGGAAGTCGGCGATGACGCGGGCATCGGCGTCGCTCATGCCGGCTCGATCGCTGCGCGCTTCGCGCCATCACCGAGGCCAACGAGTGCCAGCGCGCCGAGCGCCGATCCCAGCGCCATGATCAGCGCCACGACGGGGACCTCGAAATCGGCGGCGAACAGGCCACCCGCGACCATCGGCGCGAGCACCGCGCCGCCGCGCCCGACCCCGATCGTGAAGCCCGTCGCCGTTGCGCGCACTGCGGTGGGGAAGCTGTTGGCGAGCAGCCCATAAAGCCCGACGACGCCAGCGGTCGCCGCGAACCCCGTGGCGGACGCGATCAGCGTCAGCGCGCCAATGTCCGCCGCGCCGCGACCGAAGAGGATGACGAGCCCCACCGACAGGGCCATGACCGCAACCGTCAGCAGGCGCAGCGGGATCCGCGCGGTGAGCAAGCCGATGACGAGCGCCCCGCACACGCCGCCGACATTGGCCCAGACGAGGACGCCTGCCGCTTCGGCGGGCGCATGCCCCATGTCCGCGACGATCTTCGGGATCCATTTGAAGATGAAATAATAGGTCATGATATGTGCGAGATAGGCAGCGGTGAGCAGCAATGTCGTTCGCGCAAGCGCGGGCGAGAACAGCCGCGCGAAAGGCAATTGCGCATCGGCGGGCGGCCTATCGGGCAGCGTGGCGATCGCCGGATGGCCCATGCGCCGGAGCGCCCTGTTGATCGAGCCGAGCGCCTGCGGTCCGCCGCGACGCAGTTCGAACGCGATCGATTCCGGCGCGAAGAAAAAGACGACCGGGATAAAGATCAGCGTAACCAACGCACCGAGCTGGAAGATTGCCTGCCAGCCATGGTCGGCCAGGAGGGTCGCCGAAATCGTCCCGCCGATCACTGCGCCCAGGGGAAAGCCCCCCGCCATCAGCAGGACGCAAAGGTCGCGGCGCCGGGCATTGGCCGCCTCCGACACCGCAGCATTGGTCGCCGCAAGCATGCCCCCGATGCCGACACCGGTGACGACGCGGCACAGACACAGCATGGTGACATTGTGCGCCTGCCCCGCAAGCGCCATGCCCGCGGTCATCGCCGCGAGGCAGCCGATGATCGTTTTTCGCCGGCCGAACCGGTCGGCAAGATTGCCGAGCAGCATCGATCCGAAGGCCATGCCGATCAGTTCCATCGACAGCACGAAACCGAGCGCCGCGGGATCGAGGCTCCAGTCGCGCGCAATGCCCGGCGAGGCGAAGCTGATCGCAAGCACATCGAACCCGTCGATCGCGTTGAGGCCGATCATGATGGCGACGATACGCCACTGGAATGCGGACATGGGCCGGTCTTCGATGATATCGCGTACCGATTGCGTCATTCGTCTCTCTTTCTCTGGTGTCGGCAGGGCCGTCCTTGCCCTGCCTACCGTCCGGCCCGGGTGCCGCGCCTAATATTTGAAGGTCGCGGTCAGCCCGTAGGTGCGAGGTTCGCCATAAAGCGCGAAGGCGACGCGGCTATCGCGCTGCGAGAAGACGTGGGTGCGATATTCGGTCTTGGTGAGATTCTTCCCCCACAGGCTGAGTTCGAAATGCTCGTCGGCCGATTTGAAAGTGATCGAGCCATCGACCAGTTCGTAGCCCGGAATGACGGTGATCGGATTATTGTCGGCGTCATAATAGCTGAGGCTCTGATATTTATAAGTCCCGCGGATCCCGAGACTCGATCCGTCGCTGAACTCCTGCGTGTATCCGGCAAAGCCGCTCGCTGCATATTTGGGGGACTGGCGCAGGCGGTTGCCGTCGAAGTCGCCGGTGACGATCTGCGACGGCGTGCCGGTGAACTCGGTATATTTGGCATCGAGCCAGGCGAAGGTGCCGCCGATTTCGAAACCGCGGAACGGGTTCGCCGATGCCTCGACCTCGATACCCTTGATCCGCGCCTTGCCCGCATTCTCGGTAATGAACTGGCCGAAGGTCGTGCCCGCGGGCTGGAAAAAGCGGGTCACCTGCAGGTCGCGATAATCGGTATAGAAGCCTGCGAGGTTGAGCCGCAGGCGCCGGTCGAAAAGCTGTAGCTTTGTCCCGAGTTCGTAGTTGACGGCCTTTTCGGGATCGAAGGGCGTCGTTGCGGTCAGCGCCGTCGACGCCGTGCCTGTGAAACCGCCGCTCTTGAAGCCCGTCGAGACGCTGGCATAGGCGAGCAGATCGGGCTGAAATTCATAGTCGGCGATCAGCTTCCAGCTGAAATTGCGCCAACTGTCCTTCGCGGCGACCTCGGGGTAGGCCTGCAGGAGCAGCGGCAGGCCGCTATAGATAATCGCCTGCGAGGTAATCTTCTTGCGCTCGTAGGAATAGCGCGCGCCGCCGGTGACCTTGAAACCCGGCGCAACCTTGTAGCTGGCCTGTGCATAGGCGGCATAGGAGAGGCCATCGTTGCTCTGGATCGATTCGGAGACGCTCGGTAGCCGGTCGGTCCGGCCGAGCGCGGGGAAATTGAACCCTTCGTGGCGGGTATTTTCTTCCTTGCTGACAAACAGGCCGCCGATCCATTCTACCGCACCACCCGAGGGCGAGATAAGCCGGATTTCCTGCGTATACTGCTTCGGCTTCTCGCGCACGGCATCGGTGATCTTGAAGGTGAAGCCGTTGGTCGCGGGGCCAAGCAGGACAGTGTTCGGATTGCCGGAGGCGCCGGTGAGGTCGGTGAAGACCGACGAAGGCGGAAGCCCCGAGGAATCCTCAAGATAGTCATAATCGGTCTCGCGATAGCTGCTGATCGAACTCAGCGTTGCGAAGTCGAAATCATAATTGAGCTGAAGATTGGCGCCGAAGATCGTGCGCTTCGTATAGCCCTCGACCGAAGCCAGCGTCGTATAGGGGCTATCCGCGCCGCCGAGCGCGATATTCACCGCGACGGGGTCGGACGCACAGCCGCAATTGTGCAACGGGCCCTGGCTGCCGACGGGTTCGCGGTTCGTCGCGCCATTATTGTCGTGCACGCCGTCGACGGTGAAGATCGCCTCGAAACGATCCGACGGCGTCCAGCGCAGCGTCCCGCGATAGCTGAAGCTTTCGGTCTCGCCCCAGCGTTCGCCATATTGGGGGCTGCCGACGAGGACGTTACGCAGATAGCCGTCACTCGAACGATAGCTCAACGCCACCTTCGCGAAAAGATTTTCGGCGATCGGGCCGCTGATGAGACCCGCGGCATCCATCCGGCCGTAATTGCCCGCCTTGACCTGCAGCTTCATGCGGAAATCGTCGGACGGTTTCAGCGTCACGAAGTTGATCGACCCACCGATCGAGTTCTTGCCATAGAGAGTGCCCTGCGGCCCGCGCAGCACCTCCACGCGCTCTAGGTCGAAGAGGTCGAACACCTGTGCCGAGCGCGCGGCGATATAGACGCCGTCGATCGAAACGACGGTCGAATCGCTGGCGGCGGGGCCGTCCTCCTTGGTCCCGACGCCGCGAATCGCGATCTCGGGCTGCCCAGCCGCAAAGGCGGCGAAGGTCAGGCCCGGGGTACGGTCGGCGACGCCTTCAAGGCTGGTGATATTGTCGCGCGCCAGCGTTTCTCCGGTGATCGCGGTAATCGCCGCGGGGACCTTTTGCAGCGCCTCTTCGCGCCGGTTCGCGGTCACGACAATCTCGTTGGCGACGCTTTCCGTCTCGCCTTGATCGGCGGTCTGGGCAAGCGCAGGGCTCACGAAAAGCAGGCTGCCAAGGGCCCCTGCGCCAAGTACGGCCTTCATATCAACCTCCCCTGTTTTAATTATCCGACCGGTCGGTCTTATAATAATCTCGACAATCGAGCAATATATGATCGTCCGACCGGTCAATTTATATAATTATAGGCCTTTTCATGCCCGTAGCGCGAGAATCAGCCGGGTTCGGACCGCCGACACTGGAACAAGGCGACAATCGGAAGGGGGGTAAGAACATGCTGACCGTGGACGGGATCGCTATCGCGATCGGCAAGATGTCCTGACCTTTGACATGGCCTGCCGCCGCACTCCACTATTCGGTGAGCGCGGCGCGCAGCCTTTGTACCTGCTCGTTGAACGCGATCATTTCGGGTATCGTCAGCTTCGAGCCGGCGAGCAGCGCATCGGTGAGACAGCCCGCCCCTTCATGAAGCGCCCTGCCCTTGCCGGTCAGATGCACATGCACCTGCCGTTCGTCGGCAGGGTTGCGTTTGCGGGTAACAAGTCCCGCATTCTCGAGCCGCTTGACCAGTGGGGTGATCGTACTGGGTTCGAGCGCAAGACGCTCGGCGATCGCACCGATCGTCAGCTCGCCCTGCTCGGCGAGACTGCTCAGGACCAGATACTGCGTATAGGTGATTCCCATCGAATCGAGCATCGGTTTGTAGAGCCGATTGATCGCGATCGTGGTCGAATAGAGCGAGAAACAGAGCTGCGCATCGAGCGGCAGCGGCTTGCCATCGGGTCCGGACATAAAAACATTCCTTTTGAATCAATGCGTTGTGGAAATATCCATTATTGCGATAAATTTTATCTTTGACAACATCGGAAGTCCAGCCTTAAAACGACTTATCGCGATAATGATTATCGCGAAATATCAGATAGGAGATATGCCATGACCAAGAAGATCCTCGCCGCCGCTGCCGCCTCGCTTGCCGTCGCCGCTGCTCCCTCGGTTTCCGCAAAGCAGGCCGAACCCGTCAAATCGGTCGTCCTCGTCCACGGCGGCTTCGTCGACGGCTCGGGCTGGGCCGATGTCTACAAGCTGCTGTCGAAGGACGGCTATAAGGTGACGATCGTCCAGAACCCGACCAACTCGCTCGAAGACGATGTCGCTGTGACCAAGCGCGCGATCGCTGCCGCCGATGGCAAAGTGATCCTTGTTGGCCACAGCTATGGCGGCGTGGTCGTGTCCGAAGCCGGCACCGACCCCAAGGTCGCAAGCGTCGTCTACATCGCGGCCTTCGCTCCCGACAAAGGCGAATCGGTCGGCTCGCTGATCGCCAACCCCGCGCCGGGCGCGCCGGTGCCGCCGATCCTTCCCCCGGTCGATGGCTATATCTTTCTCGACAAGGCAAAGTTCGCTTCCGCCTTCGCCGCCGATGTGAAGCCCGAGGTAGCCGAGTTCATGGCCGCGTCGCAGGTGCCGTGGGGCGTCAATGCGCTCGCCGGTGCGGTAACCGTCCCTGCCTGGCGCCAAAAGAAGAGCTGGTACCTCGTCGCCAGCGACGACAAGATGATCCCGCCGCCCGCCCAACGTGCGATGGCCGCCCGCGCCGGATCGACCGTCAAGGAAGTCGCCGCCAGTCACTCGCTCTATGTCTCGCAGCCCGCCGCGGTCGCCAGCATCATCGAGGAAGCCGCCAAGGGCGCCGAATAAGCGCCGGCTCCCAAGGCCCGATGCACCGGATCTCCGAAACGGTATCCGGTGCATCGGGCTTCCGCGAGAAACGGACAGGCTCGGACCAGCCCGCTCCAGACGCCAGGTAATTCGAAATTATCGAACCTAACGGACTATTTTATTCGTCTGGTTCGACATGCCCCGCGATGGCATTTCCCGGTCACCGCGGCGCTCCATGGTGGCGTGCCGTTTCAGAAGGAAAAGTCCCATGACGCAAACCGCTACCGCTGCCGCCGGATTTTCAGGCGCCACCACCAATTACTCCAGCCTTCTCACCGGCGCCGCACCGCTCGCCGGCCGGCTCCTTATCGCGCCGCTGTTCCTGCTCTCGGGGGTCGCCAAGCTCAGCGCACCCGAGGCAACGATCGGCATGATCGCCTCGTCGGGTCTGCCCTTCGCGACGCTGGGATTTGCTGCAGCGGTCCTCGTCGAGGTCGTCGGCAGCATCGCGCTGATCGCGGGTTATCGCACGCGCCTCGTCGCCGCGCTGATGGCTCTCTTCTCGGTCGCCGCCGCGTTCGCTTTCCATAGCGATCTCGTCGACCAGAACCAGTTCATCCACTTCTTCAAGAACATCGCCCTCGCAGGCGGGCTGCTGCAGATCGTCGCCTTCGGTGCCGGTCGTTTCAGCCTCGACGCCCGTCGCCGGTGAACGAACGAGGGGCGCCTCGCCGAGGCGCCCCCCTCCCCAATCTCGACCCTCCGCGAATGACCGGAAAGGAGAATGATATGTTCCAAGCTCTCAAAACCCATGGTGCGTTTCGGTCTGCAGTCCCGGCATCGCGCGGCACCGCGCGCACCTCTGCGTCTCGCGGTTTTGGCCTTCCCGGGATCGCGGTGATGCTCCTTTACGCAGGCGTCACGCTCAGCGCCGCAGCCTTCGTCTTCCTCCAGCTCGCGGCCGAGTTCGGCGATCGATCAATGGCAGGGCTGCTGACCTCGATGATCGCCATCACCCTCCTGCCCTTCCTCGGGCTCGGCGAGAATCGCCCGTCATGAAATGGCTCCCGCTCCTGCTGATGCTCAGCGGCTTCAACCCGGGTCAGGCGTCGCAACTCGCGGCCGCGATCGAATCGATCTGGATCGGGGCGTCCAGCTCTGCCGTCTCTGCGCTGATCCTGACGCCCTTCCGGCGCGTCTTAGAACGTTAGGCGATCCACTCCGGCAACATTGCCCTCACACCGCGGCTTCAGCCCTGGCCTGTTCCTCGAACCGCGCAATGAGCCAGGATGCCGCTGGGCCCGGCGGCGTGTCGGCGCGGTAGATGGCAGCGAGCGCATAATCGCCGCCGATGCTGTCGGGTAGATCAAGCGCCACCAGCCGACCCGTCTTCAAATCCTCTTCGATCATCGGCACCGGCATATTGCCCCAGCCGATCCCCGCCTTCAGCAGCATATGCTTCGAGCCGAGATCGGCGAGGCGCCACGTCCGGCTGCTCACCACCGCGAAATCGCGCCCCTCGGTCAACGGCGAACGGTCGGTGAGGACGAGCTGGATATGCTCGCGTCCGGCGCCCGGCGCGTTGCGGCCGGCAAGCGCCAGTGGATGCTGCGGCGCCGCAACGGGAATCATCGGCACATGCCCGATCGAAATGCGCTCGACGCCCGCAATGGGCCCATCGAGCGGCCCTGTCACGCCGATCGACGCGACCTTATCGAGGACGAGCTTGGTCACCGCCCCGAGTGTCTCGACATGCAGGTGCATCGACACCGTCGGAAATTCCTCGCGAAAGCTGGTCAGCGCATCGACGACGCGCGCCTCGGGCAGCAGCACGTCGAGGACGAGGTGCAGTTCGGCCTCGATCCCCTGCAGCATCCCCCTGACCTTGGCCCGGAGGCCATCGATCCCGTTCGCGACGGTACGCGCCTCGGCGAGCACCATCCGGCCGGCTTCGGTCAGCTGCGGCTTGCGCGTCGTTTCGCGGTCGAACAGCAGCATGCCGAGCTGAGCCTCAAGATTGGCGATCGAGTAGCTGATCACCGAGGTTGCCCGGTTCAATTTGCGCGCCGCCCCCGCGAAACTGCCAACATCGACGACGGTCAACAGCACCTTGAGCTGGTCGAGCGTCGGCGTACCCGGTTCCGATATCATATCGATTTCCTCGAACGTTTCTACCGATCTTATACCGGTTTTATTGGCAACCGCCCAGGCATATTTTCATCTCATCCAATCGAGCCAGGAGGCTGAGATGAGACTGAACGACATGCCGATCCCGCAGCTTTCCAGCGCCGACTGGCGCGTCGTGGCCGACGCCATTGCCATCGGCGAGACCAGCGACATCTCGCTGTTCGGACGGATCGGCGAGCGGGTGAAGCTGGCCCTGACCGGTATCGAAACCCGGCATCCCGCCGTCGACCCCAAGGTCAAGGCGATCCGCGATTTCGTCACGGCGACGCGGCGCGAGCAAAGGCTCGCCGACGAGCGCGCCGCAGCGCTGCTCGCCAACGGATTTTCTGCCGATCAGGTTGCGGCGCTCGCACTCCTGTCGATCCACTGATTTTCAAAGGAACCAGGACAATGACCCTCAACACCGCCAGCCCCGTCGACCAGCTCATCCTCCCTGCGGTGCGCGATCTCGGCGACTTCGACGTCCGCCGCGCGCTCCCTTCGGTGCAGCGCCGCATGGTCGGCCCCTTCATCTTTCTCGACAGCTTCGGCCCGGCGGTTTTCCGCCCCGGCATGGGCGTCGACACGCGGCCGCACCCGCATATCGGCCTCGCAACGCTGACCTATTTGATCGACGGCGAAATGGTCCACCGCGACAGCGAGGGCTATGTCCAGACGATCAATCCGGGCGAGGTCAATCTGATGACCGCGGGCCGCGGTATCGTCCACTCCGAACGCAGCGGCGCCGAGTTCCGCGAGAATGGCGGCACGATGTTCGGCTTTCAGGCCTGGCTCGCGCTGCCACAGGAACTGGAAGAAACCGCACCCGGTTTCCAGCATGTCGCCGCGAACGCGATCCCGCAGCTTAGCGACAAGGGCACCCATATCCGCCTCCTCGCCGGCGACTTGGACGGCAGCCGCTCGCCCACGAAGATTTTCTCCAACACGCTCTACGCCGACGTTACACTCGAAGCCGGTGCCCGCTTCCGGGTCGACAGCGATCATATCGAGCGCGCCATCTACGTCGTCGACGGCGAGATCGAAATCGAGGGCCTGAACGGGCATTTCCTCCGGGACCAGCTGATCGTCTTTAAACCCGGCGCCGAAATCATCCTGCGCAGCCATGGCCCCAGCCGGCTGATGCTGCTCGGCGGCGAGCCGCTCGACGGCGAACGCCACATCTTCTGGAACTTCGTCTCGAGCCGCAGGGAGCGGATCGAGCAGGCGGCCGACGACTGGCGCGAACGCCGCTTCCCCGGTGTGCCCGGCGAGACCGAATTCATCCCGCTTCCCGAAACCCCGCGCCGCGCGGCGTGAATGCAATCCACAATCAACCTTAAAGCAGAAGGACAACATCATGACCTATTCAATCATCGGATCCGGCGCGATCGGCACCGCTCTCGCCCGCCAGTTCGCTCGCAAGAACATCCCGGTACTCATCGCGAACAGCCGCGGACCCGCGTCAATCGCGCCGCTCGCCGCCGACCTCGGCTCGGCGATCGAGCCCGCGACGCTCGAAGCGGCGCTCGCCGCCGACATCGTCATCCTCGCAGTGCCCTTTGCCGCGGTCGGCGACACCGTCGCCGGCATCGCCGACTGGCAGGGCCGCATCGCGGTCGACGCGACCAACGCGATCGACTTCACCGATTTCTCGCCCGCCGATCTGGGCGGCGCGCTGTCGAGCGACCTCGTCGCAAAGCAGCTTCCCGGCGCGCGGCTGGTCAAGGGTTTCAACAGCCTGCCCGCCGCGGTTCTGGCTGCCGAGCCCGGTGTCGACGGCGGACGCCGCACGATCTTCGTGTCGAGCAACGACGCCGAGGCGACATCGGCGGTCGCCGACCTGGTCGATGCGCTCGGCTTCGCGCCCATCGCGCTCGGCCGGATCGATGAAGGCGGCCGGCTGCAGCAATTCGGCGGCGCGCTGATGGTCCACAGCCTGATCAAGCAGGGCTGAACGCCCCCTACCCCTCAGAAGGAGAAGCATGATGCGTATTTCGGATATCCTGAAGGACAAGAACCATCGGCTCGTCACCATACCGGGCAGCGCCCCGATCCATGAGGCGGTATCGCGGATGCACGCCGAACGGGTCGGCGCGCTGATCGTCCGCTCGGGCCATGGCCGCCTGCTCGGTGTCCTGTCGGAACGTGACGTCGTGCTCGGCCTCGACATCTACGGCGCGGCGTTGCTCACGATGTCGGTCGACGATGTGATGACGCTCGGCGTGCCGACTGCCTCTCCTTCCGACAGCATCGCCGATACGATGAAGGTGATGACCGATCGCCGCGCCCGGCACCTGCCGGTGATCGAGGAGGGCCTCGTCGTCGGCCTCGTCAGCATCGGCGACATCACCAAATATCGCCTCGCCGAGAAGGTCGAGGAAAACAGCGTCCTGCAGGACATGGCGAAGTTCCGCCTAGCCGCTGCCGCCTGATATCGAGCCCAAGGAGACAGACAATGAGCGACATTCTCAAGGACAAGACCGTTATTGTCACCGGCGCGTCGAGCGGCATCGGCCGCGCGATCGCGATCGCCGCCGCACGGCACGGTGCAAAAGCGGTGATCGTGTCCGATATCACCGAAGTGCCGCGCGAAGGCGGCGCGCCAACGACGGCCGAAATCGAAGCGCTCGGCGTCGCCGCCCGCTTCCACAAGGCCGATGTTTCGAGCAAAGCCGACAATGAGGCTCTCGTCGCAACGGCAGTAGAGTTCGGCGGCGTCGACGTGATGGTCCTCAATGCCGGAATCTCGCTGAAAACCGATGGCGCCGACGTCAGCGAGGAAGACTATCGCCGGTTGATGGCGATCAACCTCGACGGCACATTGTTCGGCGCGCAGGCCGCGGCGGCGGACATGAAGGCGCTCGGCAAGCGCGGCAGCATCGTTCTGATGGCGAGCATAGGTGGCATCGTCGGCGCGGGCTTCACCGTCGCTTACTCGACCAGCAAGGGCGGCGTCGTCCTGATGGCGAAGGCGCTCGCCGACGCGCTCGGCCCCGACGGCATTCGCGTCAATGCGATCGCGCCCGGCACGATCGATACCGAACTTCTCCGCTCGACCCCCGACATCGCGGAAGCATCGGAGAGGTTCCGCCAGCGCACCCCCCTCCGCCGCCTCGGCCAGCCGAGCGAGATTGGCGACGCCGTCGCGTTCCTCGGCTCGGACCTGTCGAGCTATATCAGCGGCATCGCGCTCCAGGTCGACGGCGGACTGCTGTCGGTCATCTGACCCCGGAGAAGCGCGCCAACATGTCGAAACCATCGAACCTATGGGTCGATATTATTCGGATATTCAAGAGACCCTTTACAAGCCAGTTTAGCGCCACCGCTGCGGATCTGGCCGCAGGACCAACGAAGGAAACTGAAATGACCAAAGTTCTCGTTCTCTATTATTCGTCCTACGGCCATATCGAAACCATGGCCAATGCGATCGCCGAAGGCGCCCGCGCCACCGGCGCCACAGTCGACGTCAAACGCGTTCCCGAAACCGTCCCTGAGGAGGTCGCCAAAAGCGCCTATTTCAAGCTCGATCAGGCCGCCCCGGTCGCAACCATCGCCGACCTTGAGAACTACGATGCGATCATCGTCGGTACCGGCACGCGCTTCGGCCGCATGTCGAGCCAGATGGCGGCGTTCCTCGACCAGGCCGGTGGCCTGTGGGCGCGCGGTGCCCTCAACGGCAAGGTCGGCGCGGCCTTCACCTCGTCGGCCACACAGCATGGCGGCAACGAGACGACGCTTTTCTCGATCATCACCAACCTGCTGCACTTCGGCATGACGATCGTCGGCCTGCCCTACAGTCACGCCGGCCAGATGACGGTCGACGAGATCACGGGCGGCGCGCCCTATGGCGCGACGACGGTCGCTGGCGGCGACGGATCGCGCCAGCCTTCGGAAATCGAGCTCGAAGGCGCGCGCCATCAGGGCGAGCTGGTCGCGAAGACCGCCGCCAAGCTTTTCGCCTGATCCCCAAAAGGCGGCCGGTTCCGGCCGGTCGCCTCCCCATAGTCGAACAGATCGAGCGGACGGGCTTCCCGTTTTCGCAAGGAGAGACGTCATGTCTGGAGAATATGAGATGACCAACGATATTAGCGAAATCGCCAAGTCCATCACCCGCCGCAACACCGAAGCGGTGCAGGGCGGCGGCGACTGGGCCCTGTTCGACGAACTCTTCGCCGACGACTTCTTCGACCACACGCCGCAGCCGGGCGGCACGCGCGACAAGGCGGGCGTGCTTGTCCTCTACAAACGGCTGCGCGAAGCTTTTCCCGACTTCACCCCCGAGATCCACTGGCAGCGCGCTGACGGCGACGTCGTGACGACGTACAAGACCTATCACGGCACGCATCGGGGCGACTTCCTCGGCATCGCCGGCACCGGTACCAGGGTGAGCTTCGAAACTGTCGATGCGATGCGTGTCGTCGATGGCAAGATCACCGAACATTGGGGTGTCGCCAATCTCTATTCGGTCCTGCAGCAGCTCGGCGCCATCGCGCCGCTGCCGACGAACTGAAAGGATCGTTGCGATGAAGACTCCCCTTTTTCTTATGGCCGCCGCGGCGCTGATGAGCGCACTGCCGGCTCCGGCACAGGCGCAGGCCATCGAGGCGTCCGCGACGCTCCCCGCCGACCCGAAGCAGGCGGTACTGCTCTGGTATGATGCGTTCGCGCAGAACCGCCCCGAGCTCCTCGACCTGCTGCTCGCGCCCGCGTGGAAGGACATACCGACGCCGCCATCGGTGCCGCCGGGCCCCGAGGCCGCGAAGCAGACGCTCGCCAAGCTGCGGTCGGCTTTCCCCGACTTCGATATCAAGGTCGAAGATGTGATCCGCGACGGCAACAAGGTCGTCGTACGCTCGACAATCACCGGCACCCAGAAGGGTGTGTGGCTCGGCTTGCCCGCGACCGGACGGTCGATGCGGATCCAGGCCGTCGATATCCATGAGTTCGAGGGCGGACAGGTCGCCCGCACCTGGCACACCGAAGACTGGATGACCGGCCTTCGCGAGCTCGGCCACCAGCACTGACATTTTCCCGGACAGGAGACAGACAATGACCACCGTTATCCGCGTACGCCAGACCGGCGCCCCTTCCGTTCTCGTTCCCGAAACCGACAGCATCGGTGCCCCTGGCGCGGGGCAGGTTCGCCTGCGCCACGATGCCATCGGTGTGAACTTCGTCGACACGATGTTCCGCGCCGGCGTCTATCCGATGCCCGTGCCCTTCGTCGGCGGAGTTGAAGGCGCCGGCACGATCACCGGGATCGGCCCCGAAGTCGCGGACTTCGCCGTCGGCGACCGCGTCGCCTATTTCTTCGCGCCCGGCGCCTATGCCGAGGAACGCATCATCGACACGGCGCCGCTGGTGCGCGTGCCCGACGATGTTCCGGGCGAGATCGCCGCGGGCCTGCTCACCAAGGGCGTCACTGCCTGGCTCGCGGTGCGTGAGCTTTTTCCCGTCAAGGCCGGCGACACCGTGCTCGTCCAGGGCGCGACCGGCGGCGTCGGTTCGCTGGTGACCCGCTGGGCGAAATCGCTCGGCGCGACCGTGATTGCCGTTGGTTCCGCAGCGAAGCTCGCGCGCATCGCGGACGAGGCCGATCATGCGCTCGCATCCGACAACCCGGACCTTGCCGGCCGCATCCTCGCGGTCGCCCCGGCGGGCGTCGACGTTGTTTATGAATTCGTCGGCAAGGCGACGTTCGCCGCCTCGGCTGCGGCGATCAAGGATGGTGGATCGATCTTCACCATCGGCGCCGCATCGGGCGCGCCCGACGTCGATCAGGCAGCACTCGCCGCGCGCGGTGTCAAAGTCGAACACGCAAGCGCGGCCGCGACGGTAAAGGGCACAATGCTGCACCAGGCGGCCGCCGAAGTGTTCGGCCTCTGGCAGCAAGGTGTATTCCGCGACATCGAATTGCATCGCTATTCGCTGACCGAGGCGGCCAAAGCGCATGAAGATATCGCCGCACGGCTTATCGGCCCTAATCCCATACTCGTTCCCTGAACCGATGACCAACGGCCCGCCTCGCCGCCCCGCAAGCCGCCCGCGGGAGACAACCAATCCCCCAATCGATCATGATGCCAAGTCAGATGAACGAACTCGGCTAGGCCCAAATGCAGCAGCGCCGGACTTGGCCGCTTGGAGAACGTCCGCTTCCGGAGGCAAAGTTCGAGAAGCAGACATCTGCATCTTGATGATCAACATTTCGATGCGAACATCGAGATTCCTTATAGGGCAACTCGTCGATCGAATAGGCAAGGACACCAATGTGTTTCAGCTGCCCGGAAGCAAACCATCGAACACCGGTGCTTGCAGCGCCGCAAGATTCCCGCATAATATCAACACCAAGGTGAGGCCCGCACGCCGCTGATTTACCCCGCGAGCTATGCCAGATGCTCTGACGACGGACCATATCCATCTTGACGCAAAGCCTATCCTCCCCAACCCCGCCGAAGACCCGATTCAACCCGCGCCGCTTCCTTTTTCTGGCGGCGCTGTGGATGACGATAGGGTCATTTGTCGGCTTTATCGTCGCCGGCGCAAACGGGGTGGCACCCGATTCATGGATACCCTTCGTGGTGATCGGATATATCGCGGCAAGCTTCCTGTTCACCGGCTCGTTCGTGGCGGGCATATCGCGCAATCTGAAACCGATGCTCGAGTCCGCACAGAGCGGCATCGCGAACCGGATTCTCGAAGCTGCCGAGGACGGAATTTTGCCTGGCAAACGCGTGTTGGCGCGGGTCGGCAAGCTTGAAGAAGCAGGCCTGACGGTTTCGAACTTCAATCATATGTTCATTTTCACCCTGACGGTGTTTCCGGAACATGGCGCCCCTTATGAAACGGTAATCCGCCAGTTCATCACCATGGGCGAGCTTCCAAATTTCTACACCGGACGCTTTGTCGTATTCATCGAGGATCCGGAGAGCCCCGGCTATGGGGTCATCGAAAAGGAGCCGCCCGAAGATTGGCAGCAAAAAGCCGCCGAGCCGCCTCCCGCCTGGAAGACGCAAAAAGCCGAGACATCCTATCCCGACAAAGGCACGGGGCTGTTCGGCGGCGCGCTGGATCTGTCCGCCCGGATGTCACCGGCGCGGCTAACCGCCAATTTGATCGCGACTTTGGTCTTCCTTGGGCTTGGCTTTTTGGCCCCCTTCGCCCTCGTGACGGGCGGGATCGAAACGGTGACGACATTCGTGCAGGATTTGCCGAAAACGCTAACCGGACGGAACGAAGGAAATTTCGACAAGGAGAAGCTCCGCAAGGCATATGATCGTGCGATAGCCTATGCGGGCAACCGGCAAATCCATGACATGATTATCTATAAGGACCATGTGACGCTGACGGTCGAAAATCCGTCCCGGGAGAATGCCTATGACGACGTCACCATGCGCGGCGCAATCGTGGACTCCCGGCCGGACGGGACAAGTGCTTCGATCGGGCCCGAAGCGACTTTCCGCGCCGCCGATACGAATTTCGCGGCGCTCGAACATGCTCTGGGCGATGCGCTGATGCACGGCGACAAAAATCAGCTTTCCTATATCGGGTTCCGCAATCGATCGGAAATCTCGACAATAAGGATCAATAGCGCATCCGGCATATCGATCGACGAGAGGAAATTCGTTGTTATCGCAGCCGGGTTTAACAGCGATTATGGATCGACTTCCCGAACATATGATGCCGCGACCGGGCGGTTTTTGAATTAAATCCGACAGTCATTACGCCCTCGGAGGTGATCGGGCCCGGAGCCAGAAACCATCGCCCGTGCGGTACACAATCCGGCACAACGCGCATTTGCCAAGCTGCGCTGAAACGATAGAAAAGCCGCCATATCGTCACTCGATCAAGGATCCGGACGTCTCGTGAAATTTCATCCAGCCTCGCTTGCCCTGACGCTTGCATTTCTCCTCGCTGACCCCGTTCGGGCCGACGACAGTTCCGGATACGAGGTCGAGCCGTCCAGCCTGACGCTTGCCGACATCATCGCGTGCAAACTCGAAGACGTGCCCACATGGAACGGATTTGCGTTCTGGTTTCACGATAATGCGGAGGCAAAGCGCCACTACGGAATGACGGCGGTGAAGAGCAGCAACCCGTTCCTCTCCGAATATCGGCTTGCAACGCCGGTAACCGTGTTCGGCCGGACGACCGACCAGGTCGCATTCAGCAATTCGGGCCTGATGGCAGTTTTTTCGGAACTCACCCCGCAGGCCCTCGCGAAGGAATTGGGGATCACCCCGATCATTGACGCACCGGGGAAATATCTGGGTGAGCGCTCGATCGTCGAGGCGCCCTTCGATGGGGGATCGCCGGCCTTTCAGGGGACGTCCAGGATTTCGCTCAATGTCTCGACCGTCACCACGCACCCGGGGAAGGTTCTGGCCGGGTGCAGCTACCGGATCGACATCAAGGATTGAGCCTTCGCCGGGCTGAAAGGTCCGGCCGGCAGACACGACGAACCGTGCTGTCGAATTTCTTGCCTTGCTCGCTCCCGGGTGAATACGGGATAGACGATTTCGCATTGTTGGCTTCAGAACGACATGCGTTGCTGACTGGAATCCTACACCGTAGATCGAGCGTTGGCCAACCAGAGGTGATATTGTGTTTCCAATCCCGGCTTTCGTTCTGATCCTCTCGGACCCCGCGCTTCCACCGCCGGTGACGATACATGAAATTCCGACGGCCCGGGCGCCACTGACCAACTCCGATCGCGTGGTCGTGACCTGTCCTGACGGAGACATGGTGGGTGCAGAGTTTATCCGCGAACACCAAAGCGTATCGGTGGTCGGGATCGCAGGCTTTTCCCGCGCGCTTTCCGACAAGCAGCGCAAAATCGTCGATGCCGCTCTCAAACCGCTGGGATCGCTGGATCGGGTTGAAATAGTCTGCAACGGGCCGGATAGCGCGATGATCCGGGTCCTTGGCGATTTTATCGATGTTAAAGGCCAGATGTATCAGCAGACGGTGGTCGTCGTCTGGGAGGATTCGGGCATGTTGGGAACGGAGCGGCGAGCCGTTCCAGAAATGGAGTTGGAGCAGCGGACGCTTTGAAGCCCATCGACACCTGCGTCCCCATTTTCGCGTTTATTAACCCGCGAAGCGGTGCCCACGTTTGGCCGTTAGCGGTCAGGCAGCTTTCAGCGGGGAGGTCTAAAGTAGCAGACCCTCCTTTCAGTTTGCGCGGTCATTCGCCTTCGCCATCGCTATCAACTCCCAAGACCCTTAGCGCCATAGATTCAGGCAAGTACCCGATCCTTCTTCGGTGAGCCCGAGGAAGACGAAGAGCGCGACGATAAAACCGAAGACCCCAATCCCGATTACGCAGCGCAGCGCGATCTCATGCCAGCGGATGCGCGCTTCGAGATCCGTAAAAATGTCAGTGAATTGGTCCGCGACATCGGCATATTCGTCGGCCAGGCGCGTCTTCTGACCTTCGATCTCGAGCGCGAGCACGCCAAGCGTCTTCCGCTGATTGAGGACGGCAAGTAGCAAGAGCGCAACGAAGATCGCGGCGCCAGACAGAACGGCGATATTGCTCCAAAATTCTGCGCTGCAGCCAGTCGATTTTTTGAGCTGCGCCGCGACAATCATCGTCGCGACTGGGATACCTAGAAGCTGATTTTGAATGTCGACGATCGTCTTGTGGATCTTTGCAACGAAATCGACGCGCGCCGTTTCAACCTCGTTGCGGATTTTGGAGTAAGAGAAGCTCGAAATGAAAAGTTTGTAGCCCTGTTCGAGGCGGTTGCAGAGAACTTCGAGGTTGCGCAGCAGATAGCCGAAGCGCTGAGCTTCGGGCACGGGGCCAGCAAGTTCGCAGATCGCATTGACGAAGAGCGTCATCCGGTGATCGGCGTGGAGCGTTTGCGACAAAAGTCCGTCGAGCCTTGCTGAAAGCTCGGACACGTTGGATTGAAGGTCGGCAGCACCGAAGCGTTCGGGAACGATGATCTTCTGGGTGCCGATAAAGACTAGTTCGCGGCGGGTATCGTCAACATAAGATGCGGCCTGACGCAGATATTTTGTGACGCCGAGCATCGCTCGATATTCGACGATCTTTGACGGCACAACACTGTCACCATTGGCGAAGGCGGCCTCGATCACATAGTAATGTTTGGGCTCCGCGGACGCTGCGTCGAAATGTTTGAACAGCGCGTCGAAGTTGCGAACGAGCAGCCCGAGCTTTTGCGACGGCGGCTTCCATTCGATATCGACGGTCGTTCCGACGGTCAGCGCGACGCCTTCTTGAACCAGTGAGATTTGCGCGTCTTCATAGAGCGTATCGTCGTTCTCGATGCGCTCGATGGTTTCGGCGATTTTGAGCGTCGCGATTTTGAGCCGACCTGTGCCCGCCTCAGCATCGAACTTGGTGCACCGGTAGAGGTCCACCAGCTCAGACCAGCTGATGCTCATGTCAGCCGACCAGCGTCCGCAATTCGTGGACAAACTCATCGGGGAGATCGAGGAGCGTGAGGCTATTATCTTTCTTGTTGAAGCGCACCGGGCCGTGGTTGAGAGCCTCCCGATCGAACTCGACGCTCCAGGCGGGAGTTTGCGATTTGAGGCGGACGAGCGACTTTAAAGCGCGCCGGTCGGGGACGAAGCCGTCGTTTAACTTGCGATCCGGATGCGCGAGCCAAGTGACGAGTTTCGTCGGTGCTTTGGGAAGAAGCTCATTAGCGAGCGCCTCGAAGGGGAGCTCCTCGCGCTGCCGCGAATAAGTCTCGCAAATGACCTTTGCCTTACCGAGGAAGGCCGCAGTATCGACCTCATTCATTTTCTCCGCGGCAGCATAGTCCTTCAATGACGCTACTAGATCGCTCGTATCCTTGCGGTCCTGCACGACGGAATCACAGCCCAGAAACTCTTGGAAGTATTCAGAGACGTTGCCCTTCCCTTTGAGGAAGCTGACATAGCGTTCCTCCCTTGCGGCCCAACCGGTAAGATTGATCCGCCCAGCAAAGCGGAAGCCGTCAAGATCAAGATGCTTGACGCTTTGCATCTGGAGGTTGCTGGTGAGTGCGGCACCGAGTTTGTCGTTGACGATTGCGACGAGGAGATAGTCGCGCTTATCCGCAAAAAACCGTGCGAAGAAGACATATCCTCCGGTCGAAGCTGACTTGCGGCCAGCCTGAATTTCGAGATTGGCCATCATCTTGTGGGTGAAAGCGAGGAAATCGATACTTTTGTGACGGATAAAATCGACCACATAGCTTTCGGTTGGATAGCCGTCAGCGGACGTGAACTTGCCGTGCGATTTGGAGGCGCGACCCTTGTAGAGTTCGTAAAGCTCGTCGACGACCCGTTGGGTCGTTTCATTAACCGGGAGTTCTTTGTCGGCAAGGACGACGGAGAAGCCGCCGTCGCGCCGTTCGAGGTCGTGGATCGCGAGACCCTTGATTTGATTCACTTTGGCTTCCCCCTTCGCCCCGCGACTTGATCCGCCGTGACGCTCCCGATGACAGAATACGCGGCGTCAAACCACACGACGGCACAACTACAAGAGCAAATATATACGGATCGGCAAAAGGCCTAACGAAAATCGACCTGCCTCGAACGCTCATTATATTCATTTCGCAACTTCGTCGAAGGCGTTGGCCGTTTGCCGTCACGCCGGCTTGAACGGGAAACTAAACGAAGCGGACGTTGCCGGCGTGCCGGTGACTATGGCAGCTAACGACCGATTGTGAACGACCGATTCTCGCGAGCAGGCATCGCTTAGCTTGCCGAGGTCGGGTTGCTCCGGGGGCTGCAGCGCGGTCGGCAAATGGAAATGCAGACATTCTTTGAGGCTGACCGATGCCCGCCGACTTCCTATGACGATGTCATGGCAAATCCAGCGCAGCTCGCCGGTCAGATCCGCTACTATCTCGGCGAACTCTCCACCCGCAGCGGGCATCACGAATTCGAGGAGCTCGCGCGGCATACGGCCCGGGCGCGACTTTACAGCAATATTCTACCCGCAACGGGTCCGGTCAGCAGCGGTGGAGATGGTGGACGGGACTTCGAGACCTTCGAAACCCAAATCTCGGACAGTCTCACGGTGGGATCCTCCTTTGCCGGGCGATCATCCGCGACCAGGCGCGTCGTGTTCGCATGCAGCCTCGAAAAGAAGATCGAAGCCAAGATCCGCCGCGACCTCAAGACGATCATCGCGAATGGAAAGCCCGACGAGATCATCTGCTTCTGCGAAAGCAATCTTCCGATCGGGCGGCGGCGCAAGCTCATCAAGGAAGCTGACGAGGCGGGCGTGGAACTGCGCGTTTTCGACGGTACAGCGATAGCAGAATGGCTCGCCGAGCCCGACATATTCTGGATCGCACAGCAATATCTTCACCTTCCCGAAGATCTTGCGCCGGACGTGGTGCAGGAAGAAGGCTATTCGGCGCACCGGCGAAAATGGGCCGAGCGCGACGTTATTCCCGTCAGCCGGGCGCATTTTGTCGCGATCAAATCGGGACTCCGTGCAGCGACCTTTGAAGAGAGTGCCCGGGTCGATCTCGGGTTCTGGCTTTCAAAAATGGAGGGCTTCTTCGCTACGATCACGCCTCGCGATCTCGTACGCGATGCCAGTTATGAAATTGCCGTAGCTCAGCTGCGGGGGCGCGGCGAACTCGACAGCCAAGCCGCGCGAGTCGAGGATTATTTCAGCGACTTAGAGGACCATGTCTCGATCGGGGACCTATCGACTGCGAGCACGCTGCTGACCTACTGCATGGGAGCGCTCTATCTCGGCCACTTTCACGGCAACCACGCTGACTTCGCGGCGATCCGGGACCGCCTGTCTGCTACGCTCCAGAATGAGTTGGCCAAGGACATTGGGCCCGGGCGTCGGGCCGGCCTACTCCATGTTTCGGCACTCCTCGAACGAACACCGCCGGCGCCGGGCGTGATGCCCAACTATGGAAGAAGCGCCGAATTGTGGAACGAGATGCTCGACCACGCGGCCGAGGCGCCCCTCTATCCCGTCGAGTCCTTTGCAGACCTGTTGACCAAACTCATCTCCAACGGGGGCAATGATGAGGGGCTGCTGGAGCTGGGGATCCGAACCGACGAACTGCTTGCCAAGCGGCTTGGGGGAACGGCAGCCGGCGAGAAAGCGCTCGACCGCGCCCACGGCCTCATCGATCGCGGTGAGCGAGCAGCAGCCATACGTGAACTCCATCGTGCCAAAGGAAAGTGGTTCTCCGGCGAGAGGTTGCGAGGAGCGATCACGGTCTTGCTCCTGCTCTCGCGCGAATATGGCGAGCTGGGCCTCGGCTATGCTGCCAAGTACCACGCCATGGCGGCCGCCTTCGTAGCCGAAGGACAGGATGTAAGTGAGTATGGCGACCTCCTCGCAGACGCAATTTTCGACATTGCCGGAGCGGATGATCTCGCGGGGAACAGCTTCGCCTATTTGCGGGCTGCTCCCGTGCTCAGCGCCACCCATCTGGTTCATGCCGACCATGATGACGAAAGTGACGACAGTGAGCGCATCCAAATCAACATCGGACAAGCGGCGGCGCTGTTCGGGCTATTGGCCCGCCGGGATCCAGCTGGCTGGGCACAAGTGGAGAAGATCACCGCCGATTGGCCGCCTCCAATTGCCGAGGTGGTGATCGACGGCGCACGAGAACAATCCGGCTTCTGGAACAACGAAAGCTGGGACGACACGTGGGAAGGAATGGAGAGTGGCTTCGCGGATCGCCCATTCGGCGACGTCGGCGAGGAGCGGAACCTAAGTTGGGAGGCGCTAGGCCTTCGGTGGAAGTGCCGCTTCTCAAATGACTTTGCGACCACGCCGGCCGCGGAACAGCTCGTGACCGAACTGCAGCTCATCGCGTGCGCCTTCGCGCAGCGCGACCTCGGCATCGTCCCGGATGAAGTTCGGATCGAGATATCGGTTGGTGCCGATGCCGACGGATTTGAGCTCGAAGAGATAGAGGAAGGCGAGGCGAGTTTCCACGTCAGGTTGCCGGCGGCGGACCGCGGACCCGACGAGTTCGTCCATGCGGTCGAGGTATTTGCCGCAGCGCTGCGCAGCGTCTCGGTTCTGGATGACGACGATCTCAAGCACAAGTTCAACCGGGACCTGTTCGAAGCGAGCTTTATTGGACGACCTTATGCTGAACTCTTCCGGCACTTCTTTGCCGGGGCTGGCTTTTCAGAAGCCCTGCGTCGAAGCATTCCACCACTCGACCCGGACAGGGAGTTCCACTCGAAGCGGTTCAATTTTGTGCCGTGGCATAATGGTCCCGGTCCCAACTTCGATCCTGATCGTTCTCTTTTGGACATTGAGAATCGCTACCGCCTGACCCTCCAGTCTCTACGTTTTACCGTACCGAGGCTCATGGCTGACGGGCGTTCACGCGAGCTTCTCGAAGCTATGCACTTACGCGGCATGAAGGATTGGGAGATCCTCAGCATTGTGGGCAATATCATGCTCAACGCGCGACTAAGGGGACTCAAGGTTGACCCCGAGGAGTGGTACGTTCGCGGCCAGGAAATGCTGGCCACTCCGGAAAGTGAGGCCGATGCGATAGATCCTGGCCTCGTAACCGCCGAGGAGCTTCGATTGCACGAAGTTATCTACCATGGGGTTTTCTTGGCAAACTGGGACCTGCACGCGCCATGGCGACCGAACGGCGCAGGGCTTGAGCGCTTCCTCGTTGAACGCTTCGGCCTGCGCGATCTCGACGTTGAGCACACCGACATTTTTGGCTGGGACGAATGGGCAGCAGAATCCGGAGGCCTATAATCGCAACCACAGGACATCGGAAAGGTGAGCCGTTGGATGGACTAGGTCATCCACTTCTAACAAAAGGCGCAGAGCATTTGGCGCATCTGCGTTATTCGGCGTCGATCGAGCGAGCTGGAGCTCAGAAGATTACATCCGTTGACCAAATGTAGCGGTCATGAGGTCGGATCTGCAAAGGGGCGCACCACGATACATTATGCGTTCGAACACACCTTCAATCGCAATCGTTCCGTCAACCATGACGCGGGCCATCACACCCTCAGTTTGAGGGTGTTCGGAGGTCCAAAGAATTGCCGGCATACTTGGCCAAAGAGCGAACTCGGCCGAAGGCAACTCGTCAAGATCAAGAATGTCGTCAGCCACCCGTCGAGGTGTAGGAGAAAATTGATCGTTGAGCGACTTTAGAGGCGTCGATGCTATTGGTCGGTCGCTCCAAGTTCCATCGCGGCCGCAGTTGCTGCACAAATGCTTACTGTGGGCGCGATCTGCGAATTCGCCAAGATCCAAGTGCGGCCAACCGCAGTCCTTACAATGGATGCTACCCATTTCCACGCCGCGCTCGACGGCTAAAAGATACTCGACAGCAGCGGGGGGAGTGAGGTGGACTAGCCGCTCTTCAACTGCTCCCAGAAGATCGCTTCTATCGCTGTATACTACTGTCAGCGCCTCGCACTCGTACAGCTTGGTTGGGTTCTTTTCCTTGCCTTCGAAACTCTGCACCATAAACTTTTGTGCCAGACATTCGGACTTCCAACCCCTGCTAGTAAATGCGGGAGGAAGCTCATACGTGATCGCCAGTGCCTCCGACGCATCGACGCGGACCCGCGGAGGATTTACGACGTAGGACATCGGTTGCGTATGATTTGCACAACGGAGGACACCGTCGCGGCGGGCACCCAATAAATCCGGTTTCGTACCCCAATGATGCTGATGAGTGCGGCACCACCATCGTTTGGCGCCGTTTCTCATCTTTCCCGCTTCGACAATGTCACAGGCAAGGATAGCGTTGGTACCGGAGGGCGTCGGCATTGTTGCCAAAACATCGTCGCTGAACACAGCGACATTCCCGAGCGTTCTGCCAACAGACCAGCAGAGAGCTTCGGATGAACTTCTGGCGGCAGTCTCGGCCTGACGGATGGGTTGTTCGTAGCCCAGAAACTGCCCGTTGAGCCTTTCTCGCGAGGTAGCGACCGCATCGAAGGCCCACAGTTCAATTCGGCCGTCAACTGCCGCAACTCTTTCAATTTCTATCATCTTTTATCCAACGCATTCACGCCAGCTTATTCTCTCTCATCAAGCAGCATAACACCGCATCGACTATAGCCAGCAACATCGACCCACGAGTCTAAGTGATCTGGCGTTTGTATCAGCCGAGCAACTTTCGTCACGATCATACCAAGAATCTCTCGGATTTCCGCGTCAGGGCACTCATCGACCACCGCGCGCATTGTCGAGATCCGTCGATATGTATCCTGCGGGTTGCCGTACACATCTCGGCGATCCTCTGTCACCTTACCAAATGCAGCGTCAAACTGCTCGAGGAGACCTTGCTGCCGGTTATTTCTGCCCATCTTACTGCCCCCTCGTAACGCGCATAAAATTCTTCCGCGACTTTTTCTACGACTGGAGACCTATTCCTCCCCGCGGCAGAAAAAATCCTGAGGTGTATCTGGAAGGAAGCCACCTTGAGCGCGCATTGATCTTAAGATGGCCTTGGCTTCGGAACACTCAATCAGACGGCTTCCTACACACCATCTCAAGACCCTGATTGTCCCGAAGACACGTTCGCGCCCTATGATCGACGACGCGGCGTCGCGGGCGCGGCGATCATCGCAGCAAATGCTGAAATCAGTTTCAACGGCGATGGCCATACATTCGGTTTCGCCAGCACCCAGCTTGTACCTGTCGATAAACTCTAAAAAGCGCTCAGAATTTACCGTGTCGTCGTCGAGGAATTGAACTAATCCCTTTATCCGCAGATCCAGTAAAACTGCTGCGCAAGTTGGTCCGGACTCGTCGACGACGAGCGGAGGCAGCCACCATTCGACATCAAGGCGACAGACGAGATCCATCGCCTCTGCATTAACGAGGTTTATAACCGAGCTGGAATCAAGCAGCGCTCTCAAAGCTGCAAATTCCTAGTATTGGCGGCTAATATCTCCCCTAAGGTGAATCCGAGGCGATCGGCAGCCCAACCAATCGAAACTTCTCCTAGGTTGATCTTCTCCGACAAAGACTCCGCGAGCGCCGCCGAAATTGCCGGAAACTTTACTTCCGGGCGAGCAGGAAGCTGAAGTTCGTCCGCTCGCTTTTCCGGGGAGCCAAAATCCTTACGGAGCATGTCAGCGAGTCCGTGTGCGACCCCTGCGGGAAGCAAGCCCAAATCTTCGCAGCGACGGGCCGCAACCTCGAAACTCACGCCATAAAACCGGGCTAAAAGAAGTAGCTCAAGATCGGTGAGATTTATGGAGGAAAGGTCATAGTGTTCACGAAACGCCTGCAGCGACCTGCCAACCCCGACATCTGGAAGAAGGAGGCAGGATGCGAATGCGTCGACGAAAGCCTCTTCCTTGGAGTGGCGACCGAAGGTTGCGATGTCTGACGGACGTTCAAATAGTGCTCTTCGCTCTCCGTTGTGATGCGCAATGAGATGACCGAGTTCGTGCCCCGCGGTGAAGAGCATTCGCCCTGAAAATCTCGGCGAGACGAATATAAAGCAATAGTTGCCGGCGATAAGCGAGACGCCTTCGTATCGCGAATAGCCAAGCTTGCTGACAATACAGCCGTCTAGATTCCCTAGTACTTCGAAGAGATCGGACGCAGGCTGAGTTTCGTGCTCAGCATACACGATTCGCCTAAAGTCCTGCGCCAGACGGTCGGCCTCGGCGTAAGTTCTCTCGGTCGGTTGGAAACCGGCCAGCCAGTCTGGAAGTTCGGTTCGGTTCGGCAGAATTTCCAATGCCGCCTCCACGAAAGATGCTACCTTCTCGACGGTTAGATCGTATGCCGTCTCACCCTTCTTAGTTCCGCGGAATAGCGGTCGAATTGCACCCGTCTCGCTGGATAACTGGCTTCGCGCGAGGAGATGCAATGGAATGCGCAGACCAGATGCGATGGCGCGCACTTCCGAAATTGCGGCACTATTGCCGGCCAAAATCTCCTGAACCCGATCAATGGGCAAACGTGACCTGTCTGCGATTTCTCTTGGGCTGACCTTGAGCCCTTTCAATGCGTCGGCAATAATGGTCACATTACTTCGCCGCTGCCTTTATGCCGCGCAGCCAGTCCATCAAGCCGTGAACTTGGGCCTCATCTAGCTTGCGATGCCTTCCGATAATATCGATCGCGCGGTTTCCTGGTCGATCGAACATCTCGGACAATTTCCTGAGCGATCGTTCTCGGCCGAGTTCTACCTCTCGTGGAGTGATCAACGCCGCCGACTGGTCGCCTACAATGTAATTGCGTATGCGCTTTTCGAACGTTTCCGACGCGTGATGATCCAAAGGATGCTGTCGTCCGGCTGCGTCGACAATTACGTTGCCTCGAACGATGCCGCGTTCATCAGCACGAAGCCGGTTCTGAGGAAACCTGCCGTAGGCCGCTAGGGTGGTGATCTTCTCAGCGACACGCAAGCCGCCAACGATGTACTGCTGTACGTTCGGCGTTTTTCCCGAGACCACAAAAAGAAAGTCGCCAGGATCAACAAATTCTCGAAGGTTAGGCATGCACGCCCCTAACGTGGGCGGATCGCCAAACAGGGGATCATCTAGATTGTCTCGAAGGCCAGGATCCGCCCCGGTTCCGGTAATGTAGATATAACCCTTCACTCGCTTAACCTCCCTTGGCATGCCTCGCCCTCTTAAGCTCTTTGATAGTCTCCACAAAGGGATTGCTTACGACCAGCCGACGGCGACTCGGCGTATCGAAATTTGCTCCGCACTTATGGCAGACATGTTTTGACTTCGGCCGAAACGCTTGCTCGCCATCATCAAACAGAGGGTGCTCGCAGTTTGGGCATCGAATACAAACTACTTTATTTCGAAGATATATCAGAGCATTCTGCGCCATAAAAACGCGAAGTTGGCGCTCATCCAATTCGATGCCATCGATCGTCACCTTGGCGAAGGTTCCATCGACGGCCGGCATTGCCCCAGCCTTCTTCCAAGCGTGGACATGTATTCCCTCTTCTTCCTTGCGGGTCGATGTCCAGAGAAGCGCCGGATTGGACGCCCATATCTGCATACCCGCCGGATAATTTGCCTGTGAGATATCGAGGACCGTTTTCGCTCGTTTAGGCTCCACCGGAGCGGCGAACCCTAGGAGTTCGTGGCGAATGATCTCAAGCGGGTTTGAGATGTGCTTCTTTTCTTCACGGAAGAGCGTGTTGCACCTGTGGCATAGGTGAGTTCTATGAGGCTTCACAGCAAACCAGTCGGAGTCCAAATGCGGGGTTTGACAGTTTGGGCAGAAGAGCCCTTTGATAGACCGTCCAAGAAACCGGCTGATATAATAAGCAACGGCTGTTTCTGCCGTGATCAGCACCGGCTTTTCCGTAAAAAGGTCAGCCTTCACGGTCAACTCGACAGCATCAAAAGTCTGATCGATTTCCTTCTTCATTCCCGCCCGCTTTCTGGCGTGAACGTGAATTCCCCGATCCGCTGGCTCTTCGGCAGTATTATAGACCGGTTCGACCGCACCCCATAGCGCTACCCCTCCTGGAAACTCATTCGGATCTAATTTGAACCGTCGAAAATCGGCGATTGTTCGGTACGCCCCTTCGCAGCGAGGCAGTCTCCCCCCGAACCTCGCGGTTGCGGACGAGTTGTGCGAAAAGCACCAGTACTTAGTCCTACCATTACGGGGTTTAGGTACCAAGCGTATGTAACAATCGTCGACAGAAATGCTTTCCATATTGTCTCGTTAAACTTTAAGTTCGAGACCAACGTAACAAAATTTAATGACTTGGTCGAGCTGGTACGCCGTAAGCCTCGCAAATGCCGAATCAGGTATGAATGTAACGGCATAGCGGCGAAGCCCTTACCTTCGTTTGACGGCGCGATCGCCGACAGACATATTTGAGCTGTCCGCCCAGCCGAAAGGAAAGTCATGATCGGAGTGTTAGCCTACGGATCGCTAATTACGAATCCGGGGGAGGAACTGGCGGCTGTTATAGTGGGGGAGAAGCGGCAGGTGATCACACCGTTCGCCGTGGAATTTGCGCGTTCAAGTAGCAAGAGATTTGGAGCACCAACACTCGTTCCGATCCAGAATGGCGGTCGGCCGGTGCTAGCCACTTTATTCGAAGTTGCGGTCGATGAGCAGCAAGTGCTCGATATTGTCTACAGGAGAGAGATTAACGCGGTCGGGAGTCAAAAAACTTACTCCGACCCAGCACCTGACAAAATCAATGCAGTTCGGTTGGATCGGTTTCGCAACTTCGAGGGATTCAATCTCGTGGTTTGCGCCGCACTCCGACCGAATATCGAGAATCTTTCTGCTGAGGTCCTGGCCGACTTAGCTATTGCAAGCGCGAGGGAGCTGAGAGACGGGCGAGATGGAATAAGCTATTTGATGAGCGCAAAATTATGCGGTGTAGAGACCGAGCTGACAGCTCAATATGAAGCCGCTGTTCTCAAGCGTACAAGCACCACCAGCCTTTCCGAGGCACTTGCGGCTGTACAGGCCGAGGCTCCTCAACACAGGTAGATCGAACGTCCGCTTTGACCGGCGCTAATCCGCCAGCCGAATGGCCGACATCAGGCGCAAAGCGGAAATGCCTGTATATGGCCATCTCTTCCATCTGCCTCAAACAACTTCAGGGCTGATTGACGACAAATCCCTATAACGAGCGTCGGAGCGATTCCTTCTCACAGGTCAACAACCAATCAGCTGGGTCGGCAGGCACATGTTGCTTGTTACCGCTAAACACCTTGCACTTTGCGGACCAGTGACGGCAGCCTAGGTCGAGCAGCTAGAGTTTGGCGAGAGGTCCGATGTCAAAGAAGCAGCGATGTCGATAAATGCAATCGAGGCCAGGATGAACGCCGAAGCACATGTTGCGGTGTTAAAATTGAGCGAATGGCTGACAGCCGGGCATCTGTCCCGGATTTTGAACGGCAGCGAGAACGCCAGCGCAATGCTTCATAAATGGAGACGGGACGGGCGTATCTTTTCCATTCGGCAGCCGGGAGCAGAGTATTTCCCTGATTACGGATTCGATCCCGGAGCGGGCTATCAGCCGGTCCCAGGCTTGGCTCGGATTCTGAAGCTGTTTGTCGGCGAATTGAATGATTGGGAGATCGCGATCTGGTTTGCATCGCTAAACGGCTTCCTCAACGCGAGGCGCCCCCAAGACCTATTGTCATCAGATCCAGATCTTGTTCTCGCCGCGGCGGAAGACGAAATATTTGGCATTCAGCATGGCTAGATTGATTAAGATCGTCAGACCGCCTCACAAGAACACAGATATTAAGCTGCATCCCAGACCTGGTTGATGACTTTCGCTGCCAGCGCGATCTTGTTCTCTGGCAGAAATCGCCCGTAGTGCTGGGCTACCACTTCGGCGGTATCTTGAATCGCATAGCCTGCCTGTTCGTAAGATCCTGTTTCTTTGAGAATATGCGTGGCCAAAACATCGCGCACATTGTGAGGCCCATGAGGCAGCAGCCCCTTGATCGCGCCGCGCTTGGTATATGGGTTGAAAATCCCATAGCGTTGAATGGTCAGCCGCCACGCTTCGTAAAATGTGGACTGATTATATGCCGCACCTTGGCTCGTCGATTTGACTGTCTTCACGAAGAAGGTGCCCGGATCTGACGCGCCATTGAGCAGGATTGGCCGATGTATCCGGATATAGCTGTCGAGGAACCGATAGAGATTCCCGACGTCCGGCAGCAACAATCGATAGGGCCGTTTCGCGAAGAAGGAAGAGTTTGCGTTCTTGAAGGCCGCGGCGGGAATGAACACCTCCCACCCTCGCTCCTTGCCGTTCCAGCGTAGTTCGCCGCATCGTTGTGTCTCAAGTTGGCGCTCGGACCTTGGGTTCTCACCGCGCGGGCAAAGGAGCAATTCTCTCAGGTTTCTTTGGCGGACGCCCAAGTGCAGCCCGAGCCGGATAAGCAATAGCGAGCGCATGGCCTCGGCTGCCGGTCGGGGATAGCGCCCCGCAGGCGGCATCAACCGCACAATTTCATCCGCGATCCGACGATATTCGCCGACAGGGCTGTCCGCCTCCAGCACGGCCATGATCGGCTCAAACGTATCGCGGTGTACTTTCGCGACGCGCTGGATCTCTTTCGCGCGGACCATACCGTGAGAATAGAAAGCCTCGCAAACCCCGTCCCAATCCGATTGCGCCGCCTGGATGTCCGCTTCCGATACCAAGCCAGGGATCGGGCGCAGCCTATGCGCCAGATCCGGTCGCTGCCGGAGCCAACCGGTGTCCGCGCGAGTCATCGCCAGCCCGAGCTGGACCATGTTGACTTCCCAGATGGTGAAGAAACCGCGCCGCCGCTCTCGCCACCTTACGTACCAGTCCCAGACCGCGGGAAAAATCAGCAGTGCAACGCTGAGCTTGGCGAGTGGCACGCCAAAACCAGCGACTGGTCCTTCGGGCGACGCCGCAAGCGCTCCGAATAGCAGTCCGAGGTGATCGACTTTCTGAAGCGCGGTCTGCTCATTCCAGACGCCGTTGCGGCGATATCCGATCTCAGTAAGCGTCGCCGTCTTGAATTGAATGAGATGCGCAACGTCCTCCGCCAACGCCCGTGGCGCGTCTCGCGATGTCGACACGAGTTCGAGTTCAACGTCATCCAGTTCACCGGGGTCGAACTCTTCGGCAGGCTCAACCGGGACCCGCGGCCGGATGTTGTTCAGGTCCGGGAATCGAAGCGCATAACGTTGCCTCATGGCCATGGCCTGGTAGCGACGGTAGTCGGTGGCGCCAGAGATGATGACCTTCCGCACCCAGTCCAAGATCTCGCGCCGCTCGCGAAGCGGCCGCCTGTCGAAATCATTGGGCAGATGCCAAGCCATCCGGCGCCGTTCCGCCGGGCTCATCTCGCCGAGTTTGGTATGCCCGCTCCCCGCTCGCCCGGTATGCGGAAGCTTGGCAGCGAAGTAACCGGCCGGAAGGCGATAGCGCGTCTCGATGCGGCTCAGAATTTCCAGGCTGGAAACGGATCGCGGCACCTTGGTGCCAGCGACCCAGTGCACAATCGTCTTGCGGTCGACGCGGTCCTTCGGTCCAACGATCGCCTTGTGCAGATGCCACGCGGTGTCGCCGTGTCTTTCCATATGCAGCGTCAGCGCCTCGTGGAATATGTCCCGGTCGCCCCAGATGGTCGAGTTCGGTTCTGGAAACTCGACGATGGCCCGGGGCTTTGGCCCGCGTTTCATCTTTGGTTGGGCATGGGAGATTGCGGCTGTAGAAGTTCGCTTACGACGGTTCTTCGGACTCATGAAATGAATGTTATCCTTCAATCGATTACGGCGCGGGGCCGGGCTCCTTACAGGATCGAAACGATTCCGGAAGCCCAATAGACCGAGTGCAGATGATCGATAGAAGATGCTTCTATCGATCACAAAATGCCGCTATCGTGATCGATAGAAGGGCTTGGTATCGATCATGCAGTGGAATTGGCAACAAGCAGACTGGCCATCGTTCCGTTATTCCCCTTCCCTCTTTGGGGATATGGAGGCCCGTTTCCTAAAGGGAGCCGGCGTTGTCATCGGGGCGCTTCATCACGTCGGCAAAGAGGCGCGGCAGGGCTTGACCCTGGACCTGATCTCTCAGGAAATGATCGAAAGTTCGGCGATCGAGGGCGAGATACTGGATCGCGCAAGCGTGCAGTCCTCCCTCGCCCGCCACTTGGGCCTGACAGCCGAAAAGCGGCGGGTCGGCAACGCCGAGGCAGGCGCCGCTGAGCTTATGGCGGACCTGTTTCAACGCTACGCTCTACCCTTGAATGACGAGATCCTGTTCGGCTGGCACGCAATGCTGATGAATGGCAGGCGCGATATCGTCGATATAGGGCAGTACCGAACGCATGACGATGCGATGCAAATCGTTTCCGGCCCCCTCCATGCGCCGCGGATCCACTTCGAAGCACCACCCTCATCGCAGATCGCGGGGGAGATGGAAGCCCTCATTGCATGGTTCAACGACAGCGCACCGGACGGGAAGAGGCCCCTCGGCCCGATCCTGCGCGCCGGCATCGCTCACCTCTGGTTCGAAAGCATCCACCCCTTCGAAGACGGCAATGGGCGGATCGGGAGAGCGATCGCGGAAAAGGCTCTCGCGCAAGCCCTCAACGCACCCACGCTGACCGCCTTGGCCAAGACCATCCACCGGCATCGGAAAGACTATTACTCCGCTCTCCATAGAGGAAGCCGCGATCTCGATATCGACGATTGGTTGAACTGGTTCGGAGCGATCGTGCTGGAGGCGCAGGAACGCACTCTGACCGAGGTCCGCTTCTTGATCGGAAAGACACGTCTCTTCGACGGCATCCAGGGACAGATCAACGAGCGGCAGGAGAAAGCCCTGCTCCGCATGTTCGCGGAAGGCCCCGATGGATTCACGGGCGGGTTGAGCGCCCACAACTATCAAACAATCACAGACGCTGCTCCGGCGACAGCTACGCGCGATCTGGCGAAGCTCGTCGAACTCGACGCGCTTTATCGAACGGGAGAACATCGCCATGCCCGCTATCATCTGAAACTGTTAGATAGCGGGATATGAGTCTCACATCGGCTGCGCTTGGACAATTGCCCATATATGGACAGTTAATCCGAAAAATGTAGGATAATCGTCCATATACGGACGATCCAATGCCTCTCAATAGCGCAAGAATTGCGGGGTCTAGGGCTTCCAAAAGCGGCGATCTCCCGCTATATGATGCCCATAGAAACGCGATGAACGAATTTAAAAAAATACAATAAAATCAACTACTTAACTAGATGCTTTGACTCTTAATCAGCGGGTCCTAGGTTCGAGCCCTAAAAAAAAAAGTGCGTCCACCATTTTCCTGAAATATAGGGGTTTTCATTTCCCCCTCCACCCTAGATGAGATTTAGGGCGGTGAACTCCGACGAAACAGCTGAAATATGGTGCGGTGATGCTCGATCTTCGCCGAATGGATGCTCATCAGCCACCCTCTCGATGTAAACGAGAAGCCCTCTGGAATGGCCGCTATTGGCCGGAAACAGACAGCCAGCTCTCGGGTCGAAATCGACAAATGCGGACGTTGCGGCGCACGCGAGGGCAGCGCGCTTTAGGGTATCGTCGTGACGGGTATTGCCAAGCGCGAAGCTGTAGCTCCCCGAAATTATACGTCACCTTAAGCGCGCGCACGAAACACGCGCCCGCAAGGTTGCGCCGCCGTTCTGTACCTGGAACCGCGTATATTCGGCGTCGAGAAGCCCGAGCGCCGCGTTGAAATTCAGGCCTTCCACCGGCTCGCCGGCTCTACCCTCTGCCGTCGTGATCGACAGACCGGGACAGCCTTCAGCCTGTTCATACAAGTGGATCTTGTGGAGGCTTGCCGCACTTGGCCGATTCCGACCAGGCGGCTTTCGGGCGTGGATTCAAGATGGTCAGCATTCGCCAGCCCCACACGCGAGCGACCATGGCGACTGATTGTGGACATAGGAAACATCGGGAACATCCTATTCCATGACAAGAGTGACGAGACCGGTCCCCACCGAGTGGTCCGAGCGGATTGTCAGTGCATTGATGCTTTGAAGCGCTTGGGAGTGACGCTCTGAAAGTAGCGATGCCGACCACCCCCACTCATCGGGCCGTCTCCGTGCGGAGTTGCTCGAACGAGGCGTTCCCGATCGGATAATCGGCCCAGGAGCCGAAATCATAATGCCACCATTCCTCGGGATAGACGGCGAAGCCCTGCGCCTCCATCGCCGATCGCAGCATCTCGCGCAGCCAGCGCTGATGATCCGACCCGCCGACGAAATTGGAATAGGATCGATCCGAGAATTCATCATACCGCCCGGTCGTCACCACCGGCTTGCCGGTGGCGAGCGAATAGAGCGTCAGATCGACCGCCGCACCGCGGTTGTGCCGCGACCCTTGCGTGGGGTCGGCGACGAACTGGCGGCTGGTCGGCGGCGTGGCATCCCAGAACATTTTTGTCACGAACCACGGCCGATAGGCGTCGTGGATCAACAGACCATAGCCGCGCGCGCGCAGCCCTGCGTTCGCCCGCGCAACCGCCTCGGCGGCGGGGCGCTGCATATAGGCCGCGGCGCTCTGATACACCGGCAGACCAATGAAATTGGTGTCGGCGGCATAGCGGATGTCGAGCTTGATGCGGGGGTCGAGCAACGGCAGCGCGACAAGATCGGACTTGCGGAGCCGCGGCGCTTCGGTCGGCGGGCTCGCGGCGAGAGCGGCGCCGCGCAGAGTGCTGATGTCGCCCTTGATGCCCGCGCGCACACGCGCCTGCACCTCGGCCCCGAAATCGCGGCGTGGCCAGCGGATGCCGCCAAGACGTAGCGCGATCGGCTGACGATCAGCGCCGCGCTCCACGCGAAGTATTTCCAGCG
Source organism: Sphingopyxis sp. GW821-FHT10B01 (assembly GCF_059415685.1). Lineage (NCBI taxonomy): Bacteria > Pseudomonadati > Pseudomonadota > Alphaproteobacteria > Sphingomonadales > Sphingopyxidaceae > Sphingopyxis > Sphingopyxis sp. GW821-FHT10B01. Next base: position 364,101 of record NZ_JBWKNS010000005.1, on the reverse strand, counting down.
GATAAAGGCCGCGGTCGTCCGGAAAAGCATATTCATCGATGCCCACCTTGCGGAGCGGACGATAATCAGTCCATTCGATCCGCACATATGGCTGGCCGTCGCGCTCGTAGATGCGCAACACATTGTGCGCCCAGCCATATTCGCCGATCAACGCCGCCAGATCGGCGTTGGGCAGCGGCGGTTCGGGCTGCGACTGGCGCATGTAGCGCTTGCCGTCGAGTTCAAGCCAGCTTCCGTCGGGCGCAAAGGCGAGCCGCTCGTCGCGCGCCTGCGCATCGTCGATCAGATAATGGTCGCCAATCCGGCGCACCATGCCCACCGTCTCGGGACCATCGACCGCGAGCTGCCCGGCATAGACGCGCGCGCCGACACTGGCATGGCCATCGCTGAACCAACTCGACAGGCGCTTCGCCTCATCGCCGTTCACCGGAGACCCAAGTTCGTAGGGCGCGACCCGCTTGCCGGCTGCTGCGTCACGCCATGCCTGCAGCGCGTAACGCGCAATCCGGCTCGAACTCACACCCGAATCGACTGTGCTAAACACAATCACGCCGATCCCCGCCTCGGGCAGCAGCTGCAGCTCCGTCGCGAAGCCGTAGACGGCGCCCGAATGCCCGACCATCCGCGCGCCGTCGAGATCGCTGACGACGAAGCCGAGCCCGAAATTGCGCGAGGCGTTATTGGCTGGATATTGGGCGCGCCACATCTCGTCGATCGTCGCGGGTTTGAGCAGCGAAGCGCCGCGATCAAGCATCGCCGTCGCGAAGCGACCGAGATCGCCGGCCGTCGTGTAGAGGTTGCCCGCCGCCGGCGTGCCAAGATCGAACGGCACCGCCGCGAAGCGCGGGCCGTCGAACGACGCCATCTCGGCATAGGCGAGCCGATCCTTCACCGGCGCAAGCGTCATGCTGCTCGCCGACATACCGAGCGGCGCGAGCACAAGATCGCGCACCGCTTGGTCATAGGGTTTGCCGGTAACGGCCGCGAGTACCTCGCCGATCACGGCGACTCCGGCATTGGAATATTTGGTGATCGCGCCGGGCTTCGCAACGAGCATCGTGTCGTTGAGGCTCAGCACGGTATCAGCCTGCCCCGTGGCGTCGGTATCGAAATAATGCCCGCGCGGTGGCTCGCGGACGAGACCAGAACGATGCGTCATCAATTGGCGCAATGTGATGATACCGCCGAAAGGATTTCGGGGATGAAAGCTCGGCAGGTAATGGGTGACAGGCGCGTCGAGATCGATCCTGCCAGCCTCGACCAGGCGCATGATTGCAACGTCGGTGAACAGCTTGGAGACCGAGCCGGCACGATAGACGGTGTCGACGGTGGTCGGTTGCCTCCGGTCGGCGTCTGCGAAGCCCCATGATTGCGACCAGATCAGGCCGTTGCGATCGACCAGCGCGACCGCGATCGACGGCACCGCCTTCGCGCTCATCTCCGCCTGCACCGCGGCCGCGATGGCGGCCTCGGCCCCAGGCGCCGCTTGCGCCGTTCCACTCACCGTCATGCCGATCACGAACAGGAGACAGGTGAGGAGCGAGCGGATCATGAAATCCCCTTTCGAGACGAGCGCGGACTTGCCCCCGCGCCGGTTTGAGATGATGACTCAGACGCCGCCGAGTGTGAAATAATCATAGGCGGTGCGGGCGATGTCGGCGATCACGCGCTCTTGTATCGCGCTGCCCTTGGTGTCGCCCTTGATAAACACCGCGATCACGAACTTGCGGCCATCGGGCAAGGTCACCAAGCCGACATCGTTGGCGATACTGCTGATAGTGCCGGTCTTGTGCGCGACGACCGTTCCCAGCGGCAGCAAGCCTTTCAGCCGGTTCGCGCCGGTCTCACACCGCTCCATGATCTCCAGCAGGATCTTGGTACTGGCGGGGCTCAGCGCCTTGTTCGAATGTATCGCAAGCAATAGCTGCGCCATCGCCTCGGGCGTGCTGCTATCACGCGGGTCGGCATTGAACGCCGCGTTGGGTACGCGCTTCTCATCGCGCTCAGCCTTGGACGGGTCGGCCGCGAACGCAGCTTCGACGTTCTCGCTGAACGTGCCGGGCCCGGGCGTGATTTCCAACATCCGGTAAAGAAGGTGGGCGGTGTCAGCTTCGATCCTCTGATCCGTAATCCCGAGCTTGCGTAACCAAGCGGTCACCGCCGCCGGACCGCCGGCTTGGGCCGTCAGCACATCGGTGGCGCTATTATCGCTGCGCGTCAGCATCAACTCGAGCAAATTATAGACCGACAGGGATATGCCTGGGTGCGGCAGCTGCTCGGCGATTCCCGCCGAATTTACGATCATTGCCGGATCGACCGCGACCATCTGGTCGAGAGCAAGTTCACCGCGATCGATGCGCGCAAAGATTGCGCCAGCGACCGCAATCTTGAACGTACTCGCCATCGGGAACGTGACTCCCGAATTGAGCGTCGTGACCGGGCCACCGTCAGCGCGCTGAACCGCGACGCCGACCGTCCCATCGGTTTGCCTGGATAGGCGCGCGATCGCCGCCGCAAGCCGCTCGCGCGCCATGGCCGAATCTGTTGAACTTGCAGCGGGCGGCGCCTTCGCCAAGGCCGCAAGCGGCACGGCGCTGAGCGCGACCGCCGCCGCTAATGTGATCATATGAGCAAGGGAGCGCGTCATCGCAATAATCTCCTAGAAGTTGAAACGAACGCCGGCGGTAAATTGCCGCCCGATGACGTCAAACAGCTGGCGGGGCGCGGCATATTCGTCATAGCCGGTGATCGGCGGCATTTTGTTAAGCGCGTTCAAAATTGCCCCGAACACGGCCACCCGGCCCTCGCCGCCCGGCCGGTACACCGTAACTTCACCGGCAAGGTCGAGATAAAAGCGGCCATTAATCTTGTTTGGGCTGGTGATTGGCACCTGCGGCTTGTCTACGTCGATGTCGCGGGTGACGAGGCCGCCACTGACATAGCGGCCGGTCGCGCTCACCCGGAATGAGTCGTTGTTGAACTCCAGGATGGTCGAGGTGCGCAGCCGCGAGGTTCCGCTGGGGCCGTCGATCGCCACCTGCGCCATGTTACCTGCAAGTTTGGTGACGTCGCCCTGGGCCCCGATCAGGTCGAGCTTCATGAGATAGGTCGCCAGCTGCCGGATTGCGAACGTCCCGTTGGCAAGCGGAAAATTGTACGCGGCCTCAAAATCGAGCCCCTCTGTATTGATGCCAGCCACATTGGCAGGCGCCAGTAGGATATTCGTGATTCGACCCGGCGAGGTTCCGTTGGTGCTCGCCTCTCGCGTGATCAGCGAACAGATCGTGGCATTGCCGTTGAGACATTGATCGAGGATCGCGCCGGAACCGAGCGTAGAGATCGCCCCGTCGATTTTGATATTGTAATAGTCGAGTGACGCACGAACCCGAGGCGCGGGCGAAAGGACGATGCCTGCTGTAAACGTATCGGCCCTCTCCGGCTTCAAGTTGCGATTGCCGCCGGAAATCGTGGCCGCGGTGTAGGAATCGGGGGCAATCACGCCGTTGAGATTTGGCACTTGCCGGGCACGGTCGATGACGGTGAAGACGAGTGTCTGGCCCGCCGCGAACAATTCTTGCAGGTTGGGCGCGCGGATGTCGCGCGAACGTGTTGCGCGGAATCGAATAGCGTCGTTCAGCTCATAGTTGATACCGACCTTCCACGTTTCGACCTGGCCGGACGTTTTATAGTTCGTGATGCGGCCAGCGAGATCGAGCTCGAACCGCTTGCCGAGGCTGGAATCGGCAAAGATGGGCGCGAGGACCTCCCCGAATGCTTCCTTGACGACTTCCTCGCCGCTGAACGGCAGCGTGTTTCCGACGCGCAGGAACGTGCCGCCGCTCGGGGTCCGCGACGATGACAATGGATCCGACAGCACGTCCGTGCTGAATTTGCGCCAGTGGACGCCCGCGGCGACCGAAAATGGTCCGGCTGGGAGCTGGAACGGCTCCCCGCGAATGATCAGGTCCGCACTCTGTTGCGTTTGGTGCCAATCGCGAAGCGACGGCGCCAGAATATTGGCGATAGCCGCCGCTTGCTCACCCGGAGCGATCGGCCCGAACAGGTTGATCGGAATGCAACCGTTGCCAGGGTTGGTGATTGTCGTACGGCAGATCGGATCGACGACACCAAGGGTCGCCGGATTGTCGACCGCATCCACCGCATCACGCCAAGCCTGGGTAATGCGGGTGCCGGCGAAGATCGTCTTGTTACGGCTCTTCCCATACGCATAGGACAGGTCGTAGCTCCAGGTGTCGGAAAGGTCACCACGCACGCCGGCGATTGCGGTCCAGGCCCATGCTTTCTGGTCGAAATAACCGCGTCCATAGTCGTTCAGCGTGCGGCCCATCGTAAAGCCGGTTACGCCAGGGTTAGCGTCCAGGACGGTGCGGACCGCGGCCGGGATGAAGACATTGTCCCGCCGGATCGCGATCTGGTCGTTCCCGACGATGCTGTCACCGCGCAGCTTCGAGTGGCCGTAGGAGAAGCTGCCATACGCCGTTGCCGCCGGCGAGAACTCGAACTCGGCGCCGCCAAATGCCGCCCAACGCTTGTAAGGCTGCTCGAGCACGAGATCGCTGGTGCTGGCGACGCCGGTGCCGCCGTTCTGCGTGTTGCCCGCCTGCATCGTTCCGTAGTCAAACCGCCTCGTTTGGCCGCCGGCCAAGAATTCGGTGCCGACCAAGCCTGCCGGGTTACCACCAAGGACGCTATTGATGACACCGCCATAGGCGGAATCCGACAGGCGCGCGTTATCGACCAGAATATACGCGGTCTCGTTGTTAGTGAGCGTATGGGCCGGGTTGTTGATGACACTATGGTCAGCCCAAGGGCGACGCGAGACACGCGAGACACCTTTATTCTCTGCTATTTCCGCGCCGAGCAGCAAATGGCCGCGGTCGTCGCCGAACTTGGTGCCATAGGCGACCGATCCGAGATAATTCTTGTGGTCGCCGAAATCACTGACGCCATATTGCACGCTGCCACGCACGCCCTGCAGCTTGTGGTCGAGCCGGAAGTTGACCACCCCGGCCACAGCGTCCGAACCATATGCCGCAGAAGCGCCGCCGGTGACGACCTCGACGGATCCGATCACGGACTGCGGGATGATGTTGACGTTGACCACACCCTCCGGGCTCGACGGCACATAGCGCTTGCCGTCGATGAGAGTCAGCGTTCGCAGATATCCGAGCCCGCGTAGGTCGAGGTAATTGGCACCCGCAAGCTTTGACAAGTTGGTGGTCGCCGACGGTGTGACGCTGGGCTTGAGCGCTGGCAGCTGATTAAGAGCATCGGCTATATTGGGCGCACCAACGCGTTCAAGATCGGCAACACCGAGAACGGTCACTGGAGTAGGGGTATCAAATCCGGAGCGAGCAATCTGCGAACCGGTGACGATGATGTCCTCGGATCCCGCGTCAGTTCCATTGCTCGCAGCCCCCTGCGCGGCAGACCGTTCCTGTGCGAATGCATTCGAAATCGCGAGCGGCGACAACACCAGACCGCACGTGCCAAGAAGAACGCGTATGGCTTTCTGTCGGCCATTTTTCGGATTTTTGAAATTTTTCATTGATCACCCCTCCTAGTCCACAAGGTCCCTTGGCAGCGGCTTCTATTCCCCGTTATTTTTCACAATGTTTCATAATAGAAACATTACGTCAAGCCAGGGCTCGCTCAATTCGTGTTTGCAGGATTCGTGACGCCGTTGGATCGCCAAAAAAAATGCTGCAAAGCGGCGACTCAACAGCCATCGCGCCTATGATAGCGAGAGCGCAAAAACCCTGGGGTGAAGGCAAGCTGACACGACAATATATCGCCTCGATGGCCGAGACAGCCCCGTCGAAAACTTCCCACGCATGCCATCGCGAACGCTTGGCTCCGCCGTTCCGCCCCTGCGCTGACGACCGAAGCCAAAATCAATAAAATCAAGCATTCATAGCCAATTCTCCATTCGGAGAAAAAAGCGAATGATTCCAGCATATCCGGAGATTCAACACGCAGCTTACCCACCCTTTCCGTCGCCATTTTCACAAAGTTAAATACCTATAATAAGTTGATTTCTTGCCTATCTCTATTGGCCATCCCGTCAGATTGGCATTTTACGAAATTCAGATATTGAAAAAATTAATCGCGCGTGACATCACTCGGAACTTAATGGGAGCAGCAATGTCTATGAGGCATGACTGGGGGGAGAACGGAGGCAGCCGTTCCGGTGATTGTAAGGACGGCCAGCTGGACTGGCGGTTCAAAAGCTGGCCGGCAGGCGCCTCTCCGCAACCGACCGACGCTGTCGGCGCGGCGGGCTGGTCGATCCTGCGCGAGGATGTGATGCTACCGGCGGCTGTGCTCGATGCAGGGGCAATCCGCCACAATAGCGACTGGATGCGCCGCTTCACCGCCTTGGCCCAGGTCGGCATCGCGCCACATGGCAAGACGACCATGAGCCCGGAGCTGTTTAGCCTGCAAATAGCAGATGGCGCTTGGGGAATTACGGCTGCAACGGCCGCGCATCTGCGCATCTATCGCGAGCATGGCATCTCGCGGGTCATTTTCGCCAACCAGCTGATCGGCCGTCAGGCGATCGACTATGTCGTCGGCGAACTGCTCCGCGATCCCGCCTTCGACTTTTATTGCCTGGTCGACTCCATTGCCGCGATCGAGCGGCTGGAGGCTGGCGTCGCAGCTGGGCTGGCCAACAGCGGCCGCCGGGTACAGGTGCTGCTCGAACTCGGCATGCCTGGCGGTCGAACTGGCGTACGCAACGATGGCGAGGCGCTGCACATTGCCGAGCGAGCCGCCGCCTCCCCTCTCCTCAGCTTGCGCGGCGTCGAGGCGTTCGAAGGCATCGCCCAGGGTGATGGCGCCGCCGGAGAGACCGAGATGCGTAGCCTTCTCGGCCGCATGACCGGTGTTGCCGAGCGATGCCTCGAGCGCGGATTGTTCACCGGCCGGCCGGTGCTGACCGCGGGCGGGTCGTCGTTCTTCGACGTTGTCGCTGCGATGCTTAATCCGGCAACGACCGAAGACAGGTTTGAGGTCATCCTGCGCAGCGGCTGCTACCTCGTCCACGACAGCCACTTCTACGCGCGACTGGTAGAGAAGCTGATCGCCCGTTGCCCCGAAGCTGCGGGCTTGGGGGAAGGGCTTCGCTCGGCCCTCGAGGTCTGGGCCTACGTCCATTCGCGGCCGGAGCCGACCCGCGCGATCGCCGGCGTGGGCAAGCGCGACACATCAGCCGATGCAGCCCAACCGGTCCCGCTGCGCTGGTATCGTCCGAATAGCGAAATGACGGGCCCGCAACCCATGACGCCGGGCACTGCAGTCATCCGGCTTGACGACCAACATGCATATCTCGACATCCCCGAAGGTTCGCCGTTGCAGGTTGGCGACATGATCGCTTTCGGCGTATCCCATCCATGCACGACCTTTGACCGCTGGCCTTTCCTATATCTTGTCGACGAAGCGTTGGAGATCACCGGCGCGATCCGTACCTTTTTCTGATCCGACAGGAATAGGCGCCGCGTCGACCAGCGCCGGAAGCGGGCGCGATCGAATGGCTGCTGCTCAGGAAGGAATATTGTACCGCGACGGTTGACGGGTGCGTCGACCAGGACGGTCGGCAGATGCGACCCATACATGCGCGATGCCGTCAGCAACGTCGTTTGCGAGGATTTGGAGGCGCATCAGCGGTCTTGGCAGTTTCGACGTCAAGCAAACGCGTTGGATGGAGGGCGAACAGATTGACGAGGTGGAGCTCAAAAAGCTGACCCGCACTTTTGACGCAGTGGGCGTCATCGCCGAGAAAGGAAATAGAGAAACTCCCAGCGTGATCTGGATTGAACGCGCTCCTGAATAAGCGCGGAAGCACGAGGACCGATCCATCTCCTGCCGCCGAACTTGGCCGATTGCGGTCAGTCAGCTTGCGGCATCCCCGGCTATCCCGCCTGTTTCGCGAAGCTCAACGACTTTCCAATCCCTTTCCGAGTTGGGATCGTACAAGGTAGTGAATGGACAGAACCTCGCGATCTAGCCCGCAACCCCCACTTTCAGGGCTATACCGTCTTCCTCGTCAATCCGACTTCGCGGGGCCTACGGCACTGATGGCCGTGACCGGGTGGATGGTGCAGCCCGGCCTGTACGCTTCGTTTTGGCCGATTGCAGACTGGCTGCTCTTGGATCAAATAGCCAAAGAGCGGACATCCGGGGCTCGCCGGCTTTGGGTGTAGCCGCCAGCAAATCGCCATTCACGCCCGTGGCGTTGGTTGTCCGGACCGCAGTGGGCGGGTGCAAGTTACAGTCCGCCCACTACAAGTCGTCAGTTCGTCGGTCGATCAATAGGCGGCCGAGAAGGTCAGGAACCATTGCCGCGGCGCGATCGGATAAGCCGAATAGCTGTTCGTTGCCGAGCCGATCGAGAGCGTGGAGACACCCTTTTTGTCGGTGAGGTTCGTGACGTTCAATGACAATTCCGCCTTGCGCAGAGGAACAAGATTCTCGGGAATCTTCACCCCCAGACGCGCCGAGAGGAGGAAGTAGGATGAAACGCTCGCATCGTTGGTGAAAGTGCTGAACCGGCGGCCGACATAATCGCCGACAAGCTGCAGCTCGACCGGATCGACGTCGAGCGATGCCACCGTCTTGTTCATCCATTTCGGCGTTCCGGGGAGCTGCTTGCCGCAGGTCGGAATCACGCCGCCGACGACAAGAAAACCGCCGATGCAGGTGTCGGTCGCGGCACCGATACCGGCGGCCGTCGCCGTATAATCGCTCTGGTACTTCGAGAGATTATAGGAGACCGCATTGTAGAGCGAAAAGGTCCGGCCAAAGCGCAAGGTGAAGGCGGCGTCGACGCCGTCGGTTTTCACGTCACCCACATTGACCAGCGCTGACGTACCGCCGGTAATGCCGCTGCCGGCAATGCCGCCTGGATTGGTCGGGATAGCGAGCAAGCGGTTGCTGAAGTCGACATGATAATAGTTGATCTGCGCCTGGAGGCCGATGTCGCTGGCGAGGTCGCGCCGGATGCGCAGCCCCGCTTCATAGGTCCAGCTTGTCTCGGGCTTACCTTCATCGGCAAAGGCATCGAAGGCGGCCTGGCTACCGGTGAACCAGGGACCTCCGCCACCGGCCAGATAGGCCTGATACTGCCGCATATTCTTCTGGACGTTGAAATAGATCTCTTCATGCCCGTTGAAATCATAGGTCGCGCCGATCGCGGGCAGGAACCACTTCTTCGTGTTGATCTTGCCCTGCGGCAGCGCGGTGGTTCCGCCAAGCGAGCCCACGCGCGGCTGCACCGGGTACCAGCCGTTGGCCCATTGGGCGCTGGTCTTAAAGCCGGCCTGGACCAGAAGCTTGTCGGTCACCTGCCAGGTATCCTGAAGATGCAGTTGCAGCTGCTTGATCCGCGCTTCCCCCTGATATTGGGTGAACAGCGGTTGCGCGACGTCGAGCGGACGAATGTACGGCGTGCTCAGGCCCGGGTTGTCGACATCGACCGCGTACCAGCGACGCCATTGCGTCGTGCTGTTATGCTCGAACCAGCCGCCCAGTTCGATGCTGTGGTTGCCGATCTCGGCACTGACGGCGGATATGACGCCCCAGCGGTCGATCCGATATTCGGTGGTACGGGTAATCAGGCCCGACCCGCCCGTCGCGGCAACGAGCGCGGCACCGGCGGCGGCGGCTTGCTGATTGGTCAGCGCGGTGCACGCCGACGGACGCACACCGTTATTATTGGCGGTAAAGCGGCAGTTGGCAGGAAGCGTCGCATAAGCCGGATCGAGATAGGCTTGGGCGGTGGTGATCGACTGGCCGAGCGGGCCGGCCACGACGCCTGCGCCATCATTATGGTGGAAATAGCCCGTCGTCGACCAGGTGAGATTGTCGCCAAGTGGGGCGTCATAGCGGCCATAGGCAAGATAGTCGGTGCGCTGGGCATCCGAGTAATAGTTGCGATAATTGCTGCCTTCGGCCGCCGGTGAATTGCCGAGCGGACTCAGATAGCTCGTGCGGTAAAAGTCGAGCTCGGGATAGAAAAACGGCTTGGTGTAAGGCGTGTAGAGCTGGACCGGCGTAGCAGTGCCCCCGGCGGACGGCTTGAAGAAAACCGTCGCATCCTCGTTGGGCTGGGTCATGTCATTGTAGTCGAAATAGAGCGTGATCTTGCCAATGTCGCTGTCGTGGACGAATTTGGCATTGGCCTGCCATCCGCCCTGTTTGCCATTGAAGTCCCAGGCGCGAGCGCGCTGGCGAGCACCGGAGATATAGAGCGAATTGCCGCCCCCGAACTCCCCGCTGTCGATGCGGCCAAAGGTTCGCGAGGTGCCGTAACTCCCAATCGTCTGCCCCACCTGAACGCCGAAGCGGTCGAGCGGGTCGGACGAATAGGTTTCAACCGTACCGCCAAGATTGCTGTTCGACGGGGTCGCCAGATCGCCGGCGCCGGTCGATACGATGACGCGGCTCACATTCTCGGAGATCACGGCGCGCTGGGGCGACAGACCATTGTAATTGCCATAACTCTGATCACCGAGCGGAATGCCGTCCATCGTGTAGCCAAGCTGGTTCCCGGCAAAACCATGGATGAAGGTCTGCGCATTCTGCTCATTATAACCCCAGGGGTCGGCGGTGATGTAAAGGACGCCGGGGAGCGTCTGGATCGCCTTCAGCGGCGACACGCCGGGCAGAATCTTCTGAATTTCGACCTGCGGGATCTCGGTCGACGAACGGGTCGTTTTGGTGGCGGTGACTACGATCGTCCCGTTGTCCCCCGCCCCCTCGTTGGCGGGCGCGGCGGCGTCGCTATCGGCCGGGCCGGCCTGCGCAAAAGCGGGATTGGCGACAACAAGCGCGCCGGCGATGGCGAGCAGACTGGACGCGAGCAGTTTGGGAGAGCAACCGATCATAGTGGACCCCTGTTTTGATTTGGCTGATACCATCGCTGCGGAGCGCAACGACGAAGCGCCGCTACCCTGGGGCTGTTACAGTCAGGCGACATGGCCGATCGATTTGCGGCGGTGCCGAAGCGCGGCGAGCTCTGGCCGTTTGGAGACGTCTGCTTCTGGCGGGAAATTGAGAAAAGCGGACGATCACAGCGCGCCCTATGATAATGACCGCAATTGGACGTTCCCGTCTTAGAGGCATAGTGCCAAAAACGGCCTTTCAGGCGATCGTTTGGGGGGGAGCAGGTATGTCGAGACGAAAACAGGCTGCGCTTTCCATCGCAATCGTGGCGGGGCTTCTTACTGCCGGATGCGTTGGGTTGACCGGCAAACAAGCGCGCATCATAGGCCGCTATTGATATTTCTTGAGCCTCGAAACATGATCGACTTCGGTCGGTTCCCGACGATCCTAATATTGCGATTGCATGGGGCGCCTTGTCGCATCGTTGAGGTGTCGGGGGGTGGGAATCTCAACCTGATTCCATACGGTTGTCGCCGGACGAGGTTCGGCGATTGAGGCGCTGTGCATGAATGATCGGGGGCGATTGGCGTGCAAGTAAAACCACGAACTCAGGCAACTGTCGTCGCGAAGGCGAGAGCTTTCGCCGACCCGGCCGGCGAATGGCAATTGCGACAGGAAAATGTGGCATGATGACGCAGCGACCATTCGTGCTTTCGGCTGTTCTAGCTCCACTTGCGCTGCTCGTGACTGGCTGCGGGTCAACCGAGAAGTTTCGATACAAGATGACAGTGGAGGTTGAAACTCCTCAGGGCATAAAAACGGGCGATGCGGTTCGCGAAGTGACGCATTCTACGCCGCCGCCTATTCCTATGCTTGGTGAAAGCCGTCCTACTTGGTCGGTTGCAGGTGAGGCGGTTCGGGCCGCTTTGGGCAGCCCATATTGATGTCTGCTCACCACCGTTCCGGTCATCGAGGCCGATGGCGGACGCACCAGTCCCCGCAACGCCGACTCTTGGCCGCTAGCCGACAGGCCGCTTTCAGTTCGGAAGTGTCGAAAAGCGGACGCCGCGACATATCTGCGCTTGGCTGTGGCCCGCATAGGGCGCTGGGCGATAGCCGACATTGAGAACGCAGTTGCAGTCGATGACGTGAAACGACCATTTCGGGCGTGACCTGCCCCCCCTGAAATGTGACCGATTTTGAGTAGATTCCGACGGGTATTGCACTGCAACCTAACCTTGTATCACTTGAGCTGGCTTCACCGGGTGGGTTGGCCCGCAGGATCGTGGGCAAGCGGAAAACGTGTATCGCTTCATCGGGCACGGGATGAGCAGCGATCTGGACACACTTCCCGTGCGTTGGCTCACCGCCCTGACTCAAGGCATGCGCGATAAACCGAAACGACCGTTGAAAGCTGTGTTTGCCAGTTGTGAGACAGTGCGCTTTGCGCCGCCGCCATGCCAAGCGCCACCCGGGTATGGCGCGACAGGATGAGCTGCTCCAGTGCGTCGGCATAACTCTCTACGTCGTCGGCTTTCACCAGCAACCCCGAGGAGCCATGTTTGACCAAGGTTTCGGCGCTGTCGACCCGCGCGGAAACAATCGCGATACCCGACGCCATCGCTTCAAGATTCACATTGCCGAACGCCTCGGTAACTGACGGATTGACGAGCACATCCGCACTTGCGATCGCGGTACCAAGGCTTTCGCCCGAGAGATGACCAAGGAAATTCGCGTCGGGTAGCTGATTTGCGAACCATGTTCTGGCCGGTCCTTCGCCAACGATGGCCGGACGCAACCGGTAGCCGCGTTCCCGCACCGCCCGGATGACTTCGACGAAGAGTCCGATGCCTTTCTCTCGCACGAGACGTCCGAAGAAGAGGGGAACCACCTCGTCATGCGTGTAGCCCAGATCGCCGCGCCACACCGTGCTGCGCCGCCAGGGATTAAACTGGTCATGATCGACGCCTCGGCCCCATATCGTGACGCGCCCGTTTAGCCCTTTCCGCCCGAGCGCATCGGCGATTGGCCTGGTCGGCGCAAGCACATGGTCGCAATTCCGGTAGAAGTGATCGAGATACCGCTCCACCGGCTTCTTCAGCCGGCGCAAGCCATAATAGTCCAGATAGCTCTCGAAACGCGTGTGCAGGCTACTCACCACAGGTATCCCGTGTTCGCGTGCGAAACACTGGGCGCGCCAGCCCAGCCAGTCGGGTGCGGACAGGTGAACGATGTTTGGCGCGAACCTCTCGATGTCCGTTCTGACCTTCGACGGCAGACCAAGCGCGACACGATATTCCCCACGCCCCGGAATACCGATCGCGCGAACGGGCACCACATCGCCAGTCGAGTTGAACGCCGGTTCGGCTGCAACGGGCGAATAAATACGCACGGCAGCGCCTTCAGACAGCAGATGGTCGACGAGTCTGTTCAAAGCCTGGTTCGCGCCGTCGCGCACACAGTCATAGTTCCCCGAGAACAAGGCGACACGCAGTTCCTTCCCACGCGCCGCCAAGGCGGTCCGGATCGAGGGGCCGGGTGCATCTGTCGAGGAGAGCCTTGCGCCGCGCACGCAATTATCGGTTGCAGTCAACACCACTGTGATTTCTCCGTTTGAAGACCTCATTCTTGTCCCTTTGCGCTGGGCCAGCTTGGTAGAGACGATGTTCGTGAGCGGTGGAGATCCGGTGGAGCGAGGGCGAAAACCGGGAATGAGCCGCGCCTGTAATAGCGGTGCGAAGCTGCAGCTGCCCCGATGAGCGCCATTGCCGCGGCGAAGAGTGTCATGAAGACAGTCGCCAATGCCGTGTGGAGAGCGAGTGGATTTTGGCTGCGCTTTTCCCAGAGGCCCGTCGCGACGCCCAGGCCCGACCCCGCATGCCGGAAACCGCCGGCTCGACCCAGCGTCATCACAGCCTCCACCGAAACTCGATAAACGCGCCCCAAATGAGTCCTGTCGGTCCGGTCTGGATCGCAGTATTTTGGAGTAAATCGATGAAAACCAGACTTCTTCTTTGCGGGCTAGCGCTTTTCGCGGCCGAAGCCGCGCATGCCGAAACCCCCGCAGAAAATGCCTTTGACGGCTTCAAGATCGGTGCTTCCGTCGGTCGCAATCGCACGAGCGTCGAACAGCCGGTCGCCGGCGAAACCGCAAAGCTCGACCTGGCCAAAAAGGGCGTCGATTGGCGCGGCTATGTCGGATACGACGTGCAGACCGACAGCAACATCGTACTCGGCGCCGAACTCGGCTTCGGCGGCGGCGGCAAGAGCCTCAGCCAGAAGGTTGGTGCCACCAACGTCAAGCTGGATCCGGGCCACACGTTCGATGCATCGGGCCGTCTCGGCTACGCGCTTGGCAATTCGATCCTCGTCTTCGGCAAGGCCGGCTGGGCCTGGCAGAATTTCGATGTGACCGCGACATCGACAAAGATCGGCGCCAAGCCCGTCGAAAGCAAGATCGAGGAGAACGGTTTTCTGTTCGGCGGCGGTGCCGAAATCGCATTCGGCCCGGCGTTTGCCGTTCGCGCCGAATATGACCAGGTCAAGTTCAACGAGAATTTGAAACGCAGCCGTATCATGCTCGGCGGTGTGCTGCGCTTCTGAGACGCCGCCGTTTCGCGTTTATGAACGCGAAACGGCCGCCAGGCAGGCCGGGTTGAGGCTTGCCCGATATCCGCGCCGGGACGCTCCTTCCCCCTCCCCCTCCCCCTCGTCCCGGCGCCGGATCGGCAGCGCCCCCGGCATGCACGGCGAAACCCGCCGGAAATGTGCCCCGAAGTGGCGTACCTCCATCAAATCTCCACAATTTGTTCGCTTAGTCTCGACCTTCGGGTCGTGGAGCGATCCAAAGGAGCCGAATATGGAAAGTGCATTGGTGCTGATCGTCGAAGACGAACCCGAGATCGCGGCGATCCTAGATGCCTATTTCACGCGCGACGGGTTTCGCACGGTAACGGCCTGCGACGGAGAGATCGCGCTGCAGCATCATTTGCGGCTTGCCCCCGACCTGCTGGTTCTCGACGTCAAACTGCCCAAGGCGGACGGTTTTGCCGTGCTGGCCGAGATCCGGCGGCGCGGCGGAACGCCGGTGATCATGGCGACCGCGCTCGCCGAGGATCTCGACAAATTGTCGGCATTGAGGCTGGGTGCCGACGATTATGTCGTGAAGCCATTCAATCCACTCGAGGTCGTGGAGCGCGCAAAGGCAATCCTTCGCCGTGGCCGGATGAGCCATGACGCACCCGTACGGCACGGCCCGCTTGAGCTCGATGCCGCCGCGCATACGGCCCATGTGCGGGCGAACGACGGACGCGAGCGTCTCAACCTGACCAGCACCGAGTTCAAACTGCTCGCGCATATGATGCGTACGCCGACCAAGGCCTTTTCGCGCGGCGAGTTGCTCGATGCCTGCATGCCCGAAAGCGATGCGCTCGAACGCACGGTCGACAGCCATGTGAGCAATTTGCGTCGCAAGCTACAAATGGCCGGCGCCGACCATATGCTCGGCGGCGTTCGGGGCATCGGCTATCGCCTGCTTCCGCCGTGAGCGCTGCCGCCTTTCAGGCGTTTGTGGCGGCCGATGGCTTCGCTCGCGCTTTCCGTCGATTTTTGCGAGGAGCGAAACCGGAGCGCTCGTCAGGCGCCGCGATACACCCGGCAAAAACCGGCGCGTGCGGCGTATGACACTGCCGCAAGGTTGGAGAGTTTTTCGATGAGCGCGAATCCACAGGGCCCAGCAGGCGTCGGCGCGACCGCCGAGAAGGCAGGGCCGAAGCCGCCCAGCCCGACCAGCCTTGCCGGGATGATCGGGCGAGCCGGCCGCCGCCGCCGCCCCGCCAAGCTGACAACACAGCTGACCGCGGCGATGACGGTGGTCGTTGTCTTGTCGGTCGTCGTGATGATTGGCGGAATGCTGCTCTTCTACCTATGGTCGGAAAATCTGTTCCGCAGCACGCTCTCGCCCGATGCCCGGCTCGCCTATGACATGGTCGAGCAGAACCGGCTGCCCATGCATGCCAATCTCGAAGCTCTATTCCAAGCTTATCAAAAGTGGGAAGCGGGTGTCCAGATTGAGGAGCAGATCGCGCTGATCCTGTTCGGGGGGATGGCACTGCTCATAGGAATCATCGCCGGGCGCTGGCTCGCGGCGCGGATCAGCGAGCCGGTGCACAAGGTTGCTGACGCCGCCCGGCGCATCGCGGCGGGCGATCGGACGGTCCGGGTTCCCATAGCCGGTCACGGCGCAGGCGAAACCCACCAGCTAATCGCCGATTTCAACATGATGGCGCGCGAGTTGGAGCGATCCGAACGCGAGACGCGCGAAAGCGTTGCCGCGATCGCCCATGAGCTGCGTACGCCGCTCACCGTCCTGCGCGGCCGGCTTCAGGGGATGGTTGACGGTGTCTTCGCGCCCGACACGAAGGGACTCGATGGCCTCATCTTTCAGGTCGATGCGCTGACACGGATCGTCGAAGATCTGCGAACGCTGAGCCTTGCAATGACGGGACGGCTTGCGATCCGCCCGACGGTGATCGATCTTGCCGTGGAGGCCGGCCGGACGATCGACGCCTTCGCGCCCGAGCTGAAAAATGCGGGCATGATTGCGGAACGCAGCCTCAACCCTGTGCGTCTCGCCGCAGACGGCGCGCGGCTACGCCAGATTCTGCTCGCGCTTCTCGACAATGCCCGCCGCTACGCCGCATCGGGCGGCGTGGTACGGATCGAAACCGGATCCGATACCGACTGCGCCTTTTTGCGCGTGCTCGATCGCGGCCCCGGTTTCGCGGCCGGCGATGCCGAACGCCTGTTCCAGCGCTTCTGGCGTGCCGACGAATCCCGGTCGCGCGATTCAGGCGGAACCGGACTCGGGCTGGCCGTGGTGAAAGCCATCGCCGAGGCCCATGGCGGTCGGGTGGCGGCGGCCCAACGCCCCGGAGGCGGAGCCTGTTTCGAGGTCCGCCTTCCCTATTGATGACGATCCCAACGCCGCCTCCACATGTCGAGCGCATCTGGCGTCGTGAAGGGCAGAAGGTGCCGCAAAGGCAACCCATACGCAGGCAACTCTGGCTCAATGACGGATCGCGCATCCGGCTGCGGCCCGAGTATCCCGGCCGTGCCTGGGGCCGCGACATATCCGGCGCATCTACGCACGCGTTTCGCCGCGAGCACGCATTTGTACGACCATTATTGCGGCCAGGATGCGCGCTCCCCCGATAGAAGATTGGCAACAGGCAGAGGGCAAACTGGATTTAATTTGAATGGAGGGCTTCGTTCAATGCGCTGGGCATGCGGATGCCGTGCCTTGGCTGGTTGAGGATAGAATCTCTACGAGTCTCGCGCGTTTTCGCCCTGCTCCGCCAAACCTTTCCGTACGCGCCAGTCTTGAGGTGAACGCGTGCTCGCTTCCACATCCGATGCACATGGATCCCATCCCTGCGCATTCCAACCACGATGCATGGCAACCGCAATCGTCGCCATTCCTTACCCGGTCGGGCGGACCTTCGATGCCCCGCACCTCCGAGAAGAGCCGAATGAAATAACTCTGCGAAGCCCTCTCGCAATACGCCGAAAAGGCACGCGTGCTGACCCACGGGGCCGGCCCTCCAACCGGATCGAGGTCATCCACAACCAGACCCGAAATGCAGCCGTGTTCGCCTAGTTTTTAAAAAAATAATTGTTGGGGAGAATAGCCGTGAACAGATCTATCAAGTCCTTTCGTGCCGCCCTGGGCGCCTCGGCAGCAGGAATAACCCTCCTCGCCGCAGGCCCGGGCTTGGCGCAGCCTGTCCAGAATGACTCGCCACCTACCGAAGAGGCCGGGGCCAGCGAATCTGGTGACGATATCGTCGTCACCGGTTCTCGCGTCGAACGCGCCGGCTTCGATCAGCCAACGCCGACGACCGTGATTGGCGAAACCGAGTTGCGGCAAGGCGCGCCCGCCAGCCTTCAGCAGGTCCTCGCCGACCAGCCATCGGTGCGCGCTACGGTCAATCCCAACTCGACCGTTGGTAACACCGAAAGCGGAACGGCTCCTGTCGATCTTCGCGGCCTCGGCACCGATCGCACTTTAACCCTGATCAATGGCCGCCGCTTCGTCGGCTCGAACAATCTCAACTTTGTACCATTCAATTTGGTCAAACGGCTTGAAGTCGTGACCGGCGGCGCTTCCGCAGCCTGGGGCTCGGGCGCGGTAGCCGGGGTGGTCAACATCATTCTCAATGACAATCTTAAAGGCCTCGAATTGGGCGTCGAAGCGGGCATTTCCTCACGCAGAGACGGGCAGCGCTATCGTTTCGACGGAGCTTTCGGAACGGATTTTGCGGACGGCAACGGTCACTTTATGATTGGCGCGGAATATGTGGAGGAGAAGGGCTTGCCTCCCCAGTCTCGTCTGTCTCGCCCCGGTCTCCGAAACCCCGGCATCACCGAGGTCAATGGTGTGTCGGTGATCACAGAGAATGTGAATGTTCCCGGAAAGAGCTATAGCGGGTTGATCACCAGCGGCATTCTTGCCGGCCAGACCTTCAATCATGACGGCACCTTGCGCACTTACCGCGGCCCGGACGCCTCGGGCATCGGCGGCGAGGATGGAGCGGGCCCGTTCGGCCATCTCTATGCGGCAGCACCAAACAAGCGCTTCAGCAGCTATGCACGTGTGAGCTATGACATAGGCAGCGCGACGCTTTGGGCCGACGCCGCCTATTCGAAGAGCAAGACCAAATATAACTTCTTCCCCGACTTTTCCGCTCCGGGTGATTTTGGAAGCGCCACCCCCGAGAACCCGACGGGCGCCCTTACCATTCAAGCCGCCAATCCGTTCCTGCCGCAGGCGATCCGCGACCGGCTGACGGCGGCCGGAGAGACCAGCTTCACCTTCAACCGGGTTTATGAGGATATTCTCGAATTCGTCTTCGACGCGGATCGCGAGAGTATCGAAGGTGCGATTGGCGTCGACGGCACACTGGGCGACGGCTGGAAATATGGCGCTCACTTCAGCCATGGTCAGGTCAGTGATACGCAGTTCCTGAGGAACAGCCGACTAGCCGCGAATTTCGATCGGGCTTTGGACGCAGTTCTGAGCGGCGGCCAGATCGTTTGCCGGGTGAATGCCGATGCGGACCCGACCAACAATGACGCGGCGTGCCGTCCACTCAACATCTTTGGCTTGGGCAACGCATCACCCGAAGCGATCGACTATGTCACCGCGGACCAGGGTCGGCACAGCGTTCAGAGACTCGATTCGGCGGGCGTTGAAATTCAAGGCGACCTGTTCTCACTCTGGGCCGGCCCCGTCACTGTGGCTATCGGGGCGGAGGCGCGTTGGGAAGAGGTCGTCACGAAGCGCGACGCCGAGACGCTTGCCGGCGGTTTTGGCTTCCCCGTTTACACGAGCGACTTGAAGGGCGGTTACAATGTAAAGGAAGGCTTCGCCGAAATCGTCCTGCCATTGCTCGACGCTGAAGCATTCAAGCTCGAGTTCAATGGAGCAGCCCGCTACTCCGATTATAGCAACAGCGGTGGCATCTGGTCCTGGAAGCTGGGCGGCACCGCACGTCTATTCAACGACCTGCTGCTCCGTGCGACAAGGTCGCGCGACATCCGGTCGCCAAATATCAGTGATCTCTTCAGGACGAGGAACATCAGTGTCGGTGCTGTGGTGGATCAGGACACCGCAGGTCGTACAGGGCGCCCTGGTTACGATCCGAATCCCGGGTCCGTGACACTCTTCTCCGGCGGGAACCCGAATCTGGCACCGGAAATCAGCAGCACACTCACCTTGGGAGGCTCCTATTCGCCTTCCTTCCTGCGCGGATTCAGCCTTTCGGTCGATCACTTCGACATTAAGATGAAAGGGGCGATAACCACCCTGGGGGCCTCGGACCTTACGGCTCTTTGCGCTGGTGGAAGTCAGGTCGCCTGCGATGCGATCATTCGCGATCCCGTCACACAGACGCTGGTCACGGTCTTCTCGAATTCGCAGAATATTGCTCAGTTCGAGACAAGTGGCTTCGATTTCGAGGCCGCCTACATACTCCCGGTGACGCAAATTTCCGGAGAGAAGCCGGGGACGCTTCGCTTCCGGGCACTGGCGACCTATGTCGACAAATATGTCTTCGACACAGGCTTGAAGGGCGGGCGGAACGAGCGTGCCGGCGAAGTGGGCGACTTTGCCCTTGGTATTCCCAAGTGGCGCGGCACTTTCAGCGTAGCCTACCAAGACGACACCTTCGGCCTCGGTGCGCGGGTCCGCTATGTCGATGGCGGCCTGTACAGCAATGATTTGGTCGGGGTCGTCGCGAATAACGAGGTGAGTTCACGCACCTATGTGGACATTGGAGCGCAGTTCAAGGTGATGGACAGGTTCACCTTCTTCGGCAACGTCTCCAACCTGTTCGATCGTGGCCCGCCCGTCGTTCTCGACTCCAGCTATCACTACGACATCATGGGGCGGTACTTCACCGCAGGCGTCAAAGTTGGATTTTAAGCCCGGTTGCGATGAAGCGACGGGTGGGAGTTCAGATTTCCACTCCTGTCTTTTGCTCGCGCCGCAAGCCGGCTTTGGTTTCGTCGCGTCCTTCACGGGTGGCGAGGCCAGCTATGCGGCGCGAACCGGACTGAGCGATGCCATCACCCGTGATCGCGCAACAGCACGCATGAGCGGCGCAGCGAATATCGCGGAAACGTTACCCCTGACACATGGAGATAAAGCGTGACAAACACGATGAAGACAATTGTCCTCGGCTTTCTCGCAAGCCTTTTGCTGGGCACCGGTTCACTGCAGGGCGCTACCCGGCCGAGCCCGCCCGCGCTTTCTTCCCCGGCACCTTCCGTCGAGCCAGTCGGACCGTCCGCCATGATGCTCGAGCCCTTCATCGATGGGCTGATGCGGGCGGAGATGGAACATGGAAAGATACCCGGCGGCGTCATCTCCATCGTAAAGGACGGCAAACTCTTGTTCGCCAAGGGCTACGGATTTTCCGACATAGAGCATGGCACACCGGTGGATCCCGAGAAAAGCCTCTTTCGAATTGCATCGACCACGAAGATCTTCACATGGACGGCCGTCATGCAGCTGGTCGAGCAAGGCAGGCTCGATCTCGATGCCGACATCAACACCTACCTCAGGACTTTCCAGATCCCGGCAACATACAAGCAGCCGATCACGCTGCGCCATTTGATGACGCACACAGCTGGGTTCGAAGACGGTGGCATCGGCTATGAGCTGACCACCGACCTGAAACGGGCGCCGTCGATAGCGCAGAAACTGGCCATGCATATGCCGGCCCGGGTGCGTCCTCCCGGTGAAATGGCATCCTATTCCAATTACGGCGCCGCGCTGGCCGGACTGATCGTCGAGCAAGTTAGCGGCATCCCCTATGAGGACTATATTCAGAAGAACATATTCTCACGGATTGGGATGAAATACGCCACGGTGCGTGAACCGGTGCCGGCCGCGCTCGCCCGCTACAAGGTCGTTGGCTATGCACGCGAAGGGGGCGAATTCGTGCGAAGGCCCCTAACCTATGAAGGCGGCTTTCGGCCTGCAGGCTCAGCCTCGGTCTCCGCCAATGACATGGCTCGCTTCATGATCGCGGCTCTTCAGGACGGCAGCTATGGGAACGCAAGCATATTGAAGCCTGCGAGCATGCAGCGCATGCAAAGTCCGGCTTTCACCTTCGACCGGCGCATCCCCGCGATGGGGCTAGGATATTACGGGCAGAATGTCGGTGGCGAACTTGCCTGGGCGCATGGCGGCTCCGATCCGTTGTTCAACACCGAGATGTATCTCTTTCCTGCCAGGAAACTCGGGATTTTCATATCCTTTAGCGGAGGACAAGGCGATGTTGCTGCCGAAAACCTCGCCAAAGCTCTGCTGGCCCGGCTTTATCCAACATCGCAGCGGAAGCCCGAGACAGCGGGGACGGGATCGCTTGAGAAATATGCGGGAACCTACGCTTTTACCCGTCGCAATCACACGGATATCGACAAATTTTACGGACTGTTGTCGCAATTGTCCGTTTCGGTATCGGGCAACCGGCTCAGTCTTGGGGCAGGCGACGATGAAATGCAGTTTGCGCCGATCGGGCCGGGCCTTTTCCAGGAGATTGGCGGCACAAGGCAGATCGCCTTTCGCACCAATCGTGCCGGCGAAGTCACCCACATGTTTTTCGACTTTGCGATAATTGTCCCGCTGGAACGTGTGCAGTTCTTCGACAGGTCCGGATTCTGGTATGCGGTCCTCGGGCTATCACTCGCTGTGTTTGTTTCCGTTTTTCTGGGCCTGTTATACCGGGCACGCCTGATCGCCGCGATGCCCAAACCGGAGCGCCGGGCGGTGTGGCTTTCCGCCGCAGTTGCCATTTGGGGCCTGCTCAGCGTTGCCACGCTTGGAATCCTTCTGCTTTCAACAGACTTTATTGAACGGCTCAGCCACGTCCCGGTGTCGTGGAAGGTCGCCCTGGCAATGCCTATCCTCTTCATTGTCCTGACTGCATTGTTGCTGTTCACTCTTCTGAAGATTTGGACGAGAAAATACTGGAACCTTCGCACGCGTTTATATCACACAACAGTAGTAATCTCCGCGATTTCTCTGATTTTATTCTTTTTCAAATGGAATCTTGTTGGATGGAACTTTGGATAATGCGTCCTGCATTCAGAACAAGAACGTGAAGGACAAGGTAATGAACTCTCATCGCAACGTTTCGCGCAACCTGGTGGTCATGGGCCTTTTGCTGACCGGTGGCTGGACGACATCCTGGGCGGGAGCTGCGGCCGCGCCCGCCACCCACCGCGAAGTTCGCGCCGGAGCGCCGCAACTTGCAGATCCCGGACCGGACATTGATCGTCTGTTCTCAACCTGGACGAGCGGCGGCACTCCGGGGTGCGCGATCGGCATCTCCCGGAAGGGATTGCCCGATATGGTGCGTGCCTATGGCGAGGCGGATCTCGAACATGGCATCAGGACCGATGCAGAAACCGTGTTCGAGGCTGGATCATCCTCCAAGCAATTCACCGCCGCAGCTGTTCTACGCCTTGCCGAGCGGGGCCAGGTCGCGCTGGACGACGATGTGCGGAAATATATCCCGGAACTTCCCGACTATGGGCATGTCATCACGCTCGATCACTTGCTGCATCACACGAGCGGCCTGCGGGACTGGGGCGGAGTCCAGATCATCGCGGGGTGGCCCCGCACCACGCGCATCTACACGATGGAAGATACTCTGCGCATCGCCGCGCGGCAGAAGTCGCTCAATTTCGTCCCGGGTACGCAATATTCCTACACAAACACCGGATATAATCTCCTCGCGCTGATCGTGCAGCGCGCGAGCGGAAAGTCACTGGTGGAATTTAGCCGCACCGAATTTTTCGAGCCGCTGGGCATGCGGAACACACAATGGCGCGACGATTTCCGGCGGGTCGTCAAGAACCGGGCGATCGCCTACGCACCGTCCTCCGCAGGCTATGTGCAGCTCATGCCGTTCGAGAATGCCTATGGAAATGGTGGTCTTCTGACAACCGTAGGGGACTTGTTGGCGTGGAATGCAGCCCTGTCCGAGGGCAAGCTGGGCGCTTTGGTCACCACCGGTCTCGCAAAGCAGGGCATCCTGCAGTCGGGGCATGAGATCAACTATGCGAGAGGCCTGATCGTCAGCAACTATCGCGGATATCGGGAGGTCGCACATCCCGGCGCGACTGCCGGCTATACCGCATGGCTCGGTCGCTATCCAACGACGGGGCTTTCGATCGCGGTCCTCTGCAACGCTGCCGACATCGATGCCTCTAGCCTGGCGCATGCAGCCGCAAACCTGCTCCTTCCCCATGCTTCGTCGCCTTCACCGTTGGAGACGTCCGGGAAACCTCGGGCCCACGCGATCGCAGCTGATGGCTTGTTTGTCGAGGAAGCGACCGGGATGCCTCTGACGTTGAAGAGCGACGCCGGTCGGATCACCCTGGACGACGTCGACCTCTCCCGGGTGTCGAAGAACGAGTACCGGAACGAGGATCTGATGCTGAGGTTCGAAGGACGAGACCGATTCCTGCTGCAGGACTCGTTTGGCGCCGTGTCGCGCTACAAGAGCATGCCTGGATTTACGCCAAAGCCCGGCGAGCTTGAACAATTCGTCGGTGAATATGCCAGCGACGAGGCCGAAGCAGTCTATGTCGTCACCCTTCAAGGGGGCCATTTAACGATAGCGTTGCGCGAGCGGCCGGAGGCGGACCTTGAGCTTGCACCTGCCTATCGTGACGCTTTCATGGCCTCGGGAAGCCTCGTCCGCTTTCGTCGCGAACAAAATGGCGCGGTCTCCGAGCTCAGCATGGGGAACGAGAGGGTATGGGATCTTCGATTCCGACGGATTTCGAGCGTTCGTTGAGACCGCTCTCTCTTTTCGGAATTTTCAGGAAATAACGCCGCTGAAGCGCACAGGAGACAAGCATGCATCGAAATTGGAAAACAGCCTGGTTGCTGGCTGCGGCGTGTATCGCCATCGGATCGGGATCAGCCACCGCGCAGCCACAGGACGCCGACCGTCCGACGTCCGTGCCGGTCGATACAGGGGACGTCGATGCGCTGGTTGCCAACGCGATGCAGACGTTCGGTACGCCCGGCGTGTCGGTCGGGATCGTCAAGGACGGCCAACTGGTTTTTGCAAAGGGATATGGTGTCCGCGACAAGGACGCCCCCGCTCCGGTCACACCCGACACGATTTTCGCCATTGGGTCGAACACCAAGGCGTTCACCGCTGCGGCGCTCGCCCTGCTGGTCGACGAAGGCAAGCTCGGCTGGGATGACAAGGTGATCGATCACCTGCCGCAGTTCCGGATGTACGACCCCTATGTCACGCGCGAATTCACGATACGCGATCTTTTGTCGCATCGCAGCGGATTGCCCGCTTATGCCGGGGATCTCTTGTTCGTGCCGGCCACCGACTTCACCCGCGACGATGTTATCCGAACGATGCGGCATTTAAAGCCGTCATCCAGTTTCCGGTCCCGCTATGCCTATGACAATCTGCTCTATGTCGTGGCCGGACAGATTATTCCTGCGGTGACAGGTCAGAGTTGGGAAGATTTCGTCGAAGCCCGACTACTCCGCCGGCTCGGAATGACGCCCTGTGCCGTCAATCGCAACCGACTGGATAGCAAAAGCAACGCCGCCGCGCCCCATGTGATGGTAGGAACCGCATTGCAGAAGGTCGAGCCCGACGATCTGGAGATGGTGGGGCCGGCGGGTTCCGTCCAGTGCAACATTCCAGGAATGGCAAAATGGATGAACATGCTGCTGGCCGACGGCGAAGATTCCTCCGGCGAGCCGCTGCTTAGCAAAAACCAAAGCCTTGAATTGCGGACACCGCAGACCCTGCTTCCGGTCGATCGCGAGGGGCTGGCGGCCGCTGCCGGGATGCGCTTCCAATCCTATGCTTTGGGGTGGAGCGTTGCCGATATGCGCGGACAGACCTTAGTCTATCATGATGGCGAAGTCGGCGGGATGAGTTCGATGGTGGCGCTACTGCCCGAATCCAAATTTGGCGTAGTGGTTCTCGTCAACCAGCAGCACCAAGCGACCAAGATCGCCATCACCCTGCAAATCGTCGAGTCATTTCTTGGTCAGATTCGCCACAGTCAACCCAGCCCTGATCAGATCGGTCAGGACTGGGTGAGCCTGCTGAAAGAAGCGACCGATCAGGAGAATGATCAGGTGCGCAAGATTGAGGCACAGGTAGCGGCCGTACTGGATAGCAAGGCCACAGGGGCAACCCTGCCGCTTCAGACCTATGCGGGGGTCTATACCGATGCCTGGCGCGGTGACGTTACCGTCCGGCT
Organism: Sphingopyxis sp. GW821-FHT10B01; assembly: GCF_059415685.1. Classification (NCBI taxonomy): domain Bacteria; kingdom Pseudomonadati; phylum Pseudomonadota; class Alphaproteobacteria; order Sphingomonadales; family Sphingopyxidaceae; genus Sphingopyxis; species Sphingopyxis sp. GW821-FHT10B01. The sequence continues at coordinate 338,373 of NZ_JBWKNS010000005.1, read as the reverse complement.
CGACAAGGGCGGTCTCGTGATGACCTTCAGCCGCACAAAAGGGCTCGAAGGACGCCTTTATCCGTATAGCGGTGATGTGTTCGTCGCGAAGTGGAACGATCGCAGTTTGAACGCGGACGCCTTTGTCCGCTTTTCCCAGGACTATGGGCGTCAGGTGGAAGGCTTCACGATGCGGGCGGTCTCGCCAACCACCGATCCGAGCTTCGATTTTCGGGATCTCAATTTTAGAAAGCAGAAGAAATGAATATATCGGCTGTCGCAAACCTGAGGCCGCGCACCACATCCGGCTGCGGCGCTGGCTCGCCCTCCGGCGTGCTTGCCCGGCCCCCGGTTTGGATCGAGTAACGAAGATCGACAGCTCTTCGACGCGGCTATCTCAAGCGCATGCATTATGGCCGCAATAACGGCGGCACAATTGCCTGTTCGCCGCAAGATAACTGCTTAGAATGGGGCGAATATGGACCTCGACAGATTCGATCGACAGCTTCTCAATCTCGTTCAAAACGATTCCGGACGGACTGCCGAGCAGATGTCCGAGCAGGTCGCGCTGTCGCCGTCGGCGATCCAGCGCAGGATCCGGCGGATGAAGGCCGAAGGCGTTATCCTCAAGGATACTGCGGTGGTCGATCCGACGAAGGTTGGCCGACCCAATTTCTTCCTCGTCTCTCTTCAAGTCGAGCGGGACCGACCCGAGCTCCTCGCGCCGTTGCGGCGGTGGCTCGCTGCGCAGGAACATGTGCAGCAAGCGTTCTATGTCGCGGGCGAGACGGACTTCATCCTGGTTGTCACGGCGCCGGATATCGAGACCTATGACGCACTCATGGCCAACTTGGTCAGCGAGAACCACAATGTCAGACATTTCACGACCCATGTGGCGCTGGCCCTCGTGAAGCGTGGGCTGACGATACCTTTGTCGATCGAACACCGCTCCTAACCCGCGGCCAAATCGCCCGCGCACTGACGCACATCGCGGCTCGCAGTCGAAATCCGCGAAGGCTCCATCTTCGCGCATCACAATCGGTGTTGCCGTCAAGCACCATGCCCTTTGAACCACTATTCGGGACAAGAGCCAGCCATCGACCACGTGTCGCCGAAGCTGGCCGTGCAGTTTTTCTCCCGTGCGCAGTCAACCATTCAGCTGGCTCGGCAGGCCTTCAGAAATCGTCCCTGGCATAGATTGCAGACCGGGCGCCCAAGACCGGGCGCGGCGTTATGCCTCGGCATCCGCGCAGTCTGGCAGCGTTCAGATGGCGCTCTTTGCCGGGTGGCGCCGCAGAGTATCGCTATATTTGTGACATGACCAAAACACCCCCTCATGAAATAGCCGCAACTCTCGCAGAGGCTATGGCTGCCCCTCGCCCCACTCCGCTCATCGAATGCGGCGAACTAGCGCGCCGCACCGGCGTCAGTCGCGTTTTTGTCAAGGTGGAAGGTGACCGCCCGCTTGGCAGCTTTAAATCGCTCGGCGGCATGCTGGCGGGGCAGCGCGCGCTCGCCAGAGCCGCGGAACAAAGACTGGCAGGTGCGGATGACACTCACGAAAATGGGCCCGAAGCTCCTCCCCGGCTGATCTGTGCCAGCGATGGCAATCATGGTCTGGCCGTCGCTGCAGCGGCGCAACTCGCCGGTACTGGCGCCACCATTTATCTTCCCACCGTGGTTAGCCGAGCCCGCGCCGAGCGGATCGAGGCTCTTGGCGGAGAAATCATGTGGATCGAAGGGACTTATGATGACGCGGTCGAAAGGGCCGCCAGCGCTGCCGCGCGCGGACATGGCCTGCTGATATCCGACACAAGCCCCGATTCAGACGATCCGGTTGTGAGGGATGTCATGGCTGGATATGGTTTGCTCGCCGCAGAGCTTGTCGACCAATTTCGTTTCGACGTGGCCGATCGGCCCAGTCATATATTCGTGCAGGCCGGTGTGGGTGGCCTTGCGGCGGCGATGGCAGAGGGGCTGCAAACCATCCTCCGGGGCCCCACGGCGATCACGGTCGTCGAGCCCCAAAATGCCGCCTGTGTTGGAGCAGCATTGGCGGCCGGTCGCCCCGTACAGATTGTCGGCGACCTCGATACGTCGGCGGATATGCTGCGCTGTGGCCTTGTATCGGCGCCTGCACTCGATGTGCTTTTGCGCTACCGCGCGCAGTGGGTTGCCGTTGATGAAGATTTGATCGGCGAGGCTGTTACCGCCCTGTCAGCGGCGGGCGGTCCCCAGACCACTCCATCAGGCGCGACCGGGCTCGCGGGGTTGTTGCATGTGGCTTCATTTCCGGCCTTGCGCGCGCATCATCAACTCGGAGCCGACAGCATAGTGCTGATAATCGCGACCGAGGGAGCCGTTTGCGAACGCTCGCGTGCAGACTCGGCTTGTTCTTGAATCCATCTGCCGGACTTCGGAGCACATTGCTGTAGTGCTTCGCATTTGCAAACGAGTTTGTAGGTCCGGATTGCCTATCCTTGGATGCTGCTTCTCATTTTAGAGGCAAATTTGCCGGCCGATCATGCAGCACGTCCGGTAACGAACGGCGAGCGGACTGGCGGCTTTAGAGGGCAAAACCGAAGAAGCGGACATTATCCGACCGATCCAAGTCATTCGACATTGAGCGGGTGCAGCTCCGCTCCTGACAGACGTGGACTTCGAAGCACCGCAGTTCTGATGATGCGGTATTATATGAACGTTCGGCCGACATCAGGCGACCGGGCGCTTCGCCGCAATGCCAATCGCATCCGACTCCTCGAAGATCGAACATTCGCATGCGGCCCGGAGCCCTGTGTCTCCGCCTCTGGTGACGATCGCTAACGCGGGCTTGAGGCCTTGTGCAGAATGTTTTGAAGGTTTCCGCCCGATTCTATACAGGCGCCGGATTGGTTGCTTCCATCGCCTCGCGCTCGGCTTCCGCGCCCAGCCATTCGCATGGAGGCAGATCGCCAGGATTTTGAATTACAATGAATTATCGCCATTCCTTCCATGCTGGCAACAGCGCCGATGTCGTAAAGCACAGCCTGCTGATCGCGCTCGTGCGGGCGTTGCAGCTTAAAGAGAGCCCGCTCACTCTGATCGACACCCATGCCGGTTGCGGGCTGTACGACCTTGGCGGCGATGAGGCGAGGCGCACCGGCGAGGCCACACAGGGCGTGCTGCGGGCCTTTGCCGACCCGAACCCCTTGCTGGACGACTACCGCGCCGCCGTACAGGCGGTGAATGCCGGGGCCGAGCCTCGCTTCTACCCCGGCTCGCCGCGATTTCTGGCGCAGCTTCTGCGTCCGCAGGATTTTCTGATCCTGAACGAAAAGCATCCCGAGGACGCCTATGCCCTGCGCGGCGCGATGCGCGACACATCGGCTGCCGTGCACGAGCGCGACGCCTACGAGTTTTGGCTGGCGATGCTGCCGCCCCGCACCGCGCGCGGCGTGGTGGTCGTCGACCCGCCATACGAGCAGACCGATGAACGCGCGCGTATCACTGCCACCCTCGCAGCCGCGCACCGCAAATGGTCGCATGGCGTGACGGTGGTCTGGTATCCGCTGAAAGACCGCGCCACGCATGTGCGTTGGAAGCAGCAGTTACGTAAGCTCGGCATTCCGAAATTTCTGGTGGTGGAGCATTGGTTGTACGATCGCGATCAGCCCGACATCTATAACGGCGCGGGCCTCTATATCGTCAACCCGCCCTACGCCTTCACGCAGGCGCTGCCGCCTCTGCTGGAAGCTCTGCGCGCCGCGCTGGCGCCGGAGGGGCATAGGGGAGCGATCACAACCGATTGGTTGGGCGATTAAAATAGACCCTCATCTTCCCCTTCTCGCAAAGGAGGAATTGCCGGGCTTCAGCTTGTAAACAAATTGCTCGCGCTGAATTTAGAACACGGTTTTAGCACTGGATCCAGTGCGCCAGACGATTGGGCTTAGTCGCCGTTGGCATCAACCATGAAGACCGTCGGCTTGCCGCGAGAAGTCGGGTCCCATCCTGCCGACAATGCCGCTCGCACCCCTCGCGAGGCTATCGCGTCGTTGATGTGCGAACGCCCTTTCGGCAATCCCTTCAGCAGGCGCTTTGGCGTCGGAAATTCCAGCACGGCTTCGCGTGGCATATCTCTCTGGCGCAGGGCGACCCTCATGCCCCTCCAGCCTTCGGAAGAGGACAGTTGGGGCTCGCTCAGGAGTTCCCAGTCATATTTGACACCATCGATTTGGACGGTGCCGCCGCGGCCGTGCATGTGAAGCATAGAATGCCCTTAGCATGTTAGGCGCGGCGCTCCAGTCAGTTCACATCAAAGATCGGTACCCGAACGTTTAGCGGCCAAGACAGCCGCTCCGCGGCGACGATGGCCGTTTGCAGCTACCGGGCGAGAGAGCTAGGCAGCGGCCGCGTCCTCCTCATCGCTGAAAAGGACCTTCAGGTCCTTCTTCAATATCTTGCCATTGGCATTGCGTGGCAGCGTTTCCGCGACAAAGCGGATCGCAACCGGCACTTTGAACGCCGCCAGCCGCACGCGGACCCAATCCTGCAATTCCGCCTCGGTCACCGAGGCGCCGGGCGCAAGGTGGACGACGGCGGCGGGTTCTTCGCCCAATGTCCGGTGGGGAATGCCGATGATCGCACAGTCGGTGACCGCGGGATGCTCGTAGAGCGCATTTTCGACCTCGGATGAGTAGATATTCTCGCCGCCGCGCAGCACCATGTCCTTGGCGCGGTCGACGATATAGACGAACCCCTCGGCGTCGAGGCGTGCTAGGTCGCCAGTGCGAACCCAGCCATCGACGAAAGTTTCCGCGGTCGCCTCCGGCTTGTTCCAATATCCCTTCACGATCATCGGCCCGCGCGCCCAAAGTTCGCCGACGTCACCCGGCGGCAGCAGCGAAACGCCATCGTCCGCACGGATTTCGAGGTCGGCGACCGCAACGGGCGGCCCCGCGCTCGTCGGCCGGTTCAGATAATCCTCCGACGAATGCGAGGTCACGGTCGCCATCGTCTCGGTCATGCCCCAACCATTGGCCGGCAGCGCGCCGAATTCCTCATAGATGCGCTTCACCAGTTCGGGCGCCGACGGCGCACCACCATAAGCGATCGCCTCGAGCGACGAGAGATCATATTTCGCGCGGTCGGGATGCTCGATCAACTGCCAGGCAATCGTCGGCACGCCGCCGGTGACATTGACCTTTTCGCGCTCGATGATTTCCATCGCGCGAACTGCGTCCCATTTGTGCAGGAAGATCGTCGTATTGCCCGCCGCCATACTCCCCATCAAACTCGCCGAGCAGGCGGTGACATGGAACATCGGGATCACGGTCAGGAGCGTGCGCGGCGTCGGCTCGGGCACCGGCTCGCCGCGGCGGAGAAAACTGCGCGCCGCAGCAAAACCGCCCGACAGGATATTGGTGACCAGATTGCGGTGCGTTCCGAGCGCGCCTTTCGGATGGCCCGTCGTGCCGCTGGTGTAGAAGATCGCCGCCTCGTCGTCGCTGTCGAGGTCGGCCTGCGGGCGCTCGATCGCGGGCAGCGCGGCCCATTGCGCCGGCGTGCCGACGATATCCTCAAGCGCCATCGCCTCTCCGACCGCTCCGCTCGCGCGCACGACGATCAGCCGTTCCACATCGGGCATGGCGCCCAGATGATCCGCGATCCGCTCGCGACGCTCGCCATCGACGATCAATATCTTCGCGCCCGAATCCCGGATGCCATAGGCCAGTTCGGCGCCGGTCCACCAGGCATTGAGCGGCACCGCGATCGCACCGATCGAGACGATCGCGAAAAAGATCATCGGCCATTCGGGCAGATTGCGCATCGCGAAGGCGATGCGATCGCCCGTGCCGACACCCATGTCCTTTAACGCCCAGGCAAAGGTTGCGGTCGCACGCCAGTTCGCCTCGAAGGTCACGCGCTCATCGCCGAGAATCGTGAAAAGCCGGTCGCCGTGCGTTCGCGAGAGATCGAGCAGCACGCCCAGGTCGTGCAGCGCATTTTTCCAGACGCGTGTCGAAACGCCGCGGATCGTTGCCGTATCCATCTCGAACTTCGCGCCCGGCGCGGTCAGCGCCGCCGTTGCGTCGGCGAGCGACATCTTCGGCCATTCGGGATCGAGCGGTACCACGGGTTCGCTGGTCAGATCATTCGCCACGGGACAGCCTCTCCATCAATGCCGAGCCCGCAGCTTCGTGGCCGACGGACTTTCCTGCCGGACAGGATCGACTGCGGTCCATCAAAAGGCAAGAGGGGCCGGGCTCCTTCCGTCGCGGTGGCGCGAATGGCGGTCGCGATCGGGGTCCGACCCGACGAAGCTCGGGCGAATGTGAGGCAGAATGGATTCTCCGAAGGACAGTCTATGCGGCGGCTAAGGCCGCTCAATCCTTGATCTCGACGGAATAGGAACAGCCGAGAAGCGCTTTGCCGGGATGGCTGGTTACATTCGACAAGACACGCTTGACCGTGGCGGTGAATGTCAGCCCGTCGTCGGTTTCGGTTTTTGACGAAATTACCCGTTCGCCAAGAAATTTTGGCCCGTTCCCCATCACATTCTCGATATTCTCATGCCGGGCCAGCTCTTGGATATCGATGTCGAGCACGGCCATGATCGCCGAACTGGAAAAGACGATCGTGCGCGTGCTGTGGCCCGCAACCATGACCGGCTCGGGCAATTCATATTGCGAGAGAAAGCTGTTATTCGACTCCTGCCGCTTCCACCCCCGCGCCTGACAACCGCTGTCGTCGGATCCAAGAGTAAGGGCAAAGCCGTTATAGGTTCGCGGATCGAGCCGGCATTCAAGCGCCTCTGCCACATCGACAGCAAGGGAGTCGAATTCTTCCTCCTCTGCCGTGGCAGATGCGGCGCTCAGCCAAGCGACTGTCATCGCGATCGCCACAGAAACCCATTTTTGCATGCGACCTCTCTGTCCCCTCTTCGGGCTATTATCATCCCCGAACAGGCAAGTGCTACCCCCGCCGCGCGGCGATATCGCCAAGCTCGGATGCGTTGCAGATCGTAATCCGGTTATAGTCGATTCCGATCAGCCCCCCGCGTTCAAAATCGCGCAGCACCCTGTTTACGCTTTGCCGCGTCACGCCGAGCATGGCGCCCAATTGCTCCTGCGGCAGACGCAAGCCGAGTTCGGTGCCACCATTTCCCGCAATACCGTGAATACGCGCGAGGTCGAGCAGGATCGCAGCCATGCGCTGTTCGAGCGATCCGAGCGTCTGGTCATTGAGCATTCGCAGGCTGTCGCCGTGTCGCGCGCACATCAGCAGGGCGATATCGCGCCACAGGATCGGATCGGCATCGAGGATAGCGATAAGATCATCACATGGCAGGTGCAACAGCATGCTGTCGTCATAGGCCCGATATTCATAGTGGATCGGAACCTGCGCAAGCAGGCGGACCAGCCCGACCACCTCGTGCGGACCGACAACACTGAGGACGAACTTCTTTCCCGCCGCCGAACAACGGCTAACTTCTATTCCGCCCGAGGCGATGATGAAGACCTCACGCTTCTGCGGGTCGCGTGCAAAAATTTCCGTGCCGCGCGTATAATGTTCCACCCGCGCAATGGCGGCGACCTCGACAAGTCGCGCTTCGGGCCAGTTCAGAAACAGCGGGCAGGCACGCAGCGGCGCCATGCGATCGTCGCGGGTCCATTTCTCCTGAACCGTCTTCGCAAGCGGCCTCGTCGACATCGCCCGGCCCTCCCTTATCCCCTCATATTGGCTGCCGGGAAGAATCCAAGAGATTGTCGGCTGGGTGACAGACCTCCGGTACGATCCCGGCTAGCGCACGTCGACCATATCAGCCCGGAGGCCCCTCGATGAAAATGCTGCTTGCCCTTTTCGCAATGGCGACCGCCGTGTCTGCAGGCCCATCCCAGGCAGCCCCGGCCATCAGCGAAGCGGAAGCCTATTCCATCGGCGTGGAGGCTTATACCTACGCCTATCCGCTGGTTTTGATGGAAGTGACCCGGCGTGTCGCAACCAATGTCGCGTCGCCCGGTGATCGGCACGCGCCGATGAACCGCTTTGCGCATCTGCCGGCCTATCCCGACGCGAGCTTCCGCGACGTCGTGCGACCCAACGCCGACACACTTTATTCGATACTCTGGTTCGATGTCGGCAAGGAACCGCTGATACTGACGCTGCCCGACACCGGGGACCGCTATCATGTCATCCCGATCATGGACATGTGGACCGACGTCTTCGCGACCCTTGGCTCCCGCACCACCGGAAACCGCGGCGGAACCTTCGCGCTTGTCGGCCCGCGTTGGAAGGGGACGCTGCCAAAGAATATGCGCGCGATCGTCAGCCCAACCGAGGTGGGATGGGTTATCGGGCGCATCCAGACCAATGGCGCGGCGGACTATGCCCATGTGCACAAGCTACAGGCCGGGCTGGCTGCGGCGCCGCTATCCACGGGGGGAAAATCCCATGCGCCTTCAGCCGCCAGGATCGACCCTGCAGTCGACATGAAAACGCCTCCGGTCGACCAGGTCGCCGCGTTGAAGCCCGATGCCTTTTTCGGGCTGTTTGCCGAACTGATGAAACAGAACCCGCCGCATGCCGCGGACAATTCGATACTGCTGCGCATGGAACGCGTCGGGCTGGTGCCCGGACGGAGCTTCGACTTTGCCGTAGCCGATCCGGCAGTGCAGCAGGCGCTGACCCGCGCTGCCACCGACGCCTATCAGCATATCATTCAGCGGCGACGCAATCTGGGCCTCTCGCCGGCGGGCTGGGTTCCGATGCGCAATGCGATCGGCGTCTATGGCAATGATTATCTGCAACGCGCCTTCATTGGCTATGCGGGGCTCGGCGCGCTGCCGCCCGAGGAAGCCCTTTATCCGATGGCGCCCGTCGACAGCGAGGGGAAGCCGCTGTCGGGCGCGTCGCACTATGTCCTGCATTTCGACAAGGAGCAGATCCCGCCCGCCGATGCCTTCTGGTCACTGACCATGTACGGCGCCGATCAGTTTTTCGTTGCCAACCCGCTCGGCCGCTATGCGATCGGCGATCGCGACAAGCTGGCCTTCAACCCCGACGGGTCGCTGGATCTCTATATCCAGCACGCTTCACCGGGCGCGGACAAGGAAGCGAATTGGCTGCCCGCCCCTGCCGGGGCGTTCAGCATGAACCTGCGCCTCTACTTGCCGCAAGCACAGGCAGCCGACGGACGCTGGACACCACCTCCGGTCAAGCGACTTCCCTGATCAGGGGCGTAGACCTTTCAATCCCGCCCCTTCGCCATCGGCGACTTGGTTTGCTGAGGACTGATCTAAATGGCCTATTTCGGGCGCAATGGGCCAAACGCAACTGGGGCGGCCGCCGTTCGTGGCCGATTGCAGTAGAGTAGCTTCTGGTTTCAGACAGGCAAGTACCAGACATCCACTGAGCTTGGAGACGTCCGCTCGAAATCACCGGCTAAACGGTCCAAATTGCCTTGCGCTGCGCAAGTTCGAGCGAGGCACTATCCCTAATCCCTACCGGAGCCATCGCGACGGGAGGAAACCGGAGAGGTTTGTCGAGCCAGGAACCACAAAATTGGCGAGATAGAGGTCACGGCCCACTATATTTATTTCATTCCGTTCGGCCGATTCTGATCTCGTCCCTATGCGATAGGTCGACTGGAACGCCCAAGCTGTCACGCACAGCCACTGCAAAGCCGTCGGGGTCGTCGATGCGAAAGATACCGTCGAACCGTTCGCTGCCGATCGCAGGACTGAGGATCACGAGCTTGCGCCGATTGTAGCGGTTGAATTCGGCTGCGGCCTGCTCGATCGGATCGTCGACAAAATCAACACGGCCGCTACGCCAGGCGAGCGTGCGGTCGACCGCTGCGAGTTCCGCCGGGGCGCTGGTAATTGCGGCATTGTCGGCGACAAACGCACGCTGGCCCGCGGACAGCTTGATTTTATTGCCGTCGGCGCCTTCCGCCCATGCTTCAACGACGCCTTCGGTCACGAGGATATCCGCGCCCTTGTCACGGCGGCGTACCGAAAAGGCCGTACCGAGAGCTTGCACCCGGATCCGGCCGGCTTCGACGATGAAGGGCCGCGTCTTATCCTTTGCAACCTGAAACCAGGCTTCGCCCTGGTCCAGTCGCACCAACCGCTTCGCTTCGGCCAATTGCACATTGATCTGGCTAGCCGTGTTGATCGCTGCGGTTGAACCATCCGCAAGCGGAACCCTGCGTATCTCCCCGACACTGGTCGCATAAACAGTGCCACTGCCAGCGATCAGCACGCCGCCGATGACAGAGGCAGCGAGAGCAGCGCCGCCAGCCAGCATGGATCGGCGGCTGAACCAAGGGGCGCGAGCGATCTCGACTTCGGAAATGGCCATGTCGTCATTGGCTGCTGCTGCACCCGATCCGTCCATCGCCATCCACATCGCCTCGGCCTCCAAAAGGGCTCCGGCAGATTTCGGATCGGCGGCCAACCAGGCTTGAAATTCCGCTTCTTCGGCCGGACTCAAATCGCCCGCGTCCATGCGGATAACCCAGTGCCATGCTTGCCCGTCCAGCTCTGCGCGCGACATCATCATGCCCGGGTTCCACGTCCGCGATGATCTGTGCTGCGATCGCTGGCTCGCCCCTCCGCCTCGCCTCTCATCTCGCGCCATGCCCGCTGAATTGCCAGCATGCCTTGGAACAGATCATTCTCGACGATACTTTCGGTGATGCCGAGCCGTGTGGCGATCTCCTTTTGCGACAGTTCCTCGAACTTGCGCATCTCAACGACGCGGCGGCGGCGCTCTGGAAGCAGAGCAACGAAGGCGCGCAGGCTGTTCATCTCCATGCGGGCCGCAACATGGCGCTCCGGCGAGGGTGTCTCGTCAATAAGGCCAGCCACTTCGGATTCGCTCAGCGCCTCGATCGGGACAACCTTGGTCCGTTTCATCCGGCGCCCGACGAGGTTGCGCGCCATCGTGAAGAAATAGGCATCCGGGCGCTCAATATGCTCGACTGCGTCGAGCATTGCGAAGCGGCAATAGCAATCCTGAATCACTTCATCGACATCCTCGAGGGAAAGTTGGGATCGTCGCAGCCAGGCCCGCACAAAACGTTCGTGGGGCATGACCATGCTGGCCACCCACTTCGCTGTCCGGCGACGCCGGTCTAGGCCCCCTTTATTCGACGTTGTCGTTCCTTCGTTTTCCCCCGCGCGATGCGCGCCTCTTAAAGATAAGAGACATGAGCGCATCCCTTTCCTTATTTTTCCCATATTAAATCATATCGTCGAAAAAAAACGCTACGGAAAAAAGGAAAATGATCAAGCCAGGTCTCCTTGGAATCATCGGCGCAAGAGCGCAAAAAGATGGGGGACGGCTATGAAATCGGAATTCTACAGGGACATTGCGCTCGCGGCCAGTGCGACCGTCTGCATGGCGGCAGCGCCCGCCATGGCCCAGGAACGAAACTTCGACATCCCTGCCCAATCGGCAACGACAGCAGTCGCGGCTTTGGCGCGACAGGCCAATGTCCAGGTCTTCGCCGCACGCAAACACACACGTGGCAAGCGCGCTAATGCCGTGCGCGGCAGAATGAGTGTCGAGCAGGCGCTGGACCTTCTCTTGAAGGGAACAGGCCTCACCGTCCGCGCGACGGGATCGCAAACCTATGCAGTCATCCCTTTGTCCGGAGACGATAGCGTAGCGCGGCCGGTGGCGAACCCTGCCTCCACATCCACGTCGGCGGCGGAACAGACGGAACGCGATCCGGGCGATGGCGAGATTATCGTGACGGCGCAGAAGAAACTGGAAAATGTCCAGGACGTGCCCGCTTCGATCAGCGTAATCGGCGGGCCTCGGCTCGAGCGGATGGGCGCTGCGCAATTGGCGGACTATTCTGCATATGTTCCAGGGCTGGTCGTCGACAGTGGCGGCACGCCAGGCCAGGCGCGGATCACCCTGCGCGGCCTCCCGCCCATCACATCGACGACCATGGTCGGCACCTATATCGACGATTCCCCTCTGGGTTCCAGTGCAGGCTGGGTGGGTGCGCCCAACTATGCGCTCGATCTGCTGCCCTATGATATCGACCGGATCGAAGTGCTCAGAGGGCCGCAAGGCACGCTCTATGGCGCCAACACGATGGGCGGGCTGATCAAATATGTCACGAAAGCCCCTGACCTCAATCGCTTTTCCGGACGAGCCGGCGTGGAGGCGTTGACCATCGCGAGCGCCGACGATCTCGGGTGGGGCGTCAAGGGATCGGTCAATCTGCCGATCGTCGCGGGGAAGCTGGCGGCCAGAGTGAGCGTCTATAATCAGATGACTCCGGGATATATCGACAATGGCCTTACCGGTGAGAAGGACGAAAATGACGTCCGCCTGACGGGTGGCCGGATTGCCCTATTGTGGCAGGCGACCGACCGGCTCAGCGTCCGACTGTCGGCACTCGCACAGGATATCGACGCCGACGGCAGCGCCACGGTTTCGCTCATTTCCGGAACACGCACGCCCATCCATGGCGGACTGACAAGCAGCCACAGGCTGGACCAGCCATTCAAATCCAAGCTGCGCTATTATACCGGTACATTGAATTGGGATTTGGGCTGGGCAGATTTCGTCTCGGCCAGCACCTATTCCAACGCGAAGATCCGCAGAGCTTCGGACTCCACCGCCTATTATGGCGCATATTTCCCGCTCGTGAGCGCCGCCCTGCCCAACTATACCAACGGCGCCGTCATTCCCGAGGGGCTGGATCGCAATCGGGTCAGCACGGTTGTCAAAAAATTTACCCAGGAACTTCGGCTATCCTCGCCCGCCGGTCAGCGGCTGGAATGGCTGATCGGCGCTTTCTACACCGACGAAGACGCGCTGATGGTCCAGGAGGATTTTGCGCTGGACGTCAACGAGGTGCCGGTCGCCGGCTCGTTCAACCCGTTCGCCTTCGCGACCATACCGACCGAGTATCGCGAAATGGCGGCGTTCGCCAATGTGACCTACAAGTTCAGCGATGCCTTCGACATCAGCCTTGGCGGCCGTTTCGCCAGGAACAAGCAGGATTTCGCGCTCACCGCAGGCGGGCCACTCTATGTCTTTTTCGGAATAGACGGAACAACCATCTCCAAATCCAAGGAAGATGTCTTCACCTATTCCGTCGCGCCGCGTTGGCATATCAATGAAGATACGATGGTCTATGCGCGGGTCGCGAGCGGCTATCGTCCGGGTGGCCCCAATTCACCTCTGCCAGGTATACCGCCCCAGGTGAATTCGGATCGCATCACCAATTACGAGCTTGGCCTCAAGACCGAATTCCTCGATCGGCGGGCGATGGTCGATGTCGCCCTTTTCCGGGTGGATTGGACCGACATTCAGGCATTCGGCTTCTCGAACGGGATCAGCTTTCTCGCCAATGGCGGCAAGGCGCGTAGCCAGGGCGTCGAGTTCAATGCATCCATCACGCCGGCGCGTGCACTCCGCATCGGCTTCAACACGGCCTATACCGATGCCAAATTGATCGATCCCATTCCGTCGCTGGATGGATTGCCGGGCGACCAACTTTCCTACGCTCCGAAGTGGAGCGGCGCAGTCACGCTGGATTACCAGTTCGATGTGGGCGGCGGCTGGAACGGCGAAGCGGGCGGCGGCATCCGTTATGTCGGTGATCGCAAGTCCGGCTTCCCCACCGGTTTCGATTATTTCGAGCTATCCGATTATGTGGCGGTGGATCTCAATGCCGGCATTTCAAACGATCGCTGGAGTGCGCGTCTCTTCGTGAGAAACCTCACCAACAAGCGCGCCTATCTCGACCCGAGCGCCAATCCCAATCAGGACAACTGGACCGTGCTGCAACCACGGACGATCGGTCTCGCGCTGGAAACCAAATTCTAGCGACCGCTTTTCCAGACGACCGACGGAGCCACACTATGACCCTCCACCCAAAAATGGCGGCCGCCATATTCTTGTCCACGGCCGCATCCTTGCCCACACCGGCGCTTTCGCTTCAGACAGCGACGGCGCCGCCGGCATCCACGCCGGCGCTTGCCAAGACCGATTATGATCGCGCGGCGCGCTTCCTGTCCGACAACGGTCAGCGCGCCGTACTGAATGCCGAGGTGCAGCCCCATTGGATGCCGGAGGGCGACCGTTTCTGGTATCGTCGCCAGACCGCGCCCGACCGCGCCGTTTTCGTAATCGTCAACGCTGCAGCCGGCGGGGCGCGCAAAGCGGCATTCGACCATGCGGCGGTGGCCGCCAGCCTGTCCAAGGCGCTCGGCAAAGACGTCGCGCCGGACCAATTGCCGTTCGACCGGTTCCGTTACGGTGGCCGGGGCGCGATCGAGGCGATGATCGACGGCAAGCTCTGGTCCTGCTCCGGGGCGCCCATGGCCTGTCACGGCCGCGAGGTGTTTAGTCCATCCGTAGCGGAGGTTCCCTCTCCGGACGGCAAATGGCGCGCCTTCATCAAGGACGACAATATCTGGATCAAGCCGGCGGATGGCGGTGAAGGCTTTGCGCTGACCACGGACGGAGTAGCCGACTATGGCTGGGGGACTCAGCCGGGCACCAATATGGGGGCAACGGCAAAGAAAATCGCGGGGCAGGACTCCCCGCCGGCTTTGCTATGGTCGCCCGATTCCAGGCGCGTGCTCACGCAACGAATGGACGATCGCAAAGCCGACCGGATGGGGCTTCTCCAGTCCGTACCGACCGACGGATCGGTCCGGCCAAAGCTTCATTCCTGGCGGATGCCTCAACCCGGCGACCCCGATATTCCCACATTCGAACCTTGGGTGTTCGACATCGCCACGCGGCAAGGGGTCAAGCTCGGCGTACCGCCAATTCCGTTCCTGCTGCAAACCTCGGTGGAGACCGGAGAGGCCTGGTGGTCGAAGGACAGCCGATCGATTGGGCTCGTCGTCCGCGGGCGATATCTGAAAGAGATGAAGCTCTATCGCGCCGACCCTGCAACGGGCGATGCACGGCAGCTGCTTTCCGAGGAGTCCAAGACGTTCATCGAGGCGGCGGGTGGGTTGGGCCAGCGCCCGATGATCCACATGCTGGACAATGGCGAGATCCTCTGGTTTTCCGAACGTGATGGCCATGGTCGGCTTTACGTCTACGGCGCCGATGGCCGGGTGAAGCGGGTTCTGGGCACAGGTGAAGGGCAGATCACGAGCATAGTCCGGCTCGATCAGACCAGACATGTCGCCTGGGTCCGCGCCAATGGCCGCGGAGATGGTGCCGACCCCTATCTCTCGAACCTGTACCGCCTGGATCTCGGAACCGGGGCGATGGCGCGACTGACCCCTGAGGATGCCGATCATTCGGTCGGGTTCGCGGACAGTTTCCCCAAGAAGCTCGACGCAGACCCGCTCGCGGCTCCCGGCGCCACGACCAGCTTTTCACCGACCGGGAAATATTTTGTCGACACCTATTCGACGGTGGAGACACCCCCGGTCAGTGTCTTGCGTCGATCCGACGGGACGCTTGTGACATTGCTCGAGCGCGCCGATCCGTCGCCGCTAAAGACAGGAGGCTTCACAGCGCCCGAACGCTTCACGACAATGGCCGCGGACGGGACCACCATTCTTTACGGCGTGATCCTGCGGCCCAGCCATTTCGATCCGTCCAAACGCTATCCGGTGATCGATTCAATCTATCCGGGGCCGCAGGCCCGCAGAACGCCCAATGCCTTCATGGATGCGGTGTTCGACTATGGCTTTGCCAGTTCCCTGGCAGAGCTGGGCTTCATCGTGGTGCTGGTCGACGGGCGTGGCACGCCGGGCCGCAACAAGGCCTTTCTCAATCTTTCCTACGGCAAGCTCGCCAATGGCGGTTTCCTCGAGGATCATGTCGCGGCGATCCGGGAACTCGGTCGCACGCGGAGTTGGATGGATGTCGACCGGGTCGGTCTCTACGGCATTTCCGGTGGCGGAAATGCGACCGCCCGGGCGATGTTCACCTTTCCGGATTTCTACAAGGTCGGTGTCGCGCATGCCGGCAACCACGATCAGCGCGGCTATATCTACGGATGGGGCGAAAGCTACAACGGCCCGATTGAGGGCGACAATTATGCGGCCACATCCAACGCCGCCATCGCCAAGAATCTCAAGGGCAAATTGTTGCTGATGCATGGCGATATGGATTCGAACGTCTCGCCCGCGTTGACCCTCCAGGTGGCCGACGCCCTCATCAAAGCAAATAAGGATTTCGACCTCATGATCATCCCCAATCTCGGCCATGCCTGGAACGATTATGCGACACGCATAACCTGGGATTATATGGTCAAAAACCTGATGGGCGCCACGCCGCCCAAGGAATATGCGATGCCCAAGCCGAGCGACGGAGTGACACCGTGAGGGTCCCGCTCCGCCTTGCCGGCATGAGCCTCATTCTTGCAGCCTCCGCCGTTCAGGCGGCCGATCCGCCCTTGGCCAAGCCCAACGATCGCGCCGCGCTGTTCGATGCGAAGACCGAAACCAGCAACGATCTTCGGCGGGTGCCGGTCGCGCCTGGCACCAACGCCCCGAAGGGAATAATCCTCATCCGCAATGCGCGCCTGTTCGATGGAACGGGGGCCGAGGTCCGGACGGTCGATATCGTAATTGAAGGCGACAGGATCGCCCGCATTGCCGCGCAGGCAAAGGCACCGCAGGGCGCCGAGGTGATCGATGCGCAAGGCCGCACCGTAATGCCTGGTCTGATCGATCTGCATACCCATCTGACCTATGTGCAGAGCTTCGGGTTGCCGGCACCGACATCCGACGAAAGCCAGGCGGGGGCCGCGATCCGCGGCGCCGAACGGCTGCGCTATTTCGCCGAAAGCGGCATCACCAGCGTGCGGGACGTCGCCTCCCACGGCATGGCGCCTTTCCTGCTTAAGGACGAGGTTGCCGCCGGAAACATCCCGGGTCCGCGCATCTTCGCCGCCGGCCAGTTGATCGTCGGCGAGGGTGGTCATGGCACCGAAGGCATGGGAAGCCGCACCGCCCCCGACTATCCGGATGCGGCTGTGCGCGAGGCGTCGGGCCCCGAGGATTGGCGCAAGGCCGTGCGCACCAATTTCAAACGCGGCGCTGACCTGATCAAACTCGCCAGCCATTTCAGCCAGGATGAAGTCAATGCCGCTGTCGACGAGGCCCACAAGCTTGGCCTGCGCGTCACGGTGGATTCGGAATCCATCTATACGCGCATGGCGGTGGAGGCGGGCGTCGACAGTGTCGAGCATCCGCTGCCGCGCACCGACGAGACGGTGGCGTTGATGGCGAAGAAAGGCATCGCATCCGTCCCGACCTTTGTCCCTTACCAATATATCAATGCGATGGGCGGCTATTACGGCTCCACATCGCGCCGCTTCACAATCTCGGATGCGAGCATGTTCGCGATGGGCGCCAAGCTGAAATCATCGGGCGTCAAGTTGGGCGTCGGGACGGATCTGGTTGTCGACTGGCATCGTCATCTGCCCGAGGCCTATATTCAGGAGCTGCGCAACTTCCGCCGTCTCGGCTATTCCGCGCCGGAGGCCCTGATCGCTGCCACCCGGACCAATGCGGAAATATTGGGAATGGACGACCGCCTGGGCACATTACAGCCGGGCAAGCTCGCCGATCTAATCATCGTCGGGGGCAAGCCGGACCAGAATTTGGAGGATCTCAAGAAAGTGCAACTCGTCATCGTCGGCGGCCGCATTGTCGTTCGCGACGGTCGCGCGATTTTGCCGCCGCGCGTTGACACCAAGCCGCCCTACTCAAGCCGACCCGATTGAGGGCCCGCCGGTGATGAGAACGCTAAAAAATATACTCGTCATCTTGCCGTTAATCGCAGCGCCTGCGCCGCTTTCGGCGGCTCCAGATGAATATGAGTGGCTGGAGGGGCAGCATGACCCCAAGGCCCTGGCTTGGGCGGCCGAGGAGACCGCCAAGTCTCGCAAGATCATTGCCACCATGCCCAGTCGGGACAGGCTCCGGCTTGAGCTGACGGAATTAATCGCGGACAGCAGCCCTCCCCCCGAGCTTGCGATTCTCGGCCCGCTGGCGGTGCGTTTTCAGCGGTCGGCGGCGCATCCTCGCGGCATCATGTCCGTGGCCAAGCGTAACTCGCAAGGGCTTCCTGGCGAATGGCGCGATGTTCTTGACGTGGAGGCGCTGGGCGACGGTGCGGGCGCGGTATATGATCTGCATTTTTTTGGCATGGAAAGGGCATGCCTGCCGCCCGAGTTCACGCGGTGCATGCTTTCGCTCTCACCGGCCGGAGGCGTCGACGTCGAGCTGCGGGAATTCGATCTTCTTCGAGGCGAATTTGTTCCTGGTGGCTTCCATTTACCGGCCGGTCAGGGCGGCGCCATCTGGATGGATCAGGATCATCTTCTGATCAGCCAGAGTGCGGGCGAAACGCCGACACTTCCTACAGCTTCGCCAGCCGCAATCTATCTTTGGGAACGCGGCAGCCCCCTTAATCGGGCGCGCGTGATATTCCAGGCCGAACCGAAGGATGCGCGGTTGGTGCTGGGCGCAACCGGCGTCGGGCGGGATCGCGTCGGGACCATTTTACGCATTGTCGATCCTTCCACCTTCGAAACCTTGCTCGTGCGCAGCAATGGAACTCTTGAGCGCACATCCCTTCCGCCCAAGATCAAGCCGAATATGGCAAGCCCGACCGGTGGGCGCATCGTCGCCCAGCTGTCACAGGATGCCAAGATAGGCGGCCGCTTATTTCCGGCGGAAACCGTGGTTGCCTATGACACGGCGGTGGACGTACCGAATGCGAAGCGCCTTAGCGTGCTTTACTCGCCTCAAAGCGACGAGTTTCTGACCAACATGATGTACGGCATCGCCTCGGGGACATCGAAGGTCAGAATGATTTTCGATCGGCGCGGCCTGCAGCGCATGGTGACGGCGACCCGCCACGGGGAGAATTGGGCAATTGAAAGTCAACCGCCCGAAGCGGTCGGAACGACGATCGGCTTCGGCGCAGTTGATCCGGATAGCGATGCTGTTATCGTTCGGCGCTCAGGTTATCTCGTGCCGACCCGCCTGGAACTGGTCAGTGATACGGCCGAGCTGGCTTTGCTCTTCTCCGAAGCGCCGGTCATTGACGCCGAAAAATTTTCGGTAGCGCTGAAATCGACCCGCTCGAAAGACGGGACAGACATCGACTATTTCCTGCTTCAACCCAAAACGCTTGAAACCCCCGGCGAGACGCCAACGCTTTTAACGGCGTATGGCGCGTTCGGCGCATCGCACTCGCCAACCTATTTTGACCTAGGCGTGGGCGGCAAATCGCTAGCTCCCTGGCTGAAGCGCGGGGGCGCATTGGCGGTGGCCTTAATTCGCGGTGGCGGAGAGCGTGGTGAGGCCTGGCACCAAGCGGCAATTCGGGAAAAACGACAGAATAGCTACGACGATTTCGCCGCCGTTTCCGAGGCGCTGATCTCCGATGGTTTTACCCGCCCCGCCCGACTGGGCGTTTTCGGCAGATCCAATGGTGGTTTGTTGGCCGCGGTTATGGGCACGCAACGCCCCGATCTATACGGAGCGATCGTCAGCGACGTGCCGTTGACCGATCTGGTGCGAATGCCCTTCCTGGGCATGGGCGCGGCATGGACGGACGAATATGGCGATCCAGCGGACCCAGCCATGCGGGCCGCAATCGAAAGATATTCACCTTACCAGAATGTAGTAGAGGGAAAAGCTTATCCCCCTATGCTGGTTACTGCCTCAACGTCTGATGATGTTGTCGGACCGGGTCATGCGCGAAAACTGGCGGCCGAACTGAACGATGCGGGTGCGAAGGTCCTTTATCTTGAAGAGCCGGAGGGAGGGCATCTAGTCAGCAACCCCCTGACCCAGCCGGAACTGATGGCCGATCGGATGACATTCCTGATAAATATACTGATAGAGAGCAAAGGAGGCGATCGACGGTAAGCGACTTGCTCGGCGCTGTCAGTCTAGGCCGTGAGCCCATAACTGAGCGCAAATTTGGATCGCCATGGACTTAGTCATGGCGGCTAGCGGTCGTGGCAGAAGCGTAGCTAAGACATGACCGCTTTTGGGACTCATGTTCGTCATGCCGTATGGCCGGGATGAGGCGCAATGGAGACCTTCCATCTGTAGGTGAAAATGTGACGTAGGGCATGATGATGGGGCATGCGCTCTTAATCAGCGGCTCCTAGGGCCAAGCCCTAGTGCGTCCACCATTTTCTCAATGACTTAATTCCCATTCCTCGTTTGGAACGCTGACCTAATTGGCCTGCATAAGCACCGCGTAAGCACGAGCCCATATGGACACGGCACTTAACGCGCTTTTTTTTAAGAGAGCAAATTGCGCCAATATCATCTCGACATATGCTCCTCCCGAGGCGGCAAGCTGCGCGCGACTTTGCTTCAAATCACGAAAAATCTCCGCGCATTGTCCCCATAGGGGCAGGTGCTCGACGGGGAGTTTTCCGATGATTGCAGGGCAAAATTACTTGTTCGCACGCTTGCGCGTCCACTCGGCCCGCAGATAGGGCGCAAGGTTCGCACAGAGTTCTGCCCATTCGGTTTCGGTCACGGGGAGCTGCGCCTTTTCCTCCAGGAAATATTCTGTGGGCGGGTGCAGCGCCGGCCAGTCGCTGGCGAGCACGAAACGCCCCATCCCGATCTTGCGCATCAGCGCAACATACGCCGTGGCGCGCTCGGCAGAGGTCCGCTTGTCGCTGTCGTCCTTCGACTGCACGGCGGCGGCGTCGAATTGTACGACCGCGGAAATGTCGAAGACCAGATTGGCAGTGCCGGGCGCCTTGCGCGTGATCGCGTCACCATAGGCCGCCAGCGCGTCGAGCGTCGGCTGATCGACGCCACCATAGCCGCCGCCATGCGCAATCTGCACGGGCAAGTCGCCCGCCTGCGACAATATTTTGTCGATGAAGATTTGCACATTGGCGGCCGTGAAGGGTGCCGCCCCGCGCAGATGGACGACGAGCGGCATGCGAGCCTTGCTTGCGGCGGCGAAGAAGGCCGCCAGCTTGGCCACCTGTTCGGCATCGCCCGGATCGAAGCCGCTGTTGCCGAGGTGCAGCTTGACCCCCGATGCGCCGCGTTGGCGCGACCAGTAATCCAGCTCGCCCAGCGCATTGGACGCAAAGGGATTGATCCCGACAAATGCGACGAGCCGGCCCTGCGACGCGAGCGCGGCATCGACGTTGAAACGGTTTTCCGCTCGCATGCGCCGCGCCATTTCCGCAGGTTCGAGTGTGGCCTGGGTGAAGCCGAACATATAGCCCGTCGACAACAGCACGCCCTGACGGATGCCCGCACGATCAAGCTCGCGTATCGCGTCGGCGCCGCTGCGTTCGGTGAAGATATCATCGGATATGTCATCGAAAGCCTCGGGAACCTTGGCTTTCATCTCGCGCAGAAAATCGGAAATCAGTGCGCTTTGGATATGGATGTGATGATCCGCCACCGGTGCGGGTTCGGTGTGCGTCCTGTCTTGCGTATGCGCCGGGCCCGCCGCAAACAGCAGCGCGAGCGCAGAGGCCGCAATGGATCCGGTGCGGATCGGGCGCAGTTTTGCAAAAACGATCATATCAATATCCTTCCCGTCATGGTGATGGGCCGCGACCGGAATCCCTGTCCCTGCGCGGCCAAAGCGCGATCGCGCTTCGATCCGAAGCGCTAGATCCTGTAGTCGAAGGTGATGCCGACGGTGCGCGGTCGGACGACATATTGTTCCAGGGGATTGGCCGTGCCGCTCGTCACGCCATGGGAATTGCCGATGTTGTCGAGAAAGAGCGTGATGCCGGCACGATCGCCGCGCACGCCTGCACGCATGTCGAAAAGATGATATCCGCCCTGCGGAGCGCCCGCGACCGTGGAATCGACAACAAGAGCGCCGGGCGCTCGGGAAATATACCGGTGAGACAGCACCACCGACAAATCCATGCCGCCCGTATCGCGCTCATAGGAGATCATGTTCGAGATCTGCCATTTCGACGCGCCCGGCAGCCTCGCCCCCGCGGGCACCACCGGTCCCGGGGTGTTGGGGGCGGGATCGAATGTTTCGGACAGCTTCGCGTTCAGATAGGTCAGGTTACTGGTCAGGCTGAGGCCATCGAACGGGCGCAGCGTCGCGCTCGCTTCAAGGCCGTAGCTGCGCGCTTTGCCTGCATTGTCGGCATAGTTGAGCGAATTCGAGGTCAGCCGCAGCTGGATGTCGCTCCAGTCGACATAAAAACCCGTCAGATCGAGCAATAATTTGCGGTCGAACAGGTCGGCACGCAGGCCGGCTTCATAGTTCCACAGCGAATCGCTGCCATATTGGCGCGGGACGTCCGATCCCGGCAGCGACGGAATGATATTCGGGCCGCCGAAGCGAAACCCCTTCGACACCAGCGCATAGGCCATCAGCCCCGCGTCGGAGGTCCAGGTGATCGATGCCTTGGGGTTGAAGCCGCTGGATTTCTGTATCCCGGTCATGTCGACGACCGAATTGCCAGTGCTGAGAAATGATGAGAGCCCCGTCAGAACCGAGCGCAACGTGAGTTTCTGATCGAAGACACGGCCGCCGAATGTTGCCTTGAGCCGGTCGCTGAGATGATAGGTCGCCTCACCGAAGAGTGCGCTTTCGCGGGCGCGTCCCGTGATATTTCCGTCGAGGAACAAATCATCCGGTGCGAGAACCGCCCCCATCCCCGGCCCGATGAGATCGTCGACCACGGCTTGCAGGCCCGTCGCATGCAACCGCTGGTTGAGGCGGACCTTCGTATTGTCATGCATTGCGCCGATCACATAGTCGAACGCGCCACCAGGCGCGGACGCCAGCCGAATTTCATAGGTTTGCCCGACATTTTTCGCCGGTGCGAGCGAGGTGATCGGCGCGAGCCCGAACAGCGCCTCGGAAAAAGCCGCACTATAATCGTCACGCGTATCTGATTTCTTGGCGTGATGGGTCGCGGTCGCCGTCAGCGTGGCGAAATCCAGATCCTGGTCGAAGCGCATATTGTGAACGAGCGTGCTGAAGCTGCCGCGGTCCGGAAACGCCGTTCTCTTCTTGAGTTCGCCCGCGAGCGTCGGTTGCTGAAAGCCCGCATCGTCGGTCGTCTGCCGCTGCTGCAGGAACATATAGGAAATCGACGTGTTCGGCCCCGGCTTCCAACTCGCCAGCAACCGGCCGCCCTTCGTCACGGTGCGATTGGAATCGCGTTTGCCGGTGCCGATATTGTCGATGTAGCCGGCATCCTCGCGATAGACGAAAACGCCGCGTATGCCGAAAACATCCTCGACAATCGGCGCGTTGAACATGACCTTGCCGGCGCCGCCCGTTCCGCCCTGCTCGGTCCCGCTGAGACCGGCTTGCACACGCCCTTCCCAGCGCGTCAGGTCGGGACGATTCGCCTGATAGTTGATCGCGCCGCCCAGCGAGGCCGAGCCGAACAATGTGCCCTGCGGCCCCCGCGCCACGGTGACATTGTCGACATCGAAGGTGTCGATATCCGGCGTGCCGATCGAAATAGAGGGATCGGTGAGCGGCACGTCGTTGATGAACACGCCTGTTGTCGCCTGCCCCTGATCGCGGCCGGTAGTGGTCGAAACGCCGCGGATCGCGATCGAGCCATCCCCTGGCCGGCCGGCGTTGAAGACGACGCCCGGCGTGCGCGTCAGATAATCGCCCAGGCTCTGCGCGCCCAGTTTGTCCAGCTGCGCGCCCGTCTGCGCGGATACCGACCCCGATATCTTGCGCACCGGCTCAGCGCGCTTGGTGGCCGTCACGATGATTTCGGTGGCATCGGCAAAAACCGCACCGCCACTCGCTTCCTCGTCGCGCGAAGAGGTCTGAAGGCGTTCGATGATATAGGCGCCCTGCGCCGTTCGGCGCGCCGCCAGCCCCGAGCCTTCGAGCAGGCGATCGAGGGCCTGATCGGTCGTGAACGCCCCAATCAGCGCAGACGTGCGCCGCGAACCCACGACCGACGGGCTGAAAATGATTTCTGTCTTGGTCTGGCGGCCCACCTGACGGATCGCCGAGGCAAGGCCCTGCGCCGGGACATTGAGTTTGACCGGCGCCTGCGCCTGCGCGGCGACCGGAGTCGCCAGCAGCATAGTCGGTGCGATTGTCAGCGCGCTCGCCAGACTGATACGCAAAAGCGCGTTATGTACTGTCATGGTTTCTCTCCCCCATCTGTCCCTGTCGAGGCGCGATTTTTTTCGCGCTCTCCATCGACATCACGCAGCACGGAGAGAAACCCGCACCGGCCCATGGATATTTTTTGCTGACGCGGTTCAGGGACGTGCGGGAGGACTCACCAGTTCGATGCGGTCCGAATGCGTTCGCGCCTCGACCGGCAGCAATTCGCCTACGATCGCAACAAAGCGTCCCGGATCGCCGGTCCGGAACACACCGCTGATGCGCTGTGCCGCCAGACGTTCGTCCGCCATACGAATGGGACGGTCGGTATAGCGGTTGATCTCGGCAACAGCCTGGCCCAGCGGTTCATCGACGAATTCGACAAAGCCTTCACGCCAGCGCAGCTTCGTCCCCAGATCGGCAGAAACGACCCGTGGCGCCGCCCCGGTCTGCACAATCAGTTCCTGCCCCGGCCGCAGCACGGTCGGCGTGTGCACAGCATTCGCAGCATCCCGCCGGTCCACCACGACTTTGCCCTCGACCAGAACCACCTCCATGCGGCCGGGCTCAAGGCGAACCTCGAAGACGGTGCCGAGCGCCGTGACGTGACGATCGGCCGCTTCGACCACGAACGGACGGGCCGCATCGTGCGCAACCTCGAACAGAACCTGACCTTGTACCAGTTTCACGATGCGGCGCTGCGCCGAGAAAGCGATGCGAACTTTGGAATCGGTATTGAGCGTGACCTTGCTGCCGTCGGCCAACACGACGGTCCGCAATTCGCCCTTGCGCGTCGCATGAACCATATCGTCCGTCGAAGCGGCGACAAGGGCGCCACCGTTCGAAGCCGTTTCGACCGGAGCCGCCGTGCGATAGGCCGGTTCCAGCAGGATGATCCCGGCGGCCAGTGATGCCGCAATCAGCCCACCGGCTGCAGCTTGCCAGATTCTTCCGCGACGGGACGGTGACGCGGCAAGAACAGCGCGGCGCTGCGCCGCAAGACCGGGATCGCTCTCGTGATCATCGTAGAGATTCCAAGCGTCTACCATGCGCGCGAACTGTTCGGCATGGTCTGGCGACTCGCGCAGCCAGTCATCGAATTCGGCCTGCTCCTCGGCAGAAAGGTCGCGGCCGTCGCGGCGCACATACCAATAGCTTGCGGCCTCTGCCGGGGACATGCCGTATGTGGGCCCGCTGCTTTTCCGACCGCTCATTCTTCGTTCATCCGGTGGGCCATGTGCGTCATCGCGCGCTGCATATGCTTTTCGACAGCGCTTACCGATATGCCGAGACGCTCGGCAATTTCGACATAGCGCATCCCCTCCAGACGTCGCAGAATGAAGATGGCGCGTGTCCTTTCCGGAAGCTCGAGCAGGATTGCCGATGCGCGCGCGAGCCGCTCCCTGTTGGCAAGCACGTGCTCGGGAGAGAAATCCACGCCCGAATGGGTGTCGGGACAAAATTCCTGGTGCAGATGTTCCTGGCGTGCCCGGCCCCGCCGGTGGCGATCAGTGAGGACACTGCTGGCGGTGGTGAACACATAGCCATCGATTCGATCGTCATTCTCGACAGCGCCGCGACGCATCAGCCGTTCGAAGACCTCCTGCACCAGATCATCGACATCGGGCTTGCTTTCAATTCTCCGCGAAAAATAGCGTTCGAGCGCGAGGCGGAAGCGCGTGTGCAGTCCCGTTATGCGCGCGCGCTCGTCGATCAGGTCACCGTTTTCACCAGTGCATTGCACGGCAACATCCTCGCGCGCTGGGCAATAGATTACCTCCCCGTTTGACGGGCCTATGCGACGCGATGGCAGCGCGAGCAACCCCGGCTGCCGTCACACATCGGCGTCCTTCATTTTGCCGGTGCACCGCGCCGCACGGGCTGGCCCGCCCGGACACCGGTCGGCTGGCCATTCCGGAAGGTCAATGCACCATTGACCCAGACCCGCGATATGCCGATCGACAGGGCCGACGGATTTTCGCTCGTGGCCCGGTCGGCGACCGTTTCGGGGTCGAATGACGCCGCGATCGGCAATCCCCATATGCTCAGCCGCGGCGCCCGTCATCTTGTGGACCGCCTGCTCGAGCGTGAGCAGCTTTTGTTGGCGAACATATTGACGCAGCACCCGCGTGAAAGACCCGGCGCCGCGCGGATGACGATCCTCAAGTATACCATCGCTGCTGATATTGGCGTGAGGCCAAGCGATGAGCGTCGCAACATCGTCACCGCGCATACTGGTTCCAATCACCATCTCCTCCGCGCCGGGAACCTGTGATTCTGCGATCAACTGCATCAGTGCGGCTGCGGGATCGATGCCGCGCTGCGCCGCTATTTGCGCGACGGTCTTGCCGACGAGCGCCGGGTCGGGACTGAACAGCGAGAGCAGCAGTCCGTCGGCGGGCGCGAGGTGTTTGAGCGCGAACTCGGCGCTTTCGCGACTGTTGAAATCGCGCTTGGGAAACATGACAGTCAACGTCGATTGCCAATATTCATAGGGGTACACGTCGCCCGTAATGTCGACACCGGCGGCGCGTGCGCGATCCATCACATCGAGATAACGACCGGCCTGTCCCCACCAGTCTGTCATGGCGAGCTTCATGTGCGAGACCTGCACCGGCATGCCCGTCACGCGTCCGATCTCGACGATCTCGTCGAGCGCGGCCCATATATTCTGGTCTTCGCTGCGGATATGGCTGATGTAACGCCCACCCGCGCCTGCGGCTTCCTTCGCCAGCGTCAGCACTTCGTCCTTCGTGGCATAGATACCGGGATCATATTCGAGTCCCGTCGAAAGCCCGATCGCGCCCGCGGCCATAGCCGCCCGGACCCTCGTGCGCATCGTCGTGATTTCATGCGCGGTGGCGGCCCGTTTGTAGTCCTCGCCCAGCACTTCGGCGCGGACCATATTGTGCCCGACATAGGAACCGATGTTCACGGCAACAGGCGTGGTTTTCATCCGCTCGAACAGCCCCGACAACGACGGTTCCGACCCGCCATCCTGTCCAACGATGATCGTTGTGATGCCCTGACTCGTCGCCGTCAGCGCGTCGGGTTTTTCGAACAGGCCGATATCATGATGGCTATGCGTATCGATAAAACCCGGGGCGAGCACCTGCCCGCCTGCATCGATCACCGCTTCGCCGGGGCGCGGCGTCAGGTCTCCGATTTCGACGATATGTTCCCCCTCGATGCGCACTGAGGCGGAGCGCAACGGCGCGCCGGAACCGTCGACAAGACGCGCGCCCGCGATGAGCGTCGATGGCGGGTTCGCAGCGTTCGCTACGCCGGTCAGCGCCAGTGCAGCGGCGACCACCGCCAAAGCATGGCCGCGCGGCCGGCGCATAGTTCCGAGCCAGCGAAATCGCGACTTTCGTTCGCGGATGATGTCTGTCTTCATCGTCTTTCCCCTCCGATACTGCTCAGTTGTCAATCATGAAGGCGGACACCCGATCCCCGGGAGCAAGCGCCAGTCTCACTGTGACCTTCCGATCGCCATAGGTCGCCGAATAGGTGTAGGCTTTGTCGTCACCCAGTTCGCGGCGATCAGTGAGTTCGAGCTGCGTCAAAGGACCAAGGTCCTTCAACATCGGCGGGAAATACTGGTTCGCCATTTCGACAAAACCGGTGCGCCCGATGGGAATGTCCTGCGGACTCAACAGACCCTTGCCGGCCTTCTCGAGCAGCGCGGACACGCGACGTTCGATAGCGGGCTCGGGTGCCGGGCGCGGACCGGGCGCGACAAGCGCAGGATCCCACAGCCCGGCTATGCCGTCGACAAAGGTATTGAGCTCGGTGTTCGCCGAATTGGTCAGAAGGATGACCGAAAGATCATCGCCAAGATAGCGCGAATAGAAGGTACGGAAACCCTGCCACGCGCCGCCGTGATGATAGCGGGGATGCCCGCCAGCCTCGGCGATGTTCCAAGCGAAGCCATAGGGATAGGGCTTTCCGCTATTGAGACGGACGGGGGTATAGATCTGCTTCCAGCTCGCGCTGCTAAGCGCCGCGCCGTTTTCGACGCCCCGCGCCCATGCGATCATGTCGTTGAGCGAGAAGTAGAGCGAGCCGTCTGCCGTCGAATTCATGGTCGGCGATACCCAATCGTGATTCTTCAGCCGGTCATTGACGAGCTGATAGCCTGAGGCACGATGCGGCACGATATCGCCATCGCTGATGCCGCGTGCCGTCTTCATGCCCAACGGTTTGAAAATCTGTTTGTCGAGGATATCGAGATAGGACTGGCCGGTGGCCTTCTTCACCAGGATGCCAAGCAATATATAGCCGGTATTGCTATAGTTCCATCGCGCGCCCGGCTTGAAATCGAGTGGCAATGGATAGGCGGTTTTCACCAGCTCATCATCGCTATAGTCGCGTCGATAATCGAAGTCGGTCCCAAATTCGGGAATGCCCGATGTATGTGTCAGCAGATGGCGGATGGTGATCGGGCGCCAGCTCACCGGCGCATCGGGCAGATAGGTGGTAATCGGCTCATCGAGCTTCATCTTGCCGCGCTCGACCGCTGTCATGACCGCCGCGGCGGTGAACATCTTGCCCACCGAACCCGATTGGAAGATCGTGTCGGCGGTTACGGGAACATTGTGTTCGACCGTCGCCAATCCATAGCCCTTCGCGACCACAATCTCCCCCTTGCGGAGTACCGCGATCGCAACGCCGGGAACCTTCTGTTCGCGCATTTCGGTTTCGACGAACGCATCGAGCTGTTTCCTGAACGTGGCGGGTTCGGGTGCGGCGATCGCGGGCGTCGCGATGCAGAGCAATGTTGCTGCACCTATGGCATTGGCCAGTCTGAACATATTTCTCTCCCTAATATTATAGTTTTCTTCAAATCGGCCCGACAGCGGGTGATTGCCGAAGATCCGCCGTCACGCGCCCGGAACCTGGGCCGCCCCAAATGTCGTCGGGACACCAGATCATGCCGTCGCGATAATCGGCCTGCGGTGCACGATCGGACCGCAACAGAACCGGACCGTCGAGATCGACGACATCGCAAAACTGGCCGACGATGAAGGCAGGCGCCATGGCAAGCGAGGTACCCAGCATATTGCCCACCATCACGCCCATGCCGCGCGCACGCGCCGCTTCGACCATGGCAAGCGCCTCGGTCAGTCCGCCGCATTTATCGAGCTTGATATTGACGATAGAAAAGGCGTTCGAAAGCCCAGCGATCGAAGCCAGTTCCTGCACGCTTTCATCGGCCGCCAGCGGGATCGGCGACCGGAAGCCATCGAGATCGGCATCGCGATCCATGGGCAAGGGCTGCTCCACCAGCGCCACCCTTGCTTCCACCAGAACCGGCAGCAGACGTTCAAGCGCCGCGCGCGAAAAGCCCTGATTGCCATCGACGCCAAGCCAGACGTCGGGTCGCGCGGCGCGCGCGGCCCGGACGCGCTCGGCATCGAGACCATCGCCCGTCAGCTTGAGCTTGATCGCACGCGCATCGCCGAATGCCATCGCGCGCTCTGCCACGATATCCGGCCCATCCGCTCCGATCGTCCAGGTCGTGAGACGGGGCTCGGGCCGGACGACGCCCGCATCCAGCCACGCCGGACGCCCCGACCGGGATGCTTCGAGATCCCAGAGCGCGCAATCGAGTGCATTGCGTGCGCCGCCCGCAGGTAATAGCGACTGGAGCCTGGCACGGCTCATACCGTTAGCGAAATCAGCGCTTAGCGCTTCGATCTCTGCCGCGATGCTTGCCGGCGTTTCGCCGAGATAGTCAACGCCTGCCGCTTCCCCCCTACCCTCATATTCTCCGTCGCGAACGACCGCGACCACGAGCTCGATCTCGGTATAGGTCCGCCCGGTAATGCGGAACGGATTGGTGAGAGGCCATGCCTCGATACGAACGTCGATGTCCATCCTGTGATGCTCTCTACGGCCACCGCACCGGCCGAAGCCGGCACGGTAACAATCAATCGAAAGTTTGTGCGATATGCGCGACGAGTACGCCCGCACCCGTCGCAACCGGGTCGAAACAGGGAAGCCCGAAACGGTCCGAAACGGTTTGTAGATAAGCGGGGCGCTGATCCGCCGGCAGCAACGACGTGTTGATGCTGATGCCCGCGCAATGGGCGCTGGAATTGGTAAGCCGCGCCATGCGCAGACTGGCATCGATGCATTCGGCCAGATCGGGGAGAAGAAAGTCGGGATAACCGTCGATGTGCGTCCGGCCGGCGGCATGACAGAGGATGATCGCGTCGGGCTGCGAGCCGTGCAGCAGGCCAAGCGTTACACCCGCGTAGGCTGGGTGAAACAAGGAGCCCTGCCCCTCGATCACGTCCCAATGATCGGGATCATTGTCGGGAGAAAGCGTTTCCGCCGCACCTGCGATGAAGTCGGCGACGATGGCGTCGATCGGAATACCTTCCCCCGCGATCAATATGCCCGTCTGTCCGGTTGCACGGAAGGTCGCTTTCATGCCGGCAGCCGCCATATCGCGGGCGATCGCCAGCGCAGAATATTTCTTGCCGACTGCACAATCGGTGCCGACCATCAACAGGCGCCGGCCGGCTCGCTTTCGACCTGATCCGACCGGGTAGTTCGTCCCGGGCACGCGGACGTCGAACAGCGATGCGCCCGAAGCCTGTGCAGCCAAGGCGATCTCGGGCACACTTCCAAGCCGCGTGTGCATGCCGCTGGCTACGTTGAGCCCGGCTTCGAGCGCCCCGACGATCGGTGCAACCCATTCGGGCGCAATAGCGCCGCCAAAGGGCGTCACCCCGATGACCAGCGTTTGCGCCCCGGCCGCGCGGGCCTGCGCGAAGTCCATATCGTCCAGACCCAGGTCTATCCCGCACAAGGGTAACCGCCACTGCCCGACGCATCGCTCGCGCGCCCAATCGACCAGTCCGCACGCGGTCTTGGCGTCCAGTCGATCGACCGCGTCGCCCAGGAACAACAGATATTTTCCAGGGATGATCATCCGGTTTCTTCTTTCTTCCAGCAAATCGGCAACGCGCCGAGATGTCCCGGCCGAGGCTTGATAGTTATAATTATTACTATAGAAGTCAATTGAGATAAAAATAACATTTTGCCCCATGGGCCTGGGAGACGCGCTTGAAAATGTTACCGCTCCAATCCGCACGGACGTCGCTGTTCGCCCGTCTTCATTGGCAGACGCGCGCATGACGCCGTTCGTGCGCAAGACGATCGCCCAACTACAGGGTGATGACGGTCGCAACGACAAAGGGCTGTCGCGCAATATCGGGATGTTCGCGCTGGTCTGCTTTGGCGTAGGCAGCACGGTCGGCGCGGGCATTTTTGTGCTTACAGGGACCGTGGCGGCACAGCATTCGGGTCCGGCGGTGGCGCTGTCCTTCCTGATCGCCAGCCTCGTCTGCCTGCTTGCCGGGCTCTGCTATGCCGAACTCGCCGCCATGATGCCGGTGGCGGGCAGCGCCTATTCCTACAGTCACGCGTCGATGGGCGAAGGTGCGGCGTGGATCGTCGGCTGGTGCCTCATACTCGAATATCTCTTTGCGGGCGCACTCGTCGCGATTGGCTGGTCGGCCTATCTCCAGTCGATACTGCACGATCTTGGCATCAGCTTTCCCGCGCTCTTCGCGCAGGCCCCCTTCGCACTTTCGTCCGGCCGCACGCTGGTGGCGACGGGAGCGATCATCGACCTGCCCGCGGTGCTGCTCACGCTTTTCTGTACCGCGCTGCTTTTGCGCGGCACCGAGTTTTCCGCGCGGGTGAACAACTTCATCGTCGTCGCCAAGATCGGCGCGATGCTGCTGGTCGTCGCAACCGGATTTGCATTTGTCGATACCGACAACTGGACGCCTTTCATCCCCGCCAACACGGGCACCTTCGGCCACTTTGGCTGGTCGGGCGTGATGCAGGGCGCAGCCGTCCTGTTCTTCGCCTATGTCGGCTTCGACGCGGTTTCGACACTGGCGCAGGAAGTCCGCAACCCGCAGCGCACGGTGCCGCGCGCGTTGCTTGCGTCGGTGGCTGTGACGACATTGCTGTATGTGGTCGTAGGGCTCGTGATCACCGGGCTTGCCAGCTATCGGCTGCTGAATGTCGCCGATCCCGTTTATGTCGCGCTCAACAGCGCCGGGCCGAGGTTAGCCTGGACCAAATTGATCGTCGGATTCGTAGCGATCGCGGGGCTGATATCGGTGTTGCTCGTCACGCTGCTCGGTCAGGTACGCATCTTCTACGCGATGGGACGCGACGGCTTGCTGCCCCCGGCGTTCACCCGCGTAGGCGCCGCCTCGCACATACCCCATATCGGCACGCTGGTGACGGGCGCCGTCGCCTCGATCGCCGCCGGGCTGTTGCCGCTGAGCCTGCTTGGCGAGCTTATCTCCATGGGTACGCTGTTTGCGTTTGTGATGGTCGCAGCGAGCGTGATCATCCTGCGGCGGCGCGAGCCGCAGGTTCCGCGTCCCTTTCGCGTGCCGCTCTATCCGTGGACACCATTGCTGAGCATAGCTGCCTGCCTGTACCTCATGTGGAGCCTTCCGCAGGATACCTGGATTCGGCTGTTGCTCTGGCTCGCGATCGGCGTGGCCGTCTATATACTTTATGGGCTACGTCGCCGAAACACGTCGGAGAAGCGCGCTTCCACCCGTCTGTGATCAGCCTGGCTTGCGTCTGACCGGGCTGCCGACATGCCCGGTATGGCTTTGATAGAGTTCCGACAGGCGCTCAAGGCGCTTCTCGACCTTTGTGCCCAGCATTCCGATCACATCGTTGACGAGAAGATTGACCGCACACCCCACCGACACCTGCGAGCTCCAGAACAGTTCGACCTCAGTAGGTACAACAATGACATTGTCCGTGAATTTACGGATCCAGTCGCAGAATTTATCGGTGATCATCACCACCCGGATACCCTCGCGGCTGGCCCGCCCGGCCAATTCATAAGCCTGTTCCGAATAGCGTCGCATATCGACCAGGACGAGCAATTGATCCTCCGGGTCAACCGCAAATATCTCATGATAATTGCCCGCCGAACCGTCGACAATGCTGACGCCCTCGCGCGCATATTGCAACAGATGCGCGAGCGTCGTGGCAATACCCCGCTCGGTTTGGAAACCCGCGACATGGACATGGCGACTATGTGCCAGCAGCGCCACAATCTGCTTCCAGCCATCGGTCTCCGCCATCGCATAGACCTCGATGATACCGGCCAACTCCAACTCCAGACTGCGCTTGGTACGGTTGCTCTCGCCACGCGCGCCAACGAATTGGGTTACCTGATCACCAACTAGCCAGGGCACGCCCGACATCGTCATGCGCAGCCCGGCCTTCAGATCCTTGAAGTGGCGATAGCCCATCTTGCGCGAGAAACGGCCGACGGTGATCGCGCTCACCTGCAGCTTGTCGGCGATCGAATTGGCGGTCTCGAACGCGATCCCGCCGCGATTGGTCAGGATGAAATTGGCGATCGTCCGTTCCGTTGGCGTGAAGCTTTCAAGGCTGTCCTCAAGCCGCTGTAACAGATCCCGCGACATGTCAGCTTCACCTTGCACGATTTCCCCGCTCCTCGCCAACCACATGCTGTTCCTAGAATAATAGGCGGGCCGATGCCAGAACGGTCATTTTCGTAACATCTCGGCGATTTCCACGGTCGCCGAAAATCGTTGGCCCGATTCGCAACCGATCGACCGAGAATCGAGCGAGGTCCGCTTTCGGGCGACGTCAGAAACCCGGGAACATCGACAGCCAGGCGCAAAGCGGACTGCATGGTAAAATCTTAGAGAGGGTTCAAATCCGCGAACCACACCATTCCGGCTATCCGCTGCCGATCCATCCGCAATGGCCACAATTGGGCGCAAGCAGCCTGCCCCAAAGCGAAGGCGCGGAAACCTGCGATGGGTCTGCCTTGCAAGGGATGAGCGAAATCAATCGGCCTCTACGATTCCTTCCCCCGGTCCCGCCAACGGGGGGCCGCCGCCAAGCGTGACAGAAACCAGGAGTTCCTGCCCGTCGCCATCCGCATCATCAAGCGTCAGGGTCGCGGCCTTCCGGTTACCTGCCCGATCCTTCAAAGTCGCGGTCAGACTGGCCCAGCCCTTGGCGGTTTGAAGCACACCAAGCCGATCAGCGGCCCACACGGTGCCAGACGGTGCATCGGTCAGGGTCACCGAGCCAGTGGCATAGCGCGCACCGGCGCGCTGTTCGGCGTTGATGGTTACGACAAGCCCGGGCAAGCGGGCGTTCGCGTTGAAGCTGCGCGTCATTGTGGTCATGGTCATCCGCCGACTGGGCATATGCGTGCCGCGAAGCAGGACGGCGCCGGCCTTCACATTGGTCGCCCTGCCGTCGGCAAGGGCGGCAACACCGTTCACAATGACATGCCGTATCCCGTCGGATTTCAGCGTTGGAGCGTCGAATGTGGCGTGATCGCCAACCGTCCCTGCATCGAACACCGTCAGATCCGCGCGCATCCCGGGTGCGATGCGCCCGCGGTCGACCATCCCGATAACCGCGGCGGGGAGAGCCGTCATCTTGCGCACGGCATCCTCCAGCGTGATCGCTCCCGTATCGCGGGCATAGTGGCCAAGCACCTTTGGAAAGCTGCCATAATAACGCGGATGTCCACGATTCTCGATCGTCGCGCCGCAATCGCAGGCAACCGCCGTATCGGGATATTTCAAGAATGCGACGACGTCGGATTCGGTGCCGAACGTCATGTTCGCATAGATCATCGGTTCGCGCTCGAGCGTCCGCAGCACGGCCTCGCCAGCGCGGATGTTCTCGGCGGCCATGATGTCGGTCAGCCGCTTGCCCAATGATGGCAGCGCAATCCCCTCGGCACCCCCGAGGCGCGTCGCCATCGCATATTCCGCCGCCTCGACCAGTTGCGGACGGATCTTGGGATCCTTGAAACGCGCCAGCATCGCATCGCTGCCGCCGTCCGCCGCCCAGCCGGGAACCAGGAAGGCCTGCAGCGCGGTCTGGCCGGCGAGATAGGGATAGATGTCGATGGCCGTCCAGACGCCGCGCGCACTGGCGGCGGCGACCATCTCCAGCACCTTTGGCGCCTGCCCGCGCTCCCTGCCGGCGCTTTTGATGTGTGTGATGACGGGGGTGAGACCCGCTTGTTCCCCAATCGCGATCGTCTCCTCCATGCCCTTGAAGGAACTGAGATTGTCTTCGGGCCGTAGCCTGTCGTGATTGGGAAAATTGGTTCGCCATGGCGCGGCGGCGGACAGGATTGCAACCACTTCTTCCGGCTTGGCATAATAGGCCGGGCGATAGTCGAGGCCAGATGCAACGCCCCAGGCGCCTGCGGCGAGATTCTTTTCGAGGACCCCGCGCATCCCGGCAATTTGCGCTTCGGTGGGTCGCAGGTCGCGATCGCCCATGGCGTCGGACCATATGGCGTTGAAACCGATATAGGCGCCGATATTCTCGGCAAGACCATTGGCGGCATAGCTGGCCAGCTCGGTTGCGATGTCGACGGTGCCGCTGCCGTCGGCGTTGATGATCTCGGTCGTGACGCCCTGGGTGAGCATATTTACCGCCGTCGACACCGCTTCGGGCTCGGCGTGACTGTGGATGTTGATGAAACCCGGCGCAACGACCAGTCCGGTGGCGTCAATACTCCGTGCCGCCCTGCCAGACCCCACATCCCCGACAGCAACGATGTGCCCGTCTGCTATCGCGACATCGCCGCGATATCCCGCAAGCCCGCTGCCGTCGACGATGGTGCCGTTTCTGATGACGATGTCATAGGCCGAGGCATCACCAGGGGCTGCCGCCGCCGGAGTAATGGCGAGAGCAGCCGATGACCACAATAACGCCGTGATGATCCGATGCCCGCGTGAAATGTCCTGCTTGCTCATTGATTACGCTCCACACCGTTCACCACACTGAAATATTGGGCCGGAGATCGGGGCGTGGCGTATCATCCATCGCCACGCCCCGGTGCCCTTAGAACTTCGCCCGGACCCCGACATAGAATTTGCGACCGACAACATCGTAATGCGCCGCGTTGGTGGCAGTGTTCGAGATGAAGTTGAGCGGCGCGACGGGAGGATCCCTGTCGAGCACATTGTCCATGCCCGCATAGACTTGCGCCTCGCTCCCGATCAGTGCGTCGAGATCGTATTTCACCGAAAGATCCAGATAGGCGACGGCGCCGATATGATTGTCCTTCGCCGATAGCTGTTCCGGACCAAAAGTCGCGTCATAGACGCCGCTGCCGATATAGCGCAGCTGGCCAAAGAACCCCCAAGGACCGACATCATAGTTGGCGCTGAAGGTCGCCTTGAAATCGGGCGAGCCGAATCCTGTGGACGTCGGCCCCACTTCGCCCGCGACATCGATCGGCGCGCCGCCCGTAGGAGCGATCTTCTTGTCGATCAGATAGCTTGCGACAAAGCCCAGTGAAAGTTTGCCGCTTCCCACCGGCAGCGCATAGCGTGCATCGAAGTCGAGGCCCTGCACGCGGAAGCTGCCAAGGTTGAGATTCTGGTTCTTGACCGAGAGGATCGTTTTATTGGATCCGAAGCTGATGAGCGAACATAGATCCTGTTCGCCCTTGAAGCAGCGGTCGGCGATGTCCTGCGCGCCCAGCGCGCCGATCGCATCCTTCAGGTTGATGTCATACCAGTCGAGCGATGCCTTGAAGCGCCCTGTCGTCAGGACGACACCGGCCGTTTTGGTCAGCGCCCGCTCCTCGGTCAGGTTAGCGTTCCCGGACAGCGGGACCTGGACGAAATCGATATTGCCGTTGAACGGGTTCGCGACATTCTCGAACAGCAGGACCGATTCAACGAAGGTTTCGCCGATGCTCGGCGCACGAATATCGCGCGAGATCGTGCCACGAAAACGAAGTTCCTCGATCGGTGCAAAGACCAGTCCGGCCTTCCACGTGACCACCCGGCCAACCGTGCTGTAATCGGTTAGGCGCACCGCACCGTTGAAGTCGAGTTTCTGCGCACCCGCGAAGATCGGCACCGCGATCTCCGCATAGCCTTCGGTCACGTCATATTTGCCGCGGAGCGGCTGCGCATTGACGATGAGGAATTCCTCATTGTCGTTGGGTGCATTGACCTTGCGGTCGAGCGATTCCTTGCGATGCTCAATGCCGAAGGATGTCTGGATCGGCCCCGCCCAGCCCTGAAAGAGCTCACCGCTCAGATTGGCCGACATGATGGTCTGCCTGATCTTCGTATCCGACGTGCCCGTGCCCGTGACATAAGCGATCGCCGCCGCGCTCGGAGAGCCTTTGCCGAAGAGATTGATCGGAGCGCAACCGGGCGCTCCGTTGGCGCCGCCAAGATTGGCGCGGCATATGATCTGGTTGGTCGAAGGGTCGCGAACGGCATCGGCGGCCAGCGCCAGCCTCGCGGGCAGAAGATTAAAGGGCTGGTCGTTCGAAAAGTCGGTGCGGCCGTGCTGGAGCGAAGCGTCCCACGACCAGGAGGATCCGAGCGATCCCCGGACCCCGCCAACGAAGCGCATCGTTTCGTTGACCGAAACCGATGTGATCGAAGGGAATTCCTCGAAAGTCCTGAACAATGCAAATGGTTGGTTCAGTGCCGCGATGCTAGCGGGCAGGAAAGGATTGTCCGGCCGGATGACCGCGCCGCCGAAACTGAACGCATCGACCAACGCCCCGCGTGACTTCGATCGCGCAAAGCTCGCCTCGCCGAACAGCGTGATGCCGCCCGCAATTTCGTAACGCGCGGCGCCCAGGATGCTGAATCGCTCGGTGGGGATCAACAGCGCGACGCGATCGGCAAGGCGCGCACCGCTGCCCCCGACCATGTGGCTGCCGCCGATATTGTCGCCCAGTTCGCGCGGCCGCACCGTGCCATCGGGAAAGAATTCGAGATTGCTCGTCGGGCCGGCTCCGGGCAGCGTCACCCCGTTCGGGGAACCGAGAAACAGCACCGCATTGTCGCGGATCACATATTGCGGAATCCCGTCCGTGTCGTTGACGTCGGCCGGATTGCTGAGCAATGCCGGGCTCCTGCGCTGCCATTTGCGCGCGCGCCCTTCGGGAATACCCTTGTTGCGATCATAATCAGCCGCCAGCAGCACATGACCCCGGCCACCGCCGAACTTGCTTCCAAAAACACCCGATAGCCTGAGGTTTTCCGCATCGCCCCGCCCCGACTGACCATATTGCGCGTTGAACTTCACCCCTTCGATCTTGTCGTTAAAGACGAGATTGACGACACCCGAAATGGCGTCGGAGCCCCATGCGGCGGAGGCACCCCCGGTAACCACCTCAACGCGGTCGATCGCCAGCGACGGCACCGCGTTGAGGTCGATGTTCTCGAATTCGTCGAAAGGTGTGCCGCGTCGCCCGTTGATGAGAACAAGGTTGCGGTTGGTCCCCAGCCCCCGCAGATCGATCGCGTTGACGCCATTCTGGCGGCTGTTGAGGTTGGACGAGCTCGGCGTGATCGTACCGGTGACGGCCGGGAGTTCGTTGATGATGTTCGCGATATTCGTCGAGCCGCGCTGATCAATCAGATCTGCACCGATAGCGAGCACGGGCGTCGGAGCCTCGAAATTGGCATCCTTGATGCGTGTTGCCGTGACGGTGATTTCGGCATCTGCCGCATCGTCGGCGCTCGCCGTGCTTGTCTCAACCTGCGCCATCGCGGGTGTTGTCAAGGCAAGCAGTGCTGCACCCGACAACAAAACGATACTCTGACGAATAACCATCACCATTCTCCCAAATTACATATTTGTTTTTATTTTCAAAAGCTTGTTACTTGCTCGCTTCCTGAGTCCTAGACGGTCTTGGGCGGTCGGGCCTTCATGTCCGAAGGCCTTCAGTCCGCGACGCGCCCGCTCCTTCCACAGCGACAGGCAGCCGTTGCCGCAGGCTAGACCAGCGCCGGGAGGTGCCGGCTCTGGCTGGCGCGCGGGCCTATGGCGTTATGTTCGAAGTCTGTGGTTGCGCCGGCCGGGCGCGTTCAGTTGCCCGATGCGCGAACCAAAGCGCGCCGGCATGTCTCTCTCCCCTGATCTTTGCGCTTGATGCGCTTTTGTATGAGTCGCGTCGTTTTAGGCTATTATTGTCCCAATTGTAACATTAAATATCCTGATCAGGATCATTTTTTCTGAAATGATCGAATTGCGAAAAGGCTTGCGGCTGGTGGAGATCGATCCGACAATGGGGCGAGACATGAAATCGGACGAACCCACGCTCGGCGCGCTCCTGCGCGGACTACGCAAGCGCAAGGGCTGGACGGTCAAGGAGATGAGCGACAGAAGCGGCATTCCGTTTTCTACGCTCTCCAAGGTCGAGACCGGCCGCCTCACTCTGGGCTATGACAAGCTCCAGCAGTTGAGCCGATGCCTTGAAATCCGCATGTCCGAGCTTTTCGCCGAGGGCGCGCAGGGCAGTGAGGCATCGTCCTCGCTTACCGCCCGCCGCAGCCTCGGCCGTATCGACCGCGCGATCCGCGTGAATACCGGCAAGTACGACTATCGCTATCTCTGCACCGAATTGCGTCGGAAGCGCATGATCCCGATCGTCATTCATGTACGCGCCAAAACGCTGGAGGAATTCGACAACCTTGTGCGCCATCAAGGCGAAGAGTTCACCTATGTGCTCCGCGGTCGTATAGTCGTGCACACAGAACATTTTGATCCCGTTCTCCTGGAAGAAGGACAGTCGATCTATCTCGATTCCAGCATGGGTCACGCCTACACCGCCGCCGAAGGTTGTGGCGAAGCCGTCGTCCTCGGCGTCTGCTCCAGCGCCGACGAAGATTTGCTGGGTTCATTGCTCAGCCATCACGACGAGGGTGCCATATCCAGATGAGGCCGACATGCGCCCGGCCTCCATACCCCGATTTTCGTCGAGAAAATGGTCGAGACGGACGGCGTGCACTTTCCAGATGAGTGGCTGATATTTGAGGGGCGGCCCAAAAGCCGCCAGCCAGTCCCATCGAGGCCACAAATTCGCCAAGGCCATCAACCGGCAGTTCGCGGCGCGAGAGATCCGCGCGACGACGCGGCTAAGCCGCTGCCCCGAATGGAGCAGAAGAAAGACTTCAGGGCATCGCTTCCAGAAACTCAAAAATGGCGTGCTTCGCAGCGTCTTCGGACAGCAGCGGCGCATGCCCCACTCCCGCCACCTCGGCATAGGCCATATGCGGTGCGGCGCGGCGCATTTTGGCGGCAATAGTCTGCGACAGCAGGTCCGAAAGCTCGCCCCGGATCAACAGCGTCGGCCGCGACCGCGCGAGCCTGAGGAACAAGAGCCATGCCAGCAACGACCGGCGCGGCAGCGGCTTCGCCATGATAGGAACCGCGATCGCCGGATCATAATCGAATACGGGCTGCCCCTGCCCGTTCACAACGCAGGCGCGCTCGGTGAGGGTCCGCCAGTTCGCCTCCGAAAGATCGGGAAAGGCGACGGCGCTGGTGCGCTTGAAATGGGCGACCGCATCATCCCATGTCTCGATCGTCACCGGCTGCCCGGCATAGCCCGCGATGCGCGCGATCCCCGCCGGGTCGATCTCCGGCCCGACATCGTTGAGGATCGCGCTGGCGATCGCGCCGCGTCGGCGAGCCGCCAGCATCATCGTGATCAACCCGCCCATCGAAGTCCCGATGAAATGCGCGCGCGATATGCCCAGCGCATCAAGCATCGCCAGCATGTCGCACGCATAGACCGGCAATTGATAGCGCATCGGATTGACGCAGCGCCCCGATCGCCCGCGTCCGCGGACGTCGACGGCAAGCACGCGCCGCCCCGTGGCCGCGAGCAACGGAGCCAGATCCTCAAAATCGCGCGAATTGCGGGTGAGGCCGTGGATGCAGATCACCGGCAACCGCGCTGCCCCGGCGGCGGCGGGGTAATCGCGGGCAAAGAGCGGCACCCCGTCGGGCGCGGACCAGTGCCGCTCCTTGAAGTCCGCCACCGTCAGAACCGGTATTCGGCCGAGAATCTTGCGGTACGCGGTGGCCCGTAAAAGCCGATCACCGACTGGGCGAACTGATTGGACGGGAAATTATATCCGCCGGTGCGGTAGCCTACGTCGAACAGGTTGCGGCCATGCACGCCCAGCCGCCAATGCTCGTCCGGCGATGTCCATGTCACGCTCAGGTCGACGAGCGCATAGCCATCCTGATCGATCGAGGGGATCGGAATTTCGAAGAGATGCGTGTCGCTGCGGAACGAGATGGAAGGCGACACCGACATCCTCCCGCCCATGAAGTCCGCCTGCCAGTTGAGCGAGGCGCTGCCCGTGAACTTGGGCGTATTCTGAAAGCGCCGCAGGTCCGCGACGTCGACATTCTTGCCAGTGGCAAGGTCGAAGACGATGAACTCGTTGAACTTCGCATTGATGTAACCGAAACTGAAGTTCGCACTGAAATCGCGGCTGAGCACCGCCTTGGCCTCCAACTCGGCACCCCAGATCCGCGAACTGCCGACATTGTCGACAAAGCTGACCACGCCCGGCGGCGGTGTGACCTTGGCCACCTGTGTCGTCACCTGCTGCCCCGCATAATCGGTATAGAAGACCGCCGCGTTGAGGCGGAATTGGCCGTCGAGGAAATCGCCCTTGAAACCGAGTTCGTAGGAATCGACGATCTCGGCATCATAGCCATCCTTGGTCGCGGGTGTCGCGATGGCATCGCCGCGCATGTCGAACCCGCCCGATTTGAAACCGCGACCATAGGCAGCATAAATGTTCACGTCATCGCTGGCGGCATAGGTCAGGCTGACCCGCGGGGTGAACTCTTCGAAGGTGCGGCTGTTGGTATAATCGGTCAGGATCTGCGGCGTGTTAAAGGGCGGCGGCAGAACGGGGACATAGGGTTTCAGCAGCGGGCTTCCCAGCGTGCCGAGATAATTGGCCTTGAAGACTGTCCCGACCTTTTTGTCACGCGTCCAGCGCGCGCCGAGCGAGAGCTTGAGCCGCTCGGTCAGGTCATAATTCATATCGCCGAAAATCGCGAAGCTTTCGGTATCGACCGAACCGCTGGTGAGTTGGGTCAGCGCCGTCGCGGCACTCGGCCGCGGCACGAGCAGCGCTTCGGGAACGAGCCCGCGGCCTAGGATGGTGTCGAACGCGCCCGAGGCCTTCGCGTCGAGATAATAGACGCCAACCACGCCTTGCAGCCTGTCGGTTTCAATCTGCGCCTGAAACTCCTGGCTGAACTGACGGTCCTTATAGACCTTCCCCTTCGACGCGATGTCGAGAAAGGGTTGCGGCGTCCCGTCGAAATCAATCCCCGCCCCGCTGGAATAACCGTCGCGATAGGCGGTAATGGACTTGAGCGTGACCGCATCGGATACGCTCCACTCACCGGTCAACGACAGCCCCTGTGTCACG
This sequence comes from Sphingopyxis sp. GW821-FHT10B01, assembly GCF_059415685.1. Taxonomy (NCBI): domain Bacteria; kingdom Pseudomonadati; phylum Pseudomonadota; class Alphaproteobacteria; order Sphingomonadales; family Sphingopyxidaceae; genus Sphingopyxis; species Sphingopyxis sp. GW821-FHT10B01. Next base: position 296,044 of record NZ_JBWKNS010000005.1, on the reverse strand, counting down.
ACCTTATTCTCGTCGCCGACCCCGGCGAGCGTGTCATATTTGCCCGGCAGAACCGGTGTATTACTGTTGGGTTCGCGCAATTCGCGATGGCCGTGGTTGGCGTTCGAGCGATCCTCGGTGCGGTCCGCCGCCAGCCGGATGAACAGATCGTCGGATGGCGCGATTTCGACCGACAGGCGGCCGGCGATTACATCCTTATTATTGGTCTCGGCCCCGGTGAAATAATTCTTGCCGTAGCCGTCGCGATTATACCACGCGAAGGCCGCACCGACCGAGATCGCGTCGGAAACGGGCAGCGCGACCGAACCGGTCAGATTATATTCGTTATAGCTGCCCACTTCGCCGCGAACCTTGCCGCTGAAGTCATGGCCGAGCCGCTTGGTCACATATTTGACCGCGCCGCCGATCGTGTTGCGGCCATAGAGCGTGCCTTGCGGGCCGCGCAGCACTTCGATCCGTTCGATATCGAAAATGTCGAGAACCGCACCTTGCGGCCGCGCAATATAGATGTCGTCGACATAGAGGCCGACACCGGGCTCGAAACCCCACAAAGGATCCTGCTGACCGATGCCGCGAATGAAGGCCGTCAGCGTCGAGTTGGTGCCGCGCGAGACCTGGAGCGTCAGATTGGGGGTCGAGCGCTGGAGCGCGGTGATGTCCGGCGCGCCCTTCTGGTCGAGCGCATCGGCGGTGAAGGCGGTGACCGAAATCGGAACATCCTGCAGGCTTTCCTCGCGGCGCCGTGCGGTGACGATGATCTCTTCGACCTGCGCCGAACTCGCGCCGTCGGGCAGTACATCCTGGGCGGCGGCGGTGCTCGCGCCGGTCATCGCGCCCAGCGTCGACCCTGCAAGCAGCATGCATTTCAGCGCCCGGCGATATTCGGTCATCAAATTGTCCCTCCCATGCGAATCATTTAATACGATTGCGTATGAGATACAAATAGTGATCTGAAACTAATTTGGTCAAGCTCAGCGACACAAATTTGAAAAATACATTCGATAACGAATGAAAAATCTTGCGGCATTGACCTGATGGATTGCGCGCCCTACGCCTTACCCATGTCGTTGCCGCCGCTTCCGCTCCAGCCGATCCTGCCGGGTACGATCGCGACGCCGGTCAAGCGCGGCCCCAAGCCCAAGGTCACATCCGAACGCTGGTTCATCGCCGCGCTCGAGCAGCTCGCGCTCGGCGGGATCGACGCGGTACGCGTTGAACTGCTCGCCGAAACGTTGGGGGTCACCAAGGGCATGTTCTATGCCCGCTTCGACACGCGCGAGACTTTTCTCGACGCGATGGTCGATTATTGGCGCCAGCGCACGACGACCGGGCTCGTCGGCGAACTGACCGCGATGGATTCGGGCCCCGAGGACCGGTTGGTACGGCTGTTCGCCATCTCGCGAATGGATCGCGCCAAGACGGGCGCCTGGATCGAGGTCGCAATGCGCACCTGGGCGCTGACCGACGATCGCGCCAAGCGGGCGATGGAAGAGATTGACCGGCACCGGTTGCTCTATTTTGAATCGGTCCTCGCGGCGAACGGCGTGCCGAAGGAGCAAGTGCCCGCACGCGCCTTCCTGATCTATAGCTATGTGATCGGCGACACCTTGCTTTCGGGCGATCGCGCGGCGATCGGCGATATCTGCCTCGCGCTCCTGACTGCACCTTGAGACCGGGACTTGGCAGACGAGAGCCTGCCACGGTCGCGGCCGATTGAAGACCGCCGCATGTTTGCCGGATTGATGACGAGCACGAGCCGCGCCGCGCCACTGCCTGCAATCGGCGGCGAACGATGGATCGCGGCGCGTGTCTCGTCCCAGTGACGTCCCTTCAAGATCGCAACATCACCGGCGCGTAGCTGTCGGACACCGTGCGGTTCGCCGCAATCGCACGCCTCCGGCCCGGTTTCATCGAGCCACTGCGTTCCGGGGCCCGCATAGGTGGTGACCAGCCGCGCCCGCACATAGTCGGCATGGAATTTCCGACAGGCGTCGGTGACGATTCGCTCGAGCCGCACCTCGACCGCATCCGCCGCCATGATCCGCGCAAAGCGGTTCGCGAGCATGCCAATATCGGCTTCGAGTGCCACGCGCGCACCGGTCAGCGGATAGCGGGCGTCGTCGAGCGCGCGGCCGAGCGTTGCAGTGAGCGGGCGGCCAAGCGGACTGGCGAAGCTAACGGGACCGATAGGCGCAGCGAGAAGCCCGGCGATCGCAGCGGGGGGATCGCGTTCCCATATCGCAAGCGCGATGTCGGGGTCGTGGACCGCGTCCAGCGCCTCGGGGCCTCTCGCAATCAGCGCGCGCGATAAGGTGACGATGCTCATACGGCGAGCTCGGGCTCTGGCCGCGCCTCCCCCCAGCCGGGAAAGGGGTCGGGCAGCGACCGCCACCGTTCGGGTGCAAAATCGCCCGAGGCGATAAGGCAGGCGTCGAGCGCATCGCGGATTGCCTCTTCATTCATGCCGATGCCGATAAACACCAGTTCCTGCCGCCGGTCACCCCAGACCGGATCCCAATGCCGAAGGACGAATTGCTCGAAACCTCCATCGTCGGGCCAGCGGTTCTTGGGTACAGCCGCCCACCAGCGCCCGAGGCGCGAGACCGTTTTCTGGGTTCCCGCGAGCCCCAGTTCGCCGAGAACGTCAGGCCGCGTCGCGAGCCAGAAATGGCCCTTGGCGCGAATGACCTGGTCGAGACGGTCTCCGGTAAGAAACTCGTGAAAGGCGGTGGGATCGAATGGCCGGCGGGCGCGATAGACGAAGCTTTCGACGCCATATTCCTCACTCTCGGGACGATGGCTTTCATAGTCGAACAGCTCCTTCGCCCACAAAGGATGCTGCTCGGCGCGCTCCTCGTCGAACAGGCCCGTGCCGAGCAGTTGATCGAGCTCGACCTTGCCATAATCGGCCTCGACGATCCGCGCGTCGGCGTTGAGCGATGCCGCGACCTGCTTGACGGCGGCAAGCTCGTCTGCGCGCACCGCGCTCGCCTTGTTGATCACCACGACATCGGCGAACTCGATCTGTTCGACGAGCAGGTGGACGAGGCTGCGAGTGTCGCCCTCCCCCGCGGTTTCACCGCGGTCGGCGAGCAGGTCGGCGCACGAATAATCGGCGAGCAGGTTCACCGCATCAACGACGGTCACCATCGTGTCGAGCCGCGCGATATCGCCGAGGCATTGCCCCTGCTCGTCGCGGAAAGAAAAGGTGGCGGCAACGGGAAGCGGCTCCGAAATCCCTGTGCTTTCGATCACGAGATAATCGAACCGCCCCTTCTCGGCGAGCGAGCGTACTTCTTTCAAGAGATCGTCGCGGAGCGTACAGCAGATGCAGCCGTTGGTCATTTCGACCAGGCTTTCCTCGGAGCGCGAAAGTGCCGCCTCGCCGCCGCGCACCAGATCGGCGTCGATATTGACCTCGGACATGTCGTTGACGATCACCGCGACACGCTTTCCGTCGCGGTTGGCGAGAATATGATTAAGAAGCGTGGTCTTTCCGGCCCCAAGAAAGCCGGAAAGAACGGTGACCGGAAGCAAGGCTCGAGACTGAGTCATAAATATCCCATATATGATATGTTATAACGTAATATAGAATGGCAGGCGGCGCAGGATCAAGGCCGTTTGTCGGCTCTTCCATGCCGTTCGTCGTCCAGAGCGAGGAACGTCAGTTCCGCGCGGCTCTGTACGTTTCGCGATGCCCCGTAAAATGCCACTGACATCGTTGACCGGGGGCAACGAGATTATCTGCCGCCGCTAATCGCGGGACGCGACGAGAATGAAGGGCCCCCAGGCTCGGGGATGTTTCCAGCTTTCGCGCCATCCGGGTACCGTTGCTCCATCCACCGTATGACCGGAACGTACCGCGATCATGGCCTCACGCAACGCGCCCGCCGGAGTCAACGCCGGGTTTGCGGCCCGACGCGACGCCATCGTAGTGACGAGCGCGGCAGTAGCGTCGTCGAGGACGCTCCACCGCGACGCGATTACCGTTTCAGCTCCTGCTACAAGGAAAGCACGGGCCAGTGTGGAAAGAGAATCGCTTCCCGGTTCGCCACTTGCCGATGCCGTGTTGCATGCCGACAAGAGAACCAGCCGGGCGTTGAGTTCGAGCCGGGCGACTTCGGATGCGAGGAGTAAGCCATCGTCGCCGCCGCTGGCCTCGGCGGGCGGCGTGAGCACGAGGCCAGGCTCCGACAGGCCGTCGAGATTGCCGGGCAACAATCCATGCGTGGCGAAGGAAAGAATATGGACGCTCGCCAACCGGCCGTCGCTCTTTACCCGAGCCTCCGTCGCTTGAACGCCCGTAATCAGATTCGCCTCGCTCGCGCCCAGTGCCCGCGCCAGCCCTTCAAGCTCTCGCTGTGTTCCGGGCAAGGGACGAAGCGCGGCGATCGCGCTGACATCGGCAAGATAGCCTTCTGGCTCCGCCGACCGCGGCATGATGCTTCCGAGCCCGGACGATGCGGGGCGTTTGCCGTACAGAACCGGATTGCCGATCCCGAGAAAAGTATCGGACGCCGGCGCAACCGGGAGCCTGGAGGTCGGTGTGAGTATGTCGGCCGCTGGTAACTGAACGACGGCGACCCGATCGATCAGCCATTCCACGCCTTCCATGTCAGACGGATTGAACGCATCGTCGGTCGGCGAGCGGGACAGCGGGAGGATGGCGAGCGGCAGATCGCCGGTACGTCCCTGTTGGACGGCATAAAGCGTATCGAGCCCGCCAAGCCCCGCAGCCAACGGCGCCAATATCGCCTCGCTGACTCGCGCCGCCGCAGACAGATCGAAGGGGTCGGTAGCATCCCAGGGATAGTTGGCGCGCAAGGTATCGGAGTCGATTCCCGAAGAAATGGCTTCCGTGCAGAAGGTCTTATCGAGCATGCAGCGCAGACGCGCGCTATCGCGCGCCAGGAGAGCGACGCCACCGCGCGCATAAAGAAGGCGGGGCCCCGAAGCGCTGACCAACATGGCCGCCAGATCCCGCTCATCACCGCCGATAAGATACAGGCCTTGCCGCCCTCCCAGTCGCGCGAGCATTTCCCCGAGCGAAAGAGGATCGTCCGTGGCGGCTTCGCGATAGCGAGGCAATGCGGCCCGGAGCTGGGCATCGAGCTTCTCCATCTTGTCCCGCGCAGCCAATTGCCGGATCTGCAGCGCCGATGGGTCGCCGCTCGATGAGCCCGTCAGGGCAGACAGATAGAGGCGACCCAAGGCTTCATGCTCGCGCTCCGCCGCCCGAAACTCTTGAAAAACAGGCAGAATATTCTTGTCTTTTGTCGATTCCGCGAGGGAACGAAGAATATTGCGACGCATCGCAATCGCTGCCGGTGACAGCTCGGCCTCCTGAAGTGCCCGAAAGGCTTCGTCAGCGAGCCTCGGATCGAACGCGCCCGTCTGCTGCTGCACCTGCGAGGCCGCAACTGCGACCAGCCCGATAAATGCCCGGCGAAGTTCGGGATCGGCGACACCAGCCCATGCCTCGCGGCCAAGGGCGGCACGTCGAGTGCGTGCGATGACGACCGCTTCGCGTGCCAGAGCCAAGGCCCGCTCTTCGCCGCCCTCTTCGTCATGCGCGAGATAATAGCGCACGGCTTCGTTGCGGATCTCCATGCCCCCGAGACGACCATCCTGCTGTTGCGCATGGGCCAGCGCAAGCGCCACAGTGAGCGCTGGTTCGGCCGCCGGATCCGCGGCATCGACGAGCGTTCGAACGAACAGGCGATGCGCGCGCGCGATCATGGGGTGCCCAACCGGCAACGCCTCTTCGGCGACCTCGACCGCGCGCGCGGCGATATCCTTTGGCTGACGGCCCGGCGCATCCAGTGACTTCGCCATTTCGGCCAGTTGATCGTCGGAAAAGGACGCCCCGCCGAATTCGATCGCGTCGAGCAAGATGCCGATCGACGCCGTTTCGACATTGGAGACAAAATTCAGCCTGCCGACCAGATCAGCAAATTCGGCCGTCCCGTCGGCAGCCTCTCCAAGCGCCATATGGGTGCGGGCGAGCAGGCGCGCCGGCTCGTTGGTTTCGTAAATCATATAGGCGGGATCGACGACATCGCGCGCATCGAGGCGACTTTCCTCGGTGCGCGTTGCCTTGAGAAGGTCCGCAGCGTCGCGCACACGTCCCGCATCGAGCACCGCTTCCGCAAGGCGGCGTAGTGCCTGCGCGAGCATATAATTGTCTCCGTCCAGGCTACGCAGCTTGGCGACCGCCTGGCGGAGAATCATTTCGGCCTCGGATGTCCGGCCGAGCGACAGCAGAGCCGCGGCAAGATCGGACTGCGCCGCCATCGCGTCGCTTTCGTTCGGCCCTGCGAATGCTGCGCACAGCCGCGCGGCCGATCGGACGTGTCCCTCGGCCTCGGCAAGCCGCCCGAGCCCCATGAGACTTTTCGCAAGGCCAGCATGTAATACCGCTGCCGCGGGACTTTCACGCCCGGCCAATTGGCCAAGCGATGCCGTCTCGATAGCCGCGGCATCAGCGAAGCGCTTCTCGCGCCGCGCAAGATCGGCCTCATATGCCGCAATGATCCCGGTCTCGACCCACGCCCCCGGCCCGATACCAAGCCCATCCTTCCGGCTGGCGCCGTTCCCGACATTATCCATATAGCCGCGGCGAAACCCCTCCTCGATTGCGAGTTCGAGGCCTCGCAGCGAAATTCCGTCCAGCGGAGTGTCTTCTAAAATCAGGAAGGCGTCGCGTGCACCATAATATCGGTCATCGGCCTCGTCGGTTCCGCGCGCCGCCCGCGCGCGATACAGCGAAGCGAGACGATGGGCATCATCCTCATCGGCCGCCTGATAGGCAAGTTGTTGTACCGCGCGGCGCAGAGGTTCGAGCCCGCTCGCCCCACCGGCGAGCGTCAACATTGCTCCCTGCACGAGGCGTCCGCGCGCCAGAAGCGGGTCGGTCGGAGAAGCGTCGTGCTCCAAAACAGTCACCAGCGTCGACGCGCGGGCTACAGCCTCCGGCGATGGAAGGGGGACGGCTTCGCCTCCTGGTTTGAGGCGTATGATCGATTCCGACAAAAAGGCCGCATCGGCGGAGCCCAGCCGGACGGGTTCGATCCGCCGCATCGTCCGGCTAGCCGCGTCCCACGCGAAGGCGTCTTCGTTACAATCGCTCTCCTCGGAACGGCAATCGATTGCGAGCACGGGACGAGTATTCGAAACGTCGAAAAAGACGTCGCCCGTCGCGATCGAGACGGCTCGCTCGGGCGCTTCATCACGGTCGAGCCAAAGCGTGACGGGAAGGCGCCGACCTTCCACATCGTCGTCGATCGAGCAATGAGCGCTTTGCCCGATCAGCCAGTCGAGGCGGCCATCACCGTCGAAGTCGGCGACCGGTTCGGCACCGAAGCGGACCGGCCGGGCCGACCGGCGATAGCGTTTGCACGCGGCCTCGGCTTCGCGCAAAGCTGGCAGCAGTACGGACGGAAACGGAGGCGGCACCTCGGTTCCGATCACGGGTTCGATCATCGAAAAGCCGTAGCGGCGAGCTGCCGTTCCGGAGAGCATCGCGTCCACGAAGCGGCGACTTGCCTGATCCCACCGAAATCCCAACGCACATTCGGTCTGGCTGTGGCCGGTGCAATTGCCGCCGTGCACCGATAAGCGGAGAAGCGCCGTACCGCCTTCGTCATGCTGCAGCTTCATGCCCAGGAATTGCCGGCGGAGCACCATATCGAACCCGCCCCCGGGGCGCGAAACATGGATTTCATTGGCACAGCCCCCCGTACCGCACATCGCGACAAGTGAATATTCAACGCGCCAGTCGGGGATCCCGTCCGCATTGATGTCGAACGGAGTGAACTCGGCCGCTTCGTCGGGCGAAAGTTTTCGGAGTGCCTCGCGTCGTTTTTCAGGAAGGGAGGCATAATAGCCCTCGATCATCGCGTCGGCGTGCGCACGTAACTCGGACGGAACCGACGGCGGTTGGGCGAAACATGGCGCGGCAAGGAGAGCCAGCATCCCGATCCAGATCCTGAACGCCATTGGCTGCCCCCCTCATGCCCGGGAGAAGCCCGATCCCAACGCTCCGTCCTCGTCCTCTTTGCAGAACAACGAAACGGATCGCGGTACAGGCTGAAGCTCCCCCTTCAGGAAACGAGGAGTAAGCAATGTGTCTCCCGCAGCGCAAGCCCGACTGCCGATGCTAGAAATCGATCATTGCGATAACCGGGCTCTCATTTAAGAAAAAGGACGTCCGGAAGTTGCCATTTCGGCTTTGCGCGAGCCAATTCGCGAAGCGAGCCCCGATAGCGGTCCGTCAGCTTTTGGTCCGGAAGCGCGGCAGAGCAGACCGCGCGCCCGACTTCGACCCCACATCATCTAGACCGACGGGTTCGAGAACTGGACTGACTCATGCCCCGGGACGGTCAGCACCGCCCGGTCGGTTTCACACCATAAATGGCCGGTCGTGCCGCACCGGACTTTTACGAAATCCTCGTCGGACACGATCAGCATCGGGATGGCCGCGCCATAAAGATAGTCGGCGACCAGCGCGCCGATGGTGAGGATCGGATCGCTCCGCGTCGTGATCACCCCTGCGGGCGCCCGCCCGGTCCGCGCGAGTTCGACGAGGGCGCTCGAAGAGGAAGACGATCCCCGGCTTCCCGGCATCACGAGCAGCCGGTTGGCCAGCACCGCGCCCCGCTGGGGGTGCGAGGCGTCGACGATGCACCCGGTCTGCAGGTCGACCCCGCCCCACAGGCTCAGCGGCTCGGTGAGCCTCAGCAGGGTCCCGCTTGCCAGTCCCTCGATCAGCGCCTGTCCGGGGATCAGCATGGCGCCGCCACCCGGCCCGTTTCGGCCGACCGAATGCAGCGTTCGAGCGTCATCAGCGCCACGCGCCGTCCCAGATTGCCGGGGCCATAATGGGCATATTTGCCCGACGTCGTCAGGATCAGGCCCGACGTCTGGCGAACCACGGGCGCGAGATAGGTGCAGGTGTCGACGATCATGTTGACGCCGAAGGCGCGCAAGGCATCGAACGCCGGATCCGCCGCGACCGCGGCCGCAATCTCGCGCGAGGTCGATACATAGATCTCGGTCTCCGGCGACCGGCGGCGGCCCTCGACCGTGCGGTTGAGCTGCGCAAATTCGCGGATCGAATAATGCGGTGTGCCGAGACAGACCGCCGCGACGCCCTCGCCCTCCACCGCACGACAGAGCGATGCGATCGCCGCAGCCGGCTCAGCCGGCGAGATCACCTCGACCTTCACGCCATCGGTCGGCATGTCCGCGGCCTCGGGCGTCACGCCTTCGGCATGAAACAGCGCAAGCGCGCCCGACGACGCCCCCGTCGCCCCGAGCGCTTTCAGCTCGTCCTCGCTCGCATCGAGCGGAAGCCCACGCAAATAGGGGACGATTCCCGGCGCACGGCGGCCGACGACATAGCCGATCGCGGCGAAATAGAGGTCGCGCGGCAAAGCGGTCGCCTCGACCGAGGGCAATTCGAAGAGAACAGTCGGACGCCGCGCTTCGTCGCGATGCAGCCCCGCGAGCGGCACCCGCCCGGTCAAAGCCGCGCAAAGGTCGGTGAAATCGCCATAACGGTCGGTCCGCGCGCCGAGCACCGAATTGATGAAAACGATCGCATTGGATTCCGCCCAGGCGACATGCTCGCCGCGCCGCGGACGCGCCATCCGCTGATAGGGCGCGCAGGTCAGCGTCGGCAGGCATCCGAGCTGCTCGTGCAGACGGGTCAGCGTCTCCTGCTGCGCGATGATTTCGGGGGGCCCGCAATTCCAGCCGGGGTGGGTGACATCGACCGCCGCGACGTTGAGCGTCGTCGGAACACGGACCTTTCCACCCAGATCGACAAAATGCTGCGCAAAATCGATGCTCGACGGTCCGTGATAGAGGCAACCGTCGATATGCGCGGACTCGATGTCGATGAAACGGTCGGCGCCGCATGCGGTGCCGTAACGGACAAGAAGCGCCATGGCGCGCGCGGCAGCGGCGCCATGTTCGCCCGCCAGCAGCGCATGGTCGATCGGTTCAAGCTTCACGGCCCAACGTTCCCCACGACGAGTTCGGCCGCCGCGAGATCCTCGATCGCGGTGCCCACCGATTTGAACAGGGTGATCGCCGTCTCATCCTCGCCGCGGCCTGGATGCGCGCCGGAACAAAGCGCCGCAAGATCGGCTTCGATCGCGTCCGCACCGATCGCACCCGCAGCGATCGCCTGCAGCAGGTCTCCCGCCTCGTCCATCGCGCCTTCGTGCGTATCGACGAAGACGCGCGCACGAGCGAAGCTCCCGGCATCGGCCTCGCACATCTCGGGGCGAAAGGCGCCGATCAGGTCGATGTGCATGCCGGGCCGCAGCGCCGCACCCGCGATCAGCGGTGCAGTCGCGAGTGTCGCGGCCGACACGATATCGGCCACCGCGAGTCCCGCCTCGACCGTCGCGATTGCCGCTACGGGATATCCCTGCGCGCGTGCCGCGCGCGCCGCCGCCTCGGCCTTGTCCGCGTCGCGGCCCCAGACGAGGACCTGCTCCAATGCAAAAGCGGAGGCATAGGCTTCGATAATCGGCGCATTGAGGGTGCCGGTCCCGATGACGAGCAAGGTGGCCGACGCAGGCCGCGCGAGCGCCGATGCGGCAAGAACCGATGCCGCGGCCGTGCGGCGGCGGGTGAGCACGGCGCCGTCGATCGCAGCAATCGGCCGGCCGGAAGCGCGATCGCTCAATATATAGGTCGACTGGATCGAGGGACGCGCGCGCGGATCGACGGTGACGATCTTCGTCCCGACCCGCTCGCTCCCCTTCCACGCCGGCATGACGAGCAGCGACGCGCCGCCCATATCGGCGGCCAGCCGCGGCGGCGCATGATATTCGCCGGAGGCAAAGGCACGCCGCAACGCCGCGATCAGCGCGGGCATCGGCGTTGCCCGCGCGACCGCTTCGGCGTCATAATAAGGGATGGTCGCCATCGCCCCGGTCATGCGCCCGGGGTTCTGAGCTTCAGCATTTCGCGCGTTTCAGCAGGCGTTGCGACCTCATAGCCGCCGACCGCGTTGACGAGCGTATAGGCGCGCTCGACCAGCTGGCCATTGGTCGCCCAGACCCCGCGCGACATATAGAGATTATCCTCCAGCCCGACGCGGATATTGCCGCCGAGCAGCAGCGTATGCGCCAGCATCGGCATCTGTTCGCGGCCGATACCGAATGCGCCCCATATCGTGCCGGGCGCCATCAGGCTCTTCTGATACAGGATCGTCTCCACCCCGTGTGGCGCCGCCCATTGCACGCCGAGCACCATCTGCATCATCGGCGGGCCGTCGATCAGCCCTTCCTCGACCAGCTTGTTGCCGAACAGGATGTCGCCGGCGCCGAACACTTCGAGTTCGGGTTTGACGCCTGCGGCCTGGAACCGCTTCGCCATCGCGCGCAGCGTGTGCGCCGGGCTGAAATAAATATATTCGGTCGGCCCTTCGACCTGATTGTTGGTGACGATGTCCAGCGTCGCAATTTCGGGCAGCAGCTCCTCGACATGCGCGACGCGCTCGTCGACGCCGACGACATCGCTGCCGGGCAGCATCAGCCCTTCATTTTCGGGATCGGGCAGGAAATAGGCGCCCATCCCGCACGTCAGGTTGAGCACGATGTCGGTGCCCGTCTGTCGCACGCGGTCGACGACTTCCCGGAAATGCGCGCGGTCGCGATTGCCCTCGCCCGTCTCGGGATCGCGGACGTGGATATGGACGATGCTCGCCCCGGCCGAGGCCGCTTCGATACACGCGTCGGCGATCTGCTTCGGCGTCACCGGCATCGACGGATGCTTCTTGTTGTAAGGCGCGCCGCCGGTCACCGCGCAGGTCAGGATCGTCTTCTTGCTCATCGTCATTCTTCCCATTCCATATTGCCGCTCACGGCGATGATCTCGCCGGTGATCTTCTTGCCGGCGTCCGAGGTGATGAATTCGACCATGTCGGCGAACTCGCTGAGCTCGACCTTGCAGCGCAGCGACACATATTTGAGATAGTCATTCTCGATGTCGTCGAAGCTGCGCCCCGTCGCGTCGACATTGCGCTGGACGATAAAGCGAAAGCGGTCGTTGTTGATGATGCCGGGCAGGATCGCGTTGACGCGAATGCCCGACGGGCCAAGCTCGCGCGCGCTGTTCTTGGTCAGCCCCTCGACGCCAGCTTTCGACGCGATATAGGGCGCGCGAAACGGAATGCCGGTGCGTGTCGAGCAGGTCGAGAAATTGACGATCGAGCCGCCGCCGTTCGCCTTCAGCATCGGGACGGCGCGCTTCATCGTATAGAACATGCCCGACAGGTTGACCCCGATCGTCTTGTCCCACTCATCCTCGTCGATATCCTCGATCGCGGCGCGCGGTCCCGCCATGCCGACGACGTTCACCAATATCGTGAGGTCGCCGACGTTTGCGCGGACATCGGCAAACAAGGCATCGACCTCGCTGCGCACGCCGACATCGGTGACGCTGCCGCTCATTCCCGGATTCGCCGCGAGCGTCGCCGCGACCGCATCGCCGCGCACGTCGCAGATATGCACCTTGGCGCCCTTTTGCAGAAAACGCTCGGCAATCGCGCGGCCGACGCTGTCGCCCGCCCCTGTGACCAATACCCGTTCCATAAAATCTCCCTTGAGTTCAGTTCGTTTCGGCCGGCAGCATCAGCTGCCCGGCGATGGCGCGTTCGCGATCCGACAAGGGCGTCGCCTTGCGCGCGCCGAGGTCGAAGCGGACGGTGACGCCCTCCAATATCGTGCAAGCTGCAGCGTCGGAGCGTCGCGACAGGATCGTCCGGTGCCGCACCGACGAGCGCCCCACTGCCAGGATGCCGCTCGTGAGGATCAGCAGGTCGCCCGCGACCAGTTCGTGAAGGTAGCGAATCTCGTGCGAGACATCGGCCCAGCCGGCGTTGCGGCCATCAACCTGCCCCGCTGTCGGACCAAAAAATCCGAGCAAATGATAAACCGCATTGTCGAGAAGCGGCACCTGATGCTGCACCGACATGTGCCCCATCGCGTCGCAATGCCAGGGAAAGACGACTCCGCGAAAGGTTTCGACCGGGGCGCTTCCCACTGATTCTGCTGCGATTTCCGGTTCCATGATGCGCCTCTCCGTTGCCGATGGCACCGGACTAATCACCCACGCTTGACTTGTCTACACAGATTATACACAATGTGTTCACTGGGTATTCGCACTCTCGTCACAATCCTAAAAAAGTGCAAAAGGGGATAATATGCGTAGCAAGTTGAAGACTGGATCCGGCCTTGGCGTTCTCGCCGCTCTGTTGTGGGCGACCCCCGCCCTCGCGCAGACCGCCGATGAAGCCGAAGGCGCCGACGGCGCGAACGAAATCGTGGTGACCGCGCAGAAGCGCGAAGAACGGCTCCAGGATGTTCCGATCTCGATCTCCTCGCTCAGCGGCAAGGACCTCGACGCCCAGGCCAGCGGCGGCGTCAGCGAAGCCCTGCGCTCGGTCGCCGGCATCTCGATCACCAACTCGCCGCAGGGCGGCGGGACCCAGCTCACGATTCGCGGTGTCGCCGCGAACGGCGCGACGCTCGCGGGGTCGAGCACCTCGGCCTTCTATATCGACTCGGTTCCCTTCGGCCTTGTCAAATCGGCGATCCTTCCCGACACCAACGCCTATGACATGTCGCGGATCGAAGTGCTGCGCGGGCCGCAAGGCACGCTTTACGGCGCCAACGCGCTGAACGGCGTCGTGCGCGTCCTCACCAACGACGCCAATCTCGACCGCTTCGAACTCAAGACCCGCGCCGGTGTCGCGGCAACCGAAGGCGGCGACCAGAGCTATCGCGGCGACATGGCGGTCAATATCCCGCTCGTCGAAGGCAAGCTCGGCCTCCGCGTCGTCGGCGGCTTCGAAAGCGCCGGCGGCTGGATCGACCAGCCCGCGCGCGGCGTCAAAAACGCCAACGACAGCCGCTCGCGCAACGTCCGCATCAAGCTCAACGGCCAGCCGACCGACGCGCTCAGCTTCGGCCTGTCGGCATGGATCTCGCGCATCGATCAGGATGCGCCCGCCTATGCCAATGATGACGGCAACCAGCTCACCACCGTGCCGCTGCCGCAGAAACTCAACTATGACGCGTTCAGCGCCAAGCTTGGTTACGACTTCGGCGCGTTCGAGGTGTCGAGCGCGACGAGCTACCTCAAATTTTCGAACCTCAGCGAGCGCGATTACACCAATCTCGCCGCCAACCAGACGCTCCATACCGAAATCAGCTCGAAGATCTTCACCGAAGAGCTGCTGATTAATTCGACCGGCGGCGGTGACTGGCGCTGGTCGGTGGGCGGCTTCTACCGCGACGCATCCGACCTTCTGAGCCAGACCTTGTTCGTGCTCCCCGCGCCGATCAACTTCCGGGACAAGTCGCGTTCGTTCGCGGCGTTCGGCGAAGTCACGCGCAGCTTCATGGACGGCACGCTCGAAGTCACCGGCGGGCTGCGCTATTTCAAGGATCGCGTGACCCAGATCGAGCTTACGCCGACAACGGGCAATCCCGCGCAGCCGCTCGCGCGCCGCACCGACACCTTCGACGCGGTGACCCCGCGCGCGGTGATCACCTGGCTGCCGAGCCGGCGGTTCACCGCCTATGCCTCCTATTCGCAGGGCTTCCGCAGCGGCTTCAACCAGAGCCCGACGATCATCCGCACCGCACCCGGTATCCCGCCGGTCAAGGCCGACCGCCTGTCGAACTATGAGGTCGGCGCGAAGGGCAGCCTGCTGGGCGGCGCACTCACCTTCGATGCCGCGCTCTATTATATCGACTGGAAGGATATTCAGCAGAATCTGAACGTCGATATCAACGGCGTCGTCTTCGCCGCATCGGTCAACGGACCGAAGGCCAGCGGCCTCGGCGCCGACCTTGCGCTGACCGCGCACCCGGTCGAAGGGCTCGACATCGGCGGCACCTTCAGCTGGAACGGCCTCGATCTGTCGGGTCCGATCATCACGCAGACCGCGGGCGGCCCCGTTACCCTTTACAAAAAGGGCGACCGGCTCGCCTTCTCGCCCGAATATACCGCGAGCGGCTTCGTCGACTATCGGTTCCCGGTCGGAGACGCGGGGCTGAAGGGCATCGTGTCGGGTTCACTGACCTATCGCTCGAAAATCCCCGCACGCCTGCTCGTCGCGGGCGCAGCGCGGAGCTTCATCAGCGATGCCCCCTTGCTCGCGCGCGGCAGCATCGGGATCGAATCGCCCGACAAGTGGACGGCCACGCTTTACGCCGAAAATATCGGCGGCTGGGACGGCATCACCCAGCCCCCGACGGATATCAGCCAGCAGTATCGGGTGCGTCCGCGCACCTTCGGCCTGCAGTTCGAATTCCGCTATTGAGTCTCTATGGGGGCCGGAGCAATCCGGCCCCCTTTTCAAAAGGTTTGCCCGTGACCTCCCCGGATAAAATCCCCTCCTCCCCCGCAACCGATCCGGTCGAAGCCCGGGTCCGCGACTATTTCGAGCGCCTCTATCGCCCCGGCGCCGCGCAGTTCCATGGCATCGTCCATGTCGCGGCCAATCCGGCGAGCGGCGTGATCGCCTTCTCGGGCCCGATGATGCGCGCCGGCGGCGGCTTTCCGGTCACGCGCATCGGCCTTCTCGCCCCCGACGGCGCGGTCACGCTCCTCGGCAGCGATGCGGCGAACGACAGTCAGCCGAAATGGTCGCCCGACGGCGCCCGGCTCGCCTTTCTGTCCGACCGCGATCATGGCGCGGGCAATTTCCAGCTGATGATCGCATCGGCCGACGCGCCCGATGCCGCCGCCGCGCCCGCGCCCATCGCCGGTGAGGCCATCGAGAGCTTCGTCTGGGCGGCCGACAGCCGCCATATCCTGCTTCAGAGCGCCGACGCCGGCGCCGATGCCGCCGGATCAGCCGCAACCGCGCGGATCGGCGGCGGCGCCAGCGAGCGCCCCTCGTGGATGCCGACCGTCGAGACGGGCGGCCACGACGGCCTGTGGCGCCATGCGC
This sequence comes from Sphingopyxis sp. GW821-FHT10B01, assembly GCF_059415685.1. Lineage (NCBI taxonomy): Bacteria > Pseudomonadati > Pseudomonadota > Alphaproteobacteria > Sphingomonadales > Sphingopyxidaceae > Sphingopyxis > Sphingopyxis sp. GW821-FHT10B01. The sequence goes on along the minus strand of NZ_JBWKNS010000005.1, from coordinate 280,062 downwards.
ATATCCTCGACACCGAAAGCGGCGTACTCGCGCGCGTCGGTGCCGAAGGCCAGAATGTCTGGGAGGCCGACTGGTGCGGCCCCGATGCCGTCGTCGCGGTCGTCTCGGCCAGCCCGACCGAGGGCGGCTGGTACCAGACCGAAATCGCGATCGCCCCGGCTGCGGGCGGCGCGTTCGAGCGTTTTGCCGCGCCCGAAGTCGAGATCGCAGGCGTGACCGCCTCGCCCGATGGCAAGACGATCGCGGCGATCGAGGGACGCTTCCACCGCACCGTCCAGCTCGGCTCGCTCATCCTCTACGACCGCGCGACCGGCGCGGCGCGCGAACCCGATGTGGGCGCGCAGGTTTCGGCGCTCGTCTGGCGCGATGCGAACCGCCTCTTCTTCGCCGGCTTCGCCGCGCCCGGGTCGGTCGCGGGGACGCTCGATATCGCAAGCAACACCGTCGCGATCGAATGGCGCGCATCGGGCACGGCGGGCCGCAAGGTGCCCTATGCAATCCCCGAAGGACGCGATGCGGTTCTCGTCCCCGGCCATGCCTTCGACCGCTATCCCTATCTCGCGCGCTCGGATGCCGCGGGCGAACAGATGCTGCTAGACCTTACCCCGCCCGATCTCGCGCCCATTCAGGCGCGGATGAAACCCGCCGAGGTCGTGCGCTGGCACGGCCGCGACGGGCTCGAAATCCTCGGCTATCTCGCGATGCCCGAGGGGGTCGAGCGCCCGCCGCTGGTCGCCTTCATCCACGGCGGCCCTTCGCACCTGTTCCGCGACAGCTGGAGCTTCGACAACCCGCTCGCGGCGTTGCTCGTCAGTGCGGGCTATGCCGTGCTCTTTCCCAATCCGCGCGGCAGTTCGGGGCGCGGGCTCGATTTCGCGAGCCGCGTGATCGACGACATGGCGGGCGAGGATGCGCACGATATTTTGGCGGGCGTCGATCATGTGATCGCCCATCATCCGGTCGACGGCAGCCGGCTGTTCGTCACCGGGGGCAGCTATGGCGGCTTCATGACCACATGGCTCGTCGGCCAGACGGGGCGCTTTCAGGCCGCGTGCGCGATCGCGCCGCTGACCGACATGCGCAGCCAGTATTTCACCGCGCATCATCCCGAATTCCTGTCACTTTATTCCGGCGGCGATCCCTATGACGTCGGCGGCGTCTTCGACCAGCGGAGCCCGCTGGCGCATGCGAACAAGGTGACGACCCCGACGCTGCTGATCGCGGGCGAGATGGACAAGACCACGCCGTCGGCACAGGCGGTGCAGTTCCACCACGCGCTCGTCCTCGGCGACGTGCCGACCGAACTGGTTCTCTATCCCGAAGAGGGCCACGCCGCCGCGCGCTACGAGGCGCAGATTGATCAGGGAACCCGCGTGCTGCGCTGGTTCGCGCAATGGGAAGGTCGCAATTGAGTACGCCCCCTCTCCCCGCCGCCACGCAGGGCGGCGGCGCGGCGCATCTCTACACCCCCTCGCGGCGCTGGACCTTCCTCGCGATCCTGTTCCTCGTCGGTGCCTCAAGCTCGGTCGACCGCGTCGTCATCTCGGTGTTGCTCGAACCGATCAAGCACGAATTCCAGGTTTCCGACACGCAGCTCGGCCTGCTGAGCGGCCTCTCCTTCGCCTTGCTCTATTCGGCGTTCGGGCTGCCGATCGCGCGCTTTGCCGATCGCGGCAATCGCAAGAAACTGATCGCGGTCGCGATCTCGGTGTGGAGCCTGATGACCGTGCTCTGCGCCGCAGCGGCCAGCTTCTGGCAGCTGCTGCTCGCGCGCATCGGCGTCGGGGTGGGAGAGGCCGGCGCGACCCCGCCCGCACAGTCGCTGATCGTCGATTATTTCCCGACCGCGCAGCGCGCCCGCGCCATCGGCATCTTCGCGACATCGGGAACGGTCGGTTATCTGATCGGCCTGTCGGCGGGATCGCAGCTCGTCGCCGCCTATGGCTGGCGCGCGACCCTCGTCGCCTTCGGCCTGCCCGGGCTGCTGATCGCTGCGCTCGTTTACTGGGTGCTCGACGAGCCGCGCCAGCGCGCCGATGCCGCGGTGCGGCGCGGCAGCAGCGAGGATTTTCGTACCTCGGTCGGGCGCCTCGCCGGAAAACGATCGTTCGTGTTGATGCTCGCGGGCTTTACCCTCTATCATTTCGCCGCCTATGGCTCGCTCGTTTTCGTGCCCTCCTATCTTGTGCGGGTGATCGAAAGCCCGATCGAACAGGCGGGACTTTACTACGGCGCGACCTCGGCGTTTGCAGTGCTGATCGGCAGCCTCGCCGGCGGCGCGATCCAGGATGCGCTGTCGCGGCGCGATCCGCGCTGGATCGTCCGCTTCCCCGCGATCGCCTTTGGCCTCGCGGCGGTGCCCAATTGCGCGATGTTCCTGATCGACGACCTTCCCACCTTTCTGGTCGTCAGCACGATTGGCGGCATCCTGCTCTACGCCGCCCTGCCCGCGGCTTTCGCCGCGATCCACGCAGTGTGCGGCAGCGCGCGCCGCGCGACCGCGATCGCGGTCGTCCTCTTCTTCGGGAATCTGCTCGGTTTCGGACTTGGCCCAGTGATCACCGGCGCGCTCAGCGATCATTTCAGCGCGATCCATGGCCCCGAAGGCCTGCGCTATGCGCTGATCATCGTCATGGCGCTGACCGTTCCGACCGCATATTTCTTCTACCGCGCAAGCGGCAAGGTCGCGGAGGATCTGGAGGATTGAGGCTGGTGGCCGCGGCTCAGCCGCGGCCGGACAGCGAGAAATCGGCGGTGCTGGAACCGGCGATAAAGGCCTTCATCCGCTCGCGAAACTCGTCCGAATGTTCATAGACGAGCCGCTCGGCCTCGACCGCATCGCCGCGGCGGATCGCATCGATCATCTGGTTATGCTGATCGATGACATCCGAATAGCTCAGCAGCGCCGCGCCATTCTGGCGAAAGGCGAGCAGCGACAGGCGCATCACGCCGCGCAGCATCTTCGAGCAGTCGGCGGCAAGATATTTGTTTCCGCACGCCTGATTGATCGCATCGTGAAACGCCCAGTTCGCCTCGACGATCTGCCGTGGGTCGCGCGTTTCGCTCGCGACCGCAAACTCCCGGTTGCGCTGTTCGAGCAGGTCGAGATGGTGCGGCTGCCGCCGCAGGGCGGCCCAGCGCGTCGTCGCGCGCTCGTAAAGCTCGAGCGCTTCGAGGACCTGCGGCACCTGATCGAGGTCGAGCGGCGCGACGCGCGCGCCGCGGTTCGGCGCCAGAACGACCAGGCTGTCGGACGCGAGCCGGATCAGCGCCTCGCGGATCGGCGTGCGCGAAACGCCCAATTCGCGGCTGAACTGGACCTCGTCCAGTTCGGTGTTCGGCGGCAGGTCGAGATTCAATATCTGCTCGCGCAGCAGCGAATAGACCTTCTGCCCCGAAGACTGACGGGCGATCTCGTCGCCTATGTCGACCACCTCGGTTGATTCGGCGACTTTTGCGGATTTGGTTCGGGCTGCGCACATCGCCGATCTCTACTCTGCATGGGTGATCGCAATCAACCTCGACATGAACCGCGCGCCCGCCTCGATTTGCGCAATCTCGATAAATTCGTCGGGGCGATGCGCCTGCATGATCGAACCCGGGCCGCAAATCACCGTCGATACGCCGGCCGTCTGGAACTGCCCCGCCTCGGCGCCATAGGATACCGCGCCCGGGAGGGTCTCGACTTCGCTCAGCATCGCGGCAAAATGTTCGGCGACCCCGTCTTCCTCGCGGCGCAGCGGCGGCACCTGCGCGATCGGGTGGACCATAACGCCGGTTTCCCCGCCCTCCCGCTTCAGGTGCGTCCGCGCCTCCTCGACCGCCGCCCAGAAGGGGGCGAGCACGACATCGATGTCGCGATCGGGCACCGTGCGCAGGTCGAAGGTGAAGCGGCATTCGCGGGCGAGGATATTCGCCGCCGTGCCGCCATGGATCGTCCCCACGGTCAGCGTGGACCAGGGCGGGTCGAAGCGCGCGTCGCGATGATCCGTGCGCTCGCTTTCGGCGATCCGTCCGAGCACCGCCAATATCTCGATCGCGACCATGTTCGCCGAGACGCCCTCATGCACCAGGCTCGAATGCGCCTCGCGCCCGGTGACGACGACTTCATAGAGGTGAATGCCCTTGTGGCTGTTGATGATCGCCATGTCGGTCGGCTCGCCGACGATCGCCGCCACGGGGCGATGCCCCTCGGCTACCAGCGCGTCGATCAGGTCGGGCGCGCCGAGGCAGCCGATCTCCTCGTCATAGGAAAAGGCGAGATGGACCGGACGCGTCATCGTCGAGGGCGAAAGATAGGGCACCGCCGCGAGCGCCAGCGCGATGAAGCTTTTCATGTCGGCGGTGCCGCGCCCATAGAGCCGCCCCTCATGCTCGACGAGGGTGAAGGGGTCACGGCTCCATGGCTGGCCTTCGACCGGAACGACGTCGGTATGCCCCGACAGCACAATTCCCCGCGCGCCCACAGGGCCGATCGTCGCGAGCAAATTCGCCTTGCTGCCGTCGGCGTTCGCGATCCGCCGCGCGGTGACGCCATGCCCCGCCAGATAGGTCTCGACATAAGCGATCAGCGCAAGGTTCGAACCCGAAGAGGTGGTGTCGAACGCGATCAGGCGCCCGAGGATGTCGATCGCCGACGCCGCGAGCGCCGGGGCAAGATTGTCGTCGCTGCGCGGCGCACCGGTCATCGACCCCGCCCCTTCGGACCCGCCAACGACGCGAAAGACCGCCGCACGCTTCTCGTCCGCGCGCGCCGTTCAAAACCCTCTTGCATGAAAACCCCTGTTGCGGATGCCGACGATAAATCAGTGTATACATATTGTATTTTTATTGTCGGCAGTCAACAGCGTTTGCGCTCAAGGAGATGGGCGATATTCGCCGACGGGGCTATCCACCCCCAGCACGGCCATGATCGGTTCGAACGTATAGCGGGGAACTCTCGCGCCTATTATGCTGTGCGAGTAGAAAGCCTCACAAACCCCGTGCGCGACTTCCTCCACCAACGCGCGCGAGGTCGAGACGAGGTCGAGTTCGACCTCATCCAATTCATCGGCGTCGAACGCTCCGCTGGCAGGTTCAAGCGGGATTTGGGGCTGAATTTATCCAGCGACGCAAGGAGCGCTGTCGCATGGCCATGGCTTGATAGCGACGATAGTCCGTTGCGCGAAAGATGATGATCCTCCGCACGCAGTCCAAGAACTCGGGACGCGCTCGAAGCGGCCGCCTGTCGAAATCATCGGGCAAATGCCAAGCCAGACGAAAGGAGGCCGCACCGATGGTGCGGCCTCCTGTGTTATGTCAACAGGGCAGCGAGGCGGCCCCGCGCGCCGTGAACCTCGACCTCGCTTCCCCGCGACCGACGGCGCTGCCACCATTCGGAAAGCAATTCGGCGCAGCTATGGTCGATCGATCGGAGGCCGGCGAGATTCATGCGAACGCGCCGATCGACAGGCAACGCGTCGAGAGCAGATGACAATTTCGGCAGCGAGACGAAGCTCGCCACGCCGGCGAGCCGGAGTTCATGGCCATGGTCATGCTCCGTCTGGTCGACCTCCAGCTTGAGCCGCTTCATGTTGGGGACGATCTCGATCAACGACAATGCCAGACCAACGAGAACGCCGGTCAAGAGATCAGTTGCAACGACCATTACAAGCGTCGCCGTCCAGATCACGGCCGGTAGCGGGCCATGGGCCTTGAGGAGATGACGCACGTGGCGCAGGCTGACCAGTTTCCAGCCGGTGACGACAAGGATGCCGCCGAGGGCTGCCATGGGAATCTGACGCAATAGCCAGGGCAGCGCCACAACCAGAGCGAGGATCCAGACGCCGTGCAATACCGCCGACATTCGCGTCACCGCCCCCGCCTGGACGTTGGCCGAGCTACGGACGATCACGCCGGTCATCGGCAGCGCGCCGGCGGCGCCGCACAGGAGATTTCCGACGCCCTGCGCACGCAGTTCCTTGTTATAGTCGGTGCGTGCGCCGTCGTGCATCCGGTCGACCGCCGCGGCCGACAGAAGCGTTTCCGCGCTGGCGATGAAGGCGATCGCGATCGCCGTCGCCATCAGGGTCGGGGTCAACATGGCGCTGAGGCCTGCCATGGTCGGCGGCGTGATCGCAGCGGTGATCGATTCGGGAACATCGACGCGCGCCACGTCGAGGCCGGCGAAAGATGCGATCAGCGTGGCGAGGACGACCCCGATCAATGCACCGGGCAACAGACGCAGCGAAGCGGGCCGGAGCTTGTCCCACAACAGGGTGCAACCGATGGCAACCAGACCGATAAGCAGCGCGGGCACAGCCGGACCGTCGAGGCCCAGAACGCGACCGGGAATCGCGACCAGATTTTCCAGTCCACTGGCGAGCGGCCGGGCGTCGAACAGCACATGGAACTGACCGACGACGATCAGCACGCCGATACCCGCGAGCATCCCGTGGACGACCGCGGGTGAGATGGCACGGAACCAGCCGCCCAGTTTCATCACACCAGCCAGAAACTGGATCAGGCCGGCGACGACGAGGATCGGCCCGAGTGCCGCGAGGCCGTGACGCTGGACAATTTCGAAGACGATAACCGCGAGGCCTGCGGCGGGGCCGCTGACCTGCAGCGGGGATCCCGCGAGCAGGCCAACGACCATTCCGCCGATGATACCGGTGATCAGCCCCTTTTCGGGCGGCACGCCCGATGCGATTGCGATCCCCATGCACAGGGGCATCGCGACAAGGAACACGACAACCGACGCGGTTATGTCCCGCGCAAGCCAGTTCGACGGCAACTGCGAAGCGGTCATCGAATTCACTCCGCCGCGACCAGCGGCTGCGTGTCGGCGGCGCGCCGTGGTCCGGCGGCGAGCGCCACCGGCAAGGGGCGATCGTCGCGCATCGGCACGAAACGGCCGGTGTTGCCGTCGAGGCCCAGCACCGCGCCAGCGTGGATGTCGACGAACCAGCCGTGCAGCGCAATCTCGCCGCGCGCGACGCCCAACGCCACCGACGGGTGGGTGCGCAGATGCGCGATCTGGGCGACGATATTCTCCATCGCGACGATCCGCACGCGTTGGTGGTCTTCGGCTTCGGGATAGCCTTCCGCGGCGACACGCTGTGCGGCGTGCGAGTGCCGCAGCCACGCCGCGACATTGGGCATGGTGTCGAGGCTTTCAGGATGCACCAGCGCCTTCATCGCTCCGCAATCCGAATGACCGCAGACGATGATGTCGCGCACGCCGAGCGCGAGCACTGCATATTCCACCGTCGAAGAAACCCCGCCATTTGCGGTGGCGAAGGGCGGCACGATATTGCCGGCATTGCGGCAGACGAACAGGTCGCCGGGCTGCGCCTGCATGATATGTTCGGGAACCACGCGTGAATCGGCGCACGAAATCATCAACGCCTTGGGGCTCTGGCCGTCGGCGGCCAATTTCGCGTAAAGGTCCAGGTTGCGGGGGAAAACCTGTTTTTCAAAATGGAAGACGCGGCCAATCAGCTCGTTCATTCCGATACTCCTTCGCTGGGGGAGGGACAAAGTCCCGACCGATGGAAGGCGGCAGATAGGTGGCCTCGATTGCTGCGGCGCAGCATCGATGTAAGGAATTATTGCTGGCGCCGCACGGGGTTGACCGTTCGGGATCGGGGCAATGCGATCTCGGCACGCAGGCCTCCTTCGGCCCGATTGGACAGGGTGAGCATGCCGGCTTCCCGCTCTACCATCCGCGAAACGATAGCCAGCCCCAGACCCAGCCCCTTGGTGTTGCGGGTGCGCGCGGCGTCGAGCCGGACGAAAGGCTGCAGCACGTCGAGGAGCGCGTCGGCGGGAATCCCCGGACCGTTATCCTCGACGCGGAGTATGATATTTTCCGGCTCGCTGGCCAGACTGAGCTGCACATCTTCGCCATAGTGAATGGCGTTCTCGATCAGGTTGCCGACCGCCCGTTTGAAGGCGCCGGGCCGAAGCGTGGCAACCAGATGATCCGGTCCCAGATAGTGTATTCGGTGGCCGCGATCGGTCATGTCGTCGATCAATGTCATGACGAGGACGGCGAGATCGACCCGTATCGACGCTTCGGAATCCGCATCGCCGCCGAGATAGGCGAGGACCGAGGCGATCATCTCCTCCATCTCCGAAATGTCACGTTCGGAAGAGAGGCGCAGATCGGCATCACTCGATCCGTCGAGGCGGAGTTGGAGCCGCGCGAGCGGCGTGCGCAGATCGTGGCCGACGGCGGCGAGCGCCTGCGTGCGATCCGCGATCATCCGGCCAATCTGATCCTGCATCTGATTGAAGGCGCGGATCAAATGGCGAACTTCGTTCGTTCCTTCCTCGCGAACGACAATGCGTTCGCCCTGCCCCATACTCTCGATCGCGCCGCTGAGCGTCTTCAGCGGCCGCAGCGTTTGCCGAACGAGCAGACCGCCCAGCACGGCGAAAGCTATGGCCGGTATCAATGCCAGGATGATCCGATTGAACTGCAAGCCCCAGCCGGTAACGAGGCCGTGCATCTTGAAATGCACCCAAGTGCCGTCCGCCAGGATGATCTGGCCGGCGACGCTATCGTTGCGGACAGGTGAAGCCAGCTGCAATTGCAATCCGGCACTGGCGAGCGACGGCTCCCATTCCACGACCTGATCGCGCATCTGCCGCAACTCGGCGGAAAGCATGTGGCGCTCCGGCGCCGATCGCTGCCAGTGGACCTCGTAGCGATCCGTCGAAAGATAGCTCGTAATCGCAGGGCGCTCCGCCTGCGGCCGTTCGTCGACCAGGCGCTCCACGATCACCAGATGCTCGGCCAGTCGCCGTGCCTCATCCTCCTTTATCGAAAACTCGCCGGCGCGTTCATAAAGAAGGGTGCTGACGGCAAACTCCATCATCACCGTCAGCAGGATGATCCCGACGATGCGACCGATTAATCCGAGCGATGGACGCGCAACCATCAGATCCGGTTGACGCTGGCATTCAGCATATAGCCCACACCCCGCACGGTGATGAATGGCGCCGGCCGTTCATCATCCGCCAGCTTGCGGCGCAGCCGGCTGACGAGAACATCGATACTGCGGTCCGACGAATCGCCGATGCGAGCGCGTGACAATTCGATCAGCCGCTCGCGCGCAATCACGCGCAAGGGATGGCTCAAAAAGCTGGCGAGCAAATCAAACTCGGCGCCGGTAAGCGGGATCATTGCGCCATCGCGCGAGAACAGCTGGCGGCGGGCGAAATCCACCGTCAGTCCGTCGAACTCGGCACAATTGGACGGCACGGCACGGCGCTCCTCCACCACGCCACGGCGCAACACGGCACGGATGCGAGCTATCAGTTCGCGCGTGCCGAACGGCTTGGCCAGATAGTCATCTGCGCCCAGTTCAAGGCCCACGACACGGTCGGTTTCGCTGGCCCGTGCGCTGATGAAGATGATCGGCACGCTACTACGTTGCCGGATCATCTTGCACAGATCGATGCCGCTGGTCCCGGGCAGCATGATGTCGAGCAGGATCAGATCGATCGGGCCGGCGTCGAACGTCGCCCACATCTCGGCAGCCGTCGCGGCTGGGCGGACGATATAGCCATTTTCCTGGAGCGCGCGGGCGGTAAGCGTCCTGAGCGGCGGATCGTCCTCGACGAGGAGGACGGATGGAGCGGTCATGGCAGGTTGAGGGAAGGAGGAGGAGGTGAGCGAGGGGGGACTGGAAAGCATCAGCGGCACGTAGGTGGCGATTACCGCCCGTCAATGCCACGCACACCACTCGTCGCGGAATAGCAACGCGTTATCGTCAGAGAAACAAATAGAAACAAACCGCGCGACGGCATGACGACATCCCGGGCAGCCCAGCAATACTTCGTCACATTGGCGACAACTCGCTGCATGGTTCGGCCGGTATCGGCCCTGTCGTGGCGGTCCCCCGCCACAGGATTTGAGCATTCGAGGAGTCCGGTTCGTGCGTTTTCCCATCCTGATCCTTGGCCTTGCGGCTGCGACGCTAGCCTCACCCGCTGCGGCAAATGCGCCTGCCGTGCCGAGGCAACTCGCAAAGATGGATGCCGAAGCATTTCGCTCCGCTGCCAAGATCGACGACGACGATTTGGAATTCGCAACAATCATCTCGACCCGCAACGGTTTTCGTAAGGAATGGCGGGTCAATGGCTCGACTTGGGTCGACAGTCATGTCGAGGCCCATATCGACAGACGCACCGGCGATGTCCGGTTCGAAGTGCACCAGGCGCTGCGCTACCTGGGCTCACAGCGTCTATATGACATGGTCCACTTCGCGGATCGCGATGGCAAACTCGTGGCGCAGCCGCTGGATCGCGCACTGCGCGGCGACGACAGCATGTGCCCGAATAGCGAGTTCAACGGCGATTGTTCGCTAACGATGAAGCTGGTCTTCTCGGTCGACGAGACCCAACTCAGGGCCGCCATGAGCCGTACCGAAGGCTGGGACCTCAAGTTCAAGGGACAGCCCGATGGAAAGGGCGACCTCCGGATCCGGATCGTTCCGGCCGAGATCGAAGGGCTGTTGCTGGCCGTCGACGACTATCAGGCGACCTTGTCGGCCCGGGCCAGCGATTGACACCCAAGCCTTCCCGGCAAAACCAACATCCGAGCTTGAACGGCATGCGGGATTAGCCCCCTGACAATGAAGTGGCTGTCGGTCGAGGCCGTCTAACCAAATGGTCGCCTTCACGCCGTCGAGATCGACGACGCTTCTGCTGTTACCGAAGCGCTTTTCAACATGATCGTCGCAGATATTCTGCGCCATGGCACCTTCTGCCGGAAAGATTGACGTACGATCAAGCCCGCGCAGCAAACACGCGTCCCGTGGCGGCAGTCAGCATCCTTGGCGGACCTAGCTTCTGCCCTCCTCCGCTCTATAGGAGCGACGCGGTCGAGTTTTGGAGAGAGTGATGAACAATTCGCCAAAGGCGTGGGATGGGGAGCAGGTCCGGACATGGCTGGAGCGCCGGTTCGAGGCGTCGAAGCTGGATCAGGCAGCAGCCGACAGGCGCGGGTATGACGCGCAGGACGATTATGACAAGGCCGCCGCCGAGGAATGGGTCTGCCGTGCATTGATGGGAGCGCCTTGTACGAACGAGCAAGCCGCGTTCGCCGGGCGTCTCAAGGAACTAACCGGTCAGGAAGAATATCAGGCAACGGGCGTCTACGACGACAGGCGGTTCCAGCGCCATGTTCGCGGTCAGCTCAGAAAATTGGCAAAAATGACCAAGGCAAATGAGGGGTTCGAAAAGACACTGCGCTATCAGTGAGCGCCCCGCGACGGAGCTTATGACTTCCACCGGTTATCGCCAGCCAACTGTCAATTTCGAGCGCGCGCTTCTGTTATTGGCCGCGTTCGAACGGCCTGCTTTGGAGAAGGAAAGGAAGATAGGCGGCCTTCACCAATGCCGTCTCCATTGTGACTGCCAGCGCTGAGGCGTGAAATCGCCGAAGCACCGGCCCGCGGCCCCCAAATGGTAATGGCCGGATGATGCCCGGCGGCGCATCGGCCCCTTGAAATGATCGCTGAAAGGCGAGGCCCGGGACCATCGATGCCCGGGAATCAGGGGGGCATATGCACGAACAGCGTAGCGAAGCTGGCACGTCACTGACGGGAAGGCAGGCGCATTTCGCGCTGGCGATATTCCTTCTCGCTTATGTCCTCTCCTTCGTCGATCGCCAGATATTGAGCCTGATGGTCGATCCGATCCGCCGCGATCTGGGGATCAGCGATCTGCAGATCGGGCTGCTCCAGGGCGCAGCCTTTGCGTTGCTCTATGCCGTGCTGGGCGTACCCATCGGGATGCTCGCCGATCGCCTGGTCCGCAAGCGTATCATCGCTTTGGGCGTGGCGTTCTGGAGCGTCGCGACCGGGCTCTGCGGCTTTGCCGGCAGCTATACGGCATTGTTCCTCGCGCGCATGGGGGTTGGTCTTGGCGAGGCGGCGCTGTCGCCGACCGCGCATTCCTTTCTGAGCGACGCCTTTCCGCCCGCGCGGCTCGCGCGTGCGATGGCGATCTATTCACTCGGCATCACGCTGGGCGGGGGGGCGGCGTTCATGATCGGCGGCAGCGTCATCGATCTGGTCGCGCGGGGCGGAGCGACCACGCTGCCGCTGCTCGGCACGCTCAAATCCTGGCAGCTCGCCTTTCTGATCGTGGCGCTGCCCGGATTGCTGATCGCACCGCTTGTCATGCTGGTCACCGAACCGCGCCGCCGCGGCGCGGTGTTGGCGCATGATATCGCGCCCGATCGCCCGACGCTCGCCACAGTGCTGCACTATGTGACATCCAACTGGCGCGCTTTCGTGCCGATCTACTTCACCTCGTCACTGCTGGGTATTCTCGGCTATAGCATGATGAGCTGGTATCCGACGCTGCTCATCCGTTCCTTCGGCCTCTCGCCGGGGGAAGCGGGCCATTATGTCGGGCTGATCTATCTCCTTCTCGGCAGCGCGGGCTCGATCACCGGCGGACTGCTCGCCGAAAGGCTGGCGGCGTGCGGCCGGCACGACGCGAATCTGCGCGTCGTGGCAATCGTGTCGGGTGCGGTGGTTCTGCCGGCGGTCGCGGCACCGTTGATGGACAGCCTGCCCGCGATGCTGCTGCTCTTCGCGCCCGCGACCTTCCTGCAGAGCGGATTTTTCGGCGCGTCGACCGCGGCGATACAGTTGACGACGCCCAACAAGATGCGCGCGACCAACGCCGCGCTCTTCCTGCTTGCCAACAACTTGGTCGGCCTGTCGCTCGGCGCCGCGATCGTGCCGCTGATCGATCACCTGTTCTTTGCCGGGGACAATCTCGGCGCTGCGCTCGCGGTCATCGCGGGCGTCGTTTGCCCACTCAGCCTGATGCTCGCGCGCTGGGGGCTCGCGCCATACCGCGCGCTCGTCGTCAAAAACATCGCGGCATCCTGAATTCCGCAAAAGGGCGCCCGCCCTCCCCACCGGTCTCGATCAACTTCAACAGGGAGAAACAATATGAGAATTAATACTCGGCGCCGTGCCGCCTTGTGCGGATGCGCGTTGGCGCTGGTGCATGCAGCGCCAACGCTTGCACAGGATACCGTAGCGACGGCAACCTCCGCCCCCGGAGAAGCGGCCCCCGAAGAAGGCGACGATATCGTCGTCACCGGCTCGTTGATCCGCCAGTCTTCGATCCCCTCCCCGGTCGATGTCATCGATGCCGGCCAAATCGCGACACGCGGAATTTCCAATCCCGCCGAACTGGTGCGCGCACTTCCCGCCAATGCAGGTTCCGAAGCACAGGTTGATCAGCTCAATCAGCCACTGACGTCGGGGACCGCTCAGTTCAACCTGCGCAATCTCGGGCTGGGCTCGACACTCGTGCTGCTCAATGGCCGCCGGCAGACGCTGAGTGCAGTGGCCGCAACCGACGGCAGCACCTTTGTCGACATCAACTCGCTCGTCCCGTTGATCGCGCTCCAGCGCGTCGAAATCGTCAAGGACGGCGCGGCGGCGACCTATGGCTCGGACGCAGTGGCGGGCGTCGTCAACTTCATCACGCGCAGCCATGTCGAGCGCCCCGAAATCTCTGCACGCTATCTCAGCATGGATGGCGCCTACCAGCTCACGGTCCAGGGCATTGCGGGCTTCGACCTCGCGGGCGGCGACCTGATACTCGCAGCATCCTATTTTTCGAGCAGCCGCCTCGGCACCAATGAGCGCAGCTTTTCGCGTGCCAGCACCTTCGGGCGTCCGTCCTGGCATTCGGTTTCAAGCTTCGGGCAGCCAGGCTCCTATTTCGTTCCGGGCCTCGGCCGCTTCGCGCCCGACCCCGCCTGCACCAATCCGGCCTTCCCGGACAGCTATCGCAATTCGCCGGCCGACAATTTCTGCCGCTACGACTTCTCGGAATCCTTCGATCTTCTGCCCACCGAGCGGCGCGCACAATTCTACGGGTCATACGAAGTGGACCTAGCCGATACGGTCAAGCTCAACCTCGAGGCCGCCTATACAAACACCTTCTCCAAGGTGCGCGCATCGCCATCTTTCCCGATCCTGACGGTATCGCCTCTGGTTCCGGCCACACATCCCGACAATCCGTTCGGGGAAGCCGTCCGCTTCCGCGGCCGCCTCCTCGGCAGCAACTATGGCCCGTCAATCTCGACGTTCAAATATGACACGTTCCGCGTGGCAGCCGGGCTCGAAGGCAAATTTTCCTTCGGCTGGAACTGGAACATCGATGCCGGCTATAGCCAGCAGAACGTACAATATGACAAGCCCGATACGCGGGCGACGGCGCTCCAGAATGCGCTCAATGGCCTTGGTGGCGCGGGCTGCAATCCGGCCACCGGCACGCCCGGCGTCGGCCCCTGCCAATATTATAACCCGTTCGGTTCAGCGCAATTGGGCACGGGCACCGCGAACAGCCAGGCGCTGATCGACAGCCTCATCGGCCTGACGAACCTGCGGGGCAAGGCATCGCTTGTCACAATTGAGGGGGTGACCACGGGCGATCTCTTCGATTGGGCCGGCGGCACCGTCGCCGGGGCCGTCGGCGCACAATATCGCCGCAACCATTTCCGTCACGACTGGGGCGACGATGTCAATGCGGGCGAGCTCATCACCCTCGGCCAGGCGCCTGATTTTTCGGGCAATCAGGAAACCGTGTCGGTCTTTGGCGAGGTCAAGGTGCCGTTCGGCGAGATGCTCGAGCTTCAGCTTTCGGGACGGTACGAGAAATATATCGACAGCTTCGGCAATTTCAGCCCCAAGGCGGCGCTGCTCTTCCGCCCCTTCGACGCGCTGTCGCTCCGCGCTTCCTATGGCAAGGCGTTCCGTGCGCCTTCGATCTACCAGCTTGTCGCCGTACAGGCAGGCCAGCCCTCGGTGAGCGACGGCGGCACCTTCGTCTTCGCCAACACCCAGACCTTCGGCAATCCGGATCTGAAGCCCGAAAAGTCCGACAGCTACAATATCGGCGCAACACTCAAACCGCTTCAGGGTCTCGAGTTCAACGTCGATTTCTATGGCTTCGACTATTCGAACCTGATCGTGAAAGAGAATCCGCAGCCGATCATCGACCAGGCGCGGGCAGACACCGCAGCCGGCCTCGTCGGCACGCCCGCACAGCTCAAGGTGACGCGCGACACGCTCGGCAATCTCCAGCTCGTCAAGCTCGACTTCATCAACGCCTCTTCGGTCAAGACCGAAGGCATCGACGTGTCGGGCCGCTATCGTTTCGGGACGGGAATCGGCGAGTTCGAAGCCAACGCCGCCTGGACGCATATCCGCAATTATCGCGTCCGCCTGTCGCCGGGCGGCCCGGTGATCGACGGCGCGGGCAGCGTCAACTTCAACAACCTCGGCCGCTCGCTCCCACGTAACCGCGTCGAGTTCGGGCTGGGCTGGACGCTCGAGAACCATCAGCTTCAGGCGTTCGGCCATTATGTCAGCGGCTATAACAATGATCGCTCCGGCATCACCGATCGCTCGATCAAGGCACAGACGACCTTCGACATGCAATACAACCTGACGCTCGAAAGTCTGCTGGGGTCCCCCACCAAGCTGACGCTGGGCGCGATCAACCTCACTGACAAAAAGCCGCCCGTTGCACAGCTCAACCTCGGCTTCGATCCCATCGTTCACGACCCCCGCGGACGTGTACTCTATATAGGCGTAAGTCAGGGCTTCTGACGGCAAGATGTGTCCGGAGACGGCCGATACGGCCGGCTCCGGACCGCTTCCGGGCGCGAATAGCGCCATTGGTGATCGGTGAGCTTTCGACACGAAGGGGACAGGACGACAGCGTCACCGATCGATAGCCAACAAAAAAAGTTCAGCCTCCCCAACCAAAGATATTGCCGATCCAGCCCGCCAGCTGGTGGAATTCATTCGCTCTCGCACCATATCGCAGTCGTGGCGGCATCTCCCCTCCCCCTTGCCGCCAGCGGGGCGTCGCCGATGCGGCGCTTTTAGAGAGCGAGCCGGTTGTCCCCCCTGCCGGCTCGCTACTCGCCTCGCCAAGTCAGGAGACTGTCGATGACGCGCTTCAAACAGGATGTCTTTATCGCCGCCGGCCTCCGCACCCCTTTCGGGCGCGGCGGCGGTCCGCTCTCGGCCTATGACGCGATCGGTCTGTCGGTTCCGGTGGTACAGGCGATGGCGGATCAACTCGCCGACCGGCGGCCGGACCTCCTGCTATGGGGCACTGTCATCCCCAGCCTTGGCTGGAGCAATATCGCTCGCGAGGTCTAGCTCGACGCCAAGCTCGACCCCACCGTCCCGGCTTTTTCCGTCGTCCTCGCCTGCTCGACCAGCATGACCGCCGCCTTCGCAGCTGCGGGTATGATCGGCCCCGGCATCGACACGGTGCTGGTCGGCGGCGCCGAGGTGATGAGCCGCCCGCCGATCGGTCTGCAGCCCGAAACCGCGGTGCGCCTGATGGGCCTGTTCGCGAAAGACCCGCCGGCGGCGCTCGCCGCACTGGGCGCGCTGACGCCGCAGGATTTCATCCTGCCCGTGAAAGGCTGGGCCAACCGGATTACCGGGCTGACGATGGGCGATCATATGGAAATCACCGCCAAGGAGTGGGGCATTGGCCGCGAGGCGCAGGACGAATGGGCGTATCAGAGCCATGCGCGCGCGGTTGCTGGCTGGAACGGTGGCTTCTTCGACGATCTGGTCATTCCCTTTGGCGGCCTCGACCGCGACGCCAATCCGCGCGCCGATTCGACGCTGGAAAAACTTGCCAGCCTGCCGCCCGCTTTCGACAAGACGAGCGGTCAGGGGACGATCACTGCGGGCAATGCAACGCCGATCACCGACGGCGCCGCAGGCGCCTGGGTCGTGTCCGAGACCGGACGGGCGCGGTTGCCCGACACGGTGCCCTATGCACGGCTTGTCGATTATGAAGTCGCCGCAGTCGATCACGCGCGTGACGGGCTGTTGATGGCGCCGTCCTTCGCGATCCCGAAGTTGCTCGCGCGCCATGGTCTCAGCTTCGAAGACATCGACCTGTGGGAAATCCACGAGGCCTTCACCGCGCAGGCGCTCGCCAATATCGCGGCGCTGGAAAAACCGGGCTGGATTGCAGAAAAGACGGGAATCACCAAAGACTTTGGGCGCTTCCCGCGCGAACGCGTGAACCCCAATGGCGGCTCCGTTGCCATCGGTCATCCTTTTGCCGCCACCGGCGCACGCGACCTGAGCCAGGCGGTGAAGGAATTGTGGGCGATGCCGATCGGATCGCGCGCGATCGTCAGTGTCTGCGCCGACGGCGGCGAGGGGACGGTCTCGTTGCTGGAACGGGTGTGATGCTATCATCCACCATGCGAGGCTCGCCCGCGGGGCGGCCTCGCTACCGCTTTGGGATATCGACCTCTATATAGTCGTAAAAGTGAGAAACAGGGCGATGACGGAAAAAAGAGGCACCGAAGCCGCGCGCATAGCGGCAGCGCAATATCTGAAGGCACAGGGCTACGAGCAAGAAGCCAAACTCGTCGCCGAAGGTCAGGGCGACGACTTTCGCGAAGTAGCTATTGCACGCGCGCTGTGGAATATCATGAATGTTCCACCGTCACCGCCCACGAAGCGGCTTGGCCGCCGCATCGTCGGAGAAGAATGCTAAAAGATCACCTCGATGGAGACTATCGGCAAATCGGTCACGGCACGACTGTCAGATCCTCTTGCATAACCGACGACGCTTGCAATAGGCCGGATACGATCTCTCGGCGCGCGGGGAACGCTTCAAAACTGCGGACAGCTCGTCCGGCTCATCGGAGCGGCCCCCTTCCACATTGCGGGCTGGGCTCCCGCCGGAAACACTGGCGGAGCGGACGTCTCGCCAACGCGGCCGATGCCGATTCCCTCTGACTTGCAATCCTGTCTTGAAGGTCATTCGCTGCGCAAAGGCTTGATCGTGCGCGCCACTTTGCAAAGGCCTGCGAAGCGTGACCGGGGTCGGCCGGGGAGTCCTGCGATACACCCCGGTCGGCCTGTTATCATGGATTGGCCATCCTCTGCTCAATCACCTGATCGAGAGTCCAGAGGATCGACGAGGCGTCGGCGGGCGGATTTTTGACCTGTTCTTCTATGATCCGCAGGCGATATTCGATCCCCGGCTGCGGGACGAAATCGACGATCCCGCTATAATGAAGCTGCCAGGCGTCGCCGTCCTTCTCGCGGACCTGCAGACAGGTCATCGGCGCGACACCCATGCACGGCTTGGTTTCGGCCGAGACGTAAATCAGCTTGCGTGGTGCATCGGCAGCGGGCTTGTGCGTCGCACGATAAGTAAGCGTCACCCCTTTTGCCGTGCGCAGGACAAGCCGGTTACCGCTGATCTTGTATCGCGTGACAGCTCCAAGCTCGTCGACATAGCTGCGCTCTGCGGACATCGCAGGTTCGGGACACGCCATGAGCGTGCTGGCAAAGCCACCCTTCCCGTTACCGAAGCGAAGTGTGCTGCCCTTGACCTTGAACGCACCGCTGGTCCGGTTACATCCGGTTGTCCCGGAAAAGCGCCCGCTCTCTGCGTCGAAGTCGAGACGGAGCGTCGTGCCTTCAGGCAGCGTGCGGCCGCTCCATTCGACAAGGTCCCAATGCTGCGAAGCGAGCGCCGGAACGCCCTTCCCGGGCTGTAGCGACGAAACACTCGCGTGTGCACCGGTTGCTGCAAGCAAGCCGGCCATGGCAATCGACATGGCGCCGGCATGGCGGAAGGAATACATTCTTGGCTCCTTTTTCGAGATTGAGCGCGCATCTGGGCATCATGCGCTGAATTGGGCCTGTCCCGCTCGTTGCCGGGGCGAAAGAAACCCGACTCCTTCTCGACAGGACGGTTTCAGCTCGAAAGCACGGGATAAGCCAGCTCAACACATGAACAACAGAATGACCTCACCGGGCCGGTAGCGGTCTGCCGGTTTCCGATATCGAAACACCAAAACCGATACATGCGTCGAAACCGTCTCCTGCTCGCGAATGGCCTGAACGGAAGTCCGACGTCCAGCCTCGTCGCGAATGAGACCGGACGTCGAAAACCACCCCTTTTGACAACCGCTATTTCACGCGTGCCGTCTTGTCGAAGCGGGTGCGGAAGTCCGTGAGATCGATCCGGAAATCGTCGCCGGCGCGATAGGCCTCGTCAGTCAGGTGCGGCTGCTCTTGAGCCTTGTACCATTGGACATATTCGGGAGTGTCGCTGCTCTGCTTGCCGTAATGGGTGGAATAGGTCCGCACCTTTACCACCGGCGTTTCGGGCGCCATGTCGAACGTCATCAACCGCATCCAGCCGTCGCCTATCCCCTCGCCCTGCATCAGCGGACGCCCGGCATCCTTCGCGGTTTGTCCGCGCGCCTGATAGTCGGAAAGGATCTGATAGACCTTGTTCCCCGACCGGTTGGTATCGACGCGCATCGCCTGCGCATGCTGGTGGCCGCACAGCAGCATGAAGATCTGGTCGTGCTGGCTCACCAGCTTTTCCCACACCAGTTCGGGATTATTGTCCTGGCTGTCGACCGCATGGCTATCGATCGCCGGGTTCGAAAGGCGTCGCCCCTGCGTATCGAGAAAATTATGGGTCGAAATGATCGTCGGCAGGCCCGGATAGCGCTTGATCACCGACGAGGCCCATTCAAGCGACGCATCGGGCGCATCGAACTGCAGTCCGATGTGCAGGAAGCGGTAGCCGCCCGCGGTGAAGATCTGCGCGCTGTCGGCACCGTCGTCGTGCGCCGCGACATACCAGGGCTTGCCGCGAAAATAGTCGGACTTGTCGGAAAAGACCGACTTGAAATTCGATAGGCCGCCGGGGTGGAGCATGCCGAGGCTCGACATATCCTTGAAGACGGCAGCAGGCGGGTGATTGGAATCGGTCCACATTGCGTCATAGTCGTGGTTGCCCGGAACGACCGAGAAAGGCACCTTGCCCGCGATCAGGTCGTACCCCTTCTTCGCGGCGGGCATTTCGACCGTGCGCACCTTAGGCGTCGGGGCGAAATGCGAATCCATGATCGGGTTGGGCACCCGCTTGAACCCGCGTGCGGTATGGCCGGGGTCCATATCGGTCGATTGATGCTGCCAGATATCGCCGAGCGCGGTCACAAAGGCGATGTCGCCGCCAGCGCTTTCGACGTTCGCGGCGATATATTGCATCTGTTCGAAGAACATCTTGTTTGCGTCGAAGGGAAAACCCTCGGCGCTCTGGTGGGTGTAATCCATATAATTCTGCGTGTCGGGGATCACCGCAATGGTAAAGCTGTCATCCTTGGCTAGCGCCGGGGTACCGGCGGCCAGCGCGAAGGCGAGCGCCGAACCGATCGCCGAGCGGCGCGTGATATGCTTGAAAAAGGTCATGCTACGTCTCCTGAATTGGGTGGGTCAGAACTGAAAGCCGACTTCGGCGGTGAACATGCGCGGCGTCCCGGCGATGAAGCTGGGGATGCCGAAATTGTCGCCGGTATTGCCGGCATCGATGACATATTTGGCGTCGAGCGCATTCTTGAGCGCGACTTCGAACCGCCAGCGCTGGTCCGCGGTGCGGACGCCCGCGCGAAGATTCAGCAGCCCATAGGCTTTCTGAACCTCGTCGACCGCGAAGTCGGCGGGCTGCAGGTCGCGGCGGTCGTTGTCGTCGTCGAAGAAGAAGCGCGATTGCCAGCTATAGGCCGGGTTGAAATAGAGCTCGATCCTGTCGCCGACCGGCGCGGTCACGAAGGCGCCGAACGAGACGCTGTGGTCGGGCGCGTTGCGGAAGCGGTTCCCGTCATAAGCGCCGCCGGTCAGCCGCGCATGATTATACGAATAATTGGCGAAGAGTTGCAGCCAGCTTGCAGGATTGGCCTGCACCTGCGCCTCGAAACCATAAGCCTCCGCCTCGCCGGCATTGACCGTGGTCAGCGTGCCGTCGATCGTCTTCACCGTCTGGAAATTGCTGTAGTCGAAATAATAGGCCGCGCCCTCGAACAGCAGCTTACCGCCCGCCGCTGTGCCCTTGAGTCCCAGTTCATAGCTGTTGACGAGTTCCGCCGGCGCCACCGAGACCGGCGCGGTCGCGGAGATGTTGAGCGCGGGCGAACGGCGTCCGCGATTATAGCTGAGATAGGCGTTGAGATTGTCGCCAAGCTCATATTGCGCCGCGGCGCGCCAGCTCCAGCCGCTGAAGCTGTCCCCGGCGGATAGCGTCGCGCCGCCCGCGGTCGGCTGGAAAAAGATGCCGCGGCCGGTCAGGCGGCTCGGACCGTTCGGCAGCGTACCGACGACCGTCGCGCCCTTCTTGTCGTGCGTCCAGCGCAGGCCCGCGGTCAGCGACAGGCGGTCGGTCGCGCGCCAGGTGCCGTCGGCGAAGATATCGACCGTCTTGGCGGTGCCCCCGAAGGTCGAATCATCCTGATGCGCGGGCTTCAACGCACCCCCGAGCGGGCCGAGCGCGGCGAGGATCTGCGCCTGCGTCAGGCCCATCGGCGCCGAGCGCAGCAGCGCACCCGAAAAGAGAAGCGCGGTTGCGCGCTCGTCGAACTGGAAAAGATAACGGTCATCGTTCGACAGGTCGACGTAGGAGGCGCCGACCACGCCGGTAAAGGCGCCCTTGTTGTCATAGGTCAGGCGCAGTTCCTGCGTCGTCTGGTCGCCCCAGCTTTCCCCCACGCCCGCGATGATGTTCATGAAGGTGCCGTCGGGATCGAATGCCTCGACATTGCGATATTTGCGGTGGCTGGTGATCGAGTTGAGCGTCAGCGCCTCGCTGACGTCCCACGCGCCGAGCAGCGTCACGTCCTCGAGCTTGCGGTCGATGTAGAGCCGGTCGCCGGCGAGCCCCGCGAACGAGCCGAGTACGACTCCGCTATGCGGCTTCGTATCACCCAGCATCGCACCCGTCGCCGGATCGCGCGGCACGAAGATGTTCGATTTGAATCCGGTGCCACCCTGCGGCGTATTCTCCTCGCGGTTATAGATGAGGTCGAAGCGTAGCCCGTTCGCCGGGGTGAAGCGCAGCGCGCCGCGATAGGCCAGCGTGTCGACCGCGTTGAAATCGGGACCGCCAGCCAGATTCTCGATATATCCGCCGCGCTTGCGCCACTTCATCGCCACACGCACCGCGAGCATATCCTCTACGAGCGGCGCGTTCGCCATCGCTTCGGCCATGCGATAGCCATAGTCGCCGATCCCGGCCGACGCCTTGATCGCGAAGTCGCTGCCCGCCTTGTTCTGGATCACATTGACGCCGCCGATCAACGCCCCGCGGCCGAACAGTGTCGATTGCGGCCCCTTCGCGATCTCGATGCGTTCCATGTCATAGAGTTCGAACGCCGATGCCGCGACCGACGAGGTCGACACACCGTCGAGATAGATCGAGACGCGCTGCTCGCCGATCCCGTCGGAGGTGATGCCGCGGATGATGAAGCCGGGCGCGCCGACACTCTGCTCGCGGACCTCGAACCCGGGGGTATAGAGGCTGACGTCTTCAAGCGTGTCGGCCCCGATCTTGTCGAGCATGCCGGCATCGAACGCGGAGAGGCTGATCGGCACGTCGATGATCGACTGTTCGCGCTTTTGCGCGGTGACGACGATCGCTTCCGAATCGCCGCCGGCGCCGGCGTCGGCCGCCTCGAGCATTTCGGCATGGGCCGGGGTGGCGACGAGCAGCCCGAGCAGGCTGGCGGAAAGCAGAAAAGGCTGGAAGGACACAGAAAAACCTTTCGTTGGAAGAGCCGAATTATTACGATACATCGTCGTAACGTTTATATTTTCGATACGGGCGTGTATTGGAAAACGACGACAGTTTTGTGAAAGCGCGGTCTGGTGGAGGCGGCGCAGGAAAATGAGGCGAGAATGACCGGAGAAGAACCAAAGGAGCTGCCGGGCCGGGGGCGCCCGATGAGCGCGGAACTCGACGATGCGATACTCGAGGCGGCGTGCGACGTGCTGGCGGCGCAAGGCTATCGCGGCTTTTCCTTCGACGCCGTTGCCAAGGCGGCGGGGACCACCCGCCCCGCCATCTACCGCCGCTGGGACAAGCGCGAGGACTTGCTGCTCGCAGCGCTCGACCATGTCATGCGGGTCCACAGCGCCGACGCCGACGTCGCCCGGATTTTGGCGGGGGCCAGTGACAAGGAGTTGCGCGGTCTGATCGACAAGATGCTCGACAGTTTCGTGACGATCGTCGCGGACCGCCGTGTCGCTGCGGTGAGCATCGCAGTGTCGGCCGCGATGTACGAGGATCCCGAGCTACGCGCGCTGGCGCAGGCACATCATTATGACCGGCGCAAACCGCTCGAGGCGGTGCTGGGCCTTGCACGCGACCGCGGCCTGCTGCGGGGCGACATTCCGCTCGACGACCTGATCCACATCTTCGTGGGTGCCGTACAATATCGCTCGAACATGCTGGTCGAGCCCATCACCGGCGAATATGCGGCCAATGTGCTGAAACTGCTTATGGTGCAATCGGGCGAGGCCGGCGCCTAGCCTGGTTCTGACATTGTGGACGGGCTATGTTCCGACCGAAAACGGTCACCGTGGACACCCGGATTTTCGCGCGTGATATGAAAGCCGACAGCATGAGCGCCCCGCCCACAACGAGACTCGAAGTCACCGCGGACGAGGAAGCCGCGATACGCGCGGCCGTTCGCGGCGCCGACCTCGCCCTTCTCGGTCCGCAACATCATATCGCGGACAGCAGCCACATAGCGGGCTTGATCGCGCTCTTGTCCGATCCCGGCGTCTCCGATCCGATCTACGACTTGCCAAGACCTTTTACGCACGATGTTCTGGCCGCGTGGATTTCCGAAGCCCGCGACAGGCAGGCGCACGGCGAGGCGATACTGACCGTAACGGTCGACGAACAAGGAACCGTCTCCGGCTATTCCTATTTCACCATCTGGCCCGGGCGGGCCGCAGGCGAACTGGCGGGAGCGCATCGCACCCGCGGGCAGGGTCAGGGCCGGGGCAAAACTGGCGCCGTGCGCAGTTTCGGATGGATGTTCGAACATCTGGGAATCCGCCTGATCGGCCTCACCGCGGCCACTGACAACTACCGGTCGGCACGCGTGATCGAGGCCGCCGGCTTCGTGGCGATGGGTGAAAGAGAGAGCGTCAGACCCGACGGGTCCATCCGCGTGTCCCGCTATTGGGAACTTGCGCGTGATCAATGGCGAACCACCGGCTCCTCATGAGTTTGGCGTTGCCCCGCTGCGCCATAGCTCGCACCGCCGCTTATTCGAGGGTCTTGATACCAATACCGCCAAAGACATAGCACGGAGACGGGACAAGCGAACCGCCCGCCGGGCGCTGCACTTCGCGTCGAGGATTATCCCGGCGCCGGTAAAACCACCGCACGGCACTCACCGAAACCGATCGTAACCCGGCCGTCCTTCCGCGCCCGCGCCGACAGCAAGATCTCGTCGCCATCTTCAACAAAGCGCCGCATTTCCCCGTTGGGAAGCGTGACAGGCTCGCTGCCGCCGCGGGTCATTTCAAGCAGGCTGCCAAAACCCTCCCGGTCGGGCGCCGAAATCGTACCGGTGCCCAGCAAGTCGCCCGGGTTGAGATTGCAGCCACCCGAGGCGTGGTGGGCGACCATCTGCGCGACCGTCCAGTACATGTTGGACGCGGAGCCGCAGCTCAGCCGATGCGGAGCCATGCCGGCCGCGCGCATCCGGTCGGTCAGCAGACTCACCTCGAGTTCGAGTTCGAGCGCGCCCGATTCCTGATCGGCCTCATCCCACAGATAAGGCAAAGGCCGGGGATCGCCGGTGGGCCGCGCCGGTTGCGCACATCGAAACGGCGCCAGCGCCTCGGCAGTGATCACCCAGGGCGAAATCGTCGTCTGAAAATTCTTCGCAAGGAACGGACCGAGCGGCTGATATTCCCATGCCTGAAAATCGCGCGCCGACCAGTCGTTGAGCAAGCAGAAGCCCGCGATATGCTCGCCCGCCGAACCGATCGGAATCGTCGTGCCGAGCGCATTGCCCTCGCCGATCCAGACACCAAGTTCGAGCTCATAGTCGAGCCGCTGCGACGGACCGAAGCTGGGCCCCGATGCGTCGGGCGCCTTATGCTGACCGACCGGTCGCACCACCGGCACGCCCGACGGCCGGATCGACGAGGCGCGGCCATGATAGCCGATCGGCACATGCTTGTAATTGGGGAGCAGCGGATTGTCGGGCCGGAACAAGGTGCCGACATTGGTCGCGTGATGAATGCCGACATAGAAGTCGGTATAGTCGCCGATCGTCGCGGGCATGTGCAATTCGCATTCGGCGGCCAGATGCAGCGCCGGCTCGATCGCGTCCCGATATTGACGGTCGGACAACAGCGAAGACAGACGCCGGCGCAAGATCACCCGCACGGCACGCGGCAAAGCGAAGAGGCTGTTGAGCGCGCTTTCGGCAAGCGCCTGCCCGACCCCGGCCGGTAGCAGCCCTGCAATCGCCGCAAGATCGACGATATGATCGCCGATCGCGACACCCGGTCGCGGTCCGCCAGCAGGCGGCGAGAAAATGCCAAACGGCAGATTCTGGACCGGGAAGTCTCGGTGGCCATTGGCTCCCGGCACCCAGCTCGTCCGTTCAGGCTGGTGGGTTTCGTCGATCATGCAGCCCCCTATTGGTAACAATTGAAACCACATACGCCGGTTGCAAA
This sequence comes from Sphingopyxis sp. GW821-FHT10B01, assembly GCF_059415685.1. Taxonomy (NCBI): domain Bacteria; kingdom Pseudomonadati; phylum Pseudomonadota; class Alphaproteobacteria; order Sphingomonadales; family Sphingopyxidaceae; genus Sphingopyxis; species Sphingopyxis sp. GW821-FHT10B01. Next base: position 254,479 of record NZ_JBWKNS010000005.1, on the reverse strand, counting down.
ACTAGTGTCAAATGATACTATCTTTCATGGACAAACCCTCGCTGCGGCTCGACAGCTTCCTCCCCTACCGGCTCTCCTTCACCACCAATCGCGTCAGCGACGTGATTGCGAAAGCCTATGAAAGTCTGTTCGCGCTGCGCATCCCGGACTGGCGGTTGATCGCTGTAATCGCCGAAAATCCGGCCGGAATCACACAACATGAGATCGGGTTAAAGACCCGGATGGACAAGGTAATAGTGAGCCGCGCGGCGATCGCGCTCATCGATCGCGGGTTGCTCGCACGCAAGCCGGTTAGCGGCGATAAGCGCTCGCACCTGCTCCAGCTCACTGCGGCCGGGTGGGAACTGTACGCCGCCGTGGCGCCCAAGGCGATCGAGCTCGAGAAACGGATCTTTGACGCCTTTCCAAAGGAAGATCTCGTTCGGTTCGAGAAGATGCTTCGCGATATCGACCGGATCGTGTCGGGAATAGAAGCTGGGGAGAGTTGAGATGAAGATAGCGATCGTCGGCGCCGGTGCGATCGGCGGCTGGATGGGGATACGCCTCGCGGCAGCGGGCAACGCTGTGAGTGTTCTCGCGCGCGGCGCAACGCTTGCGGCTCTCCGGGCGGCGCCCTGGCGGCTCGAACTGGAAGGACGGCTGTTCGAAGCGCCGGTCAAGGTGAGCGACGATCCCGCAGCCCTGGGCATCCAGGATCTTGTCATCATTGCGTTGAAGGGGCCCGCCTTGCCTGCACTGGCCTCGTCGCTGCGTCCCGTGATCGGGCCCGACACCATCGTCTTGCCTGCCATGAACGGAGTACCATGGTGGTTCCTTCTCAATGGCGGCGGCGAACTCGCGCCAACCCGGCTGGCGTCGGTCGATCCCGATGGTACGATCGCGAGGGCCATTCCGGCCGGGAGTATCATCGGATGCGTCGTCCATGCCACCGCAGCCGTCCGGAGCGCGGGGACCGTCGCGCACAAGGCCGGCAACAGGCTCATCATCGGCGAGCCCGACGGGTTCCTTTCACCGCGACTGGATCTTGTCGCCGATGTCCTCACCAATGCCGGATTCGACGTTGAACGAAGCACCGCCATCCGGCGCGACATCTGGTACAAACTCTGGGGCAATATGACGATGAACCCGATCTCGGCGATCACGGGCGCCACCTGTGACCGCTTGCTCGATGATCCGTTGGTCAGCGCCTTCGCATTGCGTGCCATGGCCGAAGCGCAGGCGATCGGCGCCCGGATCGGCTGCACCATTGCCGAACGCGGCGAGGACCGCATGGCTGTCACGCGCCAACTCGGGACATTCAAGACCTCGATGCTGCAGGATGCCGAGGCGGGTCGCCCGCTGGAAATCGACCAGCTTTTATCGGCGCCTATCGAGATCGGTACGGCGCTGGGCCTCAAGGTAGAAAATCTGCAGACTCTTTTGGGTCTGAGCCGCTTGTTCGGACGCGAGCGCGGTCTCTATCCGGCCTGAACAGGCGAACGGACTTTGGCCGATAGCCGAATGGCCGGATCACCAGAATATCTTGGTATCGATCAGATCTTCATGCGCGGCTTCCGCGCGATCGAGCAGCTTCTTTTTCGACCCATATCCCGGAAGCTCGACGACAGCATCGTCGCTCAACCCGGCCTTCGCAAGCACGGCCGGCGCGGCGACAAGGTCGTTGAGCATGCCCAACCGGTCCTGCAGCGCCTCCAGCCTCGCCAGAAAGCGCTTATGCCGCCGTCGTTCACGCTTGCGTTCGAACAGCGAGGCAAAGAATTCGGTCGCGTAGCGCAGCTTCTTTGCATCCTTCCGGACCATGTGCCGCGCGTCGTCGTCGAGGCTCGCCAGATCCCGCCCCTTGCGCTTGATCCGGCGCCGAAAGTGACGAAGCGCCCTTGCGGCATAGGCGCGTGCCGGTTGATCGCCATCCGCCTCCCCGCCCGATCCTTCGCTCCATTCGCCAGCCGCCGCCCATTCGACGAGGTCGAGCATGAGCGCGCGCGCGCGGGTGGATTGGAGCGCCACATCGACCCTGTCGTAGGCGGCTTCGCGCGCGGCCTCGATGCGATCGAAAATTACGCCGGGCCGGGCTCGCTCGCACAGCACGTCGAGGTCGCGGGCTTCGCCAAATATGGATGCCAGCCAGCGCAATTCCTTACCGATCGGCACGCCACCATCGCCGATCATCGGCTTGAAGATCGCCAGAGCCGACCGCAACCGGCGCAGCGCGACGCGTGCCTGATGCAACGCGGCCTGATCGCGGGCCTCCATGAGCAGCATCTCGTTCAGCCGGAACTGGCGGATGCACGCCTCGACGATACGCCGAAACGCCTGCGCCGCGGTCATATCCAGGGTGAGCGGAACGCGCGCAACCTTGACGCTGGTCGCAGCCGGACCAGTCAATCGGTAGCCGCGTTCGGATTTCGTGAGGGCGCCGAGCCGCACCGGCGCAACCGCGTCGATCTTGCGAGCGAGCGCGAACAGGGCCGCGCGATCCCCCGATTTCAGCTCCAGTTCGATTTCGCAGACCGGTGACCGCCGCTCCCCGGCAATCACCTCGCCCCGGTCGAGCACGAGCTCGATCGAGGCCGCTTCGTCAGCGATGTTCCAGGTGCGGCGGGCGATCCGTACCTCGAACGCCGGGCCAACAGCATCGGCCGCCTTGCCCAGCACCGTGGGAAGCGGGGTGGCAAAGTCCAGCACCGGCGTGTCATTCTCCACCGGGCGCTCCCATTCCGACCGGATAAACAGCCCCGCCGTACCGGCTCCGCCGGCCTTGATCGTCTGGACGCGCTTTGCACCGGTGCGGCGAATGCGCAGCGAGAAGCCGGCTTTCGCCACCGCATGATCGCTCGTGTCGAAATAGGTCGATACCTGGCGTACCGCCCGGGGTTTCCCCGGCAGCAAGCCCGATGCCTCGATCCGGTCCGCATCGGCCGGCGACAGTTCGAGCTTCAATTCGATTTCATCTGCCATATGTTCAGGTCCTGACCAACAAATGTGGCGGTGCGGCGAGGCGTCCGAAATCGCGGCGGACCGTCTTGACCAACCTATCGACCGGCGGGTCTAGCCCCAATGTTTCAACATCGCCCTAATAGCAATGGCTGCAGTTTCGAGAGCATAATCTTTTACCGCGAGCGGTCCGGGGAGCAGCGCCGCACCATCGGTTCACTTCCGCGCCCATGACAGCTATGCCCCGACCATCGCGCTGTTGCCGACTTTGCTCAGGAGCCCCCCTTGCGGCATCTCGCCCGTTTCGATCTCAACCTGCTCAGGATATTCGAGGCGATATTCGCCAAGGGCGGGGTATCGGCCGCGGCGCGGCATCTGAACCTGTCGCAGCCGGCGATCAGCCACGCGCTGGCGCGGCTGCGCACCCAGTTCGACGACCCGCTTTTCGTGCGCCAGGGCAATCGTCTCGTTCCCACCCATGCCGCACGCGCGATCGCCGGACCGGTGCGCGAAGCGTTGCGCGGGCTCGATGCCGCGCTCGATGCCGCGACCGCGTTCGATCCCGCCCGGACAACGCGCGAATTCCGCATCGGCGTGCGCCTGTCGGGCGAAATGCCGCGTTTTTCGTCGCTCGTGTCGCGCGTGCGGCGTGCGGCGCCGCATGTCGCGCTCGCCAGCGTGACCTTCCGCCGCCGCGATCTGCTGATGATGCTCGCAAACGGCGATCTCGACCTCGCGCTCGACGTCGCGCTGCCCGCCAACGACCGGCTCTGCCGTCATTATCTCGGCACCGAACCGCTCGTCGTGGTGGCCCGCAAGGGACATCCGCGCGTCGACGGCGCGATCGACCTCGAAACCTATCTTTCGCTCGACCATATCATCGCGACAGCGCGGCCTTATGGTCCGGGGATCGAGGATATCGCGCTCGATCAGATGGGCGTGACGCGGCGCGTCGCCGTGCGGTGCCAGCATGCGATCACCGCCTGGCAAATCGTCGCTTCGTCCGACATGCTTTTCGCGCTCCCGCGATCGCATGCAGAGGTGCTCGACGCAATGTGGCCGATGCAGCTTGTCGAGCTTCCCCTACCGGTCGAGCAAAGCGGCAGCTATCTCTATTGGCATCAGGCATCGCAGGCCGACCCCGGCCTTGGCTGGCTTCGCACGATCATTGTCGAAGAACTGGCAAAGCCGGACTAGTCATTCGCAGAACGAATATAGCTTATTCGATCCTATCATTTTCTTAAATGACATGGCGCGCCTAGCGTTACCGGTGCCATCCACTGGAGACTTGCCCATGACCGAAATCGAACTTCAGGCCGAACTCAACGACCTCCGGATGTCAAAGGAGGCGCAGCCGCTCTTCGATGCCGTGAAGCGCCATATCGCCGAGAATGTCGATCCGATCACCGAGGAATTCTTCCGCCTTGGCGAAGCGCGTACCGATCGCTGGAGCTGGGCGCCGGGGCAGCTCGAATTGCTCGAAGGCGCGAAGAACAAGGCAAAGGCGGCGGGCCTGTGGAACTTCTTCCTGCCGCACGGCGACACCGGCACCCCGCTCAGCAACCTCGACTATGCCTATATTGCGGCCGAACTCGGCAAGTCGCCGCTCGCGTCGGAATCGCTCAACTGCTCGGCGCCCGACACAGGCAATATGGAAGTGCTCGAAATGGTCGGCACCCCCGATCAGAAGGAACGCTGGCTGAAGCCGCTCCTTAATGGCGAAATCCGTTCTGCCTATGTCATGACCGAACCCAATGTCGCCTCGTCGGACGCCGGCAATATCGAAACGAGCGCGCGGCTAGAGGGTGACGAGTGGGTCATCAATGGCGAGAAATATTTCATCAGCGGCGCCGGCGACCCGCGGTGCAAGATCCTGATCTGCATGGTGCAGACCAACCCCGAAGCCGCACGAAAGGCGCAGCATTCGCAGATTCTCGTGCCGATGGACACGCCCGGCGTGCAGGTACTGGGGCCGATGCGCGTCTTCGGCGCCGACCACGCGCCGCAGGGCCATATGCACATGCGCTTCGACAATGTCCGCGTGCCCAAAGACAATATGCTGCTCGGCGAAGGCCGCGGGTTCGAGATTTCGCAGATGCGCCTCGGGCCAGGCCGCATCCATCATTGCATGCGTACGATCGGCAAGGCCGAGGTCGCGCTCGACCTGATGGTGAAACGCGGCAATTCACGCACAGCCTTCGGCAAGCCGCTGTCGCAACTCGGCAAGAATATGGAAGTCATCGCGCGGGCGCGGATCGATATCGAGGCGATGCGCCTGATCGTGCTCAAGGCCGCAAAGGCAATGGATCTGCTCGGCAACCGCGAAGCGCGCGTCTGGGTGAGCATGGCCAAGGCGATGGTTCCCGAACGCGCCTGTCAGATCATCGATCAGGCGATTCAGATCCACGGCGCTACCGGCATTTCGCACTGGACCCCGCTGGCCGAGCTTTACGCCGACGTGCGCCACCTGCGCTTTGCCGACGGTCCCGACGAGGTGCATTATATGGTCGTCGGCCGCGACGAACTCGGGAGGCATTGATCGCGCAAGCGGCGGCGCCCCTTCAGGGGTCTTCAGTGCAAACCGTTCAACGCCGCCCGGTGCAACCGGTCGGCGGCGACCGCAACAGCGCGCGGCCGGCGACGGCGCCCGTTGCGCGGCTGTCATCGACCGCCAGCACGCCGTTGACGAACAGCTTCCGCACGCCGACGCTCAGTTCGCGCGGGCGCACATAGTCGGCGCGCGGCGCATATCCGGCGGGATCGAGGACGAGCACGTCGGCGAAATAGCCCGGGCGCAGATAGCCGCGCCGGTCGAGCTTGTAGATGTCGGCGGTGCGCCCCGTCGATTGGCGGATGAAGGTCTGCAGGTCGATGACTTTTCGCTCGCGAACATAACGCACATATTTTTCGGGGAAGGTCGCGAACATGCGCGGGTGGCCGTCCGATCCGTCGGACGATGTCACCATCCACGGTTGCTGCATCAGCAAGTCGACGTCCGCCTGCGCCATATTGAAGGAGGCCACCGCGGTGCCACCGCTCCTCTCTCCCTGATCCTTCGCCTCGATGCCCAGCCGGATGATGCGCAGCGCCGCATCGCGGCTGTCCATCTTCCATTCGCCCGCAACCTGCTCCAGCGTCTGTCCGGTCCACGGAAAGCCCTGCGCGATCAGGAGCAGCGCGCCCGCGCCGCCGCGCCGGCGAAGATTTTCCTGCATCTCGCCCCGGATCCGCGCGAGCGTGGCGGGATCGTCGAGCCTTTTCAGCAAGGCCGCTCCGCCGCCGTCGACCGCCCAGCGCGGCAGCAGCGACGCGTCGAGGTTCGATCCCGACGCCAGCCAGGGATATTGGTCGGCGGTCACCTCAACACCCGCTTTACGCGCGGCATCGATCGCGGCGATCACCGCGCCGGCCTGTCCATGAACGTCGACGCCCAGCGCCTTCAGATGGGCAAAATGGACCGGCATTCCCGCCTGCCGCCCGATCTCGATCGCTTCCTTCACCGATCCGAGCAGACCGATGCTATAGCTCGATTCATCGCGTTGATGGGTGTCGTAAAGGCCGCCGCGGGTCGCCGCCTCGCGCGCCACCGCCACCACCTCTGCGGTGGTGGCAAAGCTCTGCGGCGCATAGAATAGTCCGGTGGACAGGCCCACCGCGCCTTCGCACATACCCTTGGCCACCAACGCCTTCATCGCATCGAGTTCCGCCGGGCTTGGCGCGCGCGCATCCTGCCCAAGCACCCGCTGACGCACGGCGCTGAAACCGACGAACGACACGATGTTGGTCCCGATCCCCGATGCCGCCAGCTTGCCCGCATCTTCGGCGACATCGGGCGTGCCCGACCCGTCGACCCCGATCATCACGGTGCTCACCCCCTGGTTGAGCCAGGCCGCGTTGACGCGCATCGCCTTGTCCGGCGAGCGGATGAAGCTGTCGGGATGGGTGTGCGGATCGATGAAGCCGGGCGCGACGATCATCCCCTTTGCGTCGATGATCCTGTCCGCCGAATAGCGGCCCGAACGACCGACATGGACGATCCGGTCGCCCCGGATCGCGACATCGCCGACAACGGGCTTGCCGTCGCTGCCGTCATAAATCGTCCCCCCGCGGATGATCACATCGACCGTCTCGTCGGTTCGCGCCGCGGCTCCGGCGACGCAGAGCAGCGCGGCAGCCGCCGAAATCGAACCGATCGTCCGGCGAACGGAAAGCGAAGCAAGCGGTAGCGGCATCGACGATATCCTTCTGCGAAAATGACGGCGAACGGCATTCGGCACAGACCGTCCGTCAATATTATTCCGGCGACGAAATGTCGCGAACAGGCGCTCCGCGTCCAGAGAGTGTTGTTGCACCCCCTATAACCCGATGGCATAGAGCCCCGATACGCCGCAAATATCCGGCCAAACAAGGGGCAATCCGATACCCCACGGCCGCAGCCCCGGGATCGTAACAGGATGAACCTGCGCCAGATCGAAATATTTCACGCCGTCTTCCTGCATGGCACGGTCAGCGCCGCCGCGCGGTCGCTCAACGTGTCGCAGCCATCGGTGACAAAAGTGCTGCGCCACGCCGAACGTTCGATCGGCCTGACCCTGTTCGAACGGTCGAAGGGGCGGCTGATCCCGACCGAGGACGCGCACACCCTGTTCGCCGAAGTGTCCGACATTCAGGACCGCGTACGATCGCTGCGGCAAGCCTGCCAGAACTTGCGCCACGGACGTGGGGGACTGCTCCGCATTTCCGCCCTCCCCTCGCTGGGCCTCGGCGCGATCCCGGCAGCCGTGTCACAGTTTCTGGGCGATCATCAGGACATCATGTTCGATCTCCAGACGCTGCACCATGATGAAATGGTGCGCAAACTCTATGAACATGAAACCGACATCGCGATCAGTTTCGAGGTGCCGCTTTCGGCCCCGGTCGCCCATCAGGTGATCGGCGAGGGCGAGCTGGTGGTTATCTATCGCGAAGAAGATATGCCCGACGCGCCGCCGCGCCTGCGTCTCGACGAGCTGTGCGGGCAAAAGTTCATCAGCCCGGCGCAGAGCGGCCCGATCGGGCGGATGCTGTCCAGCGAACTCAACCGGCTGGAGGTCGAGCTGGACGAGGTGGTTTCGGCCCGCACCTATTATGTCGCGGCGGCGCTGGTCGGCGCAGGGGTTGGCATGGCGATCGTCGACAATTTCACCGCGCATGCCGCGCTGCCCCCCGGTCTGGCGAGCCGGCCTCTACAGCCAGCGATCACGTTCGACATCAACGCAGTCTATCTGCAGAACCGCCCGCCATCGCGAACCGCCTCGGCATTCCTCGCCGTCCTCGCGACGGTGATCGAGGGACTATAGCATCAGGCTATAGGAGATGGGGCGCTAGATATTGGGGCGTTGCGGCAGGTGGCGATAATATTGCCCCTTCTTACCATTACGCAGGTTTCCCGGATCCATGATCGACACGCCCTATCTTCTCTACCTCGGCCATAGCAATGACGAGATCGGCATCAAGACCTCGCGCGGGCTTGCGGTTTTCCGGCCCGACATCTGTGTCGGCGAGTTCCGCCACGACGACTGCCAGCTGACGCTCGATCTGCCGCGCATGGACTTTGCCGCGGCGCGCGCCGCAGGCGCCCGGACGCTGGTACTGGGCATTGCCAATGCCGGCGGCAAGCTGGGCGACGATCTGGTCGACGATGCGCTGGCCGCGATGGAAGCAGGCCTCGACGTCGCCTCGGGCCTGCACCAGCGACTGAACGACGAACCGCAGCTGGTCGAGGCTGCAGCGCGGCTCGGCCGCACCCTGCACGACGTGCGCGTACCTCGGCCCGACGTCCCGATCGGCAACGGCAAACGGCGCGCGGGCAAGCGGTTGCTCACCGTCGGCACGGATTGTTCGGTCGGCAAGATGTACGCAACGCTCTGTCTGGCGCGCGCGCTCGAAAAGCGTGGCGTGGCCGCCGATTTCCGCGCAACCGGACAGACGGGCATCCTGATCGCCGGCGACGGCGTCCCGCTCGATGCCGTGGTCGCCGACTTCATCTCGGGAGCGATCGAGCAGATTTCGCCCGCGCGCAGCGATGACGGCTGGGACCTGATCGAAGGTCAGGGCTCGCTCTATCACCCGTCGTTCGCCGGCGTCTCGACGGGCCTGCTGCACGGCGCCCAGCCCGACGCGCTGGTCCTCTGCCACGATCCGGTGCGCGCGCACATGCGCGGTCTGCCGCATTATGCCCTGCCCGACCTTGCCGAATGTCTGGAGGCGAATCTGCGCACCGCGCGGTTGACCAATCCCGATGTCCGGGCGGTCGGCATCGCGCTCAACACCTCGGCGCTGCCCGAGGACGAAGCGATTGCGCTGTGCGCCCGGATAGAGGCCGAACTCGGCTTGCCCGCCAGCGACCCGTATCGCTTTGGCGTCGAAACGATCCTCGACCGGCTGCTGGATACGGACGCCAGCTCGCCCGCCCTCGCCGCAACCGCCTGACCCTTCGGCTATGCAACGCACCCTGACCGTCGCTGGCGAGACGTTTCCGCTGAGCACCCCCTTTCGTATCTCACGCGGGGTGAAGACCGCCGCCGAGGTCGTGACCGTCGCCATTACCCGGGATGGCATCACCGGGCGCGGCGAAGGCGTTCCCTATCCCCGCTATGGCGAGAGCGTCGAAAGTGCGATCGTCGCGATCGAGGCCCTGCGCGAACCACTCGAGCAGGGGCTTGGTCGGCAGGAACTGATCGAGCGGATGCCCGCCAGTGCCGCGCGCAACGCCGTCGACTGCGCGCTTTGGGATCTGGAACTGCGGATGGCGGGCAGCGATATCGCGGCGGCGTTCGACCTGGAACGGCCGCTCCGCCCGATCGTCACCGCGATGACGATCAGCCTCGACACCCCCGACCGCATGGCAGCGGCAGCGGCGGCGCTTGCCGATGCGCCCCTGCTGAAGATCAAGGTCGACCGCGGCGATCCCGCTACGCTGCTGACGGCGGTCCGCGCCGCCGCGCCGCGCCCGCGCATGATCGTCGATCCCAACGAGAGCTGGACCATCGACGAGGTCCGCGGCCTGCAGGGGCTGATGACCGATTTGCGCATCGACCTTCTGGAACAGCCGCTGCCCGCCGACGCCGACGGCGACCTTGCCGGTTTCCGGTCGGCGATCCCGATTGCCGCCGATGAATCGGTCCATGTCGCGGCCGATCTCGATAGCCTGCCCGACGGCTATCGCGTCGTGAACATCAAGCTCGACAAGGCGGGCGGGCTGACCGCCGCGCAGGGCCTCGCGCAGGCCGCGCGTCAGCGCGGACTGGATGTGATGACCGGATGCATGATCTGTTCCTCGCTGTCGATCGCACCGGCGTGGGCCGTTGCGGCGAACAGCGGCTTTGTCGACCTTGACGGACCGCTCTGGCTTGCAGAGGATCGCATCGGCGGGGTGAGCGGGACGAAAGGCTTGCTATCGCCGCCACAGCCCGGCTTCTGGGGCGGGATTTGATACGATCGGGGCAAATGGATCGATGACAGGGATGCTTCGCCGCTGGTTCGCGGTACCGCTGTGGCAACGCGTCGTGGGTGCCATGGTGATCGGCGTGCTGCTCGGTCTTGCCTGGCCCGCGGCGACCTCCGCGATCGCCTTTGTCGGCGAATTGTTCGTCCGGCTGATCCGGATGCTCGTCGTCCCCATCGTGTTCATCAGCATCGCGTCGGGCGTCACCGCGCTCGCCGACCCGCGCAAGCTGGGGTCGGTGGGTGCGCGCACGATCGGGCTGTTCGCCGCGACCACCGTCTGTGCGGTGTCGATCGGCATCGCGGTCGGCCTGCTCCTCGAGCCGGGCAAGGGCGCCGCGCTTGGCGCCGCCGTTCCCCACGCGCTGGGCGAGGCGAAGTCGCTGCACGACCAGCTGATCGGCATTGTCCCCGTCAATATCGTGCAATCGCTGGTCGAAGGCGACATGCTGGCGATCATTTTCTTCGCCATGCTGTTCGGCTTCGGCGTCATCCTCGCGGGCGATCAGGGCCGCCCGATGGCGGATTTGCTCCAATCCGCCGGCCAGGTGCTGTTCCACCTGGTGCGGATCGTGATGGAAATCACCCCCTTCGGCGTACTAGCCCTCATCGCCAAGGCGGTGGCCGATAACGGCGTCGCGGTGTTCACCCATATCGGCTGGCTGGCGGTCGGCGTCGCGGCGGGGGTGATCCTTCAGATCCTGCTCGTCCATCTGCCGCTGATCGCCTTTGTCGCAAAGCAGCCTGTGCTCCGCTTCTACCGCAAGATCATCGATGCGCTGGCGGTTTCCTTTTCGACCGCCTCGTCCGCGGCCACCCTGCCCGTCGCACTCCGCATCGCGCATGAAGACTTGCGCATCGCGCCCGGCGTCGCTTCGACGGTCCTGCCGATCGGCGCCAGCATCGGCAAGGACGGTACCGCAATGTATGTGGGCCTGCTCAGCATCTTCGCGCTGCAGGCGGTCGGTGTCGAGCCCGACCTGCCGATGCTGGCGATCGTCCTGTTGACGGGCGCCCTCGCTGCGTTCGGTACGGCGCCCATCCCGTCGGCGTCGCTGTTCATGCTCGCCGCGGTCCTCTCCTCGGTCGGCGTTACGCCCGAGCAGACCGCCCTGGTAGTGGGTTTCATCCTGCCGTTTGACCGGTTGCTTGACATGACCCGAACGGTGGCAAGCGCCAGCGCCAATCTGACGGTCACGACGGTGGTGGCCCGCTGGGAACAGGCCATCGAGCCGGATAAGGCCGCATGAGCGCATCTGTCGTGACAGCGACGCATCCGGTCGGCGTATACGACACTCCGGCCAAGCCATCGCCACGGCGCCTGCTTGGGCTCTATTTGCTGCTCGGTTTTTCGGCCGGACTGCCCTTCTACATGTTCAACGCGGTGCTGACGCTCCGCCTCGCGCGGCATGGCGTCGATATCGTGATTATCGGCTTCTTCGCGTGGATCGCACTGTTACCGACGTTCAAATTCGCCTGGGCGCCGCTGCTCGACCGGTACGATGTGCCGGGATTCGCGCGCTTCTGGGGCCGCCGGCGGGGATGGATCATGCTCTCGCAGCTGGGCATTTTTCTGTCGATGATCGCCATGGCCTTCACATCGAACGACGAGAGCCTGCCGCTGACCGCGCTGTTCGCGATCCTGCTCGCCTTCTGGACTACGACGCTGGAAGTCGCCGCCGATGGCTGGCGCATCGAGCTTGCCCCGACGCAGGCCGAACAAGCGCCGGTCGTCGCCGCCAATTTATGGGGCTATCGCAGCGCGATGGTCGCGGCGGGCAGCGGCGCGATACTGGTTGCGGCGTGGACCGACTGGACATGGGCCTATCTGGTCATCGCGGTCGCGGCCTTCCTGCCCTTTCCCATCCTCGCCGCCATGCGCCCCGAGCAGCAAGGCATCGCAGGCCGCGCGAGGGCGCTGGTTTATGGCACATTCGCCAGCCTGCTCATCCTGCTCGCTGTCGCATTCGTCACCACATTGGTCGGCTGGGGATTGTTGTCCGCGGTACAAGGTGCGGGTTTTTCATCGAAGACCAATGTGACGCCGGTCGTTTTGGCGATAGCGCTATTGCCCTTCGCAGCGCTGGCCCTCGCACTGCCCCGCATCCGACGTTTGCCCGCGGGCGCACCCGCGACCATGTCCGCCGTCGTCGCGCCCTATGTCGAGCTGTTCTGGCGCTATGGTTATGCGATGCTCGCGGTGCTGGCCTTTGTCTCCCTCTATCGCATGGGCGACGTACTCACCCTCACCCTCTCGCATCCATTGTGGAACGAAGCGGGCTATAGTTTGGAGCAAATCGGTGTCGCGGACGGCGTCGTTGCGCTGTCCGCAAGCATGGCGGGCGTTGCGCTGGGCGGTTTGCTGTCGACACGCCTGCCGCTCACCTGGACGCTGGCGATCGGCGCGGTGACCGCAGCGGCGGGCAACTGGATCTATGTCTGGCTCTGGCACAGCGAGCCATCCTCCTTCGTGCTCTATACATCGGTAGCGGTCGACCAGTTCGGCAATGGTTTCGCTGGCGCGGTGTTCGTGATCTATCTCTCGATGCTGGTCAGCCCGAATTATCCGGGGGCACAATATGCCCTCCTCTCGGGCTTCGCCTTCCTGCTCCCGCGCCTGCTCGCCGGAGCATCGGGCACGATGCAGACTCAGATCGGCTATGACGGTTTTTTCTTACTGTCGGGCGCGCTCAGCTTCGCGGCAATCTTCCTTTTGCCCGTGATCGCGCGCGTGAAAGGACGGACATGACGATCGACGCAATTTGCGAACGGGGCTTCGCACCCGCGCTGGAAGCGGTCGAAAGCGGCCGCATCCCCGGCGCGACCTTGGGGGTCGTGTGCGCCGACGGTGAGAGCGCGGTGCGCCTCGCTGGAATGGCCGCCCTCGTTCCCGGGCGCGAAACGCTGACGCGCGATCACTGGTTCGACCTCGCCTCGCTCAGCAAGGTGATCGCGACCACGACGATGATCCTGATGCTCGCCGAAGAGGGACGCATCGACCTCGACCGGCCGCTGACCGATGCGATACCCGACCTCCGCCAATATGCCGTTGCCGACGCCGCCGAACGCCGGCTGACCTTCCGTGACTGCCTGATGCACCGCACTTTCCTGCCCGCGGTCGAGCCCATCTATACCTATGGCGACGATCCGGCGCGGCTGCGTGCGTTCGTCTTGCAGCGCGAATGGCGGCATGGACCGCCGGTCTATTCGGATATCAATTTCATCCTCCTCGGCATCGCGATCGAGCGTATCACCGGCGCGCCGCTTTCAGCCTGGCCGCTGGGCGAAGGACTGGGCTTTGGTCCGCCGCCCGGCCCCGCGGTCGCGACCGAGCATTGCAGCTGGCGCGGGCGTGTGATGAAGGGCGAGGTGCATGATGAAAATGCCTTCGCGCTCGGCGGCGCGCCGGGGCATGCGGGACTCTTCGGCACCATCGACGGCGTGCTGGGTTTCGCCCGCGCGATGCTGGACGGATCGATGCTGTCGCCCGCAAAACTGGCCGAGACGCGCACCGCGCACGAAGGGCATCGGACGTGCGGTTGGGAGCGCGCCTTTACGGGGTGGCATGGGGGCGAGGCCTGCTCGGCCGACACAATCGGCCATACCGGCTTCACCGGGACGGGCCTGTGGATCGACTTCGAAAGAGGTCTCGCCTGGGCCCTGCTGACCAACCGGGTCCATCCGACCCGCCACGCAGACAGCGGCATCGCCGCCCTCCGCCCCGCGGTGGGCGAGCGGGTTATCAAAGCTTGGGACGCACGGGAGACATTATGACGGCATCGATGAAGACCCACGCCTGTGCGCTGGCCCTTGCGCTGAGCCTTTCGCTCGCCCCGGCTAATGCCCGGACGCCCTTGCCCGATGCCGGGGCCGGTCCCGTTCTGGCGGCGGTCGAGCGACAGCTCGCCAACGGACCGGAGGGCGCGCGCTATGGCGTGCTGGTCGCGACGTTGGACGGCGAAACTTTGGTGTCGGTCGCCCCCGATCAGCGCTTCATCCCGGCGTCGAACACCAAGATGTTCACGACCGCGATCGCCTATGCGCAGCTGCCGCTGCTCCAGCGGACCGCAAAGGGCACGGGCGTCCGGCTTGAGGCGGGCGCTGGCGGCATATTCGACGTCGTCCTGCACGGCCGCGGCGATGCCAGCCTGTCGAGCGCCGATGATTGCGCCATCGACTGCCTGCAGACGCTGGCCGACGCGGTCGCGGCGAAGACGCGCCATGTCCGCCATGTCACCGGCGACGACAGCTGGTACCCCAACGAGCGCTGGAGCCCGGGGATGAGCTGGAACAATATCCAGTCGCGCTATGGCACCGGCACGTCGGCGCTGACGCTCGACGACAATGAGCTGGTGGTAAAGATCGCGCCCGGCGCCGTCGGTGCCGCCGCGGGCGTGGCGGCCGGCTATTATGACATCGACAATCAGGTGACCACCGTGCCGGGCAAGGCCGAGACGATCGCCGCCGTCCGCGCACCGAACAGCCGCACGCTCCGCCTGACCGGCACGATCGGTGTCGAGGCCACGACGGTCACGCTCCGGTTCGGCATCGACGATCCAGCGCATTATGCTGCGTGGCGTTTTCGCGACCTGCTGCGCGCGCGCGGGGTTCGGGTCGACGGCGATGTCGTGGCACGCCATCAGCCGCTGGCCCCCACCTATGATGCAGCGGACCGCAAGGGCCCACCGGCGATCGCGCAGGCCGCGCCGGCGATGCTCGCCGAACTGCCAGTGCCGCCGCTGGCCGAGGATATGGTACGGATCAACAAGGAGAGCCAGAATCTCCATTCCGAACTGATGCTGCGGCGCGTTGCGCGGCAGGCGGGCAACGGCTCGATCGCCGACGGTCAGGCAGTGATGCGACAGGTTATGACACAGGTCGGGTTACCCGAGACCAGCTACAGCTTTTCGGACGGGTCGGGCATGTCGAGCTATAATCGCATCACGCCGCGCGCCGCCGTCAGGCTGCTGAGCTGGGTCGCGCGCCAACCATGGGGCGCTGCGTGGCGGGACACGCTGCCGATAGCGGGACACGACGGGACGTTGCAGCGGCGCTTCAAGGGGACTTCGCTTGAGGGCAAGTTGTTCGCCAAGACCGGATCGCTCAACGCAGCACGCGCCTTGTCGGGCTATCTCGTCACCCGCAGCGGGCGAACGCTCGTCTTTTCGGTGCTCGCCAACGATATGCCCGACGGGACCGACGATCAGGCGACCGCCGCGGTCGACCGCGCGCTGGTCGTGATCGCCGAGGCGCTATAGCGCGGGCGCGAGGATCAGCCGCGCGGCGGCGTGCCGCTCGACCGCGGCCTTGCTGAACCACAAAGGCTGCATCGCACCCGCGAGCCAGAAGGGATAAAAGTTGCGATAGCGCGGTGAGCGGGGATCGGCCGACTGGCCGGGCAGCAGCAGGAAGCGGCTGTTGTCCCATGCGCCGACGTCGGCGACGAACAAATAGCTCGCACCATGCGACACGTTGAAGCCGCGCTTGGCGTTGAAGCCGCGCGCCATCGGCGTGGTTCCGTCGCCGCCCGACCGGCCGCCCTCGATCTTGGGAAAGGCGGCCGCGATCGCCGGGATCGACGACAGCGGATGCGCGATCGTCACGCGGTGCAGGTCGCCCCATTTCCAGCGTGCCGGATCGGAGCCGCCCAGTTCGACCGCCTTTTTCCAGCCTGACGCCAGCGCGCGGTCGATGAGCGCATCGCGCGCTGCGGCGGGATCGTCGCCCAGACGCTTGTCCGGCGAGGCAAGGATACGCAGCATTTCCGACAAGTTGACCGACGGGATCAGATCGCGCGCCGCCGCCGGAACGATCCGGTCATGGAAATCCGACGACAGCGCCGGCATCACCATTTCATACAGCAGCGCCGCAGCGCTGTCCGCCTCGATCCCGCAATCCCATCGCCGGAGCAGCGCAGCGGCAGGAGCGGCTTCTGCAGAAAGACTGGCAGGGAGGAGCTTCACCAGCGCCCGAGCGGGAAGCGACTGGACGTCGTGCTGAAGCGCGATGCTGTCCTCGATCCGGTGCTTCGGCTGAGCGCGGAGGACCTCGGCGATGCGATCATAGCGGAAGGGATCACTCCAGCTGAAGCTGATGATCCGCTCGCGATAGGGATAGCTCGTCGGCAGGTTCATCTGGTTCGCCGACGCGAACCAGCCCTCACGCGGATTATAGACGTGCGGCATATCCTCGACCGGCAGAATACCGGTCCAGTCGAAGTCGCCGCCGCCGGGTGCAGGAAACAGCCCGTCATGCTTCGGCCGGCGTGGTGTGAACCCGATCGTCTGCCAGCCGGTGTTGCCGTCAATGTCCGCATAGTGAAGGTTGGTCGGCGACACGTGCAGCTTGCACGCCTGCCGTAACGACGCCCAGTCCTTCGACAGGTTGATCGCAATGATTGCGAACCGCTGGTTCGCGCCCGGCAGCATGCTGACCGTAGCAAGGGCGACCGCGCGGTCGCGTGCAGCATCCTGCGACACGACCGGGCGCCCCGCAGCATAGCGCAAAGTCACGCGCTCGGGCGGCGCGCCCTTGATGGCAATCTCGTACTCGAAGGTCTCGAACGCCTTCCACTTGCCCTTGTGCCAATAGCGCCCCGGATCGCCTTCCTTGGTGCGCAGGATGAACAGATCGGTCTGATCGATATGAAAATTGGTGCGGCCGAAGGCAAAGCGATCGGTGTGCCCCTGCATGATGCCCGGCAGCCCCGGCGCGCCCGCGCCGATGACGTCGAGTCCCGGGGCGGAGAGATGGACCATGTGCCGCGGACTCGCGCGGCCAATGCCAAGATGCGGATCGTTGGCGAGAATCGGCCGCCCCGTCGCACTGCGCGAAGGGGCAATCGTCCACGCGTTGCTGCCCAGCGCGAAACGGTCCGTCCAACGTTCTTCGGGGTCGAAGCGTGCCTCCTGAACCGGATCGAAATCCATCGGCCGGGTCGCCGGATCCAATATGCCGAGGTCGGCGTCGCTCACCGCCGCACAATCGAGCCCTTCGGGAACGGTAAAGGACCATGCGGGACGCAGCGGTGCCATCAGCTGGTCCGCATCGACCAAACCGCGCGCCTGAAGCTGCGCCCGGCGCACCTCGTCATCGGCGTCGCCCATGCCGATTCCGCGGTTCCGTACCAGATCGCGGATATCCCAGCGCAGCGGGCTGATTCCCAATATGCCATATTCCAGCGGCAATTGTGCGGGGTCGGCCGCCAGCTCGTCGATGCGGGCATTCACGCCGGCCACATAGCCGCGCGCGCATTCCAGCACGTCGGCGGGCAGCGCCGCGAGTTCGGCTTCGACATCGCCGCGATAGTGGAAGAGCCGGGCAGCTTTGTCGGCCGCGACAAAGCGCGGTCCGAAGGCTTCGGCCATCCGCCCCATGTCGCGGCGAATCTCCATATCGATCTGGAACAGGCGGTCGCGCGCAACCAGATAGCCCTGCCCGAAAAAGGCATCGTGCAGCGAGGCAGCGCGGACATGCGGCACACCCAGTTCGTCTTCGACGACCTCAACCGGCGCGCGCGCGCCGGACAGTTGCACGGTCCGCACGCCGCCCTTGAAGCCGGGTTTCGCCAAAAGGCTTCCCGGCATCGCAACGAGCGCAACGGAAGCCAGCAAGAATGCGCGGCGCTGGATCAACAGGGCCTCCCCGATAAGGATTGAAGATAACGAAACCCAAACGTATCGTAGCATGGTGCCGCGGCGCTATAGCAAGCGGGCCGCCTCCTATAACTGCAAGCTATCCGCATCCGGGCTCGACGCATTCGGCAACCCATTCCCTTGGGCTATATGTCCATATAGTCAGGGTAATAGCGAAGCTGTTGACCGGCCGTAACCACCCTGTAACCTCTCCGTCATGGAACCGGCTGTCCGCGCGCCCTGAACGCGCCGGTCGCCGGACCGGTACGACGACATCACTGAAAACATAAGAAGGCGGAGCCAAGTGCCCGCCGCGCGGTCAGGTGGGACAATAGGGCAAGCCAACCCGGCACCGGCCGGGGCACGCACAGGGCGGCGTGCGGTTCGGCTCTTGGACAAAAAGGGGACTCTTAATATGCGTGATCTTGGACGAATTCGTCGGCCGCTCGGCCGCAATGGCCGCCTTGGCGCGGCGATGACTGCATTGGCGCTGGTTCAGGGAGCGCCGGCACTGGCGCAGGAAGCGACAGCCGCTGCAGACAGCACCGAAGCATCGCCCGCCGACCAGATTATCGTCACCGGCTCGCGCGTCACGCGCGACGGCTTCCAGGCGCCGACCCCGGTGATGGTGCTGACGCAGGAAGATATCCAGAACACCTCGCCAACCAACAACATCGCGGACTTCGTCAACCAGATGCCGGCACTCGCGGCGTCCATCCGTCCGTCGAACTCGCGCCTTGAGCTCAGCAACGGCATCGCCGGCATCAATGCGCTCAACCTGCGCAGCTTGGGCACCGTACGCACGCTCGTGCTGATCGACGGGCGGCGGTCCGTGGGTTCGACCGCCAGCGGGGTGGTCGACATCAACACGATCCCGCAGTCACTGGTGGAACGCGTCGAAGTGGTCACGGGCGGCGCCTCGGCCGCCTATGGCTCCGACGCGGTTGCGGGGGTGACCAACTTCATCCTGAACAAAAATTTCAGCGGGCTGAAGCTATCCGGCGATGCCGGCGTGACCGAAGAGGGCGACGGCTTCAACTATTCGGCGGACATTGCCGCCGGCTTCGGCTTCGCCGATGGCCGTGGCCGCCTGATCGTGGCGGGCGAGATCGCCCACACGGACGGCATCTTCCAGGTCGATCGCGGCTGGAACCACACCGGCTTCGTGCGGATCCAGAATCCGGCCTGGACGGCCAACAGCACCGTGCCCCGGTACCTGCTCCGGACCCAGGTCGGCGCGGCGAACTCGACGCCGGGCGGGCTCCTCACGGGCAGCACCATCCCCAATCCAGCCGGTGGATCCGCCCTGCCATCTTCACGGCTGTGCGGGAGCTATTTCGGACAGGGCGGGTCGATCAACCAGTACCAGTATGGCGCCTTGACCTTCCCTTCGCCCGCCTGCTCGTCCACCCCGTCGTTGACCCAAGGCGGCGACTGGCAGATCAATGATTCGGGCCGCCGCATCGGCCTCAGCCCGGAAGAAGACCGCTATGGCCTCTTCGGCCGGCTGAGCTTCGAGGTCAGCGACGGGGTCACGCTTTTCGCACAGGCCTCGTACAATCGGCAGGAAACACTGTTCAACGCGGGTCCGAACCTGATGACCGGCCTTAGCTTGGACGCGAGGGGCTGCGGCACGGCGGCGACCGCAGCGGCGGCTCCGACAACCTGCAACGCGTTCCTCTATAATGCGCTCGGACCGACCCCCCTGGCGGGGCTGACCAGCGCCACGCTGGCGACGACCGCCGTCGACTTGCCCGGCCGCGGCTCGAACAACAAGCGCAAGGTGCAGCGCTATTTGATCGGCGCAGAGGGTGAGTTCGAGGCTTTCGGAAAGCCGGCGAGCTGGGACGTCTATGCCCAGTACGGCCGCGCCGAGTTGCACGAGCAACTGACCAATATCCAGCAAACGGTGAAGAGAAACAACGCGCTCGCCGCCGTGTTCGCGCCGGCCGGTAATCCCAACAATCTCCCGGTCGGTTCGATCCAGTGCCTGATCAACGTCAACGCCAGCGCGGCGGATGACGATCCCGCTTGCCGCCCGCTCAACCTCCTGGGCATTGGCGTCGCCGATCCCGCTGCGATCGACTATATCCTCGGCGATCCGTACCGCGATCAGACGCTCGAACAGACCGTGGTTGGCGCCAACCTGTCGCTCACGCCTTTCGCCACCTGGGCGGGCGACGTCAGCATCGCGATCGGCGCCGAGTATCGCAAGGAGGAGATCGACGGGTTCGTGCCCGCCGAGTTCCAACCCATCTTCAACCCGGCCACCGGCGCATCGACCAGCGTGTGGTCGGTCGGCAACTTCCGCCCCAGCAAGGGCAGCTACGACGTCAAGGAGGCCTATCTCGAAACGGTCGTGCCGCTGGGCTTTGGACTCGAGTTCAACGGGGCGGTGCGCGCCACCGACTATTCGACCTCGGGCTATGTCACGACATGGAAGCTGGGCGCGACCTGGCAGCCCATCGACGACATTCGACTGCGCGCCTCGCGCTCGCGCGACATTCGCGCGCCCAATCTTAACGAGCTGTTCCAGGCGGGTACCGCCAACACCTCCACCGTCACCAACCCGTTCTTCCCGGGAGCGGGGCCAGGGACCGGCACTTATGGTTCCAGCCTCTCCTACCTGGGCACGATCACGGGCAATCTGAATCTGAGCCCGGAGAAGGCGGATTCGTGGAACGTCGGCGCGGTGTTCTCGCCCCGCTTCATTCCGGGTTTCACCGCGTCGGTCGACTATTTTGACGTCAAGGTGAAAGACGCGATCGACAGCCTCAGCGCGGACGACATCGTCAACCGCTGTTTCGAGGGGCTGGCGGACTTCTGCGCGGCGATCACGCCCGACCCGGCCAATCCCTCGCGCGTCCTGATCAGCCGCCAGCCGGTCAATTTCTCCAGCCTCGTCATGCGCGGTGTCGATCTGGAAGCGTCGTACCGCATGCCCCTCGCCGGGGGCAATTTCACCCTGCGCGGCTTGGCGACACGCTATATCGACAACATCGTCACAACAGGCGTGCCCGGCTTCGTGCCGCTCAACTCCGTCGGGACGCTGGGTGTCGGCACCGGCACGCAATCGATCACGCCGAAGTGGATCTACCGCTTCACCGCGAGCTACGACACCGACGATTTCTCGCTGACAGCGACGGCGCGAGGCGTGAGCGACGGCAGGTACGATGCCACGGGCGTCGAGTGTGGGACCACCTGCCCGATCTCGACCAACCAGTTTCCGACCTACGAGGACAACAGCATCGACGGCGCGACCTATGTCGACCTCAACGCGACGTTCAAGTTCGACGCGATGGGCAAGGGCGACGCCGAATTCTTCGTCAACGTCACCAATGTGTTCGACGCCGGTCCGATCCTGCTGCCCGAAACCGGCTTGGCCGCGAACAGCACCTATTCGGATCTGCTGGGCCGCACGTTCCGCGTCGGCGTCCGTTTCAAGATGAAGTGAGCGGGGGCAAATAAAGAAAAAAGGGAGAGCCCCGTTGCTCTCCCTTTTTTTTGGCCCTGCGTTGCCAGCTTCCCGACCAGCTCAACCAGACCTTCCCGCGCGGGGACCGGTAAAGCGGTCGTTCCGTGGCGCAATCGCCGGCTTCGATTTAGCCGCGCGTAGAAAATCTTTGTTTGTCTATTAATTTAGTTGAGTAACGGGAGCAGCAGGCAACAGGAGAAATCGCCATGTCCCGCAAAACAGCCATTCTGCTCTCCATCGGGCTTCTGCCCTTCCCGCTCTACGCCCAAACACCGGTCGCACCGGCAAATGATTCGCCCGACATCGTCGTCACGGGCACGCGCGTCTCCGAGCGCACCACTACGACATCGCCAGTGCCGATCGACGTCCTGCGGGGCGATGACATCCGGGCGTCGGGCTATCAGGAGACGACCGAGATCCTGCGCCAGCTCGCGCCGAGCTTTTCCTTCGCGACGCCAACCACCCCCGACGGCAACACCCACATCCACAATGCGACCCTGCGGGGTCTTTCGCCCGACGCGACGCTCGTTCTTGTCAACGGCCGCCGTCTCCACACAGCCGCCTGGGTCAACACCGGTGGCACGATCGGCAAGGGGTCGACGCCGACCGATCTCAACCAGATTCCCGCCGCCGCGATCGGCCGCATCGAAATCCTCCGCGACGGTGCATCGGCGCAATATGGTTCCGACGCGATCGCGGGTGTGATCAACATCCTGCTGCGCGATGACACCGCGCTTCACGGATCCGCGAGCGCCGGCACGACCTACGATGGTGGCGGCGACACCTATGAATTCTCGCTCGGCGGCGGCATCAAGCTCGGCGACGACGGCTTCATCAACGCGACCGGCTATTATCGCGACCATAAGGCCGCAAACCGTGCGCTTCCCGACACCCGCCAGTTTTATTTTGGCACCTCGCCGACCGGGACGCAGCAACCGCTGTCCGCGCGCTACGGCGCCGGCCTTGGGCTGAACCCGCCCGGCGGTGTCGCCGGGACGCGGCTCGATCCGCGCGAAGCGACCGTCGATCGCAAAGTCTGGCGCTTCGCCGATCAGGGCGATCTCAAGGACGCGAGCGTTATCGTCAATCTCGAGAAGCCGCTCGGCGACAGTATCGAGCTTTACGGCTTTGGCGGCTACCGCGTCAGCAAGGCGCATTCCAATGCGTCCTTCCGCCGCGCCGGACAGGATGAAAATGTCCGCGCTATCTATCCCGATGGCTTCCTCCCCTTTATCGATACCAAGAGCATCGATTATTCGGGTGCGCTGGGTCTCCGCGGCGATCTCGGTAGCTGGGCGTGGGACCTGTCGAGCGTCTACGGCGGCAACAGCATCGCCTACCGGCCCAAGAACACACTCAACGCGACGCTCGGCACGAGTTCGCCGACCAGCTTCTATGCCGGCAAGTTTGCCAACGCCCAGTGGACAACCAACCTCACCCTTTCGCATGATTTCGAAGTCGGCCTGGCCAATCCGGTCGGCTTTGCAATCGGCGCCGAGTACCGGAAGGACTCGTATAAGATCACCCCGGGCGAACCGAACAGCTATGCCTATGGTCCGGCGCGCATCCTCGACGGCCCCAGCGCGGGCGGCGTGCCCACGATCGGGTCGCAAGGTTTCGCCGGAATCCAGCCTGCCGATGCAATCGACACAAACCGCGACACGATCGGAGCCTTTGCCGAACTCGATGCCGAGCCGGTCGACGGCTGGAACATCAATCTCGCGGGCCGCTATGAGGATTACAGCGATTTCGGCGACACCTGGAACGGTCAGGCCTCGACCCGCATCGCCCTCCCCGCAGGCTTTGCGCTCCGCGGTTCGGTGAGTACGGGTTTCCACGCCCCGTCGCTTGCCCAGCAATATTTTAGCTCGACGAGCTCGCGCACCGTCGTCAACAACAACACCGGCTTTCCCGAGTTTGTCCTCGTGCGGACCGCGCCCGTAGGCTCCTCGCTCGCGCAGGCCCTCGGCGCTCAGGATCTCAAGCCCGAGAAGGCCGTGTCCTATGGCGGAGGCCTGACCTTTGCCAGCGGCAAGCTTTCGGCGTCGATCGACTATTATCATATCGATATCGACGACCAGATCGTCCTCTCGTCGAACTTCGTCGATGCGGCGGGCCGCCGGACGCTCCGCGACTATCTCGCCGCGCTCGGTATCCCCGGCGTGACCTCGGTGCGCTATTTCACCAACGCCGTCGACACGCGCACGCAAGGCGTCGATGTGACCGCCGCCTATGCCGTCGACCTCGGCAACGCGGGCGAGGTCAAGCTGACCGCAGCCTATAACTATAACGACGTGAAAATCCGCCGCCTCTCGGCGACGCCCGGCCAGATCACCGCGCTGGGCATCACGACGCCGATCTTCGACATCAACGAACAGACGCGCCTCGAACATGGCCAGCCGCGTGACAAGGTAGCGATCGGCGCAAACTGGAAGATCGGCGCAATCACCTTCGACGTGCGCGGCACACGCTACGGCCGGGTCGAGCAGGTCGCGCTCACCAACCAGACTCCGGCAAACGTCGCGCTGATCGCGCAGCAGTCGACGCCCTATCGCACGATCCCGACCGCGTCGGGCGCCGCGGGCAATGTCGATGTCATCCAGAAACTCAAGCCCAAATGGATCACCGACTTCAGCTTCACCGGTCAGGTGACGCCGAACGTCACCGCGACCTTCGGCGCGAACAATATCTTCAACATCTATCCAACGAAGAATATCGCCACGACCGCTGCGCTGACCGGTGCCGACACCTTCGGCGTCTTTCCTTACAGCGAATTCTCGCCCTTTGGCTTCAGCGGCGCATTCTATTATGCCCGCCTCGGGTTCAATTTCTGATGGTGGGCGCGATGATCGGCGAAGGACATGGCGGCTTTACCCGTCGCGATTGGCTGGCGGCGAGCGGCATCGCGCTCGCCGCTGCCGCGGTGCCGGGATGCTGCAATGCCCAAACCACGGGAGCTGCCGCAGTCCGGCTCAACCTGAACGAGAGCGCCTTCGGCCCTGCCCCCGGCGTCGCAAAGGCGATTGAGAGCCAGCTCGGGAATATCGCGCGCTACGTCGAGCAGGATGAAGTCGATGCCCTCGTACGGCAAATTGCCGCAATCGAAGGCGTCACGTCCGATCAGGTCGTGATCGGCGAAGTGCTGGAACCGCTTGGCCTCTATCTCGCGCGCCAGCGTCCCGGGGGCGGCAATGTCGTCTATTCGGCCCCCGGTTATACCGCGCTCGTCGATGCCGCCGCGCCGCTCGGCGGGGTTGGAAAGCCCGTGCCACTCAACACCCGGCTCGAAAACGACCTCCCGGCCCTCCTCGCGGCCATCGACACCGACACGCTCGCAGTCAATCTCGTCAACCCGCACAACCCGTCGGGCACGACCAACGAGAGAGCGGAGTTCGACAGATTCATCGGCGAAGCGGCGAAGCGCACGCTCGTCGTCGTCGACGAAGCCTATCTCGAATATGACGATCTTGCCGGCCGGAGCGCGATCCGGCTGCTTCGTGCGGGAGCGAATGTGCTGGTCTTTCGCACCCTCGCCAAGGCCTATGGGCTGGCGGGCCTGTCGATCGGCTATGCTCTCGCGCCAGCACCGCTTGCCAGGGGTCTACGCGATGCCGGCATCGGCGCACCGCACAGCCTCAGCCGCCTCAATCTCGCCGCCGCATCGGCCGCACTCGCCGATCAGGCCTATATCGCGCGCGTGCGCGAATGGACGCTCGCCGGGCGAAAGCGGCTCGAACAAACGATCGACGCGCTCGGCCTCGAACGCACCGACAGCCGGGCGAACTTTGTTTATTTCCGCGCCGCAGCCGCCGACGCGCTGCGAACCGAGGCCGCAAAGCGCAACATCCGCATCGGCCGCGCCTTCCCGCCCCTCGCCGACTGGGTCCGCATTACGGTTGGAACTCCGAAGGAGGTCGAGGCGGTGCTCCAGCTGCTCCGCGATACGCATGATGCTCCAGCGCGCTAGCGACGGCGAGGCGCAAAAGAAAATCTTGCCGCCGACACAATGCAGTTACGGCGGCCTGCCAGGGTCGCGTGAAACTGCCGATTTTGACGGATGATTTCTCCAAACGGGTCGGGTTATCCACTTGACAGAAAAACCCAATCAAATAAGTTGAGTTAATCGGATTGGGATATCCCGCGTTACCACCGGCGTCCCTATCCCGCGGAATTGACCTGCAGATTGCTCCGCGTCACCAACGCAAAGCGCGCCAGTCCACCGGACCGCCGGAAGGCTTCGTAATTCCACACCAAGGGGGAAAAAACGATGCGCCATACGCTCCAGATCTGACGCCGCGCGTCAAAACGGGACATTGGATTGGCTGCGGCTGACCTGCGACCCGCTTAACATCTTTGGCAATGGAAAGGGCGCGTGCGCGCCAACCGGGAAGAGCCTTCCGGCGTGCGTTCGCACATCCTTTTTCCACTTGCCCAACCTGCTTCAGGACCGTGCCCGGGGGCGCGGCCGACCCAGCATGTCGCGCCGGTTCGCAAGGCAGCGCGCGCGCTCTTCTCTCCCCACCTTGCGAAACAGGGACATAATATGACCATAAGAACATTGGCCAGCGGGCACCCTGCCCGCACGGCCGTACATGCGCGCAGCAGGAATGGACGCCTTCTTGCCCTTTTTCTCGCGGGCGCGTCAGCCATCGCCGCGGCGCCCGTTCAAGCGCAATCGATCGAGGAACTGAAAGAGAAGAACCGCCTGCTCGAAGCCGAGAATGCGCGGCTGCGCGCTGCCATTGGTGCGCCCGCGGGCGTGAGTGCACCAACCCCGGCCCCTGACGAGCGCGCGGCCGAACCGCAGCCGTTCCGCTCGGCCTATATATCGCAAGAGCGCGAAGAGACGGTGGGCGATGCGCAGCTCGTCGACGCGATCACGGTGACCGCGGCGCGGATCAAGGAATTGCCGAAGTCGGTCTCGGCCGTAACGGGCGAGGAACTGGAGAAATTCCACGTCAACAACTTCCGCGACATCGCGAACCGGATCGGCAACGTCCGGACGTCGTGGAACAATCCCAACACCGCCTCGATCTTCATCCGCGGCGTCGGCTGGGCGGCGGGCGCCGGGGTGCTCGACCCCAGCGTCGGGGTCTCGGTCGACGGCGTCAGTCACGGCATCAGCTCGATCTCGGCGCTCAGCAACTATCTCGATGTCGAAACCGTCGAAGTGGAACGCGGCCCTGTCGGCGCCGACGGCGAAAAGGCGGCAAACCTCGGCCGCATCTCGATCCAGACGAAACGTCCGAGTTTCACGCCCTCTGCTAGTGCGGCAGTCACCTTCGGCGAACTCAGCACCGTCATCGCGACCGCGGCACTGACCGGGCCGATCATCGACGACAAGCTGGCGGTGCGCCTGACCGTCAATCGCGAGACTGCCGACGGGCCGTTCAAGAACAAGAATGATACGCACTATAGCTGGCGCAACACCGACCGCACCAATGTCCGCGCGCAGCTTCTTTTCACGCCAACGCCGAAATTCGAGGCGCTCGTCAGCCTCGACTACACCCCGACGGGCCGCGAGATTTGCGAAAATTGCTTCGCCTTCCCGACCAAGACGCCCGAAACCTACGACTGGATCAATCCCGCGACCGGCCAGCCCGGCCGCGTCGATTACAGCAACGACGCCTTCGGCCGCATCCAACGCCGCTGGTTCGCGCAGAAACAGGATTACAACGTCGACGACTATTACGCATCGGAGATCAACACCGCCGGCGAATATCCGAACACCTATGCGACCAAGGGGGCGTCGGCGAACCTTCGTTTCGACCTAGCGCCTGGAATCAGCCTGCGATCGATCACCGGCTGGCGCGATTATGAATTCTCGCAAGGCGCGGGATCGCACACACCGTTCGAATGGCTGCGCGCGCCGCGCGGCACGCAGACGAGTTTCGAGCAGTGGAGCCAGGAGTTCCGCCTCGACGCGAAGCTCAGCTCGCGGCTGCGCTATCGCGGCGGCCTCTATTATTACAACGGCACTTTTCCCAACTACAGCCAGACCGAGCGTTACGGCTCGGACGGCGGCGCCTGGTATGCGACCGCGGCGCAATATGCGCTGCTCGACCCCGTCAATCCGGCGCTGCCGAACGCGACCGATTCCGCCGGCCGCGCGCTGCTGCTCAATTCGGTCAACGGCTTGATCACGCAGCGCAAGGAACGGTTCGAGAATGAATCCTACGCCGCCTACTCCAGCCTGATCTGGGACGCGACCGACCGGCTCTCGCTGAGCGCGGGCCTCCGCTTCACGCGCGAGGAACGGCAAAGCTGGTCGCAGTCGGGCATATTGGCCAACGGCTTCGGCACCGAGCTCAACCCCGCTTCCGTCAATAATGTCCCGCTGAACGGCTTCAACAGCAATGCGGCAGGGGCCCTTACCGGCGCCAACAATGCAAGCCAGCTCGCGCTCGCCGATTTCGTCGCGCAGAAATATTTCGGCATCGCGACCTATGGCGGGCTCAGCGCCTTTCAGCGCTCGCAGGTCGGCGCCGCCAAGTCGATCCGCGCCGCACGCATCGGCGCGCTCTATCAGCGGACCGAGGCCGAGAAATATTCGGCAACTTTGCCGACGATCGAAACCGGCCTGACCTACAAGGTCAGCGACGACCACACGCTTTATGCGACGTACAAGCATGGCGAGAAGCCCGGCATTTCGCAGATCGTCGGCGCGACCGCGCTCGGCGGCAAGTCGGTGCCCGCCGATACCGAGAAGACCGACGCCTATGAACTCGGCTTCCGCTCGCTGCTGTTCGACAACACACTGTCGTTGAGCGCGACGGGCTTCTGGCAGGATATCGACAATTATATCCAGCCGAGCTTCGTCTATGACGAGGTGCAGACGGCGCTGAACAATAACGGCCTGCCCGCCTATCTCTCGGCGCTCGGCAATGTGCCGAAGGTTCGCTCGAAAGGTGTCGAGCTCGACGTCGCCTATTTCGGCATCCCGTACACAACGCTGCGTTTCGCGGGCGCCTATACCGACGCGCGTTATCGCAGCTTTCCGCGCGCCGCAAACCCCGGCGAGCTCGGCGGCAGCAATCCCGCGGGCGCCTATTATGACGCGAGCGGCAAGACGCTGGCGGGGGCGCCGAAATGGAGCGGAAACCTCTTCGGCGACTTTTCCTACCCGCTCGAAAGCGGGCACGTCATCCACGCCAATCTCAACTATAATTTCCAGAGCGGCTATTATCCCGACACCAGCCTGTCGCGGTACACCAAGACCGACTTCTGGGGCGTGACCGACCTGTCGCTCGGCTTTGCCTTTCCGGACAACCGCTTCGACGTCAGCCTCGTCGCGAAGAATGTCTTCAACGTCGACACCGGGCTCAAGCCCAGCTGGAACCAGTACAAACCCGGCATTCCGCGCTGGCTCGGCGTGACGCTGCGCGCATCCATCGACTGACGACCCACCCTTCCAACTCGCATAAACAGGAGAAAATCATGTCTGATCATCGTTCCAGAAAAGCCTTCCGCCGCACTGCTCTGTTCACCGCCGGGCTCATCGGTATCGCCGCCTCGGCCGCGGCCTTCGCCGACAGCCCGGGATCGCTTCGCGACCAGCTCGAACGCCGCGCGGCGCTTCAGGAAAGCCAGTCTAAGACGCAGTCCGAGCCGCAGGCGCTTGAGGCGCGCGTCACCGCCGAAAGCCGTTCGGGCGTTCGCCGCCTCCGCATCCGCGACTTCCAGTATCTGAGCGACAGCGGCCGCGATTTCGGCGGTTATAATCTCGGCGCGGGTTCGTGGGATACCGAGGTCGCGGTGCTCGCGAGCGCGATTGCTGACGAATTTGCGATCCAGGCTGCGGCGCAGAAGATCCCGGTCGACGGCATCGACGTGCTGTTTACCAGCCATCCCGACGATCCCTCGGCCGAAAAGGCGCGCAAGGTCGCCTATCCGCGAAACCTGTCCTACGTCGCCTATATCGACTCCCCGGCGACCGATGCCCAGCTCGAAGGTCTGCGGCAGGCGGTCGAAAAAACCTCCCCCGTGCTCAACCTGATCAGCGCGGGCTATCCGATTCCGCATGGCGAAATCATCCTCAAGCCCAGCCCGGCGACGCGCGACGCCGACTTGCCTCCGGGCCTGCGTGATTTCCTGGTCGAGAAACGCGGCGCAATCCTGCGCCGTGATAAGCGCGCCGCGACCAATCCGCCCAAGCCCTATGCGCTGCGCGCCGTCGCGACGGTCGAACCCGCGACCGGCATCCGCACGACGCGTACCGGCGATGGCAATTTCCAGATCGTCCACGACAGCCGCAAGGAGTTTGGCGGCTATGGCCTCGCGCCGACAGTCGAGGAGCATCAGATCGGCGTCCTCGGCACCTGCCTAACCCACATCTTCGAGATTCAAGCCGCGACCAAGCAGGTCGTGCTCGACAGCCTCGAAGTGCGGGTCGAGGGCAAGCTCACGCCGCGTATCGGCTCAGGCGCCACGCAACCCCCGCGCTATCAGGACATCAAATATACCGTGCATATCGAAAGCCCGGCGACCACAGCAGAGATCGACGGACTGCGTCAGGCGGTCGAGGCGACATGCCCGGTCTATAACCTGCTCAAGGATGGGCAGGCGGTGAAGGGAAGTCTGGTCCGCGGGCGCTATGCCGAAAAGGGCAAGCCCGCAGCCTGATCGCATCCTTCATGTTAGTCCGGCCGCGCCCGCCTGTTTCAGGGGGCTCGACCGGACTATCATCCAATATCAGCCGTTCAGGCGATCCTTGATGGCCTTGGCGGGACCAAAGGTCAGCTTCTTGGCGGCTTTGATCTGGATCGTCTCGCCAGTGGAAGGGTTGCGGCCTTCGCGCGCCGGCGTTGCCTTGACCTTGAACTTGCCGAAACCATTGACCGACACTTCGTCTCCCTTTGCGGCGGCATCGGCGATCGCTGCGAAAACAGCGTCGACGGCCTTGCGCGCATCAGCCTTGCTGGCGCCGAGCGAGGCGGCAACGCTATCCGACAATTCGGCATGGTTCATGAAAGTTTCTCCTGAGATTCGGACGGGCCTTCCCCGGCCGGGGACCCGCTATAATCGCAAGCCTCGGCAACTGCCATCACGGATAGCAGTCATTCCGGCCGATAGTGTGGGGCCCAGCGCGCGCAAAAAACCTGCGCCCGGCTTGCCATTTGAAATCAGGTCGCCGCGCCGGGAAATACACTCCCGCGAAGGCTATCGAATTGCGATGCGATGATGCGGGCATAGGGCCGCGCGTCGTCGGGAATGATGAGGGCATCGCCGTCCCAGTCGATCAGGCGCCGCGCGCCGAATTCGACCAGCGAAGCCTGTGTCGCCGGGATCCATCGAGGATCCAGCCGGGTACGGCCCTGACACAGGAGATCGCTTATGATCGCCGCGCGCTCCCGTTCCTCTTCGGCGCGAAACACGCCGCGGACAGCCGCCAACCGGCCGGCGCCGATCAGGTCGCGATAAGGCCCGGCGCGTTTTTCGTTCTGGACAATGAGGTCGGGAAATTTGCTGACCGCGCTCGCACCGAAACCGAGCAAGACCAATGCATTATCTTCAGTAAAGCCTTGAAAATTACGATTCACCCTGCCCTCGTCCAAGGCGATCGCGAGCGGGTCGTCAGGTCGCGCGAAATGATCGAAACCGACCGCAACATAGCCCGCAGCCGTCAATCGTTCATACCCGTGCGCGGCCTGTTCGAAACGGAGCCGCGCATCGGGAAGATTACCAGCATCGATCCGCCGCTGACGCGGCAACATCTGCGGCAGATGGGCATAGCCGAACAACGCGATGCGACTCGGCGCCAGCCGGATCGTTTCTTCAAGCGTCGCGTCGAGGTCCTCGACGCCTTGCCCCGGCAGGCCGTACATTAGGTCGAAATTGATCGCATCGATCCCGCGCAGCCGCAGCGCGGCCATCGCGCGCTCGATATCGACGAGCGGTTGCACCCGCCCGATCGCCTGCTGAAGGTGCGGCGAGAAAGTCTGAACCCCCAGGCTGACGCGCGTGACGTTCGAAGCCGCCAGCACCAGCGCCCATTCGGAGGTAAAACCCCGCGGATCGATCTCGATGGAAATCTCGGGCCGGGTCGCATCGAAAACGGTCAGCATGCGGTCAAGCAAGCGCACAAACTCGACCGGCGCGATCGCATTGGGGCTCCCGCCGCCAAAAGCGATCCGTCCGACGCGCCCGCGCCCGCCGAGGCGCTTCGCGACGATCGCGATTTCCGACCCGAGCGCCGCCAGATAGTCGGTCAGCCGCCGTTTGCGGCCCGCCGCCCCGGTGTTGCAGCCGCAATACCAGCAAATCTGCTCGCAAAAGGGGATGTGGGCATAGAGCGAAATGGGCGTCGCCGACTCAATTCCGTCGAGCGCGCGCGCGTAATCGTCTGTCCCGACATTTTCGGTGAACTCCACCGCGGTCGGATAGCTGGTGTAACGCGGCACGGGCCGGGCGAGCAGATCGGGGTGATAGGTCCACATAAGGCTGTCCTATGCGTGCCCGTTCGCCGGGACATTGATCGGGATCAACGCAGCGCGCATATCAGCAGCACCCCCGCTTGGTCCCGGCGGGTTTGCTGCGGCGCTCGGCGACCGCATGACACGCCTTGGCGCAGTCGCGCCGCTGCTCCGGAACAGCGGGATCGCCGGGAAACAGCATCCGGTGCGCCGCTCCGCCACACGCCGGAATGAGGACAACACGCGCCTCGACAGCAATCGGCGGTTGCATCAACGCTACGACAGCGAGCGCAACCAGGATTCTGCTGGCACTCACGGTACCGCTCCTTCTTCATCCTCGACGAAGATACGCAGCGCCGCCCCGTCGAGATCATCGAATTGTCCTTGCCGGAGCGACCAGAAAAACGCCGCGAGACCGAGCAGGCCTAGTCCAAGCGCGATCGGAATGAGGAAAATGAGCCCGTTCACCGGATCGCCTTTTTCAGCCGCAGCGCATTGCCGACGACGATCAGCGACGAACCTGACATGGCGATGGCCGCAACAAGCGGGGTGACGAAACCGAGGAAGGCGAGCGGCACCGCGACGATGTTGTAGCCGATCGCGAGGATGAAATTCTGCCGCACCACCGCCTGCGTGCGCCGTGCCATCCTCACCGTCTGCACCACCGGCATCATCCGGTCGCCGAGGAAGATGCAGTCGGCGGCATTCTTGCCGACATCGCTCGCCGACCCGGGCGCCATCGATGCATGGCCGGCGGCGAGCGCCGGCCCGTCATTGAGCCCGTCGCCGATCATCAGCACCTTGTAGCCCAGCGCCGCCTGACGGCCGATCGCCGCAAGCTTGTCCTGCGGGCTCATCCCCGTCTGCGCGGTCAGGCCCAGTTCGCGCGCGATCGGCGCGACGGCCTCGGCGCGGTCGCCCGACAGGATCATCGCGCCAATGCCTTCGTGCCCCAGCGCGTCGATGGTTCCGCGCGCATCGGGGCGCAGCCGGTCGGCGAGGCGGATCGTCGCCACCGCCCGACCATCGACCGTCATTTCGGTCGCCAGCGCATCGCCGAGGCCCGCGCCCTGCGGCCGACCGAGTGTGATGGTCTTACCCGCCCATTGCGCCTCGATTCCGAAGCCGGGTGTCTCGCGGATCGACGTCACTTCGGCGGGGCGCACGTCGAAATCGTGCAACCCGCGGGTCAGCGCCTCGCTGAGCGGATGACGGCTCGCCTGCGACAGCGCGAGGATGAGCGACTTCACCCCGATGTCGAACCGGTCGAGCCCGATCGCCTCGGGTCGCCCCAATGTCAGCGTCCCGGTCTTGTCGACGAGCGCCAGATCGACCGCGGCCATCCGTTCGAGCGCCGAACCATCCTTGATCAGCACCCCGGCGCGCATCAATTCGCCCGCCGCGACAATCTGCGCCGCGGGGACCGCAAGGCCCAATGCGCAAGGACAGGTGATGATCAGCACCGCCGCCGCGATCAGCAGGCTTTGATGCCAACCCGCGCCCGCCACCATCCAGCCCGCGAAGGCCATCAGCGCAAGAATATGCACCGCGGGCGCATAGAAGCGCGCCGCGCGGTCGGCGATGCGGACATAGCGCGACTTGCCTTGCGCCGCTTCGCCCATCAGGCGCGCGATGTCGGCGATCGCGGTGCCGGCTCCCGCGGCGGTCACACGCACATGAATTGGTGCATCGAGATTGAGCGTGCCGGCATGGACGCAGTCGTCGGGCTGAACGCCCTGCGGCGCGCTTTCACCGGTGAGCAATGACAGATCGAGCCGGCTTGCGCCGCCGACGACAACACCATCGGCGGCCAGCCTTTCGCCCGCGGCGACGAGCATTACCATCTCGGGTTCGAGCGCGGCCGCATCGACCCAGCGGCTGCGGCCTTCGTCGCCGATGACCATCGCCCCCGTGCCCATATTGCGAAGCAAGGCCGTCACCCCGCCCCGCGCGCGGTCGCGCATCACGCTGTCGAGCCAGCGGCCACAGAGCAGAAAGAACAGCAACATCACCGCGCCGTCGAAATAGGCGTGCGGTCCGCTCGTCGCAGTCTCGTAGAGGCTGATCGCGCAGACCAGCAACACCCCGATGCTGATCGGCACATCCATATTCGTCCGGCCATGACGCAATGCGCGCCATGCCGAGCGAAAGAAGGAGCGCCCGGCATAGGCGACCGTCGGCAGCGCGATCGCCGCCGACAGCCAGTGGAACAGATCGCGCGTTGCGCCCTCCGCGCCCGACCAGACCGACACCGACAACAGCATGATGTTCATCATCGCAAAGCCCGACACCGCAACCGCACGCAGCAGTTCGCGGCTCGCGTCGGCCTCGGCCTCGGCATCGACCTCGCCAGGTCCCTTCCCGATCGGATGCGCTTCGAACCCGAGGTTCGAAAAGGCGCCGATCAGGTCGGGCATTTCGGTATCGGGCGTGCATGACAGGTGGACGCGCTTTTCGGTGAAATTGACGCGGGCCGCCGCAATGTGCCGGTCACGCACCAGCCCTTGCTCTAGCTTGGCAATGCACCCCGCGCAGCGAATATCAGGAACCACGAAATCGCGTTCGACGAGCGCGGCGACGGTCATTGCAGGTCCTCCCGGTACCGCGCCTCGTCGGCGCCATGCCGCACCGACAGGTCGATCCGCCAGCGGCCTGCGGGGATCGCCTCGAGTGAGCGCAACATGCCATCGGACTCGGGTGCAAAGCGCAGCGCGCGCGGCGCAACGCGGCCGAGCGGATGACTGAGCGTGGCCGTCACATCTGCTCTGGCCAGCGCCGCGCCGTCTTTTCGGACAGTCAGTCGAACGTGACGATCCGCCTCGACGCGAATCGATTTGTCCCAGCCCAACCGGTCCTGCACCGCAGCGCGCGCGAGCCATTCATTATATTGCTGGCTCGCGACATAGCTGTTCTCGACCACCTTGCCGCCAAAGGTCGACATGGCAAAGCGCGCCATGGTGAAGTTGACCGCCATCACCACCCCGAAAAAGGCGACGAGGATCGCCGTCATATGCCAGCCGGTAAAGGCTTTCGGTTTCCCTTTTTCGGTCATTGCCCTGTCTCTTCGGTCATTGCCCTGTCTCCGGACGGTCGAACTGGATCGTGTCGCTGTCACCGCGCGGGTCGCCGTCGAGCCCGCGCGTTGCGATCGTGAAGTCCTGCCGCGTCGGCCCTTCGGCGGGTGCGGCGATGAAGAGTTTGATGCTGGTCACGCTGTCGGGAGAAAGCGCCAACACGATGGCCCGTCCCGCTCCCTCGCGCGAACCGCCTTCGGTCCACATGGCAGCACCCGGAAGCCCGCTCACGGTCACAGCGACGCGGCGCGGACGCGTTTCCATATTGCGCAGCTTCAACGTGTAATTGTTGCGGATATGACCGTCCGAGAGCTGGACATAGAGCGGACTGCGTTCGTGCTGGACAGCAAGGTCGAGCCGCGTACGCTGGCCGAGCGAGAAGAGCATCGCCGCGCCGATCGCGATCCACACACCGAAATAGGCCAGGGTGCGCGGCCGCATCAGCGTCTTGCGAACCGGCTGCGCCGTGCCGCCCGCCTTTTCGGTCGCGGCATCGTCCAGCGTGCAATAATCGATCAAACCGCGCGGCCGCCCGACCTGCGCCATCACGCCGTCGCAGGCGTCGATGCACAGCGCGCAGGTGATGCAGCCGATCTGCGGTCCTTCGCGGATGTCGATCCCGGTCGGACAGACCGCGACGCACTGGTTGCAGTCGATGCAGTCGCCGAACGCGCCGGGATTGGCCTGCGCCTTCTTGATGCTGCCGCGGGTTTCCCCGCGCCAGTCCTTATAGGTCACCAGCAGCGATTTTTCGTCCATCATCGCAGTCTGGATGCGCGGCCAGGGGCACATATAGACGCACACCTGTTCGCGCATAAAACCGCCGAGAATGAAGGTCGTCGCCGTAAGGACGGCGACGGTGCCATAGGCGACCAGCGCCGCCTGGCCGGTCCAGAAATCCACCGTCAGCGTTGGCGCATCGGCGAAATACATGATCCACGCGCCGCCAGTCCAGAAGGCGATAGCAAGATAGATCAGATACTTAAGGCTGCGCTTTATGATCTTTTCGGACGTCCACGGCCCGTTCGCCAGCCGGACCTGTGCGTTGCGATCGCCGTCGACCATCCGGTCGACATGCTGGAACAGGTCGGTCCACACCGTCTGCGGGCAGGCATAGCCGCACCAGGCGCGGCCAACCGCGCTGGTGACAAGGAACAGGCCGATGCCCGCCATGATGAGCAGGCCCGCCACATAGTAGAATTCATGCGGCCAGATTTCGATCTGGAACATGTAGAAACGCCGGTTCGCAAGGTCGACCAGCACCGCCTGATCGGGTGCATAGGGGCCGCGGTCCCAGCGGATCCACGGCGTGCCGTAATAGATGGCAAGCGTAATCCCCATGATCGCCCATTTGAAGCGGCGGAAGCGGCCGTTCACCGCTTTGGGGTAAACGCCCTTCCGCGCTTCATAGAGCGATGCGGGTGCGCCGGAGAGATCCTCAGGGCTGGCCATCGGCTCCCTGCCCTTCGGTTACCGGCGCAAGCCCCTTTTCACCACCACCCAGCGAATAGACATAGGCTGACAGCATCTTGATCGTCACCGGATCGAGCCGATTGTTCCAGCGCGGCATCACGCCGTTGCGCGGCTGGTTGATCGTCGCGGTCAGGCTGTCGCGGTCGCCGCCATACAGCCAGATCGCGTCGGTCAGCTTCGGCGCGCCGAACGAACGGCCGCCTTCGCCGCCCGCGCCATGACAGACCGCGCAATTGGCTTCGAACAGCGCCGCACCGCGCGCCGACGAGGCACTCGCCTTTTCCTGACGGCTCAGCGTGCGAACGAAGCTGACCACATCGCCGATCTGCGCCGCATCGAGAATGCCGTCGCGCCCGAATGCGGGCATCAGGCTGGTCCGCGTGTCCTTGTGGTCCGGATTCCGGATACCATTCGAGACCGTATATTGGATCGCGGCCAGATCGCCGCCCCACAACCAGTCGTCATCGGTCAGGCTGGGATAGAGCTTCTTCACCCCCGCGCCGCCGGCGCCGTGGCACTGGACGCAATGGACGCGAAACGCCGCGCCGCCGCCCTGCACCGCCGCCTGCATCAGTTCGGGCTTTGCCGGAAGGTCGGTGATCGCGGTCGCGGCGATGGCCTTCACCACCGGCGCGCGGCGCTGCGCATCGGCGCGCATTTCCTTGTCCAGATCGCCGCGGCTCGACCAGCCGAGCACCCCCTCGGTCGCGCTGTTCATCAGCGGCCATGCCGGGTAGAGGATCACATAGCCGAGCGCCCAGACGATCGTCGCGTAAAAGGTCCACAGCCACCAGCGCGGCATCGGCGTATCGAGTTCCTCGATGCCGTCCCATTCATGGCCGACCGTGCTCGTACCGGTCGCGTCGTCGATACGTGCCCCGGCGGCCGGAAAATCATTGAATTCAGCCATGGTCGTCTTCCTTGAAGATCATGTTCGCGGCTTCTTCGTTACGGGCGCGCGCGCTCTTGCGAAACGGCCAGGCGACGAGGGTGAGAAACAGCAGGGCCATTGCGAGCAGGCCCCAGCTGTCGGCAAAATGGCGGAGATCGTCGTAAGTCATCGTGCCGCCTCCGCGGCGGGTGCCGCCTGTTCCTGCGCCGCCGCCTTGTCGACATCGACGAGCGTACCGAGCATCTGGAGATAGGCGATCAGCGCATCCATCTCGGTCACGCGCGACGGGTCGCCGTCGAAATCGCGTACCTGCGCTTTCGGATAGCGTTTCTGAATATCGCCTGCCCCTGCATCGGGGTCGGCCTGCGCCTTGATGTCGTCATTGGCCTTGGCGATGTCGGCCTTGGTATAGGGGACGCCGAGACGATACAGCGCGGTCAGGTCGTTCGCCATATCGCCGGTCTGCAAGTCGCGTTCCGCAAGGAAGGCATAGGGCGGCATGATCGATTCGGGGACGACGCTCCGCGGGTCGATCAGGTGCGCCTTGTGCCACTCGTCCGAATAGCGGCTGCCGACACGCGCGAGGTCCGGCCCAGTGCGTTTCGAACCCCATTGGAACGGGTGGTCGTACATGCTCTCGGCGGCTAGGCTGTAATGGCCATAGCGTTCGACCTCGTCGCGGAACGGCCGGATCATCTGGCTGTGACAGGTGTAGCAGCCTTCGCGCAGATAGATGTTGCGCCCCGCAAGTTCGAGCGGCGTGTAAGGCCGCATCCCGTCGACCTTCTCGATCGTGTTGTCGATCCAGAACAGCGGCGCAATCTCGACGATGCCGCCGATGGTCACGGTGATCAGCGCGAGGGCGCCGAGCAAGGTGACATTGCGTTCGAGCGTCTTGTGGCTGAAGCCCTTTTTGGCGGATTTGGTGGGCATGGTCCGGGCTCCTTATGCGGCAGGAACGGGCGCGAGCGGACGATCCGCTGCGGCGTTGTAGGGGGTTTCGGTCATCGGCTTTTCGGCGCGGACCTTGCCGCGAAGCGTGGCCCAGACGTTGACGACCATGATCAGGAAGCCCGCGAGGTACATCGCCCCGCCGGCGGCGCGGATCAGGTACATCGGGTGCATGGCGGCGACGCTCTCGGCAAAGCTGTAGACGAGGTAGCCGTCGGCCCCATATTCGCGCCACATCAGCCCCTGCATGATGCCCGCAACCCACATCGACGCGGCGTAGAAAACGATCCCGACGGTCGCGAGCCAGAAGTGCCAGTTCACCATGCGCAGGCTGTAAAGGCGCGGCTGGTTCCACAGGCGCGGCACGAGATAATAGACGCAGGCAAAGGTGATCATGCCGTTCCAGCCGAGCGCGCCCGAATGGACATGCCCGATCGTCCAGTCGGTATAGTGCGACATCGAGTTGACCCATTTGATCGACATCATCGGGCCTTCGAAGGTGCTCATCCCGTAAAAGGCGAGCGCCATCACCATCATGCGGATGATCGGGTCGGTGCGGATCTTGTCCCACGCGCCGTTCAGCGTCATCAGGCCGTTGATCATCCCGCCCCAGCTCGGCATCCACAACATGATCGAAAAGACCATGCCCAGCGTCTGCGCCCAGTCGGGCAGCGCGGTGTAGTGAAGGTGGTGCGGCCCCGCCCATATGTAGAGGAAGATCAGCGACCAGAAATGGATGATCGACAGGCGGTAGCTGTACACCGGTCGCTCGGCCTGCTTCGGCACGAAATAATACATCATCGCGAGAAAGCCCGCGGTCAGGAAGAAACCGACAGCATTATGCCCGTACCACCATTGGGTCAGCGCATCCTGCACGCCGGCAAAGGCGGCATAGCTCTTGGAGCCGAAGATGCTCGCGGGCAGCGACAGATTGTTCACGATGTGGAGCATCGCGATCGTGATGATGAAGCTCAGGTAGAACCAGTTCGCGACATAGATATGCGGTTCGCGGCGCTTGACGATCGTTCCCGCGAACACGACCAGATAGGCGACCCAGACGATCGTCAGCCACAGGTCGACATACCATTCGGGCTCGGCATATTCCTTCGCTGCGGTGACGCCCATCAGATAGCCGGTCGCGGCCAGCACGATGAACAGCTGGTATCCCCAGAAGACGAAGCGCGCGAGTGTCGGAAAGGCAAGCCGCGCGCGGCAGGTGCGCTGCACGACATAATAGCTCGTTGCGATCAGCGCGTTGCCGCCGAAGGCAAAGATCACCGCCGACGTGTGCAACGGGCGGAGCCGCCCGAAGGTCGTATATTCGAGGTTGAGGTTGAGCGCCGGAAAGGCGAGCTGAAGCGCGATAAAAAGCCCCGCCGCCATCCCCGCGATGCCCCAGAACAGCGTCGCGATAACGCCCCAGCGAACCGGATCGTCGTCATAGGCGCCTTCGTCGGCGGGCATTTTCAATATCCCGCGCGCGAGCGCGCTATAATCCGCGCGTGAGACGGTCGCCCACAGCATGGCAAGGCATGCCAGCGCGACGATGATCATATGCACCGCAAAGGGTGCATCGACCGCCAATGCTGCCATGACTAGCGCCAGCAGGGTCAATCCCAGCCAGCCCCCTGCCCTTGTTACCAGACCGTCCATATCGCTTGTCCCTGTTTGGCGCGGCTTGCTTGGCCCCGCGGTTCGGGACCGCCATGGACGCGGCGACGATGCGAAACATTGATCGGGATCAACGAATTTGTTGCGCCGCATCAATGCAGCCGCATCACCACGGGCGCAGGGACGGCTCCGTCAACGACAGGAGCCAAGACCCGTGAAAAAATATCTCTCCCCCGCCGCGCTCGCCCTCGCGCTCGCGCTCGCCTTCACGCTTCCGGGGCAGGCGGCCGCCAAGGCCGGCGACGTCCAGTTCAAGCTGCTCGGCACCCTCGTCGCGCCCGACGGCAAGCTCACCGACGTAAAACTCGACAAGATCGGCCTGCCCGCGGGCACGCTGACAAAGGCCGACGACAATTTCGTGCCGACCGTGGCGGTCGAATATTATGTGACCGACCATATCTCGCTCGAAACGATCGCAGGGGTGACCCAGCACGATGTCGACGGCCGCGGTGCGCTTGCGGGTGCGGGGCTCGTGTCGGACGCGAAGATCGTGCCCGCCACGCTCACACTCAAATATCATTTTGGAAAAGACGGCAATATCCAGCCCTACATCGGCGCTGGCCCCAGCTATTTCATCTTCATCGACGAAAAGCCTGGTGCGACCGCGATGACGCTTGGCGCGACGCGACAGAAAATGAACGACAAGCTGGGTGTCGCACTCCAGGCTGGGATCGATATTCCGGTGAATGACAAGGGGCTCGCGGTGACCTTCGACGCCAAGCGCTACTTCCTGCGCACGACCGCACACTGGTACGCCGGGACGACCGAGGTACTGCAGACGACGCACAAGCTCGATCCGTGGGTGATCAGCGCGGGCGTCGCCTTCCGCTTCTAGGCCTCAGCCCGCCATATCCTCCATCGCCGCGCGGTCGCTGATCACGATCTCGCGGCGTGACGGGAGGTCGACGACGCCGTCGGCTCGCATTCTGGTGAGCTGGCGGCTCGTCGTTTCGATTGTCAGCCCCAATATGTCGGCAATCTGCTGACGGCCGAACGGCAATTCAAATCCGTCGCGCGCACCCGACTGGCATCCCTGCCCCGACAGACGTTCGGACATTTCGAGCAGGAAGGAGGCGACCTTTTCCGAAGCCGACTTGCGCCCGAGCAGCATCATCCAGTGCCGCGCGCGATCCAGCTCGTCGAGCGTACGGCGCAGCAGCTTCTGCTGAAGATCGGGATGGCTGCTCGCGAATTCATCGAAATTGTGACGGTTGAACACGCACACTTCGGCATCCGTCATCGCGGTGACGCTATACGGGCTTTCCACCCCGAACGGACGGCCGATGAAATCGGACGGAAAGACGACGCCGACGATCTGCTCGCGCCCGTCGGCGGTCGAGACCACCAGCTTGAGCACACCTTCGAGCACATTGGCGACAACCGGCGCGCCATCGCCCTCCCACAGCAGGGTCTGCCCCTGACGTACCTTCTGCTTCCGCCCCATCCTGCCCAGCGCGGCCAGCTCCGCGGGGTTCAGGCTCGCGCAAATCGCGCGGTTTCGTACAATGCAGGTCGCACAATCACTCACCCGGCCGCCCTACAAGATGGCGGCCGGTTTGAAAAGCGTAGCGGATCGAAACGGTAGTGCCCGAGCAGCAACGGTGCCGGTGCTGCGTGGAGCACGTCTCGCACATCCCGGATGGTCATTCTGGGCGATTGATATTTACAATAATGCGAATAGTTATCAAATCCGCTTACCCGCACCATCTGCCATGGATTGCGAAACAACGGAGCGAATATCTTGCCGGACATTGTGACAAGGAGCGTGCAGCCAGCGCCCCTCCCCGACCGGGCTCCGACGCTTGCTCATCATATCGTGGTGGTCGATGACGACGCTGGCGTACGGACTCTCCTGACCCGGATCTTGCGCGAATGCGGCTATGAAGTCAGCGGTGCGCGCGATGGGGCCGAGCTCCAGTCGATCATGGGCGCCGGACGGATCGACCTGATTTTGCTCGATATCATGCTGCCTGGCGACAGCGGCATCGAGCTTTGCCGGATGATCCGCGATCAAAGCCGGGTCCCGATCATCATGATCAGCGCGCGCGGACAGGAAAGCGACCGGGTCGCCGGGCTGGACGTCGGCGCCGACGATTATATTGCCAAGCCCTTTGGCCGGCCGGAAGTTCTGGCCCGCGTTCGTGCTGTCCTGCGACGGATGCGCGATCCGCACGCCCCGCTCGATGCACCGGTGCCAGAACGCTTTGAATTCGCCGCGTGGCAATATCATGCGCGCCGGCGCGAGCTGATCGCGCCCTCCGGCGCCGAAGTCGACTTGACCGCCGCCGAGCAGGATTTGCTGCTCGCGCTGCTGCGCAATCCGCAACGCATGATCGGCCGTGAACGATTGCTCGAACTGTCGCGCAGCCGGATCGGATCGTCGACTGACCGCAGCATCGACGTGCTCGTCAGCCGATTGCGGCGCAAGCTGGGCGACGGGCGGAAGATGCGGCCGCTCATCCGGACGATCCGCGGCGTGGGATATATGCTCGCCGCCGACGTTGTTGTGGCCTGACCGATGCACCTGCGCCTGCCCGAGGCGATGGTCGGGCGCATCCTGCTGGTACTCGTTTGCGCGATCCTCCTAGAATTGCTCGGCAATATCGCGCTTCAGCGCTGGCAGGAACGCGAACTCCTGTCCGATCCGGAGATCCGGCAAATCGCCGGCCAGTTGAGCGAGGCCGAACGCACCGCGCTGGCGCATCAGCCACGCGAGCGGGGCGACCGGCTTCACCAGCTTGCAAAGGGCGATCTTTCGCTCAACTGGGTGCCCCGCACCGTCATTACCGATTTCAGCACCTCCTTTGCCCAGCTTCAGAATCTTCGCGGCCGTCTGGTTCAATCGGCGCCCGGGCTGGCCGCCCGCGAACTGCGACTGACGCTCATGCCCTCGCCCCGGCGCGGTGAACGCGATCTCGTCGGCGCGCTGCGGATCGCCGACGGCTCTTTCGTCACCTTCCGGCTCAGCCCCTATCTCGGCGCTCCGCCCGACCCTAAAATGGTCATCCTCTTCCACCTGCTGCTGATGGCAGCCGTCGTGGGAATCGCTCTGGTGATGATCCGCGCGCTCGTGCGCCCGCTCAGCAACCTCGCCGAAGCCGCCGACCGGACGAGCAGCGGCCGCGCAAGCCCGATCATCGTCGACGGGCCCGCCGAAGTGCGGCGGGTCGCGGCGGCCTTCTCGGCAATGCAGGACCGGCTGTTCGAGGCGATGAGCGACCAGACGCAGGCGCTTGTTGCGGTATCGCACGACCTCAGAACACCGATCCAGCGGCTCCGTTTGCGCGCTTCGCTGCTATCCGATACCGAAACACGCGATGCAATCGGTACCGACCTTCTTGAAATGGAAAGCTTCATCGAGGCGACCCTCTCTTATTTCCGGAGCGGCGAAGAGGAAGCGCCGCGGCTGATCGATGCCGCCGCGCTGCTGGCTACGGTGACCGATACCGCCGCCGATCTAGGCGACGATATCGCCTATCGAGGTCCTGACGCGCTTCTGATCACCGGCCGGCCGGTCACCATCAGGCGCATCCTCGCCAATCTGATCGACAATTCGCGGCGCCACGCGGACCGCATCGAATTGACGCTTCGCGAGGAGGGTCCCGACCGCTACGCCATTGATGTCGATGACGACGGTCCCGGTATCCCGCCTGATCGGCGCGATGAAGCGCTGCTCCCCTTTCGCCGGCTCGATGAGGCGCGGGCAAACGAAACCGGCGGCGCCGGGATCGGACTCGCCGCAGCGCACAAGGCTGCCGTTGCGATGGGGGGCAGACTGACGCTTCGGCACAGTCCGCTCGGTGGCCTCGGGGTCAGCCTGTCACTGCCGCGCGAAGAACCGCCTCAAGCATAGCTGGCCCGCGCCCGCCAAACACCCTCCTCTCGGCGCCTGTTTGTAACAAAGTGTTGCTTACAGCCTCCCGGCTCCATTTCATAATTGACCATGACCCGCGTCGGCATCAGGTGCGCCTCGATCTTTTGCAAATCATTCGCATTATCTGGGGACTATCTCAATGACCGCTTTCCACCGCTCGGCCGTTCGTCTCGGCAGTGGCACCTGTTTCATAGCCATCGCCGCGCTGATGGCGTCCCCCGCCGCAGCGACCGCGGGCGACGAAGCACCGGCGGGGTCCGATATCGTCGTCACCGCTGCGGGTTTCGAGCAAAAAATCACCGATGCACCCGCCAGCATCACCGTCGTGACCGCCGAAGAACTGCGCGAACGTCCCTATATGACGCTGATCGACGCAGTACGCGATATAGAGGGCGTCGACGTCGGCGAAACCTCGGACAAAACCGGTCAGCGCACGATTAGCATCCGCGGCATGGGCTCGGACTATACGCTGATCCTGATCGACGGACGCCGCCAGAACAATCATGGCGACATCTATCCGAA
The DNA here is from genome assembly GCF_059415685.1 of Sphingopyxis sp. GW821-FHT10B01. NCBI lineage: Bacteria > Pseudomonadati > Pseudomonadota > Alphaproteobacteria > Sphingomonadales > Sphingopyxidaceae > Sphingopyxis > Sphingopyxis sp. GW821-FHT10B01. The sequence continues at coordinate 210,082 of NZ_JBWKNS010000005.1, read as the reverse complement.
CAGTTTTGGCGGCAACCAGTTCAACCATATCCCGCCGCTCGACTCGATCGAGCGGATCGAGGTTATCCGCGGCCCCGCGTCGACACTCTATGGCGCCGACGCGCTGGGCGGCGTGATCAACATCATCACCAAGAAGGTGCGCGATCGCTGGACCGGATCGGCGACCGTTGGTCGCAGCTTTCAGGAAAACAGCGAGTTTGGCGACGACACCACGCTCGATTTGAATCTAAGCGGCCCGATCATCAAGGGACTGCTCGGCGTCAGCCTCCGCGGCTCGATCTATGAACGCAAGCCGTCCGAACCTGACTTTGCCCCGTCGGTCGATCCCGCAGGCGTGACGCATGTGCGCGGCCTCGGCTTCGGCGCCGGCGGCAAAACCGTCCAGAACACGAACAAGAGCGCGGGCATCACGCTCAGTCTGACCCCGACCGACAATCAAAGCCTGACCTTCGACTTCGACTATTCGCGCCAGGTTTACGACAACAGCCCGGTCACCGACCCCGCCACAGGCCTCACGTCCTTCCCGCTCGGCACCGTCGACAGCATTTCCACCATCTGGCGCGCAAGCAACACCGGCATGGTCCAGCCGCAGGTCGGCTATACCGACGATCAGGTCTTCGACCGCCTGAACTGGGCCGTCACCCACAATGGCGACTGGGGCTTTGCACGCAGCTTCATCTCGCTCGCCTATGTTAACACCAACAACAAAGGGCGGACGATGCCCTTCTCGGTCGCCGAGCGGCTTGAGTTGCAGGGTCTGTGGAACGCCGCCTGCGCCGCGATCGGCAGAGCCGCTAATTGCCGTGGCAGCGCGCAGGGCGCGTACCGCCCGCCGACGCCGAACAACCTGACCCCCGCGCTGCGAGCCCGGCTCGACGCCTTCTTGCCGCGCCCGACGCGCACCCTCGAAAGCAGTCAGTATACGCTCGACGCGCGCGTCGACATTCCGGTCGAGGATTTCGGCGGCAAGCATCATTTCGTGATCGGCGGCCAATATATCGACGGCGCCCTCGACGACGGTGTTTTCGGGCTCGAAGCATCGTCTGGCGGTATCGCAGCGGTGCAGGACCACAAGATCTGGTCGCTGTTTGCCGAGGACAACTGGACCCCGCTCGAAGGGCTGACGATCACCGGCGGCATCCGCTATGATCGCCACGACCTGTTCGGGGGCCATGTCAGTCCACGGCTCTATGCCAATTACAACATCACTCCGACACTAACGATAAAGGGCGGGGTCAGCACCGGTTACAAAACGCCAAAGACAACCGACCTCTACGACGGCATCCGCGGCTTCGGCGGCCAGGGCACCAGCCCGATGATCGGCAACCCCGATCTGAAACCCGAAACGAGCACGAACAGCGAAGTCGCGCTTTACTGGAACCCGTCGGCGGACAGCGGTATCAACGTCACTTTGTTCCACAACAAGTTCAAGGACAAGATCGCCACGACCACCGTCCAGCCGTGCACTGTCACCAACTTCGTGCGCCCGTGCGCCAATCTGGGTGACTATTTCACGATCCTCGGCCTCGGCGGCACGATCAGCGTTCCGATCAACATCGACGAAGCGCGGATCAAGGGCGCCGAAGTCGCGGGCCGCTATGAAATCTTCGACGGCCTTTCGGTCCGGGCGAACTATACCTTCACCGACAGCAAGCAGCTTTCGGGTCCGCAGAAAGGCCAGCCGCTGACGCAAACCGCAAAACATATGGCGAATGCGACGATCAACTGGGACATCGTCGACGGCCTGTCGGCGCAGTTGTCGGCCGAACATCGCTCGCGGCGCTATCGCGGCGTCGATGCGGCCGGCACCCATCTCTATTACAAGAGCTATCAGGTGCTGAACCTTGGCGCACAATATCGCGTGAACGAGCATTTGACGTTGAGCGGCCGCGTGAACAACCTGCTCGACCGCGACTTCACCGACTATGACGTGAGCTTCCTCCGGAACCCCGACGGCAGCTACACGCCGAGCTATGTCGATCACTATAACAACAAGGACAAGGCGCGGAGCTATTGGGTGAGTGTCAACGCCAGGTTCTGACGCGGATCATCGGGCCGCAGCGCCATGCCGCGGCCCGATTGGAAACTCACTGTAACAACAACTTCGCGATCAGCGGGGAACGGCGGGCGTCAAGCGATCGAAGAACAGCAGCGCGTCGAACGCGCTTGCCGGAACGAGCAGATTTTCGGTGTCGAAATTACTGCGCAACGATTGCGTCTGTTCCAGCCAGCCCGCGGCCGGCCCGTCCTTTTGCGCGTGTCTCAGGTCGAGCAGAAAATGTTCGCGGCCGACCTGCGCCAGCGCGGTATCAAGACTCGCCGGCTTTTCCTCGCGCGATGACGCCTGCCCCGTCGAACCGCCTGCGATTGCCATGATCACCAGCTTTTCGCCCAGCGCAGCGCGCAGATGCTCGCCCATTGCAGCGGGTGCCTCGGCATAGATCGACCAGATGCCCCCGTGCGTGCGCACGTTCATCACATGGCCGTTGTGCGCGAACAGCAATATCCGGCCCTTTGGTCCTTCGCGTTCGAGCGCCCAGCGGACGTTAGCGGCCATCGCGGCATCGCGCACGGCGTCGGCCTTGTAATCGCCCGGCGACAGCGCACCGTCGTCGCCGGGCAGTCCCGAAACCTGGAACAGGGCCTCGAGTTGACGCGCGGCAACGGCGTTCTGGCGGGCCCAATTATAGTCCGCCTCCGACGATGCGGCGATCAACGAAGCGCGATTCCGGTCGAAGAAATTGGCGAGATCGCCAAGCGCAGATCGCAGCCGCGCCCGCTCGCCGACCGGCATCGCGACATAGGCCGGAACATTGAACCGGTCGACAAATGGCTCGGCACGCTCCCGAATGCGGCCGGATTTGCTCGACGCGGCGCGCGCCAGAAATGCAAGACTGTCATCGAGCGTGACCCGGGCGTTTTTCCATAGGCCGCTGCTGTCGCCGCCGCTCATATCGATGCCGTACAGGCGGATCTTGCGGCCGTGCGCCGGGTCCGCATTATAATTGCGGATCCAGTCGAGCAGTTCGACATTCTCCGGATAGCGCCAGAAGCCCCAGGTGAAGCCCCGCCGAGCGACATCCTGCGCATCGCCCTCGCCGCCCGCCGAATAATCGTGCAGGCGGCGCGATTCATTCAGCCCGGTCTCGAGCGCGATCGCGGTAAAACCCTGCTGCTCGACCAGATAGCGGAACAGGCAGTTGCGGAACGCCAGCGGCTCGTGCGCGCCGTGCGCTGGCTCGCCAAGCGCGACAACGCGCGCCTTCCCGACGACCGCGTCCAGAGCCTCCAACGGCGCCGGTTGCGACATGCCGGCGCAGGCAGGAACGGTGATCGCATGCGCGCGGGCCCACTCGACAAAGCCGCTGTCATCTGCCGCGCTCGCAGGCATCGCGCACGACAAGGTAATCGCGAGCACCGCCAATCGCATCATGGCAGATCGATCCGATAGAGCGGCACGCCGCTGAAGGTCAGGCGCTGCGCCTGCCCGCCGATCAGGGTATCGAACGTAAGCCATTCGGGGGCGTATTCAGGCTTGGCGAACCGAAATCGCCCCGGCGTCTCTTCGACCAGCGGCATCGCGATACTCGCGTCGGCATAGGCCATCGTCAGTTGCCCACCGCGAACGAAGATGCGCACCCCCGGCCCTTCTTCGCCATGCGCGGCATAGCGCCCGACGAGCGAGCCATAGGTCGCGGGAATCGGGGCAGGCGGCACGCTCGTGCCCTGTCTCGCGTAGCCCGACACGCCTTCGGACACATCGGTTACCACGCCCGCCGCATCGCGGAAAAAAAGAAAGGCGCGCGGTCCTTCGGGCGTGAGATAATGGCCCCAGGCCTGCTTGCCCAACCGTGCCAGCGGCATCGCGGCGTCGCCGTCGATCAACGCCAGTTCAGCCGGCGCATTCACCTTGAAAACAAGCGCGTGCCCATCGGCCCTGACAAAGCGGCCGGCGAAGCTTTCGGCATCGGGCCAGACCGAAGATGATGGTACCATTTCAGGGGCCGTCCCGGCTTTCGACAATCGCCGGACGATGCGTTCGCGCAGCGCCTTGTCGAGCGGACCATTGCTGAGGAAGACGACCGCAAACCCCTCGTCGAGATGGGCGACAAGATAGGCCTGAAAGCCCGCGATCGATCCGCTGTGGGCCAGCACCCGGCCCCCTTCGAGCACATCGACGCCATAACCATAATCGTCGAGCAACGGCGTTGCGAACCGGTCGAAGGCGCGCGCCGAAATCAACTGCCCGGCCGGTGTCTTGCCGCGCATGAGCAGCATCCGCGCATAAGCACCCATGTCAGCCGCATTCGAGACGATCGCGCCGTCGGCCGACAGATAGTCGAACCACGGGGCTTCGGCATAAGTGCCGTCGGACGTGCGCACATAGCTGTTCGCGATCCGCCCGCGTTGCCGGTCGTCGATCTGCGGGGCAGTGGCCGTCATGCCGAGCGGGTCCAGCACCCGCTGCTGGAGGATCAGCGGAAAGGGCCGACCGTCGACCGCCTCAGCCGCATATCCGAGCAGTTGATAACCCGCATTGGAATACCAGAAATGCGCCCCCGGCGCATATGGCGGCTCGAAATCGCCGAGCGCCGCAATGAGGAAGCGCATCGATGCAACGTGCGCAAGATAATTGGGAAGTCCCGAGGTATGCGTCATCAACGCATGGCCCGTGATCGGCGCAAAGGCCGAACGCGGATGGAAATCGGGAAGATAGCGCGCAATCGGTGCGTCCGGATCGAAGCGCCTCTCGTCGGCCATCTGCATCAATGCGATCGCGGTGAAGGATTTGGAGATCGATCCGATCGCAAAGCGCGTGTCGGGCCTCACCGACTGCTTGCGTGCAATATCGGCATAGCCGTGGGTCGCGACAAGCCGCATGCGGTCGCGGTCGGTGACTGCAACGACGAGGCCAAGGTCGCCCGGCGCCGCTTCGACCATTGCCCGCACATCGTCGAGCGCCGATTGCGCAATGTCCGTCTGTGCCGTCGCTCCCGTACCAAACGCGAGTATCAACGATAGCGAGAGCAGCAAACGGATCATGCAAGACATGCGTCGACCAGCCCTTCAAATTCCGCGCTTGGTCGCATCGGATCGGCAACCGGAACGCCCCATTCATCCGAAAGCGCGGAGACCGCCGCCGCGGCCTCTTCTTCCGATAACCCGGCCGTATTAAGCGACACGCCCGCGCAGCGCACGCGCGGATTGGTAAGCCGTGCCTGCTCCAGCGTGATCTCGATCGCGCAGCCGATCGACGGCAGCGGATAATCCGGCAGGCCGACGATATGCTGGCGCCCATGCGCATGACACAGCACCAGCACATCGGGCTGCGACCCGTGCAGCAATCCGAGCGACACCCCGGCGTAGGACGGGTGAAACAGCGAACCCTGCCCCTCGATCACATCCCAATGCGCGGGGTCGGCATCGGGGCTCAGCACCTCGGCCGCGCCCGCGACAAAATCGCTGACCACCGCATCGATCGGGATGCCCGACCCCGCGATCATGATCCCGGTCTGCCCCGTCGCGCGAAAATCGGCGGCAACCCCGCGCGCCCGAAACGCCTCTGCCAGCGCCAGCGCGGTATATTTCTTGCCGAGCGCGCAGTCGGTGCCGACAGTAAGCAGGCGCTTTCCGCTGCGCTTGCGGCCGGTCGCAATCGGCAGGTCGGGCGGCGGCGAGCGCACGTCGATCAACCGGCGTCCTTTCGCCTCGGCAACACTTTTGAGGAACCCATTGTCCATAAGCCTGTCGTGCGCACCGCTCACGATATCGAGCCCGGCTTCGAGCGCCTCGACCAGACAGGGTATCCACGCCGGCCGGATCGCCCCGCCGATCGACGCTGTCGCGATGACCAAAGCGCGTGCGCCAACGGCATGGGCGTCGCGCGGCCGCATCGCAGGCAAACCGATCGAGGCCGCCGCTCCGTCGCATTTATACTCGGCAAGGCACAGGTCCGGCGCCCAGTCGCGCAAGCCAAGCCCGGTCTTGAGGAAAGTCGTGTCGTCGGCGTCACCGAGGAACAGCAGATAGGGCTGCGGCAGGCCGATCACCTCGCTCATGGCTTGACCTTTGACGAGATCGGCCGGCCGGGTCGCACGCCTTCGACCAGCGCGCCGCCGTCGACCACCAGCGTGCCGTTGACCATCACAAAACGAAAACCGTCCGACATGCGCGCCGCGTCGCCGTAAGTTGCCTTGGTACCGACCGTCGCAGGGTCGAACAGCACGATGTCGGCATCGGCGCCCGGCTGGAGCCGTCCCTTGCGCGCCATTGCGGGCACAAAGCTCTGCAATCGCTGTGCTGGCATCAGCGTCATCTTGCGGATCGCCTCGTTCAGGCTCAGTGCCCTCGTCTCGCGCACATAATGGCCGAGCACCTGTGCGAAGGTGCCCGCCGATCGCGGGTGGCCGTTCGGCCCCTCGATCCGCCCGCCATCGCTCGCGATGATCACCGTCGGGTCGGCGAGCAATGCCACGATCGTCGCCTCACTGTTCATATGCATGATGACGCCGTCGTCGCCGGTGCCCGAGCGCAGCGCGTCGAATTCGGGCTGCGTCAGCCGCTTGCCCGTCGTTCGCGACTGGAGGTCACCGACGCCGACGCCCCAACGCTTTTCCCAGCCGGGATCGAAGAAATGGCTGCGGACGGCATCGACAGATCCGCCCCATGGATAGGTTTCGGTCGAAACGTCGATGCCCCTCGCGTGTGCGTCGCGTATCAGCCCCGCCATCTTCGGCGCATCCGACATCGCCATGCTGTTGATATGCGCGATATGGACGCAGGCGCCCGTGATCGCGGCATTCGCAATATTTTCCTGCACCGCTTCCAGCGTGCTGTCGGGCTCGACAAGGCTGCCGTGACGGATGTGGGTGAAGAGGCAGCTTCGCGCCTTCGCGGCGACGCGGGTGACGTCGAGCATCTCCGGATGCGTGATGCCCGGTGCATATTGGGTGCCGCTGCCGATCCCGATAGCGCCCTCGCCTAGCCCCCGTTCGAGCAACGGTACGAGCCGCGCGGCGGGCGCGTCCGGGATCGGCTGGTCGGCCTCGGGCGCACCGAATTTCTCCATCGGATCGCGGAGTGCCGCGAGCCCCGCCGCCCCTTCGCCTTTTTGCAGAAAATAGCGGACGGCGGTGTGGCCGACGCTCGTGCCATAGTTGAGCAGTTCCTGTCCCTGCTTCGCCGCATACCATGCCGACACCGGCCAGGTGCCGATCTCCAGCTCCAGTCGTGTCGTCACCCCATCCTTCACCTGATAGCGCGCGGCCTCGAGCGTCGTCGCGTGCGAATGCAGGTCGATGAACCCCGGTGCCGCGACCAGCCCGCGCGCATCGATCTCGCGCCGTCCCTTCATCGGCGTATCGGTCACCGCGGTGATCCGGTCGCCGTCGACAGCGATGTTGCGGATCGCATCGAGCCCCGTTTCGGGATCGATCGCGCGCGCACCGACATAGACGATATCGTGGACAGGCTCGGCATGTGCGGCGGCGGCGAGCAAGCCCGCCAGCGGCCCGATCGCCGCCAGCATAGCCCACCGCCACCGCGTCGCATATGTCCACTTTTTATCCGACCCGACTAGCACGGCGGGTCAGAAATTCGCGCGCAGTGAAACGGTCGCGCTCCGCGGTTCGCCGACGACATTGCCATAGAACAGCGTCTGGTAGTTGTTCACGAAATAATGCTTGTCGAAGAGATTCTTGACGTTGACCTGCACGCGGAAGCGCTCGAAATCATAACCCGCCGACGCATCGACCAGCGTATAGGACGGGATGTCGCGTGTCGCGCGGTCGAAGTCGGTCTTCACCGAGCCCACATAACGGATACCGCCGCCGATGAAGGCGCCGCCGCCGAATTCATAACTCGTGTAGATGCTCGCGGTGCTCTTCGGCAGGAAGGTCAAAGTCTTGCCGATAAGCGTCGTATCATCGTCCTCGCGGATCGTCGGATCGAGAATGGCCAGCCCGGCATTGACCTGCCAGCCCTTCGTAATCTCGCCCACCGCCTGGAGCTCGAACCCCCGATGGCGGACCTTGCCCACCGGGGAATAGCGGTCGATCAGGTCGATGGTCTGGTCGTACCGTGCCTGATTGGCCTGCCGGACGTCGAACAGTGCGGCGGTCAGAAGCAGCCGCCGGTCGGGGGATACATATTTGACCCCGACCTCAACTTGCTCACCGGTGAGCGGCGGCAGGACGTCGCCAACCGCATCGATGAACAGCTGCGGCTGGAAGGATTCGCTGTACGATGCATAAAAGTTGAGCCCTTTGACGGGCTCCAGCGTCGCCGCGAGGCGGAGGCTGGTCTGGCTGTCGCCGCTGAAATCCTGCCAGGCTCCGGTACCCGACTGCTTGCTGACATCGGGCTTCGCCCATGAAATGCCGCCGAGCAGGGTCAGCGGTTCCGCTACCTTAATGCTCGCCTGCGTCGACAGCGTCAGATAGCGAAGCCGGCGGTTCAGGCCGTAGTCGAAGCCGGGGTAGGTCCGGCTATTGAAGAGCGCCTCGATCGCATCGATACCATCGAAGATGTTGGCGAGGTCGCCCTGCGGCGTGTCCGGGATCGTACCCGCCTGTTTCGTCTCATAATCCTGATAATTTGCCGCGACGGTGATGAAGCTGTCGGAAAGGCCGAGATCGTCGAATTTATAGACGCCCGACAGCCCGGCGCTAAAGGCCTGCGTCGTGCTTTTGGTGAGCTTGTTGATCGCGATCAGGAAGTCGCCGTTCGGCTGCAGATCGTATCCGAAGCCGCTTTCGCCGGTCGTGTTCGAACGGAGATAATTGACCCGGAGACTGACCGAAAGCGCCGATGACGCTTCCCAGTCGAGGCCGCCGTTCACCCGGGCCACCGGCGTCACCAGTTCGAAGTCGCCCGACCCGATGAAGAAGGACCGGCCGACCGGCGCGGGCGATCCGTCGGGCAGCGTCGGAATGCCGTCGAACGACGTACGCCGATAGCGTTCATATCCGCCATGGAGATAAGCGGTCAGATCGGATGACAGGTCGGCGTCGATGCCGGCATAAATCACCGTCTTCGCCGAACCGACGCGCTGCATGAAACTGCCGCCTTCCTCGTGAACGGCAACGCCGATCACATGGATTGTCTCCGCGGCGTTGAGCGCGCCCGCAAGCTGGCCCTCGATACGCCAGCGATCCCACGAGCCGCCGAGCAGTTCGATATGCGACGGCGTGCCCGCACGCGCGCTCTTCGTTACCTGATTGATGATACCGCCCGGATTGGCCGCCCCGTACACCACCGATGTCGGTCCCTTGACGATTTCGAGGCGTTCGAGCGTCGCAAAGTCGGGCTCATAGTCGAGCGCACCGACATTCAGTCCGTCGATCGCATTGCCCGCCGCAAAACCGCGCAGCTTGATGATCGAAGATGTTCCGCCCGGGTTTCCGTCGAACAGGGCGCCTGGCGTATATTGGGCGACATCGCCAAGGGTCTTGGCGTCAGTGGCTTCCAGAAAATCCTCGCTGATCAAGGTGATCGACTGGGGGACTTTCTCGAGCGGCAGCGGAAGACCCGTGGTGCCGCTCGTATTCTCGCTGAGATAGCGATAGCCGCTGACGACAATCGCATCGGCGTCCGCATCGGCGACGGGTTCGGCTTCCTGCGCCTGCACGGCCCCCACCAGACCCGGCTGCAACGCCAGTGCACCAGCCGCCAGCAGAAAGCGCGTCCTGCCAACGCGCCGGTTCTTCAAACCCCTGCCCAGCCCAAGCCCGTTCATCACCAATCCCCTCACCCGATTTCAGAATGTCGAATGGCCGTCCTTTTCCGATCCGGAGGGCCCGTTGCCGCCAATTAGAATAGCTTTGACATATTTCTGTCAATTGATAGTTTTGATTTGTTAACTAGCACGTCTTGCACATCAGGTTCGACAGCAGAGGTCCGCAGCATGAACGACAGCGACGACAGAAAATCCGCAGTTTCGCAGGGATCCGAGCCCGACAAGCCGGTCATCCCGAATGTGCCGCTGCTGCAGCGCCTGCAGACAGATCTGGAAAGCTATTCGTCAGCGGACCGGGCGGTCGCCGCTTATATGCTGGCGCACTATGCCACCCTCGCCTTCGAAACCGCGATGTCGCTGGCCGACAAGGTCGGGGTCAGCGAAATCACCATCGGCCGCTTTGCCCGCAAGCTTGGATACCGCAATTTCAAGGCGTTGAAGAACGAACTCAAGGACAGCAGCGAAGAGGGCTTCCCCTGGCTGATCGGCGACGATCTGCTCGAATTCGTCGAGTCGTCCGACGGATCGGACGCAGGCGAAAGCAATATCCAGCGCGAGATGAAGTCGCTTCTTGCCGTCTATCGCCTGGCCGAAACCCCGCAATGGGCCGCGGCAATCGAATTGCTCGCCAGGTCCCGCACGGTGCAGATCGCGGGTTTCCAGACCGAGCGCGGCATCGCGATGCTGCTCGCCAACCACCTCCAGTTCATGCGCGACGGGGTACGGCTCGTCGATCTTTCGGCGGGCAATTATGCCGATGTTTTCGCGAACGAGGCGGAGGATAGCTGCCTCGTCGTCATCGACATCCGGCGCTATTCGCGCCAGTCCTATCTGATCGCCGAGCAGGCGAGCCTGCATGGTATCCCGCTGATTGTCCTCACCGATCTGTTCTGTGACTGGGCGCCGCGTTTCACGCCGCATGTCCTCGCCGTGCCGACACAGACGGGCATGTTCTGGAGTTCGCCGGTCGCACTTGTCTGCGCGGTAAATCTGATCGTGAACGGCGTCATCAAGATGGTCGGCACGCGCGTCGAACAGCGACTGGAAAAGCTGACGCGCCTTCATCAGACTTTCACGGGCTATGCCGGCCATCAGCCGCCACGCGCCAAGCGCCCGTGACCGAGTAAATATGACAGTTTTATGCCAAAAACTATTTTAGGCAGAAAAATTACGTAGCGGTTGACGTCGCTGACCGCCCTCACTAGAGGGCGCCTTACATCAAGAGTCGGGCCGACGCCTGACACCAACCTGCTCCCGAGCAAGGTGGTACCCCGTTCAAAGCGGGGGATGTGGCCGGACCGGCAACAAACGGGACCTTCAGCCGCACATGCGTCGAACCGCTTCTCGATCTTTTCGAGGAAAGGAAACGACGTGACGAGCAAGCCCCAGCAATTCGCCAGCGACAATTATGCCGGCATCTGTCCCGAAGCCTGGGATGCGATGGACGCCGCCAACCGCCAGTCGGCGCCGGCATATGGCGACGATGCGTGGACGCAGCGCGCGGCCGACGCCTTTCGGGCCTTGTTCGAAACCGACTGCGAAATCTTCTTCGCCTTCAACGGCACCGCCGCAAACTCGCTCGCGCTGGCGACCTTGTGCCAATCCTATCACAGCGTCATCTGCTCCTCGTCGGCGCATGTCGAGACCGACGAATGCGGCGCCCCCGAATTCTTCTCGAACGGATCGAAGCTGCTCGTTGCGCAGACCGAGGACGGAAAGCTGACGCCCGAGGCGATCCGCGCGCTCGCGCTCAGCCGGTCGGACATCCACTTCCCCAAATCGCGCGTCGTGACGATCACCCAGCCGACCGAAACCGGACAGGTCTATTCACCCGCCGAAATCGGGGCGATTTCGGCGACGTGCCGCGAACTCGGCCTCAAGCTTCACATGGACGGCGCGCGTTTTGCCCATGCTTGCGCAACGCTTGGCTGCGCGCCCGCCGACATCACCTGGCGTGCGGGCGTCGACCTGCTCTGCTTCGGCGGCACGAAGAACGGCATGGCTGTTGGCGAAGCCATCGTCTTTTTCGATACCGCGCTCGCCACCGATTTCGATTACCGGTGCAAACAGGCTGGCCAGCTCGCGTCGAAAATGCGCTTCCTCGCGGCGCCGTGGATCGGCCTGCTCGAAAGCGGGGCGTGGCTTCGCAATGCCCGCCATGCCAATGATTGCGCGACCCGGCTCGCGTCGCGCATCGCGGCGCTGCCCGGCGTCGAACTCGCCTTCCCTGTCGAGGCGAACGCGGTGTTTCTGACGGCGCCCGAATCCCTGCTCGACGGCCTGCGTTCACGCGGCTGGCGCTTCTATACCTTCATCGGCGGCAGCGCCCGCTTCATGTTCGCATGGGATGCCGACCCCGCAATGGTCGACCAGCTCGCCCACGATATCGAGGAACTCAGCGAGACGCTGCTGGTGCCGGGCTGACCGCACCGGGATCCGGCTCGGGTCCGGCAGTCGATGGCGCAAGCTGCCGGCTGTAGAGCCAGCCGATCCCTATCAGGCTGAAACCGAGCGCGACGAAGGATCCGATGCGGAGCAGGCCCTCAAGTCCGGAGGCGTCGAACAGGAACACCTTGGCTGCCGCCGCCAGCATCAGCACCAGCGAGGTAATGCGCCAGTCGCGCCGGCGCGTGCGAATGCCCCACAGCAGGAAACCGATCGCGAGCAGGAGAATGAGCAGCGAGCGCAGGATATTCTCAGCCGGCGCGACCCCCGCCTCGACGAGTAGACTGCCATGAAAGAGCTGGCGCAATGTCGCCCAGGCGAACACCGCGACGAGCAACATGGTGAAGAGCTGGATGGCGAGATCGAGCCATGCGGGCGCGGGCGCGAACAGTCTCTCGATCAACTGCATCCCGAACCACGGCAACAGGAACAGCGGCACGAGCAGATTGACGAGCGGCCAGCTGCCAACGGCTTGCTCCGCCCACAGCGGATTGTGAAGAAGCAGGCCATAGAAGACCGCATGCGCTGTCCCGGCGATGGCAAGCGCCTGCGCGCCGGGGCGAAGACCGCGGCGCCAGAGCAGCCAGCCGGAACCGATCAGCAGGCCTTCCCAGACGAGGCGCTGGCATATTCCGGTTGCGACAAAATCGCTCCCGACGACCGCCGCAAAGCCCAGCCGGTAAAGGGCGTGGACCGCGATCATGCCGATCGCGCCGGCGATGCCCAGCCCGGCAAACAGCAGCCATCGCGGCAACTTGTTACGGACGAGCCAGAAAGGCACGCCAAAGAGAAGCACGGGAAGACCCAGACGGCGGACCAGTTCGGCTGCGCGCAGCGCCTCGCCGTCGACCAGCATCGGCATGCTGCCGAGCGACAGCAGCGCCTTGCCCGACCAGATCACGACCGGAAGCGTCGCCCACGCGAGACTGATCGCGGCGAAGGTTGTCGCTCCTGCATCGATCCGGGCGAAGGCAATGCGCTGGCCTGCGAACAGCAAGGCCGCGACGCCAAACGCCGGAACGAGGACCAGAACCGTCCCCGGAAGCACCTGCGCCGTGGCGCCATAAGCAAGCGCAGCCGCCAGCGCCTGTCCGAACCGGCGCACAATCGGCCGGTCGGCGCGGAGCGCGAAGACAAGCGCGACGAGCGCGAGCGCCGCCCAGCGCAGCACGGCCTCCCCGTTGGCGCTCGCTGCGCCCTCCGCAAGACGCGGCAGTTCGCCCAGCGCGCGCGGCGTCGTAACCAGCGCGACCAGCGCGACGCCGAAGAAACCTGCCCCCACCCATTCGATACGGCGATCGGCAGCGGACTTGCCAAAAAACAGCAGTCCGGCGGCCACAGCTGCGATCGCGACCGGCACGAGCCAGAGGGGCAGGATCAGACCAAGCGCGAGCGCCAGCAGCGCCGCTGCCGTCCCGGTGAGCCAGGAAAAACGGCTGTCGGACGCGCGACCTTCGGCGCGCCACCCGCGCGCGATTCCGGTCGCCGGAAGCAACGTGCCGCCGAGCGCGACAGTCGCCAGCCCGCCGTCGGTCATGTCCCATATGTGCCATTTGACGAGTGGCACCAGCACAAGCGCAAGCAGGCAAAGCTCGAGCGTGCGGCGCAGATGGGGCGGCACACTCCATAGCCGCGCGAGCAGCGGAACCGCATGGATCGCCAACAGCGAAAGACCGATCAACCCGAGCCAGAACGGCGCCGGATCGGGCCACAGCGCCATAAGCAGGATCGAAAGCGCGAGGCTGGTCGTCGGAACGATGGCAAGGCTACGCTCGCGCCAGGCGAGCCACTGGCCCGCCGCCGCAAGCAGCGCGAACAACCCCCAGTGAAGCGGTGTGAAGCCAGCATGCGCGACCAGCAGCGCTAGTTGCAGCGCCCCGATGATCGCTGCTGCCGAGCGGAGCAAAGTGGCCCGCGGACCTTCATAGGCGAACAGCGGGATGGCGACGCCCAGCAGCAACACATAGGCGCCGATCGACAGTGAACCGACGGCATCGAGCGCGCCGCCGATGAAGATCATCCACAGGCTCCACCCGGCCCCGCCGGCGAGTGCGGCGAGTGCAAGCCAAGGCCAGCGGCGCATCCGCGCAACGCCGGTCATCGCCGCGATGGTCAGCGCGAGATAGATAGCGAGCAAGGGCACGTTGGGTTCAAGCGCTCCGACCAGCGCGGGCGCGGCGAGCCCGCCCGCAAGCCCGAGCAGCGCGCTCGGCGGCCCGAAGCGGAGCGACAGGGCAAGCGCCGACGCAGTCACCAGCGCCAGCGCCACGAACGCAAAAAGCGGCCCGATCAGCCCGTAGACATTGGCCGCGACCATGATCGCCGCATAGAGCGTCGCGATGCCGGCACCCGATAGTGCCTGCGGAACGCGGACATCGCGCAGCCGGCTTTCGTTGCGCCACGCATATTCGGCGGCGCCGATGAGCCCGAGACCGAAGATAAGGCCTGCAACCACCTGCACGCCGGGGGTGAAGACGCGCGCGAAAAAGCCGAGATCGATCGCGTAGCGGACGATGAGCACGCCGGCGATGGCAAGTGTGATGCCCCCCGCCCAGATCGGCAGCGTCTTGCCGAACAGATTTTCGAAGCGCGCCGACAGGTTAATCGGGACCGCCGGCGCTGCTGTCGCCGCGGGCGCGCCGGGGTTTGATGCAGGCGACTGCGCGACAGCCTCCACTTGGGAGCGATTCGCGGGTTGGGCGTCCTTCTGGACCGTCACGGGCAACGGCACAGCCGCCTCGGCCGCGGCGCGAATCGGCGGATCGGCAAGCTCGATCCTTTCCGGCATCGCCGGCGCTGGGACTGGCTGCGCGGTATCGGAGGCCGGCGGTTCGCTCTCGGCAACTTGCACGCCCGTGTGGCGCTGCAAGGCCCCGATCCGTCTGGCAGCTTCCGCAAGCGTCGTCTCGGCCCGCTTGAGCCGGCTCCGCGTGTCCGCAAGCAGGACGCCCAATATGATGATCGCCAAAAAGGCGAGAAGATCAAACACCCAATACCTTTCGCGACGCTTTTCTATCAGCCGAAAGCGGAAAGATCGACGGTCTTTTGGTTTTCAGGTGGTTACCGGCCCCATTGCGCCCTGGCCGACAGAGGGCTGATAGCTTTTGACACCTAGTTTCCGATTGCGGACGTTGGTTCTGCGGGAATGTCGTCGAACGCTTCTTTCGCTCCGTTCCTGAAGCATGGTCACCGGCATAGCGCCGATCGCCTGCGGCGGCGACAAACAAGGCAAGTATCAATATCGCGAAACCCCGGTATGTGCGCAAAGTGGCCCAAATTCGTACGGGTCCCAAATCATACGCCCTCAAGGACGGTCCAGAACGTATAACCTCGGATGGCTGCTTTCCACCCCAAAGCAATCATTCTTTGCCCGATGCCGGGACCGGCGGCAATCGGGGTAGGAAAGGATCTGACATGAGACTCTTCGAACGCTGGATGTACAAGGCGATCCTCGGCGTAATTCTGGCCAGCCCGGGCGCCGGCGCGGCGATAGCAAAAGACCGCGCTGCCGAGCAAAATGTGCTGACGTGCCAGATCGATGGCCAACAGCGACAGGCGTCGGTATCTATCGTCGGCAGCGAAGCCATCTATCGCTACGGGCGATCAGGAGAAAAACCAGAGCTCACCCTGACTGGCCCGCTGATGCATGTCGACTATCGAAGGAAAGACGGCCCGGGGGCCACGATCGACGAGATCATCACATTTGCGAATGGCGACACGACCTATCGCATCGCGGCGGGATTTCGCGATGGCGTGAAGCCAGACCCGTCGGCATATATCCCGTTCGGAACCCTGACCGTCAGCCGCGCCGGCAAGGAACTTGCCCGATTGAACTGCAGACCGGATACGATCCGACGCGTCCATGATCGGCTGCTCGCGAATATGCGCGAGCTCGGCAGAGATCGCTCCTCCGACGGCGAGACATTCCCCAATTATGACATTGATTATCCTTTGCCAGCCAAGCAGTCGGCTGCGTGCCAGGCTGATAATAATGTGGACACATGCTGGGGGCGCGGCGTCGGGGCCGAGCGCGGCGGAGACCTGCGCGGCGCGCTGGAGCATTATGACATGTCATGCGACGCGCGGCTGATCACCGCAGGCTGTTACGAGGCCGGAAAGCTGTATTTGCAAAAACAGCAGCTGCGCAATTACGCCCGCGCAAAAGAACGGTTCATTCGCGTGTGTAGCGGCGAGGACTCAGGCCAAGGCCCTTACGCCTGCAAATATCTTGGGTGGATGTATCTGACCGGCGTGGGGGCGGAGCGAGATCGCGACGTTGCTCGGGGCTTCCTGGCCAAAGCCTGCTTCCTGCAAAATGAAGATCTGCTGATCGACCCGGAAGGCTGTCATTTTCTCGCCCGGTCGATTTTTGAAACGCAAGACAGAACCTTCTCGACCGACGGTGGCGTAAAATATGCCGCTTATCTGTCACTGGCCATGGCCTGTACCGACAACGCCAAGACCGTCTGCGACGAGGCGCGAGCTCTCTACCAGCGCGAAACCGCGCGCGGGGCTAGCTGGATAAAAGACTGCGACGCGGCGGTCGCACGCCATGGTCCGATTGAATCCTGCGCGAAACTCGCCACAATCGAGGAAGATTACGGCGCTGCCAAAGCAATGCGGAGCCAGATGCGCGACCTCTTTGTCAGTGCCGAATTGCCATGAAGGAATGAATGCCAGGAACGGCAGCTTACCACCAATTCGAACCCTTTCCGCCGTATGCACATCCCAGCCGCAAAACGTTGAAAGCAGACATTGGCATCGCGGTCAGGCGGCCACAGCGATCGCGCTATTGTTTCAACGCCGGCACCCGCATCTCTAACATCGACCGCTCTTTGCGACTGATGCCCCAGAGGATGCCCGGCCGGCTCTCGTCCCAATCGATCGCCTGCCCCTCGGCTTCCATCGCGACCGTCGCGACATGATCGAGCGTGGCCCCTCCTTTGGGAAGGCGAACGACATAGAGTTCGGGAAGATCATGTCCGGACAGCCATAAGCTCCCGTCTGACCGGAAGCCCCCGCCCGAAATGCTCATCGGGGCGATGCGATCCAATATCGTCCCGGGCAGCGCCCAGCTTTCCGTGCGCCGCCATTCTGTGTCGAACTTGATCAGCGTCGTATGCCTATGATCGCGCGGCGCTTCGCCGCCCTTGTTGTCGTAATTGGCAAACATGGCCCACCAGTGGCCGCCCTGCCAATCGACCCATGTCAGCGACCCGGTCCCGAGGCCCAGCGACACCGTCCGCTTGTGCGCGAGCGTCACGGGATCGAAGAATTCGACCGAGCTTGCCTGCGGCACGGCCGGAAAGTTGGAGGCCGCACACACCAGCTCAACCTTGATCAGCGCGCAACTGTTGATGTGCGGATAGCGCGCCGGTTCGCCATCCCATATCGCGCGGCGCTCGCCCGTCTTGCGGTCGTAACGCGCGATCGTCCAGTTCGCGACGGCGTAAACGTCGTTCGGCCCGATCGCCACGCCCTGCCGCGCTTCGGCAGCGGGGATGCGGCGGATCGTCTCGGCGGGCTGGCCCTGCGGAACAGCGGGCGACGGCGCGGTCGCCGCCGCCGCGAGGAAAAACAGCAAGGCCGACATCAGAAATTCACCGCCAGGCCGAACCAGAAGGTCCGGCCATATTCGGCCGATTCCTGAAGAAAAGCCTGCCCCGGCCCGACCAGTTCGCGGCGCCCTTGGTCGGTCAGATTTTGCCCTTCGGCATAGATCGTCAGGTTCGGTGTGATGCGATAGCTGATGTTGGCGTCGAGCGTGCCGCGGCTCTTCCAATATTGGTCGGCGTTGGGAATCGTGTCGTTGATCGTTTCGAGGAAACCGCCGATATAATTATAGGATACCCGGCCTTCGAACTTTCCCTTCTGATAATAGACCGATGCGTTCCACACGGTGTCGGGCTGAAGGAACAGCCCGGTCACGCGCGGTCCGACGCTGGTCAGGAAGGTGAATTTCGTGTCGAGGAAAGTGGCGTTCGCACTGACGCCCAAACCGTCGAACGGCGCCGGCAAAAACGTCAGCGCCTGTTGCAGGTTGAGTTCGAGACCCTTGATCGTCGCGGTTTCGGCGTTGCGCGGTTCGGATATCAGAACATCTTCGACGCCGCGGCCGACGTCGATCGCCTCGACGCTCGACAGCGTGAAAATCTCATTCTTGATCTTCTTGTGGAACAGCGCCGCCGAAATGACGCCGTCCTTGGGATAAAATTCGAACGAGAGATCGAAACCGCGGCTTTCACGCGGCTTCAGCCCGGGATTGCCCCGCGCCAGCGTCGGCTGGCTGCCGTCGAAGCTCAGCGTCTCGGTGGCGGTGATCGATGCGTAATCGGGGCGGCCGATCGTGTTGGTATAGGCGCCGCGAATGACGAAACGATCGGCAACGTCCCAGCGAATATGCGCGCTCGGCAGCCAATTGTCATAGCTGCCATCGGTCGTGATCTGCGTCAGCGTCCCGCCGACCGCACGATAGGCGTTGGAGGAGACGTCGGTGCGTTCGTAACGCAGCCCGCCGAGCAACGTGACATTGCCGATCCGCGTGCTGCCCTGAAGATAGCCGGCATAAACATCTTCGCTGACCTTATAGTCGCCCGCGATGGATGCCACGGTCGACGTGAAGCGGGCCTTGTTCGTTTCATAGAAGGCCGGAAACGCATCGGCGTCGATGCGGATGGGGATCGTGAACTGCCCGCGGATCGGTTTGGTCGGGCCCTCCGTGACGACATTGTCGAGCGTATAGTTGAACCCCGTCGCGGCACGATAATCCGTTCGCGGATTGCTGTTTTCACGGTCCGTCAATCGAAGCACGCCGCCGCCCTTGATCTTGACCCCGCCATCTTCGCTGTCATCGCCCCACGTCAGGTTGAGGCGGAACTGGCCGCTCTTTTCCAGTGACTTCTGCAGATCGTCGCGCTGCTGCTGCAGATAGAAATTGCGCGGATCGACTGCCGCGGCTGCATTTTTCGGCGTGAAGACCGGATAGAAATCCGACGTGTCATAGTCGAATGCATAGCGCGTCGCATCGGCATCGCGGGTGCGGAATTCGATGCTGCTGTTCGGTACGCGGAGCCGACCGAGCGAGAAGACGGCGTCGCCGTCGAGTTTCAGCTGCTCGTTCGCATCCCACGCAAACGCCGTCCGGCCGAGCGCGACGAGGCGCTTGGTGATCGGCTGATTGAGCTGGACGATGATGCGGCCGCGGCCGAATGTGCCACTCGTCGGCGTCTGGTTCGTCACATTGCCGATCTGCTCGATCCGGTATTCGATGCGTTCTTCATCATCCTCGGTGCGCGCAACAACGCCCGACAACTCCCAGCGGAAGCGATCCGACGGACGCCATTCGAGCTTCATATTGCCGCCCGTGCGCTGCTTGGTGTTATTGTACCAGAAAAGGCGGTGCTGCGTCGGCACCTGGATGCCATTGCCGTTCGCGGCGCCCGAATTCACCGGCGCACCGGCGGCGGTATATTCGCGAACCGACGGGCTCGCGACCTCGATCTGCGGAATATCGTAGTCGAGCTGTTCCTGGCTCGCACCGATGACGATCCCCCATTCGTGATTGGCGCCGAATGTCGTGCCCGCCGCGAAAGCGACACGATAAGACGGCTTGCTGTTCCGGACGTCGCCATTCTGTTCGTAGATGCCATAGGAGGCCACGCCGTTGAAGAAAGGCCGCCGGGCATCGAACGCGCTGCGCGTTGCGATGTTGATGATGCCGCCGATCGCGTTCGCATCATTCTCCGGCATCACCGTCTTGATGACCTCGATCCGCCCCGCCATCACCGATGGAATGATATCGAGCGGCACCGTGCGGCCGCCCGAATCGACGCCCGACACCATCGCCCCGTCTACGGTGGTGCGGTTGTAGGTCGACTGCAGCCCGCGCAGCACAGGGAAACGCGGTTCGCCTTGGTCTTCCTGCACCGACAGACCAGGAATGCGGCGCAGCGCGGCAGCGGTATTATGATCGGGCAGCTTGCCGATATCGTCCGACGAGATCGCGTCCATCACGACAAAGGCTTCGCGCTTTTCGGCCGTCGCCTCATATTGCGCGCGGCGCTGTCCGGTCACGATAATGGCATCGCCCTCCTCTCCCGCCTCGGTTTCGGGCAGCGGTTCGGACTGCGCCATCGACGGCGTGGCGAACAGAACAGCCGTGCACAGCAAAGCGGCCCGGAAATTCGGGAGAGACGGCTTCATTTTGGTGATTCCCCAATAAGGTGTTGTTATCGGGGTGGCGGATAGGAACGCGGTGCGTCAGCGGCATGACGCGACCATTTCGATGGCATGAAGTAAACATATCAGATTGATGACAAAGCGAGAGTTGCCCGGCGCCCGAAGAATAGCCGTATCCGGCCGCTTGCGGACCGGCTGCTTCCGGGCGCGAAGCTCAAATGAAGCGACACGACCGGCGGACCAAGGCTGTTCTGGCTATTGGCGCGACGGAGCTTACAGGTCTCGTGATCGCGCCCCTTCAATAGCCGACGGTGAAACGCCGGCGAATGTGCCCGGACTTTTCGATCTCGTCGACGAGCGCCACCGCGAAATCCTCGAACGAAATGCGGCTACCGTCCGGACCCACGAGAAGCTCGTCCTTGCCAAGACGGAAAATGCCCGTGCGCTCGCCTTCGAAAATTTCCGCGGACGGCGACACAAAGCTCCAGTCGAGATCGTCCGTGCGTTTGAGCCGTTCGAGGAACTCCGCACCCTTGGATGCTTCGGCCTTGTATGCTTCGGGGAAATCCGGCGAATCGATCAGTGGTTTACCACCGGCGAGCAGGCTTCCCGCACCGCCCATGACGACATAGCGTCGCACGCCCGATGCGCGCACGGCGCCGATCAGCGTCTTCGCGTCGCTTGCGGTAAAGTGCACAGCGCTGACCACAGCGTCGTGTCCCCGCAGCAGGCCGGTAAGGCCGGCCTCGTCGAATACGTCGCCCCTGACCGCCTTGACACCGGGCAGTGCGGAAATCCGGTCCGGGTTGCGAGCGATAGCGGTGACCTGGTGTCCGCGATCGGAAAGCTCTTTCAATATCCGCGATCCTCCGCGTCCCGACGCGCCGATCAAAGCAATATTGGCCATTTGAAACTCCTTGGTCTTCATTCTATATCAGGTCCACAATCTGGACCTATGCCCAGATATGATCGTCAAATGATTGTCACAAGGAGTCACTTTGGAGTGACCTTGGAAGTGGCGCGGCAGGTGTTTTGTTGATGGACGCAAGGAATCTAAAAGAAGTCTGTCCGATTCGGGGCGTCCTCGACCGGGTCGGAGACCAGTGGAGCTTTCTCGTGCTCGACATGCTTGGCGAAAAGGTGATGCGTTTCAACGAGCTTCTGCGCGCCATAGGCGATATCTCGCGACAGATGCTGTCGAAGACTCTGAAGCGGCTGGAGGAAGATGGGTTCATCACGCGTACCCTTTATCCCGAAGTGCCGCCCCGGGTGGAGTATGCGCTGACTGATCTTGGTCGTTCCTTTATGGAACCGATGCAGGCGCTCGTTGTCTGGGCCGATACCCATCACCCGCAAATCAAGGCTGCACGCAGCGCCGTTACAGCGGCCTGAGACCGGACAGAGTAGCCGATCCGGCCATGGGCCGCAGACAGGCGCGCGCGCCAAGCCTCACCCCCGCTGGTTGAGGCAACAGTCGGTGCCGCGGACCTCTGCCGGACAGTCCAGAGCCAAGTGACCGGTCGCGAATTGGCCCTCGGAGATGCTGTATTGCCTCTCCTTACCGGTCGCTCGGGACGTAATAATGCCGGAAGCGAGCGCATCTGTTGCACCGCGAAACGAATTCCGCGGCGGTCACGAGCTCTCGCCTTTCTGTTTCATCGCTTCGTCGTCCCTCGCCGCCAACAACTCTAGCGTCACACCATTGGTCCAGCCGAATCCTATTTCGGTGGCATATTCGCCCCCCGACCCGGCCGAGCAGGTCGTGACGTCATATTTTTCGAAGAGCTGGCCGGTCGCGGCATAATGGCTTTCGACCATCGACATCCAATGAGCGGCGATCGTGTCCGCAAATTGCGTCTCGCCATAGCGTCGCAGTCCGATGATCGCGATCCACTGCAGGGGCGCCCAGCCATTGGGTGCGTCCCATTGTTGCCCGCTGTCGTCGAGCGTCGTCATCAGCCCGCCGGGGCGCAGCAACTGTTGCAGCGCCGTGGCAGTTTGGGCGGCGCGCGGCGCGGTGGCGAGTCCGGCAAAAAGCGGGAATGCCGATGCCGCAGTCAGACGGTCCGACGAGTACCCGCCGTTAAAGTCGAAGTCGGCATAATAACCACACTCCTCGTGCCACAGATGATCGGAGATCGCCCGGGCACGCGCAGCTGCGCGTTCGGCGAAATCGGCGGCGACATCGCTTTCACCCAATTCTACCGCTTTCGCCGCGATGGCTTGTTCGAGCCCGAACATCAGCGCATTGAGGTCAACGGGAACCAGCTGCGTCGTGCGGATCGTTTCAAGGTTCCGCCCGTCGGCGAGCCAGCGCGAGCTGAAATCCCATCCGCTCTCTGCCGCTGCGCGGATATCGCGCCAAAGCGCGCGCGCATCGCGCGCTGGCACCCGTCCGGCTAGCGCAACATCCTCACGCCAACTCTCGTCGCGCGGCCGGTCGAGGTCGTCCCAATAGCGGTTGAGCAAGCTGCCGTCGGCGAGCCGGACAACACGCCGCGCTGCACCTCCGGCTGGCACAACATGCTCTCCGGCCATCCAGAATGCATGTTCCTTGATCATCCAGCCAAGCTGGCGGCGGAGGTGATCCTCGCTGGTATCGCGGGACAATTCGACCATCAGGTAAAAAAAGGGCGGCTGCGAACGGCTGGCGTAATAGCTGCGCGTGCCGTTCGGGATGTGGCCGATGCTGTCGAGAAGACTGCCAAAATTCGCGATCATATTCTCGACGAGATCCTGCCGCCCCGAGCGGGCGAGCCCCAGCATCGTGAAATAGCTATCCCAATAATAAAGCTCGCGAAAGCGCCCCCCGGGCACGACATAGCTGTGCGGCAGCGACAATTCGGACGAACCCGCACCGATCATGTTCGACGTGCGGATCAGCCGCGGCCACAAAGCGCGAATATGCTCTACGAGCGGCAGGCGATCGGGTGCTTCAGTCGGTTCGCTTTGCGGGATATCGAAATTGTCGAAGACGAACTCGCGCAAGGCATCGCCCTCCGCCGGACGACGCGCCTGCCAGTCGGAGAGGATCGCCGCGGGCTCCCGGCGCGGACGCGCGTCGGCGAATGTTTTGGAATCGGGAAACAGGCCGCACTCCTGCACCGCGGCGAACAGCGGTCCGAACAGGCCGGCAGGGGTGTCGACCGCGGTCATGCGCGAGCGCTTTCGATCCGGCGCCGCACGAGCGGCAGCGCGAGCGCGACGAGCGCGATCGGCCCCAGCAGGAAATAGAAGGCGGTCGTACCGGGCAGTGTCTGGAACAACAGACCGACGAGGAAAGAACCGATCGTGCCCCCGAGCGCGGAGAAGATGACGATCAATCCGATCATCGCCGGATGGCGCTGCGTCGGGAGCGCGCTCAGCACCACCGAGCAGACGGTCGGATAAATCGGGGCAAGGAAGAGCCCGACCAGCGGGAAGAGATAGGCCGCGAGCGGCGCGTCGGCCCAGCCGATGTCCGCATGCGGCGTCAGGCCCTCAGCCAGCGGCAACGCCGCCACCACGAGCAGCGCGAGCGCGCCAAGACAGCCAAGCAGCACCGGCAGCCACGCTACACGCCGCAGCACGATCCCCGACAATAGCCGTCCCGCCGCCAGCGCGGCGACGAAGATGCTCGACATCTGCACGCTCATCGCCGCGGGCAGATGCAATATCTCGCGGTTGAAGGTCGGAAGCCAGGTGCCCGTCCCCTGCTCGATCAGGACATAAAAGAACAGCGTTACCAGCACCGCGACCGTCGCGGGCAGCGATGCCAGCGCCATCATCTCGCGCCAGCCCGCCATAACGAGGACACTCCCGCCATCGGTAGCGGTCGCGCGCTCGTCGAGCCGGATGCCGAGCCAGGCGATCGCCGTCAGCGCGCAAAGCGCAGCGAGCAGCCAATAAACGCGCAGCCAGTCGCCCGCGTCGATGAACCAGCCGAAAATCCATGCGCCGGCCAGCACGCCGCCCATGAACACGCCTTCGACCAGACCGGTAATGCTCGCATGATCGGCCGGATCGCGCGCGACGAGCCCGATCGTCGAATAGGTCGCGATCTTGGTGATACCGAACGACAGGCCAGTCGCGATGAACAGCGCCTGCATTGCCGTAAAACCCGTTGCAAAGGAGGCGAGCAGGCAGGCCATCGCCATCAGCGCCAGAACCACCATCAGCGAACGGCGATATCCGAAAGCAGGAACCGCCGCGACGAGCAGGAATGAGGCGACGACCACCGACAAATCCTTGCAGGCCTCGAGCGTCGACCCCATCAGTTTCGTCGCCCCGAAATGGGCGATCGACTGGAGGATGACGATCCCGACGCTGTTCATCAGCAGGCCGAGCAGCGCATAGGTCAGCGCCAGCGTGACGATGGTCCGTGTCCGCATCAGCGCACGTGCCGCCCCAGATGCCGGTCGAAAAAGGCGGCCATCAGGCGATAGGCTTCGGTCGATTCGGGCATATCGGGCCACACGAAAAAGGCGTGCGGCAGTCCGTCGAACAGATGAAGCTCGCTGGCGACCCCGGCGGCGGCGAGCCGGCGGTGCGCCAAAGTCAGCGCGCTGACTGCAAAATCGCGGCCGCCGGCGAGCAACAACGTCGGCGGCATCGCCTTGATCTCGGCCTCCGACACCAGCGGATAGGCGAGCGCATCGCTCGCCGCGACGCCCGTCATATAGGGGATCGGCAGCGTATCGGGCAGCGCGGGCGCGGGAAAAGGTGCCTCGCCGTTGGTCGGCCCGGCGACGAAGGGGCTGTCGCCCGACATCGGCGCGCCGGTGCCGCAAAAGGTGCCGATCGCGCCGGGGCGCGGCAGGCCTTGCCGGCGGATCCACGCGGTCGCCTGCGCCGTCGCGATGCCGCCCGCCGAACAGCCGTAGATGCCGATATTCTCGGGGCGATATTGCGTCAGCAGCTGCCGGTAGACCGCGGTCACATCCTCCGACGCCGCCGGATAAGGATGTTCAGGCGCCAGCCTGTAATCGACCGTCACCACTTTTACGCCCATCGTCGCGGCGACCGGGATCGCCTCGACAAGCGCGCCGCTGCCCGATCCCCACATGAAACCGCCACCATGGACGTTGATCAACACGCGCTGCTTGTTTCCAGCCGCGATGCCGCCTTCGGGTTCGACGATGTCGACCGTGACGCTGTTCATCGTCTCGCGTCGCTCGCGGGTCCGGAAATGCTTGCGCATCTCGGCGAGCCGCTCGTCGTTATACCGGCCGTAAAAGGCGCGCTGCTTTGCGATGTCGGTGGCGATATCGGCGGGCGCCGTCGCCGCCTTCATCCGCTCAAGCACCTGCTTCGCTTCCTTGCTGAGCTGGTTCGATGCCGGCAGGGTGAAGGCGGGCACCGCCGTCTGCGCCGCGGCGGGCGATGCCGCCACCAGCGCGGCGAGGAGGAGCAGCCGCTTCACGGCTTCCCTCCGAGGCGCGCGGTGAAAAAGCGCGCCATGGTCTTGAACGCCGCGTCGCTTTCGGGCGCGTCGATATAAGCCCAGAAGGCATGCGGCAGCCCGTCGAACAGCGTGAGCTGTGCCGGAACACCGGCCTCATCGAGCACGCGGCAGAATTCGGCGGTATCGCTCATCAGGAAATCGCGGCTGCTCGCGATGCACAATGTTGCTGGCCAGCCCGCAAGATCACCGCGCTTCGGCGACAGCAGCGGGTCGTCGAGCTTTCGCCCGCCCGAATAAAACTGCAGGAGCCCCGCCACCGCCGCCCGATCGGCGAACAGCGAAAGCGAATCGCCGAGCCGCGACAGGTCGGCGGCGCCCGAGAAGAATCCGAGCGCGGCGGGCTGCGGCAGCTTTTCGGCGCGCAGCCGCGCGACCAGCTCGGCCGAGAGGATCGCCCCCGCCGACGTCCCGTAAAGCCCGATCCGGCGCGGATCATGATCCTTCAGCAGCGCGCGATAGACGGCGAGCGCATCGTCGCTGGCGGCGGGAAAAGGATGTTCGGGCGCGAGGCGATAGCGCACGGCGACGACGCGGTATCCGGTCAGCGCGGCGACATCGACATTTTCGGTGATCGAGCCCGAATCGACCATGAACCCGCCGCCGTGAAGGTTGAGCAGAACCGGTCCCCTCGCAGCGACATTCTTTGGCGTGAATATCCGCACAGGGATTCCGGCGATCACATCGTCCTTCATCGTGACGCCATGGCGCGCGAGGCGCGGCAGGCCGACCTCGCGCTGGATCGCGTCGGATCGCTCGCGGCGCCCTTCCATCGTGGCGGGTTCGGGTTGGCGCGCCGCGTCGGCGGAAAGACCCGCCTTTGCTTCGGCCGAGAGGAAGTCCGGCCACGGCGCCTTGACCTCCTGCGCCGACGCAGCGGGAGCCATTCCGGCCGCAAGCAGCAGAAGCGCAAAAATCCGGTTCATGCCATATCCCCTCACCATCCCTGCCCTATTTGCCGAGCGCGGCATCGAGCGCGCGCGTCGCGGCAGGTTCCATCAGCGCATAGCCCTTGCGATTGGGATGCGCCGCATCATTGGCATAGGCGGCGGGCATCTCGCCCGCGCTGTCGGCCAGCGCGGCGTGATAGTCGACAAAACCCAGGCCGTTGGCGCGGGCATAGTCGCGCAGCCAGGCATTGAACTGCTTCACCTGATCGCCGGGGCGCAGATCGGGCGCCCACCAGACGCGCGCGATCGGGGTGATCGAGCCCAGCACCACCTTGATGTCGTTGGCGCGCGCCAGCGTCACCATCGCGATGACATTGTCCTTCAGGACCTGCTCGCTGGTCAGCCCTGCATTGCCCGCGATGTCGTTACCGCCGGTCAACAGGTGCACGACCCGCGGTTTCAGCCCGACCACATCGGCCTGGAAGCGCAGCAACATCTGCGCGCTGGTCTGGCCGCTGATGCCGCGATTGATGCGGCCATTGCCGAAGAAGGCGGGATCGGCGAACCCCCACAATTCGGTGAGCGAATCGCCCATGAACACGACATCGGGGCGCGCCGTCACCGCGGCATTGTCGGCGCGGTAACGACAGAGATTGGCCCAGTCCTGCATCGGGTTCTCCGCCTTCGGCAAGGGCGGCGGCGGTGTGAATTTCGCGCCGGGTTCGACCAGCGTCTGGACAAAGGCGATCGTCGCCGCGTCGACGGGTTTGGGCGGCGGACAGGGATTTTCGACCATTGCGGTGCGCGCACCGACGGCCGGTGCCTCGGCGGCGAAGGCCACCGCGGGGGCGAGCGCAGCACAAACCGCAGCGACCGACAGAAATAGAGTCCTGTTCATATGTCCTCTCCCGTAATGTCAGTAACGAACGCGGAGCGACGCGCCGAACATCCGCGGTTCGCCGTAGAGCGCCGTCGTGTAACCGCTGGCGTTATACTGCTGGATGACGGCGATCCGGTATGTCTTGTTGGTCAGGTTCGTGGCGAAAATCGACAGGTCGACATTTTTGGTGTCGAGGACATTCTCCCAATCGAGCCGCGCCCCCAAAATCCCGTAGGAGTTGATGAAGGAACTGGGCTGCGTCGGGTCGGTGTCGCCGGCATAGATGCGGTCCTGCCAGCTATAGGTGCCGCGCAGGATGACGTCGCCGACGTTTTCCGGAAACGGCAAGGTCAGACTCGCGCCGATGTTGAACTGATGCTTCGGCGTAAAGACGAACGGCAGGTCCGACAGATCGGTCGGCGGGATCGCCGGGTCGAGGCTGGCGACGAGATATTTGTCATATTTCGCGTCGGTGTAGCTGTAACCCGCGTCGATCGAAAACCAGCGCCGGATGCTGATATTGGCATCGGCCTCGATCCCGTTGATCGTCGCGCTCGCGGCATTCTGAATCGCGGTCGCGGTGAAGGGCGGGACGATCGCCGGCACCGTCGCGTGGATATCCTTATATTTGCTGCTATAGCCCGTGACGTTGAAACGTCCGCGCACATCGCCGATCGACCAGCTCGTCTTGAGCCCCACTTCGGCGGTATTCACCGTTTCGGGCTTGAAGCCGTAGAAGGGGTTGGCGGACGTGCCGCCGAAGGCGGCGATGATCGGGTTGAAGCCGCCGGGCTTGTAACCGCGCTTGTAGTTGGCGAAGATCATCACGTCGTCGGTGACCTGATAGTCGGCGCCGAAGACGAAGCTGTCGCCCTTGTCCTTGCCCGATCCCCGCACCTCGCAGTTCGGAAAGACATTGCCCGGCGGCACGAAGCACGGCGTGCCGACGACCGGTTCGGGCGGCGGGCGGAGGATGCCGGGATACTGAAGCAGCGTCAGCCCGAAGGCGAAATCATTCCAGGTGTAGCGATAGCCCGCGGTGAGGTTGAGGCCTTCGAGTGCGGGGACGAGCTTGCCGACATCGAGCCCGAGTTGCCCGAACACCGCCTTCGACGTCGCCTTCGCGTCGGCGTCGACCTGCGAACTGGTCGCGACAGTCTGGAGATTCTGCGAATAGGTCATCTGGCCGCCGCGCGTCAGCCGGTCGTAATAGCCGCCGACCTGATATTTCAGCGCCTCGCCGAGCGCCCCCGAGAAGCGCAGTTCCTCGGTCAGATAATTGAGGTCGCTGTTCCACGTTCCCGGCTTCCACGCGCCGTTCGAATCCTGGATCGGCAGGATCGTGCCGTCGTCGTCGCGCGCGCTGTCGGTGCGGTAATTGGTGTAGCTGAAGATATTGGTGAGCGTCAGCGCGTCCGAGACGTCGAACGTCGTGCGGTTGATGACGCCGAGTTGCCGCGTGCGGTCGCGCGAGATCGAGCTCAATGCAACATCGCGTATCCCACGCGCCTCCTGCTGCGCCAACAGCTGGGTAAGAGCTGCCCCGAAAAAGGGATGACTCGCATTGGCTTCGACCAGGACAACCCCCGGTCCATTTTCGCTCGAGCCCGAAAACTGGACGATGGTGTAATTTTCGAACCGGTCCGACGGGCGGAACAGCAAGCTGGCGCGCGTCGACCAGGCGCGGCGGTTGTCATAGTCCTTGCCGGTGACGACGTCCTTGGTGAATCCCTCGCGATTGAGCGTCTGCCCGCCGACGCGGAGCAGCAACTTGTCTTCGACGATCGGGACATTGACCGCGCCCTCGATGTCGAGACGGCCATAGCTGCCGACCGTGCCCATCACATAGCCTTCGAAATCATTGGTCGGCCGCTGCGGTTCGAACAGGATCGCACCTCCGGTCGTGTTCTGCCCGAACAAGGTCCCCTGCGGCCCCTTGAGCACCTGGACATTCTGGAGGTCGAAGAATTGCCCCGGGCCGATCGCGCGCGACGGCGCTTCGGCGAAATAGGCAACGACCGCGGGACCACCACCGGTGCCGGCCGAGGTCCGCGTCTCGCGCTGCCCGCGCATCGCAAAGGTCACATTGTTGCGGTTGAGATCGGTCGAAAAGTTGAGCGACGGGACGAGACGCGCGAGGTCCGAAACCATCGTGACATTCTGCTCGCGCAGCGTGTCGCCGGAAATCGCGGTGAGCGACATCGGCACGTCCTGCTGATTTTCCGCAACGCGCCGCGCGGTCACGACGATCTCGTCTCCCGCCGCTTCATCTTCCGCGCCGGGTGCGCTTTGCGCAAAGGCCTGCGAAGGAATGAGTGCAAGCGCGAGCGGCGCAACGCTCCAGCCGAGCGACACCAGATATTTGCGACAATTTGCCATTTATCATCCTCCCACCGCGGGTTGCTTACCCGTCATGCGAATCGAATATCCGTTTATGAAATGCATTTCAACAACAAGTTTCATTGCAGCCAAAACTGGCGGTTGCATGCGGCCCACAGCTGCCATATGGATGGTTCATGGCAGTAAAAAACAATGAAACAGCTGCAACATTGCAAACGGGGCGCCCGACGATGGAAGACGTCGCCCGCCTTGCCAATGTTTCCAAGCCGACGGTGTCGCGCGTCCTGAGCGGCAGCCCGCTGGTCAGCCCCGCAACCCGCGAACGCGTACTCGCGGTCGCCCGCGAACAGGGCTATGCGCTCAATCGCAACGCACAGAAGCTGCGCCACGAGCGCGCCAACGCCATCGCCGTCGTGCTCGATTTCGGATCGCACCGGCACGGCGCGATCGGCGACCCCTTCATCTTCGAGCTTCTCGCCGGCATTTCGGAAGCGCTGTCGGTGCGCCAACTCGACCTGCTGCTCTCGCCTTCGGGGCTCGACACGGTCGACGGCTTCGTCGACCTGCACCGCTCGCGCGGCGCCGACGGGTTCATCGTGCTGGGACAGGGCACGCGCGACGCGCTGTTGCGCAAGGTCGCGCGCAAGCAGATTCCGATGGCCGTGTGGGGCGCCGTCGACGATGCCAGCGGCTATTGCGCGGTCGGCAGCGACAATTTCCTGGGCGGCCGGCTGGCAGGCGAGCGCTTTCTCGCGCTCGGTCGCAAGCGCTGGCTGTTCATCGGCGATGCCCGGCATACCGAAATCCGGATGCGCTTCGAAGGTCTGCGCGCCGCGGCGGCGGGGTCGACGGATATCGGGATCGACATATTGACGATCGATTCGATGGCCTTTTCGGCCATTCACGAACGCGCCGGCATGTTTCTGAAGGATTGCGAGCAGCGGCCTGACGCCGTTTTCACCTTTTCGGATACCGCCGCGATGGCCGTCATCGATGCTTTCGGCAAACAGGGCCATATCACGCCGCGCGACTATTCGCTCGTCGGCTACAACGATATCCCGCCAGCCGCCCATTTCGCACCAGCGATCACGACGGTCGCGCAGCAGACCGGCGTCGCCGGAGCCATATTGGTCGAAAAGCTTATGCAAATGCTGGACGGACACACGCCGCGGTCAGTGATGCTACCAACGCAGTTGATCATCAGGGAAACCTGAAACGCGCAGGCGTAGCCATATTTCCGCGCATTCATCCTCAGAAGAAAAATCTGGAGTCCAAAGCAGCCGGCGCGAAATAGTCCGCCCGACTTGGCCACCGCATCCAAACCTGCGCCAAGGCCATAATCTGCGATAGAAAAAATCAGCGGCACCGGATGCCTCGAGCGGTGTTTCGGTGCGAACCCCAAATCCGCTCGGGCCGCACCAGGCCTGCTCGGGCGTCTGCGGCGCTTTCGACCGAGGCGCCCCAAGTAGCTGAGACAGGCCGCCTCCTCCCACAAATAAACATTGGCATTAATGTACATTGACATCGATGTGAACATGGATCAGCTTCGTGGCAGGAGAAAACTCCTGCCGGTCATACGGCACCATGTCAGGGGAGAGATTATGGTAGATACCCGGTTCGCGTGCATATCGCGCACGATCAGTTTTCTTGCGCTTGGAATCGCGCTCGCGACGCCCGCCTCCGCTCAGGACACGCCGCAGGCCGACGAAGCACCGGACGGCAATATCATCATCGTGACCGCGCAGAAGCGCGAGGAAGCGATCCAGGATGTGCCGATCGCGATATCGGCCTTCACGGCCGAGACGCTCGACAATTACAAGATCGAAAGCGGCTCCGAACTGCTCCGCGCGGTGCCCAATGTAAATTTCTCGAAGAGCAATTTCAGCATGTATAATTTCTCGATCCGCGGGGTCGGGACCAAGGCGACTTCGGCATCGAGCGATCCGGCGGTTGCGGTGAGTTTCAACAATACACCGCTGATCCGCAACCGGTTGTTCGAATCGGAGCTGTTCGACATGCAGCGGGTCGAGGTGCTGCGCGGTCCGCAGGGGACGCTGTATGGTCGCAACGCTACGGGCGGGGTCGTCAATCTGATTCCCGCGCTTCCCGGCAATGATTTCGGGCTCGCGGCAAAGGTCGAGGTCGGCAATTTCAAATCGATGCGAGCGAACGCGATGATCAACGTCCCGGTCACCGATACGCTGGCTTTCCGCCTTGCAGGGGCGCTCACCAGCCGCGACGGCTTCGACTACAACACATTCACGCAGCGCCGCGTCAACGGCCGCGAGCTCTGGTCCACCCGCGCGTCTGTGCAGTGGGAGCCAAGCGACCGTTTCAAGGTCAACGCGATCTGGCAGCATTTCGAAGAGGACGACAATCGCTCACGAACGGGCAAACAGCTTTGCACGAACGACCCCGGTCCGGCCCGCGTCGGCAATGTCGATATGACTGACCCGCTCGTTCGCGGCCGGATGAGCCAGGGCTGCCAGGGGCGCTCGCTGTACAATGATGCCGCCTTTGGCGCCCCCAACGGCAACGCACTCTCCTATTATCTGGCGCCCAACGGCATCTCGCTTGGCCTCAACCCTGACACATTCGAGCCGGTGCTTTTGCTGAGGCCGGACGACCCCTTTGCCGGCGTCCAGCAATCGCGAAATTTGCGCGAGATCGCGACCAGCTATGATCCGGTATTTCGCGCCAAGAATGATGTGGTCCAGCTCAATATGGAATATGAGCCGTCCGACGGGCTGAAGTTGGTGTCGCAAACCGCTTATGCGCGCGACCGCTATTATTCCTCGCAGGATTACAACCGCTTCGTCGCGAACCCAGGGTTCAATGACTCGACCCAACCGCTTTTGGATTTTTTTGGCGACCCCATCAATCCAGCCGTTTTCCCGGGTGCCACGCCCGGCGGAAAATTCTGCGATCCCCAACTTGGCTGTTCGGACCGGCTCCTGTCGGTCGACATCAGCCAGTCTCGCAACCGTCAGTGGATGCAGGAGTTGCGACTGCAGTCGGATTGGGATGGCCCGATTAACTTCAACCTCGGCGCCAATTATCTCGATTTCAAATCCAAAGATGATTATTATGTTTTCAACAACTTCTTCACGCTGATCGCGCAATATTTTTATGGAACAACGGGGCCGGGCGGCGTACCCGTTCCGCGATCTTGCCCGCTTGGTGACGAAAGCGCCGAATGTATATATGTCGATCCCAATCCGATCGGCAGCCTCAACAATCAGGGGCATAATTATTTTCTCAGCCAGAACGGTATCCGGACGAAGTCCAAAGCGGTTTTCGGCGAACTATATTGGAACGTGACCGACGCGCTGAAACTGACCGTCGGTGCCCGCTATACGCAGGACCGGAAAGTATCGACGCAGATTCCCAGCCAGCTGTTGCTCGGTGGCGGCACCGGCGCCCCCAATCCCGGGTCATCGACGGGCGGACGGGTGAATAGCGGCTATCCGGCCCTCCCTGATATCCGGCAGCAATGGAATAAATTCACCGGCCGCGTCGTGCTCGACTGGAAGCCCGATCTCGGCTTCACCGACGACACGCTGATCTTCGCCTCGGCATCGCGCGGTTACAAGGGTGGGGGCACCAACCCGCCGCGCGTCGATATCAACCCGGCGATCGTGCAATATCTGCCGCTGCCACAGACCTTCAAGCCCGAATATATCAACGCCTTTGAAATCGGGACCAAGAACAGCTTCGACGGCGGCCGGTTCACGCTCAACGCAACCGCCTTTTATTATGATTACAAGGACTATCAGATTTCGCAGATCGTCGACCGCATCGCGTTCAACGAAAATTTCAATGCGACAAGCTACGGCCTCGAATTGGAGGCCGCATGGCGTCCGTCGCGTGCCTTCCGGGTCGATGCCAATCTGGGCTATCTGCGGACCCGGCTCAAAGATGGCGAACAGTCGATCGACGTCATGAACCGCACCCAGGGCAATGACGACTGGATGCTGCTGCGTCCCTGGTTGCAGGCGCCGTCGAACTGTGTCGCACCGCGGGTGCTGGTCGAACGGATATTGGCGGCCAACAACGGCTTCGAACGACTTGCGTTGCCAGCCATGTGCCCAGGCGGCAATCGCCTGGGCGGGTTCAATCCTGACGTTCCGGGCGGCATTCCGTTTTGGGCGATTTATGGGTTTACCTATGATCCCTTTGCCGATTACGATCCAAGCAAGATCGGCCAGAACATCGCGCAAGGCGGCAGCGGCGCGCCCAACAGCGGTCGCGGTTTCAATGCCGATCTGTCGGGGAACGAACTCCCCAACTCGCCGCACCTGACCTTCAACATCGGGGCGCAATATACCTTCTTCATCGACGGCGGCGATTGGGAGTTGACCCTGCGCGGCGATTATTATCGCCAGTCCAAAAGCTATGCACGAATTTACAACACCGAATACGACCGGATCAAAGCGTGGGACAACGCCAATCTGGCGCTGACGCTGTCGCGGCCGGCATCCGATCTCACCTTCCAGCTCTATGTGAAGAACCTGTTCAACGACGCACCGATCACCGACGTTTTCACCAACGCCGATGACACCGGCTTGAGTGCGAACATCTTTACCCTGGACCCGAGAATTGTTGGGCTTAGCGTTTCAAAGAAATTCTAGCACCGAACCTTGCAGACAAATTGAACAATAAGTGAATCACATATTAAGTAATATGGGACATGTTGATTCCCATGTTACTTAAACACGTCTATATTATTATTATTTTTCTTATAGAATCAATTTGACATTATTGTAGATGTAAGTGAAAGTTACCCCGCTCGCCGAGTCGTTTGTGGTGAGGTAATCCGAAAAATTATAAATGCTTAGGAGATGGACAATGAAAAAATTTGCTTTGATTGTTGCAAGCTCAATGGCGCTGCTCGGTGCCCAGACGGCCACGGCCCAGACTTATACGCCGGCGCCGTCAACCTGGACATGGAAGGGCAATCTTGTAGTCCAAAAGGGAACGGGCCCGGTCCTTACTTGCGCGGTGACCGTGACGGCCAATGTCACCAGCTCCACCACCGCTACCGCTACTGCCTCGATTGCTCCCGGCGACATTGGCTGTATCACGGTCTCGTTCACCGGAGCGCCCTACGCGGTTACATGGAGCGCTGGCCCTCCCGAAACGGTGACGCTCAAGAATGTTTACGTGAACACCAGCATCACGCCAGGCAATTGCAAGGGCGATATCACGGCGACGTTCAACGATACGAGCAACGACGCGCTGGTGGTCAACACCTCGATCCCGCAAGACACCGCCGGCGGTGCCTGCACGATGAGAGGCACATTGTTTAAGACGGCACCAGCTGGCCCCATCGACATCAGCTAATCTTGATCCTCTGCCGCTGCTGCAATGGGACGGGCGGCGGCATCCCGACTTGGGCGCGCGATTTTCGCGCGCCCATTTTTCCGTTGCGAAGGGTGAAGCGTTTAGTCGTGTCGGCCGTTCCGCACCGCCAAACCGAGAAAAGCGCGTGATGCGTCGAATATCTTCGAATGCATCCGTCCCCGCGATTGCACCATTTTACCGCCGCGCCAGCCCCGTTCGCGCCGCGACCTGCTTGATGACTGCCCTGACCAGTGCTGCAGCCGTCGGTCACGCTCAGGCGCAAATGGCAACGGTCGCGGATGGGAATGCTGGGGCTGCAACAATGCGGGAGCCGTCCCCCGATCCGCCACCTGCGCCCGCGCCGGACGACATCGTCGTGACCGCCAAGCGCTGGGGTCAGGCGGCTATCGTCGCCGAAACCGAATTAAACGCGGACGAAATTGCCGCTTATGGCGCGCGCAGCATCGGGGAATTAATCGGCAATATTGCCCCGCTGATTGACGGAAAAGGCGACGCTCCCGCGATTCTTGTCAACGGAAAGCGCATCGGAAGCCCTGCGGAAATCACGGACTATCCTCCCGAGGCATTGAACCGCGTCGCAATCTTGCCGCCCGAAGCCGCCGTGCTTTATGGCTATGCGTCGGGGCAGCGGGTGGTCAATCTCGAGCTCAAGCAAAAATACGCCAGCTGGGATACCGACGCCGGTGTGACCGTTCCGACCGCCGGCGGGCGCCGCACCGCGCAATTGGCGGTCGGCCGCACCGCAATCGACGGGGATGCACGCTGGAATGTGCAGGTCACGGCGTCGGACGACACGGCACTTCTCAAAAGCGCTCGCCGCTTGCCGGTGCGCGACGATGTGTTGGCGCTGCTGCCGACGCTCCCCGATGGCGATGGCGAAGAAATCGACCCGAACCGGTTTGAATCGGTGATCGGAGAAGCGCGATCGTGGAACCTGAACGCTGGGTTGAACAGGCCGCTTGGCGCCTTTTCGGGCGCGTTGGGCGTCAACGCTGCCTTGAGCCGCGGCTCGCAGCTGGTCGGCCTACCGATCGGCTCGATCATCCTGCCGCCGGACAGTCGCTGGGTGCCGGAGGGCGAGACGCCGGTCACCGTCAGCCGGTTGCTCGGCGACGGGGCGTTGCAGAGCGCACAGCGGTCCGCATCTTTCGGGGCATCCGCAACGCTTTCGGGGCCGATAGCGGGATGGCAGACCAGCCTCTCGGTCCTTTATACACACAGCCGCAGCAACAATGTCTATGATCGCGGCTATGATGTGAGCGCGGTGCAGCAGCGGGTCGATGCCGGTGACCCGAGCTTCGATCCTGACGGCCCCTGGCCCGCGACCCCACGCCTTTCGGACCGCAGCCGGTTTCGCAACGATATGTGGGGCGCGACCTTCAATGCGTCCCGATCGATCCTGGCGCTTCCCGCCGGACAGGTGAATACGAGCCTGACCGCCAATGCGAGCCGCAACCGGTCGCATTTCATAACCGAAACCGGCGGAGCCGTACAGCACGACCGGTCGGGCAGCGACCAACTCGAGGGGCGATGGTCCTTCTCCATCCCCGTGGCCAGTCGAGCGTTGGGCATCCTTGCGCCACTGGGCGACCTCGGGTTCGATCTGTCGGCGGAGGCTGGAACGGCGACCCGGACAAGGACGCGACACAAATGGAATGCCGCTATCCGCTGGGCCCCTTTTTCGTTTCTGGATTTGCGGGCGAACATCGGCCGCGAGAATGCCGAGCCGACTTTCTATCAACGTCACGGACCGCAGATCGAGGTCATCACCCGCCTGTTCGACTTTGTGCAGCAGGAATATGCCCAGCCAGTCAGGGTCTTCGGGGGAAATCCGGCGCTTGAAGGCGGTCGCATCCGGTCGCTGTCGATGAACGCGATGATACGGCCTTTTGCGGGCGATCTGGCGACGTTCACCATCGACTATCGCAAGCAGCTGGCCCTGGGCGCTGTCGCGCCCTTCCCGGCGCTCACCCCTGATGTCGAGGCGGCCTTTCCCGACCGGGTCACGCGCGATATGAGCGGGCGCCTCGTCGCCATCGATGAGCGCCCGGTCAATATTTCGCAGGACAGGACCGAGTCCATCGCGACCGGCTTGACGCTGCGCACCACCGAAAAGCCGAAAGCGTCGGCGAGCCTGCCGAACGAGTTCAGGCCGTGGACCTTCAGCCTGTCGGTCAACCATGGCTGGCAACTCAGAAGCGAAATGGAGATCCGGCCGGGCCTTCCGGTGCTCGACCGGTTGCGGGGCAGCGGCCAGTCCCGTCACAATGTTGCGCTCAACCTTGTCGCAGGCCGGCGCGGGCTGGGCACGACGCTGAATGGCAGCTGGAGCAGCGGCGCGGTCGTCCGGTCGGCGAGCGGCGGGACGGAATTCCGCTATGCGCCCTCGCTTTTGTTCAATCTCGGCCTGTTCGTCGAGCCCGGGCAGGAGGATGGCGATGCGGGGCAACGAAAATGGACAACCAATCTGAGGATTTCTCTCGACGTCCAGAATGTCCTGAACGGGTATCGGCGGGTGTCGGTATCCCATGGCGGCACCCCGCGCGGATATACGCGCGATGAGGTCGATCCTTTGGGCCGCACGGTCCGATTGAACGTCCGGAAGCAATTCTAGCGAACGCGCAGCACGCTGTCCGGGACGATGTGTTTTGCCGCGTCAGGGCATCGCCGGCGGGATGCCCGACGGGATCAGGAACAGCGGCAGGATGCGTGCGATCAGGTCGCGCATCGCATCATCCTTCTGGTCGAGCATGTCGCGCACATAGGGACCGATCACCGCGTCGCCGAACGCGCTCACCGCCATCATCAGCACGGCGGTGCGCACCCGGTCGGGCGCGGCTTCGTCTTTCGACTGGCCGACGATCGCTTCGACGAGCGAGCGCACCGCCTCGCGTACGGGTTCGAGATGCGCCACATCGCCCGACAGGATGATCCAGGCCGCAAGCGGCCCGGCGCCGCCCTTGTCGAAAGCGTCGAAGACGCGATCCGCCACGGCACGCGGCGCGGCGGCGTCGGTCTTGAGCAATTCGACCACATGATCGAGCGCGACGGTCAGGTCGTTGATCATCGATCCCATCAGCGCCGATTGGAGGCTTGCGGCCGATCCGAAATGATGAAGGACATTGGCGTGCGACATGCCGATCTCGTCGCCGATATTCGCCAGAGTCACCGCCCCGGGCCCGCCCTTGAGCAACAAAAGCCGCGCCGCCGCCAGACCTTCCTCGCGGACTTCGGGGCCCAACCGCTTGCGCCGTTTCACGCGCGGTGGTGCTTGATTGTGCATCGTCGTTGTTCCTTGCGGCCGTCCCACCCCACATGGGCCGTAATCCTTAGTGTCTTTAGCCCAAAGCGTGCACTTGTCACAATGCATCTGTGTGCGGGGGCCCGCGCGTCGCCGCGCCTTGGAGCGTCAGAAAAACATCGCTTGCACGATCATTCGCTATGTCATATATACATTGATGTTAATGTTATTTCAAGAAAGGGATGCGCGATGTCATCGACCTACACGCCCCGCGATCTTCAGATCGAGAAGCGCGATATGAAATTCGGGCGCGAGATAGCGCCGGCGCGCTGGTGGCACAGCGGCGACCCCGGCCGCACGGCCTTCTTCAACGCGTTGTCGTCGACCTTTCCGGTGGGCGAGAAATTCTTCATGACTGCGGTGCGCCATTACCGTGACGGGGCGCCCGAACCGCTGCGCAGCCAGATCGACGATTTTCTCTATCAGGAATCGATGCATTCGCGCGAACATGTGGTGTTCAATCGCCAGGCCGAGGATGTCGGATACGACATCGCACCGCTCGAGGATCGGGCGCGCCGCACCATTGCATGGGTCAAGCGCCGTTCGCCGCTCCAGCAACTCGCCGCCACCTGTGCGCTCGAACATTTCACCGCGACGCTCGCGCATGACGCGCTCGCCGATCCACGGCATCTGGGCGGTGCGTCCGCCGAGGCGAAGCGATTGTGGCAATGGCATGCGATGGAGGAAATCGAGCATAAGGCGGTGGCGTTCGACACCTATCTGCACGCGACGCGCGACATGACGGCGTTTCGACGTTGGCTGAAACGCAGCCTTGTCATGTGCGTGACGACGATGCGGTTCCATTATGTGATCTTCCGCAACACCGCCGACCTGCTGCGCCAGGACGGACGCAATGATTTCACGACCTGGCGGAAGCTCCTCGCCTATCTTTACGGCCGGCCGGGTACGATGCGCCTCCTGTTGCTCGGCGTGTTCACTTATATGCGCCCCGGCTTCCATCCCTGGCAGATCGACGACCGCGCGCTGCTGGTCGAGGCGCTCACGGCGCTTGAAGCCGGTGAACCGAAAAGGAATGCGGCATGAAGAAACTGGCTCTCCCTATGGCCGCGCTCGGACTGTTCACAGCACCAGCATCCGCATCGGCCGCCGATATCACCGGCATCTGGGCGACAGGCAGCGAAGGCGGACGCGTCGAAATCTATCGCTGTGGCACGGCGCTCTGCGGCAGGGTGGTCGACGCGGCGCGATTGCGCGGCAATCCCGATCTGCGCGACGTGCGCAATTCGGACGCGAGGCAGCGCGGGCGGCGGATCAAGGGGTTGGTGGTGTTGCGCGGTTTCACCGGCGGTCCCGCCGCGTGGAAGGGGGGGCCGGTCTATGACCCCGAAACCGGCGACGGCGCGTCGCGCGGCTATCTGACGCTGCTCGCGAACGGCAAGCTCGAACTCAAGGGCTGCGTAGCCTTCATCTGTCGCACGAAAATTTGGACGAAAACCAGCTAGCGCCAAGACCTTGATTCGGTCGGTGATCGACGTCGGACCGACGCGGATCTTATCGGACGACAACAGCAAAAACGACCAGGAAATTACTCTATTCTCAGACGGTTATGGACCATCTTGGATAGGTATTGGTGCCCCTGGCCGGACTCGAACCAGCACTCCTTGCGGAACCGCATTTTGAGTGCGGCGCGTCTACCAATTTCACCACAGGGGCATACGCCGTAGCCGGCGCGGCGCTTCCCCTAGGGCGAAGCGCCATATT
The DNA here is from genome assembly GCF_059415685.1 of Sphingopyxis sp. GW821-FHT10B01. Lineage (NCBI taxonomy): Bacteria > Pseudomonadati > Pseudomonadota > Alphaproteobacteria > Sphingomonadales > Sphingopyxidaceae > Sphingopyxis > Sphingopyxis sp. GW821-FHT10B01. Next base: position 169,786 of record NZ_JBWKNS010000005.1, on the reverse strand, counting down.
TTGCCAAGCTATTTCTTGAGCTCCTTCGCCAGCGTCTTGGCGGTTGCCTTGCCATAGGGCGGTTTGAAACCCGCCAGACCCGCGACATCGAGCTTCGGCTGGCGGTACACCGCGCGTGCGTGGCTGAAGGTGCGAAACCCGTCGACCCCGTGATAATTGCCCATGCCCGACGGACCGACCCCGCCGAACGGCAGATCCTCCATCGCATTGTGGAAGAGGACGTCGTTGACCGTGACGCCGCCCGAGATCGTCCGCGTCAGCACGCGATCCTCCTCGCTCTTGTCCTGCCCGAAATAGTAAAGGCCGAGCGGCCGGTCGTTGGCGTTCACATAATCGATCGCGTCGTCGATCGTCTTGTACGTCTTGACCGGCAGGATCGGGCCGAAGATTTCCTCCTGCATCACCTTCATATCGTCGGTCGGATTGCGCACGATATGGAGCGGCATTTTGTGGCCGTTCGAACTCGCGAAATCCTCACCGCCCGGATTCACCTCGATCACCTCGGCGCCCTTCTCGCGCGCATCGGCGAGATAGCTCTGCAGCCGGTCATAATTGCGCGTGTTCACGACCGACGTGTAATCGTCGTTCGCAAGCAAGGTCGGATAGAGCGCGGTCGCGCCCTTGGTGACGCTGTCGATCACCGCGCCTTCCTGATCCTCGGCGACAAGCAGATAATCGGGGGCGAGGCATATCTGCCCTGCGTTCATCATCTTGCCGAGCGCGACGCGCTGGCCGACCAGATCCTTGTTCGCACTGCGCCCGATAAAGGTCGGCGACTTGCCGCCAAGCTCAAGCGTCACCGGCACCAGATTGTCCGCCGCCGCGCGCATGATGTGGCGCCCAACGCTCGTCGCGCCGGTGAAGATCATATGATCGAAGGCAAGTTTCGAGAACGCCACGCCCACGTCGGCATTGCCGGTGAACACCGCCATTTCGCTCTCGTCGAAATAGTCGGGAACGAGCCGCGCCATCAGCGCCGACACATGTTCGGTGAACTCGCTCGGCTTGATCATCGCGCGATTGCCCGCCGCCAGAACGCCCGCCATCGGTACAAAGACCATGCCGACCGGGAAGTTCCACGGCGCGACGATACCGACGACGCCCTTCGGCTGGAACACGACCTCAGCCTTAGCTCCAAGCAGCCCGAGCGGGAAAGTCGGCTTGCGCTTCTCGCCCTTCGCCCAGCTCGCCAGATGCTTTTTCGCATGTTTGAGCGCGCTGACGGAAGGCATGATGTCGGTCATCAGCGTCTGGTCGCGGCTGCGATGGCCGAAATCCTCGCTCACCGCCTTGGCAAAATCTTCGGCATTGTCGACGAGCAGCGCGATCGCGCGGTCGATGCGGTCGGTGCGTACGGCAAGGGTTTCGGGCATCGCCGCTGTAAAGCTAGCCTTTTGCGCGGCGAGCACTTCGTGCATGCGCGCCGTTTCGTCGGCAATATCCTTCGTAATCGCGGTGGCCATGACCCGTCCCCTTTTTGAATTTGCGCGAGTTCACCATGCCCGGCAGCCGGTTGCAAGTTGAAACCTGCGTAGGCGGCGCGATCCAGGAGCCACGGCTCGGTCCCGACGGCGAGGCATCAGAACCGTGAGGGAACGCGGACGGTCTGGAAACGACCGAAAGCGGCCACATTTTCTCCCTTTGTCATGCCCGTGAAAGCGGGAACCCAAGGATGGGCCAGCCGGCAGACGCTCTGGGTCCCCGCTTTCGCGGGGATGACGAAGTAAGGAAGGGACAGCGTCCGCTCCTCACCCCTCTCTGGTCCTTCGTCGCATTACGGTTCCCCAAACGGCCTCCCGGAAAAACCGCTTTCCTACAATATCCCGCTATGCTTCAAGCTTGTAGATGGATAGCATCCTTCCCGTCCCGGCACGCAATCCGCCCACCCGCCATCGCGCGCGGCAGTCCAGCGCGGGATCGCCATTGGGCTGAACTTCACTGAACTTTGAAACCGGCTAACATCGCGTTGATCCGCGCCTTCGCGCCGGGGAATGGTTGCAAGGCGAGGCGCGCTTCCCATCTTGCTTCATGCCCCTTTCGCAGTTGCAGCAATTCCGCTAATCGGGCCGCCGACCAACTTTCCCCTACGGAGTCTTGTCCCATGACCGCTACCGATCCCGTCGTCTTCCTCTCCTACGCTCGCACCCCGATGGGCAGCATGCAGGGCAGCCTGTCGGACGCGAGCGCGACCGATCTCGGCGCCACCGCGGTGAAGGCGGCGGTCGAGCGCGCAGGCGTGTCGGGCGACGATATCGAGCGCATCTATATGGGCTGCGTGCTTCCCGCCGGGCTCGGCCAGGCGCCGGCGCGTCAGGCGGCGATCAAGGCCGGCCTGCCCAAGTCGGTGCAGGCGACCACGGTGAACAAAGTGTGCGGTTCGGGCATGCAGACCGTAATCATGGGCGCCGAAGCGCTCGCCGCGGGCAGCGTCGACCTGATCGTCGCGGGCGGCATGGAATCGATGACCAACGCGCCCTATCTGCTCAAAAAGCATCGTTCGGGCGCCCGCATCGGCCACGACACCGCCTATGACCATATGTTCCTCGACGGTCTCGAAGATGCCTATGAAGCGGGCCGCGCGATGGGCACCTTCGCGCAGGACACTGCCGACGCATACCAGCTCTCGCGTCAGGCACAGGATGATTATTCGATCGAATCGCTGAGCCGCGCCAAGGCCGCGATCGCCGATGGCGCCTTCGCCAATGAAATTGCGCCCGTGACCATTTCGGGCCGCAAGGGCGACGTGATCGTCGACACCGACGAAGCCCCCGGCAAGGGCATGCCCGACAAGATCCCGACACTGAAGCCTGCTTTCGCCAAGGACGGCACGATCACCGCCGCGACCAGTTCGTCGATTTCGGACGGCGCCGCCGCGGTCGTGCTGACACGCCAGTCGGTTGCCGATGCGAAGGGCGCAAAGCCCGTTGCCCGCCTCGTCGCACACGCCGCGCACGCACAGGAACCCAAGGATTTCACTGTCGCCCCGGTTGGCGCGATCAACAAATTGCTCGCCAAGACCGGTTGGGCGATCGGCGACGTCGACCTGTTCGAAGTCAATGAAGCCTTTGCCTGCGTCGCGATGTTCGCGATGCACGACCTCGGCATCCCGCACGACAAGATCAACGTCCACGGCGGTGCCACCGCGCTGGGCCACCCGATCGGCGCCAGCGGCACCCGCATCATCACAACGCTGATCGCGGCGCTGCAGCGCCACGGCAAGACGCGTGGTATCGCCAGCCTCTGCATCGGCGGCGGCGAAGCGACCGCGGTGGCGGTCGAACTCGTCTGATACGATAAATCGGAAAAGTTGCACGGCGCCGTCGCAGGACGGCGCCGTTTTGTCGTTTTGGCCGCGACAAATTGCGACACTAATGTCCTGAAAATAAACGGAGCATTCCGGCTCCGTTCAATTCGAATCGCCTATTCCATCCTTGTCATCGGGCAAATCCCCTCCCCCTGACCGATTGAAATTGAAAAGGAATGGCACAATGAAGAGCAAATTTCTCACCGCCGGCCTGATCGCCGCGATGATGGTCCCTGCCATGGCGCAGGCGCAGACCCGCGAGATTCGCAACGACCGCAAGGAACTGCGCGAAGAACAGCGCGATCTGCGCAATGCCCAGCATCGCGGTGATCGCGGCGATATCCGCGATGCCCGCCACGATGTGCGCGATGCGCGTCAGGATCTGCGCGAGAGCCAGCGCGACTGGCGCCGCGACACGCGCTACCAGAATTATCGCGCGCCGTTCAAATATCAGCAGTTCCGAGTTGGTTCGACCCTTCGCTCGAACTATTACGCCCCGAGCTATCGTCCGACCTGGGACAGCCGTTGGGGTGTGCCGCGCGCGGGCCGCAACCTGACCTATGTGCGTCACTACAACGACCTGCTGCTCGTCAACGAACGCAATGGCAAGGTCGTGAAAATCTATCGCAACCACTTCAACTGGCGCCGCTAAACGACAGATATCCTTTCGTTTCAAAGAGGGTCGATGGGCAACCATCGGCCCGTTTTCGGTACGGCGATTATCGTTGCCGCGCCCGCGCGAAAGGCATAGCCTTCGGGTTCCTGACGGGGAGAAACGGACATGAAAAAGCTGGTTCTGCTTGCCGCGCTCACCGCGCTGTCGGCCTGTTCGCAAAAGGCTGAAGAGAAAAAGGAAGTTGCTGCCGCGCCGACCGCCGAGGCGACGCCGGCCCCCGCCGCCGACTCGGGGACGCCGCCAGGCACTTATGACGTCAAAATGGCCGATGGCACGATGGCCGTCACGACGATCAACGCCGACGGCACCTATGTCGACACCGACGCCAAGGGCAAAGCGATCAAGGGCCAATATGCGACCCATGACGGCAAGGATTGCTTCGATCCCGAAGGCGACGAAATGGGCATGTGCTGGGCGGTAACGAAACCCGAAGCCGATGGCAGCTTTACCGCAACCGCCGACGACGGCACGGTCGTAACGGTCACGCCGAAGAAGAAATAATCACGCGCCCGGATCCGGGGCGGATCAATCGCCCCAGATATGGCCGGTCTGGATCCAGCCCTTGCGGCCGTTCACGTCGAACAGGCACCAACCGTCCTTGCAGTCGGTAATGCGGCCGACGACGCCGGGTTCGGCGCGATAGGCGACCCCTGCCGACGCGCTCGCCGCTTCGCGCAACGGGCGAATTTCATCCGTGACGATCGCGGTGCGCGTCCGGCTGAGCAGCCGCGCCGCCATCCAGCCTTGCGTCCCGTCGGGATCCTCTATCTTGCGCCAGGTCTCGAACCGCGCGATCACCTTCACCGGCAGATCCTTGCGCCGATATTCCCAGATCACCGGGACGTCGGGCGACGGCCCCTTGCGCATCCGCGCCTCGTCAACGCTGATCGACGCCCAATAGGGCAATTGCGGGTCGGATTGTGCCGATGCCGGTCCCACGACGGTCATCAGTGCGGCGACTAGTAATATATGGCGGCTGGTCATCATTCTGCCTTGTCAAACTCGGGTCGGCAATTCAACCGCTCGCCGCGCAAAAGGCTGCGTTCATCCCCAGTCTTTTCGCAGTTGTTTTAGCGCCCATGCTCTTGACCACCGTGCCGCGGCGCGCTCTATCGGCGGCCATGCCCGATTCATCCCGTCCAAAACGCCCGCGCGTTATCGTCACCCGCCAACTGATGCCGCATGTCGAGGGCCGCATGGCTGAATTGTTCGACGTCGCACTGTCGGCACATGACGCCGCCTATACGGTCGACGAACTGAAAGCCGCCGTCGCCGACTGCGACGTGCTTGTCCCCACCGTGACCGACCGCATCGATGCCGATGTTCTGGCCGCCGCCGGCGACCGGCTGAAGCTGATCGCCAATTTCGGCGCCGGGGTCGATCATATCGATTTGGCCGCGGCGCGCGCGAAAGGCATCATGGTGTCGAACACGCCGGGCGTGTTCACCGAAGACACCGCCGACATGACGATGGCGCTGATCCTCAGCGTGCCGCGTCGCCTTGCCGAAGGCGAGAAGCTGATGCGGTCGGGCCAATGGGCCGGCTGGGCGCCCAGCGCGATGCTCGGCCATCGCGTCGGCGGCAAATTGCTCGGCATCATCGGAATGGGCCGTATCGGGCTGGCGGTCGCACGCCGCGCCCGCGCGTTCGGCCTGTCGATTCACTATCATAACCGCAGGCGTCTGCCCGAGGCGATCGAGGAAGAGTTGGGTGCCAGCTATCACGCCAGCGTCGACACCTTGCTGCGGATCAGCGACATCGTGACGCTCCACTGCCCACACACCAGCGAGACGCACGAGATGGTCAACGCCGCACGGATCGGCGCGATGAAGCCGACCGCCTATCTGATCAACACCGCGCGCGGCGAGATCGTCGACGAAAAGGCGCTGGTCGCGGCGCTCCAGACCGGCCGCATCGCGGGCGCCGGGCTCGACGTCTATACCCACGAGCCTGCGGTCGATCCGGCGTTGCTCGCGCTCGACAATGTCGTGCTGCTCCCGCACCTCGGCTCGGCGACGATCGAGGGGCGCGAAGCCTCGGGCGAAAAGGTCATCGCGAACATCCGCGCCTGGTGCGACGGGCATCGCCCGGCCGATCAGGTTCTGGAGGGGTGGGCGTAGCTCCACCCCTGCCAATCAATCCCCCGTCAAAATCCGGTCCACCAACTCCTTCACCGTCGGGGTGAAGTTGTTCGAGTAGAAGGGATCGGTCTTGAAATTGAATGCGGCGTGGCCCGCAAACATCAGATTTTTCTCGGGATCCCCGCCGTGCGCGATGTCCTGCAATGTCTTCTGGATGCAGAAGCTGCGCGGGTCGGCAAGGTAGCCGGTGGTGTAGTCGTCATGGTCCTTCCACGACGAGAAACCGCAATGCGACAGACAGCCCATGCAATCGGTTTGGTCCTTGCGGATCACCGCCTTGTCCGCTTCGGTGACGAAGACGACCGTGTTGTCGGGCGTTTTCAGCGCCTCGGTATAGCCTTCGGCCGCCCAGTCGCGCGCTCTGGCCCGGTCATGCGGAGTGACCCAGAAATTCTTGCCCTTCACCCCGACGTCGAGCTGGACGATATGATCGCCGGCTTCCTGCTTCGAATAGGGAATCTGACGCTCCGAGCGCGCTTCCAGGTCGCGCAGGAAGGGTGTGCGCACCGCGCTGGAATAAAAACCCGTCGGCGAGAAGCGGTGCAAAAGCACGTCGCCATCGTCGAGCGTACGGAGCCGGTCTTTCCACGCCTGCGGAATCGGGCTTTCTTCGGTCAGCAGCGGCCGCGTGCCATATTGGAAGACGATCTGGCCGAGTTCGGGATTGTCGATCCAGTTTTCCCAATCGCGCAGATACCAGACGCCGCCCGCCATCACGATCGGCACGCTGTCGGCAATTCCTTCGGCGCGCATCGTTTCGCGCACCGCGGCGACGCGCGGATAGGGATCCTGCGGCACCAGCGGATCTTCGGCATTCGACAGGCCGTTGTGCCCTCCGGCGAGCCAGGGATCCTCGTAAACCACCGCGCCCAAAAGATGCGGGACCTTGTGATAAGCGCGCTTCCACAGCGCACGAAAAGCCCGCGCCGAGCTGATGATCGGCAGATACATGACATTGTGCCGCTCGGCGATTTCGCTGAGCTTGTACGGCATCCCCGCGCCGCAGGTGACCCCGGCGATCATGCCCTTGGTGCGTGCGAGCACGCCTTCGAGGATCTGCTGGGCGCCGCCCATTTCCCACAGGACGTTGATGTTGATCGCCCCCTTGCCGCCCGACACCTCATAGGCGCGTTCGACCTGTGCCACCGCGCCGTCGATGCCGTACTGGATCAGCTCTTCGTGGCGTTCCTTGCGCGTCAGCGCGTGATAGATCTGCGGGACGATCTTGCCCTCGGCGTCGTAGCTGTCGGCGTTGACCGCCGACACGGTGCCAATCCCGCCTGCGGCAGCCCACGCGCCGCTCGACATATGGTTGGTTGCCGACACGCCTTTGCCGCCCTCGACCAGCGGCCAGACTTCGCGTCCGCCGTAAAGGATGGGCTTCAAACCTTTGAACATTCTAAATCTCTTTCTCTCCACCGGTCGCGTCCCGCAAACCGGCCCCCTGTGCCGTTTCCGTAAGCGGAACACGGCCATGAAAGTCAATGGGCGCGGCGCCTAGTTCGCCGAGAACAGCCGCCGTCCCGCAAGCATCCGAGCATAGAGATTTTCATAAGCGGCGACCATGGTAGATTCGTCGAAGCGTTCGGCGGCGCCGCGCCGGTTGGCGGCGCCAATATGCGCCCGCTGATCGGCGTCGTCTGCGAGTTCGGCCAGGGCGCCGCGAAAAACCGCCTCGTCGGCAGCGATGAAACGGTGGTTTTCTGTCGAGACCATCGCTGCGACGTCGCCGACATCGGGACTGACCACCGGCAACCCCGCCGCCATCGCCTCGATCACCGCGATCGGCGCCTGTTCGCTCCGCGACGACAACGCGAGCAGGTCGAAATGACCGATCCAGCGCGCCGGCTCGGCCATGAAGCCCGGCATCACCAACCGGTCGGCTAGGCCGCACGCCGCCGCCTCGGCCGCGATGGCGCCGCGCTCGGGCCCCTCGCCAACGATCGCCAGCCGGACATTCTTCGGCAGCGTGGCGACCGCACGGACGAGGCGCAGCAGGTCCTTGACCTTGCGCAGCCCTGCGACGGTGCCGATCACCACCTCGCCTTCGCGCCGTTCCAGGCCCGGAATTTCCATCGACGGCCCTGCGGCATAAGCTGCGACATCGATGCCGTTGCGGATCAGCGTCGTCCGCCGGGCCGCGCCCCACTCATCGGCCGCGATCCGCTCGAGCAAGGTCGAGGGCACTACGAGCGCCTCGGCGGTTGGCAGCGCGAGCCGGCGAAAGCCGTTTCGCTTCCAGTTGCGCCGGACGCTTTCGTCCTCGTTGAACCCGTCCTCGTGATGGATCAGCGGCGGAAGGGCGCGGAAGGGCGCAAAGATACGACGCGCCATCACCCCGTCCATCGATCCCCAATTATAGCTCAGCACCAGATCGAACTGCTGCATATAGCGCGCAAGATCGCGGTAGCGGGCGGGTCCCGGCTTTCCATACAGCGGCGGCGCATCGGCAGGAAACGCGACATCGATACGCGAATCGATCGCATCGCGCGCGCCCAGGGCCCCGGGCACCGCCGACAGGATGGTGTGGCGCGCGCGCGCTCCCATCAAATTCATCAGGCGCACGGCGCGCGCTTCCTTCCCGCCCAGCGAGAAGCTCGAATGGAGATGCAGCAGGCGCGCGGGACCGTTCGCCTCGGTCACGCGGCGGGCAGTTCCGCTGCCCATGCGTCGATCGCGGCGCGGGCCTCGGGCTCGTCCATCGTCGGCGCATGGCCGACCCCCGGCACCTCGACCAGCCGCGCCTTCGGCAATCCGGCGACCATCTTTGCGGCCGCCGACCGCGCGAGGATGTCCGAAAGCTCGCCACGCAGGATCAGCAGCGGGATATCGCCAAGCGCACGATATACGGGCCACAAATCGACGCCCGCATCGGCACCGCCGGGCACGCGCAAAGGCGCCGCAATCTGCTTGTCATAATCGGTGACGACACGCCCCTCGGCGGTCAGCCGGTGCGTCCGCTTGGTGAGCCGCAGCCAGTCGTGGATTTCATAGCCCGGATAGATCGCGCCGTTGAGTTCGGCAAAAGCGCGCGCGGCGTGCATCCACGTCGGCTGGCTGCCGCCCGTGCCGATATAGTCGCGGATTCGCGCAAGGCCCGCAGTCTCGAGTTCGGGCCCGACGTCATTGAGCACCGCACCGACGAGCCGCCCCGGCAGCGCCGCCGCCATCAACATCGCAACCAGCCCGCCCAGCGACGTGCCGATGACCGCAAAGCGTGCAATCTCCAACTCGTCGAGCATGGCCACGACATCCTGCACATAGGTCAGTGGGACATAGGTCATCGGGTCCTTGGCATAGGCACTCTCGCCCCGGCCGCGAAACTCGATCACGATCGTCTTGCGATGACACGCGACCTGCGGCGCCAGCGCCTCGAAATCGCGGGCGTTGCGGGCAAGGCCGGGCATGCACAGGATCGGCAACGCATTTCCGACCCCTTCGGGACCGGCATAGATACGCGCATGCAGCCGGACACCCTCGGACGACCACCAATAATGGTCCGACCAGTCGCGGCGGCTGTCCTGCTTGGCCAATATGGCACGTCCCCTTCGCTCGTGTCCCGGGGCCTGTGCCCCGGCACGTCCCGGCACGCGGGACTCGTCCGCGTCTATCGCCAACCCTGCCGCAGGGCGCAAGCAATCCGTCACGCCCGCCCGCCACAGGTTGCCGCCGCCCGCTTTCGCCGATAAGACCCGGGCGACCATGAGCGAGCCCCTGATTTCCTTCGAACCCGCAACCGGCGAAGAGCTCTGGCGCGGTCCGGTCAGCAATATCGACGACGAAGTCGAAATCGCCCGCCGTGCCTGGCCCGAATGGGCCGCCAAGCCCGTCACCTTCCGCACCGAGACGCTCCGCCGCTTCGTGGACCGGGTGAAGGCAGAGGGTGAGGCATTCGCCGACCTGATCGCTCGCGAAACCGGAAAACCGCTGTGGGAAGCGCGCACCGAGGTCGAATCGGTGTGCAACAAGGTCAATATTTCGGTCACAGCTTATGCCGAACGCACGCCCAACCGGCGCATCGAAGGCGCGATGGGGCTGCGCAATGCGGTCCGCCACAAGCCGCATGGCGCGCTCGCGGTGCTTGGCCCGTATAATTTCCCCGCGCACCTGCCCAACGGGCATATCGTCCCGGCGCTGATCGCGGGCAATTCGGTGCTCTTCAAACCCTCCGAAAAAACCCCGGCGGTCGGCGCCAAGCTGGTCGAGCTGTTCCACAGCGCCGGCGTTCCGCAAGAGGTACTCCGCCTCGTCATCGGCGGCCCCGACACGGGCAAGGCGCTCGCCGGCCACGAAGGCATCGACGGACTGCTGTTCACCGGTTCGGCACGCACCGGCCTCGCGCTCAACCGCCAGTTTGCGGGCCAGCCGGGCAAGATGCTCGCGCTCGAGATGGGCGGGAACAACCCGATCGTCGTATGGGACACCGCCGACATTCGCACCGCGGCCGTCATCGTGGTCCAGTCGGCGTTCCTCAGCGCCGGACAGAGGTGTAGCAATGCGCGGCGCTTGATCGTCCGCGACAGCCTCGCCGACCGGCTGATGGAGGAAGTGCGCGACCTGACAAACCGGTTGATCGTCGACCATCCGCACGCCGAACCCGCACCCTATATGGGCCCGGTGATCGATAATGAGTCGGCCGACGGATTGACCGAAAGCTTCCTGATCCTGATGTCGAACGGCGGCAAAGTGATCCGCCACATGACGCGCCCCGTCGCGGGCCGCCCCTTCCTCACGCCCGGCATCATCGATGTGACGGCGATGCCTGAACGTCCCGATATCGAGCTGTTCGGCCCGCTGCTCCAGGTCGTCCGCGTCGACAGCTTCGAAGCTGCGATTGCCGAGGCAAACAACACCGCTTTCGGCCTTTCGGCCGCGCTGATCGGCGGCACACCCCAGCTATACGACCAGTTCTGGGCGAATGCGCGCGCGGGGGTGATCAACTGGAACCGGCCGACGAATGGCGCCTCGTCCGCCGCGCCCTTTGGCGGCATCGGCCTGTCGGGCAATCACCGGCCGAGCGCCTTCTATGCTGCCGACTATTGCGCCTATCCGGTGGCGTCTGCCGAAAGCGATGCGATGCGCGCCTCGATCGGCGTTGGCCTGCGCGATCCTGAGGGCTCGCAGTTGGTGACCAAGAACTACCTCTAGATCATCCCAATTTTACCTTCACTGGTGTCAAAAAAGCCTGCTTTGCCATCCGGGCAGTGCGCGACCATTTACGGTGCATGGAAAAGACTCTCCCTCCTGCGGGTAAGCTATGGCTCGTTGGCGCCGGCCCCGGCGATCCCGACCTGCTCACGCTGCGCGCCGCGCGGTTGCTCGAAAGCGCCGATCTTGTCGTTCACGACGGGTTGGTCGGTGAAGGCGTGCTCGCGCTGATCCCAGCGGATGTCGAGCGGATCAGCGTCGCCAAGCAGCGCAGCCGCCATACGATGAAGCAGAATCTCATCAACGAATTGCTCGTTCGCGAAACGCTTGCCGGCAAACAGGTGGTGCGCCTGAAGGGCGGCGACCCTTTCATTTTCGGCCGTGGCGGCGAAGAACTTGAGGCTGCGCGCGAAGCGGGTGTGGCGTGCGACGTTGTCCCCGGCATCACCGCTGCTGCGGGTTGCGCCGCGCAGGCCGGCCTTCCCCTAACCCACCGCGAAGACGCCAGCGCGGTCAGCTTCGTCGCGGGCCAGTGCAAGGATCTGACCGACCAGGACTGGTCGGGCCTCGCGGGCCACGGCCGTACCCTCGTCATCTACATGGGCCTCGCGACTGCAACCGCGATCGCCGACAAGCTGATCGCCGACGGCGTGGCGCCGGACTTGCCCGTCGCGGTGATCGAGCGCGGAACGACCGCCGACGCGCGTGTTCTGCGTAGCCTGCTCACCGATCTCGGCGACCTTGTCGTCCGCGAAAACGTCCAAAGCCCGTCGTTGATCATCGTCGGCAAGGTCGCGGCACGCGCCGACGCGCTTGACTGCCTCGGCGCGCCGGGCATCGCCGCACAAATAAGGGATTTCACATGAAGCTGCTGACAGGCAATGACCTGAAAACAGGATTTGTCACCTGGTGGACCGGTGCCGACTGGTCGCTGCATATCGAGGACGCCGCCGATGTCGGCGAAGCAGGCGAAGCCATTCTCGCCGTCGAAGAAGGCGCGCGCCGCGTCAATGCGCCCTATATCATCGCCGGCGAAGCAACCCCTGAGGGACCGCGCCCCGCGCATATCAAGGACCGCATCCGCGCGCTCGGCCCCACCGTGCGTCCCGACCTGACTTTGAAACCTGCCGATCCTGCGGCCGGCGACTGGGTGATCTGACATGTATAAATATGACGAATATGACCATGCGATGGTCGATGCCCGCGTCGCCGAGTTCAGCGATCAGGTGCGCCGCCGCCTTGCCGGCGAGATCACCGAGGATCAGTTCAAGCCGCTGCGGCTGATGAACGGCCTCTATCTCCAGCTTCACGCCTATATGCTGCGCGTCGCGGTGCCGTACGGCACGCTCGACGGGCGCCAGATGCGGATGCTCGCGCACATCGCGCGCAAATATGACCGCGATTACGGCCATTTTACCACGCGCCAGAACATCCAGTATAACTGGATCAAACTCGAGGACGCGCCCGCGATCCTCCAGGATCTGGCATCGGTCGAGATGCACGCAATCCAGACGAGCGGCAATTGCATCCGCAACATCAGCTCGGACCAGTGGGCCGGTGCCGCCGCCGACGAAATCACCGACCCGCGTCCGTGGGCCGAGTTGCTTCGCCAATGGTCGAGCTTCCACCCCGAATTCAGCTATTTGCCGCGCAAGTTCAAAATTGCGGTGATCGCGGCCGAGGAAGATCGCGCCGCGATGCGCCTTCACGATATCGGCATCCAGATCGTCGAGAAGGACGGTGTCCACGGTGCCGCCTTCTACGTCGGCGGCGGCATGGGCCGCACCCCGATGATCGCGCCGCTGATCAAGGATTTCGTGCCGCTCGACGACATGCTGAGCTACGCCGAGGCGTGCCTGCGCGTTTACAATCGCTACGGCCGCCGCGACAATATCTACAAGGCACGCATCAAGATCCTGATCCACGAACTCGGCGCCGACGAATATCGCCGCCAGGTCGAGGAAGAGTTCAAGCATGTGAAGTCGCTCGGCATCGACCCGCCGAAGGCCGAATTCGACCGCATCGCCGCGCAGTTCGCGCCGCCGCCGCTCGACGCCTCGGCACCCGACGCAATCGACCGCAGCGATCCCGACTTCGCGGTCTGGGTTGATCAGAATGTCGCGAAGCACAAGGTTTCGGGCCATGCGATCGTCAACATCAGCCTGAAGCCCGTCGGCGGCATCCCCGGCGACGCCAACTCGGCGCAGATCGACCTGATGGCCGACCTTGCAGAGAAATACAGCCATGACGAACTGCGCGTCACCCATGCGCAGAATATCGTGTTGCCGCACGTCCGCAAGGCCGATCTCTTTGCCGTGTGGCAGGCGCTCGACGAAGCGGGACTTGCGACGCCGAACCTCGACCTGATCAGCGACATCATCGCCTGCCCCGGCCTTGATTATTGCAGCCTCGCCAATGCGCGCTCGATCCCGGTCGCACAGAAGATTGCAAAGCGCTTCGCGGATCCGGTGCGCCAGCGCGATCTGGGCGAACTCAAGCTCAAGATTTCGGGCTGCATCAACGCCTGCGGGCACCATCATGCCGGCCACATCGGCATCCTCGGCGTCGACCGCAAAGGCACTGAAAATTACCAGCTGTCGCTCGGCGGATCGGGCGCAGAGGATGTCAGCCTCGGCACGATCACCGGCCCCGGGTTCGACGAGGACGGCGTGGTCGATGCGATCGAGCGCGTCACCGACAAATATCTTGCCGAGCGGACCGAGGGCGAGCGCTTCGTCGATACCTTCCGCCGCGTCGGCATGGCCCCGTTCAAGGAAGCGATCTATGGTTGAGCATATCCACTCGGACGGCGAAGAACCCGCGGTCACCCTCGACGCCTTCCTGTCGCAATCGAACGCGACCGCGGTCCGGCTCGAGCCCGATGAGGATGCGCGCGCGCTGATCCCCCATCTCGGCCGGCTTGCGCTGATCGAGGTCGCCTTCCCCAAGTTTCGCGACGGCCGCGGCTATTCGTCGGCGCGCATCCTGCGCGAGGCGGGCTACGCCGGGGAACTGCGCGCCCAAGGCGACGTCCTCGTCGACCAGATCGCCTATCTGAAGCGCTGCGGTTTCGATACATTCGCGCCCGAAAAGGAGCTGAATTCGGCCGATGTTGACGCCGCGCTGTCGCGCTGGCCCGAACATTATCAGGGCGCCGCCGACGGTGCGGTGCCAATCTGGAAGTTGAGGCATGGCTGACGTGAAGACCTCTCCGCACGACCGCACCCGTGACCGGATCGACGTGGCGCCACGTTTCACGCAGGCCGATGTCATCCGTCTGAACAACCTCTTCCGCGGTCAGGATGCTGTCGAAGTGGTCGCGAGCGTAATCGGTGCGGGCTTGCTGGGCGAGACCGCGATCGTCTCGAGCTTCGGTGCCGAGAGTGCGGTGCTGCTTCATCTAGTGGCACAGACCGCGCCCGACATGCCGGTGCTGTTCCTCGATACCGCCAAGCATTTCCCCGAAACGCTCGCCTATCGCGACACCCTCGCGGCGCGGCTGGGGCTGAATATTGTCAACCTGACCCCCGACGCCGACGATCTCGCCACCAAGGACGCGACCGAATTGCGCTGGTCCTACGACCCCGACGGCTGCTGCGAAATCCGCAAGGTCAAGCCGCTCGAAAAGGCGATGACCGATTTCGACACGTCGATCACGGGCCGCAAGGGGTTCCAGTCGTCGACACGGCAGGGGCTGGCGCGCTTCGAACTCGACGGCAGCAGCGGCCGGTTGAAATTCAACCCGCTCGCCAACTGGACGCGCGCCGAACTCGACGCCTATTTCGAAGCGCATGAGCTGCCACGCCACCCGCTCGAAGCCGAAGGCTATCCCTCGATCGGCTGCTCGCCGTGCACCTCGAAGGTCAAGCCGGGCGAAGACCCGCGCTCGGGCCGCTGGCGCGGCTGGGACAAGACCGAATGCGGCATCCACGAAGTGGTGACGCCGATCGACGACGATCCCGCGAACGATCCGGCGTTCTAGGCCGCCTCACTCATAATCCTCGAATGCCTGGCTGCCGTCCGCCAGATCGCTGAATTTCGTCGTCTTCGCCTCGAAGTGGAGGCGAACCTTGCCGATCGAGCCGTGTCGTGACTTTGCGATGATCACCTCGGCCAAGCCGAAGACCCGCTCCATCTCGGCCGCCCATTCTTCATGCTGCGCGTGGATTTTGACATCGTCGCCCTCCATCGGGCGTTTGGGCTCGCGTGAGCCGACATAATAATCCTCGCGAAACACGAACAGCACCATATCGGCGTCCTGCTCGATCGAGCCCGATTCGCGCAGATCGGACAGCATCGGCCGTTTGTCCTCGCGGCTTTCGACCGCACGGCTAAGCTGCGACAGCGCCATCACCGGTACATGAAGTTCTTTCGCCAAGGTTTTCAAGCCGCGCGAAATTTCCGAGATTTCCTGCACGCGATTGTCGCCGCTTTTCGAAGAGCCCTGCAGCAACTGGAGATAATCGACGATGATGAAGCCAATGCCGTGGCGCCGCTGCAGGCGCCGCGCGCGCGTGCGCAGGCCGGCGATTGTGAGCCCCGGCGTGTCATCGATGAACAAAGGCAGCGTCTGGAGCTGTTGCGCCGCACGGCTCAGCTGCTGGAACTGTTCCTTGCTGATCTTGCCCATGCGCAGCGCCTCGCCCGACACCCCCGATTGTTCGGCGAGCACGCGCGTCGCGAGCTGGTCGGCGGACATTTCGAGGCTGAAGAAGGCAACCTTCGCGCCCATATTCTTCTCGGGCGGAATGCCGTCATCCTCGTCACGACGCCAGCGTTCGGCGGCGTTATACGCTATATTGGTCGCAAGCGAGGTCTTGCCCATGCCCGGACGTCCGGCGAGGATCATGAGATCCGAATTGTGCATGCCGCCGATTTTGGCGTTCATGCTCGCGATCCCGGTCGTGATTCCCGATAGATGACCGCCCGAGTTGAGCGCGCGCTCGGCAGCCTGCAGCGCGGTCAGGCTGGCCTGACTGAAGCTCTTGACCGAACCCATTTCGGCTTCGCCCCCGGCAACGCGGTACAGAGCGGTTTCGGCTTCCTCGATCTGCGATTGGGGATCGACGCTTTCGCTGGTGTCGAGTGCGTTGTCGACCAGAACGCGGCCGACACCGACGAGCTCGCGCAGCAGCGCAAGGTCGAAAATCTGTCGCGCGAAATCGCGCGCGCCGATCAGGCCCGCGCCGCTGCCGGTCAATTGTGCCAGATAACCGACCCCGCCGACCGCCTTTATCGCCTCGTCGGCTTCGAAAAAGGGCTTCAGCGTCACCGGCGTCGCGATACTGTTGCGCTCGATCAGCGCCATCGTCTGCTGGAAAATGCGGCCATGCAGCGGTTCGAAGAAATGATCGGGGGTCAGCGCGACCGGCAGGTCCTCGACGACTCGGTTGTCGATCAGAATCGCGCCGAGAAACGCGGCCTCGGCTTCGATATTGCGCGGCATTCGGCGCTCGTCGCTGTTGGCGACTGCGGTCGGGATAAGAGCTAGTTCGGGCATCTTTGTCTTCATGGGCCGGTGCCCAAGGCGGTGCAACCGGCGATGTCGCCCAGCATATCATAACTGTGGAATGCTGTGAATAAGTCGGCTTGCCCTTCGCCGCGCGCCAAGTAGAAGCACGGACAGCATGAGCGAAGCAGACCCCTCGAAACAACGGATCATTTCGGTCGAACTCGACGAGGGTTCGATCGTCTGGCGCAATCCCGACGTCGAGCAGGAACGCCGCGTGGCGATCTTCGACCTGATCGAGGACAACAAGTTTGTGCCGCAGCGCGGCCATGCCGACGGCTATGCCGGCCCCTATCGCTTGATGCTGCGTGTCGAGGAAGGCCGCCTGATCTTTGAAATCAGCCGCGAAGATGGCTCGCCGCTCGAGGCGATCATCTTGGGGCTCGGGCGATTTCGCCGCCCGATCCGCGACTATTTCGCGATCTGCGACAGCTATTACCAGGCAATCAAGACGTCGACCGCGCAGCAGATCGAGACCGTCGACATGGCGCGCCGCGGCCTGCATAACGAGGCGGCCGAAATGCTGATGGATCGGCTCGACGGCAAGATTGCGGTCGACTTCGACACGGCGCGGCGGCTGTTCACGCTGATCTGTGTGCTTCACATCAAAGGTTAGGCATGGCGACGGGGGCGATCAGGGGCAAGCGACCGGCAAAGCCGGGCGGCGATTGGCGCGCCTCCATCGCGCGCGCGCTGCGCAAGATCGGCGCCGCCATCGTGCTGTCGCTGCTCGCCGCCGGCCTCGCCTTGTGGTGGGCGGCGCGCTGGACGCCCGACCGCACGCTCTATCCGACGCAAGGGGTGACGATCGACGCGGGCAATGGCGATGTCCATTGGGGCTCGATCAAGGCCGCCGGCGCCGATTTCGCCTATATCATGGGAACCGATGGCGCCACGAACATCGACCCGGTCTTTGTGCGAAACATGGCAGCGGCGCGCGAGGCCGGCGTCCAGGCGGGCGCGATCCACCGCTACAGCCTCTGCCAGCTCGCGACCGATCAGGCCGCCAATTTCATCCGCCATGTCCCGCGCCGTGCCGATGCGCTGCCAGCCGTCGTCTGGCTCGACTATGACGATCGGTGCCCCGACCGGCCGACGCGCGCGCTGCTTCTGTCCGAGCTTGCGACCTTTCTCGCACAGATCGAGGCGCATATGGGCAAGCGGAGCCTGATCGCGCCCGGCCCGGCATTCGAGAGCGATTACAGGGTGACACAGGGTATTGCGCGGACAACATGGCTGCGGCGCGATTTCTTCGAACCCGACTATGGTGCGCACCCTTGGGCGATGTGGCAGGCCAATAATTATGTTCGCCTGTCGGGTGCTGCCGGCACCGTCGGCTGGAACGTGCTGCGCCCGGAAGGAGATATGCAATGACCGAGGACCGTGATGCGCTGATCGACGCCGCGCGCGACGCCGCGAGCCGCGCCTACGCCCCCTATTCGGGCTTTCATGTCGGTGCCGCGCTATTGCTCAAAAATGGCGACGTCGTCACCGGCGCCAATGTCGAAAATGCCAGCTATGGCCTGACCCTCTGCGCCGAAACCGTGGCGGTCGCAAAAATCGTCAACGAAGGCTGGATCGGCGAGCTTGCCGAGGTCGCCATCGTCGGCGGCCGACCGCATGGCGATGGACTGCTGGGCGCCGATCCGGTCAACCCGTGCGGTCGCTGCCGCCAGATCCTCAACGAAGCAGCCGAGCGTTCGAAAACCGACATCCTTGTCCATTGCGCGTCGGGCGACGGCAAGGAAGTCAGGACCTACCGGCTCAGCCAATTGCTGCCCGCCGCCTTCGGGCCAAAGGATCTTGGCCTCATCCCCGACTGACCGCTTGCGCAATCGCGCGGCCCCCGACAAGACAGCGCCATGGCTATTCTTTCGGACAAATGGATTCGCGAAGCCGCCCGGACGCAGGGCATGATCGAGCCTTTCGTGGAGGCGCAGCGCCGCGACGGCTGTATCAGCTACGGCCTCTCTTCCTATGGCTATGATGCGCGCGTCGCGCCCGAGTTCAAGATTTTCACCAATATTGATTCGACGATCGTCGATCCGAAGGATTTCGACCCGAAGAATTTCGTCGACCGCAACACCGACGTCTGCATCATCCCGCCGAACAGCTTTGCGCTCGCGCGCACGGTCGAATATTTCCGCATTCCGCGCGACGTGCTTGTCATCTGTCTCGGCAAATCGACCTATGCGCGCTGCGGCATCATCGTGAACGTCACCCCGCTCGAACCCGGCTGGGAAGGTCATGTGACGCTGGAGTTTTCGAACACCACCCCCCTGCCCGCCAAGATATACGCCAATGAAGGCGCGTGCCAGTTCCTGTTTCTGCAGGGCAACGAGCCGTGCGAGACGAGCTACGCCGACCGCGCGGGCAAATATATGGGTCAGAAGGGCGTCACGCTTCCCAAGCTTTGACACCGTAAATTACGCGAGCGGCTTGCTCTCGCGACTGAAATTAATAACGTTCCCACAAATCAAAACGGCGGGGACGAGACCATGAAATTCCGTTTCGTTGTAGGGGCTCTCGCAGCCATATTGTCTTCCACGACCGCCCATGCCGAAGGCTTTCTGAAAGTCGAAGGCACGCAGATCGTCGACGACAGCGGCAGGCCGGTCATCCTGCGCGGCATGGGGCTCGGCGGCTGGATGCTGCAGGAAGGCTATATGCTGAAGCTCGGCGAAGTCGGGCAACAGCACAAGATCCGCGCCAAGCTCGTCGAACTCGTCGGCGAGGAGCGCACCGCCACCTTCTATCGCACGTGGCTCGACAACCACACGACCGAGGCCGACATCGCCGCGATAGCGAAATGGGGTTTCAACTCGGTGCGCCTGCCGATCCATTTCGACCAGCTCACCCTGCCCGCCGATCAAGAGCCGCGTGCGGGGCATGACACATGGCATGAAGAGGGTTTCCAGCGCATCGACCGCCTGCTCGAATGGAGCAAGGCGAACCGCATCTACCTGATTCTCGACCTCCACGCCGCGCCGGGCGGTCAGGGCAACGACCTTGCCATCTCCGACCGTGACCCCGCCAAGCCGTCGCTGTGGGAAAGCGAGGAAAACCAGCGCAAGGCCGTCGCGCTGTGGACAAAACTCGTGCAGCGCTACGCGAACGAGCCGTGGATCGGCGGCTATGATTTGATCAACGAACCCAACTGGAGCTTTGCGACCCCCGGCAAGGGCAATGGCTGCGACGAAACCGAAAACAAGGCGGTGTGGAGCCTGCAACAGCGCTTCACGACCGCGATCCGCAAGGCCGACAAGCGGCATATCGTCATCGTCGAAGGCAATTGCTGGGGCAATAACTACAAGGGCCTGCCGCCCGCTTGGGACGCCAATATGGTGCTGAGCTTTCACAAATATTGGAACCGCAACGACGACGCGAGCATCGCGGAGATAAAGGCGCTGAGGACCCGCTATAATCGCCCCGTCTGGCTCGGCGAGTCGGGTGAGAACAGCAACGGCTGGTACCGCGACGCGATCGCCCTGGTCGAAGGCGACGGGATCGGCTGGAACTTCTGGCCGCTCAAGAAGATCGGCTTCAACCAGCCGCTCGAGATCGTCGCCGGCGACGGCTGGATGCGGATCGTCGCGTGGATGACCGGCAAGGGTCCAAAGCCCCGCGCCGACGACGCCTTTACCGCAATGATGCAGCTCGCCGAAAACACCCGCTTCGACCGCAACATTCCCAAACCCGACGTGATCGACGCCATGATGCGCCAACCCCGCGACGCGACCACCCGCCCCTTCACGCCGCGCGTGCTGGACAAGGCGCCGATGACGATCCGCGCCGCCGATTATGACCTGGGTCCTCCCGGGGCAGCCTATCGCGACACGGTCGACGCCAATTATCATGTCGCGACGGGGGGCGAGCGGACGCCGTGGAACGATGGCACGACCTGGCGCAACGATGGCGTCGACATCGCACGCGGTGTCGACGGCACCCCCTATGTCAGCGACTTCGTCACCGGCGAGTGGATGCGGTACAGCGCCGACGTCGCGAAACCCGGCCGCTGGGCCGTGACCGCCCGCATGCGCTCGGCAAAGGGCGGGCGCATCGGTATCGATGAGCGCGGTGTCACGATCCCCGCCGGCAAAGCCTGGAAAATCATCAAGCTTGCCGATGTCGATCTGCCCGCCGGGCCCGGCACCGCCACCCTGCGCGCGATCGATTGCAGCGATTGCGAGATCGCCGAGCTGGTCTTCGCACCGCGCTAGGGCGGAACCCCATCCCCTCCCCGCGCGTCCTGTCTGCACAAGCGGACGGGGCCTGTTTGGAGGATCGATCCATGTCCATGCTTGCCGTTTTCATCGGACGCCTGTTCATCGCCGTGATTTTCATCGTGTCGGGGATCAACAAGCTGATCCATGTGTCCGACACCAGCGCGATGATTTCCGCCGCCAGCCTGCCCGGCGGTCTCGCCATCCCCACCGGCCTTTTCGAACTGATCGCGGGGATCTGCATCGCGCTCGGGATCGCGGTGCGCACAGTATCGATCTTGCTCGCGGGCTTTGTGCTCGCGACGATCCTCTTCTTCCACCGCGACCTCACCGATCCGATGCAGGCAATGGCGGCGATGAAAAATCTGGCGATTGCGGGCGGCCTGCTATGCCTGTTCGGCTATGGCCATACCCGCTGGAGTTATGACGCGCTGCGCCAGCGCCGCCGGGCGGAAGTTGCCGAAAGTGCCGCGCAGCGTCATGCGCTCGAAGCTGAAATGCGCGCTGCACGGGCAGAAGGTCGCGCCGAAGCGGCTGGCGCGCCGGTGGTTGTCGAAAAGCGCCCGTTCTGGCGTCGCTGAACCTTCGGGCTTGGAAAGTTTCACCGCCTGCGCTAGCCTCCACTTAACGTTTACGTAAAGGGAGGATAGCCATGGCGGGGACCCGCGAGTTCGATATCATCGTCTATGGCGCGACCGGTTTCACCGGGCGCCTCGTCGCCGAATATCTCGTCCAGCATTATGCCGGCCGCAAAGATGCGCCGAACTGGGCGATGGCGGGGCGCAGTGCCGACAAGCTTGCCGAAGTCCGCGACCTGATCGGCGCGCCGAAGGACACCGCGCTGATCGTCGCCGACGCGAGCGACCCGGCCAGCCTCGACAGCATGGCGGCGCGGACCGAGGTCGTGCTGACCACCGTCGGCCCGTACCAGCTTTACGGCGCGCCGCTTGTTGCCGCCTGCGTCAAGGCGGGCACCGCCTATGCCGACCTTTGCGGCGAGCCCGGCTGGATGCGCGAGATGATCGACGAGTATCAGGATGCCGCCAGGGCATCGGGCGCGCGGATCACCTTTTCGTGCGGCTTCGACAGCATCCCCTTCGACCTCGGCGTCCATTTCCTGCAAGCCGAAGCGGTGAAGCGTCACGGCAAGCCCGCGCCGCGCGTCAAGGGCCGCGTCCGCAAGATGGCAGGCGGCGCATCGGGCGGCACCGTCGCCAGCCTGACCGAAACGATGAAGGCGATCGCGCGCAAACCCTCGCTCGCGCTGCTGCTCAAATCCTCCTTCGCGCTCACTCCGGGTTTCGAAGGCCCGTCGCAGCCGACCGGCCTCATCCCCGAATATGACAGCGCGACAGGCACGTGGACCGCGCCCTTTGTGATGGCGGCGATCAACACCAAGAATGTCCACCGCACCAACTTCCTGCTCGGCCACGCATGGGGCGAGGATCTGGTCTATGACGAGATGATGATGACGACGATCGGCGACGCGGGCAAAGCGATGGCCGAGGCGATCGCCAAGGCGAACCCGTTCGGCGAATCCAAACTGAAGCCGGGCGAAGGACCGAGCAAGGAAGAACGCGAAAACGGCTTTTACGACGTGCTGTTTGTCGGCGAATATCCCGACGGAACGACTGTTCGCGCGAGCGTTCAGGGCGACCGCGACCCCGGCTATGGTTCGACGTCAAAAATGCTCGCCGAAACGGGCATCGCGCTGCTGGCGAACAAGGGTGACGGCGGCGTCTGGACCCCGGGCGCGTTGCTCGGCGATGCGCTGATCGACCGGCTGACCGCCAACGCGGGCCTGACCTTCCAGATCGAGGAATAACGACCAGATGACGACCTCTCCCAGCGCGCTCGACGCGCTGCTCGCGACGCTGCGCACCGAGGACGGCGTGGCCAAGGCGCATATCGACGCAGGATGGATGCAGGGCCGCACCGCTTATGGCGGGATCAGCTCGGCGGTCGCGCTCGCGGGCACGATGGCGCTCCACCCGACCGAAACGCCGCTACGCTATGCGCAGATCAGCTTCGTCGGTCCGGTGGGCGGCGATTGCACGGTCAATACACGCGTGCTGCGCCAATCGAAATCGAGCCTGTTCATCGACGCGGGGGTATCGAGCGATCAGGGTTTCGGCACCGCCGCAGTCTTTGCCTTTTCCGGGGATCGGACCAGCCACCTGGACCATAATCGCATCTCCATGCCCGATACGCCTGATCCCGAGACGCTGGCACCCGTTCCCGATCATCACGCACGTCCCCCCTTTACGCGCCATTTCGACATGCGCCCGACCACCGGCCCGCGCTTCGGCTGGAAAAGCGATGTGGGCGAATATCTGACCTGGGTCCGCTTCGTCGAGGAACCGGTGTGTCACCCGGCCGTCGCCCTGCTCGCTATGGGCGACGCGCTGCCCCCTGCGGCGATGGCGCTGTTCAGCGAATTCGGGCCGATCAGCTCGATGAATTGGACGGTCAACATGCTCACCGGCAGGCCGACGACCGACGACGGCTGGTGGCTGCTGTCGGCGAAGACCAGCTATGCGCGCCACGGGCTGTCGGTGCAGGACATGATGCTGTGGAACCGCGCCGGCGAGCCGGTGCTTAGCGGCAGTCAGGCGATCGCGATTTACGCCTGAAGCGGCAGCGCAATCACCGCATCGAGGCCGCGGCCGGTGCGGTTGGACAGCGCCAGCGACCCACCCTCGCCCTCGGCGATATCGCGCGCAATCGACAGGCCCAGTCCAGCGCCACCGGTCGCGCGGTTACGCGATTGTTCGCCGCGCGCGAAGGGCTCGATCAGCGTCCGGATCTGTTCGTCGGACAGGCCCGGGCCGTCGTCCGATACGACAATCCGCGTTACGGCTCCATCGATCACGACCGACAACCGCGCCCGCACGCCATAAGCCAGTGCATTATCAACCAGGTTGCGCAATGCGCGCTTGAGCAGCATCGGCCGCGCCAGCACGATTGCTTCGGCAATATCGCCGACCCCGACATCCTTGCCGCGCTCCTGATAATCGGCCGCGAGTTCGCCAACCAGTTCGCGAAGCGGGATGCGCTCCTGCGCCTCGGTCCCGGCTCCCGACCGCGCGAGCGACAATATGTCGGTCAGCATCGCGGTCATTTCCTCGATGCTCGCAATCATCTTGTCGCGAAGCTTATCGTCCTCGACCTGCTCGACCCGCACGCGCAGACTGGCGAGAGGCGTGCGCAGATCGTGCCCGACCGCGCCAAGCATCCGGTCCTTGTCCGAGAGCATCGTCGAAATGCGGCTACGATAGGCATTAAAGGCACCGATCAGCTCGCGGACGTCGGACGGCCCCTCTTCCTCAAGCGGTTCGACATCGCGCAGCGCCGGATTGGCCCGCGCCGCGCGGGTCAGGTCGCGCAGCGGCCGCGCAGCACGATACGCGATCAACATGATCGGGACGAGGAGGAGCAGATAAAGCGACAGCGTCTGCCAGACGAGAAAGCCCTTCAGCCGGTTGCCGCCTGCGGCGATGCGCGTCCGCACCGAAAAATAGCGACCCTCGACCTTGGCGACGACGATGACGGGGCGATCCGGGAAGGCCGGGCGCCGCAACCGCGGTCGTAGCGGCAATGCCCAGGCATCGACCGTATCGACCCGAATATTGGTCTCGCCGAGCAAACCGCCCACATACGCCGCCATATCGGGCAGCCGAACGGCGCCGGTGGGCATTGCGGGCTGTTGATCGGAGATCGACAGCTTCTCGGCGCGCTCGCGCTCCTCGTGCCTCTCGCGTTCATTCCGCGGCGGGCGAAAGTCACCGCGCCGGTCGCGGTCGATCGCATCGATGATCCGCGCGACGGCCATGCCGCCGCCATGCGCAAGTGTCTGCTGCTTTTGCCCGCGCGCCAGCAGAACGAAATTGATCGCCTGCGCAACGAACAACATCACCGCGACGGCGAAGACGAGTTGCCCGATCAGGCTTTTCGGCCACAGGCGCAGTTTCACGCGGCGGGCCCCATACGCCGGACCTCGCAGGCGAGCGTATAGCCACCGCCCCACACCGTCTTGACGAGCTGCGGATGCGCGGCGTCGACCTCGATCTTCTTGCGCAGCCGGCTGACCAGATTGTCGATAGCGCGGTCGAAAATATCGGCCTCGCGCCCACGCACCATGTCGAGCAGCCGGTCGCGGCTCATCACCTGCCGCGGATGACGCACCAGCGCGTGGAGCAGATGATATTCGCCCGACGACAGCGCAACCTCATTGCCCTCGCCATCGACGAGCACGCGTTCGACTTCGCGCAGCACCCAGTCGCCAAAGGCGTAAGCGGTTCCGCCCGGGTCGAGCGCGCGGCCGCCCTGTTGTGTGCGGCGCAGCACGGTGCGGATACGCGCCACCAGCTCGCGCGGATTGAAGGGTTTGACGACATAATCGTCGGCACCGATTTCGAGCCCGATGATCCGTTCGGTATCCTCGGCGCGGGCGGTCAGCAGGATGACGGGAATGTTGCTTGTCTCGCGCAAATGGCGAGTCAGCGACAGGCCGTCCTCGCCGGGCATCATGATATCGCTGACGACCAGATCGACGCCCTGCGCGCGCAGCACCGAACGGGCCTCGGCCGCGCTGGCGACATCGGTCACCGCAAATCCCTGCGCGGTCAGATATTCGCCCAGCGGTTCGCGGATCGACGGTTCGTCGTCGATCAGCAGGATGCGGGGCGTGTCGCTATCGGTCATGAAGCTTCCGTCAAAAATATGCTGGTTCGCCCACCGGCCGCGAGGCCGATGGGCGATAGCTGACAGGGACCGGCGGCAAAGGCAATGCCGGGAGGGGGGAAGGCCTTGCGCTTTACCGCCGGGCCCCTGCCAAATGGCTTACTGGCTGGCGGGGGCAGCCGGCGCCGCGCCGCGCTTGGCGCGCCATGCAGCGCGCTGCGCCTGACGCTCCTCGGCGGTCACCTGACCATCCTTGTTCGCGTCTGCCGCGTCGAAGCGGGCAAGCGCCGCGGTCTGGAATTCGGACTGGCTGATCGCCTTGTCGCCATTGACGTCGGCTTTCATCCAGCCGCCGCGCATGCCGTGTCCGCCGCGCTTGCCACGATGGCCGCGCATGCCATCGCGCTTGCCTTCGCCGGTCTCACCCGCAGCAACGCGCTTTTCCTTACGCTCGGTTCGCTTGGCGGCGCGATCGGCACCATGCTGGTCCCATTCGGCCTTGCTGATGCTGCCATCCGAATTCGCGTCGAACGCGGCAAAGCGCTTCGCCTGCATTTCGGCATGACGCGCCGCACGATCGGTCGCGTCGATCTTGCCATCCTTGTTGGCATCCATCTTCGCGAACATCTGCGTGGCGTTGGCCTGCGCCTCGGTGCGGGTCAGCACACCGTTACCGTCGGCGTCGCCCTTGGCGGGACCACCGGGAGCGGCGAGTACGGGCACGGCGAAAAGCGCAGCGCCCAGCGTCAAAAGAGTGATTTTCTTGTTCACGTAACGAACTCCTTCATGGGACCTTCGCGAGGGAAAGGTCTGGTCCCGATGACGGCGTTCTAGATGCCATTTGTCCCAGCACAGTGCCGGATCAACGGAAAATTGTCGCAAAATGTCGCAGAAACGATGTGCCGTTCATTTGCCGGCAAGCGGCGCCGGGAGCAGATAGGTCAGCCCCTTGGTAAAACCGCGCGGCGCTACCGACACATGATCCTCGTCGTTCAGCACATCCTCGCGGATTTGCAGCCCTGGATAGCCGCGCCGTTTCAGCGTTTCGACCAGTGCATGGCTGTCACCGACCATATCCGTCGTCTTGTTGAAGCGGGGATCGGCGGCGCGCGCCGCCTCATATTCACCGGTATAGACATAGACTTTCGCCGGGAGGTCGCGATGCGCCGCGGCATAAGATTTTTCCACCGCGAAGATGTGCCGCTTGTCATACCACAGCGACGGACTGCCCAGAATATAGCCGCTGAACAACCCGGGTTCGGTGAACAGGATCTGCGCCCCCAGAAGAGCGCCGTAGGAATGGCCCAGAAAAAGCTTTTGCCGGGGATCGGTTCGATAGCGGCGCGTAACAAAAGGCAAAACATGATCGCGCAAATAGGCTTGATACACGGGCCCCTCGCCATGCACCGCGTCGGCTGGCGCGTCGCTGGTCCCTGCGGCGGTCGGTGTATAATCGCGCCGCCGGCTCCGTACCGGATCGTCGCCCTTGGCATAGGATAATCCGACGAGGATGAAATCCTGCACCTTTGGGCCTTCGACGTTCAATCGCCGCGCAATCTGTCGCACCACCGGAAAAGCATAGTCGGCGTCGGTGACGTAGAGCACCGGATAGGCGCGCTGCGGTTCCTTTGCATAGGATGGCGGCAGGCTGACAAAGACCTGATAGTCGCGGCGCGAAACCGGATCGGGCACGTCCCAAACCTCGCTGCCCAGCAGGGCATAGGGCCGTCCATGCCCATCCTGAGTAGCCTGCGCCGCGACTGCCGTGCCGTCGGCCTGTCCCGGCACTGCACCGCTGCATCCCCAAAGCAGCGCCACGCCGAACGCGACTGCTGCCCGATATCCCCTTGCCATCGTTACCGAATCTCCACCGCCCGTCCTGATGGCGAACTAGTCTGAAATCGGCGAAGGACTGGCAATGTCCCGAAGCGAACGAACGGCTCGGCCGTTCATGCCATGCGGCGGAGTGATGGATGGGGTGAACGAGGGCAGTTGGACACAATCCAACTGCCCTCGCGGGGAATGAGCGCTTTACGGGCTGACGGGGGAATCATCGTCCTTGTCGGCGATCAGGATAATCGCCCCGACGCCGACCAACAGGCCAACGAGACCGATGATCCAGCTCGAATTGCCTTCGAGTTCGCTTTGGCCGTCGACGACCGATGCCGCACGCGCGCCGCTCGCCGCCGAAGCCGCAACAGGCGCCGCGACCATCGACAGTGCCGCTAAAGATATCGCCGCTTTTTTGAGCATGTTCATTTCATTCTCCATCCGCTGGAATGTCTCCCTACCGAGCCGAGCAACGAACGAGGCGAGGCGATCGATCCGTGCCGACGGGGGCATTCGTCGCGAAAGTCGGACGGGTCAGCCGAGAGAGCCTGGACGGATTGAGCGAAAGTTTCGGGCGGCTCCAACATGTTGCGGCGGCCGAACGCCACCCCTACGCTCTGCCGGAACCGGACAGGAGAGAGATTCGCATGACCGACTACGCCCCCGATCGACGGGCTGTTTTGGCAGGGATCGGCGGCCTGGCCGTCGCAAGTGTCGCTGGTCCCGTTGCCGCGAAAGAAACCGCGGACGCCCGCCTCGACACGCTCCTCGCCGCGCAGTTCGAACAAGGGCTGCACGACGACCCGACCCGCGCGACGTCGCTCGGCATCGACACCGGCGCGCGCGCGGCGCTTCGGGCGCAATTTCCCGACTGGTCGCCCGCGGCGCGCGCCGAACGGACGCGCCGGATCGACAGCGATCTGGCCGCAGTGCGCGCAATCAAGGGCGAAACCCTCGGCGAACCGGCGCGTATCGCGCACGACAGCGCCGAATTCGACCTTGCGACCCGCCAGCGGCTCGCGCGCTTCACCTATCACACGGGCGGCTTCGGCCATCGCCCCGGCCCCTATGGCGTGACCCAGCTCGGCGGCTTTTACACCGGCGTCAGCACCTTTCTCGACAGCCAGCACCCGGTCGCGAACAAATCCGACGCCGACGCCTATATGGCGCGGCTCGAAGCCATCCCCGCGCTGCTCGACACCGATACGGAAATCGTCAAGACGAACGCCGCGATGGGCGTCGTCGCACCGCGCTTCATTCTCGATCAGGCGCTGCAACAGCTCGGGCGGCTGCAGGGCGGCGATGTCGCAGACAAGACGCTCGTCGCCTCGATCGCCAGGCGGAGCACGGCCCTCGGCCTGTCGGGCTATGGCGAGCGCGCGGCCAAAATCTTCGACGGCCCGATCCGCGCCGCTCTCGCGCGCCAGATCGAACTACTCACCGCGCTGCTGCCGCGTGCGGGCACCGACGCCGGCGTGACGCGCCTGCCCGATGGCGAGGCCTATTATGCCGCTACCCTCGCCCAGCATACGACGACCAACCTCGATGCGGCGGAGATTCACCGCATCGGCCGCGAGCAGGTCGCCGACCTCACGGCGCAGATGGACGTGCTGTTAAAGGCGCAAGGCTATACGAATGGCAGCATCCGCGACCGGCTGGGCGCGCTCGGCAAGGCGGACGGGCAACTCTTCGCCAACGACGACACCGGCCGCGCCGAGATGCTTGCCTATCTCAACGGCTTGCTCGTCACTATCCGCGGCAAGCTGCCACGGGTGTTCAGCCGCCTGCCCAAAGCGCCCTATGAAATCCGCCGCGTCCCGCCCGAGATCGAAATCGGGGCGCCCGGCGGCTCGGCGCAGGCAGGAACCCCCGACGGCTCGCGGCCCGGCATCTTCTTCATCAACCTGCGCGATACCGCCGAATGGCCGCGCTATACGCTGCCGACGCTGGCTTGGCACGAAGGGGCTCCGGGGCATTTGTTCGAAGGGGCGCTGAAGTTCGAAGACGCCGACCTGCCGCTCTATCGCCAGGCCGCGTCGGTCACCGCCTATGGCGAAGGCTGGGGCCTCTATGCCGAACAGGTCGCCGACGAGCTTGGCGTGTATGACGACGATCCGCTCGGCAAGATCGGCTATCTCGCTTCCTATGCGTTTCGCGCATCGCGGCTGGTCGTCGACACCGGCCTCCATGCCATGGGCTGGAACCGCGAACAGGCCATCGCCTATATGGTCGAGAATTCCTCGAACTCGCCGAGTGCCTCGCGCACCGAGATC
This sequence comes from Sphingopyxis sp. GW821-FHT10B01, assembly GCF_059415685.1. Taxonomy (NCBI): domain Bacteria; kingdom Pseudomonadati; phylum Pseudomonadota; class Alphaproteobacteria; order Sphingomonadales; family Sphingopyxidaceae; genus Sphingopyxis; species Sphingopyxis sp. GW821-FHT10B01. Next base: position 139,999 of record NZ_JBWKNS010000005.1, on the reverse strand, counting down.
GATCGCTACATCGTCTATCCGGGACAGGCCTGTGCGTACAAGGTCGGGCAGATCGCGATCAGCCGCGTGCGCGACGAGGTGTCGCGCCGGCCGGGCTACGATATCAAGCGCTTCCACGATGTCGTGCTGGGCGCCGGGCGCATCCCGCTCGCCGTGCTCGAACGCCGCGTCCGCGCGGCTTTTCCGGCCTAGAAACAGGTTAGCCCCGTCGCATTTCTGCGGCGGGGCTCCCCAGGTTCCGTCCGAAGACAGGAACCATATTCTACCGTCTCTTTCGATCGGATAGACAAATCAAACGCGGCGGGCCCGATATGGTTCCCGCCGCGCCGAATTTTTCAGGTAATTTTCTTCGCGGCCGCCGATCCAAGGATCAGGAACAGGACAACGAGCGCCAGGCCGACGAAGAACAGGATCTTCGCAGTGCCTGCCGCCGCACCCGCGACGCCGCCAAAACCGAGAACCGCAGCGACCAGCGCAATCACTGCAAAGATCAAAGCCCATTTGAACATCCGAAATCTCCTTTCGTGACCCAGAGCAGGACGCGCGACAGCGGCTTCGAAAGCCCTTCACAATGGGCCTTCGCAAGAATTTGCGGAATATGGTCGCGCTTCAAGTCTCTGATTATTGTGTACGAAGGCTAAACGGCGGTCGTCGACGAAAGTTCCTGTCGCCCGCTTGCATTCATCGAACGCCGGCGATCGATAAGCTATTGCGCATGACCTGCACGATGCGCTTATGCGCAAAGGAATCGAGGGAGTTTTCATGCGCATGTCTTCACTGAACCGGCTGCTCGCGGCGGCTGCATTTACCGTTTTCCTCCCGGCGGCCGTCAGCGCCCAGCAGCCAGTCGCTGCCCCTGCAGAAAGCACCACGGCTTACCTGAACAGGCAGATGGCGGCGCTCGCTGAGCGCAACGGCGCCGACGGCTGGCGCGTGACGCCGAGCGGATTGCGGTGGCGCCGAATTGCAGGCGATGGCAGCGGCCCCCACCCCGGCCCGGCCGACGGCGTGACCGTCCATTATGTCGGCACCTTTGCCGACGGCCGCGAGTTCGACAGCTCGGTGCGGCGCGGCGAACCGACGAGCTTTCCGCTCAATCGCGTGATCGCGGGCTGGCAGGAAGGTGTCGCGCTGATGGCGTCGGCGACAAGGTCGAATTCGCAATCCCCTGGCAGCTCGCCTACGGTCCCGACGGGACGGGCCCGATCCCGGGCGGGGCGACCTTGCTGTTCACCGTAGAGTTGCTGAGCGTCGAACCGGCTGGATGATTATCGGGGTCGGGTTGCCGCGTGGGCGGCGGCAAGCGCGCCCGGTTTCATCTTCGGGCGATGGGGTTTCCGCTAGCCGTCCGTTCGGGCTCTTCCCTGCACCGATGGCGCCCCCCTCCCCCCAACGCTGGAGCCGGCCGGTTTCGGATATCCGCCTTCGGACGGACGAGGTGAAAGCCCAAGGCTCAACCGATCGGGCGCCCCGCTCGGCGAGCGGAGCGCCCTCTGCGGTCAGACGCGCTTCTCGCGAAATACGACCAGTAGCCCGGCCACGACGAGAGCCAGTCCGGCAACGGCGTAGAGGGACATCGGGTTACCCAGAACGAACCAATCCATCGCCGCTGTTACGCCGGGCACCAGATAGAAGAGGCTCGTCACGTTCACGAGATTGCCTCGGGCGATAAGCCGGTAGAGCAGGAAGGTCGCGCCGACAGAAATGCCCAGCCCAAGCCACAAAACCGGCAGCACGAACCCCAGCTCCCACGATGCGTGGAGCGGTCCGAACGGGGCGATGGCGCCCGCGAAGGCCAATCCGACCACATATTGCATGGGAAGCACGACCCACGGTGCCTGGTCCTCGCCTTTCTGAACGATCGATCCGGCCGTGATTCCCACGAGAGACATGGCGGCAAAGAGCAAGCCCAGCGCGTCGAAGCGCATAGCGACCAGCCCATCCCATACCACGAGCACCAGTCCGGCCAGCGCACAGGCCAGTCCGAGCAGCCTTATCCTGCTAGCCCGCCTTTCGGTCAGCAAAAGCGTAGCGATCGGCTGCACCCCGAGAAGCGTGGCAAGCGCGCCGGGCGTGAGCCCGTTGTCGAGCGCGAGAAGATAGCAGGCGGAATAGAGACCCGCGATCGAAAGCCCGACGAGGGCGACACGTTTTCGGCTTCCCCGTGCGGGCAGGAGCGCACCGTTCCAGACAGCAAAGGCGGCCAAGGCCGCTAGAGCAACAACATAACGGCCAATCAGAAGAGCAAAGGGCGAACCATATTGAAGTCCGATTTTGGAGACGATCGCGCCGCTGCTCCACAGGAGCACGAACGCGGTTGTCGACACAAGTGCCGACGCATGACGATTGAACATGAAAAATCACCTGAAAATTGTGACGCCTGCGCGCACAGCGCAGGTTCGTTCGGCCGATGGATCAGCCGGCGTCGATTGCGACGGGCGGGGGCGGCGCCCCGGCAAGCCCGACCAAAGTCGTCACATCAGGTGGTGAAATGGAGAAAGACGCGGACGCCAGCGACCCTGCGAATTGGTGCTTGAAGATGGAGAGCGTCGGCATGACCCTCCATCTACAGGTTGGTCCCCGTCAGTTCAAGGTTCGAAGCCAAGCGCGCGAACGATAGCCATCTGCAAATTCGCCATTCCCGTCACGACCTTGCTGCTTACGCGTAACGATTGCCCGAGCGACCGGCGGATGCATGACGCCATATCCGTTCAGGCGCCCGGCGGATCACCCATGTCCCGGCGAACCACCGCGAGCGCCTGTGCGGCCGTGAGCGGCCCACCATAGAGAGCGCCTTGCGTGAGCTGGCAGCCTTGCTCCGCGAGCGCCGCTTCCTGCGCCGCCGTCTGGACGCCGTCGGCGCGCACGGACAGTTCGAACCCCTGGCCTACCGCCACCAAAGCCCGGACCATCGCCGCCGCCTTGCTGTCCTCGACCATGGCCGCGATAAAACTCGGGTCGATCTTGACCCCGTCGAGTTGCAGCTTCTGCAAATTCTGGATGTTCGAATACCCCGTCCCGAAATGATCGGCGACGACGGCGACGCCGGCTTCGCGCAACGGGCCGATCAAGGCATGTGCTGCGGCCGTATCGCGTACCAGCGCGCCCTCGTCTATCTCGAGTTCGAGCCGTGCCGGCGACAGCGCCGAACTGGCGATCACCGACAGGACGCGCGAGGCCAGGCCGGCGTCGTGAATCAGCGCTCCGGGGAGGTTGAACGCGAGCCGCACCGTAGCGGGCCACTGGACCGCCTCGGCGCAGGCGCGCGCGAGCAACCGCTCTATCAGTTTGGCAAGGACGCCCGCATCGTCCGCGACTTGAACGAACCGCTCGGGCGCAAGATCGCCGAACTCGGCATTTGACCACAGGAACCGTGCCTCGAAGCGCGCAACCAACCCGCCACCGACGCGTGCGGCGGGCTGGAAAAAGAGCTGGAAGGCTTCGCCGTCCATGTCAACGAGCAGCGCCTTCTCAAGCCGGTCGCGCTCGAGAAGGCGCGCATCCATCGCTTCCTCGAAAAAATGCAACCCCGACTTCTTCTCGGCCTTCGCACGATAGAGCGCGACATCGGCCTTGCGCAGCAGTTCCTCGGCAGTCACGCCGTCTTCCGGTGCCAGCGCGATACCGATCGCCGCGCCCACCTGATGCCGGAATCCGCCTATAGCGACCGGATCCGCAAGGCCCTCCAATATCCTGAGGCCGATTGATGCGGCGCCGTCGGCACCTGCAACATTGCGCGCCAGAATCACGAACTCGTCGCCGCCAAGGCGTGCGACCAGATCGCCCTCGCGGGCCGCACGCAACAGGCGCAGCCCGACATGGATCAGGACCTGATCGCCCACCGGATGGCCGTGCACGTCGTTGATCTTCTTGAAGCTGTTGAGGTCCAGAAGCAGGACGGCGTGCGCTTCGGGCGCCACCGGCGCGGATTCGAGAGCCGCCTTCAACGCCTGGTCGAACTGGCGCCGGTTCGGCAGTCCGGTAAGCGGATCGTGCAAGGCGAGCTGAAGCACTTCGCTTTCCGCAGCGAGGCGCGCTCGATTCTCGCGCTTATGCTCGCTGGCACGGCGCCAAGTATAGAAGAGCGCGCCCGAAACGAAGAGTGTCGCGAGGATCAAAAGCTCGTCGAGCTCGATCGTTTGCTCGTGCTGGCTCACATGCCCCTGATGCAGGATGATATCGACTTCGAAAGCAAAAAGGCCGACCGCAAACAGCGCCACAAGAATGAAGCCCGCGTCGAATATCTTGACCTTGTGGCGCATGAAGCCGGTCCTTAATTTGCCGAGTGAGAGAGGTCCGGGCATAGTCCTATATTCGTACGGGCGTCAGGTTAAGCGCGCGTTGCACCCGACCCACCAGAATCCTGTGCCGCACGGGAGAAGGAAGGATAGACAGCTTCTCGGGCCGGGTTGGCTTTCGATCTGCAATTCCGGATCAAGACCACACGGCGTCATGGTCACATCTCGTATCAGGCGCCATCGATCGAACGCCCCGCCGAAGGCTCGATGACCGTTGCGGCGGTGATGAAGAGCATAATGCAGGCCTCACCGCCCTTCCCGATCGCCGCGTCAATGACGGAGGGCTGATCGCCAGTTGAGCGGCGCGCCAAGCCGCCGCTCCCTAGCGGTCACAGGACACCTCTCGACCAAAAACAGGCCGTTTGCGGTCTGACTGTTTTTGGAGCGGAAGGTTCGAAACGCGGGCGCCGCAGCATATCCCGTCTTGGCTGTGCCTGGCATAGGGCGACGCGCAACCTTCAGGCGGCATTCTTCGCCAAAGGCTCTACATAGCGAGACGCCGGCCGGATCAGCCGACCGGTCAGCGCCTGTTCGCGAGCATGCGCCAGCCAGCCCGCGACGCGGCCCATGGCGAAGACTCCGGTGAATACATCCTTTGGAAATCCCACCGCGTCCAACAGCAATGCCGTATAGAATTCGACATTGGTTTCGAGCACCCGATCGGGTTTGCGACGATGGAGCGCTTCGAGCGCAACCTGCTCGACACCTTCCGCAAAACGCAACCGCGCATCGACATCTCCGAATGACCGGAGCGCGGCCTTGAGCGCGTCGGCGCGGGGATCGCGCGTGCGATAGATGCGGTGTCCGAATCCCATCAGCCGCTCGCCTTCATCCAGCGCACGCTCGATCCAGCCAGCGCTGTCCCCCTCCTCCGCGATCGCATCGAGCATGTCGATGACGGGACCGGGGGCGCCGCCATGAAGCGGGCCCTTGAGCGCGCCCAGCCCCGCGAGGACAGAGGAGGTCAGCCCCGCCTGCGTGGAGGCGACCACGCGCGCCGCGAAGGTCGAGGCATTGAGACCATGATCGCTCACGGTGACGAGATAGGTATCGAGCGCCTCCGCGCCGTCCGATCGGCCCAGCATATGGATCACGTCCGCGGCGTGACCGGCATTGGTCGACGGCTCGATTGGCTCATCGCCCGCCTGCAAACGGATCAGCGCGGGAAGAAGCACCGCCGGGGCCGCGAGCAGGCGCAACGCATCGCGCAGCGCCGTGCCGTCGGGCAGCATGGCCATCGCCGTGCGCATGCCGTCATAGACGGGCAGTTTCGACATCGGTCGGAGCAAAGCCCGCGTCTTCTCGAACACGTCGACGCGCGCGGCGCCCAGCCTTGCCGAAAATTCCGCTGCATCGGGCAAATCGGCGAAGAAGCCGGTAAACAGCAAGTGCGCGGTCTGTTCGAAGGTCCAGCGCCCGGCCAATGCGACAAGCGGATATCCGCGGATGATCAACTGTCCTTCGGCGCCGCGCACATCCGACAGGATCGTTTCGGCCGCCACGACATCTTCAAGACCATTATTCATTTTCTTCGCTCCTTGACTGGCGAGAAGCGAAATGATCCGTTCGGCAAAGCGAATCAATCTTGATCAAGTGAATCAATCATGCGCGAATGGATGACCCGGGAGGAGGTGCTGGCGAAGCTCAACGTCCGGCCCCAGACACTTTATGCCTATGTCAGCCGCGGCCAGATCGAGCGGCGCGCCGATCCCGCCGACCCGCGGCGCAGTCTCTATCGGGGCGACGATATTCTGGCGCTGGCCGACCGGCGCGCACGCGGGCGCCGCCAAACATCCGTCGCGGCGAGCACATTGGCATGGGGCGAGCCGGTCATCCCCACGGCCATTGCGACGGTCCATCACGGGGAATTGATCTATCGCGGCGAGGCCGCGACCGCCCTCGCTGCACATATGGGACTGGAGGAGGTCGCCGCGCTGCTTTGGGAGCAGCCGGATGTCGTTGCCTTTCCACAGCTCGCCGCGGGCGACGATCCGTTTCGGACTCTCGCCGCACTGACTGGAAAGGCGCGGTCGCTGATCGGCAGACCGGCTACGAAGCTGGTGAGCGAGGGCGCGATGTGCGTCGCAGCGATGGCGTCGGCTTTCGGTGCCGTCGGGACGGGGCCGATCCATCGCCGCCTTTCGGCGGCATGGGCCCTCGACACCGAAGGCGAGGAGCTGGTCCGGCAGGCACTGGTGCTGCTCGCCGACCATGAACTCAATCCGTCGACGTTTGCGGTACGCATCGCGGCCTCGACGGGCGCGGGAATGCCCGCCTGCATCCTTGCCGGGCTGGCCACGCTCTCGGGCCCCAAACATGGCGGGGCTGGCGCAGCACTGGAATCTTTTCTCGTCGAGGCGATCAATACCGGCGCCGACGCCGCAATAGAACGCTGGCTTGCGGCCGGGCATGGACTGCCCGGATTTGGCCACCCGCTCTATCCCTATGGCGATCCCCGAGCGCGCACCTTGCTCGCCCGCATCCATCCGGACGGAGAACTCGCAGCGTTGCAGGATGCGGTCATGAATATGCTGGAGCTACAGCCCAACATCGATTTTGCGCTCCTCGCGATCGCGCGCCGATACGCCTTGCCGCCGCGATCGGGTTTCGGCCTGTTCGCCATCGCCCGAACGGTCGGCTGGGTGGCGCATGCCCTGGAACAGGTGTCGACCGGCGCGACCATCCGTCCCCGCGCCCGATACCAAGGGCGAAGTCAAACCCCGCCCTTGCCGGGACCTCCGACATAGATTTTGTCGATAGCCGGCTGCCGCATGAGCGAGCCAGCTCTTGCAAGATGGCTTCATAGACCGCCTGCGCGGGTTCGCGACCAGATTCGATCCCGAAGAAGTTCCTACGCCAGCCCCTGCCCCCTTGCCGGGGAGAATGGGTCAGGCTTCCTCTCCCGTCAAACCTCATAATAGAGTGCATCGACAAGGGCTGCGCGGCAATCCCAGGCTTCTGCATCTGCGCCGATCGGGCGTTTGGCATTATACCAGGTCGCCAGACGAATGGGTTCGATGACACGCTCCCAATAGTTTTCGAGACTCAATGTCGAGGGTGAAAAACAAAGTGCCTTCGCCAGATTGGCCTTGTTGCCGTCGTTCACACATATGAAGACATCGGGGCGCTTCATCGCCAAAAGCCTTGTTGCAGTCGGGTATCGCCCGGTCCTTGCCGAGCCGGCAAATGCGGCTGTGAAGAGATCGCAGAACATCTCATAATCTGCCTTGGTCACCGGGCCCCGGCGCGGAATGGCATCAATGGCCTCCGCAATGCCCCTGTCCCGGTTCGCTATCAATTTGGTGAACGACCCCGAGCCCTGCATGGAGCCGAACCAACCGATCTGATATTTTTCCAGGCCAGAATCGGCGACGGCATCGGGATGGACAATGCCAGCCACGGCCTTCCACTCCGATACCGACAACTCACCGAACGTCTCCGTTCTCGCGAAGAGCGACTGGAGGTAGCGCAGAAACTTCATTCGGGTTTGAAAATGATGGTTCGGATCCTGTCGCGCCTCACGGATGAATGCAGGCCAGCTCATCTTGAGCAGATCGGAATCGATGCGCCGGAACGCTTTGGGTTCTGACGGCAACACTGGCGCTGGCGGCCGAGGCCGATTGGCCGCTATCTCCGCCTGGCGCCGATAGGCTTTCGCCAGCTGTTTGGTCACGGGCTGGCGATGCGCATCATAGGATTTGAAGGTTGCAAGCAGGCTTTCGATCACGGGCTCGCTGGCATCGCAGCGAAGATGGAGACAGGCTTCGACATTCGACCCAAGCCCGCCATTGGTAAAATTTGCGCTGCCGACAATCGCCTCGGCCTTTTCGCCGGTCACAAAGAGAAACGCCTTGGGATGGAAACATGCTCCCGGCTTCTTGAAAACATAGGCATTGGGCACCTTGCGGATTGAATCCACGAAGTCGGGATCGGTGGCACAGAAATCCAGGCCGACGGTCACCGATCGGAACTTGCTTTTGTGCTCGATCAACCGGTCGGCGACGGGACCCGAATCGGCCCATGCCACCGCCATATAGATCTCGTCATGTTTCGTTATGAGGCGAAGCAAGGTCTTGCGCAGCGAACTCGCATCCAGAAGCGAAACTTTCATATCCTCTCCCCATTTCATTCTCGGCAACTCCCTATCTTTGCCAGGACAAGAGCAGCAAATGCCATGAAGCGCCGTCACCAGGGACGGACATCGGGCGGCGTTTCAGGCCCGCGATCGTCGAACGGAACGTCGCGGACGTCGATCTCGATGAGCCTGCTGATCCCTCGTTTATGGAATATGTCTTCGGATATCTCGGGCCGAACGGCGTCGCCCCGCCGCTCGAAGATGCCGGCGCGGCCCGGCATTTCGATATCGAAATTGTTCAATTCGTCGATCGTCGGGAATATGTCGCCGAGGGCGGAATCCGCTTCCCCCGTTTCCGGAACCGGAAACTGAAGAATGCCTTCAGCGTTCAGGAATTGCGTCGTCGTCTCATCCTCGACAATTCCGACCTCCGAGAGCCGGCGAAAGCGGCGCCGGTCGGCCAGATAATGCCAGGGCACGCAATCCGCCTCGATGGCGGCCAGAGACTTTGGATTTTTGGCCCTCACCTTGTGCGCACTGGCCAGCAGGCAACCGAACTCGAACGGACTCGTGATGCCGTGGTGCTGATTGCTGACCTTCCATTTTTGGCGCTGCTGCTCCGACGAATAAAGACAGTAGACCGGCATGAGCTGATGCATTTTCGCATCCTCGATCAGCAAATCGATCTGCTCCTTGCCCGACGATTTGACGATGTGCCGGATCTTCAGGACATTGTCCTGCTGCAGCCGTTTCGCCTGAACCCGCATCCCGAAGGATCTGGCGCGCCCGATAATATGCCATTCCCAATCCGCGCCATTCTTGGCTTCCAACGGCTTGCCGAATGTCTTGAGCTGGATCATCGCCGGGTGCCGGCGCCGCAGCTCGAGAAGATTGGTCTCGGTGATCGTCTCCTCGCCATAGCTGACATCGACATCCTTCCGGTGCGCGAAGGCAAGATTCTCCGAGGTCGCGTGCGCAAGTTCGAGGAGCGAATTCAGTAATGCCATGTGCATGGGGCGCGTGTTTCTCAAAAAGAAATGATGTTGCGGCGGTAGAGGTCGATGATCTCGTCCCGATCTTCCAACTCGGCATCGGGATCGTCGATCGCGAGGGCGTCCCTCACGAAGTTGCGCGTCACTCGCGGATCGAGATCGCTCTGCCAACACCAAAATATCATATTCATGATCCCCCTCCGCAGGCGCAGCCTAGCGCGGCCCACTATCGCCACAATCGCGGATTGTACCGCTCTCGAACATATACTTCTCGCTTGGAGCGTTAACGAAGGCTGCGAGATCGGGCCAAAAGCAATCCCTGTTTTTCAATAATATAGAGGTTTGCATTTCCTGGCGGTGACATCGAATACAAGACGAAAAGGCTATGGCCGCAGCGGGTCTGCACTACACCTGATTCCAAGTCCAACACATCAATCGAACCGAGACAAACAATAATACCCAAATTGAGCCTATCTCCATTATTTTGTTGCACCAAGACCGGCAATCATAGTTAATATCGTCTCGATCAACCAAATTACTTCGCAGGAACGAACCGATACGGACTTGGAATTTGCTGCCACACCGGCGGCAGAAGCACCGGCTCGTGATCGCTCCGTTCGATGTCGGCGATTGGGGGGGGCAGCAGTGCAATCTTGCATCCCTATGGGCGAAACGCATCCGCCGATGGCGCCGGGATCTGGCGGAAGACCCGGGGCGCCGGCGGCTGGCCGACCGTCCCGAGCCGGATACGCTATCGGCACGAACGCAATGCGGTCCATTTCCGCCGATCGCTTGCCGGACATAGTTTTTCGCCGCGCAAGCCGGGGTGCGGGCTTCCTGTTTCACCACGCGACCAGGCAAGGACAATCCGATGCAGGAAATCCCCCTTACCGATTTCGCTTCTGAGGATGCGCCGCCCGAAGGCGGGGTTGGCCTCTGCCTTTCCGGAGGCGGCTATCGCGCGATGCTTTTCCACGTGGGTGCGCTGTGGCGCTTGACCGACATGAATCTGTTGAAGTCGCTGACACGAATATCGAGCGTGTCGGGCGGGTCGATCACCGCCGCGGCTCTCGCGCTTTCATGGGATGCGCTCTCGGACGGCGACATACAGATGTTCAAGGCCAGGATCGTCGATCCGCTCCGCAAGCTTGCATCGAAAACCATCGACCGCCCTTCGATCATCTCGGGTGCCTTCCTCCCGGGAACCGTGGGGAATTATGTAGCGAAAGCCTATGCGGACCATTTGTTCGACGAAAGAACACTTCAGGCTTTTCCGGACGAGCCGCGGTTCATCATCAATGCCACGAACCTCGAGACCGGTTCGCTTTTTCGCTTTTCCAAAAAGCATGCCAGCGACTGGCGCCTCGGGCAGATTGCGGCGCCCGATATCCGGATCGCCGACGCAGTAGCCGCATCATCGGCCTTCCCACCCATTTTGTCGCCCTTCCTCCTCGCGGTCGAACCCGGAAGTTTTGCAGGGGGCACCGGCATCGACGAGGATTTCCTGACCGATATCGCGCTGACCGATGGCGGCGTATATGACAATCTCGGGATCGAGACGGTGTGGAAACGCTGCGCGACCGTTCTGGTCTCCGATGGCGGCGGCAAACTCGCCGACGACAGCGAACCGCCGTCCGACTGGGCCCGCCAGTCAAAGCGCGTACTCGACGTCATCGACCATCAGGTCCGAAATTTGCGCAAGCGGCAGATCGTCCATTCGCTCGAACAACGGCAGCGCCAAGGCGCTTATTGGGGCATTCGCACCGATATCGCCGATTATGGTCTCAGCGACGCCCTTCCCTGCCCGTTCGCGAAAACGATTGCGATCGCCGACGAACCGACGCGGCTCAAGCGTATGTCCGCGGAACGGCAAGAGCAGATCATCAACTGGGGCTATGCCGTCACCGACGCCGCCTTGCGGAGATATCATGTTCCAGGACGGCCGGCACCGGAGGGATTTCCCTATCCGGGCACAGCTTTGGGGTGATCGAAAAGGGGGGAAATATGTGGCAGGAATATCCCGATCCCGTGGTGCGGCGCCTGCGCGTCTATGCCTTCGATCCCCAGAGTTCGACACGGATCGCCTCGGCAGGCTTCAACGTCGCCACCATCGAGCTTCCCTGGGAGCAATGGCATGAGGAGGAGCTGCGGCCCGGCCCGATCAACGAATATCTCGAGATCATCGACGTCGACCCGGTCAGCGGGCAATTTTACGAGCCGGTAAATCTCGATCATCCGGCAATTCTCGCGCGCGATGGTCTTGATCCGTCGGAAGGGGATCCCCGCTTTCATCAGCAAATGGTGTTTGCCGTCGCGATGAAGACAATTCGCAGTTTCGAACGCGCATTGGGCCGGCGCCTATTCTGGTCGCCCAAATGGGACAATAAAAGACTACGTTACACGCCGGTCAAAAAGCTGCGCGTTTATCCGCACGGCCTCCGCGAGGCGAACGCCTATTACAGCCGCGACAAGAAGGCGCTGCTCTTCGGATATTTCCCGTCGACCAAACATGAATCGTCGGCAAATTGGGTCTTCACCGCGCTCTCGCACGACATCATTGCCCATGAGACGACGCACGCGATCCTCGACGGGCTGCACAGGCGATATGCCGAAGCGACGAGCATCGATAGCCTCGCGTTCCACGAGGCCTTCTCCGACATCGTCGCGCTGCTGTCGCACTTCACTCTCGGCGATGCCCTCAAGGCGCATATCCAGAATGAAGGTGGCAATCTCGAAGAACGCGGGCTGATGACGGGCCTCGCCCAGCAGTTCGGACACGCCCGCGGGAACAAAGGCCCTTTGCGCGAGGCGATCGACAACCGGCTTGGCGAGCAGGATGTCGACACGACGCTCCTCGCATCGGCGACCAAACCCCATGACCGGGGGGCGATCCTTGTGGCAGCGATATTCGACGCCTTTCTGACCATCTACAAGCAGCGCACCGCCGATCTGATGCGCATGGCCAATGTCAGCCTCAGCCCGAAGGAAAGGCGCGAACTCCATCCCGATCTCGCCGCGCGGCTCGCGCGCGAAGCGTCCAAATCGGCGGATCATGTGCTGCGCATGTGCATGCGGGCCCTCGATTATCTCCCGCCGGTCGACGTCCGGTTCGGCGAATTTCTGCGGGCCATCATCACCGCCGATACCGATCTCATCCCCAATGACCCCTACCGGTACCGGCTCGCCGTCATCGAGGCATTCCGCCGCCGCGGCATATTGCCCGAGGGCACATTGTCGCTCGCGCCCGACAGCCTGTGCTGGGAGCGGCCCGAGACCGATCTCGGGCTCGATGCGAAATTCCCGAAACTCGAGCTCGAATGGGCTCCCGACCGGTCGCTCGCCCAGCAAATGGCCGAACGGAACCGTGCCCTGGTGCATGACTGGCTCATCGAAGACGAAGGCGAGGAATATGATCTTGCCTGGCAGCAGGCGTGCGGCGTCATCTTCCGCGAAAATCTCATTCCAAAGGAATGGAAGAGCCGGCTGCAGAGCATTCTCGTCTGGCCTGGAAAAGGAAGCAAGCCGGCCTCGCAAAGCGCGAGGATCGAGGTGCATTCGGTCCGCACCACGCGTCGAACGGGCCCCGACGGGCAAGAACTTTATCAGCTGGTGGTCGAGGTTACGCAGCGGCGCCGGGGCTTTTTGAGCGCCGAGCGGCAGCGCCGATCCGAGAAGGGGCAAAAGGCGCCCGAACGAGAGGATTTCCTGTTCCGAGGCGGTGCCACGCTCATCTTCGACCTCAAGAGCCGAAAGCTGCGCTACGCCATTCGCAAATCGATCGCCAACGATGCCCGCCTCGACGAACAGCGCCTGTTTCTCGAAGCCAACCCGGCCTTCCGCGTGCGCTCGCACTATGACGATGATGCCCTGGGGGCGGTGGCGATGGACGAGCCCTTCGCCTTTGCCCATCGAGGATATTGAACCATGGCCAGCCAGGAAAATTCGATCGGCGAGGTTACTGTCCGCATGTATCGCGGAATATTGGGCGATTGCTTCCTCGTTCGCGTCGCGAGCGGTGGTGGCAGCTGGAAGACCATGCTCATCGACTGCGGCGTGCTGCAGAATGTGCAGGACGGAAAAATAGCGGTAACCACGCTGCCGAAACCCGTCGTCAAGGCCGTCGGCCGAAGCAAAATCGAAGCCATCGAGGCCGGCAAGGATCGCATCCGCAAAATAGCCGAGGATATCGCGACCACCTTGCGCGAGCCGGACGGCAAGATCCGGATCGACATACTCGTGGTGACACACGAGCATTATGACCATATCTCGGGCTTCGCGCTTGCCCGCGACATATGGGAAGATCCCAAGCTCGAAATCGGCCAGTTATGGATGGCCTGGACCGAGAATGAACGCGACGAGGACGCCATTGCGCTGCGCGCGCATCTCGGATCCGCGAAACATGGGGTCGTCAGGGCGGCGATGGCCGCACAAGTGCTCGGAGCGGCCGGGAAAAGCGACGAACTGGACGCGCTGACTTCGTTGGCCGATTTCATCGGTCCGCTGAACGTCGACGGGATGGCGCTGTCCGATCCTGGCGACCTGGGGGAGATACCGCCGACGATCGAAACGCTCCGCGTCAATGCGCTGGCGCTCGAGGAGGCCCGCGAGAAGCGCACGCGCATGACAACCGCCGACACCATGGCCATGCTCAAGACCAAGGCCGGGGCCGACCGCATCTTTTATTGGGAGCCGGGCGACATCATCGAGCCCTCTTCGGACTTCGGTTTGAAAAGCTATGTTCTCGGCCCGCCGCGCAATGTGGAGCGTATAAAGAACGACACGCCTTCCGCAGGCGAAAAAAGCGAGGTCTATCTGACCGAACGCGACCAGGTCATGGCGGTCGAGGCGACCGCGCTCCGCATGCTTGAGCGCGCAGGGAGCAATTTCGGGATCGCCTCCGCGTCGAGCGAGGTGGCGGCCGCATCGGCACATCCCTTCGCCCGGCCCCACTCGCGCGCCTATGTCTATGGACAATGGGATGCGGCTAAAGACGGAAAGACCGAGACGCCCGAACGGGCACGGATCCGAAAACTCTACGAGACCGACGGCGCGCCGCGGATCGACGCCGAATGGCTGTCGGGTGCCGAAGCGCTGGCCCTGAAACTTGATTCCGACACCAACAATACGAGCCTGGTGCTCGCCTTCGAACTTCCGAACGCGCATCGCTCGATCCTCCTTTTCCCGGGCGATGCGCAGGTCGGCAACTGGCTGTCATGGGGCGATCAGAAATATCCGCGCGCGGACGATGGACCACCGCAGCAATCGGTCGACGAGCTTCTCGCCCGGGTCATTTTCTACAAGGTCGGGCATCATGCGAGTCACAATGCGACCGCCAAAGCGCGGGGGCTCGAGTTGATGACGCATGGCAATATCGTGGCCGCGATCCCGCTGGTCGAGGCCGTCGCGCAGATACAGGGACCGGGCAAGAAGACACCGGGCCGCGGCTGGAAGATGCCTTATGACCATCTCCACGAGCGGCTCGCGGAAAAGACCGATGGCCGGATCGTCCAGGGCGACGGCGACCCCGGCCATGAAACTGATGCATTCCGGGCAAGACCGGACAGTCCGGATATCGATTATGCCCCCGACAATCTGTGGGTGGAGTTGACATTTCGCGCCGACTGATGCGGCTAAAAAATGGGGGAAGATCATGGCCGTTCGCACAATTGCCCTTCTGCTCGCGCTAGGCGCGGGATGCACTTCGCCGCAGGCGGAAGAAACGCCCGCTTCGAACGGTGTCGTCGAGATCATATCCAAAGGCGATACTGCGGGGCATATCCTGCTCGACGGCGAGTTTGCCGGCTTTACCCCCGCGACGGTCCAGCTAAATCCGTCGGTCGACAATGTCCGTGTCGAATATGGAATGTGGGGCGAAGAAAGCTTTTATACGCTCCATCTCGTGCATCGGAACAACGGCCCGGCGATCGCCCGCGCAGAGGTGGAATTTCCGTCCGAATCCTGCCTGGTCCGGCACCCCGGCGAACGAGAGGCGGCGACGCGCTGGGCCAGCGAGACCCAGCAGAAAGGCGGCCTTCCCACCGAACTGCGATTGCCGGGATATGCCAGTATCGTGAAGCGCTGCCCGCAAAGCCCATGGTTCGGCGAGTCACGCTATTATGATCTGCAGATAAACAGCGCGCCGTCCGGTGCGGAGGTACGCGTGGAAGGAAAACCCGTCGGAAAAACGCCGCTCCAGCTCAAGATCAAGCATGACTTCGCGCAGAACCGGATGAACCAGCTTCGGATCGCCGCATCGCTGAACGGCTATCTCACCGCCTCCAAAGTCTATGTAGCGCGAGGCGAGACGACAAAGGATGCGGTCAATCTGACGCTCAAGCCCGCGAGGTGAATAGCCAAAAAGACATCCGTCATTTCAATATATGAAACGGACAGGATCCCATGAAGACGTCGATAATCGCCGCTTTGATATTGAGCTCGCTCTTGATCATGACCGTCGTTCTGACGGTCGACAGGCTCTATATCACCGGACCCGATATGGCACCGGCGCTTGGCGGAAAGCTCAATCAGGCCCAGATGAAATCGATCGACCTGATCGTCGATCTGACCAAGATCGTGATGGCGGCGTCGCTGGGGGTCATCGGTTTCATCAGCTATTATATCAAGGGCGAGATGCTGGGCGCAGAGCGCAAGCAGACCCAGATATCGATGATCTTCCTGTCGACATGCTTCGGTATGGCCTCGATATATTTTGGCCACAGGGTTATCAGCACGATCGTCGAAATGCTCGCGAACGACTATTTCGCATTGACCGGCTTCTCGGTGGCAAGGGCGGTTTCCATACAATATATCTTCTTCTGCACCTCGGTTCTCTGCGCGATCATCTTCATCGTCCTTCGTCATGCGGGAGTGATCGCCGCCGACCGACCGCCGCAAGACGCCGCGAGGGAATGAAACATGCCCGGACCGCAAACCGACCCCAATAGCGTCGTCTCGCACATGATGGCGGGCGCCGGAACGACGTTGGCGATGACCGAGTCCGAAACCGGCTGGAGCGTCGAGCGGATGGCGGCGGCGGCGCCCTTCGACATCGACCAGGTCGATATGCCGCCGCTGGACAAAGGGATGATGAAACAGGTCCGCCCGCCGACCAGCGGGCCGCGTCGGCGGACTTTCAGAGGGGTGGAGCAATCCCGCAACACCGAGATATTCTCGCCCGGATTCTCGGCGGGACTGGCCTGCACACGCGTCGACGGGACCACCAATTTTCCCTATCGCGCGGTCGGCAAGCTCTTCGTGCGCGTCGGCGGCGCCGACCGCAGCGGAACGGCCTTCGTGATAGGCGAGCGCGCGATCGTCACCGCTGGCCATTGCATCTTCCCCGATATGGGCGGGCAATGGGCGGACGAGGTGATGTTCGCCCCGCATTATGCGAATGGATCGCCGGCCGGCCAATGGCATGGCCGAAAGCTCCATATCCTTGCCGGGTGGCAGGCCCAGGGGAGCGACGCGCGCTGCTATGATATCGGCGGAATCCTGCTCGATCGCCCGGTCGAGCCCGTCACCCAGCGGATCGGCTGGTATGCCAATATCGCGCCGCAGCAGGGCCTCTTCCAGGCGGTGGGCTATCCACGCCACTGGGTATCGCCGAGCCATGATTTCGATGGCGAGGAAATGTGGCGCTGCACCGGCGACCAACTCGCCAGCGGCGCCATACTCAAGATGGCGAACAATATGACGCAGGGCGCGAGCGGCGGCCCCTGGCTCATCGCGCGCGGTGGGCAGATATATGCGAACGGCCTCAACAGCTTCCGTCAGTCGAGCGAGCCCGACGCCCTCGCCTCGCCCTATTTCGGGGCGGGTTTCGTCAATCTCGTCACTGCCCTGACGCGCCCGTCATAGCGGCGAGCGCGGCTTCGGTCTGGAGCCGTTCGAGCTTCGCTTTCAGAAGCGCGATGTCGGCGGCGATCGCGGCGGTCTCGTCGCGTGTCGCCTGCAAGGGATCGACGGCGGGCGGGGTCTGGAGCTTTTTGAGCTCCTGCTCCTTGGTGAGCCGGGTGATGTCCTGCTGCAGCTCCGCAAACTTCTGCTCGCGGGCATATTTGAGATCGTCGCGCGCCTCGGTTTCGCGCTTCTCGAGGAAGGCCTCGG
Organism: Sphingopyxis sp. GW821-FHT10B01; assembly: GCF_059415685.1. Lineage (NCBI taxonomy): Bacteria > Pseudomonadati > Pseudomonadota > Alphaproteobacteria > Sphingomonadales > Sphingopyxidaceae > Sphingopyxis > Sphingopyxis sp. GW821-FHT10B01. Next base: position 122,525 of record NZ_JBWKNS010000005.1, on the reverse strand, counting down.
CCTGCCCCGCGACATCGGCGCCCGCGCCCGCGAGCGCCTGCGCCGGGGCCTTGGTCGATTTGTAGGAGAAGGTCTCGACGCGCCCCTTCTCGGTCATGAAGACAGCCATCTCGCGCGCCTGGAACATGCCGACCCGGAACGGCAGAAAGCGAAGCTGACCGAATTGTGGGAAATCGCCGGCGGCAATCTTCGCTTCGTCATAAGCGAGCGTGCAAAGCGGATCGGATGTCTGCGCTGCGGATGCAGGAGCAGCGCCGCCGGGCGCTGGCGCAGCGGCCCCGGGTTGCTGCGGCGGATCCATACCCTCGAGCCCCCCCGCTCCCGTTCCGGCGGAACCCGTCCCGCCCTGCGTTCCGGCCGACCCGATGTCGGCGCCGCCCGCAGGCTGCACCACCGGCGGCACGGCGGCTACAATGGGGAGCACGGCTTCGCGGCAGAAGAGCAGCCGCCCGACCACCGGATCGCGAACGAAGATGCCTGCATCGGCCACCTCGTCGCGCGCCCGGCGATAACGCGGACTGCTGTCCTTGATTTCGGTCAGGCATTCGGGCGGCGCGGCCCCCTCTTCGCCGCAGGGCTTGAGATCGCGCTCGAGATAGAGACCGCTGCGAAGCGCAAGCTGGGCATTCAGGCAATTCGTGACGCCGGCCGCGGCGCCGAAACAGGGCTTCATGAGCCTCTGGCGTTCGACCTCGGCATCGTCGAGCGGATAGGCGGCCGGCGGACTAGCGACGGTCAGCAGCGCCTCCAGCTTTGCGAGATGCGCGGGCTTCAGGGGATAGCGCTTTGCATGGCCGGGGTTGGTCGCCCCGCCCTCCCAGACGATCGTCTCGGAGACGCCCAGGTCGCCCGCGAGGTCGGACTGCTTTTTCTTGAGGAGGGCAATGTCGGCCTCGGCCTGAGCGATATTGTCGAAAAGGGCGAGAAATTTGGCCCTGCCCGCAGCATCGAGGGTACGTGCCGCGCCGGCGGCGCGGTAGCGCTCGGCGCTCTTTTCATAGACCTCGAGCTGGCCGGTGAGCGTCTTGAGGTCGGTTTCAGTCTTTCGCGCGTCGGCGATGAGCGCCGCTGCGGTATCGGTGCAGGTGACGATCTGCGATGGCCTTGTGGCCCCGCGTGGAAGCTCGCCATCCGACAGGCCGATGATGGTCGCAAGCGAAAGTGCCGTCTTGGCAACGCTCGAGATGGTCTCGGCGGTCTTGTCCTCGCCAGCGACGCCGATCGATTTCAGCGTGCCGTTTTCATAGCGCTTGATCTCGAAATTCGCGATCCGCAGCCAGCCGGGCAGTTTCTGATAATCGATGATATAGGATTCGCCCGCGAGGAAGGCCGGCGTCGCCTCGGCCGAGATCGCGAATTTGAGCGCGGTCGGCTTGCCCCCGACGCTCGCGCCCGGACATTCGGCGAGCGAGCGGCGAAGCTTGACCTCGTAGCGCACCTTCGGAAGCGCATAAGGCTCCCCTTCGAGCGCCCCGTCGGTCGCGGTATAAGCGCGGTTCGGCAGGGTTCTGATCTCGCCGGCGCAGCCGCCGGTCAAAAAGGTGCAGGCGCACAGGCTCGCAGCGATCATCTTGCGCATCGGTCCCCCCCAATTTTCCGGGCACACCCCCTGCCCGTCCCGGAGACTAGCACGCGCGGCTGTGCAAGTATCGGCATTTTGCACCAGTATTGAGGGTAATATTATTACTAAAAAAGAACATTAAGGATGCACCTTGAGATAACAATCAGCAAATGCGCTCAAATTGGGGACAGGTTCTCTTGCAGCATGCAACAGCATTGAGCAGAGTATATCCGTAACAGATATGCGAGGGGGCATATGGGGTTCGATCGACTGCTTGCGCATGAGCGCGGGCATATTCTTCTTGTCAATCTGGCGGAGACCTGCCGCGTGGAACTGCTGCCGCCCGAGGTTCGCAAGCCGGTTCTGAAACGTCTCGAGAGCGGGCTCGCCTCGCTCCGCCCAACGCCTGCAGAGAAGGAAATTCTCGGGGTATTTCGCGAGGTTATTCTTTCGACCGCAGCACGGATGCAAGTAAAGGGCGTGGAAGGACCCGACGAAGACATCAAATTGTCCGCCGTGGTTTCGTTCGACAAGATCCGTGGTCTTCTCGAAAAGGTGCGGATGCGCTTCCCAGACCGAACCGGCCTGATCGACGCCATTCTCGCGACCGATGCGCCGGATGCCACCGTCGCGCGCGCAGCGACGCTGCTCAATGAAATAGGGCCAAGGGCACTCGACCTGACGCTCAGCGAATGGGGAACGCTTTTCTGGGCTGCGCCGATGCAGGAGATAGACCGGCTTTTTACATCCTGTCCGCCAGCAGCCAGCCCGATGGCACGGGCCAGAGCCATCCGGGATGCCTTGGGGCTCATCCATCTCGACTATACGCTCGGCGACCCCAACCGGCATCTCTTCCTGTTTCGCGCGACCCGCTCGCTGGCCGAAATCGATCCGGACCATGCGACGAACGTCAGCCGTCCGACCACGCTCGACGGGTGGGACAATCCCCGCTTTTGCCAACCCATCCTGCCGCCCGCGCCATTTTGCCATGGCTGCGGCATGACGGTCAATATTGCCGAATGGCAGGTCGAGCCCGGCGCCGCCGAAGTCGTCAGCACGCCGATACCGATCCGCTTTTTCGAATGCTCCTATATCGGCCCGCTCGACAAGAGCGAGTTCGGCCCCGATTCCGACTTCCTGAAGATGATATTGGGCAGTCACAAACTGCACGATCTTGTAGACTATCTGACGAACGAAGCGGCATGACTATATCCGACTCGCAAGCTGACTCCTCGAGGCTGAAGGAGGCCATCGTCCCATCCCCGTTCGCCGAATTCGTCGCAATCGCCCCCCTTGAGGGGGTATGCCAGCATCTGGCCGATACGGTCCGCCTCGTGCTGCAATATTCGATGCTCGAAATCGGCAACGAGAAGCGGGCCGATGTGGTGATGGCAATGAACGTGCAATTGCCGCCGCTCGAATTTCATTCGCGTCTCGAACCGCAAGCGACGGTCACATCGGCATGGCGCAACGCCGGAGCTTTTGCGACGTCGCGCTTCTTCGCGGCGATCGATCTGCTACTTCCGCAAATCGAGCCGGACTGGGGGCGCGAGCAAATCCGCATACTCCTGAAGCTTCTGAGCGAGGCGGGCCTGATCGCGCCGCCAGCAACGGCTTTTCTCGCCCAGGCGCGGCTTAGATATGAGTTCGAACGATCGGGCGAACCGATCGCGCTTGCGTCGCTGATGGCAATCGTTCCCAATGACGCGGGATCGATCTTCTCGATGCTCGAACGGCTCAAGGCCGATGCGATGCTCGACACGCGCGCAGCGCAGGCCGCGGTGCGGAAGATCGGCAAATGGGATCCGGGCAATCTCGAGCGATCGCTTGCTTTTTTCGGCGACGAGCTTTTCCAGTCGGGCGACGATGCCGACAGCGTGCAGTTTTTCCTTGCCGATCTCGTCGAGCGGGCCGGCACGACCCCGGTCATGCTCGCCATATCGGGCATCGATCCCGGCGCATCGCCGCAACTGATCGCGGCTGCCTTCGGGGGCTCCGTCCCGCCCTTCCAGATCGTCATCGAGCTCGACGGCGCCAGTTCCGATCAAAAGCCGCTGCGGGCTTTCATCAGCGATGGCGAGCGGATCGTTTCGCAGATGCAACTCGGCGAAGCGGCGCGCCAGCCCGAATGGCTGCTCAAGGTCCGACTCGCGAGCCGCGCCACGCCGATCATCAGGATAGCCGGCAATATTCCCGCGATGCCTTCGTTCAACGACGATGAGGAATTGATCATCGTGGATGCAATCGAGGTGGGAGCGGCTCCGGCAGGCACCGAGCTCCCCTCCCTCGCCGAGCAACTCGCGCATCAGTTGAATGTCAGGATCATCGCATGACGGCAGAGCATTCCTCTCCGTTCCGGGTCCTCGAACGATTGATCGAGGATGTGCTGCGGCTTCGCCGTGTCATCGCGCAGAATGATCTCGACGCGCGGATGCAGGACGCCGGCTATGGCTTTAACTACCTCATAGACACGCCAGTTTTCAGGCTCTTCGCCGAACCTGCGCGATATGCGGGGATGGTCGCCGCGATCCCGTCGCTCACCATGCTCGACGATCAGGATCTCGAGGACCCCGATGCCGCCGGACCGCCGCAGATGCGCGAGGAGGCCTTCGAGGACGCCCTGTTCGCAAATGCCCTCCTGACCGGCGAATATATCTTCAAGCTCGCCCGGACAGGCGGCGCGGAGGCGGTTCTCATTTCCCCCGAGCATGCCAACGAGATTTATGCCTATATCGGCCATCTCGAAAGCAGGTCGCGGGGGTTGTTCCGGCTTGCCCAGCAAGGCCCGATGGAAATTTTCCATGACCTGCGCCAGATTTTCCAGACAGGGGCGCTCCCGGGCGGCGAACCGCAGGATGCCTCGATATGGCTCAGCTCGCATCGCCAGCCGATCATTCAGCGCATCTCGGAGGCGGCGCATTCGCCGCTCCTTGCGCCGTCGCGGCTCGCCAGTCTTTTTCAGCGGCAGGCGATCGCAAACGCCGCGCAGGCGCTCGGCTTCGACGAGGCGACCATCGCGCCGCCCTTCGAGATCGTATCCGACTGGGCCAACCGCATCAGTTCGGTCAAACGGGGAAATGACACGGCTCCCTCGGCGAGTGCGATCGAGGCCGATGCGATAACATGCGCACAGATCGAGATGCTCAATCGCGACTGGAAGACAACGAAACGGCTCCATGTCCTGATTACGAGCGACCGCGGACTCCACCGGGCCTTTGCGCGGCGCAAGCGCGAACTCGAGGCAGAGATGCCGGGCCGCGAGATTTTCTACCCGGTCCGCGATCCCCGCCAATATGTTCCGCTCCTCAATGTCCAGGCCATGGGCGGCGGGCTCAGCGACCCCGAGATTTTCAAGAAGGTCGCCGAGTCGACGCGCATCTTCACCTCCTCCTTTGCCTCAACCGACAGCCGGATCGACGTGGATTTCGAACGCGATCCCTCGAGCATGCCGGGAGCGGGCGCGATCCGCCGCGTGATCCAGACGCGGGCCGAACAGCATGAAGGCGGGCTCGGCGATTATGAAGATGTGGTGCGCGCCCAGCTCGGCGAGATAGGGCAGCATTGGCTCGAAGCGGTGGAGTCCGCACTGGTCGCAAAATCCGACATCATCTCCGAGCTTGGCAGCAGGGAGATGGATATCTGGAAGACCGCGATCATCCGCGGCGCGCTGCGCGACGACCTGCGATCGCAGGTATCCGATCTCGGCGTCTCGTTCGAGGATCTCGCATCGACCTCTACGCTCCTGCGCCATGAGATATGGGCGGTCGAACAGGGCGTGGTCCAGCATGAGGAGCAGGCGTTCCGAAATCATCGCAAGCTCGCGAGCGCATTCGATCATTTTCAATATTCCGCTTTTCGCGGCAGCACGCTCAACGACATATTGTCGATGCTCCGTTCGCGCCGGGGGGATATGGTCGATGTACTGCGCGATATGGCGCGAAGTCGCGCCGACCGGGCCGAGCGCATGTTCCTGACCGGCTGCCTGTCGCTGGAAATCGGGGCATGGACGAATGCCGAGGTGCTGCTTGCCAACGCCCGGCGGCTGGAGCGCTCGCTGCGGCAGACCGATCTCAAGCGCGAGGTGACCTTTTTCCATTGCGTGGCACGGCGCCTGTCGGCGTCGGCGGAAAGCTATACGCGCAACTATAAGTTGGCGCGGCAGGATCTGGCAGGCCTGCTCGATGCCAACCCGCGTAATTTCGACGGAGTGCGCATCCGCAACGAGCTCTTCGCGCTCGATCTTTCGGACATCGCCTTCCGGCGCTGGTCAAAACATCCGGTGACGGACGCGCTCCATGTCGCGACCGAGAGCTGGCGCAAGCTTGGAAGCTATCATACGCGCCTTCTCGAGCCCGCGACCGACGATGTCTGGCGCATCGCCTCCAAGCAATTTATCCTCAACAGCTGTAATCTCGCTTATTGGCACTGTGCCGCCAATGCGCAGCTTCCCGATAATCTGCGCGCCGTGACCGAGGAGGCGCTGCGGAGCATCGAAGGCCATGCCAAGGACTATGCCACCGACACCGTCCATGGGACGATCTATCCCCTGCTCGCGCGCTATGCGCTCGGCGAAGGTCAGGAACGCGAACGGCTGGGAGAAGAGATTCTGCACGCGATCGACGAGGCGGTCGCCTATGACCGCAGCGCGGGGATCGCCTTCGACCTTCCTTATGTCGACAAGGCCGAATTCCAGACCGTCCGGGAGGTCATCCTGTTCGGCCCCGATCGCTGACAAGGCCGGATAGCGAACGACAGAAGAAGAACGAGCCTCCCCTTACCCTGCCGCGCGGGCCGGTTCCGCCCGCGACGAGGATATAGCGGCGGTCGGTGACAGTCTGGCCGAAGATATCGGCCTGCGCGGAGGGCAATATCTCCGCGGCGACATCGTCAGCGAGGGTGACGATTGCGACCGCGGGCGGGAGCAGCCATTCGAGCCGTTCGCCGCCCTCCGGAAGTTCGGCCGATACGCGCGTGCGGCGGCATGCACCTCGGCCCCGACATGGTGCGCCACGAGGCGGCGGCCATAGGCGTCCTGCCGGATCGTTTCTGCCGTCATGGGAACTCCGTCAGCCTGTCCGGACAATCGCGCCCGGCTCGATGGGGATGCGTAAAAGACCCATAAATGGTGTCGCTTCAACAGCGGTTTGGGCGCATCGTACAATGGGAAAAAAGACAATATTTGTCGCAGGGGCCAGGATAGACGCGGCTATTGCCATCGCGGCGCACAATCCGGTTTGCTTGTGCGCCGGGACTTTGTGAGAAATGAACGAATATGGATGATTCGGGGTCGCAACCTTCGGAAGACGAACAACGCTGGGCGAGGCTGACCGACAAGCAGCGCGCCTGCCTCGACCTGCTGCTCGAGCATCTGACCTCCAAACAGATTGCGCGAAGGCTCGGCATTTCGAAGCATACGGTCGATCAACGGCTCGCCGGAGCGCGCGAAATCCTGGGCGCAAGCGATCGGAGCGAGGCCGCCTTCATCTACGGGCAGCTCAAACCGATATACGACCGGATGACATACGACGCAGTGCAGGTTCCGCGCGGACCGGTGTTGGTGCGATCCGAGTTCGCGAACGGCGACGCAGCGAGCCTGCTGGAACTCCATGACAGTGCGAAACTGTCCAGCGGGTCGGCAAGCAGCGGGTTGCCGTTCATGGATTTATGGAGGCACGATCATAGTTCGGCGCGAAGGATGGCGATCATGACGGCAATGCTTGCCGCCATCGTCCTCATCCTCCTCGGCGGCCTTGGCATCGCGCAAGCTCTCAACCAGCTTCTCTCCGACTGATCCTTCCCTGCCCACGCACAAGCTCCGGAGCGGTAGCGCTCCGGAAAAGGAGTAGTCATGCCCCAGACAATCGCCGCCATTACCGCCCGTCTCGCACGCGACGTCCCCCACGCCGAAACGGCGATCGACGCGGCGCTCATTGCGGTCTCGTCGCTGATGACCAGCGTCGTGACGGCGCGCCGCGAAACCGGCGTTCCCGCAAAGACCGGCCAGGGAACGATCCTCCGCCTTGCAAGGGCGCAAATGTCGCTCGCCGCGGTCAGCGGAGACATTTTGCGCGCGCACGGCGAGCTTGCCGAGATCGGCAAGGAAACCGCAGGATATGATCTTCGCGAATGCCCGGCCTCGGCGAACGCCGGAGCCTCGCCCGTCGCCGCGGTCGCCTGAGGCCGGTTGACCGGGAGCGACCCGCATGGATAGTGACGGACATGCGGATCGCCCTGTTCGTCTCTTTCCTCGCTGCCGCTCTCGGCTACGCCGCATGGCGCGGAGGCGGCCCAGAACGCGCGATGGTCGGCATCGCGTTGACGATTGTGATCTGGGACCGGCTCCTCGCCGCCTTTGGCTCCGTGGTCTATCATTCGCTCGATCTCGGCTATCTCGCGCTCGACCTGTTCGGCGCCGCGGCCACCATCGCCCTCGCGCTGGTCGCCCATCGCTTCTGGCCGATGATCGCAGCGGTGCTGCACATTCTGCCGCTTCTCGCCCATTTCAGCCGGGCGGTGGATGTCGCGATGAACCCAGTTGTCTATCTCACGATGCAGGTTGCTTCCTCATGGCTCCTTCCTCCGCTGCTCATCGTGGCAACCTGGCGCCATCAGGCTCGCCTGAAAGCGAACGGCAACGATCCGTCCTGGCGAAACTTCTCGCGACGATCGGACGCCAGGACAGCGAAGCCCTAGCCGGACGGCTTCTCGGCGAGTTCGGGAGCCTGAGCCGGATTCTTGCCCAACCTCCCGAAACGCTGGCCCGCATTTCGGCTCCCGGGGCGCCGATCGCGGACCTTCTCCACCAGGCCCGCGACATGATGATCGCGGCGATGCACGGAGATCTTGCAGGCATCCCGATCGATCCCTTTCATCCGAAGCTTCGCCAATATCTTCTCACATCGATGGGATCGCTGCCCGACGAGGTGCTGCGCATCCTGTTTCTCGACGGAACGCAGCGCCTGATCGCCGACGAACAATTGCAAAGCGGCTCGCTCGCGCAGCTCGCCATCTATCCGCGAACATTGTTCCGGCGCGCCCTCGAGCTCAACGCGGCGGCGATGATTCTCATCCATAATCATCCAAGCGGCGACCCGACCCCGAGCGCGGACGATCTTCGCGTCACCCGGCGGCTCACCGAAATCGGCCAGTCACTCGACATCGAGATTCTCGATCATATCATCGTGACCGCCGCGCATCTGCATCATATCGTAAAAGAGCCTCTGGCCCGAACGAAGATATGTCCCGCCGACGAGCTCACGCTGCGAAGCTTCGGGCGTAAGGCCGCGCCCGATGCTGTCCTCGAGAATGTCCGCAGCACGATCCGGCGCCGTATCCTTCGCAAGCAGCTCATCGGCACGCCCGACCTGTTCGGCGAGCCCGCATGGGAAATGCTTCTCGACCTCTTCCTCCACGAATGCGAAGGCAAGGATCTCTCGATCACTTCGCTCTGCGTTACCGCCAGCATCCCGATGAGCAGCGCACTCCGGCTCGCGCAGAAGCTTTGCGATGCGCAAATTCTCGTCCGTGCTCCCGACCCGCTCGACGGCCGTCGCAGCTTCGTCCGGCTCGAGCCTGAAATCAGGCATCGCATGCTCGCCTTCTTCGGCGAGGTGTCCGAATAATCCTTGAGGGCCAGGACGATGGACTTCAAGCCAAGCTATCGCAAGCCCGGCCCCTCGGAGCCGCGATCCAGGCCCCCGCGACCGCGATGGCCCGGAAAGGCTGGTCGGCGGCAGATCGATCGGGGTGCCGCGCGGGGTCCGGCCTTCCACACCTGTTTCGCCGGGAAGTGAATTTGGCGCATTGAGGGGAGCGAAATACGGCACCCGCCAGTGGCAGCGTCCGCCGCGCGCTTTCCAACTTCCCTCTGGCCTCGATCTTTCGAACTGCTGCAAGAACGTCGATCGGCTCGATCTATCGCCGTGGCCGGCGCCCGCGCCTTGTCACCATCGCGGCGGAGCTTGTAGCAATATTCCTTCTCGATTCCGGTGAAGATGTCTTCGGCCAAGACCTTTGCACGAAGCCTTTCCCGTTTCTTTTCATAGGCGGGGTCCGTGCCCTTGGAGCGGGTAGCGGGAATCGAACCCGCCTAGCTAGCTTGGAAGGCTAGAGCATTACCACTATGCTATACCCGCGTCTCCAAGGTGAGCGGCGATTGCCATTTTGCCCGCCCGCCGTCAAGCGCCCCCGTCATCGAGACCGTGGCACGGTATTGAGAACATCTTGGCAACATGCTATACCAATGCCGTGCAAGACGGCGATGACCAAGGCCCCGACGACGCGGCGGACACCCCGGTCCGCAAGATCATCCATGTCGATATGGATGCCTTCTATGCATCGGTCGAACAGCGCGACGACCCGGCACTGCGCGGCAAGCCGGTCGCGGTTGGCGGCTCGTCGCGGCGCGGCGTCGTCGCGGCCGCCAGCTATGAAGCGCGCAAATTCGGCGTCCGCTCGGCGATGCCGAGCATCACCGCGAAACGCCAATGTCCCGACCTGATCTTCGTCCCGCCCCGCTTCGAGGCCTATCGCGAGGTTTCGCATCAGATCCGTGCGATCTTCCACGACTATGCGGACGAGGTCGAACCGCTCTCGCTCGACGAAGCCTATCTCGACGTCAGCACCGACAAGGCCGGACTCGGCAGCGCGACAGCAACTGCGAGATTGATCCGCGAACGCATCCGCGCCGAAACCGGCCTTACTGCGTCGGCAGGTGTCTCGTACAACAAGTTCATCGCGAAGCTCGCGTCGGACCAGAACAAACCCGACGGGATCACGATCATTCCGCCGGGCAAAGGCGCCGCATTTGTCCAGACGCTCTCGATACGCCGCTTCCACGGCATCGGCCCGGTAACGGCAGCGAAAATGGAGGGGCTCGGGGTCTTTTCTGGCGCCGACCTCGCGGAAAAAGACCCGATGTGGCTTGCGGCCCATTTCGGTAACAGCGCCGAGTGGCTCCATAATCTGGCGCGGGGGATCGACCATCGCCGCGTCAAGTCGAACCGGCCGCTGAAATCGCTGGGCGGCGAGCGGACCTTCTTCAACGACCTGATCACCGATATCGAAATCCGCGAGGCGCTCGCGCATGTCTGCACTGTCGTCTGGGACCGCGCCGCCAAGAAAGGCGCGCGCGGACGCACCGTGACGCTGAAACTGCGCTACGCCGATTTCAGGACGATCACGCGGGCGAAGTCGGTGCCCTTGCCCATCCTCGACGGCACCTCGCTACTCGCCGCAGGCGAAGCGATCCTCGCACCCTTGCTCCCGACCGAACAGGGCATCCGCCTGCTCGGCGTGACCCTGAGCAAGTTCGAGGGCGAAGAAGATGACGAAGACGAAGCCGTGGCGCCCGCCGATCTGCTCAGCCTGATTTGATCACCAGCGGCATGGATCGGGGCCGCCCCTGCTGCCAGCTTAGCGCATGAGCAAGAGCATCTCCCCTCATCCCCTGCCGGCTTTCGATCCGGCAACCCTGCAATATTATGCCGAGTCGGCGCCGATCTATACCGCTAGCGGGCCGGGCGGGCGAAATCGTCACCTCGACCGTTTTCTCGACGGACTCGCACCCAAATCATATATTCTGGACGCGGGATGCGGCGGTGGACTGGATGCCCGCGCGATGCTGGATCGCGGCTTTGTCGTCGATGCGATAGAAGCCTCTCCCGCCATTGCAGCAACTGCTTGCAAACGCCTCGGCCAGAGCGTAGCCGTCAGGCGTTTCGATGAAATCGACGGAATCGACGTCTATGATGCCGTTTGGGCGAGCGCGAGCTTGATTCACATCCCGCGACCGGCACTGCCCGGCGTGCTGGCGCAGATATTCAGGGCACTGAAACCGGGAGGTCTCCATTTCGCGACCTACAAGAGTGGTGGGCAGGAAGGGCGCGACGGCGCAGGCCGCTATTACAACTATCCGTCGCTCTCCGAACTGCGGGCCTTTTACCTGTCATCCGCACCCTGGAAGATTACCGCAGTCGACGAATATATCAGCGGAGGTTTTGACAACGGCACGGGCCCATGGCTGGTCATCGAGACGGTTCGACCGCATCGCTAAAGGTCAGGTTACGGGAGCGAAGCGCCGTTCCTTGGTTGCGGTAAAGCGGATCGCGGGGTGGCGCTGGGTCACATAGCCGACTTCCCACGCGTCCTTCGCCATGAATACCGGCGCACCGTCGCGGTCGGTTGCGGCGGCGCCGCGGTGATCGGCCTGGAATGCCTTGAGCGCAGCGGCATCGTCGCTTGCGATCCAGCGCGCGGTGTCCCACGGCGACTGCTCCAGCTTCGCCTCGACCTTATATTCGGCGTCGAGCCGGCTGATCAGCACTTCCAGCTGCAGCTGCCCGACGACGCCGACGATCATGTTCGCACCGATTTCGGGGTAGAAGACCTGAATGATCCCCTCCTCCGCCATGTCGTCGAGCGCTTTCCTGAGCTGCTTGGTTTTCGTCGGGTCGACGAGCGCGACGCGGCGCAGCAGTTCGGGGGCGAAGTTCGGCAGGCCGGTGATCGTGATGTCGGTCCGCTCCGACAGCGTATCGCCGACGCGCAGCGTGCCGTGGTTCGGAATGCCGATGATGTCGCCGGGGAAGGCCTCCTCGGCCATTTCGCGGTCCTGCGCGAGGAACAGCATCGGGCGGCTGATCGCAATCGCCTTGCCCGTCCCGCCCTGCATCAACCGCATCCCGCGCTCGAACTTGCCCGAGCACAGCCGCATGAAAGCGATGCGGTCGCGGTGCGCGGGGTTCATATTCGCCTGCACCTTGAACACGAACCCGGTCACCGCATCGTCGCCCGGCTGCACCGGCGCGGGCTCGGCGGGCTGCGACTGCGGCCCCGGCGCATGGTTGGCCAGCGCCGAAAGCAGGTCGATGACGCCGAATTCCTTCAGCGCCGATCCGAAATAGACCGGCGTCAGGTCGCCATTGCGGTACGCCCCGGCATCGAACGGTGCGTAGCAGGCCGAGGCCAGCTCGGTCTCTTCCCTGAGCAGCGCCAGTGCGCGGTCCGAAAGCTCGGCCGCCAGCGCCGGGTCGTCGAGCCCCGCGACTTTGGCGCGGTGGCCTTCGTACATCCGCGAGGCGTCGCCGCTGGATTTCATGATCGCCGGGTCGACCAGATCGTAGATGCCCTCGAACTGACCGCCCATGCCCGCGGGCCAGTTCATCGGGCAGACGTCGAGCGCAAGCCGGTCGGCAACCTCGTCGAGCAGTTCGAACGGCGGCAGGCCCTCGCGGTCGACCTTGTTGATGAAGGTGATAATCGGTACCGAGCGCAGGCGGCACACTTCGAACAGCTTCAGCGTCTGCGGCTCGATGCCCTTCGCGGCGTCGATCACCATCACCGCGCTGTCGACCGCGGTCAGCGTGCGATAGGTGTCTTCGCTGAAATCCTCGTGCCCCGGCGTGTCGAGCAGGTTGAAGACGAGCCCTGCATGTTCGAAAGTCATCACCGACGAGGTCACCGAAATCCCGCGCTGCTGCTCGATCTTCATCCAGTCGGAGCGCGCGCGCCGCGCTTGCCCACGCGCCTTGACCTCGCCTGCGATATGGATTGCACCGCCCGCGACGAGCAATTTCTCGGTCAGCGTCGTTTTACCCGCGTCGGGATGCGAGATGATGGCGAAGGTACGGCGGTCGGGATGCTTCTGGGACATGGCGCGGGCGGTTAGCAGGTGGCAGGGCAAGTGGAAAGGGCTGGCGTCGGCGCCGTACCGGACGCATGATCCTCCCATGCGAAGCCTTCTCCTCGCCGCCGCGCTGATCGCCGCCCCTGCCACCGCGCAGGATTCGCCCTTTGTGGGCGAATATAGCCTCGCCGAAGGTCCCGATGTCGGTGGGGGATTGCTGATCCGGAGCGACGGCCGCTTCCGATATATGCTCGCGGCCGGTGCGCTCGACGAGCGCGCGGAGGGCCGCTGGGACGTGCGCGGCGAGATGGTCTGCCTGACGACCGACCCCAAGCCGGTGCCGCCCGCCCTCGAAAAAGGCGCGCTCCTCGAGGAGGAGGGCACCGTGCCCACCCTGCTCGTCACATGGCCCAACGGCAGGGGCATCCCCGGGGTCGATTTCACGATCGGCTTCGACAGCGGCGATCCGATCGACGACTATACCCAGGTTTACGGCTGGACGATGCCCGAGGACGACAAGCGGATCCCGCGCTGGATCGAGGTGCGCGAGCCGATCTACGGCATCGCCGCGCCGCGGTACGAACTGACCGAAGCCGACGGCGGCAAGCTGCGCATGATCATCGTTCCCAACGACATCGGCGTGGTCGATTTCGAGGGCGCCTGCATCGAAAAGACCGAACGCGGCGTGACGCTCCACCGCGCCGAGGGCGATATGCGGTTCGTGCGGCTGGGCAGGGAGTAGCAGCGGCTTTGGGGCGATAAACCGCCATTGCCTTCTTTCGTCATCCCGGGTTCGATCCGGGACTCGGTCGATGCATGGACCACGTCATAATTCCAAAGTTCAGGAAAGTTCAGCCCTGTGCATCGTCCGATTTGGGCCTCGCAGCGCGCTGGACGTGCTCGGCACGCCCCGCCGTGGCCCTACCCGCACGCCTGGCAGCGCCCCCATTTACCCACCAAATCAAAGAGCCGGGATGAAGGCTGGCACAGCCGGATAATGTAGGACAGCGATTTTTTGGAGGTGCCATGTCGGCTTGGGAGCGGCTGGTCGCTTCTTTCGCTTCGTCACCGCGGACTTGATCCGGGATCCATGGCTGCACCGTCGTCATGGACCCCCGATCAAGTCCGGGGTGACGATGGTCGATAGGTAGTGGCTGGACGCTTTCGGAAGCTTCCCGCGTCCGTTCGTGTCGAGCGAAGTCGAGACACCCTTCGTCCTTGTGCCGTGCCGATGGGCATCTCGACTTCGCTCGATGCGAACGGGCAAAGAGGTCGCCTTTCGGTCGTGAGCCGCCATATTGTTCCCCGGCGAAGGCCGGGGCCCAGAGCGTTAGTAAAGCAGATGTCTGCTGGTTGCGCCCTGGACCCCGGCCTTCGCCGGGGAACAGCAACTCTTGGTCCAATTCAGACCTTCGTCATCCCGGACTTGATCCGGGATCCATAGCTGCACCGTCGTCATAGATCCCGGATCAAGTCCGGGATGACGGGGAAAGGAAGATCCGCAACCGGTCGGGACCGGACGCCTCGCCGCCCCCCCTTCCCTCTTGCGCTCCCTCTTCAAATGAGTCACAACTTTACGTGAACGTAAAGGTAAAGCTGCCGCGAGAGGATTCTTCCCCATGACCGATATTCCGACCTTCGACACGATCAAGCTCGACATCGCCGACCATGTCGCGACGATCACGCTCAACCGGCCCGACCGGCTGAATTCGATGCCGCCGGCGATGGCCGACGATATCCGTTCGGCGCTCGACTATCTGCCGCTCCTCGGCGCGCGCGCGCTGTTGATCACCGGCGAGGGTCGCGGCTTCTGCTCGGGCGCCGATCTGGGCGGCGATCGCACCGCGTCGGCGGTCGGCGGCGGCGCGAACAGCCGCAAAGCACTCCGCAACCATTACAACCCGATGCTGCTCGCGCTCGCGAACCTCGACATTCCGGTGGTCACCGCGGTGAACGGCCCGGCGGCGGGCGTCGGGTGCAGCTTCGCGCTGTCGGGCGATTTCACCATCGCGGGCAAGAGCGCCTATTTCCTTCAGGCCTTCGTCAACATCGGCCTCGTCCCCGACGGCGGTTCGTCGTGGTTGCTGCCGCGCCTGATCGGCCTGCCGCGTGCGACGCAGATGATGATGCTGGGCGAGAAAATCTCGGGCGAGCAGGCGGCCGACTGGGGCATGGTCTATAAATGCGTCGACGATGCCGATCTCCTGACCGAGGCCCGCGCGCTCGCCGCGCGCCTTGCGAACGGCCCCACAGTCTCGCTCGGCACGATGCGCAAGATCCTGCGCGACGGTCTTTCGCAAAGCTATCCGGAGACACTCGACGCCGAGGCGAAGGGCCAGTTCATCGCGGGCAACAGCGCCGATGCGGTCGAAGGCATCATGGCCTTTGTCCAGAAGCGGAAGGTCGAATTCAAGGGGAAGTAATCACTTCTCGATCCGTTCGTGTCGAGCGAAGTCGAGACACCCCTCGTCGGCGCGCACCCGATGGGCATCTCGACTTCGCTCGATGCGAACGGAATTGAGATGCGTTCCGAAGTCAGCCTATTCCGCCGCTTCCTCGACCATCACCTTCTTGTAGATGCTGGTGCGCGGATAGGAGCAAAGCCGCATCACCATCGGCTCGAAAAATTCCAGCGGTTCGCTGGCATAATCGGGGTCGAACGCCGGCGCGTCATATTTCTCGCAGAATTCGGCGCATGCCGCATAATGCGGGCTGTCACGGAACTGGTCGCGCATGTCGCGGTCGAGCCCGAGATAGTGGAAGAAATAATGGCCCTGGAAAATCCCGTGGTGCTGGACGATCCACAAATTTTCCTCGGACAGGAAGGGTTTGAGGATCGCGGCTGCGACATCGGGATGGTTAAACGCGCCCAGCGTGTCGCCAATGTCGTGGAGCAGCGCCATCACGACATATTCCTCGTCGCGGCCGTCGCGGTGCGCGCGCGTCGCGGTTTGCAGGCAATGCTCGAGCCGGTCGACCGGAAAGCCGCCATAATCGCCGCCGAGCAGCTTCAGATGATCGAGGATCCGCTTGCCATTGTTCGGCGCGAACTCCTTCTGCTCGCGCGCGATAATGTCCCAATCTTCCTGTGTTCCGTCGATCATCGACCGGAACTTGGCGTGATCGTGCGTCATCTCGTTCATGGCAGCCTCTCCTGATTTTGGGAGCGAGCCTATCCTATTCGTTGTTATTTGCAACGTTATAGGTCTTGACCTCGGCCTGTGTCAGGCACCGCCGCGTCGACTTGTCCTCGGCGTTGGCCAGCGCCTTTTGCTGGTACATGACTTCGGTCAGCAACTTGCGCGACACCCCCATGCGAATCAGGAAATCATTGTCCTCACTCGCCAGCAAGGCGGCGTCCTGCTCGATGTCGCCGATCAGCTCCTTGGTCGCATCGGTGCCCATCGCGACGCTCATGTCGATCGCGCTGCGATCGCCGGTGCGCGTGAACATATGGACGATAAACAGCCCGCCCGGATCGATCACGCGCGGCTGGCCGCCCATGAAGATGAAGTTGCACGCACTGAAACACGCCCAGCCCGCCGGGATACGCGTCGTCAGGCCAAAATTCGAACGGATGATGCGCCCTGCCGCATTGCCCGCGCGCGCGTCGCCGCCGGGCGAGCGCAGCCACACTTCGCTCACATCAGGATTGGCCGTCAGTGCCGCCTTCAACCGGTCGGGCACGCCCGCGTCGATCCGCCCCTCCGCCAGCAGCACCTTGGTGCCGCCCTTCACGACGGGGGTCAGTTGCATCGTCGTATTGGCCGACCAGTCGGGGGTCAGCGGACAGGTCGGGTTCGCCGGGTCGACCTTGACCTTTGCGGCGCCGGTCAGGCTCGCCAGCAGGCCCGCCGCCAGCGCGGCACGCGCAAGTTTACGCGGCAAGGACATAGCGCGAAGCACCCGGTTCCTTGCACATCTTCTTGCTGACGCGCGTTTCCTCGCCCTCGACAATGACGATGTCGGTGACATTCATGCAGCGCGTCCCGTCGGACAGATCGTTCCGCGCCGCAATGGTCGACGATCCGCTCACTTCGGGGCGCGTCGCGCTGGTCCAGTTAGACGTCGCACCGACCTCTTCGCCGCGGGTCACCTCTTCGGTCGCCGCCGCTGCCTGCACCTGTTCGGCGGGATCGAGCTTGCACGCGATAGCGTCGGTCAGCGTCCCGCTGACCTCCGAAATCGGCACATAGCTGTAGACGCCGGCCTTGCTGGCGGCATCGCCGACCGCATCGTTCAGCACATTGCCCAATATATTGCGGCCGATGCTGCTGCCCTTCTTGCCCTTGGGACAGCCGCCATTGCCATCCTCGCTCGGCTTGGGTGCAGGCGTCGTCACCTTGCGGAGCAAACTGCCGAACTGTGCCTGTGCCGGCGCAACCGCGAGCAGGCAGGCCGCGATCACTGCGGGAGTCGCCAATATTTTACGCATCATATTATCCACCCTTGCGGCGCCCGAAACCGGGCAATGGCGCGACCGCTATAGGGATGGTTCATGCCATCCGCTGTGATTTTCATCAACCGTGCAAGATATGTCATCCAGACAGGTTGAATTAACGCTGAATATGTCACAGTAACGCCGCATGCTTTCGCAGAAAACCCGTTATACGATCCGTGCGTTCCAGCATCTTGCCGACCATTGGGGCAAGGGGCAGGTCCAGCTTGCGGATATTGCGGACGCGCAGAATATCCCGCCGAAATTCCTGACCGTGATCCTGTCGGAAATGGCGCGCGAGGGGCTGCTCATTTCGCAGCGCGGACGCGACGGCGGCTATCAGCTCGCGCTCCCTCCGATCGACATCAGCTATGGCGACCTCGTACGCCTGACGCGGGGCTCGCTCGCGCTCGTGCCCTGCGCCGCGCGCAACGCGCACGAACATTGCAAGAATTGCCTGCCCGAATCCGAATGCCGGATGCGCAGCTTGATGCTGAAAGTCCGCGACGACACCGCATCGATCCTCGACCGCATCACGCTGGCCGACCCGATCAAGATGGAACCGCTCTTCGAAAAGGAAGACGCGGCCGAATAGCAAGGGCCGCACCGGCCAGCATCCAAGGAGCATGGCATGAAGCGGATCGTCACCGGACTGGCGCTTGCCTTGCTGGCCCTGCCCCATGCCGCCAGCGCCGTCGCCGAAACCGTCCCGCTCTACGCCCGCACGCTGAGCTTCACGCTTCCCGCCGACATGGCGCGCGCGAACGACCAGGATAACGGCACCAACCGGCTGATCGAATATGTGCCGAAGGGTGAGACGGTCGCAAACTGGACGCGGCTGGTGACGATCCAGGCCTATCGCGGGCTCGGCACCTCGCCGCTGCCGACGGCGCAGATCGCGCGGCAGGCCTTTTATCCCGCAGCGTGCAAGGTCGGGCCGATCTATCAGGACAATGGCGAAAGACCGCTCGCCGGCCAGCTCAAGCGATCGCTGGTGATCAACGGCTGCGCCTCGTTGCCCCCGGGCGCCTATCCGAAAGCGCTCGCGGGGGCGGGCGAGCAGGACTTCATCCTGATCTTTCGCGACAGCGATACGATTTACACGCTCAACTATGCGGTGCGTGGCAAGCCCTTCGCGGACAAGGCGCCGCCGATTGCGCTCGCTACCGCCGAGACGCTGCTCAAGGACATCTTTGGAGAGATACGGCTGGAGCCGTGAAGGAAATGGTGGAGCCTAGCGGGATCGAACCGCTGACCTCCTGCATGCCATGCAGGCGCTCTCCCAGCTGAGCTAAGGCCCCGTACCATTTCTGCCGATCACCCTCTGGGTGGTGCGATCGGGTTGCCGCCTTTAACAGTGCGGGCGGTCTATGCAAGGGGCCAAATGCATCTTGCGATGCCTTTTTTGGCCCCTCACGAAAAATATCAGGTTTCGACGTCGTCGTCGTCCGCCGTCGCGACACCCAGATCGTCGTCGCCGCCGAGGTCGACGTCGTTGTCGGGCGAATCATTGTCCTCGTCGACATCGACGTCCAGATCCAGATCCTCGTCGACGACGATCTCTTCCTTGACGACCTTGCCGGGCTTTTCGATCTGCTCGAACGGCATCGGCTGCTTCGATTTCAGCACCGATTCCGGGATCCAGTTATAACCGCAGTTGATGCAGTTGATCGGATCATCCTTGGTCAAATCATAGAATCGGGTGGCACATTTCGGGCAGCTACGCTTCGTGCCCCATTCAGCCTTTATCATAAATTCCTCATAACCTTCTGGAAAGAGATTAGAATTTCTGGAAAGCGACGGTTACCTGCACGGCATCCATCAAATCGGCGTGCGCCTTGCCAGATTGCAAGGCCGCTGTCAAAAGCCCCACGCCATGATCGATCAAACCGCCACGCCGCGCAGCTTTTCCGCTTCCGTTCCGCTCAAAGGCAGGATCGCGATTCCCGGCGACAAGAGCATCTCGCACCGCTCGCTGATGCTTTCGGCTCTGGCGGTCGGCGAAAGCCGCGTCACCGGGCTGCTCGAGGGGCATGATGTGCTTGCCACCGCCGCGGCCATGCGGGCGATGGGCGCGACCATCGAACGCCGCGACGATGGCGAATGGCGCATCGATGGCGTCGGGGTCGGCGGACTGCTCCAGCCACGCGAAGCGCTCGACATGGGCAACAGCGGCACCTCGACCCGCTTGCTCATGGGCCTTGTCGCGAGCCACCCGATCACCGTGACCTTTGTCGGCGACGCCAGCCTGTCGGGCCGGCCGATGGGCCGCGTGATCGACCCGCTGAGCGCGATGGGCGCCGATATCAGCGCCTCGCCCGGGGGGCGCCTGCCCCTGATGGTGCGCGGCCTCGCCCCCGCCATCCCCCTCGCCTACCGCCTCCCCGTCGCCTCGGCGCAGGTCAAGAGCGCGGTACTGCTTGCGGGCCTCAACACGCCCGGCATCACCGAAGTGATCGAGCCCGTCCCGACCCGCGACCACAGCGAGCGCATGCTGCGCGGCTTCGGCGCCGACCTCAGCGTCGAAGTCGACGCCGACGGCACGCGCCATATTCGCATCCTTGGCGAGGCAGAACTGAAGCCCCAGACGATCGTCGTTCCCGGCGACCCCTCGTCCGCCGCCTTCTTCATCGTCGCGGCATTGCTCGTCCCCGGCTCGGATGTCGTCATCGCCAATGTCGGGCTTAACCCGACGCGCGCGGGCCTCGTCGACGTTCTCAAGCAGATGGGCGGCGACATCGAACTGCAGGATGCCCGCACCGTCGGCGGCGAACCCGTTGCCGACCTGCGCGTCCGTCACAGCATGCTGAGGGGAATCGACGTCGACCCCGCGGTCGTACCGAGCATGGTCGATGAATTCCCGGTCCTTTTCGTGGCCGCCGCGTTCGCCGAAGGGCGCACCGTCACAACCGGCCTCGACGAACTGCGGGTCAAGGAAAGCGACCGTATCGCGGTGATGGCGACCGGCCTGACCGCCATCGGCGCGCGCGTCGAAGAGACCGAAGACGGTCTGATCATCGACGGCACCGGCGGCGACCCGCTTGCGGGCGGCGCAACCATCGCCGGCCACCTCGACCATCGCATCTGCATGAGCTTCGCGGTCGCCGGCCTCGTCAGCAACGCGCCGGTCACGGTCGACGACATCGCTCCGGTGGCGACAAGCTTCCCCAATTTCGAAGCACTGCTGGCGCAGTTGCAGGGAAGCCTGTGATCATCGTCATCGACGAGACGCTTCGACCATGACAGGACGCAATCTCGATTCCGAGACTATTTTAGAGGTTTACGAGCAATGACATTCAAGCCCGTCGCAGCGATAGCCGCCGCCCTGTTCCTTGGCCTTGGTAGCGGGACCGCACAGGCCGACCAACGCATCGCCGATCCGTTCGACCGCGCCGATGCCAGCTTCTCGCGCTATCCGCTGAATCTGCCGGGCACACCGCAAGCGGTCGGGCGGCTGACTAACGGCGACGTTTGCGACGACGACGAGGGCATCGCCTGCGAGTGGGAGGATGAGGCCGGAGTGCACCATATTTTCGCGGGCGATACGCTGGCGATCAAGACGGTCGACGTCGCGATGCTTGGAAACCGCAATATCGCCGCGCTGAATATCGGCACCGCGCGGGCCCGGAGCGACGTCCTGACCAAAGTGCGCGCATTCCTGCCCGAAGTCGCGATCGATTGCCTCGAACCCGGCAAGGCCGGTGAAGGCGAAGGCATCGCCTCGTGCGGCGGCACTTTCGAAAATGGCGGCTGGATCAAATTGCTGTTCGGTGCCGGTAACCGTTTGACGAGCGCGCGCATCGACGCGTTCCAGATGAACTGATGATCATCGCCGTCGACGGCCCGACCGCGTCGGGAAAGGGCACCATCGCCAAGGCGCTCGCTGCGCATTTCGGCCTGCCTGTGCTCGATACCGGCCTGCTCTATCGCGCGGTCGGCTACCAGACACAGCTCAACCATGGCGACGCCGACAAGGCCGCCGATGCGCTGGCGGCGTGCGACTTCCCCGACGCGCTGCTGGACGATCCGGCGCTGCGTTACGAAACGACCGGCGGCCTCGCCAGCCGCGTGTCGATCCACCCGCAGGTTCGCGCCGCATTGTTCCAGCGTCAGGTCGATTTCGCCAATCAGCCGGGCGGCGCAGTGCTCGACGGACGCGACATCGGCACCGTCATCGCACCGCACGCCGATGCCAAGCTGTTCGTCACCGCAAACGCCGACGAACGCGCGCGCCGCCGGCATGCCGAGATGCAAGCGCGCGGCGTCGATGTTAGCTTCGACGCGGTGCTCGCCGACATCCATGCCCGCGACGCGCGCGATACCGGCCGTGCCGACGCGCCGTTGCTGCGGGCCACCGATGCGATGCTCCTCGACAACACGAACATGGACAAGGACACCGCGCTCGCCGCCGCCATCGCCTTCGTCGAAGAGCGCCGGAAGCCCCACGCCTAGACGGGCTTTCCACCTTGCTTTCGCGGGCCTTCCTGCCTATATGCGCGCCGTCCGACGGGCTTAATTGCAGGTCGAGGCATGGACAGACCGCCGCTCAAATTCGAGCGTCGGGCGTGACGGGACGCACCCGCCGCGCCCATTTTGGTTTGTCCATGGCTTGCCGGTTAAGGGTCCGAAGGATGCCGCGCTCCGCATCCGGCGGGCATGGCAGATCGGCCATTAAGACCAGCGGAACCAACCGCTTGGCCGGAACAAATGAAGTAAGGAAACACATCTATGGCCACTACGGCTTTCCCGACGCGCGACGATTTCGCCGCGATGCTCGATGAATCGCTTGGTGGTGCCGACGGCGGCTTTGAAGGCCGCGTCGTCAAGGGCACCGTGACCGCGATCGAAAACGACCTGGCAGTGATCGACATTGGTTTGAAGAGCGAAGGCCGCGTGCCGCTTCGCGAATTCGCCATGCCGGGCCAGAAGGCCGACATCAATGTCGGCGACGAAGTCGAAGTCTATGTCGACCGCGTCGAAAACGCCAATGGCGAAACCATGCTGTCCCGCGATCGCGCCCGCCGCGAAGCCGCCTGGGACCGCCTGGAAGAAGAATTCAACAAGGAAGCCCGCGTCGAAGGCGTCATCTTCGGCCGCGTCAAGGGCGGCTTCACCGTCGACCTCGGCGGCGCGGTGGCGTTCCTTCCGGGTTCGCAGGTCGATATCCGCCCCGTGCGCGACGTTGGCCCGCTCATGGACCTGCCGCAGCCCTTCCAGATCCTGAAGATGGATCGTCGCCGCGGCAACATCGTTGTGTCGCGCCGCGCCATCCTCGAAGAAACGCGCGCCGAACAGCGCTCGGGCCTGATCCTGAACCTCGAAGAAGGCCAGATCATCGAAGGCGCCGTCAAGAACATCACCGATTATGGTGCGTTCGTCGACCTCGGCGGCATCGACGGCCTGCTCCATGTCACCGACATGAGCTACAAGCGCGTCAACCACCCGAGCGAAGTCATCAACATCGGTGACACCGTCCGCGTCCAGATTATCCGCATCAACCGCGACACGCAGCGCATCAGCCTCGGCATGAAGCAGCTCGAAAGCGATCCTTGGGAAGGCGTTGCCGCCAAATATCCCGTCGGTGCGAAGCTGTCGGGTACGGTCACGAACATCACCGATTACGGTGCATTCGTCGAACTCGAAGCCGGCATCGAAGGCCTGGTCCACGTCAGCGAGATGTCGTGGGTCAAGAAGAACGTCCACCCCGGCAAGATCGTTTCGACCAGCCAGGAAGTCGACGTCATCGTCCTCGAAGTCGACAGCGACAAGCGCCGCATCTCGCTGGGCCTCAAGCAGGCTCAGTCGAACCCCTGGGGCGCGTTCGCTGACACGCATCCGGTCGGTTCGGTCGTCGAAGGCGAAGTCAAGAACGCAACCGAATTCGGTCTGTTCGTCGGCCTGCCGGGCGACGTCGACGGCATGGTTCACATGTCGGACATCGCTTGGGGCATCTCGGGCGAAGAAGCGCTGCACCTCCACCGCAAGGGCGAGGCCGTACAGGTCGTCGTTCTCGACGTCGACGTCGAGAAGGAACGCATCAGCCTCGGCATCAAGCAGCTTGAAAAGGGTGCTCCGGCCGTTGGCGGCGGCGCCGCTGCGACTGGCTCGGTGAAGAAGAACGACGTCATCACCGTTACCGTCCTCGAAGTTCGCGACAACGGCCTCGAAGTTCAGGCTGGCGACGATGGCGCCACCGGCTTCATCAAGCGCGCCGACCTTGGCCGCGACCGCGACGAGCAGCGCGCCGAGCGTTATCAGGTCGGCCAGAAGTTCGATGCGATGGTCATCGGCTTCGACCGTTCGAAAAAGCCGAACTTCTCGGTCAAGGCGATGCAGATCGCCGAAGAGAAGCAGGCTGTCGCGCAGTACGGTTCGTCGGACTCGGGTGCCTCGCTCGGCGACATCCTCGGCGAAGCGCTGAAGGCCGGCAAGAAGGACTAATCTCCTTCCGCCGCCAGGCAAAATGAAAGGCCCGCAGAGTGTCCCTCTGCGGGCCTTTTTCTTGTCCTGATATATTTTGACCGAAACGCGATTCATGATACCTTCTCCGCGCGTTGGGAGGGGTCTCACGCAAAATGGACCGGCAACGACCGGGCGCCTGCTTCGGTGGGAGAAGCGTGATTTATAATAGGGGAAGCAGATGATCCGGTCAGAACTGGTTCAAAAGATCGCGAACGAAAACAGCGATTTGAGGCTCGAGGAAATCGAGCGGATCGTTGACACTTTCTTCGATTCCATCGTCGACCAACTCGCAGCGGGTGGCCGCGTCGAACTCCGCGGTTTCGGGGCTTTCTCGACCCGGTCGCGCGACTCGCGCACCGGCCGCAATCCGCGGACGGGTGCCTCGGTCGACGTGAAGGCGAAAAACGTGCCCTATTTCAAACCGGGCAAGGAAATGCGCGAGCGCCTGAACGACTGATCGCTCGCCCGCGTCCCGACCATTGTCCGGGCGAAAGCCGGGATCTCATAATATCGTTTTGACTGCTCGTCGGGATTTCCGCCTTCGCTGAAATCTCGACGTCAGTCCGGCTGCCTGCACGCTCAGTTCTTGAGCCGGTACCCCGTCCGGAACATCCAGAAGATCACGCCGAGGCACAGCGTCAGGAACAGCGCCACCGCGCCCATGCTGACCTCGATCCCCACGTCGCCCTTGCCAAAGAAGGTCCAGCGGAACCCGCTGATCAGATAGACGACGGGATTGAACAAAGTCACCGTCCGCCATGCGGCGGGCAGCATGTCGAGCGAATAGAAGGCGCCCCCGAGGAAGGTCAGCGGATAGACGACGAGCAGCGGGATGACCTGCAACTGCTCGAAACTCTGCGCCCAGATGCCGATGATGAAGCCGAACAGGCAAAAGGTCACCGCCATCAGGATCGTGAAGGCGACCATCAACAGCGGGTGCGCAACCTGCACGTCGACGAAGAGGTGGGCGGTGGCGAAGATGATTGTTCCAATGATCACCGACTTCGTCGCGGCGGCGCCGACATAGGCGATCACCGTTTCGAGCGGCGAGAGCGGCGCCGACAGCATCTCGTAGATCGTGCCCGTCCATTTGGGCATATAGATGCCGAACGACGCGTTGCTGATGCTTTCGGTGAACA
Organism: Sphingopyxis sp. GW821-FHT10B01; assembly: GCF_059415685.1. NCBI lineage: Bacteria > Pseudomonadati > Pseudomonadota > Alphaproteobacteria > Sphingomonadales > Sphingopyxidaceae > Sphingopyxis > Sphingopyxis sp. GW821-FHT10B01. The sequence goes on along the minus strand of NZ_JBWKNS010000005.1, from coordinate 97,299 downwards.
TTGTCAACATCATCAAACCGGGCACGATGAAGGCGCCATAGGGCACATCGCCGACTTCGCTCATCCGGCTGCCGATCGCCGATCCGAAGACGACGAAATAGAGCGCCGTGGTGATCACCGGCAACATCAGGCTGGTCCAGAAGGTGCGGCCGAAGCGCGCCAGTTCGAAAGCGTAGATCGCGCGCACGCCGCGCCAGTTCGCGGTCATGCGGCCTCTCCCTTGGTTTCATGCACCAGCCCGACGAAAATATCCTCGAGCGAGCTTTGCTTCGTATGCAAATCCTTGAAGGCGACGCCGATGTCGCTCATCCGCCGCAGCAGCGACGGCACGCCCGTCGCTTCGGCCTGGCTGTCGAATTCATAGACGAGTTCGTGCCCGTCGCCTGCCAGCGCGAGCTTCCAGTCGGCGAGCTCGGCGGGCACCGCGCCCAGCGGTTCGGCGAGGTTGAGCGTCAACGTCTTGCGCCCCAGCTTCTTGATCAGCGCGTGCTTCTCTTCGACGAGGATCAGCCGCCCCTTGCTGATCACCCCGACGCGGTCGGCCATTTCTTCGGCCTCCTCGATATAATGGGTGGTCAGGATGATCGTCACGCCGCGCTCGCGCAGCCCGTGCACCATCTGCCACATATCGCGGCGCAATTCGACGTCGACGCCCGCGGTTGGCTCGTCGAGGAAGAGGATTTCGGGTTCGTGCGAAAGCGCCTTGGCGATCATCACGCGGCGCTTCATGCCGCCCGACAATTCCATGATCTTCGAATCGCGCTTGTCCCAAAGCGTCAGGTCGCGCAGCAATTGCTCGATAAACGCAGGATTGCGCGGCTTGCCGAACAATCCGCGCGAAAAACTCACCGTCGCCATCACCGTTTCGAACGAGTCGGTGTGCAATTCCTGCGGCACCAGCCCGATCATCGACCGCGCGGTGCGATAGTCGCGGGCATGATCGTGCCCCGCGACGGTCACTGTCCCCACGCTCGACGTCACGATCCCGCAAACGATGCTGATCAGCGTCGTCTTGCCCGCGCCATTCGGCCCGAGCAGCGCGAAAATCTCGCCTTTGTTAATGGTCAGGTCGACATCGCTCAGCGCTGTGTGACCGCTTTTATAGGTTTTCCCGAGGCCGGAAATTTCAAGGACTGCTGTCATGTCACGCCGTCTAGCCGAGCCGCCGGACGGCGTGAAGCGGCAAACATCGCTTGACCTCCATCGGCCCATCGGCTTGACCGATTGCGCCGTGCGGACGTGGCGAAATCGGTAGACGCAGCAGACTTAAAATCTGCCATCCTCTGGATATGCGGGTTCAAGTCCCGCCGTCCGCACCAGCTTTGCAGGATAAGGCATGCCCGACACACAGCGACCGGCCAGTTGCGAGATTCGGAAACAGTGGGGGGCGGCAGCATTCGCGTTCGCCGCGCTCTGGCTCGCGACGCCCGTAGCTGCGGCAGAAGGTAATTGCACGGTTGGCGTCTATCGCCTGCCCGACGGCGAAGTGATCGATATCGCACCGTCGGGGACGGATACGCTCCGCTGGCGGAAAATCGACGGAACAAGCGGGAAGCTGGTCAAGGCCGGCGAGACATGGGCGAGCAGCACCGGCTGGACCGATCGCGCCGATGGCCTGCAGATATCCTTTGGCGATTGCGCGTCGGGCACGATGCGGTTCGGCGATCGTATCGCACGGCGGATAACGCTCGAAACGCGCGATACGAGCTTTACCAGCCACGACACCCCGCTCGTCGGCCGCCTTGTTCTGCCGCCGGGCGACGGCCCCGTTCCGATCGTCGTGCTCCTTCACGGTGCCGAACCCGCTTCGGCGCGCGAAACCAACGCGCTGCAGCGCATGCTCCCCGCCGCGGGCATCGGCGCCTTCGTCTATGACAAGCGCGGCACGGGCGCCTCGGGCGACAAATATACCCAGGTCTTTTCACTCCTCGCCGACGATGCTGTCGCCGCGCTCGCCGAAGCGCGTCGCATGGCGGGCCCACGCGGCGTGCGCTTCGGCTTTCAGGGACCGAGCCAGGGCGGCTGGATCGCACCGCTCGCGGCGACCCGCACCAAGGTCGATTTCCTGATCGTCAGCTTCGGCCTCGCCGTGTCGGTCGCCGACGAGGATCGCGAGGCGATTGCGTTCCAGATGGGCCTCAAAGGCTATAGCCCCGACGTCATTGCCAAGGCGCAGGAGATCGGCGCTGCCGCAACGCGTATTTTCGCAAGCGGCATGAGCGACGGCATCGAGGAGTTCGACGCGGTGCGCGCCCGCTATCGCGGCGAACCCTGGTACAAGGATGTGTACGGCAACTTTACCCACATCATCCTTGCCATGACTGCCGACGAAATCCGGACCAAGGGGCAGGTCTATAAATTCGGCACGCCCGTCCACTATGATCCGATGCCGACGCTCCGCGCGGTGACCGTGCCGCAGCTCTGGGCGCTCGGCGGGCAGGATATCGACGCACCGGTCGGCGAAACCGCGCGGCGGATCAACGGCCTCATCGAGAGCGGCAAACCGATCACCCTCGCCGTCTTTCCCAAAGCCGAGCACGGGATGACCGAGTTCGAAGCGACACCCGACGGCCGCCGGGTTTCGACGCGCTTTACCCCGGGCTATTTCCGGCTGCTGATCGACTATGCCAAGGGTAGCAAACTCGCCGATGCCTATGGCGATGCCCAAATTGCGCGCCCTGCGGCGGGAAAGTAACGCCCCCATCCCGCATTGACCGGATCGCGCTGGTCAGCCGCGGATGAGCGCTTTTGCTTTTGCCTTCAGCCCGAAGCGGTCGAGGACATTTTTGCCGCGTGCGGCGAGGCTGTCGATGCCGGGCATTGCCATCACCGCGGCGCGATTGCGCAACGTCGGGCGTAATATCAGCACGTCGGCACATGCGACCGATGCGCGCCCGAACTGCGCCTTGTGTGCGCCGTCGCCTTCGGTGAAATCGAAGCCGCGAAAGCGCTCCTCGGCGTAGAGCATCCGCATCGCCTCGACATGCAGCACCGTCCCCGGCGAGAGCTCGGCGAATTCGGGATCATAACCGAGATGGGCGTAGACCAATATGCCGCGTTCGACCGGCAGATAGAGATAAGCAATCGCCCGTTCCCCGGCGAACAACAGGAAGGCGCGGACATTGTCCGCAGCCGCGGCAGCGACCGCCCGCGCGATATCGGCTTCGCCGGTGGGCAGCCCGGCCTGCATCAGTCTCGCCTGATAGGTACGATCGGACAGTGCGCCCGCAATGGCCATAAATTCGGCCACTTCCCCGGCCGCCCGATAGGGTCGCACGACAAATCCGCCGTCGAACTGCTCCGACAGCCGCCGCGCCTTGCGCGACAGCGTCGAGCGCGTCTTCGATGAAAAGCCCTGCCACCAGTCGTCGAAGCCCAGCTGCTCCATCGCGATGAAATGGCGCGGATAATCCTGGCGCACCACAACCAGCCAGCCTTTCAGTCGATCGCCCAGCGTCGCCAGCCGCGCCTTCGGCAGCGAGCGCAGGAGCCAGCCATCGCGTCCGGCGGGCGGCAAGTCGCCCTGCCCGCCGGTCAGCACCGCATCGAGATCGTGCGGAACGACACGCAACCGGCGCCGGAGATGGGCGAGCGGACGCCCGGCAACCTCGATGCGCAGCGCGATGGCTTCGCCTGCTTCCTGTTCGCGCTGACTGGTCATGACCCCTCAATATATTGCGATGCACCTATTCCGGTTTCGCAGCACATGGTTATGATTGGCTTACACGATTTGGAGGACAAGGCGCATAATGACGGGTCGAGGCAGATACGGACGCACCGCCACGGTGATGGCAGCGGCGGCCGCCCTTGCGCTCACCATGTCGAGCTGCGGCCTGTTCGGCGAACGCGGCCCGGTCAAAATTGCCGCGATCGGCCCGCTCAACGCTGCGGCCAACCCGATCAACGGCGAATTGTCGGCCGCCAATGCCGCTTTGCTCGACGCGACGTCGCAAGGTCTCGTCAGCTATGACGGCGAAGGACAGATCGACACCGGCCTTGCCGACCGCTGGACCGTCACCACCGACGGGCGCAGCTATATCTTCCGCCTTCGCGAGGCCAAATGGACGAACGGCCGCAAGGTCACCGCCGAAGACGTCGCGGCCATCCTGCGCGGCTATCTCGCGCCGGCCAGCCGCCACGTCCTGAAGGCCGATTTTCCGGAAATCGAGACGATCAAGGCGATGACCGACACGGTTATCGAAATCCGCCTCGCGGTACCGCAGCCCGCGATCCTCGAGCTGCTCGCCCAACCGTCGATGGCGATCGTGAACAAGGGCATGGGATGGGGACCGATGCGCGCGCGCAAGATCGGCCGCGCGGTGCTGCTTTCGCCCGTCCCCGATCCACTCGCCGAGGATCAGGAGGCCGCCGAAGCCGCCGCCAACGACCCGGCCGCCTCGATCGAACTGGTCGCCACCTCGCCTGCGGGCGCGCTCGCGCGCTTCAAGAACGGCTATGCCGACGGCGTTGTCGGCGGCCGCTTTTCGACCCTCCCCTATTTTGCTGCGTCGAACATCGGCCGCTCGCGGCTCGTCGTCGATCCGGTCCCCGGCCTGTTCGGCCTGTCGTTCGTCCGTGCCGAGGGTTTTCTTTCAACCGATGTGAATCGCGAGGCTCTCGTGCGCGCGATCCGGCGCGAGCGGCTGATCGAAGCCTTCGGACTCACCGAATGGCAGCCGCAGGTGACGCTGCGCCCGGCGCTCTACGCCCGCGATGGCGGCCCCGCGCCGCTCGTGCCCGCATGGACGCAATATGACGAAGCCTCGCGGCTCGCGCAGGCGAAGCGCGTCGTCGATGCCTGGCGCGGTACGGGGCGCGAGATCGAACCGCTCCGCATCGCCGTCCCCGACACCCCGGGCGGGCGTATCCTTTTTGCTTATGTCTCGGCCGATTTCGCCGCGATCGGGGTGCCGAGCCGCCGCGTCGGCATGGCGGCAGCCACCGACCTCCGCCTGATCGACGAAGTCGCGCCCAACGACGACGCCCTCTGGGCGCTCCGCCGCCTGTCGTGCCGGCGCGACACCCTGTGCAACCGGGAGGTGCAGGAGTTGCTCGATCTGGCGGTGCGCAACATCGACACCGGCCAGCGCGCGCAACAAGTGAGCGAGGCGGAGGGCGTTCTCGGCCGCTATGCGCCCTTCATCCCGCTTGCGACACCGCTGCGCTGGTCGGTCGCCTCGCAGCGCCTGACGGGCCTGCGCGCCAACGGCCGCGCGCAACACCCATTGAATCATCTGATCGCCTTACCTAACTAATACAGTGGCGCTGCACCTTCGAGCGCTTTTGAAAGGACCCGAATGGCCCCTTCGTCCCCCAATCCCGACGCGATTTTCGATGCGCTGATTTCCAATCGCAACGATCCCGCGGCGCTGCGCAAGCGCGTCGAGACGCTGGAAATCCTGCTCGAACGCGCCTTCATCATCCCCGGCATCAACCGTCCGGTCGGGCTCGACGCGATCGTCGGCCTTGTCCCCGTCGTCGGCGATATCATCGCCGCGACGATGGGCGCCTATCTGATCTGGGAGGCCCGCAACCTGGGTATGCCGAAATGGAAGATCTGGCGCATGGTCGGCAACCTCGGCGTCGACACCGCGCTCGGCGCCGTCCCGCTCGTCGGCGACGCCTTCGACTTTTTCTTCCGGTCGAACACGCGCAACCTCAAGATCATCAAGAAGCATCTCGACAAGCACCACCCCGGCACGATCATCATCGACCAGTAAGCGCTTCGCCGTCTTCCCCTGCGGTGTCCAATGCTGCTAGCACAGCGCCACCACACCCCAGGGGAGACTATCGAATGATCCGCGCCAGCCTTGCCGCGCTTGCCCTCAGCTGTTCGTTCACCGCCGTCGCGGCGGCCGCACAGGATGCGAAGGACCCGTATCTCTGGCTCGAGGATATCGAGGGCAAGGCAGCGCTCGACTGGGTCCGGAAAGAGAATGCCGCGACCGACAAGCTGATCACCGGCCGACCGGGTTTCGAAGCCGACCGCAAGCGCGCGCGCGAAATCCTCGACGACGACCGCCAGATCGCCGAACCCGGCGAGGTGATGGGCGACATGATCACCAACCTTTGGCGCGACGCCGCCAATCCGCGCGGTCTGTGGCGGCAAAGCCCGCTCGATGCGTATCTCGCGGGCAAACCCGTCTGGACGACGCTGATCGACGTCGACGCGCTCGGCAAAGCCGAAAAGCAGAGCTGGGTCTGGCACGGTGCCGACTGCCTTGCCCCCGATTATAAACGTTGCCTCGTCTCGCTGAGCCCCGGCGGCACCGATGCCGACATCGTGCGCGAATGGGACCGCACGACCAAAAGCTTCGTCGACGGCGGCTTTACGCTGCCGCAGGCGAAGAGCAGCGTGACGTGGGAAAGCGCCGACGCCCTGCTCGTCGCGACCGACTATGGCGCGGGCAGCATGACCGCGTCGGGTTATCCGCGCATCGTCAAGCGCTGGAAACGCGGCACGCCGCTGTCGGCCGCGACGACGGTGGCCGAGGGCGAGCAAGCGGATGTCGGCATGAATGTCTTCGCACTCGTCGACGGCGACAAGCGCTGGCCGATGATCAGCCGCGGCAAGACCTTCTACACAACCGACTATCTGATCCGCGTCGTCGGCGGCGAAACCTATCATCCGACGATCATTCCCGACACCGCGAGCCTTCGCGACGTGCTCGGCGGACAGGCGATCGTCTTCCTCAACAAGGAGCTCGGCGAGGGTTTTCCCGCGGGCTCTCTGATCTCGCTGTCGCTGGACGACATGGCGGCCGACCGGCAGGTGGCAGTCATTCCGGTCATGGCGCCGACGAAGGCGCAGGCGATCGAGGACGTCTCGGCGACCGACAATATCCTCTGGGTCAAGGCGCTCGACGATGTCGAGGGCAAGCTCTTTGCACTGCGCCGCGACGCAAAGACCGGCCGTTGGACCCAGAAGGAGGTCCCGCTCGCTGCCAACGCCACCGTCAACATCGCGGGCGCGATCGGCAAGCGCGATACGATCTTCGCGAGCGCCGAGACAATGCTGATGCCGCCGACGCTCTACGCGGTGTCTGAAAGCGCCGCGCCGCAAGCGGTGCAGAGCCTGCCCGCGACCTTCGACGCCAAGGACATGAGCGTCGAAAAGCGCTTCGCGACGTCGAAGGACGGCACGAAAATCCCCTACTTCATCGCGCGCAAGAAGGGCACGAGCGCGCCCGTTCCCGCGCTCATCCACGCCTATGGCGGTTTTCGTTCGGCGCAAACACCCGGCTATCTCACTGGCCAGCCCTACCGCGCCGGCCCGCTCGGCCTGTTCTGGGTCGAGGACGGCAATGCTTATGTCCTCGCGGGCATTCGCGGCGGCGGTGAATATGGCCCGGCCTGGCACGATGCGGCGCTACGCGAAAAGCGCCAGAACAGCTTCGACGACCTGCACGCCGTCGCCGAGGATCTGGTGAAGACCGGCGTTAGCGCCAAGGGCAAGATCGCGATCTCGGGCCGCTCCAACGGCGGCGTGCTCGTCGGCGCGGCGATGACGCAGCGCCCCGATCTGTACGGCGCGGTGATCTCGGGATCGCCGATCAAGGACATGCGCCGTTATAACAAGATGCTCGCGGGCGCGTCATGGGTGGCCGAATATGGCGACCCCGATGTCCCGGCGGACTGGGCGTTCCTGTCGAAATATTCGCCCTATCAGGCCATCCGCAAGGGCGTGACCTACCCGCCGATCTTCCTCTATCTTTCGACCAAGGACGACCGCGTCCACCCCGGGCATGCGCGCAAATATGCCGCGCGGCTGATGGAGAATGGCAACCGCGTCTATTATCACGAATATCTGGAAGGCGGCCATTCGGTCGGCGCCGACCATGCCGAGGATGCGGTGCGCGCCGCGATGCTCCACGCCTTCCTGCTGCGCGAACTGGTGGAGAAGAAATAGCCGCGCGCGTCCGGCTCAGCGAACCTGGCGCTTTTCCAGTTTCCGCGCCAGCGTGCGCCGGTGCATGCCAAGCCGGCGCGCGGTCTCCGAAATGTTGAAGTCGGTTTCGACCAGCGTCTGGTGAATATGCTCCCACTCGACGGTCTTGATCGACGACTGGCGGTCGCCCACCGGCGTGTCGGCATTGCCTTCGGAGCGGTCGAACGCCGCCTCGATATCGTCGGTGTTCGAGGGTTTCGCGAGATAATAGGACGCGCCGAGCTTGATCGCCTCAACGGCCGTCGCGATGCTCGCGAAACCGGTGAGCACGACGATCCGCATCATCGCGTCCGCCGCGCGCAGCGTCTGGACGCACGCCAGCCCCGATGCCCCGCCCAGTTTCAGGTCGACGACGGCATAACCCGGGCGCCAGTCCTTCAGCAATTCGCCCAGCGCATCGGGACCGTGCGCGACGCGGACGTCATAGCCGCGCCGCTCGAACGAGCGCTTGAGCGTCCGGGCGAACGCCTCGTCGTCCTCGACGATCACCAATTGCCGCTGATCGGTCATGCCGTTACTCCCTCGGCGCGTGCGAGCGCCGAAATGGGCAGGAATATTCGCACCAAAGCGCCGCCCGCATCGCGGTTCGACACGCTCGCGCCGCCACCGAGCTTGCGCAGCACGTTGACGAGGAGGAACAGCCCCAGCCCACCGCCGGGGCGCCCCTTTGTCGAACGATAGGGCTGGCCGAAACCCTCCAGCATCTCCGCGCTGAAGCCCGGCCCGCGATCGGCGATCTCGATCACCACCATATCGCCGTCGCGCGATGTCGTGATGCTCGTCCAGTCGGGCGACACCTCCGCCGCATTGTCGAGGACGTTGCCGATCACCTGCCGCAGCGCCGGGTCCGACACGATCGCAACGTCGGCGCCGAAGCGATCGTTGAATTCGACCGTGCCGGGGCGGCGCACGGCGCGCGTGTGCGCGACGATTTCGTTGAACGAGGCGCGCATCGTCGTGAGTTGCGGCGCCTCGCCCCGCGCCTCGCCCGCCGACATCAGGATGCCGCTGACGATTGCCTTGCAGCGCTGGACCGCCACATCCATGTCGGCGAGGTCTTCCTGCACCTCGCGATCGCCGGCGAGCCGCGGCGCGGCCTTCCAATCGCCGATCAGCACCGACAGGATCGACAGCGGCGTCCCAAGCTCGTGCGCCGCGCCCGAGGCGAGCAGGCCCATGCGCACGATATGATCCTCCTCCGCCGCGCGCTGGCGGCTCGACGCGAGCGCGGCGTCGCGGTCGCGCAGGTTGCGGCTGATCCGGGTCACGAAGGCGACGAGCAAGACCGCGATCAGCACGAAGCAGATCAGGCTGCCGGCAAGATAGAGCCCCATCGGATCGCCCGCGTAGGGCGTGGGCAGGACCAGGGGCGTCGGATCGATGCGCAAGGCGGCGATCGCCACCAGCGTAGCGGCGACGATCATCCACGATGAACGCGGGGTCAGCAGGATGGCGCCAATCACGACTTGCAGCAGGAAAAGCGAGGCGAACGGATTGGCGAGCCCGCCGCTGTGGTGAAGCTGCCACGCCAGCGCCGCAACGTCGAACAACAGCGCCGCGGTCAGTTCGATATTGGTCACCGCGCGGCCGCGCTGGAGCAGCAGCAGGCTGATGATATTGATCGCGACAAGGATGGCGATCGCGCCGAGCAGCGGCGGGAGCGGCGGCCGGATATCCATCGCCATACGCACGGCGAAAATCGTCAGCAGTTGTCCGCCGACCGCCAGCCAGCGCAACTGGATCAGCAGCGCCATGTTGCGGCGTCCGGCGTCGGCCTCCGGCAGCCCTGTCAGCGGGAAATCGGTTTCGCTCATTCGTCCGCCATATTGGACCGGTCGGGCGCAACTTGCCATAACCGCCACGCGAAAAAGAGCGCCAGCGCCGCGAGCGCGAACCAGGTCAGCGCGTAGACGAGATGGTTGTCGGGAAAGCGGATCACGGTCAGCCCGCCGACCGGGTAGCCGCCCGGATTGGGCGCGTTGTCGGCATCGACGAAATAGGGCGCGGCCTTGTCCAGCCCCCTCGCCTTCGCAATCGCAGCGACATCGCGCGAATACCAGCGATCGGCCGCCGCATCGTTCGACCGCAGGAACCCGCCATCGGGTTCGCTGACCCGCAGCAGCCCGGTGACGGTTACCGCGCCCACGGCATTGCCCGCCGCGCGCGTCTCCGCCGCGCGCCGGTCCTTGGGCACGAAACCGCGATTGACGAGCAAGGTAAATCCGGAGGTTTCGAGCGGCGTTAGCACCCAATATCCGGCGCCGAGATCGGTCACCGCCTGAACGAGCGTCTCGCGATCGTGGCGAAACCGGCCCCTCGCGGTCACGCGGCGATAGACGTCGGTCTTCGCAGTAACGCGCGCCCATCTATCGGGACCCGGCGCAGCCACCGGCGGCGCATGGACGCGCGTTTCGACCGCCGCGACCAGTTCATGCTTCCACACGCGCCGTTCGAGTTGCCAGGCGCCGAGCGCCACAAGGCCCACCGCAACGATCAGCGACGCCGCGGCGAAACCCGCGCGGCGGGCGCGTTTCACGGTATCTGTCGCATATCGTGCGGTGCCGGCATCATGTTGGTGTTGAGATGATGCATCACCCACATCGACCCCGCCAGCATGATCACGACAACGATGATCGTGAAGACGAGCGAGGTCAGCGACCAGCCCCCCTCCGCCTTCGGCGTCATATGCAGGAAGAAAACCATATGAACGACGATCTGGACCGCCGCGAACACCATGATGATCGCGCCAATGGCACCCGCGCTGAGCGGCATCGTCATCACCAGCCAGAACGGAATGGCGGTCAGGATGACCGACAGGACAAAGCCGATGACATAGTCGCGCATCGACGCGTGCGGCATCTCGATCTCGTGGACCGCGTGAGGATCGGCGCTCATCGCAGCACTCCCATCAAATAGACAATGGTGAAGACGCCGATCCACACGACGTCGAGGAAGTGCCAGAACATGCTGAGGCACATCACCCGGCGCTTGTTCGCGGCGATCAGGCCATGCTTGCCGAGCTGGACCATCAAAGTGACCAGCCAGATGATGCCGAAGGTCACGTGCAGCCCGTGCGTACCGACCAGCGTGAAAAAGCTCGACAGGAAGGCGCTGCGTTGCGGCGTCGCCCCGATCTCGATCAGGTGGTGGAACTCGTAAAGCTCGATCCCGAGGAAGGCGAGCCCGAACAGCCCGGTGACCGCGAGCCAGATTTGCGTGCCCTTCACCTTGCCCTGCTGCATCTGCAATACCGCAAAGCCATAGGTGATCGATGAAAAGAGCAGCATCGCGGTGTTGAGCGCGATCAGCTTCAGGTCGAACAGGTCCTTGGGCGCCGGACCCGCGGCATAGCTGCCCCCCAGCACCGCATAACAGGCGAACAGGATCGCGAAGATGAGGCAATCGCTCATCAGATAGATCCAGAAGCCCAGCATCGTGCTGTGCCCCTCGGGATGCGCATGCTCGTCGAGGTCGTAGAACTGGACGGGCTGGTTTGCGATCAAAGTGTTTGCTGTCATGGTGGGGGCACTCATTGCATCAGGCTCCGGCCGCCAGCTGGCGGGTGCGCGCGTCCTCGACCGCGGCCACGGTCGCCGCGGGGATGTCGAAATCGCGCTTGTAGTTGAAGGTGTGGAAGATCGCGCCGCCGATCACCGCGACAAAGCTTGCGATGGCGAGCCACCAGATATGCCAGACGAGCGCAAAACCCATGGCCAGACAGATGCCCGAGAGGATGATCCCGGCGCCGGTGTTGCTCGGCATATGGATGTCGCGATAGCCCGTGAGCGGCCGGTCGTGCCCGCGCTGTTTCATGTCGTGCCATGCGTCGAGGTCGTGGATCACCGGCGTGAAAGCGAAATTATACTCGGGCGGCGGCGAACTGGTCGCCCATTCGAGCGTGCGGCCGCCCCACGGGTCGCCGCCACTTTCGTCGCGCAGTTCCTTGCGGCGCCAGATACTGACACCGAACTGGACGAGCATCGCCGCGATCCCGGCGCCGATCACCGCCGCGCCGAGCGCCGCGATGACAAACCAGATCTGCAGGCTCGGGTCGTCGAACACGCGCATACGGCGGGTCACGCCCATCAGGCCGAGGATATAGAGCGGCATGAAGGCCATCCAGAAACCGACCACCCAGCACCAGAAGCTGATCTTGCCCCAGAACACGTCGAGCTTGAAGCCGAAGGCCTTGGGCCACCAGTAGTTGATCGCCGCGAACAGGCCAAACAGGACGCCGGCGATGATCACATTGTGGAAATGCGCAATCAGGAACAGCGAATTGTGCAGCACAAAGTCGGCGGGCGGCACCGCGAGCAGCACGCCGGTCATCCCGCCGACGACAAAGGTCAACATGAAGGCGACCGTCCACATCATCGGCAGCTCGAACCGGATGCGGCCGCGGTACATGGTGAAGAGCCAGTTGAAGAGCTTGGCCCCGGTCGGGATCGAGATCACCATCGTCGTGATGCCGAAGAAGCTATTGACGCTCGCACCCGATCCCATGGTGAAGAAATGGTGCAGCCAGACGAGGTACGACAGGATGGTGATGCAGATCGTCGCATAGACCATCGAGGTGTAACCGAAGAGCTTTTTGCCCGAGAAGGTCGAGGTGACTTCGGAGAAGACGCCGAACAGCGGCAGCACCAGAATATAGACCTCAGGATGACCCCAGATCCAGATCAGGTTCACATACATCATCGGCGATCCGCCGAAATCGTTGGTGAAGAAATTGGTCCCCGCGTAGCGATCGAGCGTCAGCAGCGCGAGCGTCGCGGTCAGGATCGGGAAGCTGGCAACGATCAGGACGTTGGCGCACAGGCTGGTCCAGGTGAACACCGGCATCTTCATCAGGCCCATGCCCGGCGCGCGCAGCTTCAGGATCGTGACGATCAGGTTGATCCCCGACAGCGTCGTCCCGACGCCCGCTATCTGCAGCGACCAGATATAATAATCGACCCCGACATTGGGGCTGTAGGCGATGCCCGACAGCGGCGGATAGGCGAGCCAGCCGGTCTGCGCGAACTCGCCGACGAACAGCGAGACCATGCACAGCACCGCACCCGCGGTCGTCATCCAGAAGCTGAAATTGTTCAGGAAGGGAAAACTGACGTCGCGCGCGCCGATCTGCAGCGGGACGATATAGTTCATCAGGCCGGTGATGAAGGGCATCGCGACGAAGAAGATCATGATCACGCCGTGCGCGGTGAAAATCTGGTCATAATGATGCGCGTTGAGATAGCCCTCGGACCCGCCGAACGCCATCGCCTGCTGCAGCCGCATCATGATCGCGTCGGCAAAACCGCGCAGGAACATGATGAGGCCGAGGATCATGTACATGATCCCGATACGCTTGTGGTCGACAGTGGTGAACCACTCCTTCCACAAAAAGCCCCAGAGGCGATATTTGGTGATCGCCGCGAGAACCGCGATGCCGCCAAGGACGACGGCGGCAAAGGTGACGACGAGGATCGGTTCGTGCAGCGGCAGCGCGTCGAGCGACAGCTTGCCGAGGAACGGACCGGCTTCGGGGGCGGGGTGCGGGGTCATGATGATCTCGGGCTCGCGTTCAGGGCGGTCAGGACTGGGGTCGGGTAGCGGCCGCGTTGGACGCGGTCTGCGGCGGCGGCGCGTTCGGCCGCTTGAGCCCCGCGCCCGTCAGCGGCGCCGATTCGACCGGTTTGGCGTCGGGCCGGTCGTTCGACATGATCGGCGAGCTGCAATAGGCGGCGACATACCGCATGCTCCAGCGCGCGACTTCGACGCTGCCGCGCGCGGCAAATTTGTCATAGGTCATAGCGCGGACATTCTGGATGCCCGCAATCCCGGCGCCACCGGCGGCGTCGACCGACATCATGTCATGCATGCACATCTTGCCGGGTTCGACGCACATGTTCACGACGGCGTCGAACAGCTGTGGGTCGACCGAGGCGAAGCGGCGCGCCGGCTCCTTCTCGCTCGGTTTTTCGAGCTTGAGATAGGTCGGGCGATCGAGGTTGCCGCCCTGCGACGCCTTGGTTTCGGCGACCCATTTGGCGAATTCATCCGCAGGCAGGCTTTTCACGGCGAAGCGCATGTTCGAAAAACCCGCGCCCGAATAATTGGCGGAGAAGCCGTCGAAGCTGCCGGTCTGGTCGAACACGCCGTGCAGCTTGGTCTCCATGCCCGGCATCGCATAAATCTGTCCGGCAAGCGCCGGAATGTAAAAGCTGTTCATCACCGACGACGAAGAAATGCGGAAACGCAGCGGCCGGTCGACCGGGACAGCCAGCTCGTTGACCGTCGCCACGCCCTGTTCGGGATAGATGAACAGCCATTTCCAGTCGAGCGCGACGACCTGGACATCGAGCGGCCGGACCTCTGCGGCGACGGGTTTGCCCGGCCCGGTGCGCGCCAGCGGGCGATAGGGGTCGAGCAGGTGCGTCGCGACCCACGTCACCGCGCCGAGGCAGATGATGATCAGCAGCGGCGCCGACCAGATGATCAGCTCGAGCTGCGTCGAATGATCCCAGTCGGGCTTGTACGTCGCCTCCTTGTTCGACGCCCGGTAACGCCAGGCAAAGAAGATCGTCAGCGCCATCACGGGCACGATGATCAGCAGCATCAACACCGTCGAAAGGACGATCAGATCGCCCTGCTGGCGTGCAACGTCGCCGGCGGGATCGAGCACCACCAGACCGCAGCCCGAAAGCAGGGGCAGCACGGCGAGCAGCGGCAAAAGCCGCAACCGGACGGGAAAACGGGGGAGATTGCTTGGCATGATGCGCGCCTAGGCCTCCTTTGTTGCAGTGCACATAGGACATTTTGTCCAATCCCGCGACCGGTCTTGATGGCGCAGGGGCATTTTCATTGCGGGCGCTTTTGCCCTATGACCGACTCGTGCCAACGCATCTTGTCTTGCGGATGGCGCCAGCTCAAGGATTGTCACCATGGCTGCCGATACCGTGCCCACCACCGAGGTCGAACGCGACGCCCGCGCCCTCCACGGTGCCAGCGAAGATGGGGGCAGTCACCGCATCGACCCCGCCGAAATCGCGATCGGCGTCATCATCGGCCGCACCTCCGAATTTTTCGACTTTTTCGTTTATGCGATCGCATCGGTGCTGGTTTTCCCGAAGCTGGTCTTTCCGCATCTCGATCCGCTCACGGGAACCTTGTGGTCTTTTGCCATTTTCGCTCTCGCCTTTGCGGCGCGGCCGGTCGGCACGATCATCTTCACCGCGGTCGACCGCGCCTATGGCCGCGGCGCCAAGCTGACGATCGCGCTCTTCTTGCTCGGCGGGTCGACGGCGGCGATCGCCTTCCTGCCCGGCTATCATTCGATCGGCATCGGTTCGGCCCTGCTGCTCGCGCTGTTCCGCATGGGACAGGGCGTCGCGCTCGGCGGATCGTGGGACGGCCTTGCCTCGCTGCTCGCCCTCAACGCCCCCGAAAAGAAGCGCGGCTGGTATGCGATGATCCCGCAGCTCGGCGCGCCGCTGGGCCTGATCGTCGCCAGCCTGCTCTTCATGTTCCTGATCTCGGCGCTGCCCGCGGAGGATTTCCTCGCATGGGGCTGGCGCTATCCCTTCTTCGTCGCCTTTGCGATCAACGTCGTCGCGCTGTTCGCGCGGCTGCGCATCGTGGTGACGCCCGAATATGCCGAATTGTTCGAGAATCGCGAGCTCGAGCCCGCCCCGCTGCTCGAGACGGTGCGGTCCGAATGGCGCGTCATCGCGGCGGGTGCATTCGCACCGCTCGCCAGCTTTGCGATGTTCCACATGGTTACCGTCTATCCGCTGTCGTGGGTCTTCCTGTTTACCGAAGAATCCCCCGTCCGCTTCCTGATGATCGAGGCGATCGCCGCCGTCGTCGGTATCGGGACGATCATCGCGTCGGGCGCCCTCGCCGACCGGTTCGGCCGCCGCACCTTGCTGGGCGCCACCGCCGCCGCCATCGCCGCGTTCAGCGGCTTCGCGCCGCAGCTGCTCGACGCGGGCGAGTTTGGCGAAGCGGCGTTCATGGTCCTCGGCTTTGCCTTGCTCGGCCTGTCGTTCGGCCAGTCGTCGGGCGCGCTCTCGTCCAGCTTCCACCCGCGTCATCGCTACACGGGCTCGGCCTTCACTTCCGACCTCGCATGGCTGTTCGGCGCCGGTTTCGCGCCGCTGGTCGCGCTCTGGCTCTCCAGCCACTTCGGACTGCTTGCGGCGGGCGCCTATCTGTTGTCGGGCGCGATCGGCACGCTCGTCGCGCTGTGGCTCAACCGCGAACTCGCCAGCACGATCGGCTGACGATTGCGAAGCGAGGCGAGCTTGGCGGACACCGGCATTCTTGCGTGCGATGCGGAATGCCGGCGTCTATAGCCACGCCATGAACAGCAAGCGCTCCGTCCTCATCTCCCCCGAATTCACGAGCTTCGTCGGGCGCGGGCCCTGCGATTCCGGCGATCTTCCCGCTGACGCGCTGATCCTCGGATTCGGCGATATCGGCGAGCCGGCAGTCATGATGCTCGGCGAGGACGACCTCGGCGACGCCGCCACCGACCATCTGGTCGTGTTCGCGGTCAGCCGCACGGCGTGCATGTACCTGTTCGATATGCTGCCCAAGGCAGAAGGCCGCTGGTACTTGCCCGCCGACCTGCGCGGGCTCGGCCGCGCCCTCGTCGCAGTCGACGGCGACGGCCCGGCACCGACGATGCTCCGCACCGCGCGCAGCATGGAATTATTGTGCCAGCTTTTTGCCGCGCTCAAGGCGAATCGCATGGTCGAAGTCGGCGGCGCGACGACGCTCAGCGAAGACGATATCACGCGCGTTGCCGCGGCCCATCAGCTGGTCAACGAGCATTTTCAAGAGAAGCTGACCGTCAGCACCGTCGCGCGCCGCTGCGGCCTGAGCAAAGCCAAGCTGACCCACGGCTTTCGCCAGCTCTATCAATGTACCGTGCCCGAGGCGGTCAGCGCACGCCGGCTGGACCATGCCCGCCAGCTTCTGGCGCAGAGCGACCTGCCGATTTCCAGCATCGGATATCGCTGCGGCTATTTGAGCAACGCCAGCTTCACCCGCGCCTTCGCGCGCCGCTTCGGCATGGCGCCGACCGAAATGCGCCGGCTGGAAATGACGCCGATCTGAAGCCTGCCGCCTTCTAACCGTCTTGACGCAATAGCTCGTCGCGCAGCCGGCAGAGCGCAGCGCCCAGGTCGGCGACGTCGGTCTCGCTTCGCGATCCCGCAAGGATCGATGCCGAAAGGCAAAAGCCCTGCCCGATATCGGCAAGCCCGGTCGCAACCGTGCAGACCCCGCGGTGGGCCGTTTCCTGATCGATGGCAAAGCCGCGCACGGCGGCATCGCGCACTTGCCGGACATAGGCATCGAAAGACAGATCGGCTTGCCAGCGCACCGGCGCAAACCGCCGGGCGAGTTCGGCATCGTCGGCCTGCTGTACCGCAGCCAGCGCGCGCCCCGCCGCGCCTCCGCCGAGCGGCTGGCGCTGCGCGTCCGCGAGTTGAAGCCGCATCCCGGCATCGCTCGCCGCATGCGCGACAAGTTGCAGCCGCTCGCGCGACACCATTTTCCAGAGCCCCACCGCAGCCTCGGACGATTGCGCGAAGGCGGTCATCAGCGGTTGCGCACGATCGGCAAGATTGCGCGTCGTATCGCGCACGCCCTCAAGATCCGCCCAGGCGGGTGCAATGGCGAAGCGCTTGGTTCGCACATCGCGCTCGATCACCCCTTCGGCGACAAGCGTTTTGAGGAGATTGAACGCGGACGACGGACTGAGGTCGAGCGACCTGCCGATGTCCGACAAGGACAATGTCCGCGACTCCGCAAGAAGACGGAGAACCGCAAAGGCTTGGGACACGGAACGGATCGGGCCTGTCATAGCGACAATATAGTTTTCACATAAGTGAAAAACAATTCTTAATGTTGAACGGCCGCGCCAAAGCCTGTAAATCGGTAAAACAATCGAATCGGGAGGGAGACGAGCGTGAGCCGGTGTCTTGAAGGCAAGGTCGTGGCGATCACCGGCGCGGGCCGCGGCATCGGTCGCGAACTGGCGCTGCACTGTGCCGCACAGGGTGCGGCAGTTCTCGTCAACGACCCCGGCGTTGCGCAGGCCGGCGACGGCAGCGATGCGGCGCCCGCGCAGACGACCGCCGACGACATCGTCGCGGCAGGCGGCCGCGCCGCCGCCAATTTCGGAAATGTCGCCGATCCCAAGGAAGCGGCCGGCATCATCGAGGATGCCGTCGCGCGCTTCGGCCGCATCGACGCGGTCGTAAACAATGCCGGAATCCTTCGCGATACCATCTGGCACAAGATGAGCTACGAAGACTGGAAGAGCGTCATCGAGGTCAATCTGACCGGCGTCTTCAACGTGTCGAAAGCCGCGACACCCTATTTCCGCGAACAGCAATCGGGCAGCTTCGTCCACTTCACCTCGACCAGTGGCCTCATCGGCAACATCGGCCAGGCCAATTATTCGGCGGCAAAGCTCGGCGTCGTCGCGCTGTCGCAATCGATCGCACTCGACATGGCGCGCGTCGGGGTGCGCTCGAACTGCATCGCGCCCTTCGCGTGGAGCCGCATGACCTCGTCGATCCCCGCCGACACGCCCGAACAGCAACAGCGTGTCGCGCGGATGCAGGAAATGTCGGCCGACAAGATCGCGCCGCTTGTCGCCTATCTCGCCTCCGACCTGTCGAAAGATGTGACGAACCAGATTTTCTCGGTGCGCAAGAACGAGATCATGCTCTTTTCGAAACCGCGCCCCATTCGTTCGATGACCAAGGTCGAAGGCTGGACCGCCGAGACGATCGCCGACGAACTGGTCCCCGCCTTCCGCCCCAGCTTTGCGCGCGCCGATGAAGTGTCGGCGCATGTGTTTCCTTACGACCCGATTTGAGGATCAAGCCATGAGCAACCCCGGCATGGACGCCGACGTCTTCGAACAATTCATCGAACAGCTTCAGCGCTATGTGCGCGAACGCCTTCTCCCCGCCGAGAAGGAGATCATCGAGAGCGACGAGATCCCGGCGGAGATTCTGTCCGAAATGCGCGACATGGGCCTGTTCGGGCTGACGATCCCCGAAGAGCATGGCGGCGCGGGGATGAACGTCAGCCAGTATATCCGCACCATTCATACGCTGAGCTATGCCATGCCGGCGTTCCGTTCGATCATCTCGATCAACATCGGTATGTTCGCCTCGGCATTGAAGAATGGCGGGACCGAGGCGCAGAAGGCCGAGTGGCTGCCGCGCGTCGCATCGGGCGAGATCGCCGCGTTCGGTCTGACCGAACCCGGCTCGGGATCGGATTCGGCGGGGCTTCAGACGACCGCGACCCAGACCGACAATGGCTGGGTGCTTAATGGCACCAAGCGCTACATCACCAATTCGCCCTTCGCCAAGGTCGGCCTGATCATGGCGCGGACAGCCAAGGAGAATTTGCCCAAGAACGCCCATGTCTCGGCCTTCATCGTGCCGCTCGACACGGCGGGCGTGACGATCGGCAAGCCGGACAAGAAGATGGGCCAGTCGGGCAGCCATATCGCCGACATCGTGATGGACGACGTCCGGGTCGGCGGTGAGGCTTTGCTCGGCGGCGAGCTCGGCAGGGGCTTCGCGTTCGCGATGATGAGCCTCGACAATGGCCGCATGTCGGTCGGCGCCGCGGCCACAGCCTATGCCCGCCGCGCGCTCGACAGCGCGGTGCGCTATGCGACCGAGCGCAAGGCATTCGGCGAGCCGATCGCCAACTTCCAGCTGATCCAGCAGATGCTCGCGCAGAGCGAGATCGACATCTATGCCGCCGAATGCATGATGGACGATGTCACGCGCCGCGCCGACGCGGGCGAAAATGTCCTGCGCAAGGCGGCGGCGTTCAAGGTGTTCGCATCCGAAATGTGCGGACGCGTCGTCGACGCCTGCGTGCAAGTATATGGCGGCGCGGGTTATCTCGCCGAATATGATGCCGAACGCTTCTTCCGCGATGCGCGCATCTATCGCATCTACGAAGGCACGACGCAGATCCTGCAGCTCCAGATCGCGAAGCATATGCTGCGCGAATTTGCAGCGAACAGCTGATGTATCCGCTGCTGTCCGGTCTGTCCGTGATCGAGGCGTC
Source organism: Sphingopyxis sp. GW821-FHT10B01 (assembly GCF_059415685.1). Lineage (NCBI taxonomy): Bacteria > Pseudomonadati > Pseudomonadota > Alphaproteobacteria > Sphingomonadales > Sphingopyxidaceae > Sphingopyxis > Sphingopyxis sp. GW821-FHT10B01. The sequence goes on along the minus strand of NZ_JBWKNS010000005.1, from coordinate 77,252 downwards.
GTCCTTCGTCGCCTCGCCGACGGCGGGGCTCTACCTCGCGCAATTCGGTGCCGACGTCATCCGCGTCGACCAGATCGGCGGCGGACCCGATTTCCGGCGCTGGCCGGTGACCGCGAACAATGACTCGCTCTATTGGGAAAATCTCAATCGCGCAAAAAAGTCGGTGGCGCTCGATCTGGGCCGTCCCGAGGGGCGCGAATTGCTGCAGCAACTCGTGCGCGCAACGGGGCAATTCGTCACCAACTTTCCCGCGGGCGGCTTCCTGTCGCACGACACGCTGGCCGAGGGCCGCGCCGACCTGATTACGGTACGCGTGATGGGCTGGGCCGATGGCTCGCCCGCGCTCGACTATACCGTCAACAACAGCGTCGGTTATCCGATGCTGACGGGCGCCGGGCCCGAACCCGTGAATCACGTACTTCCCGCATGGGATTTGCTGACGGGAAGCTATGCGGCGTTCGCGCTGCTCGCGGCGATCCAGCGGCGAACCGCGACGGGCGAAGGCGGCGAGGTTCGCCTTCCCCTATCCGACGTCGCGATCGGCACCGTCGCCAATCTCGGCGGCATCGCCGAAATCCTCTACTCGGGCGAGAACCGGCCGCGGCTCGGCAACACCGTCTATGGCCTGTTCGGCCGCGATTTCGTGACGCGCGACGGACAACGCACGATGATCGTCGTCGTCACCCCGCGCCAATGGGCGAACCTCGTCGCGGCGCTCGATCTCGGCAGCGACATTGCCGCGATCGAAGCGGCGCGCGGCGTCTCCTTCGCCCGGGACGACGGCCTGCGCTTCACCCACCGCGATGCGCTCTACCCCCTGTTCGAGCGCGCGATCGGCGCCCGCGACCATGCCGATCTCGCCGCCGCCTTCGACGCGGGCGGAATCGTGCATTCGCCGTATCGCACAATGCTCGACGCAGTGAACGACCCGGTGCTCGTTGCGAACAATCCGGTCTTCGGCACCGCCGATAACCCCAGCGGCTTTGCCTATCCGGCGGCCGGCGCCTTTGCGACGATCCCGCAGATGGAGCGTCAGCCGCCCCGGTCCGCCCCGCGCAACGGCGCGCACAGCGAAGAGATCCTCGCCGCCAGCCTTTCGCTTTCCTCGGGCGAAATCGCCCGCCTCATCGACGCCGGCATTGTCGGCACGCCTGAACCGGAGACAAATCCATGACCCTGCGCCGCGCCGCCATCGTCGCCCCGATCCGCACCGCCGTCGGCAAGTTCGGGGGCAGCCTGTCCCCGCTGACCGCCGGCGAACTCGGCGCCGTGATCCTGAAGGCGCTGGTCGAGCGCACGAAGATCGACCCGGCACGCGTCGACGATGTCGTGTTCAGCCAAGGCTATGGCAATGGCGAGGCGCCGAGCATCGGCCATTGGTCATGGCTCGCCGCCGGGCTGCCGCTGGAAGTCCCCGGATATCAGCTCGACCGCCGCTGCGGATCGGGGCTGCAGGCGGTCATCAACGCCGCGATGATGGTGCAGACGGGCATGTCCGACATGGTCGTTGCCGGCGGCGTCGAATCGATGTCGAATGTCGAACATTACAGCACAGATATCCGCAAGGGCGTGCGCGCGGGCAATCTGACGCTCCACGACCGGCTGACGCGCGGACGCCTGATGTCGCAGCCGGTCGAGCGCTTCGGCGTCATCAGCGGCATGATCGAGACTGCCGAGAATCTCGCGAAGGATTATGACATCAGCCGCGAGGTGTGCGACGCCTATGCGGCGCGCAGCCACCAGCGCGCCGCCGCCGCATGGGCGAACGGGCTGTTCGACGATGAGCTGGTGCCGGTGTCGGTGCCGCAGAAGAAGGGCGACCCGATCGTCTTCGCGCATGACGAAGGCTATCGCGCCGACGCGACCCCCGAAACGCTCGGCAAGCTACGCCCGCTCGAAGGCGGGGTCGTCACTGCGGGCAATGCGAGCCAGCAGAATGACGCCGCCGCCGCGTGCCTCGTCGTCGCCGAAGACAAGCTCGACGAACTCGGCCTCGAACCCATCGCCTGGTACCACAGCTCGGCCGCGGCGGGCTGCGACCCCAGCCGTATGGGCATCGGTCCAGTGCCCGCTGTCGAACGCCTGTTCGCGCGGAACGGCCTCGGCTGGGACGACATCGACCTGGTCGAACTCAACGAGGCCTTTGCGCCGCAGGTGCTCGCGGTGCTCAAGGGTTGGGGCTGGTCGGAGGGCGACAGCCGGAACGAAATTGTGAACGTCAACGGCTCGGGCATCTCGCTCGGCCACCCGATCGGCGCGACCGGCGGCCGTATCCTCGCCAATCTGACGCGCGAACTCGTCCGCAGGAACGGTCGCTATGGCCTTGAAACCATGTGCATCGGTGGTGGCCAAGGGATCGCCGCCATCTTCGAACGCGCCGCCTGACAAGATTGAGCCGGAGGACGCCGCGATGAGCGATTGGGATCAGTGGGTCGGGCGCGAAGAAGCGCGACAGGACCGTATCGACCCCGCAACGCTCGCGCGCTGGCTGGCAACGCTCGACCGCGCCGCACCCGGCGACGGGACCGTTCCGCAAGCCTTTCACTGGTGCCTCGCCCTGCCCGATGCACCAACCGCGACGCTCGGTGCCGACGGGCACCCCGTGCGCGACGACAGCCCGGAAAGCTTCCTCCCGCCCATCCCGCTGCCGCGCCGCATGTGGGCCGCAAGCAAGGTCGAGTTCGTGTCGCCGCTTCGTCCCGGACAGGCTGTGACACGGACCTCGCGCGTCGCCTCGATCACCGAAAAGACCGGCGGCTCGGGTCGTCTGGTCTTCGCCGACGTCGCGCATGAAACCCATGCCGATGGCGCGCTGAGCGTGCGCGAAACCCAGTCGATCGTGTTTCGCGAAGCGGCACCGGCAAACGCGCGCCCAGCCCCGCCGCCGCCCGGCAATGGTTGCTTCGACGGCGCCGCGTGGGACGCACACCGCACCCTCGTTCCGACCGAACCCATGCTGTTTCGCTATTCGGCGCTCACCTTCAACAGCCACCGGATCCATTATGATCTGCCCTATGCGACGAACGGAGAAGGCTATCGCGGCCTTGTCGTCCATGGGCCGTTGACCGCCACGCTCCTCCTCGATCTCGCCGCCCGGCATTTCGGCGACAACCGGCTGACCCGCTTTGCTTTTCGCGGCACCTCGCCCGCGATCTGCGGCGAAGTCCTGCACCTGGCGCTACGCGGCGACGGCGACGCCGTCGAGCTTGGCGCCTTCGCCAGCGACGGACGACAGGTCATGGCCGCTTCGGCCACGCTCTGATCGAACCGGTCGCTTCATCGACCCGAAGATCGCTTGGACGTCGTCAGAATTTCTTCCTCAATATCAGTCGAACGGTACGGCCAAGAGGGTCGATTTCATCGCGGCTATACCCCGCAGGCACCGTGCCGTCTCCGCGCGTCACGCGGCGATAGCCGTTGAAGAGATTATTGACGTCGACCGACAGCTTAACGTCGTTCATCAGGCCCTTCTTGCCCCGACTTTCGCCAAGACGATCGGGCTCGACAAACGCCGAAATATTGAACGTCATCGGCGGCTTGAAGGTGAAGCCTTCTTCTCCACCCCGCAGCTGGCCCCGGCTGCTCCAGTTCCCGCTCAGATTGGCTCCGATCCCCCGCTTTCCCACCGACGCCTGCAATGAGACGTTGTGGCGCGATTGTCCGCCGGCGCGAAGCTGATCGATTGCGGGCAACCCTGGCCGGGTCAATAACTCGCTCTTCAGCCGCATGCTGTGGCTGAGCGACAGGCTGAACTGCAGCGGATCAACGGCCATTTCGCTCCGCCCTTTCCCGCCCCCCGCCGGCAGCCGCAGCGCGATACTAGTGGAAAGAGCAGAATTGGTGTCTCGCGCAATGTTGATCGCACGGGCGTCGACTGCGACGAGCCGCCCCGCCGCATCGCGCGTGACTCGCTCCGGAAAGGCTGCCTCGATGGCGGGGGTCAGTTCGGGAAAGGCCGTCAGACCGCCTTTCGCGATCGACTGGCGATAACCCATATTGAGAGTCAGAGTCTGGTCGCCGAGCGGCCGGACCATGGCGGACAATGAAAGGCTCTGGCGGCGGCCACGGCGAAGATCGGGGTTGCCGCCCGTGGTCCACACCGGCTCCGCGATCTCCTGACGCACATAATCAAAAATACGGTTGATCGTGACCTCGACCGGCGCATCGAGTTGATCGAAAGACGGCGCCGTCTCGGCATAGTCGATCGACCCGCGAAGCTGAACGTCCGGCAGGGGCGACCAACCAATATTGCCCGCGAAGCGCTGTTGAGACCGGCTCTTCGACATTTTTTGCACGCTGGCAGATAGATCGATGTTCAGGTCGCCCAGCCACCCCGGGCCCGCCTTTCCCCGGCGCGAGATGGGCAGACTGAAGGATATCTCTCCGTCCACCTGACGCCGGGCGAGGCCGATATCCCGGTAAAATTCGTCCGTCGCACCGAACTGGCGGTTTCTGGAGCGGTTCTGGACGGTACCTGCCGTGATATTCCAAACCAGCGGCCCGGCCGGAAGATCGACGATCGCCTTGCGGACGTTGAGCCGGGCTCGCAGATTCTCCCCGCGTGACCGGGTGCGCGACGAAAGCAGCAAGCCGCCGTCCCAGGGACCATAGGGATTGAACCTGGGATCGCCAGCATTGATCAGTTGCTGAATCGCCGCCACGTCGACCCCGCTCTCCAAAAGACCGTCGCTCCAGCTACGCGAATAGTTGAAGCTCAAGTTCGTCTGCCACCCCTCGATACTGCCGTTCAATGTCAGCGAAGTACCGAGCGACGTTGCGCCATTGTCGTTGCGCAACGCCCGCCCGCCCGCGAATGGACGCGCGAGCACAACGTCACCTGCAAACGGCGACCAGGGATGCCCGGCAGGAATGACAAGCGAAGCCATCGCGAGCCCTCGAAGCCCCTCGCTCCGGACCCGGCTCGCGTTGGCGTTAAACGAGACGGAAAAATCGCCGATCGGGCGCGTGATGCCGATGGCAAGCGACGCCGTGCGCCGCATCGGCAGCAATGTGTCGTACCGGTTGGGATCGACGGGGCTCACGATGTTTGCGGTCGGCACGAAATCGCCGAGCGCAGGCATTCCCCACAACGCACTCGACGGGATAGGCGCGACGACCACCGGCACGCCGGCGAGGAGACTGAGCGCCGGATCGACTTCTCCGCCATCGGGCGCCGAGGCAAAACCGACGCGGTCGAATATACCGGCGCGCGGCGGAATGTTACGGGCAGATTTGAAGAAAGCGCTGTCGCCGCCGACGCGTGCCTGGACGTTCCAGCGCGTTTCGCCGCTGATCGCCGTGCGCCCGACCGACAGACCGCCGCCATATTGGCCGCCGGCGGTTGCAAAATTCACGCTCGCATCGGCGTTCAACGCCGAGAATTTCTGCTTGAGCACAAGGTTGACGACGCGCTTGCCTGCGGGCTCGCCATATTGGGCGGCCGCTTCGGGTTTCAGCACGGCGAGCCGGTCGAGCGCCTCTGCGGGATAGGACAGGATCGAGCGGTCGAACCCCGCGGGCTTGCCGTTGATCAGGATGACGGGTTCTTCGCCACTGCCGTCGATGAAAGACGTGAGGCGCGTCAGCAGGTCCTGGATGCTGTCGGCGCCCCGCGCCGCGATCTCCTCCTCGCTGAATTCGGTTTCGGCAGCAACCTTAGCTTCGCTGCGGCGATCCGCGGTGACGACAATCTCGTCGGGATCGTTCGGCAGAACGATAACGCCCGGCGGAGCGGCCTCTCGCGAACCCGACCCCGCCGAGACGTCCCCCTTATCCGTTTCGGCATGCGCTTCCATGCCATGCGCTGCGGCCACCACAATAGCCAGCGACGCCACTCTCGCGGCACAGACCATCTTCTGTCCCAGATACTCCAAAACCAGCGCCGTCACTTCCATCTGCAGGGAATGAATAACGTCTATTTTCTCCCCTAAGGAGTCGCCGGGTGATGGTCGCCTCGACGCCTCATTAACCTATAAACCCATGCTGACATCAACCGGCGAAAACAGCGAGGCCGATCGAGTAATCCGGCACGGATCGAGTCCGCCAAGACTATCGGGCACCGTCGCATTGCCTTTCCACAGGTCAGGAGCGTTCCCAAATTTCATTCGGTCCATGCGGCCAGTCATTCGGCACGGTCAGCGACACACCCATCGTGCAGGGAGAGGGGCCGACCATCCCCTTTTCCACCATCGCCGTGCCTTGAAATGCCCAGGTTCCGGGAGGGGTGAGGACTTGTGGCATTCGCAAAGCTTGCCGGAACGAGAGAAGCCAGCCCAATAAAGAGAGCACGAGAGTTGGTCATCTAACTGTCCCGAAATGGGCGGGCGCATCCATTGGATGCACCCGCTATCTTGTTAGTTGTTCACGGTACCCGAAACATAGCAGGGCAAAGTACCCGTTTCTGGGGGAAGGACATCGTCAACGGCGATGCTACCGGTGCCACCAGGATTGGTGACGGTTCCGTGCAGATCACCGAAGCAGTTGCCAAGGGTCACGGTCTCCACGCGCATGCCCACGATTGTCAGCGCACCGCCAACGAGAGTGTAATCATGCGGGTTGCTGGTGATATTCAGCGCCGCACAGGTCGCCTCCGGTGCTCCAATGGCGACGGTGGCCTTACCGGTCGTGGAATTCAAAGTGATGCTGGCCGTGCAATTCAAGGCAATGCCTTTGAAAACATCAACTGTTCCAGTGTACTGAGCCTGAGCCGGCGCCACGGCGCCAGCAAGAGCGGAGCCCATCATTGCCAAAGCTGCAAAAGCAGATGTAAGTTTTTTCATTTTAAATACCCTTTCCCAATAAGTTAATATTATAATTGAAAGAATTAATCATGCATTTATACACATTATTTTTCAATATACATTCTCCCCGTTTTCTCTCCTTGTTGCCGATATGAAATTTAGAATTTCACCGATGCGCTGAGACCAATGATGCGCGGATCTGGCGTAAACACATTGGTTGTAAGTCCATTGTCATCGCTGTTCACGAAGAAGCCGGTAATCGGGGTCTTCTTGAACAGGTTTTTTACATAGAACTGGAGCGCGAAATCGGATTCCGAACGGGCCAGCGTGACCGCCACGTTGACGTTGTCCCAAGCACGCAGCCTGTCGAATTCCGTGTTGTAAACCCGCCCATAGCTTTTCGACTGGCGATAATAGTCGCCGCGGAATGTCAGTTCCCAATCACCACCTTCGATGAAGAAAGTATATTGCGCGCCGATATTTGCTGTAAGGCGCGGAGCATTGGGTAGTTCATTGCCGGACAGATCGGCATAGAAGCCGCGACCGCCATTGGGTGCACCACTTGTTGCGCCCTTCCAGGCATTCGGATTAGCGGGGTCGTAAGGAACAATCCGCCCCACTTTGGAAGGGTCATAGGTCGCCAGCGGACTATAGGTGAGGCCGTATAATCTCCAGAAATCAGGCCCATTGGCCTTCCTGTCCGGTGCATAGCTGCCGATACGGTCGGCTCCCGGGCATAGCGCAGAAAGGGCAACCCCAGTCCCGCCCCTGGCCAGAACCTGTTCAACCACGGCGCGCGGCGCAATGCAGTTCGACGGAACCTGCAACCAGGGGCGTAGCACGACCCAGTCGGGGTCCCCCTGCGTCCGGTTCATCACGTCGATCGACTGCGCCCCCTTGCCCAGCTGGGTCTTGAGATAGCCCAGATTGCCGTCGACACGGAAAGCACGGGAGGGCCGCCAGGCCGCCTCGAATTCCAGTCCCCAGCTCGTCGCATTGAAATTCTCGTTATAGGCGATGCGATCGACGATCTGAGAAACCTGGAAATCCTTATAGTCGTAAAAGAAGCCGGTAGCATTCAATGTGAAGCGCCCGCCATCAAAACTGTTCTTCATGCCGATTTCAAAGGCATTGACATATTCCGGCCTGAAAGTTTGCGGCAGAAACTGGAACTGCACCACATTCGGATTGAAATCGATGCGGGGTGGATTGACTCCACCGCCCTTGTATCCGCGCGAGACCGAAGCGTAGATCAGCGTGTCGTCGGTGAAACTTAGATCCGGCTTCCAGTCGAGCACCGCCCGCCCGGTGAACCGGCCCCATGACTGCACGATGTCGTCCAGTGCCGGATATCCGCTATTGACGCGACCCCCGGTGATGTCCCCAATAAATGCCGGCCCCGACGGGTTGTTGACACCCCCGCCCAGCAGCAATTGACTGGGAACCTGATCTGCCCGCTTCCTGTCCTTTGTATAGCGTGCTCCAAGGGTTAATTTGAGGTCCTCATTGATGTTCCAATAGACTTCGCCAAAGCTCGCCCAGGACTTTATACGGACGCCATTCTGGCTCAGAAAATAATTGTGACCCTGATTGTTCAGGCTGTCGATCGGATTGGGATCAACATAGGGGCACTCCCTGGCTTCATTTCCCAGTTCGCAAGGGTAAAACCCGACGCCCGGAACAGAATCTGGGCCCAATGGGGGACGCCTGCTGTATTGCATCTGCGCAATAAGCGTGAACATATTATTGAATACATAATAGTCATCTTGGGATTTGAAGTCGAGATAGTTTGCTCCGACAAGGAAATTTACAGGTCCGTCAAAACTCGACTGGAGACGGAATTCCTGAGACCATTGCCTGTTTCTTGACCGGTTCAAATCCGCCGAGATCATACGATCGGAGCACCCCAATTGCGGGTCGCAATATATTCCCTTTGGCGTTGGCCCCGGATAATTCGCCGAATCAATAGGCCTGTTCCCAACGAAGAGATTGGGTTGCGACGAATCTTCGAACAATGGAGCGGTAACAAATCGATTATAATCTTGGGACGAGAAGAAACGGTCCCGAGAATAAGCTGTTTGTGAAATAAACTGCAGCGCCTCCGACGGCTTGAATTCCAAATTGAACTGGACGACATCATTCTTCGCCCGGAATATCGGGTCATAATTTGATGAAATTTCGCGCAAATTTCGCGATTGTGTCACGCCCCCGAGCGAATCGCGGAGCTTTACCACGGATAATACCCGATTGGGCTGGCCCGGCTGTCGCAAGGTGCCTACATTCAGACCGTCGCTTGGATGATACAGATACACGAGCGCCGAACTGTTGGGCGTACCGAACGCAGCATCGTCATAGAGTGATCCAGGAAGACAGCCTTGGCCTATGCGCCCGCTAAGGCCGGGATAGGTAACCGCCACATTGCCAACTTTTGCCGCGCCCGGATCTGGGGTGCAGAGTTGCTTGCCCGTGCGCAGACGGTTGTCGTCTTCCTCGAAATGCTGCCAGATCACATTCGCGCGAAAACTGTCGCTGGGCTCCCAGGCCACGGTGGCCCGCGTCGACCACAGATCGCGGCCATTTACGCGGGTTTGAAAAAAGCTGTTATAGTCAAATCCATCGCGCTTGGTCATCGTGCCAGCAACACGGACCCCCAATGTATTGGTCAACGGGACGTTGAGCATGCCGCTCAAACGCCTTGTTGAATAATTTCCGACCTCACCCTTTATTTCGCCGCCGAAGTCAGCCTCGGGCAGCGCGGGAATCATGTTCACCACGCCCGCGGTCGCATTACGGCCATAAAGCGTGCCCTGTGGACCACGGAGCACTTCAACGCGCTGCAAATCAAAAAATTCGGCTTCGAACAGGCGATTACGGACGAGCGGGGTCGAATTGAAGCTCACCGCCACGGCCGGATCGCTGGACGCCGAAATCGACTGCGTTCCGATCCCGCGGATCGAGAAATTATACATGCTGAAATTGGTCTTGGAGAAGCTGACGTTGGGGACCGCGCGCAACAGTTCCGATCCGCCCTCTATTTTGCGATCTTCGAGCGCATCGCCCGACAGCGCCGTCATCGCGATCGGCACGTCGGTGATCTTCTCTTCCTTCCTCTGCGCCGTCACGATGATTTCGTTGCCGTCGCTGATCTCGCGGGCCAGCGCCTCGGGAGGCGCCGCTGGCACAGCGCTCGCCGCCTCAACCGGTGCCAGCGCGATCTTTCGCGCCGGACTGATGACGAAAATCTTTCCATCGCGGCGGTAGGTCAGCCCCGTTCCACGGAGCAATTCGCGAAGCGCTTCCTCGGCGCCCGATCGGGACCGCAGCGTCTCGCTGCGCTTGCCACGCACCGCTTTGCCGTCGAAAATCACTTGCGCACCCGAGGCCCGTGCAAAGGCACGCAGCGCACCGCCAAGGTCCTGGGCCGGAATATCGAACTGCTGGACCTGGCGCGCTTCGGCGTACGCGGGCGCCGACATGGCGACAAGCGCGCCGAGCGCAAGACTCGACAACAAACAGTGACGTTTGGACATAAACTCTCCCCCAATGTGCGAGGGATCGATATTGTAGCCCCTCTATTCTTAAAACGAGCCAGGCTCCTGATTGCGCCCCTGTTTTTTACATCACCTTTTCTTTTTCTTCCGAACTATCGGAATTCACCGTTTTGATGATGATCTGGCCGCCTTCCTCGCGCGCAGCCAGCGGATAGAGCGACGTCACGCCCTTGACGAAACTGTCGGTGTCACCGGCGTTGAACACCCCGTTTACAAGATGCCGGCCGGCGGCGGCATCGCCGATGACGATCGGCGATGTTCCGTAACGATTGATCCGCTCGACCGCGTCGGTCAGCGGCATATCGACGAAATCGACCCGTCCGCCTTCCCATCCCAGCGAACGCTCTGCGTCCACGGGGAGGATTTCTGCTGCGCCCGACGAAAGGCTGGCCACCAACTCCTGCCCGGGCAAAAGCTGGGTCGTCGTTTGTGCCACCGGCTGGCGCGCCTTGATATGGCTTGCGGCAGCGGCACGCGGGACGACCGCCACCTGTCCCTCGAACAGCAGGACCCGAAGCTGATCCCGCAGCAGTTCGACGCTGAAACTCGTCCCGATCGCCACCACCGATTGCGAGCCGGCCGTCACGGTAAACGGCCGCAGCGGATCCTTCGATACATCGAATTTGGCCCGGCCGCGATCGAGCACAATCGCACGTCGCTGGTCGGTAAAGGACACCGATATCTGGCTGACCGCATCCAGTGAGACGGTTGACCCGTCGTCGAGCTGGACGATCCGTCGCTCACCCACGTCGGTGGAATAGACATGGGGGGCTTCGCTCCAGTACCAGGCTCCCATGCCCGTCATCAGCGCGAGCGCAGCCATTGTCGCAAAGGCGCGGCGACGGGTCGGGAAAGACGATTCGGCACCGCGGCGCGCCTTTTCCATCGTGGTCAGGGCCTTGGCGCGGAGCGACAGAAAACCGGGCATTTCGGCGATGGCGTCGGTTCCCTGCCACACCGCCACCATCTGGTCGAAATGCTGGGCATGACGCTCGTCGGCGGCCAGCCATGCGTCGAATTCCGTTTGTTCGCGGATCGTCAGCGCGCGGTCGGCGATGAGCAGGCACCAGGCAGCGGCCTGCTCTTCCGGATCGGCAATGCTGTCATTGTCATTCTGCGGCGTCATCATGTCCGCCGCTCCATGCGGCGCGCAAGGAAAACCAGCGCGCGCGAAATATGTTTGTCGACCGTCCGGAGGTGAAATCCGAAATTGTCGGCGATCGTCTGCTTGGGAATATTCTCTACCCGATATAATATGAAAATCTGTTGCGTGGGTTCCGGAAGCGCCTGGATCGCAGCCCACAGAACCGAGATGGATTCGCGCGCGGAGGCGATCCGGAAAGGATCGAAACCGTCGACACCGGCACCCGGCTCGCTTCTTGCCGCGTCCGCGAAATTCCGGCGGACGCCATCGTGACGCGCCCGATCGGTGACCAGGTTGGCCGCAATCCGGAAAATATAGGCAGCGCTTGTCTCTTCGCTGTTCCCTTGCGCGTTCATTAGCCGCAAAAAAACCTCCTGAGTCATGTCTTCGGCTTCCGCGAGCCCCCCGACACGCCGGGAAAAAAAGGCGATCAGCGGCGGCCGGAACTTCCGGGTCAACCGCTCCAGTTCGGAAATAGGTTCCGCTCTCACGCCTCTCCCTTTTTTATGTCTCTAATCTAGAACGGATATCGAAGCGAAATGCGCCCCGTTTTTTTCGCGCAGACATGGTGCCCTGAAAGAGGGTGCCATGACAGACCGGACAATCAATGCAGGAGGCCGCTATAAACACGAGCCTGCAGCTCTATAAGCCGGTCCGGATCGACCGGCCGCGTTATCGCCGTCGCCGCGTCGGCGGCGCGGCATTGACGCTCTCCTCCGCGGTCAGCTTTTGCCAGCGGTCGAAACGTGCCGACGCGAGCCTACCCTCGGCAATCGCCGCCCGCACCGCGCAACCGGGTTCGCCACCATGCGCACAATCGGAAAAGCGGCAATTCTGCGCCGCCTCGATGAAGTCGTCGAACAACTCCGATATTCCGGCGGCGGCGTCGGACAGCTGCAGTTCACGCATCCCGGGTGTGTCGAGCAGCCAGCCGCCCCGATCGAGCCGATGCATTTCGCGCACGGTGGTGGTGTGGCGGCCTGTATCGTCGCCGCGACGGATCGCCTGCGTGGCGATGCTGTCCGAACCGCGCAACGTGTTCACCAGGGTCGATTTTCCGACACCCGAGGATCCCAGCAGCGCAACGGTCTGCCCCTTGCCACACCACGCGGAAAGCGGCGCAACGCTGGCGGGATTGCGTCCATTGACAGCTTCGACGCGTAATCCCGGTTCGATCGCGCGAACCGCCGCCGCGAAGGTTTCCGGCGTTTCTGTGAGATCGGTCTTGGTCAGAACCACAACCGGCTCTACCCCTACCTCGCGGGCCAGCACCAGATAGCGCTCGATCCGGGCTACGCTGAAATCCTGATTGCACGATGCGACGATGAACAGCGTATCGACATTGGCGGCGATCATCTGCTCCTTGCGCGGATCGCCCGGCGCGCGCCGTTTGAACAGATTCAGTCGTTCGAGAACACGTACCGGCTCCAAGGTCTCGCGACCGATCAGCAGCCAGTCGCCCACGGTGGGATGATCGTCCGACGGACCGGCGCCAGGAATATAGGGCGAAATGAAGCGCTGGAACCCTGCCCCCGCAACGGCAATCTTTCCGCGATGAACCGCCATCACCCGCACAGGAAGGCTTTGCCGGGCTTCCTCGCCCACGAGCTGCTCGCTGAACCAGGCTCTCCAGCCGAGGTCTTCCAAAGTCTCACCGGGTGATTTCATAGGCGCTGCAGAAACATCTTTCCATTTGCCCAGGCGAACCGTCTCGCCGCACCGGGAGACTCCCGGACCATGCCGATACAGGGCACGGCGGGCTAAACATATAGAGGCGACAATTGCTACCGTCGATCGCGCCGAGCAGGCGTTCAATTTCGTCGGCGGTGCCGCGCCGAATCTGCACGATATCGCCAAGCTCGGTTCGCATCGCAACGCAAGATCGGAATATGGCGCGAGCCGGCGGCCATTTCACGCGGGATTGAACAGAAAACAGGCGCGAATGATTTCATCCAGCGAAACCCGGACCGCGGATCCAACCCCGGCCGGCGTTCGCTGCGCATATCCATGTACCGCGACCACGCACGGGTCGCGTCAATTATTGCGACGCACCTGCGAGCAAGGTCGTACGCAACCGGTCGATCTCTGCATCATTCAGGCCCAGCCCCTCGCGCACATAGCGATCGAACGAGCCATAGCGTTTATCGACTTCGGCAAAGGCCGCCTCGATATAGGCGGCGCGCACGGTCAATACCGGTTCCAGATTTTCGCGTGTTATCGGGGTCGGCAATGCGCCGAGCATGGCCATCGTGGCCTCATTCTTGGCGCGCAGATAGTCGTTGCTTGCAAGATAATCGGCCATCACCGTTTCGCGCGGCACACCGAGCAGGGTCAGTATCACCGCGCTGGCCCAACCCGTGCGATCTTTACCCGCAGTGCAGTGATACAGCGTCGGCCCGGCGGCTTCCGCGCCGATCCGGCTGAGCAGCGTGTGATAGGCGCTGCGCGCGCTGTTCAGCGAGACAAAATCGCGATTGGCCTCGATCAGCATCTCCGCGCCTTTGCCTGCAGCAATCGTCGCCATCGCCTGACGCATATCGCCGCCAAGGCTGCCCTTGCTGTCCGCCGCGACGTCGAGCACGAGATGCTCGGCGCCCGCGGGCACGCGATCGGGCTCATGGCTGCGTTCGCTTGCCGTGCGCAGGTCCGCGACGAGCGCGAGGCCAAGATCGCCCATCGCGCCGAGGTCGTTGTCGCTCAACCGGTCGAGCTGATCCGAACGGTAGAGCAGTCCCATCTTCACCCAGCGGCCGTCGGCCGTGCGATAGCCGCCGATGTCGCGCAAATTGGGGACCGTCTTGAGGTGAAGCCCATGGTCCGCGACGATCAGCGGCGCGCCCCGATTGGGAACGAGCGCAAAAAACCAGCGTTTGCCGGGCGCAAGACCCGAAACCCGGATGCTGCCCGTCGCATCCCCCTGCCCCACCGGTTTCGCCCGTTCGCTCACCGAGGGATCCGTGCCGGCATAAACCGTAACCCGGCCGGCACCCGGTGCGGACCAGTTGATTGTACCATCTGCCGACACGGTGGCGGAAGCGAAGGGAATGACACCGGCTTGCCCGGCAACCGCACCGACAACCGGCTGTTTGTCGATCGTCGCACATGCCGGCAGCGTCAGGACCAATATTGCGGCAAGGGTGGCTCGCCACATCGGGTGATCGCGATTCCTCATTTTCAGATACCTTCCTGCGCTCAGCCGCGTTGTGACGAGATATTGCCACCGTCGACGACGAATTCGGCGGCGGTAATATAGCTCGCTTCGTTCGAGAGCAGGAAGCGGACGACGCGTCCGATCTCTTCGGGAACGCCGATGCGTTCGAGCAAGATGCGCTTTTCAAAAAAGCCCTCGGGCAAATTGTCGACCGCCGGCTTCATCATCGGTGTCATGATCTGGCCGGGCGAAACCGAATTGATCCGGATATTGTCGCGCGCCAGCCGGTCGGCGAGCGATCGCACGAGCGAGAGCATGCCGCCCTTCGCCGCGCTGTAGATGGGGTTCATCGCGTTGCCGAGCGTCGCGTTGATCGATGTGATCGCGACCACCGCCGACCCCGGATTGGCGGCGAAGTCGCCATGGAGCTGCTGCGTCAGCAGCGCGAGCGGGCGCAGATGCGTGTTAATGCCCGCCGCCCAGCTTTCCGGCGTGATTCCCTCAAGCGAGCCGGTGTCGACGATGCCCGCGGCGTGAACCAGCCCGCCGAGCGCGCCGAGTGCATCGCGGCTGGAAGCAATCGCGGCCGGATAGGCGTCCAGATCGGTGAGGTCGACGCCGATGCCGATCGCCTTGACGCCGAATTCCTGCGCGATCGTAGCGGCTTCGCCCGCGACCTTGCCCGCATTGATATCCCAGAGCGCCACCGCCCGGCCGACCGCGGCCAGCGCGCGCGCCGAGGCGAGCCCGATCCCCGACGCCCCCCCGGTAACGATGACAGCGGTTCCGGGGGCGCCGAGCGCGGGCGAAAGATCGGTGAAATTCATTGCGGAACAATCTCCATGATTGGGGTCATTTTTGCTGGTCGGGCCGGACAATCGGGGCGGGCCCCTCTTTTCCGAAAAAACCGTCGAGCTTCAAATTGCTGACGCGCGGCGCGCCATCGGCGACCGAGACCCACATGACATGATCGACCGCTGCCGGGTCTTCGGGTCCGGCGCCGGGCATACCGCCCGTGGTGCCGAGCTGGATATAGTCGGCCCCCTCTCGCGTCTCATACGCATATTTGTGATAATGCCCCGCGAGCATGGTGTGCGGACGCCCCTTCAGCATGCCCTCAATCTCGCGAAACATGGGCGAATCAACCTTCCATGCCGGCCGGTGCATCAGCACGAAGGTCCAGCGCACCCTGGGATTTTTGGCGAGCGCAGCGCGGGCCATCTTCACCTGACCCGCGCTGAACGCGACATTTTCCGACCCGCGGATTTTCGCGGCCAACTCGGCGAGCTTGGCGTCGCTGGCGAACAGCGCCTCGGCTTTTGCCGGATCGCCCTGAAGCGCCGCGAACACCCGCTTCATCGCGTCGGCGCCATATTCCTGAAACAGCTTCATCCGCGCGATCTTGGGCTGCGGCGGATCTTCGGTATTGAGGACGAGAAACAGCGCATTCTTGTATGTGAAGCTGTAATAATCCGCGCCCAGCCGCTTGCGCCAGTCGCTCCGCTGAACCTCATTGGTCAGGTCATGATTGCCGGGCACATAAAAGAACGGGACGCTCAGCCGGTCGATCGCGGCGTTGACCTCTCCCCATTCGCGGTCGAGCTGCGCCTGATCCTCGGTATTGCCCTCGATCAGATCGCCGATGTTGATCACAAAGTCGGGGCGAAGCCGTTCGACCTTGTCCATCGCATCCTCGAAGACGCCCGGCCGATGCTGGCCGGTGCGATCGCCGATGACGACGAAGCGAAACTCGTCGCGGCCGCCCGCAAAATCTTTTGACGTGCGCGCGACATCGGCGCCGCCGGGGCGATAGTCCTTTGCCCCCTGTCCAGCGCCGGTCGCGACGTTGGACAGGGACAGGGCGAGAGCGCCAAGCGCGATTGCGGAAGCCCTCATCGCGAGTCCTCTCTAAAACTCGGCCGTCAGATCGACGCCATAGGTGCGCGGTTCGCCGAACAACGCGCCCGGGCGCCCGATGTTGAACTGCATGATGTAATATTCCTTGTCGGTGAGGTTGCGCCCCCACAGGCCAAGACGCACACCCTTCACGCCCGGAATTTCGGCGAGGGTCAACCGCGCGTTGAGCAGACCGTAATCGCCGGTGATATATTTGCCGCCGGAGATGGTCGAGCTGGTGAACTTGTCGCTCTGCATCGTGTAATTGACGTTGGCCGACAGCGTCCCGACCGGCAGTTCGGGCAGGTCATAGTTGAAATCAAATGCCAGCGTATGCTTCGGCGCATTGTTGAAGCGATAGCTCGCCGAGATGTCCTTGCCCGTGGCATCGATGATCTCGTCATATTGCGCATCGAGATAGCCGTAGTTGACGGTAAAGCGCAGGTCTCGCGTAGGGGCCAGCGTCAGATCGGCCTCGACCCCTTTCACCGTGGCCTTGCCCGCGTTGAGCACGTCGGTGATCCGGATATTGGTCGGGTCCGACTGGACGTTGATCTGGATATCCTTGTACTTCGACTGGAAGGCGGCGACGTTGAAGCGCAGGCTGTTGTCGAGCCACTGGCTCTTCATGCCGAGTTCGTACGACCAGAGCGTTTCCGAACCGAAACCCTCGTTGAAGCGCGCGATCGAGCTGGCGCGGATGTTGTAGCCGCCCGACTTATAGCCCTTCACCGCCTTGGCGTAGAGATTGACATTTTCGGCAACGTCATAGGCCAGCACGACGCTGGGGCTGAAATCGGTGAACTTGCGGCTGCCGTCGCCGAAACCGGGAACCGACACGATCGGTCCTTCATTGACCTGGGTTTGCCGCGCGAGCGTCGCTTCGCGCTTGTCCCAGCTCTGGCGCAAGCCGACCGTCAGGTGGAACCGGCGATCGAGCCATTCGGGGCTGTAGGTCGCCTGACCGAAAACCGCCCAGCTTTCATTCGCGATCGTCGCGGTGGTAAAGCTGCGCGTCCGCGTCGGGGGGCTATAGCTGTTGGAAAAATTGCTGCCGTCTTCCGAGAAATAATAGACGCCGGCGACATATTCGAGCTGGCGATCGAGCGTATCGCCGACCAGTTGCAGTTCCTGGCTCCACTGGTCCTGCTTCGCGAGGCTGCTGTTTTTCTGCAACGGATTGGGGCCGGTGGCGCCCGTCAGATAATCCTGATTCTGGAAATTCTTCAGCTTGCGATAGCCGGTGATCGACCGGAGCGTGAACGAGTCCGACGCATTCCATTCGGCGGTCAGGCTGTGCCCCTGCGACGTCACATCATTGGGCAACAGGTCGCGAACCAGCGGACTGCCTGCCTTCGGACGCGGCACGGTCAGCGGAAAGAGCGGCGAAAGCGTCACATAGATCGGCGTGTCGTCGATCTGCGAACGATCATAGCTGTACCGCAGGCTGAAGGCGTCGGCCGGCTTCCACAGCACATCGGCGCGCATCGCCTGACGATCCTTGTCACCCCAGCGCTTCGCGCCGGTGCCGGGATTTTTCACAAAGCCATCCTGCGTCGCGTTCATGTACGAGAAGCGCGCGGCGAGCGTGTCGCCGATCGGCACATTGACCGCCGCCTTGAAGCGGCGATTGTTGAAATTGCCGAGCGTCACCTGCCCCTTGAAGCCGAATTCGCCGAGGTCGGGCTTGCGCGTGATGAAGTTGATCGCGCCGCCCGTCGCATTCCGCCCGTAAAGCGTGCCCTGCGGACCGCGCAGCACTTCGACGCGCTCCAGCTCGGCTACCTCGAGCGCCTGCCCCTGGCTCCGCGCGACATAGACGCCGTCCATGTAGACGGCGACGCCGCCGTCCTGCGTGATCTGGTCGTCGCTCAAACCCACGCCGCGCATGAAGATCTGCGTCGTCGCGGCGCTGTTCGGATGCGGAGTGAGCTGAAGGTTCGGTACATTGGCGCGAAGGTCGGTCAGCCCGCTGATGCTCTTGATCTCGAGATCCTCGGCGGTGAAGGCCGCGATCGAGATCGGCGTATCCTGGAGCGATTCGGCGCGTTTCTGCGCGGTGACGACGATTTCACCAAGGCCGTTCGCCTCGTCGGCGGCGGCGCCGGCATTCTGTGCGAGTGCGGGATGCGCAGCGGTCATCGCGAGCGTGCAAAGCAACAAGCGGGCCTGTGGCCCGGAAATCTTTTTCATCGTCGTCCCCTCCATGGAAATATTTGGGCGAGAATATTAGCCCGCCGCTTTTGATTCTACCTTCATGTAGGTAGATTTCTACCGTCATGAAGGTAGATTGCAAGCGCGATTTGATTGCGCCAATAGGAGAGCGCGCCCGAGAGGCCCGGTACGGAAGGTTTTGAGCATTGAACGTGAAGCCCATCAGGCACGCGCGCGGCGAAGCGACGCGCCAGGCAATTCTGGAGGCGGCCGAGACGGTTTTCGCCGAGGTCGGCTTCACCACAGCACGGCTCGAGGACGTCGCCGCCGCGGTCGGAATCCGCCGTCCCTCGATCGTCTATTATTTCTCCAACAAGCAGGAGCTGTATGACGCGGTCGAGGAGGATATCTTCGCCTCCATGCACCGCGAAGCACTCGGCCGCATCGCACAGCACGACAAGCCGATCGACAAGCTACTTGCGCTGCTCGACGGATGGCTCGACTTCCTCGTCGCGCGGCCATCGGCGGCGCGGATCATCCAGCGCCTCGTCGCCGACGTCACGCCGCGCGGCGGCGATCCCACCCAATTCTCGAACGTGCTGCTGCGCGATGTCGAGATTGTGGTGAACGAAGGCGTTGCCGCCGGGGACTTTCGGCCCTTGCCGCCGATGCATGTCGTCAACGCGGTCGGATCAAGCTCGCTCTTCTATGTCTGCAACAGCAAACAGCTCGGTTCGAACCGCAGCTATGACGCCGCCGACCCCCGCGAACTCGAAAGCTTTCGCGCGCTCCTCCACCTGCTGGCACGCGCCGCCGTCGCCCCTGTGTAGGCCGGCCACTTCATCATCGCCCGGCGCCATGCATCGGCGCTTGCGATGTCCTCAAGGCGATCAGACAATCCGCCCGATCCCGCGCAGCGTGACCGTCCTCGGCTGATGCGCCCCCAAAAGGGGGTGGCGGCGCGCGGTCCAAAGCCGCAATCCGGACGTCCTATCTAGTCCAATTGAGCGATGCGCGGCCGGGGCCGGGCGATAGGATCGATATATACCCGCCCATCAGACGCGGCCGGATGAGGAGCAAAAAGGTCATGGCCGCCAATCCCGATGCCATCGCATATCGGAGCGCGCTCGGCGCCTTCGCAACGGGGGTCACGATCGTCACGACGCGGACCGGCGCGGGCGAGGATTGCGGGCTGACTGCCAACAGCTTCAACTCGGTCTCGCTCGATCCGCCGATGGTGCTGTGGAGCCTCGCGCGCACGTCGAAAAGCATGGACGCGTTCCGCAATTCCACGCATTTCGCGGTGCATATCCTCGCCGCCGATCAGGAGGCGCTGTCCAACGGCTTCGCCAAGCGCGGCGCAGACAAGTTCGCCGGGGCCCAGATCGAGCGCGGCGAAGGCGATGTACCGCTGCTCACCGGCTGCACCGCGCGGTTTCAGTGCCGCACCGCCTATCAATATGAGGGCGGCGATCACATCATCTTCGTCGGCGAGGTCATCGCCTTCGATCATGAGGATCGCGCGCCGCTGCTTTTTCATGGCGGCCGCTATGCGCTGGCCGCGCGCAAGGCCGCGACCCTCACCGCCAGCGACACCGGCGCGCAGCCCGCGGGCAGCTTTGGCGAGGATTTTCTCGGCTATCTGCTCGGCCGCGCGCATTTCCAGCTCTATGGGCGGATGCAGGAAAGTTTGCACGATCACCATCTCGACGCCACCGATCACTTCATCCTGAGCGTGCTCGGCATCAATGACGGGCGCACCCTTGCCGAGATCGAAGGCGTGATCGGCTATACCGGTACGCACATCACCCCCGAACGCATCGCATCGCTGGCGGCGCGGGGCATTGTCCGGACCGATCCTGATACGCCCGACCGGCTCTGGCTGACCGACACCGGCCGGCGCACGCTCGTCGAACTCACTGCCGCCGCCAAGGCCGCCGAAGAAGATGCGCTGGGCGCGTTCGACGAGAATGAAACCGCGCTGCTCAAGCATCTCCTCAAGCACGTCATTCGCAGCACCGATCCCGGACTTCCCGATCCGTGGGCGGCGCAGGAGACGCCATAAACCCGACGCACGCTACGAAGGAGCGCGAGCATGGACAGGACACACGCAATCGCGGGCCAAGGCTCGATCCGCCAGATCGCCTGGCTGACCGGGGATCTGGATCGCGCGATCGACCAATGGCGCCGGCTCGCAGGCGTCGGCCCCTGGACAGTCTATCGCAACGTCACGCTCGACGGCGACTATCGCGGCGTGCCCGCGACGATCGCGATCGATGTCGGGCTTGCGTATCAGGGCGAAACCCAGATCGAGCTGATCGCCCCGCACGGCACCGGCCCATCCCCCTATCATGACGCGAATGGCCGCGTGCGCGTGGGCATGCACCATGTCGCCTGGCTGGTCGACGATATCGCCGCCGCCGCGACGGATGCCGCCGCCGCGGGGCTCGTCCCCGTCTTCAGCGCCGAGAGCGGCGGCGGTGCAACGCGCGTCGCCTATCTGGAAGCACCCGACGAGCCCGCGATCCTGATCGAACTGATCGAGGCGACGCCGATGATCGTCGAAGGCTTTGTCGCAGGAATCGCCTCGGCGCGCGACTGGGATGGCAGCAATCCCGTTACCACTTTCGATTTCGCAGCCTGAGGGAAGCACTATGGAAAAGATCATTTACGCTTTGTGGAAAGACAGCGCGGAGGAAGATGTGCGCTTCACCGCTCGGCTGCTTGGCGATATCGCACAGCGGCTCGGCGAAACGGCGCACGCGGTGCGCATCAATGTTCAGGACGGCAGCGTCGCGGCCGGCAATTCGCCGCGCATGACCTCGACCCGCCCGCAAATGGACGCCGTCGTCCAGCTCTGGCTGCCGAGCGCGAACGAGCCCGAGCGCGCGGCCGTCGATGCGATCATCGGCGACGCCGCGCCGCGCCATGCCGCCTGGCTTGCGAGCGAATCCACCGTCATCGCCAATACGCTGCATCCATCCACCCCCGGCGCACGGACCGAAGGCTTTTCGCAGATCGTGTTTCTGGGCCTGCCCCCACGGTTGAACTGGGATGGCTGGCGCGACGCGTGGCAGCGCCAGCATTCGGCGGTCGCGGTCGATACGCAGGCCAACTTCGAATATGTCCAAAATCTGATCGTGCGGCCGCTGAGCTATGGCGCGCCCGCCTATGTCGCGATGGTGGAGGAATGCTTCCCCGCCGCCGCGCTGACCGACGAGGCGGTCTATTTCGACGCGGTGGGAGACAGCGCGCGGCTGGCGGAGAACCAACGACTGATGATGGAAAGCTGCGCGCGCTTCATCGATTTCGACCGGATCGACTGCATTCCAACCAGCCAGTTCGATATTTCGAAAAGGATCTAGCATGCCCGACGCCGATGAATCGCTATGCTATGTCGATCCCGACGCCATCGCCCGCTCGGAACGTGTCGAGATCGACGCCCCTGCGGCGGTGGTCTGGGAAATACTCACCGACCTTCCCCGCTACGGCGAATGGAACCCCTTTTGCATTGCGGCGGAATCAACGCTCGCGATGGGCGCACCGGTCCATATGACGCTCAAAAGCTATATCGAGCCCGAGACGGTCTTTCCCAATTGCGAATATGTCTGCGCGTTCGAACCCGAAAGGCTGCTGTCATGGGAGCTGCCGCATGACGACGCCTGGCCCTATCCGGCACGGCGCGACCAGATCATCGAACCGCTGAGCGACAGTGCCTGCGCCTATCATTCGACCGACGCCTTTCTGGGGCCCAACGGCATTCATGTCATGCGCTTTGCCGGGCCCTGGGTGAAGCGCGCCTTCGACGACACCGCCCACGCGCTCAAGGTCCGCGCCGAAGCGATGTATCAGGCCCGCAAAACCGCGGGATGATCCCCGTCCAGCCGGGCCCTGCCGCTCTCGAGACCGAAATGGCAAAGCCGGGCGCCGCCGATTGGCAGCGCCCGGCTTCACAAGATCATTGCGAGTGGTGCGCTAGAATTTGAAACCCACTTCAACGCCATAGCTGCGCGGATCGCCGTACATGACCCCGGCGAAGCCCAGCGAGCCGAAGTCGATCCCCGAGAGCAGATAATCTTCCTTGGTCAGATTCTTGCCCCACAGCGCGATCGAGGCCCGGGCGCCGCCAATCGAGATATCGGAGATCGAAAGCCGGGCGCTCAGCAACCCGACCCCGCCGTCGGAGATTTCTGCGTTATACGGATTGACCGGATGCCAGTAGACCTTGCTGCGATAGCTCCAGTCGGTGCGCGCGGTCAGTTTTCCGAAATTGCCGAGTGCGGTTTCATATTGTGCACCGACATTCGCGGTCGTCGCTGCCGAATATTGGAACTTGGCGACATCCGAAATGTCGGCGGGGACACCCGTCAGCGGATCGACGAAGGTGAACTTCTTGTATTTGCGGTCGGTGTAGCCGAACGACGCGTCGACCGTGAAGCCGTCGGCAATCTGCGCCAGAACCTCGGCCTCGATCCCCGTATAGGTGGCCTTTGCCGCGTTAACCGTGGTGCTCGATGCGCCGCCGGTGCCGGCAAGGAATTGCTGGACCTGAAGATCGTCATAAATGGCGTGAAAGGCCGCCACATTGAACCGCAGGCGCCGGTCGAACAGCTCGCTCTTGAACCCGACCTCGTACGAGACGAGATCTTCGGGATTGAAGCCGTTGTTGTCCGCCGCACGGGCATTGAAGCCGCCCGCCTTATAGCCCGTGCTCACCCGGGCATAGGTCATGATGTCATCGCTCCAGTCATAGGAGATGTTCGCAAGCCAGTTCAGACGATTGAACTTGCGTGTCAGGTCGCGCGGCGCGGTCGGCAGCGGCGCCGACTGGATCAGATGCTTCTTGTCTTCGGTATAGCGAATGCCGCCGGTGATATTCAGCCGGCCGTCAAGCGCGGCCGGTTTCCAGGTGACCTGGCTGAAGGCGGCGACCGACCGCGAGATGTGGCGATAGGACAGCAAGGTATCGAGGTTGACGCCAAAGCTGTTGAGGTTGACACCCGGCGCGATCGGGATCGGCACCGGCGAAGGAAGGACCAGCGTGAAGCCCTGCGGATTCACCTCGGTCGCGCGTTCGCGGAAATAATAGGCGCCGAGGACATAGTCGAACTCGTCGCCGATCGAGCCGATCAGGTTGAATTCCTGCGAGAACTGCTTTTGATGCCGCTCATTGCTGGTGTGGAACAGGTCGATCGGGCCGACGCCCTGCGGAATGAAGGCATTGGGCGGCACGAGGATCGCTGGGCTGACGAGGAAACCGACGAGGCCTCCGTTACCGTCGAGATCGGAGCTTTCGCTCACATTGTCCCATTTGCGATAGCCGGTGATCGAACGCAGCGTCGCGTCGCCGATCTCGAGGTTGAGCGTCAGCGAATGGCCCTGCACCTTGTCATGCGCATTGCCGTCGCGATCGAACCGGACCTGCGACAGCCGGTCCCGCGAAACCTGCGGCGCGGTGCCGCCGAACGCCGGCGAGAAGCTCAGATACTGGAGGATGTCGGGGCGGATCGCGCGCAACTGGAAGGCATTGGCACGGCCGTTACGGTCGCTCGAGTCAAAGACATAGTCGGCGGTGAAGCCGGTGCCCTTGTCAAAGCGGACCGCGGCGCGAACCGCGTCGGTGTTGCGCGCGCCCGGATCGCGCTTGTCGGACGGTTCGAGCAGATTGTCGACGGTTCCGTTGCGCTGGCTGTGGTAATAGCCGAGCTTTAGCGCCAGGCCGGTGTCGCCCAGTTCGCCGGTGTCGATCAGCGCTTTCACCATATATTCGTTGAAGCTGCCATAGCCGGCCTGCAGGCGGCCGCCGAAATCCTTCGACGGCTTGGCCGAGATCAGGTTGACCGCACCGCCCGTCGTGTTGCGGCCATAGAGCGTGCCCTGCGGCCCACGCAGGATTTCCACGCGCTCGAGGTCCATCATGTCGAACAGCGCGCCTGCCGAACGGCCGACGATGACGCCGTCGACATAGAGCCCCACCGCGGGATCGGCGGTGAGGATCGGGTCGTTGTCAACGATACCGCGGATCGAAATCGAAGGGTTCGCCGTCGCCGACGGCGTTTCGGTGATGATGAGGTTCGGGGCCGCGCTGCCGAGTGCGGCGACGCTGGTGATACCGCGCTGCTCGATCATCTCGGCGTTGATTGCACTGATCGCCAGCGGCGTGTCCTGGAGGCTTTCCGAACGCTTCTGCGCCGTCACGATGATTTCGCTGAGCCCTTGGGACGCGGCACCCTCGGCCTGCGGCGCCGGTTCGGCCTGCTGCGCCTGTGCGGCATTGGCGATCCAAGGCGCCATCAATGCGATAGCGGCAAGCTGCGTGCGATGATGTGTGCGTAGCTTCATCAGTCCCATCCCTCCATTTTATCGATTACGGCGTATTATGTGCCGTTTTTTGATCAATTACCATGTCATGCGTAATATGTGCAATAAATACCTACGCAAGAAGGCAATACAACACCCCCTTTTGGTGGTGCGCGCGGGGACAAAAAAAGGGGCGGCAAAAGCCGCCCCGGTTTCCGTTCCTAACCCATTTAAATTCCGGGCTGTTCCTTGGGGATATGGACCCTCAACCCGTCCAGTTCCTCGGTAATATGGATCTGGCAACTCAGCCGGCTGCCCGGCGTGACCTCGATAAAGTCGGCCAGCGCTTCGAGCATGATGGCCTCCTCTTCGCCTGGCGGCCCGACTCGGTCGACCCAGGCATCGTCGACATAGACATGGCAGGTGCCGCATTGGCGTACCCCGCCACAGAGGGCGTCGATCCCGTCGACAAGATTGCCGATGGCAAGGTGCATGACCGCCATGCCCTCGAAGTTCGTGCAGGTCCGTTCACTCCCGTCGGACTGGACATAGGTGACGCGCGCCATCAGTTTTTGCCCTTCGCATGCGCCGGGCATCCCGCCGCCGCCGCAACCGCGCCGAGATCGGCGGGCGCACGATCCACCATCGTCCGGCGCTTGTACCGCACACGGCAAGGCTGTTCGGGCCAATAGGTGCCCGCCCCGGCGATCGGGCGCGGCGTGTCGATCAGTTCCATATCATAGCGCTGGAGCAATATGGCGATCAGCGCCTTCATCTCCATCCGCGCGAAGTTCACTCCGGCACAGCGGTGCATGCCGCCGCCAAAACCGATCAGGCTGTTCGATTCGACCTTGGTATCGGTGCGTTCGGTGTTGAAGCGTTCGGGATCATAGTCGTCGGGCCGGTCGAAAATCTCGCTCATCCGGTGGCTGACCGAGGGTGCAAGCAAGATCCAGTCGCCTTCGCGGACCTGATAGCCGTCGCGCTCGAAATCGGCGGCGGCCTTGCGGATCATCGTGAAGGCCACCGGATGCAGCCGTTCGGTCTCGCGCAGTGCGAGGTCCATCTTCTGCATCGCGATCGCCTGTTCCCAGCTGAGATCGGCGCCCGATGCCGAACCCAGTATGGCGGCGATCTCGCCTCGCAGCACATCCTGATATTCGCGGTTCTGAAGGATATCGATCATCGCCCAGCTGACCTGCCCCGCGGTCGTTTCATGCCCTGCCCAGACGAGAAGCAGGATCATGTGGATGATCAGTTCGTCGGGGATCGGGCGGCCGTCGGGATAGGTTGACGCGACCATGTCCTGAAAAAAATCCGCCGGCTCGATCGGATTTGCACGCCGTTGCTTGATCCAGTCGCCGAGAATCTGGTGCAGCTTTTTCTTGGCGGCCTGGCTGCGCCGCATCTTCTTCGTCGGCAGCCACAGTGGCAGGACAAATTCCATCCCACCCGAGAAGTCGCGAAACAGCTCGAAAAATTCATGGCCCAGCTTTTGCTTGAAATCGCGGCCCATGAAGCTGTGCGCCGCGATATCCATGACGACCGGCCCGAGGGTCGAGACGAGATCGAATTCGCCGCGGTCGCCGAGCCGGTGACAAAGCGCCATCGCCTCTTCGGCCATCACCGGCACATATTGCTTCATCGCCGAAGCCTTGAAGCGCGGCATGATTACCGCGCGCTGGTTCAGATATTCCTCCATCTCGGCGAAGGAGTAGAAATTGGGCGAGAACATCTTGTGGAAGAAGGGCATCGATTCGCGGATCGACAGCAGTTTGTCGGTTTCCTGAAAGACGAAGCGATTGTTGTCGGGCCCGAGCATCACAACCATGTTCCGCCCACCCATGCGGAAGGAATAGATCGGGCCATGTTCCTGATATCCCCGGCGCAGCAATCCGACGGGGTCCTTGAAGAAGTCCGTCAGGTGGCCAAGGAACGGGATGCCGCCGCGCATCGCGGGCGGCTGCATGGCGATTGCCGTCATCAAATTTCTCCCTCTCACGCCGGTATCGAGACCGACTTGCAGCCGGTATCGCGCCATCGCGCGAGGCCGCCGAGAGGATCGCGCAATTGTAGCGTATTTTAATCCTTAAAGGATCGAATTTCGCGACTTTCTAGACCGAACGCACCCGCCGCAACGTCGCGCGCAACCATCGGCAACGGGATCGGGGTCGACGCGATCAGCAGGCCGACGTTGGTCTTCACTGCGGGCGGGAGCAACGCATCGCGCGCGATCAGGTCGCGCACTTCGCGAAAGAGGCTGACAAGCCGGCGCTCGAGCAGGATGCGCGAGGCATCGGACAGTTCGCCAATCTCGAACTCCCAGATCGACCCCTTGGCCGAGAAATCATATTGGAGAAACTCCTCCTTCACCCGCCGGTCGAAGAAGCGCCGCATCGGCCCGCCCCGGCGCCAACTGATGCTGCGTGCGGTCATCAGGCGGATGACATTGCCGGGGAGCAACTGGATCAATCCGATGCGTTCGAGCTTCAGCAGCGCGGGGACCAGCACCGTCTGGTCGATCGCATACTCCCCCTCGATCCGCTCGACCGTCCAGCCGCCGAGCGCGAGGTGAAAGCAAAACAGCGCCAGCGGATCATCGACCAGCGCCTGTTCCTGAACGTCGGTGAGTATATCGGGCATCGCGGGCCGCGCCGCGTCGGCCAGCCGCGCCAACTCGAGGAAATTGATCCCGGCGAGTTCGCAAATCTCGTCGATCCGCGCGAGCGTGAAGCTGCGCTGAGCGAAGGTCCGGCGAACGCTGGCGTGACTGATGCCGAGCGCCGCCGCAACGTCGGCATAGGTGAGCCCGCGCTCTTTCAACACGCGCTTCAATGCCTCGATCAGATAGTTGCTCTGCGTATGCAATCGCTCTGCTGCCGTCATTCGCCCCGCCTTTCGTCACGGTCACCATGCCCCCGGATCGAGGCTGGCGCCATGCGATTATAGGACGGACGCTTCCATCGCGCAGAAGCTGTGGCAGAGCCGCGCGTCGACGATCCGGTCCGGGCATTCGGGGTCGAACCAGCGATCGATCCGCGCCCAATGATACGGATGCATCATATAGGGGCCCATCAGCCCGCCGGCATCGGCATATTCCTGTTCCCAGACGTGCGTCCAGCGGCGCGCGCCGATCGCCTCGTCGATCCGGCTCAACTGCCAGTTGCGGATCGCGGGAATATAGTATGGCATCGTCCGCGTTTCCGCCTCGAAGCGCTCGACGAGGGCAGGATCGGTGCCTTCGTCGACGCCGAGCAGCAGCACGCGATAGACGCCATTCGCAAGCCCCGGATCGGACCGCCCGCCCGGCCCGCTCTGATAAGCAACGCCATCGACCGACGCGACCGCCTGGGTAGCGAGCAGCGGCGCGAGCGCCGCGTCGAAATCCGAGCGCTGCACCGCGTCGTCGAACGCAAAATGTGCGAGGAGGTCGCCGCCGAAATGGCTGCCCGCCAGCGTGGGGGCAACAAGCTGGCGATAGGCGGCGTGCACCGTAGCCAGCGCGTGTATCTCATCGGCCAGCGCCGACACACCGGCGGGGTCGGCCAGCGTGACGAGCCGGGTCAGCTTATACATCGCAGAGCCTTTCGATATTGGCGGGCTCGGACGCGAAGAAACGGCGCCGACCGACCGCGCGCGCATCGACATCGGCCCACCAGGCGGCGACATCGGGGTCGTTACCACCGACAAAGCGCATCTGCCACCACGCCCCCGCACCTGCGAGCGACCAGCGGAAGACAAGCGTGTTCGACTGGTCGTCGAGCCACATCGGTGGGCTGACGAGAATCTGTTCGAGCGTCATGCCGCGCGCCCGCGCGCCGGGCGCATAGCGCGCCAGATAGTCGTCGAGCAGCGCCTTGCCCTCGCCCGGCTTCGCGACGATCTCGTCGATCGCATGGACCATCGGCGCTGCGGCGGCCGTGTCGTCAGTCGACATGGGGCGTCACCTCCAGGATGATCTTTCCGCGGACATGCTGCCCTTCGATGCGGCGGTGTGCTTCGGCGGCGGCGTCCAGCGGCAGGATTTCGATCACGGGCGGCTTCACCCCGCCCGCGGCGCAGAGCGCGGCCAGTTCCTTCAGATGCTGCGGCAAGCGCGCAACCGCATTCATATTGGACAGGATGCTCACCCCCTTTGCGGCGGCATGCGCGACCTCATCGGCGCTCGCCTGCGATACCAAAGTCGCGATCTCGACATAGCGGCCGCCCGGCGCAACGATGTCGGGCGCGGACGGGAGCAGGCTGCCCAACCCGACCGCATCGAGGACCAGATCGACGCCGTCCGGCGCCCATTTGCGCACCGCCTGCGCCACATCGCCGGCGCGATAATCGATGGCATGGTCCGCGCCGAAACCCCGGACGTAGGACATATTGCCGGGCCCGCAGGTCACCGCGACACGGGCACCGAGCGCGCGCGCGATCTGGATGCCGATGCTGCCGACACCGCCCGCACCGCCATTGATGAGCACGGTCTGCCCCGCCGACAAGCCGCCGACGTCGGCCAGCCCGCCATAGGCCGTCGTCCCCGCAACCGGCAGCGCGGCGGCCTGCGCAAAGCTCCATCCGGACGGCAGCGCGGCGAGGAACGCTGCGTCGGCGATGCAATATTCGGCGTAGGAACCATCGCGCCCCTGTCCCTGTTGCGACATGCCGAAAACGCGGTCGCCGGGACCGAATGCATCGGCGCCCGCGCCCACCGCCTCGACAATGCCGGCAAAGTCGAAGCCGAGCACGAACGGGAAATGATAGTCGATATAGGCCGACAGCTTGCCGACGCGTGTTTTCCAGTCGGCGGGATTGACCCCTGCACAGACGACCCGGATCAGCACCTCGCCCGCGCCGGCTTCGGGCATGGGCAGATCGCCCCACACAAGCTGTTCGGGACCGCCGAACCCGTTGATCACCATCGCGCGCATGCCATTCCCCTTATCGACCGGTGGCACAGGGCCGGCCGCGCCGCACGGCCGGCCCCGCCCCGTCAGCGCCGGAAGCTGAGCGTCGCCCAGTAACGGCGTGGTTCATTAAAATAGCCCTCGACAAAGCCGAAGCTGGTCGAGGCGTCATAGCCCGCGGTCAGCACGCGTTTGTCGGTCAGATTGTCGACCGCGAGGCGAAGCGACAGCCCCTTGGCAGGTAGCGTAAATTCGGCGCTGGCGTTCAGGATCGCATGATCGGGGGCGCGCATCAGCGGCGAATTTTCGACGTCGATCCAGGTGAGGCTGCGGTAGGCGGCGTCGAGCCGGAAGCTCGCATCGACGCTGCCCGACAGCGCGGTCGAATAGACGATGCTGCCGCTCGCGGTGAGATCGGGCGCCTGCTTCGGATTGCGGAAGCTGACATCGGTCGGAACCCCGCCGATCACCGAGGTGTAGCGCAGATATTTCGCATCGAGATAACCGAACGACCCGCTGAGCCGAAGCGCGCGCGAGACGCGGACATCGGCCTCCAACTCGATCCCCTGGATGCGCGACTTGCCGGCATTGTCGGTGCGCACGACGATCAAGCCGGTGTTCGGGCTGACCGTCGAGATCAGCAATTGCTGATCCTTGTAGTCGTTGCGGAAGGCCGAAAGGTTCAGTGTGACAAGCCCGCCGAGCGTGGTCTTGAGCCCCGCCTCATAAGCGGTCAGATATTCGGGATCATAGGACCCGATTTCCTCGACCGAGGTCGGCCGCCCGTTGAAGCCGCCGCTGCGGAACCCCCGCGACCAGGAAACATAGCCGAGAATGTCGGGGGTGAATTTATACGAGAGCGAAGCGCGCGGCGTGAACGCCTTCCAGTCTTCGCTCAACCGGTACGAGGGCATGCCCGCGAGCAGCGGCTGCCGACTGTAGATCCGCATCGCGGCCTGGTTCCAGACCTTCTTTTCCCACGTATAGCGCGCCCCGAACTCGAGCGTCAGCGCATCGGTGACATCGAAGGTCGCGTTGCCGAACAGCGCGTAATTGGTCGTCTTCTGCCGGTTGGCGAAGTCGATGTTGAAATCGAGCGCGGTGGCGAGCGCGGAATCGAAGCCCGCCGCGATCAGGCGCGGATAGAGTCCGTCGGCGACATAGAGGGTGGTATCGTCGCGTGATTTCTCGCGGAAATAATAGGCACCGAGGAGCAGCGTGCCGCGATCGAACAGGCTGGTCGCATATTGCAGTTCCTGCGAGAGCTGGCGTGCGCTCTCGTCATGGATATCGCCCGCATAATTGACCGCAGCCGACGCATCGCCGTCGCGCCCGAAGGTCGCATGGACCCAGCGATAGGCGCTGATCGACTTCAACGTGCCAGCACCAAGATCGGCCGAAAGCGTGAGCGTCGCATTTGCCGAATCGGTATCGTCGCGGTTGAGGAAGTCGGTGGTGTCGGTGCGGTTGATGCTGCCGGGCGCGGTGCAGCACGGCGCAACAAAGGCCGATTGCAGCCCCGAGAAGAAGGTCGGGGTGAAGGACAGCATGCTGTGCGGCGTGCTGTTCTGACGGCGGCGCAGCCCGTCGACGGTCAGCACCGCATCGATCGGCGACGCATCATAATGCAGCGTCAGCCGGCCTGCCTGGACATTGCGATTGCTGAGATTCTTGCCCGACGGCACCTTCTGCCAGCCCTCGCCCCATTCGCCGAGCGCGGCGACGCCGATCGCAAGAGTGTCCGTCAGCCCCGCCTCGACATTGGCGCGCAGCCGGAGATCGTTGAACGAGCCGTAGCGGATGTCGCCTTCGAGCCGGTCACCCGTCGGCACGCGCGAGACGACGCTGATCGCGCCGCCGATCGTGTTCTTGCCGAACAGCGACCCCTGCGGCCCGCGCAGCACCTCGATCCGGTCGATGCCCAGAAGCTCGGTGGTCGCGCCAAAGCTGCGCGCGACATAGACGCCGTCGATATAGAGCGCGACCGCGGGATCGGAGGTGATGATAAAATCATTCTCGCCCACGCCGCGGATGAAGGCCGAGACACCGCCGCTGTTGCCGCCCTGCCCCGGGGTAAACTGGAGATTGGGCGCGACCTGGCCGACGTCGGTGACGCCGTCGAAGCCGCGCGAGTCGAGCTGCGCACCGCCAATCGCGGTGATCGCGATCGGCACGTCCTGCAGCTTTTCCTCGCGCCGGCGCGCGGTGACGACGATTTCGGTGGATTCGGTTTCGCTCGCCGTCTCCGCGGCAGCGGCGGGCGCTTGCTCCTGCGCAAGAAGCGGATGCGCCGCGACGAGCGCCGCCAGTGCGACCGAAGTGCGCGCGAAATGCCTGTAATATTTCATGTTTGCCCCTCTGCGACCCGGATCACCTCCGGGATGATGCTTCTCTTATGCATCGCAAATGACACTCCATAGAACGCATTTCAACATCAAATAACATTTACCTATATATTATGCGTTTATCTGATGGGGCGTTTTGTCGCATTTCATGGCCTTACGCCAAGACCGCCCGGCGACGCCACGCGCCGGGCCGGTACGCAAACCGCTATTGTGCGGCGACCGCGGCCTGCGCCCTGAAATGCGGGATCACATGGGTTCCGATATTGCGGATGGTTTCGAGGATGACGTCATGCGGCACCGCGCCCATCTGGAAAAGGAAGAGGATCTCGTCCGCCCCGGCATCGAACAGGCGCTGGACGTAGCGGATGCAGTCGTCGGCGGTGCCATAGGCGTCCTGCACTTCCTCGTAAGCGCCGGTATGTTCGGACCCGATGGTGATTTTTTCCTCGGACAGATAGGCGACGACCGCCGCCTTCTCCTGCTGCAGGATCGCCGCCTGTTCATCGCCCGACAGATCCTCGACCGTCGGCTTGGGGCCGCCCTGATACCAATATCCCAGCGATTCGACGAAGAAGCGCTGACCGCGAAGACCGATGCGCCGCGCCTTTTCGCGGTCGTCGAGCACCAGCGCCGGACAGAGCGCAGCAAGATGTTCGGTCGGGCGGAAGCCGACCTGGTCCTCGGCCCTGCGGTCGGCCCACGCCGCGCGATAGATCGCATTCTTCGCCGCAATGTCGTCGGGCCCGGCGAAACCCAGCACGAGCGCGCCGATCCCGCGCGCCCCCGCGGTCGTCAGCGCGTCGGCACGCGTGCACGCCATATAGAGCGGCGGGTGCGGGTCCTGATAGGGCTTGGGATGGATCGGGCGGCGCGGTATCTGGATATATTCGCCGTCATGCTCGATCTCGTCCTGCACCATGATTTTCGGGATCAGATACATCGATTCATCGATCATCGGCTGAAGCGCACCCAGATCATAGCCGAAGGTTCCGGCTTCCTGCTGTGTGCCGCCCTTGCCCATGCCGAAATGGACGCGGCCTTTGGACAGGATGTCGAGCGTCGCAATCCGCTCGGCGACCTTGACCGGATGGTTCATTGCAGGCGGCAGGCAAACGACGCCATGGCCGATGCCGAGGCGTGTGGTCTTGCCGGCAAGGAAGGCGAGAAAGGTCTCGGGCGCCGACATATGCGCATATTGGGTGAGCGCGGTGTGCTCGACCGCCCAGACGGTATCGAACCCCATTTCCTCGGCGAGCAGCGATTGTTCGATAATCTCGTGAAAGCAGCGCGCTTCGTTCGCGCGCGAGGTGTCGACCATCTGCGCTTCGTAAATAATCGAAAATTTCATGAGCGTCCGATCCTCTCCATTATCCCGTGTTTTTTGCGAGCATAAGGCGGCCATTCGCGCCCGTTCCTCGTCCAATTGGATCAATTCGCCCGGGCCCGCCGGTGCTACGAAATCGGGCAACGACGGATGGAGAGAGGATCGAGATGGGCATGTTCGAAGGCAAGGTCGCGCTGGTAACCGGCGGCGCTTCGGGAATCGGCGTCGCGGCAGCGCTGCGCTTTGCCGAAGAGGGCGCCGCGGTCGTGGTCGCCGACATCAACGAAGCCGGCGCCGAAGCGATCGCCGCGGCGATCCGCGCCAAGGGCGGCCGCGCGCGTGCCATTCGCTGCGACGTCGCGAGCGCTGCGGACAATGACGCGATGGTCGCCGCGGCGAAGCAGGATTTCGGGCGGCTCGACGCCGCCTTCCTCAATGCTGGCGCTTATACGCAGACCGTCTTCGAGGACACCGACGCGACGGCGTTCGACAGCATGATCGCGATCAACCTGAAAAGCGCATGGCTGGGACTACAGGCGGTTCTGCCCGCGCTCGAACCCGGCGGCGCAGCGGTGGTGACGGCCTCGACCTCGGGCGTGATCGGCCTCAATGTCGCCGCCGCCTATAGCGCCGCGAAGCATGGCGTGATCGGCGCGGTGCGATCGGCCTCGCAAAGCTTCGCGCGGCGCGGGCTCCGCGTCAACGCGATCTGCCCCGGCCCCGTCGCGACCGCGATCCTCGGCGTGACCGAGCAGGCGCCGATCCAGCCCGCCGACGCGCTTGCGCCGCCCGCCGACGGCCTGCTGCTGCCGCAGCATATCGCCGAAGTCGCGCTGTTCCTCGCCAGCCCGCGGTCGGGCGGAATCAACGGGCAATCGCTCATTGCCGATGCGGGCTTCCTGTCCAGCTACCCGCCGATGCCCGAATGAGCCCGAGCGCGCGTCAGTCGCGCTCGACGCGGATGCGGCTGAGCCGGGTCCTGGCAATCAGCCAGCGTCCGCGCGCCTTGCGGTAGCAATCGTGATAATGTCCGAAACCATGGCGCGAGCGACCGGCAAGGTCGCTTCCCTCGCCCGCCCAGAAATGATCGTCCATCGCCCAGATGCCCTCGGCGTCGCGCGCGCCGGTGAAGCGGATTTCGAAGCTGTGGAGATGGTGGACCGTCGTGGCATGTTCGAGCGTCGCGGCGACCCCCGTGACAAAGGCCTCGGCACTGGTGGTCAGCAGGCCTTCATCGGTTTCACCCGGCATTTCGCGAAAGTCGCCAATCATGTCGTCGGTGAGCAGGCTGCGCAGCAGCGCCCAGTCCTTGGTGTCGAGCGCGCGCACATAGCGCGCCTTGAGCAGCCTTATCTCCTCGATCGCGGCGAGATTGACGGCTTCGGTCATCATCTATTCCCCCTCCAGGAACGCGGCGCGATACGCCGCGAAACGCTGTTCTACATCCGCGCGGACCAGTCCGAAATCCTCAAGCGCATATTTGTGCGGCGCGCGGTCCTCGCGCTTGTTCGCCTCGATCCATTCGGCCATGCCCGCACGCACCGCGTCGGTGACATCGACCCCTGCGGCCGCAAGCACACGCACGCCCTCCCCGATCGGATCGCCCAGCAGATCGGCGTAGCGGACGTCGATGAAATTCTGCCCCGCGACCTGTCCGCGCACCGCCATGAAACGGTCGAGCAACTCGGCAAGCCGCGGCACCCAGAAAGCGGCGACGCTCGCCGGATCGACGCGGTCCGACACCATTTGGTAGAGACTGTGCTCCATGCTGCAATAGCTCGGCACCGTCGCGACCGGGTCGCGGTGGGTCATCACGATCTTCGCCTCGGGGAATATCTCGATCACCGCATCGAGCGCGAGCAGATGGCCCGGGGTCTTGAGCACCCATTTGGCGCCCTTTCGGCTCCGGTCCTGCCATTGCAGCGACTGGAGAATCTGTTTGAGGTCGCGATAGCATTGGATGCGGTCGTTGTCGGTCAGCCAGCGCGCATAGCCCGGGACATGGTAAGTCCCCTCGATCATCGTGCTCGAATAAAGCTGGCCAAGGATGATCAGTTCCTCGTCGGGTTGGTCGATGCTCATCGGGTGGATCGACATGAGATCGGGAATCGTCGCCAGCATATAATCGAGGAAACCGCGCGCCGCTTCGCGCCGCGGCTCGGGATTGCCGCGCTCCTCTTCGGGAAAGGGCGCGTAATTCTGTGTCTCGAACCAGCGCGTTCCGGTCATTCCCGGCGCCGATGCGAGCATCCGGTGCAGCATGGTGCTGCCCGTCCGCGGCAGCCCGACGACCACTGCGGCGACCTCGACCCGCTCGTCGAGGATTTCGGGGTGGCGCCTGATCAGGTCGATATGGCGCAGGCGGTTGACGAGGCCGTTCACGATCATTGCCGAGGCGCTCACAACTCCGGCTTCGCTCAGCCGGGCTTCGGCATTGAGCGCGGGGATCAGCGCGTCGATGTTGGCGAAGAACCAGGTGTCGCCGAAATCCGAAAGCCCCGCCTGTTCGCAGGCCCGCGCGACCAGCTCGTCGCGATTCGGCACATGGCCAATTACCTCTTTCACCGCACGTCCTCTCTGCATTATGATAGCATTTTTACATATCATACACGATATTCGTATGATCTTATGCTATCATCTACGCAGAAAGAAGCAATACCCTTAGCTTCCGGAACCGCCCAATTCGGTCATTCCGGCGTGGAGCAGATGCACAAGCTGCGACTGACGCCGCGCGCCGGTCTTGGCGAAGATCGAGCGCAGGTGCGACCGCGCGGTGTTGTGCGCGATGCCCAGCCGGTCGGCCGCCTCGACCAGCGAACCGCCGCCCGCGAGCGCCGCGGCCAGCATCGCCTCCATTCGCGTCAGCTGGAACAGGTCGCGGATCGCTTCGGGATCGGGCGTCGCATCCTGCCCCGGATCGCTGATGAACAGGGCGAGCGCGGCCCCCTTGCCGCCGCGCATGAAGGCCGGCGTCGTCACCGCCTTGGCAACGACGCCCAGATCGCGCTGCCCCGAGGGCCTTTCGATGCGGAAGCGCTGCGGCGGCGCGGCGGCGGGATCGGCCTCCGCGCTGAGCAATTTGAGCAGTTTTTCGAGCGTACGGTGCGCGGTCCCCGCCGCCAGCCGGAGCCGCCCGCCCGCGAGCGTCAGCCCGTCGCCCCCGGCCAGCAGGCGCTCGGCGACCGCGTTGGTGCGGATCACCTTGCCGTCATGGTCAAGGGTGATCGCCGCGACGCCCATCTGTTCGACAACCCCGCGATAGACACCATGTTCGGCGCCCGATGCCTGCAATCGTTCGAACAGCTGGATGGCATGGCGCAGATGCGGAACGAGCACCTGCAACGCCTCGCGCTCGGCGGTGCCGAAGTCGCGGCGGCTGCGGTCGCGCGTCACGCGCAACCGCGCCTCGAAACCGCTGTCGAAACGCAAATCCACACCGAGGATCTGGTCGCCGCCCGCAGCTTCGAGAAAGTCGTGCCAGAAATCGCTTGCGCGGGCTGCGCCCTGCACAAAGTCGCTGAACGACATGACCTTGCCTTCGGGCAACCCCTTGAACGGATCGCTGGCAAAGAAGCTTTCGGCATAGTCTTCGCTCGTTTGCGGATCGGCGTCGGGGGTGACGATCGTTCCGGGTTTGCGCGTGCCGGGCATCGTCAGGATCAGCGTCGCGTACGTGCCGTCGAGATAGAGTGCGAGGCCGCGCAGAAAATCCTCCCACGGCGCGTCCGTCAGCAAGCCGCCGAACAGGTCGGAGAGCAGTTTCGAAAATTCCGCGGCCGGTCCGCCTGCCTTCGCCATCACACCTTCATTTCCATCTATTCCATCCCACAAGCCGGAGAGTTTTGCCATGCCCATTGATCCCGCCCTCGCGCCGTTGCTCGATATGATGAACGCGCTGCCGCACATGAATGCGCCCTTCGATCCGGCCGCGCTGCGGCTGGCCGACGAACAGCCGATGCCCGTGCCCAAGGCCGGCGTGGCGGAGGTTCGCGACGTCACGCTCGACACCGGCGCGGGCGCCGTGAAGGCGCGCCTTTATCACCCCGCGCCCGGGACAACGCTCCCCCTGCTCGTCTTCATCCATGGCGGCGGCTGGGTGTTCGGGACGCTCGACACCCATGACCCGCTGTGCCGCGCGCTCGCCGCCGCCGCAGAGGTTGCAGTGCTCTCGCTCGAATATCCGCGCGCGCCCGAGCATCGCTATCCGGCCGCGCTCGATACCGTTCGCGCCGCCGTTGTGACCGCGGTCGAACAGGCCGATACGCTCGGCATCGACCCCGGCCGGATCGCGGTCGGCGGCGACAGCGCGGGCGGCAACCTGTCCGCGGCGCTGTGCCTTGCCACGCGCGATGAGGGTGGCCCGGCCATCGCGCATCAGCTGCTCCTCTACCCCGTCGTCGACAATGATTTCACCCGCGCCTCCTATATCGAGAACGCCACCGGCTATATGCTGAGCAGCGAAATGATGCAGTGGTTCTGGACGCAATATCTGGGCGATGCCGAACGCCCCGCCGACGCCCTCGCGACCCCGATCCGCGCCGACAGCCTCGCCGGCCTTCCGTCGGCGACCGTCGTCACCGCCGAATATGACCCGCTGCGCGACGAAGGCGCCGCCTACGCCGAACGGCTGAAGGCCGATGGCGTGGCGGTGACGCATGACCATTTCCCCGGCGTGATCCACGGCTTTGCCAGCATGCTGGGCATGCTGCCGCAGGCCGATGTCGCGGTGGGAACGGCGGCCCGCGGATTGCGGGCCGCCTTCGCGATGGAAACCGTAGCGTAACGGCGCCGCCGGGGTCTGGGCCGTGCGGTCAGACCCCGTAACCGCCCGCAACCGCGATTTGCTGCCCCGTGACATAGGCAGCTTTGGACGAGGCAAGGAAGACAGCAGCATGGCCGATTTCCTCGGGACGCCCCCAACGCTTGAGCGCAAGATTCTTGTGCACCTCGGCGGTCCAGGCGTCGTCGAACACGCCCTGTTTCGACAGCTCGAGGAACATGCCGGCCTCGATCACGCCGACGAGGATCGAGTTGGCGCGGATGCCATGCTTTCCCTCCTCGCGCGCGATGCCCCTGACCAGCGCCTCGTTCGCCGCCTTGGGCGCGACCGACAGGCCGTCCTTGTCGGGCCAGCGCAGGTCGCCGGCCGAGCCCAGATGGACGAACGAGCCGCCGCCATGTTCGCGCATATGCGGAATGATAAGATGCGTGGCGCCGAAAAAGCCGTGGACCTCGACGTCGATCGCCCGGCGCCATTGTTCGGGCGTCGTGTCGGCAAGATGGACCTGCGCAACGAGCGGCCCTGCGCCCCACAACATGGTGTGGATGCGCCCGTGTGCGGCGGCAGCGCCCGCGATGGTCGCGGCCAGCGCCGCGTCATCGGTAACGTCGCATTGATGCAGGCTCGCCTTGCGCCCCGACGCCTCGATGCGTTCGGCCAGCGCCTCGGCCTCCGCCTGTTTCGAACGCCATGCGATCGCGATGTCGCTCCCCGCCGCAGCAAATTCGCCGGCGACCGCCGCGCCGATGCCGCCGGTCGCGCCGAAAATCAGCGTCGCGCCTTCGGGAAACTGCGAACTTTCACCCATCTTCACCCTCCTTGATCCACAAAATATTGCATAACGTCGACAATAGTGAGATATGTTATCGAAATGCGATGATATCGCAAGTTTTCAAAACGCAAAATGACAATGCCTGATGCAAGCCGGGCATGAATGGGAGATTTCCAATGGCGACAACCGCAGACTATGGACTGGGCGACCAGGTCTTTCCGCGCGGCTGGTTCATGATCGCCGCCGCCGCCGAACTGGAAGGGACGACCCCGCTCGCCGTCCGGTTTTTCGGCCGCGACCGGGTGCTCTACCGCGGCGAGTCGGGGCAGGTTTATCTGGTCGATGCCTATTGCCCGCACATGGGCGCGCATCTGGCGAAGAACGAAACGAGCTTCGTGATCCGCGACAACGAGCATGTGCAGGGGGAGTCGATCCGCTGCCCCTATCATGGCTGGCGCTTTGGCCCCGACGGCAAGTGCAACCAGATCCCCTATTCGCCGCAGAAGATTCCGGCGGCGGCGAGGCTCGAAAACTGGCCGGTGATCGAACGCGCGGGCTGTATCTGGATGTGGCACGACCCCGAGGGGCTCGAACCCGAATATGAACTGCCGTCGTTCGAGGAATATTATCAGCCGCATTGGGTGAAATGGGAACTCGACCGGCTGGGCGAACTCGCGAGCCATCCGGTCGAGATCCTCGACAATATGGCCGACCGCGCGCATTTCGAACCCGTCCACGGCAATGATGCCGTCGATGTCTTTGAAAATGATTTCGACGGCCACCGGGTCGTCCAGCGACTGCGCGCCGGGCACCGCACGCTTCAGGGCGACGCCCCGCTCGAAACCGACACCTGGTATACCGGGCCGGGGATTCTGCAGTCGCGCATGTCGGGGCAATTCCCGTCGATCATCATGATTGCGCACACCCCCGTCGACGACGGGGTGGTGAAGGTGTGGCACGCGCTGCTGGTCAAGGTGCCCAATGCCGAGCCGAGCGCCGATGATGTCGCGATGGCGCGCGCTTATCAAGCCGCGGCCTGCGCCGCATTCGCGCAGGATTTCGAAATCTGGTCGAACAAGAAACCCTGCATCAATCCGATGGCGGTGCAGGGCGACGGCCCGATCGGAAAATTGCGCATCTGGTATCGCCAATTCTACAATCCGCGCGCGCGCGCCGAGGAATTTCAGAAGCGCGTCAACGGCACCCATATCACCCGCGGTACCTTGTCCGCGCCATTCGAACAGAAGGTCGCCTGACCGGCGGCACCAACAGACAAAGACAGGAGAAATTGCGTGGCAAGACTCGCAGGTAAAGTCGCGATCGTAACGGGTGCAGCACAGGGAATGGGCGCCGCGACCGCGCGCCTCTTCGCGGCCGAGGGCGCCAAAGTGGTGCTGTGCGACGTGATCGAGGACAAGGGACAGGAAACCGCGAAGGAAATCGGCGAGAGCGCCGTGTTCGAGAAGCTCGACGTGCGGTCCGAAGCCGACTGGGAGCGTGTGGTCGCCGCGACGGTCCAGCGCTTCGGCAAGCTCGACATATTGATCAACAACGCCGCGATCGTCCATTTCAGCCCGATCGAGGCGATGCCCGCCGAGGATATCGAACGCGTCCTTGCGATCAATGTGATGGGCACGATGCTCGGCGCCAAATATGCCGCGCGCGCGATGATCGAGGCCGGCCGCGGCGTCATCGTCAACATCTCGTCGGTCGACGGTCTGCGCGGCTGCAACGGCCTGTCGGCCTATACCGCCAGCAAATGGGCGGTACGCGGGCTGTCGAAATCGCTCGCTTACGAGCTGGGCCCGCGCGGCATTCGCGTCTGCACCGTCCATCCCGGCGGCGTGAACACCCAGATGGGCAATCCGACCGGGCTGACTGGCGATGCGCTCAACATCGGCTATGAGCGCGTGCCGCTCCAGCGCATCGGCGAGCCCGAGGAAATCGCGCGCGCCAGCCTGTTCATCGCCTCCGACGACGCCAGCTATATCAGCGGCGCCGAGCTGGCGGTCGATGGCGGCTGGTCGGCGGGCTATTACCAGACCTTCCTTCCCGGCGCGCCGGCAAGCCTGATGGGTCAGCCCTGACGATGCTGGCGGGCAAGGTCGCGCTGGTCACCGGTGCCGGTCAGGGTGTCGGACGCGGCATTGCCCGCGCGCTCGCCCGGCGCGGTGCCCGGATCGCACTGGTCGGCCGCACACTCGCCAAGCTCGAAGTCGTGGCGGCGGAAATCGGCAGCGATGCCGCCGCCTTCGCTGCCGACATCAAGGACGCGACATCGGTTCGCGCCGCGGTGGATGCGGTCGCGCAGCATTTCGGCGCGATCGACATTCTCGTCAACAATGCACAGGAGGTGCCGCTCGGGCCGCTTCTGCAGGTTGAGGATGACGCGTTCGAGGCGGGTTTCGCCTCGGGCCCGCTGGCTTCGTTCCGGTTGATGAAGGCCTGTCATCCGCACCTTCTGCGCCGCGGTGGCGGTACGATCATCAACCTTGCCAGTTCGGCCGCCGTGCGCTGGGACATGGCGAATTACGGCGCCTATGCTGCGGTGAAGCAGGCGACGCGCGCGTTGACCCGCGCCGCCGCCGCCGAATGGGGCCCCGACGGCATTCGCGTCCTTACGATCGCACCGCACGCCAATTCGCCGGGCCTGCAAGGCTGGATCGAGAATAACCCGGAGGAGGCCGAGGCCTTTTTCCGCACGATCCCGCTGCGCCGCGTCGGCGATTGCGAGGAGGATATCGGCAATGCAGTGGCGGCGCTGTGCGGCCCCGATCTCGGCTATCTGACCGGGGCAACGATCCCGCTCGACGGTGGGCAGGCCAATTTCGGCTGAAGGAACGAGCAAGATGAGCGCCACCGACATCATCGAAATCCAGCAACTACTCGCCGCCTATGTCTTTGCGATCGACGCCAGGGATTATGACGCGCTCGATGCCGTGTTCACCCCGGACGCCGCGATCGACTATCGCGTCACCGGCGGCGCGCAGGGCAGCTGGGCAGAGATCAAGCCGTGGCTGGCCAGGGCGCTCGCCCCCTTCCCCCTCACCCAGCATCTGATCGGGCTGCCGCTGATCCGGCTCGACGGCGACCGCGCGACGGCAAGGACGATGCTGTTCAACCCGATGCAGCTTGCGCGGCCCGAGGGCGATCATCTGTTCCTGCTCGGCTGCACCTATGTCGACGATCTGGTGCGCACGCCCGCGGGCTGGCGGATCGCAAGCCGCACCGAAGCCGATTTCTGGGTCAAGGACCCGCCCGCCGGTTTCACGCCCGAGCCCGCGCCATGAGCGCCGCCGGCCCCTTCGACCCGGTCCGGATCGGGCCGATCACGCTGCGCAACCGCTTCATCCGTTCGGGTGCGAACGAGATGATGAGCAAGGACACCTTCCCCACCCGCGCGCTCCTCGATTTCCACCGCGCTTATGCGCGCGGCGGCGTGGGGATGACGACGCTCGCCTATCTCGCGGTCTCGCCCGACGGACGCACGCTGCCCGGACAGGGAATGCTGAGCCACGACAGCGTGCCGCATTACCGCGCGGTCACCGATGCGATCCATGCCGGGGGCGCGAAAGCGTCGGCGCAGATCACCCATGGCGGCAGCTTTTGTCAGATCGACGACCTGTCGACCCCGCGCGCGATGTCGGCATCGGGCGGGATCGACAAGATGGGGGTGCTGAAGGGCCGCGTCTTTCAGCGCGCGATGACGCGGACGGACATGGAGATGGTGACGGGCGAGTTCGTGCGCGCCGCGGGACTGGCCGAACAGGCGGGTTTCGATGCGCTCGAAATCCATATGGGGCATGGCTATCTGCTCAACCAGTTCATCTCGCCGCTCTCCAATTTCCGCAAGGATGGCTATGGCGGATCGTCCGCAAACCGCGCACGTTTTCCCGCCGAGGTGCTGGCAGCGGTCAAGCAAGCAACCGGCGGGCGGCTCGCGATCCTCGCCAAGATCAATCTGACCGATGCGGTGCGGGGCGGCGCGACGGTCGACGACGCGATTGTGACCGCGCGGGCGCTCGAAGCGGCGGGCGCGGACATGCTGATCCTGTCGGCAGGGCGCAATATCGAAAGCACATGGGCAATGTTCGGCAGCGCGCTGCCCTATGACGACCTCGCAGCGATGCAGGGCGGGCTGCTGGCGAAGCTGCAATTTGCGATCCTGAAGCGCAGCGTGCCGAAGCTACCAAGTTTCCGCGAAAATTATCTGATGGAATCCGCGCTGAAGCTGAAGGCGGCGCTCGGCCGGACGCCGATGAAGCTTGCCTATCTGGGCGGCATCCAGTCGCTCGCCGGGGCGCGGCAAGCGGCGGCCGAAGGGTTCGATGCGATCGCGCTAGCGCGTGCGCTGATCCACGATCCGGCGCTGATCGCGAAATGGCAGAGCGGAGCCAGCGATGGTTCGGGCTGTACCGCATGCAACCGCTGCGTCGCCGCTATGTACGGCGCGTCGGGAACGCATTGCCCCGAGGTCGGCAACGCGCTGGCCCCCGAACTCAAATCCATATTTGCGGGAGAAGACTATGCCGAGCCTGCTTGAGAACAAGGTCATCATCATCAGCGGGGTCGGCCCCGGCATGGGGCAAGCGATGGCGCGGATCGCCGCCGCCGAGGGCGCCAAGGTCGGGCTCGGCGCGCGCAACAAGGATTTCATCGACGCGGTCGCCGATGAAATCCGCGCGAGCGGCGGCGAGGCGGTCGCGGTGCCGACCGATGTCGGCAATGCGGACCAGTGCGCGGCGCTGGCGAAAGCGACCGCCGATGCGTTCGGGCGGATCGACGGGCTGGTCAATACCGCCTATATCCACGGCGAATGGGTGACGGTGGACGAAGCCGATCCCGAGGATTGGGCACGCGTGTTCGACGTCAATTGCCTCGGCGCGCTGCGGATGACGCAGGCGGTGCTGCCCGCGATGAAGGCGGCGGGCGGCGGCGCGGTGGTCAATGTCGCCACCATGTCGCAGGTCAATCCCTTCCCCGGCGAGGGCGGCTATGCCACCGGCAAAGGCGGGCTCACCACGATGACCAAGCATATGGCCAAGGATCTTGGCCGCTTTAACATCCGGGTCAATGCGACGCGAATGGGCTGGATCGGGGGCAAGCCGGTCTATGACTATATCGACCGCGCCGCCGCAGGCGGGCTGGACCGCGATACGGTGATCGGCGAGATTACCGGGCGCATCCCGCTCGGCGTCATCCCGCCCGAGGCGGATTGCGCCAAGAGCGTGCTCTTCTTCCTCTCCGACTATGCAAAAATGGTCACCGGCGCGACGCTCGACGTCAACGGCGGCCAGTATATGGCGCCATGACGATGACCGGTAACCGCATCCTGTCGCCCGATGTCTGGCGCGATTTCTGCCGGCGGCTGGAGGCCGCGGGCGAGATCGTCACCGGCGCCGAAGCCGCCGCCAATCCGCTCGACCGTGCCGAGGGCTATCGCTATCTGACCCGACTGCTGCGCATCGCGCTCGACATGCAGCTCGAACATGCCGATCCCGATTTCCCGAGCTTCTATGCCGCCTCGCACCAGACCGCGAAGATCGGCGCCGACAATCCCGACAATATCTATATGAACGCGACGGTGTCGGGCGCTCGGCGCTATCGCATCCGGGGTCAGCGCGGCAGCGTGCCGATCCTGAGTTTCGGCACCAAGGCCAACCGCTATGCCGTGGACGGCACGATGGCCTCGACCGGCGAGCTCGATTCGGCCGACATG
Source organism: Sphingopyxis sp. GW821-FHT10B01 (assembly GCF_059415685.1). Taxonomy (NCBI): domain Bacteria; kingdom Pseudomonadati; phylum Pseudomonadota; class Alphaproteobacteria; order Sphingomonadales; family Sphingopyxidaceae; genus Sphingopyxis; species Sphingopyxis sp. GW821-FHT10B01. The sequence goes on along the minus strand of NZ_JBWKNS010000005.1, from coordinate 32,484 downwards.
GCGGTGGCCGCCGACGGGTCGTTCGAGATCATCGTCAGCCGCGAAAAGGCCGACGGCAACTGGCTGCCGCTGGCCGACGACAGCTCGATGGTGATCGTGCGCCAGACCTTTCTCGACCGCGCGAACGAGGAGCCCGCGATGGTGGAGATCGAAGCGATCGACGGCCCGGCATATCCAGCGCCGCTCTCCGCCGACACGCTCGCGGCGGCGCTGGAACGCACCACCGCCTTTGTTGCCGGAACCGCGCGCACCTTCGTCCAGTGGACCGAGGATTTCCGCGCGAACCAGATGAACCGGCTCGCCACGACCGACCAGACGCCCTTTTTCCGCGCGGGCGGCGATCCGACGATCTTTTACCTCCACGGCTGGTGGCAGCTTGAACCCGGCGAGATGCTGCGGATCGACACGCGCGTGCCGGCATGCAGCTTCTGGAATTTCCAGCTCGACAATTACTGGATGGAATCGCTCGATTATCGCCATCATCGCATCCATGTGAACGGGCACAGCGCGCGGCTGAACGACGACGGCACGCTGACGCTGATCGTCGGCCCGCGCGATCCGGGCTTCGGCAACTGGATCGATACCGCCGGGCACCATCAGGGCACCATGTTGCTGCGCTGGATCGGCGCCACCGACCATCCCATCCCCCAAAGCAGGATAATCTCACCCGATGACCGACCTTGAATCCCGTATCGCGCGGCTCGAAGCCGAAAGCGACATCCGCCGCCTGAAGGCGCGTTACCTCAACGCCTGCGACGCGAAGGATGTGGCCGCGATCCGCGCCTGTTTTACCGAGGATGCGGTGATCGACTTTCCGCCCGTCGGCGAATTCAACCTCGACGGGCTGATCGACGTCTTCACGCAGATGGCGGCGACGACCGCGATCACCGACGTCCATCAGGGGCATAATGCCGAGATCGACGTGAAGGGCGACGAAGCCAGCGCGCGCTGGAATCTGGGCTATGCAACCTATGATCCGCGCAGCCAGAGCTTCCGGCTGCTCGCCAATTTCTATCATGACCGCTATCGCCGCACCCCCGAGGGATGGCGGATCAGCTATAGCCGTTCCGAACCGCGCGCGATCGTGGACGGCACGCTCGCCGACGACGCGATCAAGGCAAGCTGGGTGGCGGGGTAAGCCCGCTCACCGGGCTATCAATCGACCAGCGCGCACCAGCGATAGTCGTGCTTGATGAAATTCTGCCCAAGGCTGTAGCGGACGCGCCGCACGCCGGGGATCTTGTCGATCGTCTGGTGGAGGAAATCGGTCAGTTCATTGCCGTTTTCCACCAGCGTCATCGCGAGCACGTCGGCGCGGCCAAGCGTCGTGGCGACAAAGCCGATCTCGGGCAGTTGCGCCAGGCTCTCCGCCACGCGCTCGATGTCCGCGGCGGTGTCCGCCTCGACCCAGAGATAGGCGAGGATCGGGTTGCGGAGCCGGTTGGCGTTGGTCACCGCGGCAACGCGGATCACCTTGTTGTCGAGCAAGCGTTTGAGACGCGAGCGGATCGTCCCCTCGGTCAGATCGAATTCGCGGCCGATTTCGCGGTTCGAAACCCGCGCATCATGGCCGAGGCGTTCGATGATCTTGTGATCGAGGTCGTCGAGGCTGATCCTGGTGCTCATAGCGGGGCCCATTCCGGATTATATTTGAGAACCTTGAGTGCGAGGCTGGGGAAGAGCCGTTCGACCCCGTCGATCTTGGCGATCACGCTGGTCAGGAGATGCTGCATCTCTTCCAGTGTCTCGGCCACCACCTGAATTTCCAGATCATGCGTTCCGATCGCGACGTTGACGGTGATGACGCGTTCCAGCTCGGCGATCTCGGCACCGACCTCGCCCGCCGACCGCCCCTTCACCTGCACCCCGACGGGCGCCAGATAGCCGAAGCCCATCGCCGACAGATCGCGCATCGCCACGACGCGCACCATCCGGGCATCCTCCAGCCGGCGCAGGCGCGTGCGCACGGTCGCTTCGTTCAGCCCCATTTCGCGCGCGATGTCGCGGTTTGCGATCCGGCCGTTCTTGCGCAGCGCAGCGATGATCTGCTCGTCGACATCGTCGAGCGCGGGCAGCCCGTCGCCCTGGCTCGCGTTCGCGGCCTTGCCCCGCGTCCTTTTTCCGGCCTTGGTTGCGGTACGCAACGCCACTTCTCCCAGCTTGATCAGCGCCCCACAGACCGCATCGCCGCGCCACTGTCAACATTCATCGAGCACAACGTGAAATATATAACAGTTTGCGTAGAAATTTCCTGTTTCAAAAACGCAATCATTATGTAGAACATCATATGGATCGGAAAGAGCGAGTTTTCCGAGGCAGGAGCAATTGGGTGGCCGTTCACGAAGTCGATATATTGGTGATCGGATCGGGCGCAGGCGCGCTGACCGCAGCCTTCACCGCTGCCGATGCCGGCGCCGACGTGCTGGTTGTCGAGAAAAGCGCGCGTTATGGCGGAACCTCGGCGACCTCGGGCGGTGGCATCTGGATCCCCAACAGCGACGATGCACGCGCCAAGGGCCATGCCGACGATCCCGAAGCAGCGCTGGGCTATATCAAGACGCTGATCGGCGACGATGTGCCCGAAACCAAACTGGCAACCTATGTCGACAATGCGCACCGGATGCTGAGCTATCTCGAAGAGCGGTCGCAGGTTCACTACACCGCCTATGCCTATTCGGACTATCATATGGACGTCGAAGGTGCGCGCGACGGGTGGCGGACGCACGATCCGATCCCGTTGATGGCCGATACGCTCGGCGCCGATTTCGAGCGGATGGAGCCGCCGCACACGCTGACGCTGACCTTTGGCCGCTTCACCTGGACGATGGAAGAGGCCAAGCTGCTCCTGACGATGAGCCCCGGCGCCAAGCCGCTGCTGTTCAAGCTGATGCTCAAATATATGTTCGACCTGCCGTGGCGCTTCAAGACGAAGCGCTCGCGGCGGCTGACCGGCGGCAATGCGCTGATCGGGCGGCTCAAACTGTCGCTCGACGAAAAGGGCGTACCGATCTGGCTGGGTACGCCGATGGTCGAGCTGGTCCAGGGCAAGAGCGGGATCATCGGCGCAATCGTCGAACGCGACGGCCAGCGGGTCGAGGTCCGCGCGCGCCGCGGCGTGATCATTGCAAGCGGCGGCTTCGACCATGACGCCGCGCTGCGCGAGAAATATCTGCCGCAGCCGACCTCGGCCGACTGGAGCGCCGGGGTGCCGAGCAATACCGGCGACGGCCTGAAGGCCGGGCTCGCGGTGGGCGCCGCGACCGCGCTTATGGATTCGGCGTGGTGGGGCCCCGGCTTCCTGCTCGAGGGTGAGGATCGCGCGCGGATCATGTTCGTCGAACGCGCCCTCCCCTCCTCGATCATCATCAATCAGGCGGGGCGCCGCTATATGAACGAGGCGGCGTCCTATCATGTCGCGGGGGGGGAAATGCATCGCTGCAACACCCCCGAAGCGCCCACGACCCCCTCATGGTTCGTGTTCGATGCGCGCTATCGCGGCAAATATATGCTGGGGCCGATGATGGCGGGCAAGCCGTCGGCCGACGGGCGCATTCCCGAAGCGATGCGCAAGATCCTCAAGAAAGCCGGGACCCTTGCCGGGCTAGCAAAGGAGATCGGCGTCGACGCCGCCATACTTTCCAGGGAAATTGCGCGCTTCAATGCCAACGCGCTCAAGGGCGAGGATCCCGATTTCGGACGCGGCGCCTCCGCCTATGACCGGCATTATGGCGACGCCTCGGTGTCGCCGAATCCGACGCTCGCGCCGATCGCCGAGGCCCCCTTCTACGCCATCCCGATCTATCCGTGCGACCTTGGCACCAACGGTGGACTGCTCACCGACGACAACGGCCGGGTGCTGAACGAGGACGGCAAGGTGCTGGGCGGGCTCTATGCGATCGGCAACGCCTCGGCGGCAGCGATGGGACGGACCTATCCGGGCGCGGGCGCGACGCTGGGCCCGGCGATGACCTTCGGCTGGCTCGCCGCGCGGCACGCGATGCGGGTGAATCAATAAACCCAAGGTCGTCCCGGCGAACAAGGAAACAACCGGTTGCGGATATTCTCTATCATCGTCATCCCGGACTTGATCCGGGGTCCATGACGACAGTGGAGCTATGGATCCCGGATCAAGTCCGGGATGACGATGATCTGAATTCGACCGGAAGTTGCCGCTATCCCTTCTTACTTCTTTATCCCCGCGAAAGCGGGGACCCAGCGAGCTGGCGTCGCAACTGGGTTCCCGCTTTCCCTGGCACACCATTGTTCTAGCTCGCTGGAACTTGCCAATCGAAGCTTTCTCGAAGGCGGAGAACGCCGATTTTACGATGGGGAGACCTGGTAGCTCCGTAGCCCGATTCACCGTTGAACCCATTTTTCACGGGGGCCCGAATTCGTAACCTTTGAAACAAAATGTCGCAAATGCAGCGCTGTAGAATGTTGTATTTCATCGTTCGCCCCCGTTAGTTGCAAATACGTCACAAATGGAATTGAATCCGCTGGTTACTTGGGGAATTCCCTTTACTCGCCCCAAGCGAGAGGTCATCCCCTATGCCATCGGGGCTACATGGGAGGGGTGGTGACACTGCTTGCGCATGGGTGCCCGATATCTTGGGCATCAGGAGCAAGGGGACTGCACCGTGAAGAAAATCCAATATTCGAAGCTGAGACTGGGCGCCGCACCGTTGGTGCTGGGCATTGCCCTGGTTTCGACGCCTGTCTTTGCACAGAACGCGCCGGCCGAAGAGGCCGAAGCAGAACAAATTATCGTCGTCACCGGATCGCGCATCGCGCGCCCTGACCTTAACAACAGCGCACCGACTCTGGTTATTGGTGCCGAAGCGCTCGAAAATCGCGGGCTTGAGAACATCGCCGATCTGGCGACGCAGTTGCCGCAGTTCGCCGCCTCCTTTGGCACCTCGCGCACGCAGTCGACTTTTTCGGGCGCGGCATCATCGGGCCTTAACACGGTCAATTTGCGCAACCTGGGCGGCGGGCGGACACTGACGCTGATCAACGGCCGCCGTGCCGCCGCGGGGACGACGACCTCGACCGCGGTCGATTTCAACATGATTCCATCGGCCAACATCGAACGGATCGAAATTTTGACCGGCGGTGCGTCGGCCATTTACGGCGCTGACGCGGTTGCCGGCGTGGTCAACATTATCACCAAGACCGACTTCGAAGGCCTGCGGGTTGGCGGCAGCTATGGCATCAGCCAGCGCGGGGACAACAAGAACCCCAGCGGTTATGTCATGTTCGGCACGAAGTTCGGCGATGGCGGCCATGTGCTGTTGACGGGGCAGATCGATTATCAGGGCCTGGTCAATTGTTCGCAGCGGTCGCTGTGCTCCGAGGATTTTGCCTGGTTCCCGCCGGCCGCCCCGGTTCGCGGACCGTCCGCCTATTCGGCCGTCGGGCAAAATAGCACCTTCTTCCTGACCGCGGGCAATGGCCTTGGCGCGGTCAACGCAACGCGCATCGGCGACAATCTCAGTTACACGGACGGCAGCGGGAATCTGATTCCGTTCGTAACCACGCGCGACGGTTACAACCGCAACGCACGGCGCGACCTCGCAATCCCGACGCGCCGCATCATGTTTGCTGCGGCAGCCGAATATCCAGTGTCGGACGCCGTCAATGCGTTCATCGAATTCAACTATGGCAAGACGCGGACCAATGCCGCGTTCGAAGGCCATCCCTTCCAGTCGACGGCAGCGGGCAGCCTGTTCGGCGGCGGTCCGGGCGTCACCGGATTGCAAGCCAATATTCCGCTGAATATTCAGTCGACCGTTGGCGGCGTCACCACCACGATTGCCAATCCGATCATCCCGACCGCGGTTTACAATGCAGCCACCGCTCGCGGCATGACCCAGCTTGCATGGCAGCAGCGGTTCGGCGCTTTCGACGACCGCGGCGCGATCAACCAGCGTGAAATGATGCGCGGGGTCGCCGGCTTGCGCGGCGATTTCGAATTGGGGCTCGGCAAAAACTGGAACTATGAAGTTTCCTATACCTATGGCCGTACCAAGCTGGACAGCTTGACGCGCGGCCTGGTGAGCACGCGTCAGCTCTATTACGGCGTCAAGACGGAAATGGTCGACGGCCAGCTGCGCTGCGCCGACGCCGGCGCACGCGCGACCGGCTGTGTGCCGATCAATCCGTTCCTTCCCTACACCGACGCAATGCAGAAGGCGCTGAATGTTTCCGCCGGCCAGACCGGCGAAAGCGTCCTGCACGATGCGATCGCTTCGGTTTCGGGATCGCCGTTCTCGCTGCCCGGCGGCGACTTTTCGGTCGCCTTCGGCGCGGAGTATCGCACCTTCTCGGGCTTCCTCGATTATGATCAATCGATCAATAATGCCGAAGTCACCGGCAACCAGATCGGAGACGTCGACTTCGTAAAAACGAAGACCAAGGAAGTGTTCATCGAAGCGATCGCGCCGATTCTGGGCGATATGTCCTTCGTCAAAAGCCTGACGCTGGAGGGTGCATACCGCATTTCCGATCCTTCGAACGGCGGGAATTACAAGACATGGCGCTATGGTGGTACCTATGAGCCGATCGACGGCTTGCGGTTCCGCGTCATGCGCGGCCGCGCAGTTCGCACGCCGACCCCCGGTGAATTGTCGGGTGTGGGCCAGACGTTCGGCACGGTGAACGATCCGTGCACCGCGACCAACCGGACCGCCAATACGACGCGCGCGGCTAATTGCCTCGCCGACGGTGTGCCGGCCAATTACAACCCGCCGCTCAATGTCTTGCAGTCGGTGGGCGGTTTTGTTGGCGGCAATCCCAATCTTGCCCCCGAAAAGGCAACCACGCTGACTTATGGCCTGTCTTTCGCGCCATCGTTCCTTCCGGGCTTCTCGCTCACCGTCGATCGCTTCGAAATCAAGATGTCGGGGATCATCACCACGGTGGGGCGCCAGCTTAAGGCGAATCAATGCTATGATACGGCCGCCCGGTTGTTCTGCGAGGACCTGACCCGCGCCACCAATCCGAACGTACCCGGCGCCAACTATGTGTTGACGGGCGTCAACGATCAATTGGTCAACGTCGCTTCGCTGAAAATCAAGGGCATCGACATCGACGCGCGTTACAACTTCCCGGCGTTCGGTGGACGTGGTTCGCTGTCGACCATCGCGACCATTTACGACAAGGCAAAACAGGTGTCGTTGCCGGGTCAGCCAGCCACCAATTTGTTGGGCTTTGCCGGTGGGTCGACCTCCGATCAGGGCTTCATCAAATTCACCGCCAACGGTAATATCGGTTGGAACAGTGACGATTTTGGTTTCAACTATAACATCCGCTACATCGGCAGTGCGAAGAACAGCCCGTTTGTAACTCCGGCTACGGCAGTTAAGATCGGCGATCGTTTCTATCACAACGCTCGCTTCTCGTTCCGCGTCGAAAAGGACTATGAATTCTACGTCGGTGTCGACAATATTCTCGACAGCAAGCCGCCTTTCTTCCCGTCGAGCACCGCGGGGACCCAGGCGCTGGACACGATCCCGGCCTATTATGATGTTTTCGGACGGTCATTCTATGTCGGATTCAAAGCCGATTTCTAACGGTCCAGGCTGCATATGCAGCTGTTGGTCACGACGATGAGAAAAGGGCGGCTGAATCAGCCGCCCTTTTTATTGGCGACGAATGGCTTCGCCTGAGGGCATAGCGCGGTTGGCCGACGCACCACAGGACGTCCCCGATATTCATCCCGGCATTGCCGAAATCTACAGGCGCAAGATCGCTGCGCTCCTTGAAGCGCTCAACGACCCGGAAACCCGGCTTGATGCCTCAAGCGACATCCGTTCGTGCGTCGGCAAGATCGTCCTGCATCCCGGCGAGAAGCGCGGTGAGGTCCATGCAAACTTGCACGGATTGCTCATGGGATATTGGATTTTGCAAACGGCATCCCGAGGCCCGAGTTGCAATATCGGTGGCGTAGGGTTCGCGGGAATGACGAAGGTGGGGAGGCGTCGCCTTCAAATAAGCCTTTCCTACATTATCCGGCCGTGCCAGCCTTCATCCGGCTCTTTCATTTGGTGGATAAAGCGGTCGCTGCCCGGCGTGCGGGTGCGACCATAGCAGCGCGCGCCCAGCACGCCGCGACGTCCCAATCGGGCGATGCACGGGGCTGAACTTTCCTGAACTTTGGAATATCGTGCGCCCTTGCGCCGGCCCGATCCCGGATCCAGCCCGGGATCGCGAAAGAAGGTAGTGCGATGAAAGCCCGGTGACGGGGCTGCTCAGCGTGCCAGATACCCGCCGTCGACCGCGAGCGGGTGACCGGTGATGAAGCTCGCCTTGTCCGAGCAGAGGAAGATCACCGCGTCGGCGATTTCATGCGCTTCGCCGATCCGGTTCATCGGGTGCATTTCGGCGACGAAGCGCGCCGCGGCTTCTTCCTTCACCACCGCGTCGACCATCGGGGTGCGGATCGCGCCGGGGCAGACCGCGTTGATGCGGATGCCCTGCGCTGCGTAGCGCATCGCCGCCGAGCGCGTGAGCCCGATCACCGCATGCTTCGACCCGCAATAGCCCGCACCGCCCGCGCCCGCCATGCCCGCGATCGACGCGGTGTTGACGATCGCGCCGCGCCCCGCCTTTTCCATATGGCGCAGTTCCGCGGCCATGCAGAGCAGCAGTCCGCGCTGATTGACCGCGATGGTGCGATCGTAGGCAGCGAGGTCGCCCCACGGGGTTTCCATGCCCTCGAGCGAGACCCCCGCATTGTTGAAGGCGCAATCGAGCCGTCCCCAGCGCAGGGCGATATCGTCAACGAAGGCATCGACCGCGCTCCCGTCGGTGACATCCAGCGCACCATGATGCGCCTCGCCGCCCCCGTCGCGGATCAGCGCGGCGGTTTCGGCGGCGCTGTCGCCATTGAGATCGCCGATCGCGACCTTCGCGCCCTCGGCGGCAAAGGCCAGCGCGGCGGCGCGGCCGATGCCGCTGCCCCCGCCGGTCACGAACGCGGTTTTTCCCTCGAACAATAGCGCCATCGCCGCCTCCTTTTGATTCAGACGATTTCGAACAGGCCGGCGGCGCCCATGCCGCCCGCGACACACATCGAGACGACCGCATAGCGGACGCCGCGGCGCTTGCCCTCGATCAACGCGTGGCCGACGAGGCGCGAGCCCGTCATCCCGAACGGATGGCCGATCGCGATGCCGCCGCCATTGACGTTGAGCTTGCCCGGATCGATGCCGAGCTTGTCGCGGCAATAGAGCGCCTGGCTGGCGAACGCCTCGTTGATTTCCCACAGCCCGATATCGTCGACCTTCAGGCCGGCGCGTTCGAGCAGCTTGGGGATTGCGAAGACCGGACCGATGCCCATTTCCTCGGCCTTGCAGCCCGCGACCTGAAAGCCGCGATAGATGCCGAGGATCGGGAGCCCTTCCTTTTCGGCCATCGCACGGTCCATCACGACCTGCGCCGAGGCGCCGTCGGAGAGCTGGCTGGCGTTGCCCGCGGTGATATGGCGGCCTTCCTTGACGACGAGCCCGTCCCTGAACACCGGCTTCAGACCCGCGAGCTTTTCGGCGGTGGTGTCGCCGCGCACGCCCTCGTCATGCGCCAGCGTCAATTCTTCCTTGCCGGTCTCATGGCCTTCCTTGTCGAACAGCGCCTTCTCGACGGTGATCGGTACGATTTCGTCGGCGAACTTTCCCGCGGCCTGCGCCGCGCCCGCGCGCTGCTGGCTGGTCGCGGCGAACGCGTCCTGCGCCTCGCGGCTGACGCCATAGCGGTCGGCGACGATCTCGGCGGTTTCGATCATCGCCATATAGGCGTGCGGGTCGGCGGCGCGGATGAACTCGGAGCGGTTGCGGAACGCCGGCGTGTGCTTGTTGAGGGTGAGCGAAATGCTCTCCATCCCGCCCGCGACCGCGACGTCGATCTCGTTGCACATAATGCCGCGCGCGGCGAGCGCGAGCGCGTTGAGCCCCGACGAGCATTTGCGGTCGAGCGTGAAGCCCCCGGTCGAATCGGGAAGCACCGAACCATGGACCGCCAACCGGCCGAGATTATAGCTCTGCGTGTTCCAGTGATTGCCGACACCCAGATAGACGTCATCGATCCGCGCGGGGTCGATCCCGGCGCGTTCGATCGCGGCGTTGACGACATGCGCCGCGAGGACGGGTGCCTCGGTGTCGTTGAAAGCGCCGCGATAGGCCTTGCCGACGCCGGTGCGCGCGGTCGAAACGATGGCGGCTTCGCGCATCGCCCTCACGCCCCGGTGCTGCGCATGTTGGCGGGGCTCCAATAGGCGCGCATCTCGGTCACCTTGCCCTCGCCGTCGAATTTGAAGGTGTCGATGACCTCAATCTCCTTCGGCCCGCCGAAGTCGACGAGCACGGTGAAGGCGAAGGCCGCATAGTCGCCGCCGGTGCGCACGGGGCCGTCGAGGCGGAGCTTGGCGCCCGCCTGCATCGACATCGTATAGAAGGCATGGATCGCATCGCGTCCCTGGTGGATCGGGGTGCCGATCGGATCCTCGACCGTCGCGTCGTCGGCATAAAGGCCAGACGCCATCGCGGCATCGCCTTTGTCGAACGCTTCGACATAGCGCTCGACGGCGCGGACCATATCTTCGTGGCTGGGCATGGTATCTCTCCGTTGCGGGTGGCTAAGGAAGTGACGGCGTCAGCCGCCGAAATCCCAATGATGACCCCATTCGTCCTCCTTGAGGCTGATGGTCGGCGTGAAGCTGCTCCAGTCGGGCTGGATGCCGCCAAAGCCATATTCGATGTCGAAGCCGCCGGGGCTGCGCATATAGAAGCTGACCATCTTGTCGTTCATATGCTTGCCGAGGCTCGACGAGATATGGACGTTCGCCGCCTTCGCGCGGTCAAGCGCGCGGCCGACATCGTCGAGCCCCCGCACTTCGACCATCATATGGACGAGCCCGCTCGGCACCGGGAATTCGGCAAGTGCGACGCTGTGGTGACGCGGATTGTCGCAGTGCAGGAAGTGGAGGCCGAGCCCCGGGTCCTCGGGGCCGCCGCCCTGCATATAGACGCGCATCTCGTCGGTATCGCCGAAGCCGAGCAGGTCGATATAGAAAGCGCGCGTCTCCGCAAGCTTCGCCGCGGGGAAGACGACATGCCCCATCCCCATCTCGCCGGTGATGAAGCCGGACACGCCTGCGGGCGACACAAACGGATTGCCGTCGACGACGCGCCCCCAGCCAAGTTCGAGCCGGTTGCCCGAGGGATCGGCGCAGCGCACATATTCGACGACATGGCGATCCTTCGCTTCGTCGGCCGTCGCGGCTTCGATTGCAACGCCCGCGCCCTGCAACCGGGCGATGCCCGCGTCGAACGTCGCCTTGTCGGGATAAACGAGCCCCGCAGCGTAAAACCGCTCGGCATCGCCCTTGCGGATCAGCATGCGAAACGGCCGCTCGTCCATGCGCAGGCGAATATCATCGCCCCGATCGATCGCCTGCATGCCAAGCACATTCTCCCCATAGGCGCGCCAGGCTTCGATATCGGCCGTGTCCACCACAACATAGGCCAGTGACCGTATCGCCATTCACTTCATCCCCTGCATCCAGACGGGTGCGTCCGCACCCTGAGTGGAGCGCAAGCTACAGGCGAAAATCGCGCGCATCAAGTGTAATACGTAAAAATATTCCGTAAAATCTACGCAAACCGTAGATCAATACGCGTGCCGTCTCCGCATATCGTTATCGACGGGTCGCCTAAAGGCCCGGGCACCCCTACGGCAAGCAACGCTTTGCGTATCGCACACAGCCCCTCGATACGCAGGCCGCCTCTCCAAACCATCATAAGCGGCGTTTTGCACAGAATCGGGATTGACAGCTTGCGTAGAGAAATGCATCATTCTCTACGAATATAGGAGCAATACCGCGAAGCGGCTTCCGCAAGCGCATAAAATATCCCGAGGAGAGCATATGGCCACCGCCCCCAAGCAAGCCGGCGACACCGCCTTGCCGAACGCCGAAGCGCTGATCGAACGCGCACGTGCGATGATCCCGACGCTGAAGGCGCGCGCGCGCCAGACGACGCTCGACGGCAATGTGCCCGCAGCGACGATCGCCGAGATGCAGCAGGCCGGATTCTTCCGCATCCTGCAGCCGAAGCGCTGGGGTGGTTATGAAATGCACCCCAATGTCTTCTTCGAGGTGCAGAAGGCGCTCGCCGAGGGCTGCATGTCGACCGGCTGGATCTATGGGGTTCTCGGCTGCCATCCCTATGAACTCGCACTCTTCCATGACGAGGCACAGCGCGAGGTGTGGGGCGACAAGGACGATATGCTCGTCTCGTCAACCTATCAGCCCGTCGGCAAGGTCGAGAAGGTCGAGGGCGGCTTCTATCTTTCGGGCCGCTGGGGTTTTTCCTCGGGTTCCACCCATTGCGGCTGGGTGCTGCTCGGCGCGCTCAACTTCGATACCGATGGCGGCCCACCCGACATGCGCACCTTCCTGCTCCCCCGCGGCGACTATCAGGTCATCGAGGGAACATGGGATGTCTTCGGGCTGCAAGGCACGGGCAGTTTCGACATTCTCGTCGAGCGCGTCTTCGTCCCCGAGCATCGCACCCACCGGGCCAGCGACGGCTTTGCCTGCACCAATCCCGGTCAGGTCGAGAATGACGGTCCGCTCTATCGTCTGCCCTGGGCGCAGATCTTTGTCCGGTCGGTGTCGACCGCGGCGTTCGGCGGTGCCCGCGCAGCGGTCAATGCCGCGATGGAGATCATGCAGGGCCGTATCTCGACCAACACCGGCAAGGCGTCGAAGGCCGATCCGCTGCTGCACGGCGCGATCGCCAAGGCGCATGCGCAGATCCTCGAGATGGAACTGACACACCAGATGACGTTCGACCGGCTGATGGCGAAAGCGACAGGCGGCGAACCGATCACGCTCGAGGAGCGGGCGCTCTATGCCTATCAGTCCTCGACCGTCGTGCGGCGGCTCGCCGGACTGGTCGACGGCATGGTCCAGCTCCTCGGCGGCCGCGCCGTCTATATGTCGAGCGCGATCATCCAGCCCTGGCTCGACCTCAACGCCGCGCGCGCGCACGTCGCGAACGACCCCGGCAATCGCACCACCGACGTCGTGATGACGATGCTCGGCGAACCGCCCGCCTTCACGTTCATGTAAGCAAGGAAACGGCCATGGGAGAGATGAAGGAAACGACCCACCGCGTCGCGGGCGGATATGACATCCATATCAAGGAGGTCGGCGAAGGTCCGGCGCTGGTGTTCATCCACGGCAGCGGCCCCGGCGCATCGGGACTGTCCAATTTCCGGCAGAATGTCGACGCGTTCGTCAATGCCGGTTACCGCGTCATCCTGCCCGATATGATCGGCTATGGCGCCTCGTCGCAGCCCGTCGACATCGACTATACGCTGACCTTGTTCACCGACACGCTGTACGAGGCGCTGAAGGCGCACGGGATCGAGAGCGCGACGCTGATCGGCAATTCACTCGGCGGCGGCGTCGCGATCCAGATGACGCAGGACCATCCGGAATTCATCGAGCGCCTGATCCTGATGGCGCCCGGCTGCATCGAGGAACTCGACGTCTATTTCGCCATGCCGGGCATCGCCGACATGCGCTCCTCTTTCGGCAGCCCCGACTTCAGCCTCGCCGACCAGCGGCGCCTCGGCGAAAATCTGGTTTACGACCCGAAGCACATCACCGACGCGCTGGTCGAGGAACGTTTCGCGGTCGCGCGCCAGCAGCCAAAGGATGTCATCACGCGGATGCGGACGCATAATGTCCGCCCGCGGCTGGGCGAGATCAAAGTCCCGATCCTGCTCTTCTGGGGCCAGAACGAACGCTTCATGCCGCTCTCGGGCATCCAGTATTTCTTCGAAGCCTGTGACGATGTGCGCTGCGTGATCTTCAACAAGGTCGGTCACTGGGTGCAGGTCGAACGCGCGAGCGAGTTCAACCGCTATGCAATCGAGTTCCTCGATGAGCATCGCTGAAGCATACGGGCTGGAGCTCTATGCGGCGCTGCGCGACCGGCGCACCGTTGAACCGCTGATCGCGCGCGATGCGTCGCTGACGATCGACGACGCCTATGCGATCAGCCTCGACTTTCTGTCGCGGCGGCTGAAGGACGGCGAGCGCGTCGTCGGCAAAAAGATCGGGGTCACGTCGAAGGCGGTGCAGGACATGCTGGGTGTCCATCAGCCCGATTTCGGCTTCCTCACCGACTGGATGCATGTCGAGGGCGATATCGACATCGACGCGAAGGCGCTGATCGCACCGCGCGCCGAGGCCGAGATCGCGTTCATCCTGAAGGACAGCCTGAACGGCCCCGGCGTGACCGCCGCCGACGTGATCGCGGCGACCGCGAGCATCGCGCCCTGTTTCGAGATCGTCGACAGCCGCATCACCGACTGGAAGATCGGCATCGTCGATACCGTCGCCGACAATGCATCGTGCGGGGTCTTTGTGCTCGGCGAGGAGCGTATCGATCCGCGCGCACTCGATCTTCCGAACCTGCATGTCGCGGTCGCGAAGAACGGATCGCCGCTGTCCGAAGGCTATGGCCACGCGGTTCAGGGCGACCCGGCGCAGGCGGTCGCGTGGCTCGCCAACACGCTCGGCGCGCATGGCGTGACGCTCGATGCCGGCGACATCATCCTGTCGGGCAGCCTCGTGCCGCTCGCGCCCGCGGTGAAGGGCGACATTTTCGAAATGATCCTCGGCGACGGCCGCCGCACGCTCGGCCATTGCGTCGCGCGTTTTACATAAGGAATGGCAATGATCCGCGTGAAGGCAGCGATTATCGGTTCGGGCAATATCGGCACCGACCTGATGATCAAGATGATCAAATATCCGCAGAATATGGAGTTGGTCGCGGTCGTCGGCATCGACGCAGCGTCCGAGGGCCTCGCCATGGCGCGCGAACGCGGCGTCGCGACGACGCATGAGGGGCTCGACGGCCTCAAGGCCATGGACGTCTATCCCGAGATCGGCATCGTCTTCGACGCGACCAGCGCCTATGCGCACAAGGTGCATGACGCTGTGCTGCGCGCCGACGGCAAGCAGGTCGTCGATCTCACCCCGGCCGCGATCGGCCCCTATACGATCCCGACCGTCAACGGCGAAGACAATCTCGATGCGGGCAACGTCAATATGGTGACGTGCGGCGGACAGGCGACGATCCCGATGGTCGCCGCGGTCAGCCAGGTCGCGACGGTCCATTATGCCGAGATCGTCGCGTCGGTCTCGTCGCGCTCGGCAGGCCCCGGTACCCGTGCCAATATCGACGAGTTCACGCGCACCACGGCGGGTGCGATCGAAGAGGTCGGCGGCGCAGCGCAGGGCAAGGCGATCATCATCCTCAATCCCGCCGAACCGCCGATGATCATGCGCGACACGGTCTTTACCTTATCCGAAGGCGCCGACGAGGACATCATCCGCGCGTCGGTCGAGGCGATGGTGAAGAAGGTACAGGCCTATGTGCCTGGCTATCGCCTGAAGCAGGAGGTGCAGTTCGAGCGCTTCGGCGACAACAACAAGCTCAAGATTCCCGGCCGCGGCGAATTCACCGGGATCAAGACGATGATCCTGCTCGAGGTCGAGGGCGCGGGCGATTACCTGCCGCCCTATTCGGGCAATCTCGACATCATGACCGCCGCCGCCAAGGCGACCGGCGAACTGCTCGCACAGCGTATTCGCGAAGGAAAGAAGGTGGTCGCATGAGCGTGAAGTTCAACGTCGAGGCGGGCGACAAGCTCTATATCCAGGACGTCACGCTGCGCGACGGCATGCACGCGATCCGCCATATGTATAGCATCGACCAGGTGAAGGCGATCGCCAAGGCGCTCGACGACGCGGGGGTCGACGCGATCGAGGTCGCGCATGGCGACGGGCTTTCGGGCGCAAGCTTCAACTATGGCTTTGGCGCGCATACCGACTGGGAATGGCTGGAAGCGGTCGCTTCGGTGCTGACGAAGTCGGTGCTGACGACGCTGATCCTGCCCGGCGTCGGCACGGTCGAAGAACTCCGCCGCGCTTACGATCTCGGCGTCCGTTCGGTGCGCGTCGCGACGCATTGCACCGAGGCCGATGTCTCGAAGCAGCATATCGGTATCGCGCGCGATCTTGGCATGGACGTCGCGGGCTTCCTGATGATGAGCCATATGATCGAGCCCGAGGCGCTCGCGCAGCAGGCGCTGCTCATGGAAAGCTATGGCGTCCAGTGCGTCTATGTCACCGACAGCGGCGGCGCGCTCGACATGGACGGGGTGAAGGCGCGGCTCGAAGCTTATGACCGCGTGCTGAAACCCGAAACGCAGCGCGGCATGCACGCGCACCACAATCTGTCGCTCGGCACCGCGAACAGCATCGTCGCGGCGCAGGCGGGCGCGGTGCGCATCGACGCCTCGCTCACCGGCATGGGCGCGGGGGCGGGCAATGCACCGCTCGAGGTCTTCGTTGCCGCCGCCGACCGCAAGGGCTGGAACCATGGCTGCGACGTGATGAAGCTGATGGACGCCGCCGAGGATCTGGTCCGCCCGCTGCAGGACCGCCCGGTCCGCGTCGACCGCGAAACGCTCGCGCTCGGTTATGCCGGCGTCTATTCGAGCTTCCTGCGCCACGCCGAAAAGGCCGCCGAAACCTATGGCCTCGACACCCGCACGATCCTCGTCGAACTCGGTCGCCGCAAGATGGTCGGCGGACAGGAAGACATGATCGTCGACGTCGCACTCGACATGATCAAGGCGCGCGAGACTGCCGCATGAGCGATTTCTCCATCGCTCGCCCCTTTCCTCACGAACAGGTCGAGCGCTGGGATGAAGAAACCGACGTCGCGATCGTCGGCTTCGGCGCCGCGGGCGCCTGCGCCGCAATCGAGGCGGCCGAGGCCGGCGCCGCAGTGACGTTGTTCGAAGCGGGGTCGGGCAGCGGCGGCGCCTCGGCGCTGTCGGGCGGCGAAATCTATCTCGGCGGCGGCGGCGGCACCGACGCCCAGCGCGCCGCGGGGTTCGAAGATTCGACCGAAGCGCTCGAAGCCTATCTGATGATGGCGGGCGGTCCCGATGCCGATGCGGCCAAGGTCGCGCTCTATGCGCGCGAAAGCCTGAACCACTATCAATGGCTCAAGGGTCAGGGCGTGCCATACAAGGGCAGTTTCCTCCCCGGCAAGATCATCGAACCCGCCGAGGACGACACGCTGATCTGGTCGGGCAGCGAGGCGGCGTGGCCCTTCTCCGAGACCGCAACGCCCGCGCCGCGCGGGCATACGATCCAGTTCATGGGCTGGGGCGGCGGGCGCAAGCTGATGGACATATTCGAGGCGCGGGTTCGCGCGGTCGGCGCCGACGTTCGATGCGATGCGCGCGTGCTGTCGCTGGTCGCCGATGCGGCGGGCGGCGTTACCGGGCTCGTCGTGCGCATCGACGGCGCGCCGAAATTCATCCGCGCGCGCCGGGGTGTCATCCTCGCGACCGGCGGTTTCTGCATGAACGAGGACATGCTCCGCCGCTACGCGCCGCAGACGCGCCGCCTCGCCAACCCGATCGGCGAAAATGACAATGGCTCGGGTATCTTGATGGGCATGGGGGTCGGCGGCGACGCGATCCACATGGACGAATTTTTCACCACCTGCCCGTGGATCATGCCCGAAAGTCTGGTGAAGGGCATTTTCGTCAACGAACGCGGGCAGCGCTTCATCAACGAGGACTGCTATCACGGCCGCGTCAGCCGGACGATGCTCGACCAACCCGGCGACCGTGTTTTCCTGCTCGTCGACAATGCGATTTTCGCGCGCCCGCTCGATCTGGCGCGGATCGAAATCGCCGCCGTCGGCGACAGCTGGGAGGAGGTCGAACGCGAACTCGGGATGCCCGAAGATACGCTCGCGGCCACCGTCCACACCTTCAACCGCTACGCCGCCGAAGGTCATGACCCGCTCTTCAACAAGGCGCCCGAGTGGCTGACGGTGCTCGGCGAAGCGCCTTTCGCCGCGCTCGAACTCAGCGTCGCGACGAGCTTCTTCTCTTTCTTCACGCTCGGCGGCCTGAACACGCGTCCGTCGGGCGAAGTCCTCGACCGCATGGGCGACCCGGTCCCCGGCCTCTACGCCGCCGGCCGCGCCACGTCGGGCCTGCCGCGTTGGGGGCATGGCTATAGCTCGGGTCTCAGCCTCGCCGACTGCACCTTCTTCGGTCGCTTGGCGGGGCGGCAGGCGGCAACCGGCACGCCCGACTAATAGACCGCCGCGGGATTGGGCTCGCGCGGGCTGCCCAGCATCTCGCGGTGCGAGGGCGGTGTCTTGCCGCGGTCGGTAATGCCATAGCGTCCCGCAATCTCGGCGCCGATCACGGTATGCCCCGACAGTTCGTCGCCCTTGGGATCGCTGGCGATTGCGTGGATGATATGCCCGGTGAACTGCGGCATCTCCGCCATCGCCATAAAGCCTTCATATTGGTCCTTATGAACCTCGGCCGCGCCCAGCGCGCGTTCGGTAATCTGCGGCCCCAACCAGACCGAGACGGCGCGGACGCCATGTGGCCTGAAATCGACCGCCATGTCGTGCGCGAGCTTGTCGACGCCCGCCTTTTGCGCGCCATAGGCCGCGCCGTGCATGTAGCAGCTCGCACCGAAGGAGGAGGTGAAAGCGATCAGGCCAGATTTCTGTTCCGCCATGATCTTCGCGGCATGCCAGCTCGCGACATAGGCAGAGCGCAATCCGACATTGAGAATCTCGACCGCCGCAAGCTCCTTTTCCCAGAAGGGCGCGGGGGTGATGAGCTGGTGATGGATGTAGGTGGCGTTGTTCACCAATATGTCGAGCCGCCCCGCATCCTTCCGCACCCGTTCGAAAAGCGCCGCGACCTGCACATCGTCGGCATGGTCGCAGGCGACCGCGATGCCCTTGCCGCCCGCGGCCGTCACCGCCGCGGCGGTTTCGTGGATGGTCCCCGCCAGCGGCGCGCCGTCCCAGCCCGTCGCATCGCTGCGATTGCTGCTGCGGCCGGTGACATAGACCGTCATCCCCTTTTCGCCGAGGCCGATCGCAATGCCCTTGCCCGCGCCGCGGCTGGCGCCCGTCACGATGGCGATTGCCGAATTTGTCATTTCACTCTCCTGATTTCCCGTACGCACGATCGGGCCGCCTTCAGGCCGCAACCCCGGCCCTCACCATTTCGAAATCGTCGAAGTCGGGCTTCGCCATCACTTCGGCGAAGCGGCCATAGCTCCACGGCCAGGTCATCGGCACGCCATCCTTACCGAGATACCAGCTCGAACAGCCCGATGCGAAGATCGTCCCCTTCGCGGCCGCGATGCGCGCCTCTTCATAACGCGCCATGGCGTCGGCGCTCACCGAAATCTCTGCGCATTCGCCCGTCGCCACCTTGTCGAGAAGCTGCTCGACATAGCCCCATTGGCGTTCGGCGACATCGATCAGCGAGAAGTTGCCGACCGGCCCGGTCGGCCCGTTGAGGAAGAGAAAATTGGGAAAATCGGGAAGCGAAATCGCGTTGTACGCGGTCGCATGCTTGCTCCACACATCGTCGAGCGCGACGCCGCCGCGGCCGGTCACGACCGCAGGACGGATGAAGCGGTCGCTGTGGAACCCTGTCGCGAGGATGATGAGGTCGAGTTCGTGGAGCACGCCATCCTTCGTTCGGATGCCTTCGGGTTCGATCCGGTCGATCCCGCCGACGACAACATCGACATCATGGCCCTGGACCACCTGATAATAGTCGGGCGAGAAGATCAGCCGCTTGCACGCGGCGCGATAGTCGGGGCGCAGCTTTTCGCGCAGCGCCGGATCGATCACGCCTTGTTCGAGATAGCCCAGCACCATCGCCTCGATGATCTGCATTTCCTCTGAATCGGGCTTGATGATGCCTTCGGTGAAGCGCAGCACATTGGCGAGATATTCGGGATCATAGCGGATCGCGTCGATCAGCGCCGGGTCACGGCGGAAAGCTTCGCGCTGTGCCTCGTCATAGGGCTCGTTGAGCACCGGCATGATCCATTGCGGCGAGCGCTGGAAATGGCTGAGCTTGCCCGCGCGGCCGCCGAGCGCGGAGACCAGCTGCACGCCCGTCGACCCGTTGCCGACGACGCCGATCCGTTTCCCGTCGAGCGCGATCGTTTCGTCCCAGCGCGCGCTGTGGGCGATGGTTCCGGCAAAGTCTTCGAGCCCCGCGATGTCGGGCATGCGCGGATGATGGAGAACACCGGTCGCGGTAATGACGATATCGGCCTCGCACGCCATCCCCGCCTTGGTCGCGATCTGCCAGACGCCGTCGGCATAGGTGCAGCTTTCTACCTCCTGCCCGAAATGCGCGATGTCGCGCAGGCTGTAGTCGGCGGTCACACGCTCGAAATAATCCTGAATTTCGTGGCCGGGGGCGAGATAGCTGCTCCATTCGGCATTGGGCGCAAAGCTGTAGGTATAGGCGTGGGCGGGAACATCGCAGTTGAGCCCCGGATAACGGTTTTCGCGCCACGTACCGCCGACGGTCTGCGCCTTTTCGAGCAGCGTAACGTGGCGATAGCCCGCCTCACGCAGACGGATCGCCGCCAATATGCCCGACATGCCGGCACCGATGACGACATATCGCAGGTCCAGATTGCGTTGCATGGGCTATCCACTCCACTTTTCCATTTGCTCTTGCGCCATTCCCTACGGCCGCCGCCGGACGCTCACATCACTCAAACGGACGAGATCGGGAATTGGAGACCAACCGCCGCCGGTGGCGAGTGGCTAAGGCTTTGCGGGATTTTCTGTGGGTTGCACCATCATGCGATACCGAACGTCAGGCCTTCGATCGCGGGGCCGTAAGGCGGCAAAGTGACAAGAAGCAGGCCGATGATCAATGGCGGGACAATCGCACCGACGATCGCGATCGTAGAGCCGCGAGCGTGCAGTTCGGCGCGAGAGTCCCCAACCATTCGCATCCCCCACCCCGACTGCCCCAAGCTGCACCGTCCAAAGATGTCGATGCGACCGTCCGTGCGGCGCGCGACCTCTGGCGACAGCCTGCCATCGCCAATGTGCGCTCTCTTCGGGTCGCGCTCGCCAGCAGTTGCTATGCGTATTCAGCTGCGGCGCATGTTCGATCAGCTGCAGCTCGACTACGGAGCTACGGGACGGCACAAATTCACCGAGCGACGTCCCGAAAGCGATCAGAAAATCGCCGCCTTCACGCCCAGCAGGAAACGCGGACCATAATATTCGACCTGCAACGGCCGGTCCTTGTTGCCGAGATAATAGTGCAGCTTCTGGTTGGTAAGATTGCTTGCCTCGCCAAAGATCGTGATGCCCTCCTTCACCTGCCAGTTCACCGTCAGGTCGAGACTGGTGTAGGCGCCATAATAGCTGTCGCGGTCGGCACTCGCGCCATATTCCTCGATGAATGCGCCCTTGTAGTTCATCGCAAGGCGGCTCGAGAAGGCGCCGTCGTCATAATAGAGCGCGACGTTGGCGAGATTGTTCGCCTGGCGCGGCACGCGCACCTCGCGCCCGTCGGGCAGCGTGAAGTTCGAGCGGATCAACGTGTAGTTGGCGTTGATCCCGAAGTTCGAGAGCGCGCCGGGCAGGAAGGTGAAGCGCGTCTGGACGTTGAGCTCGAACCCGTAGAGATCGCCCGATGCGCCGTTCGCCGGCGTGAGGAAGGCGACGCCGTCGATCCCGCGATAGGTGCCGATACGGCGCGAGTCATAGATGGGATCGCTGATTTTCTTGTAGAAGGCCCCGGCCGAGATCACGCCGCTGGTCCCGAGATAATGCTCGAACAACAGGTCGGCGTTCCACGCATAGGTCGGCTTCAGCCCGGGATTGCCGCCCGCGAACTCAAGGTCGGCCTCGCTGAATGCACCACCGGGCGCGAGATCGCCGAAATCGGGCCGCGCAAAGCTGCGCGTAATCGCGGCGCGCACATTGGTATCGCCATTCAGGCGGTAGGTCAGGTGCAGCGACGGCAGCACCGCGAGATAATCATTCGCCTCGCGCGTATCTTCGAGCGCGCCGTTGACGAGAACCTGCCCGTCGACCGTCGTCTTCGTATGTTCGAGCCGGACGCCGCCGAGCAGGGTCACCGCATCGCTCGGTTTCCACGTCGCCATCGCATAGCCCGCGAGCTGCTTTTCATAGAGGCGGAAGGTGCGGCCGAGCGCGCCGCCATTCTGCGCCGTTGCCGACCCGGCGGTATCGAGGATCAGATTGTTCCGGTTCGCTAGATACCAGGCAACGATATCCTTCTCCGACACCACGCCCGAGAATTGACCGGCATATTGCTTGCCGATCGCCAGTTCGTCGAGGAATTCGCCGCCGCGCGGCTGGCCCGTCAGCTGGAAATCGGCGAGCGTCGGCACCGGACCCGCCGCCGGGTTCCATGTATAGAAAAGATCCTCAAAGAACGCGTCGCGCAGCTTGTCGCGATATTTGGCGCCGACCTTGAAGATCAACGTGTCGCTGGCGGGCACCGTGAGATTGCCTTCAAGGACGATGCGATCGCTTTCCTTGACGCGGATCTTGTAGAGCTCGACATTGGCGAGACGGGTCAGCGACGGATTCATCTGGAACCCCGACGGCAGATGGTTGCCGATGCCATCGGCGGGGTCGGCCCCGCCGTCGATCTCGTTATAGGCGAGATTGCCCGACCCGCGATTTTCGAGGCCCTGATAACCGACATTCCGCTGGTCGAAGCGCACGACGAAATAGCTGCGATCGCGGCCGTCGGGCGTATTTCCGTAATAGAAGAGATTTTCGTAGTGCGCGGCCTTCCAGTCGAATTTGGCGCCGCCCTCGCCGCCGAGCATATGGACGCCGCCAACCTCGCCGCCCGCGAGCTCCGTGACCAGCGTATTGAAGATATGCTGCACCTCGACGCGGTTCGACGCGAAGTTCAGACGGTGCTTGTAATGCGTCTCATTGTCCTTGAGCGAGCCATAGATGCCGCGTGCGTAAAGTTTGCCGCCGTCGTCGAACGCATATTCCATCGCGGCATTGGCGCCGATCGTCTCGCGCACGCCGGTATAATCGCGCAGTTCAAGGCGGGAGATGCCGATGCCGTCGCCGCCGCGGCGCGGTTCATAATTGTCGGTCGCCCAGTTGCGCTTGAAATAGGTGCCCGACAGGACAAAACCGAACTTGCCGTCGCCGAGCCGGTCGCCATAGAGCGCGCTCGCTAGGAAACCGCCCTTGTTCGCCTTTTCCGACCAGACGCCGCCACCGGTGAGTTGCAGCGTGCGCCTGTCGGGCGCGGTCTTGGTGATGAAGTTGACCGATCCACCGATCGCGTCGCCCTCCATGTCGGGCGTGATCGCCTTCGCCACGACGACCTGATCGATCAGTTCCGACGGGAAGAAATCGAACGCGGTCGCGCGGCTCGTCGTTTCCTCCTCGGCGGTCGGCAGGCGGCTGCCGTTGATCAGCGTCGAATTCCATTGCGACGGCAGGCCGCGCACCGCGACGAAGCGGCCCTCGCCCTGGTCGCGCTCGATCGCGACACCCGGCAGGCGCTGCACCGCTTCGGCGGCGTTGCGGTCGGGCAAGCGGCCGATACCGTCCGACGACAGGACATTGACGATATTGTCGGCTTCACGCTGCGCCGCGATCGAGCGCATCTCGCCGCCGACGATCGTGCCAGTGACGACGATTTCCTCGCCGTCGAGCGCGGCGGCTTCGTCGGCCCGCGCGGCCGTGGTGACGATCAGCGCGCCGATACTGGCGGCCGACATAAGAATATATCTGTTCATGACTTGACCCCTTCGTCGAAACCGCCCCGTATCGGATCGGCCTTTTCACGAGAGATCGATTGCCACGCCTTCATTGCGCTGCACCAATTCATTGGATGCATCGTAGCAATAGATGATGATGGAGATCCCATGCACGAAAAATGCCCCGCACGACGGATCGTGCGAGGGAAATATGCTACAACTTCTTGGCCTTCACTGGCGACTGTCATTCCTTCACTTCAACTTCTTCCGAAAATAGAGCGCCGATGCTGTGCCCATGACGAGGCACATCGCCGCGCCCGCGTAGGCAAGCGCAATGAAGAAGCTCAACCAGTCGAGCGCCACGCCGGGAATATTGCGCAGCAGCATCAGGGCGACGCTCCCCGCATAGCCCGAGGCGTCGGCGACGTAGATGAGGAAACCCGCAGTCCCCGCGCGCCGCGTTGCCGCGACCAACCGGTCGAACAGCATCGCGTTGAACGGCGTGTAGCCGAGATAGAGGCCGAGGCCCGACAGGATCATCCAAGCGAGCGGCGATAGCCACCCCTGCTGGAAGGCGAAGGTCGACAGGCCGATCAGCGCGGCACCCGCAAGCACGATCGCGTGGACGACCATCAACGCGCGAACATTGTCGCGGATCAGGGCGAGGCTGCCGAGGATGACGAGCGTCGCGACCGCGATCGGCGCCTCGCTGGCGGTGAACACGCCCGACACCCCGGCATAGCCAAGGTCGGCCCAGAGCTCGGCGGCGAAATTGTCGCGGAAGTCGCGGATCGCGGTGAAGAGCACATAGGCGAGGACGAGGAAGGCAACGCCGGGGCCATAGTCGCGCAGGAAAGCGCGCCGTGCGGCGGCGGGCATCGGCGGACGCGCCATGCGTTCGGCCTGCTCCTTGGCGGTCGGCGGCGGCAGCTGCGCCAATCCAATCACCGCGACGACGAGCAGCGGAAAGAAGATCAGCCCCGTCGCCGCGGGCATCCAATATTCGCCGACATGAAAGCCGGTCATCAGCCAGAGCCCGACCGATTTGACCATCCCCGACGAGACGATGAAGCTCGCGCAGAGGATCGCGGCGAGTATCTCGCTCGTCCGCCGCCCCTCGACATAGCCGAAGACGAGCCCCCAGATCATCCCGAGCGGCAGCCCGTTGAGGAACAGCGCCCCGACCTTCCACGCCGGCGGCACGACAGCGAAGAGCAGCAGCGCCGCCCACGAAAAAGCGACAAGCGCGATGATCGCCAGCCCGCGCCGCGACGCGGTCATCTCGGACACGACCTTGACGCCGATGAACTTCGAGAGCGCGTAGCCCGCGACCTGCGCGATCACGAGCGCGGTCTTGAAATCGACCATCCCCGCCCAGCCCGGCACATCGGCATAGGTCGCCGCGGTGAAGGGCTTGCGAAAGGCATACATCGAAAAATAGGCGGCAAAGGCGGCGAGCCCCCCATAAAGCGCGAACAGCGCGGGGTGCGCACGCGACAGACGGTCGCGCAAGGTCGCGCGTATGGCCATCACCGCCCCGTCTGCCGCCAGGGCCGTCATGCAGGCAGGCCGATCAGGGTGCGGGCGGGCGCGGCACCGGGCAGTTCGCCCTTCGTCAGCGCCGCCTCGATCGCATCGATCGCGAGCGACAGGTCGGCGACGCTTTCGATCACGAAGTCGGCGCCCGCGGCGGCGAACTCGCCGATCACCGGCGTCATGCGTGCCAAACGATCGTCGGCGGACAGCGCGGCGAAATCGGCGTGCGTCAGCCCGACGCCATTGCCCGATCCGGCGACACCGATCGTCCACGTCCCGGCGTTGCGCCCTGCCGTAATGCCGACCGGCGCATCGTCGACCGCGACGCAGCGCGCAGCGGGCCATGCACCGATGGCGCCCATCGCCTGCCACAGCATCAGCGGCGCCGGGCGGCCCTGCGCAGCCTCACCCGCACAGACGATCACCGCGGGCGCATAGCCCTGCGCCGCCGCGGCGGGAATGATGTCGGCCACCATCGTGCGCGTGTAACCGGTGGTCGATCCGGTCTTGATGCCCTTCGCGGCCAGCATCGCCGCCCCCTCGGCCGCGCCGGGAATGAGCTCACGGCAAGCCGATGCGCTCGCCTGCATCGCGGGCTCGAGCTCGGCCATCAGCGCGTCAATGTCAGCTTCGCTCCAGTCCTGCCCCTTGGCCGCGAGCCAGCGATCGGTCATCGCGGCCTCGCTCAGGATCGCGACGACATGCTCGCGCTTGGCCATCCCCATATAACGGCGGATGGTCGCCTCATCGGCGGGCACGCCCACCCCTTCAAACACTTTTGCCATCGCGATCACAGGCGCGCGCGATCCGAAATCGATCATTGTGCCCGCCCAGTCGAACAGCACCGCAACTATGGGGGACATCATGCAATCTCCTTGATCGGGGTATTCAGCGCCGCACCGACCACGCGTTCGCCGATCGCGAAGGCAGTCGACATGCCCGCGCCCGATGTCACGACCGTGACATGAACGCCGGGAGCCGTTTCGCGGCTGAACCAGTTGCGCGCGGGCGCCGAGGCATAGACGCCGATCCAGCGCTCGATGACCGGCGGCGGCGCACCGAGCACGGCGGCAAATTCGCCGAGCATCAGCGCGTCGATATGTTCGTGGTGAAAGGGATCGGGCGCGTCGCCATAATCATGGCTGTCACCGACGACGAGCGAGCCGTCGGCCGATTGCACGGCGATCAGATGCACGCCCGCATCGAGTTCAGCGCCCTGCTCGGCGCGAAGCTGTCCGGTCAGCGCAGCGGCTTCGGGCAGCGCGCTATAGCCTTCGTAGCGCGCGAGGCCGAGGTCGCTCATCACCGGACGCGCGAGGCGATAGCCGGGTGCCGCGAGCCGCAGCATCTGCAGCTTGCAGCGCGTCACCCGATGTTCGGCCATCACGTCGGGAAAGAGCGCATTGAGATCGTCGCCGGGGCAGACGAAGATTGCTCCGGCGCGATATTCGCCCGCGCTGGTGACGACATAGCCCGCCTCGCAATGCGTCACCGTCGTTGGCGGTGCAAAGGTCACACCATGCTCGGCTTCGAGCCAGGCGGCGATCTTCGGAACGGCGTCGCGTGCCTCGACGCGCAGTTCGTGCGGGCTGACGAGCGCCGCCTCGCAGCGCGTGAAAGGCGTTTGGGGATCGAGCGTGCGCAGTTCGGCGTCGGTGAGCAAGGCGCAACCCTCACCCATTTCAGTTCGCATGAAGGCTTCGAGCACCACCGCCGCCGCGGCACGGCGGACCGGCAGGACCAAGCCCGTCTGTTCGATCGCGATCCCCGCGCGCGGCGCCACCTCGGCCCAGACGTCCCGGGCGCGGCGCGCGAGCGGCCACATGTCGCGGCGCTCCTGCCCGCTCACGGTCACGAACCCGAAATTGCGGATGCTCGCGCCCGTTGCGCGGGCATGGCGGTCGATCACCACGACCCGCTTGCCGCTGCGTGCCGCGGCCAGCGCATGGGCAAGGCCGACAATGCCCCGCCCCACCACCGCGACGTCGAAACCCCTGCTCATTTCCATCCTGCCCGTCTGTGACCAACTTGTAACAATCCTGCGTCACAGGCGTTTTGCGCCGGATCGTCCGGCGCGGCCAATGCATCCGGGGCATGGCAACCATAGACGCGCGATCCATGGGCGCGTCAGGAGACGGGTTTGAGCGTCAATTTCCTTCACCTGCGGTCCTTTTATGCGGTGGCGAGCGAGCGCAGCGTCAGCAAGGCGGCGCGGCGGCTCAACATTTCGCAGCCGACGCTGTCGAAACAGCTCAAGGCCTTGGAAGAACGCTACAAGGTCAAGCTGATCGAGGGTTCACGCCCGCCGCTGACGCTGACCACCGCTGGCCGCGCGCTTTACGAAAAGGCGGAGCAATTGTTCGGCGTCGCCGACGAAATCGGCGCCTTGCTTGGCGAGGACGACGTCGACAGTGGCGCGCTCCTTCGCCTCGGCACCGACTCGCCGCCCTATGCCGCCGAATTCCTGACCGCGTTCAAGGCCGAGGTGCCGAACGCGCAGTTCCGCGTGACGATTGCCAATGCGATCCAGACCAACGAACTATTGGTGAAGGCGCAGATCGATATCGCGATCGTTTGCGACCCCCCGATCCACAACGACTATAGCTATGCGCCGCTCTATCGCGACCGGCTGGTCGCAATCCTGCCCGCGAGTTGGCCCGACGATGGCGCCAAGGTCCTTCCGCTGGAACGCCTCGGCGAGGAGGTCATCTTCGTCCGCGAAGCGACTTCGCGCACGCTCGCGGCAATGAACCGGCTGCTCGCAGACGCCGAGGTCACACCGGGGCAGACGATGGAACTTCACACGCGCGAGATGATCCGCGAAGCGGTCGCGCAGGGCCTCGGTATGAGCCTGATGTTCGAAAAGGAATGCCCGCCCGATAGCCGGATCCGCGTCGTGCCGCTCGACACGATATCGTCGCTGATCGAGGTCAATGGCTATCTTGCGGTCCGCACCGAACGCCGCCGCATGCCGCTCATCCGCCAGTCGCTTGCCATCGCGAAACGGATGGCTGGAACATAGTCGAACGCCCCTTTCGGTTGGCCGATTGCGATGAAATATTCGCAAGTGAGAACCCGTTAGCAGATTTGTCCTCACGCCGCGGTGCCATGGCGCGTACCCCGATCATCACCGGGCAGCGGAACCGTGCCAGCGACTGCGGTTGGCTTCGGTGTACGGGCCGGTCATCACCGGACGAGAGTTGGTGCCATATCCCCGTAACCATGGACGGTGTCGCAAAGAAACAGCGGCCTGTGCGCAAGCCGAGCGACTTCGTCTACGAATATTATTGGGACTGGCAGTTCCCGATGACGCCGGGGACGTTCGCGATCGAGCGCGACCGGGTCAAATATATCCAATATTACGGCATCTATGACACCGAAGAGTTATACGATCTCTCGAAGGACCCCGACGAGATGCACAATCTGATCGACGATCCTGCCTACCTCGATCGCAAGGTCGCGCTGCGCGCCGCGCTCTACAAGGGGCTTGCGAACCGCGCCGGCGTGCACGCCATTCCCTTCACCGCGCGCTATGCGCGGGGCAGCGTGCGCCGCAATCGCGATGGAACCGGCGCGGCCCCCTTCCCCGACCAGTGGCTGGTCGAACCCAACCGTCTAGATCGCCTCGACGACATGGTGCCCGACAATCCGATGAAGCAGCGCGCGCACGACGAGGGACGTCCTTTCATTCCCTACCCCGTCATGGGCGGCCCAAGGCCGGCGGACGAAGCAAAGGAAAGATCCGATCGATGACATCAACGCATCTGCCATTCTAGCGCATGCACGGATAGCGCATGCACTCATGGTGCCCGCAAGCCCATAACCGACGCCGGCAGGTTCGCGCCGGCCGTTTCGCCTGACGTCAAGATGCAATCATTTTGCGTTGCCAAGCCTCGAAGGAAGCAAGCGAATCCGGCTCAATGTCGGGATTTGGCGTTTCGATACAATTCTTCGAGGCACCGGCAATCTAGGCGCCCCTCATTATCGGCTTCCGGGGAGTGGGCATCTCGAACAGATGTCCAGACGTCGGCAGGGGGCGATGGTTAGTGGATACATCGTCAGGGCGGCGCGGTTAGTCACGCGCCGCCCCAACTTCCGTTCATCATTGAGCCTCTCCAAATACGCGGCCGGTTATTGCTGCACAGGATTGAAAGCCGCCCGTGCGCTCTTGAATTGCAGCGGGCGTCGATAGCTTCCAAAATGCCCGACCACTTACTCTATTGCAGAGCTATTCGGTCAGGGCCGAGCGCAACCGCTGCACCTGCTCGTTGAACGCGATCATCTCGGGCACCGTCAGCTTCGAATTGGCGAGGAGCGCGTCGGTCAGGCAACCGGCGCCTTCGTAGAGCGCCCTGCCCTTGCCGGTGAGGTGAACATGCACCTGCCGCTCGTCGGCGGCGTTGCGTTTGCGCGCGACAAGGTCGGCGGCTTCGAGCCGCTTGACCAGCGGTGTGATCGTGCTCGGTTCGAGCGCGAGGCGTTCGGCAATCGCTCCGATCGTCATCCCGTCACGCTCCGCAAGACTGCTCAGCACCAAATATTGCGTGTAGGTCACGCCCATCGAGTCGAGCATCGGTTTATAGAGTCGATTGACCGCGATCGTCGTCGAATAGAGCGAAAAACAGAGCTGCGCGTCAAGCGGCAGCGGCTTACCTTCGGGTCCGGACACAAAAACATTCCTTTCAAATCAATATCATACTGAAATATCATTTATCACGATAAATTTTATCTTTGACAATATGGAAAGTCCAGTCCTAATAACTATTATTGCGATAATGATTATCGCGCAACACAAGATAGGAGATATGCCATGACCAAGAAGATCCTCGCCGCCGCTGCCGCCTCGCTCACCCTGGCTGCCGCTCCCGCTGTCGCTGCCAAGAATGCGGCGCCCATCAAATCGGTCGTCCTCGTCCACGGCGGCTTCGTTGACGGTTCGTGCTGGGCCGACGTCTACAAGCTGCTCAGCAAGGACGGTTACAAGGTGACCGTCGTCCAGAACCCGACCAACTCGCTCGAAGATGATGTCGCGGTCACCAAGCGCGCGATCGCCGCCGCCGACGGCCGAGTGATCCTCGTCGGCCACAGCTATGGCGGCGTGGTCGTGTCCGAAGCCGGCACCGATCCGAAGGTCGCGGGCGTCGTCTACATTGCCGCCTTTGCTCCCGATAAGGGGGAGTCGGTCGGCTCGCTGATCGCCAACCCCGTCCCCGGTGCGCCGGTTCCGCCGATCCTTCCTCCGGTCGACGGCTATCTCTTCCTCGACCGCGTCAAGTTCGCCGAAAGCTTCGCCGCCGACGTCGAACCCGGCCTCGCCGCCTTCATGGCCGCGTCGCAACGCCCCTGGGGTGTCAATGCCCTCGCCGGTGCTGTCACCGCCCCGGCGTGGCGCACGAAGAAGAGCTGGTACCTCGTCGCCAACGACGACAAGATGATCCCGCCGCCCGCCCAGCGCATGATGGCCGCTCGCGCCGGTTCGACCGTCAAGGAGGTCGCCGCCAGCCACTCGCTCTATGTATCGCAGCCCCAAGCCGTCGCCAGCATCATCGAAGATGCCGCCAAGGGCGCCGAATAGGCCCTTTACACAAGGCCACAGAACAGCACCGGATTCCCAAAACGGAATCCGGTGCTTTCGCGTCGGATCGCGGATCGCTCCAGATGTTCGAATTTATCGAACCTATCTGTCGATCTTATTCGGCTGTTTCAACAACCGGAGCGATGGCAATTATTGGCCATGCGGCGCTCCATGGTGGCGTGCCGCTTCAGAAGGACTATCCCAATGACGCAAACCGCTACCGTTGCTGCCTCGTTCGACCGGGCCAACATCAACACCAACAGCACCGCCGCACTTGCCGACTATGCGTCGCTCGCCGGCCGTTTCCTGATTGCCCCCCTCTTTCTTCTCTCGGGCGTCACCAAGCTGACCGCTCCGGGACCGACGATCGACATGATCGCCTCGACGGGCCTGCCGTTGGCCACGCTCGGCTTCGCCCTCGCCATCCTCGTCGAGGTGGTCGGTAGCATTGCGTTGATCGCCGGCTATCGCGTCCGCCTCGTTGCCGCCGCCATGGCGCTTTTCTCGGTGGTCGCCGCGCTCGCTTTCCATGCCGACCTCGTCGACCAGAACCAGTTCATCCACTTCTTCAAAAATATCGCGATGGCCGGTGGCCTGTTGCAGATCGTTGCCTTCGGCGCCGGCCGCTTCAGCCTCGACGCCCGTCGCCGATGACCGAAG
The DNA here is from genome assembly GCF_059415685.1 of Sphingopyxis sp. GW821-FHT10B01. Classification (NCBI taxonomy): domain Bacteria; kingdom Pseudomonadati; phylum Pseudomonadota; class Alphaproteobacteria; order Sphingomonadales; family Sphingopyxidaceae; genus Sphingopyxis; species Sphingopyxis sp. GW821-FHT10B01. Next base: position 1,042 of record NZ_JBWKNS010000005.1, on the reverse strand, counting down.
GGGGGCGCCTCGCCGAGGTGCCCCCCTTCCACTAATCTCAGGCCATCCGCGAATAATCCGGAAAGGAGAGAAATATGTTCCATGCCCACAAAACCGATCATGCGTTTCGGTCTACCGCCCCGGGATCGCGCGCGTCCTCGCGTACGCCTGTCACGCCGAAACCAGGCCTCTCCGCCGTCGTTGCAATGCTATTTTACATCGGTGCAGCACTCGGCGCCGCGGCCTTCGTCTACCTCCGGCTCTCGGCCGAGTTCGGCGATCCGCCGATAGCGGGGCTGCTGACGTCGATGATAGCCATCACGCTCCTGCCCTTCCTCGGGCTTGGCGAGGATCGCGCCTCATGAAATGGCTGTCCGTCCTGCTGGATACTCGGGGGGCAACCCGGGTCAGGCGACACAACCCGCAGCCGCCATCGAGTCTATCTGGATCGGAACATCTGGCTCTCCGGTCTCTGCGCTGATCCTGACACCTTTCCGGCGCGCCATAAAGCCATAGGCGCGCCCTTCACCGTCCGCGTTTCCCCTTACGCTACCGCTTCGGCCCTAGCCTGTTCCTCGAACCGCTGGATGAGCCACGACGCCGCTGGCCCCGGTGGCGTGTCGGCGCGATAGATCGCGGCGAGCGCATAATCGCCGCCGATGCTATCGGGGAGATCGAGCGCCACCAGCCGCCCTGCCTTCAGATCGTCCTCGATCATCGGCACCGGCATGTTACCCCAGCCGATCCCCGCCTTCAGCAGCATATGCTTCGAGCCGAGATCGGCGAGGCGCCACGTCCGGCTGCTCACCACCGCGAAATCGCGCCCCTCGGTCAATGGCGAACGGTCGGTGAGGACAAGCTGGATATGCTCGCGTCCGGCGCCCGGCGCGTTGCGGCCCGCAAGCGCCAGTGGATGCTGCGGCGCCGCAACCGGAATCATCGGTACATGCCCGATCGAAATGCGCTCGACCCCCGCAATCGGCCCGTCGAGCGGCCCTGTCACGCCGATCGACGCGACCTTATCGAGGACGAGCTTGGTCACCGCCCCGAGTGTCTCGACATG